>CALUUZ010000014.1 GCA_944324075.1 Candidatus Mailhella excrementigallinarum
TACTCAGAAAGATATCTGGGATATGCTCGTGGTACGCGATGGAGAACTTAAAACGAAAATCGCCCGTATCGGTGCAAAAGGACGAAATTATGCTGAGTCTCAGATAACAGGGTCAGGCAACGAGGCGTCTCGTTCTGACTCCGCCGGGGGGGGCTACAGAGAGCGCCTCCACCCCACGCGGCGATAACGATACATAGATAAGGCACTTCATCACAAAAAGCAAGCACGACGCAGAGCAAATCCGGCAAACAGATGATGGGCCGCACCATGTGGCGCGCCCTGCCCGGCGCACAGCCGGAAATCCTTCTCGGCCTGCCGGAGAAAGGAGAGGAGCGGAACGAAACGGCACGGAAAGAGGAGTAAGGAGCCGCCGCCCCCCTCGTAAACGTCCGAAACGGGACCTACGGCATGCCCTTGCCTAGGACAAGGGGGCCACATAGCGTCTGGAGGGTACCCCGGCGGCTTGTTTTCAACATGCACGACCGCGCCCGGCATGTCAAAACGGCATCTTTATCCCAAGAGGCGTTCGGCGGCGCGGGCGACATGGTCCCCCCCTCATCAGGTGCAGCGCTGAACCCAAAGGGGCTTTTTCATGTTGTCTATCCTGATGGGGGCATACCAGGTTGCCGCCGGACGGGGCCTCTGTTTTACCCACATCCGGGAGAACGCCCGGAGAGCCGGGCAAAGGAACGTCAGCGGCGCCAGGACGATGAAGCGTTTCATGGCGGCCAACTCCTTTACCCTTTCGGGAGTATGCGCCGTGTCAGCGCATGGAGTGACCGCGTAACGGATACCTGTGTACAGTGCGCCGCAAGGGACACAACATCCGGGGCAGCGGCGCAAAGTCTTCCGCCGCGCGAAGTTCCCCGCCCGTTCAGGAGGCCGCGGCCCTCCCGGCATGCTGAATATCTGTTGAAAAAAATCCCCATACCTTCTAAAGAAACAGAAAAAGCTGCCGATGAAAAATTCCGGGGAGAACATAATTGTGAGTATTCCGTCGTTTTACTTCCGCAATATGTTGCTCCAGTATGACAGACAACTGGTTACGGCCAGACGTCTGGCCCGCCTGAAAGCGGAACTGCGGGAACGCATGCCCGCCGCCGTGCCCACGGAAACGAAACGCCGGATCATGGTTGAGCATGTGGCCAGAGAACTTCTGGACAACCTGCTTTTCACCGGCAGCGACAATCCCGTGGTGCGGGAGGTGCGGCAGGAGCTGAACCGCACGCTGCATGGCGAATACAGCTTCCGATATCCGCCCGGCGAGGTGGATGTGCGCATCTTCCGGGAAGAACCGGACGGATCGCGTGAGTTAACAAGCGAGGAACGCAAACATATCCTCGCGGCATTGTGGGAAATCACTCTGGCAAAGGTGGACGCCACAATGCTTTAAAAGCCTTTGTCTGGAGGCGCCATGGAAATCGACAAGACTGCAACCGGCCGGATGGAACTGTACAGCCGTTTCCGCATCGGCCAGACGCCCGCCCGCGCCGCCGCGTCTCACTCCGCTCAGGCCCAGAATGCGGACGCCTCCCGGATGGACACCGTTTCCGTCTCCGATGAAGCCATGCTGCGCACCGAGGCATATCGTGCCGCCATGAATGCACCGGATGTGCGTCAGGATAAAATCGACGCCCTCAGGGGACGCATCGCGGACGGCACATACCGGATCGATTCCCGCCGGATCGCAGCGGGTATGCTCGGCATGGAAAAGGCCATGCTGACGCGCTGAACAACACGGCTTCCGGCGGCAGAGTCCGTTTTTCCCCGAAGCGTTTCACGCCTGAACACATCTCCGCCGCCCCGCAGGCTTCACGTCCGAAACCGTCGACCGCCCCGCTGTCCATGTCCGCGGGCTGTTCCCGGAATGACGCGCTCCCCCTGTCCTTCCCCGTATTGCCGCAGCATCTCTCCCGGCTGCCGGGCGGCGCGTTTCGCATATCCGGCCGCTCCCCTTTCCCCCCTTTTCCCCGCCCTGAATACAAGGAATTTCCGATGAACATAGGACTGGCGCTCGGCGGCGGCGCCGCGCGCGGCTGGGCACACATAGGCATCATCGAGGCGCTGGAAGGCATGGGAATCATGCCCTCCGTCATCTGCGGCACTTCCATCGGCGCGCTGGTGGGGGCATCCTGCGCGGCGGGCAATCTCGACCGTCTGAAAGGCTCCGTGCTTTCCCTCACCCGGCTGGGCATGATGGGCTATTTCAACATCAGCACATCGCTCAGCACGCTGGTCAGGCGCGACAAGCTTCAGGAACTGTTTGAAAATGCCGTTGTCCCCTCCGGCGTGCAGATTGAGGACCTGCCGCTGCGCTACGCCGCAGTCGCCACGGAGCTGGCCACAGGACGGGAACTCTGGCTGAAGAAGGGAGACGTTCTTCAGGCGGTATGGGCCTCCATTGCCCTGCCCGGCCTTTTTCCGCCGGTGTGGCACAAAAGGCGCTGGCTGGTGGACGGCGGTCTGGTCAACCCCGTGCCGGTTTCCGTCTGCCGGGCGCTGGGGGCGGATATGGTCATCGCCGTCAATCTCAACGGCGATATCGTGGGCAGGCATATCAGTCCCGAACAGCGTGAGCCGGAACATGATCCCGGTGTCATCGGCCGGGTGGCCGCCGCTGTGAGGCGATATTCCCGAACGGGTCAGGAAGACGGGGAAAACGGGATGCCGGAACGCCCCGGCACACTGGATACCGTGTTCGGCGCGGTGGACATCATGCAGGAAAGGATCACCCGCAGCCGCATGGCCGGAGATCCGCCGGATGTCCTGCTTGTCCCGCGCGTAGGCTCTTTCTCGCTGATGGAGTTCTACAAGGCGGAAGAAGCCATCCGGGCGGGCGAACGCTGCGTGGAAAGCATGCGCCCCGTCATTGAAGCGGCTCTGGCCCGCTGACGTGTCAGCGGAGGCTTTGGGAGGCGGAGCCGCGCGAAGGCGCAGGCAGGCCTGCCGTGGATGCAGGACGCCTTTCGCCCGTGCGGAACACGGACTGCCCTGCGGCAACGAAGGTCGGCGCCCATGTCGGAGCAAAGCCACACGCCCCGCGCAACGCCGTCGACACGGTTCTGTGACGGAACCCTCCGCCTTGAAAATGCTCTCCCCCTTTTTCCCCGGATGATCGGTGACGGCGCCGGGATCCGGGCATTGCACGTTCGGATGGAATGCCCCGCCTTTCCTTCCGCCCTCCCGGCGGGGGAAAGGGGCCTGTCAGGGGCTGCGGCCCTCTCCGCTCCCCCGGAACACCCCGTCCTGTCGCGCTGAATTGCCTGCTGCTGAAGCCCGCGGATTGAATGCGGCAGGCCGCCCAATCCGCAGGCGCCTCGTGCCGCGCCCTGTTCATGGGACGCGCGGCCCCGGCTGTTCCGGACATCCGGCGATACCGCCCGCAGGACTGCATGTTTCAATCCACAGTCGCCCCATCCGCCGACTGACTCCGCAGCCGACGGATAGGGGTCGTGCGGATTGCCCCTCCCTGAAGGGAGGGGTTACGAAAAAGGATTTCATCGGCTTCGCCGTCTTGTCAACCACTTTTTCCCCCTGAAGGGGGAGGTTTCAAACCACAAAGGAATTTTTGATGAAACCGCCGAATCCGCGAGGCGGCCTTCCCCTGGAGCGTTCTGCATTTGAGAATATGTACCGGCCGGCCCCTGTGTTCCGGCCCGCAGGTTTCACGCCTCCATCGGAGCCTGACGCCGCAAGAGAACTGCGGCCGCTCCGATGCCGCGGCTTCAGTCGCGCCCCGCCCGGCTCCATGGAGCATTTCATGAGCGAAATGCTCCGACCTGCGGAGCAGCGGGCCATGAGGCCGACCGGGCGGCGGCCCGCAGGGGCCGTGCCCGTTACCGGAGAGAACGCGGCTGCGGGTAGCGGCTGCGGAGATGACGCAGCCGCGCGAAGGCGCAGGCAAGCCGTGGACACGTGACGCCTTTCCCCGTGTGGAGAGACTGCCATCCATGCCGGATCAAAGCTGTGTGCGGCGTATCTCCGGTGTTTACAGAATATGGAACAAGTATTTTGAAACTGTTTTGACATAGTCTAGACAAAAAAGAATTCTACTTGCCCGTTTTTCAGAGTTTGATATGTTTCAATCTACAGTCGTCCCCTGTCCGCCGACTGACTCCGCAACCGACGGACAGGGGTCGTACGGATTGTCCCTCCCTTCGCGGCCTGGACGGCGCAAACTCCGCAAAGCGGGGGGGACCGGTCGGGAGTCTTTCCCCTGTTTCTGCATAAGAAAAACTCTCCGGGCGGGCGCGATGAACATTTTCCATGCTTCTTGCGGCAGCCCCCCGGACACATATCCCCGAAAGAGCTCTTCAGCGGGAGTCTTTCATGAAAAAAGTCCTGTCTATCCTTGCCCTGCTCGTTCTTGCCTGCCTTGTCCGCATGCCGGTCTTTCCTCTTTCCGCCCTTGCCGCCGGGGAGCCCGCGGGCTACGGACAGGCCAAGGTGGATCTGGATCGTCTGCGGGATGACCCCAGACGGGCCAAATACCGCCATTCATGGCTCAAGCTGGCGGATGACTTTCAGGAACTCTATGACGAGAATCCCTCCTGGAACAACCGCCCCGCCGCCCTGTTCCGATCCGCCGAGGCGCTGGAGGAAATGGCCCGGCGCTCCTTCAACCGCAAGGACGCGCAGGAGGCCGCATCCCGCTTCGAATCTCTGGCAGGCAAGCACTCTTCCAGCGTGCTTGCCGACGACGCCCTGTATCGGGCCGCGGTCATCCGCAACGAACTCATGCGTGACCCCGGCGAAGCCCGCGCCCTGCTCACCACCCTGCGCAAAAAATACGCCAGGAGCGATCATGCCGCCCCCGCCGCGGCCTACCTTGCCAAAATGGACGGCAAGCCCGAAGCCACCGCCGTGGCCTCCCTTGCGCCGGTGGCCGTTCCCGCCTCCGGCGGCAAATCCTCGGGCGGCGACGCCGACGATCTGCTCTCCAGCCTGAGCAAAAGTTCCGCAAAAAAGGGCGGCGCGCCCAAGGGCACCGCAGTGGCGTCCCTCGGCCCCGTCTCTCTCCCCGCCGGAGTGGCAAATCCCGATCCGCTGTCCTCGATCTCCCGCGTCAGCCCGCAGAAACGCGGCGACGTGATCCGCATTACCATCTCCCTTGATGAGCCCAACAGTTGGAAAATGCGGCACGACCCCGGCGGAAAGGGCAGAAAGCCGCAGTTGACCCTTGATCTTGAAGGCGCGGCTCCGGCCAGGGCCGTCAAATCCGGCGCGCGCTACAAGGAAATGGGCATATTCAGCCGCTATTCCGTGGAATACAGCGCCACAAGCAGGCACACCCGGATGGTGTTCGACTTCTCCGCGCTGCGGCGTTATACGGTCAGGACGGAAAAATCCCCGTTCCGCATCGTCGTGGAAGCCACCGCGTCCTCCAGGGCGCTCACGGGCGGCATTTCCGTGGCGGAATCCTCCTCTTCCTCCTCCGCCGGAAAAACCCGCACCGCCTCCGCCCCGCGGGTGACGGCTCCGCAGAACGTGGCCGAACAGCTCGGGCTGCGCGTCAAGACCATCGTCATCGACCCCGGGCACGGCGGCAAGGACCCCGGCACTTCGCACAACAATATCGTGGAACGGGAACTGACGCTGGATGTCGCCAAACGGCTCGGTTCGGTACTGCGCGCCGCCGGTTACAATGTCGTGTTCACCCGCAGCAAGGACAACTGGATATCCCTGAGCGAACGCTCGAACATCGCGGTAAGAAAAAAGGGAGATCTCTTCATTTCCATCCATGTCAACGCCAGCACGAAACCCGGCATCTCGGGCTTTGAGACCTACTATCTGGATCTGGCGGGCACAAAGGAAAGCATCCGCCTTGCGGCGGTGGAAAACGCGGGCATGAATCACCGCCTGGGGGAAATGGAAAGCATCCTGGCCGATCTGCTGCTCAGCGCGCGTATTCAGGAATCACGCAGGCTCGCCGCCGAGGTGCAGAAAAATGCCGTTTCCCTGATCAGGAAACGCGGGCATCAGGTCAACAACAACGGCACCAAGGGCGCGCCCTTCCATGTGCTTATCGGCTCCTCCATGCCCGGCGTGCTGGTGGAAATAGGCTACTGCACCAACAGCGCGGAGGCCAGACGCCTGAAACAGTCCAAATACAGGGACGCGCTGGCGGAAGGCATCGCCAACGGCGTGCATCATTACGCCCGCCAGCTTGAACTTGCGGGGAAATAGGGCAATTTCAAAACGAAAATGCTCCCGGAGTCGAGCGGAGCGAGACTCATCTCCGCACGCCCCTCTCCTCCGGTGTCGCCGCAATTCATCTGCGGCGTCCAGCTCCGATGGAGGCTGGGCTGTGCGCCATCCGCCTGACCATTTCCTCCCGACCTCGTGCCGTCAATTTGTCATTCCCACGGCTGTTCACCTTCTCCCCCGGTTCGGTTGCCGTTCCATGGCAAGCCCGGCCTTACCGGGGTGAGGAGGGTGAACAACCTCTTGAAGCATCGCATTCCGCCCCGCCCGTCAGCAGCCGCACCAGAGCGTCCAGATTCCGGAGCAGAAAAAGGCGCGTCCTTTCCGGGCCGGGGGCGGTCATGCCCGGCAGGCGCTCAGGCAGGCGGCATTCCGCCGCATCCCTGCCTTCCGGCAGCACCCAGCCCAGTTCCCGCGCCCGGCTTTCCCCCTTGCCGGTCAGCACCAGACAGGAGGCCGCAAAGCCCGCATTGAGGCCGAACAGCAGATCTTCCGTCTTGTCCCCGGCCATGACGCATTCCGCGGGGTTCAGGCCATGCGCGGCGCGCAGGCTCTCCCACATGCCTGTCCCCGGCTTGCGGCAGGCGCAGCCCGCGGAAGGCTCGTGCGGGCAATGCCTGACGGCGGCAATGGCCGCGCCGAAAGGACGCAGCAGCTCCTCCAGCCTGTTCTGACAGGCCAGAAAATCTTCCTCCCTGAAGTACCCCCGCCCGATGCCGGACTGATTGGTCACCACAAACAGCCCGCATCCGGCGGCGCACAGACGGCCGAGCGCTTCGCCCGCGCCGGGCAGCAGGGCCACGCCCGCGGGGTCGGCCAGATAATGGCGATCCTCGATAATGGTTCCATCGCGGTCAAGAAACACGGCGCGGGGCGGAACGGGCGCGGGGTTCATCCCTTCCTCCCCGTCTTCATGCGCACAAATTCCACCGCCACCGGAGCCACGGAGACAATGATGATCCCGTACACCACGAGGCTGAAATTCTCCTTCACCACGGGGATATTGCCGAGAAAGTATCCGGCGGACACCAGCCCCAGCACCCAGAGGACGGCTCCGATCACGTTGAAGAGGAAGAAGCGCGCGGGATTCATGAGCGCCACGCCCGCCACGAAGGGCGCGCAGGTGCGCACGATGGGGATGAAGCGGGCCAGGATAATGGCCTTGCCGCCGTGCCGCTCATAAAAGGCATGCGCCTTGAGCAGATGCCGCTTGTTCAGAAAGCGCGTTTCACGCTTGAAAATACCCGGTCCCACATGCCGCCCGATCTCGTAGTTCACGGCGTCGCCCAGCACCGCCGCGCCCAGCAGCACGGCAACGCAGGCGAAGTAGTTCAGATACCCCGCCCCGGCCACGGTTCCCGCCGCAAACAGCAGGGAGTCGCCGGGCAGAAAGGGCGTCACCACCAGCCCCGTTTCACAGAAGACGATAAGGAACAGAATGGCGAGCAGCCATGCTCCGTAGGCTTCAACCAGAGCGAACAGATGTATGTCGATGTGCAGGACGAAGGAAACAGCCTGTTCAAGAAAGGATGCGTCGGGCATGAGGACTCCTGAAAATTTTTCCGCATCATAGGGGCCGGGCCGGAGCTTGGCAAGACGGCCTCCGTCGCGGCTCCGTTGCGGAACGGAGCATTTTCAAAACGAAAGGCTCTGTCACAGAAGCGTGCTGAAAATGACATTGACCGCCGGAGGCGCGAGCAGAGCGAGCCTGGAGGCCGACCGCATGGCGGCCCCGCAGGGGCCGTGCCCGTTGCCGGGCGGAGCGAGGCTCACGGGCATCGGGAGCAGAGATGACGACCCCCCGCCGCATGGTCATGTTGCCTTTCGCCCGTGTGGAACACGGGCTGCCTTGCGGCAATGAATATTGCCGCCTGTGCCGGAGTAAAACGATACGCCCCGCGCAACGCTGTCAACACGGTTCCATGACAGGGCCAAACGAAAATGCTCCCGGAGTCGGGCGAAGCGGGACTGAAGCCGCGACGCCCCCCCCCCCGCCGACTTTGCGCTTGATCCCCGCAGGAGCCTGACATAGAGTGTTCCGCTCTTCTCCCGCTGAAGGAGGAAGATTTCACATCACAAAGGAACGTCTGATGAACATCTGGCACGAAATTTCTCCGGATCGCATCCGCCCCAACGACTTCTGCGCCGTCATCGAAATCCCCAGGGGGGGGAAGATCAAGTATGAACTGGACAAGCAGACCGGCCTGCTGATGATGGATCGCGTGCTGTACACCTCCACCCATTACCCGGCCAACTACGGCTTTATCCCGCGCACCTACGCGCAGGACAAGGACCCTCTGGATGTGCTGGTGCTCTGCTCGGAAGTTCTCATGCCCCGCTGTCTGGTGCGCTGCTATCCCATCGGGGTGATCGGCATGGAAGACGGCGGCGACAAGGATGAGAAAATCATCGCCCTGCCCTTCAGCGATCCCAACTACAACCTGTATCAGGACATCAGCGACCTGCCCAGGCATGTATTCGATGAAATGTCCCACTTCTTCTCCGTGTACAAGGAACTGGAAGGCAAGAAAACCGCCATCGACTATGTGCGGGATGCCGAAACCGCGCGCGGCGTGGTGCAGGACTGCCTGGATCGCTATGTCGAGAAGTTCTGCCGCTAGCGCATCCCCCTGAAATGCCTCATGGGGCCGGGCGGGGCACAGCCCCGCCCTCCCTGTCCGCAGGGCGCCCCTTCCCCGCTGCCGCGCAATCCGCCTGCGGAGTCAGGCTCCGGCTTCAGGCGTGAAGCCTGCGGGCAGGAAACGCAGGGTCCGGCCGGCAGATATTTTCGAGAGCAAAACGCTCCGGCAGCCAGAAATCCTGCACTCTCCCGACTCTTGCGGATTGCCCGGCGAACTGCCCCAGTCGCGCGGGCGCAACCATGCAGTATATGTCCCATACGTTCTCTTTGAAGAAAGCCGGTATTCCTGTACCATTATAACATGTTTCAATCCACAGTCGCCCCATCCGCCGACTGACTCCGCAGCCGACGGATAGGGGTCGTGCGGATTGCCCCTCCCTGAAGGGAGGGGTTACGAAAAAGGATTTCATCGGCTTCGCCGTCTTGTCAACCACTTTTTCCCCCTGAAGGGGGAGGTTTCAAACCACAAAGGAATTTTTGATGGACCATACATCCGGCCGCCGGGAGCACGTCCCGCGCAGGAGCACAGCCGCCGCGGGCTGGCCGGAACAGCGATTCCGGCATGCGGCATTGATATTGAATATTTGAGACTATTGCATAGGAAGTCCCGGGATGATATCCTTCCGGTAAAAATTTTTCATGAAAAACTGTCTGTTTTTCAAAGCCTGTTTCACCAAGATGACTTCCATAAATTCCAGGCGGCCGGGAGATAGCGGGCGTTTCACCTGTATGGTGAATAAAAGTACGGCATCTTCAAACAACTGAGGACAAGATAAAAACAGGCAGATATGTCGGCAATGTCAGAGCAGGATCCTTGAACACAATGCAGATATGGGAGGGGGGGCATGAAACTGCAGACAAAATTGATGCTGGGTTTTTCAGTGGTTCTTTTCATGGTGTTGACTCTGGGGGGGACTTCTTACTATCTGACGGAAACAATGAGCCATTTTTCCGGACAGGCGGGGTATATTGAAAACGGCAAAACGGCTTTGCTGAATACGCAGACCGCATATCTGCGTTTTATTGTCTATGGGGATGACAGTTTTGCCCAACGCAGTCTGGAGCAGCTTGCGGAGGCCAAAAAGCAGCTTGATTTGTGCCTCCCCATGATTGTAAACCCCGAAAACAAACAGAAAATGACGGCTTGCATCAATGGTCTGGAAGCAACTCTGCCGCTTTTGCAGCAATCAATCAGCGACCAGAAAGAAAGCATCCGCCTGCTTCAGAATGATCAGGCCCTTATGGATCTGGTGAAAGCCTTCGATGCCATGGAGACAATAATATACGAAGGCATACTCGCTCACGGGGCTGATCGGATCAACATCAGCAACCAAAAGAACGTGGAAGCTCTGCGCATCGAATTCAACCGATTGCGGGCAGAGGTCAGAGGCCTTTCGCTGCGCTCCACCCAGGAAGAATTGACTGCCGTTTCGGACGGCCTGAAAAATCTGCGCGCCGCAATGCTCGAACAGGCGGATCGGTTCCGGTCGGCCGAGAATAAAGCCGCAATGGCGGACATTATCAAAAGCATGGACAAATACATTCCCGTCGCGCAGGCTTACGTGGATTTTACGAGCCAGCTGGGAACGAATATGCGGAGCCTGGGAAAGCAGTTCGGCAAGATTGAGGCCGACGCCACCGAACTGGCCATTTTCGGTGTGCAACAGGTACAGGAAAGCAACAGCCGTGCAAATTCCGTCATCATCGGCGTCTGTGCCGCGGCAATGCTCTGCGGTATCCTCATAAGCTTCTTCCTTTCCCGTAATGTGATGCATCAACTGGGCAAGGATCCCGGAGAGCTGAATGCCGTTGCCCGCCGCGTGGCAGGCGGCGATTACAATGTGGATGACGGCGGCAGGAAACAGGGGGTATACGCCGCCATCGTGGAAATGGTGAACGCTCTGGAAACGCATATCAAGAGAGCTGAACAGGAGTCCCAAAACGCACGGAAAGCCACGGACGAGGCCCAAGAGGCCATGCAGAAAGCCGAAGCGGCCGGGCAGGAGGCCCAGGCCAAGGCTCAGGCCCTGCTGAACGTGGCCGACCGGCTTGAAGAAATGGGCGGTGTAATTTCCTCCGCCACCACCGAGCTTTCCGCCCAAATCGAGCACTCCGACCAGGGTGTGGCCGAATCCGCCCAGCGCCTTTCCGAGGCTGCCACGGCCATGAATGAAATGAACGCCACCGTGCAGGAAGTGGCCCGCAACGCATCTTCCGCATCTTCCGCATCCGGTGAAACAAAAAGAAAAGCTGAAGCCGGCTCCCGCGCGGTGGAAAAGGTCGTGCACAGCATTGGAGACGTTCACACCAAATCCCTGGAACTCAAGGACGATATGACTCAACTCGGCGAACACGCACAGGATATTACCCGGATCATGGGCGTCATCTCGGACATTGCGGATCAGACCAACCTGCTGGCTCTTAACGCCGCCATTGAGGCCGCCCGCGCGGGAGAGGCCGGACGCGGCTTTGCCGTGGTAGCCGATGAAGTGCGCAAACTGGCTGAAAAAACCATGTCCTCCACCAATGAGGTGAGCAACGTCATCAGCGCTATTCAGGAGAGTACCGCCAAAAGCATGGCCTCTGTGGATGAGGCGGTGCAGCGCATCGGTGAGGCCACGGAACTGGCCGGCCAGTCCGGCCGGGCCCTGCAGGAAATTGTGGCCACGGCAGAGGCCACGGCGGATCAGGTCAACGCCATCGCCGCAGCCAGCGAGGAACAGTCCGCAGCCAGCGAGGAGATCAATCACTCCATTCTCGAATGTGACGGAATGAGCAGACAGATCGCCGAAGCCATGTCCGAATCGGCCAGGGCCGTATCCGATCTGGTGAGCCAGACGCAGGGACTCGCGGAACTGATCCGGAAAATGAAACAGGCTTGACAGACACCAACAGAAAATCACCCGACACCGGTCTGGCCCCTGTCAGGGAGACAGGCAGAAAAGACCCTGCGGGCGCAGATTGCGCGGCCTGCTTTCCCCGATACCCCGCCGGGGAAAGCAGGCCGCGCATTTTCTGAAGCCGTTCTGTATTGTAAAAGCGAATGTGTTCTTCCAGCAGAGCAGATGTTTCGTCATTATCCGCTACCGGTCGCCCGGCAATCGCCTCTGCCTTCAGGTGTTTCAATCCACAGTCGCCCCATCCGCCGACCGACTGAAGCAGCCGACGGAGAGGGGGCGTGCGGAAAAGGATTTCATCGGCTTCGCCGTCCTGTCAACTTCGCCCTGAAGGGGGAGGTTTCAAGCCACAAGGGAATTTTTGATGAAGCAGCAGGCAAGGTGTCGGCAGAATGCGGCTTTTTGCCTTGTCTGCCCTGAGGCGGGCATATCATGTGCGGGTGGTTTTCCTCATGGAAAATGATTGCGTCGTGCAGGGCACGACATGCCGGACGTTGAGAAAAGGTGCAGAGCCGGCCACAACCCATTCTCTGGTTTAAAGAAGGCCAGTAATGCCGGCGCTCCGGGAGCATTTTCGATTTGAACAGGCCTTACCTGTCCGCTCCGGCAGCTTCCGCGCTGAACAGGGCGGCGGCCTTTCCCAGCTTTTCCGCATCAGCGAAAAGATAGGCCGTATCCCCCTCTTCCAGCCTGTCCTCTCCGCCGGGCGAGGGGAGCGTGCGTCCCCCGCGCAGGATGCCCACCACGGTCACGTCATACAGCCGGCGCAGGTCCAGTTCCATCAGGCTCCTGCCCGCCGCGGCCGATCCCGGCTCCACCAGCAGGGCGGAAACGGCGTGATCCGAAAGACGGGCATCCTCCAGAGAGAAATTCCGCCCGGGCAGGTTCAGATCCCGCACCATGCGGTAATGCTCGCCGCGTATTTCCCGCACGAATCCGGTTATGGTCTGCTGGGGGACAAGATAATAGCCGAGTACCTGCGCGAAAATCTCGATGGAGGTTTCAAAGTCCTCCGAAATCACGGCCTGCGCCCCGAGCCGGCGCAGTTCCGCCTCCTCGCTGACAAAACGGGTGCGGGCCACGATGTTCAGGCCGGGGTTGAGCCTGTGCGCGCTGTCGATCACCCCGCGCACGGCGGCGCTGTCGGAAATGACCACGGCCAGCACGCGGGCGTGTTTCACCCCGTAATGCTCCAGCGTCATGGGATCGCTGGCGTCGCCGTGGTGAATGGGCTCGCTGTCCCTGTAGCGGCTCACGGTATCCGGGTTCATTTCCAGCACCACATACGGAATTCCCGCCTTGCGGGCCGTGCGCGCCAGATGTTTGCCGCCGATGCCGAAACCGATGATCATGAGATGATCCCGCATGTCCCCCGCGGCTCCGCCGGAGCTTTCCGCCGCCTGCTCCGCTTCCCCGCGCGATCCGCGCCCGCCGAAAAGCGACGCAATTTTTCCGGCGGCCGCAGGCGCGGCGCCCATCATGAACGGCGTGGCCACCATGGTCAGGATGCTGGAAGCCAGAAACACCTGATAACCGAGGTTGTCCAGCAGGCCCGCGTCCACGCCGCTGCGCGCCAGCACGAAGGAAAATTCCCCGATCTGGCTGATGCTCATGGCCGCCATCAGGCATACCCGCAGCGGGTACCGCAGAAGCAGCATCGCGGCCAGCGCCGCAAGGGTCTTGAACAGCAGCAGCGCAAGGGCCAGCAGGAGAATCGGACCCACATGGGTGAAGGCGAAATCCACATCCAGCAGCATGCCGATGGAAATGAAGAACAGGCTGGTGAAGATCATCTTGAACGGCAGAACGCCTTCCACCACGCTCAGGCTGTATTCCGACTCCGCCAGCAGCAGCCCGGCCATGAATGCCCCCAGCGAGAGGGAAAGCCCCAGCCAGGCCGTGCCGACGGCAATGGCGAGGCACAGGCCGAGCGTGCCGATAAGCAGCAGTTCCCGGCTGCGGGAGCGCACAATCATGAGCATGAGCCTGGGCAGCACATGCTTGGCCAGAATCCAGCCGCCGCCCAGTATCGCCACGGTGCGCGCGCCGGAAAGCAGCAGTTCCGCCGCGCCCGCGTTCTGCTGCCCGGAGAGCAGCGGAACAAGCAGCATCATGGGAACAATGGCAAGGTCCTGAAAGATCAGTACGGCCAGGGAAAGCCGCCCCTGCGGAGACTCGGACTGCGCCTTCTGCTGATACAGACTCAGCACGATGGCCGTGGAGGAAAGCGCGGCGATGCAGCCGAAGAAAATCCCTTCCGACGCGCTGTGCCCGCTGAGCAGGCTCACGGGCAGAAAAATGAGGATGGTTGCCGCCACCTGCGCCGTTCCGCCGAGAAATACCGGCTTTTTCAGGCGGGAAAGCTCCGCTCCCGACATTTCCAGGCCGATGGTGAACATGAGCATGACCACGCCTGTCTCGGCAAGAAGCTCAACGGCCTTCACGTTTTCCACCAGCCCGAACGCCGTGGGACCGCACAGCACGCCGGTAATGAGCAGCCCCACGATGGAGGGCAGCCGGAGCCGGCAGCAGACCAGCAACACAAGGAGGGAAAGACAGAACATGCGGGCTATGTCGGGAAGAAGAGGGATATCCATGCGAGACTCCTGAACGTGTCGGGGAAGCCGTCCCTTTTTCCGCGGGACGATCGCGGTTGGTTTGTCCGGGCCATTCTGCTGTTGAACGCATCTGGAGCGTTCTGCTTTCAAAAATATCTGCCGGCCGGAACCCTGTGTTCCGGCCCGCAGGTTTCACGCCGCCGCAGGAGCTGCACGCCGCAGGCGAATTGCGGCGGCGCGGGAGAAGGGCACGGCGGCCCCGGCCGTCGGCGCGAAGCGCATTGCGGCCGGGAAGGGCGGAGACAAGTCCCGCCCCGCCCGGCTCCGCAGGGCATTTCAATGACGAAATGCCCTAATCCTTCCGCGGCGGCGCGGAAGGCTCGCCTTCCGGCGCTTCCGCCTTCTCCTTCCGGTGCCGGGAGGCTGCCTCCCTGACCCGGCGGAAGCAGAACACGTCGAAATTCATGCTTTCCTCCGTCTCGCCGGGGGCCGCGGCCACAGCGTCCCTCACGGCGCATTCGGCCCTGGCCAGCGCCCTGTGCCCGCCGCCGCTGCCCACGCCTTCAAAGGTCAGCGACGCGATATGCCCCACGTCCGTGCGCCCCAGCCCGCCGCGGAACACGGCCACCAGCGTGTCGCGGCAGCGCCCGCATACCACGACCCAGCGCAGCCCGTGCACGCGCAGAAAAAAATCCGCCACCACCACCAGAACATCCGCGCTTTCCGCCACGCCCAGCCAGGTATAGCTCCCGCTGGCGCAGGGGCGCAGATTGACGAAGGCGCGGGAAAAATAGGGCAGCCATTCCGGCAGGTACTCGCTGCGCATGATCCGGGTGAGCAGCGCGGGGTCGGCAAAACGGGTCAGGTAGTGATAGGCGCGGATATCCACTTCCGTGCTGTTGCGCCCGAAGGTATTGGTGTCCGTGCGGATGCCGTACTGCAGCGCCGTGGCCAGCCGTCTGCCGGGCCGCAGTTCCGCATTGTACAGAAATTCGGTCATCAGCGTGCTGGTGGCGCCGATATCCGGCCTGATTTCCTGAAACGGCGCGGGGAACGGCGTCGGCGGCTTGGGATGGTGATCGATAATCACCGAAAAGTTCACGTCGTCAAATGCCGGGCTGTGATGCGGCTGGGAATCCACAATGGCGAAACGCTGAAAGCCGGGCGCGAGCGAAGGTTCCCATTTGACCACGGGAACGCGCAGATAGCGCAGCATGGCCAGATTGTCCGGGCGCGTCACCTCGTTGATCCGGGCGATGGTCACGCTGTGCACGCGCTTGCTGATCAGCCGCTGGAAGGCGAAGGCCCCGGCAATCGCATCGGGATCGGCGCTGATCAGCACCATCCAGTTGTCATCCCGGTTGAGCAGGGCCTGCAGTTCGGCCAGACGTGACGAAAGTTTGCGGAAATATGCCATACGTCCACCTTTTTCGCTCCCGGCGCTCCCGCTTCAGGGCGTTTTGCGATTGAAAACATCTTCCGGCCGGCCCCTGTTTCCGGCCCGCAGGTTTCACGCCCGAAACCGGAGCCTGACGCCGCAAGTGAACTGCGGCAGCACCGGACAGGAGGGCGGCGCGGGGATTCCTGCCCGGCTCCGCGGGGCATTCCGACGGCGAAATGCTTCAGGCGCGGCCGAGAATTCTCCCCAGTTCGGGCAGGGAAAGCAGAATGCCTTCCCAGTCGAACACTTCCACAAGATGCGCCGCATCCGCCGGAAGCAGCGGAAGCGCCCGCCGCGCCCAGACGCGGCGCAGCCAGTCCTTCTGAACGGGCGTCAGCCCGGTCAGGGGCAGATGCCTGTCACGCGGCGTTCCGTCCGGCCCGGCCGGGCCGGGGGCGGACCAGTGGAGCAGCCTCACCCGCGCCAGAATGTCCGGGCGCATGCTGTCCCCTTCCTGCCCATAAGCCAGAGTGTGCGCCATGTCCAGACACAGGGCCGCCTCATCCGCGCCTTCCGGCGCGCCGGGAAGCCCGAACGGCGCGCCCCGCACGTTCTCCAGCGCGATATCACGGGGATTTTCCCCGGCGGAACGCCAGACGCGGAAAAACGCCTCCAGCCAGGCCGCCCGCGATCCCCCTTCTCCGCCCGGAGCGGGCAGGTGCAGCACGCCCAAGCGCGGATGCAGAAAGGCCGCCCGCCGCCATGCCGCAAGCGCCAGTTCCGCCGCCCGCGCCCCCTGGGCCGAGGCCGCTCCGGCTCCCGCGGCAAGATCGCGCTGCCCCGGCAGATCGGAAGGCAGATGCGCGTGCCAGCGCAGGGGAAGATCGGCCAGCCCGCGCGGAAGCTCGGTTTCCGGCATGCGCGCCGAACTTTCCGCCTCAAACATGCACAGCCCGATTTCCGGAACGCGGCCGGCCAGAAAACGCGCATTTTCCGCCGCCGTGCCGGGCTTCACCCACGAGGGCGCGGCCCACGGGAAGGAAAGCTCCGGCGCGCCGCCCGTCTGTACCGGAATCCGTTCCCCGCCGTCCCGATCTGGACAATCACCGCTGCCCGGCGTACCTTTTGCGGTCATGGAACATACCTCTCTCCGGAACGGAACATCATCCGCGCCGTCCCGTCCCCTTGTTCAGAAACGCCCTCTGGTGCTGGCCTCTTCCTCGCCGCGCCGTCAGGATTTTCTGCGTGATCTCGGTCTTGATTTCCGCGTGCTGCCCGCGCTCACGGAAGAGGCGCGCCCCCTGCCCGGCGAGGCCCCGGACGCCTATGCCCTGCGCGCGGCCCGCTCCAAGGCCGAAAACGTGCGGACCCGCATCGCGGCCGGCGCGGAAGGATTCCCCGGCCGGGCGGCCGCGCCGCTGGTGCTTGCGGCCGACACCATAGTCGTACTTGACGGGGACATTCTGGGCAAGCCCGCCTCCGGCGCCGACGCTCTGGCCATGCTGGAACGGCTGGCGGGGCTCGTTCACACGGTCATCACCGCATGCTGCCTCTGGCCTGCGGAAGACCGCGCACCGTGCGCCTGGTTCGCGGACGCCGCCCATGTCCGTTTCGCCCCGTGGCCGCGCGGACTGCTTGAAGCCTACACCGCCACGGGAGACCCCCTGGACAAGGCCGGAGCCTACGGCATCCAGGGCAGAGGGGCCTTCCTTGCCGATCGCATTGAAGGTTCATGGTCCACGGTGGTGGGCCTGCCCGTCAGCCGGGTCGTGCGGGCGCTGCTCGACTGCGGCGCGCTGTCCGGCCCGCGCGCGTGAGCCCTTTCCGGCCGCGCGGAACGAAGTCCGAAACCAACCCAAGGAGCTTTCTCATGACCTTTGCCGAACTTGTCGCCGCCTCCCGCACATGCCGCTACTTCAGGAATACCCCGCATCTGACCGAAGGCATCCTGTCCGATCTGGTGAACATGGCCCATCTTTCGCCCAGCGCGCGCAATCTCCAGCCCCTGCGCTACGCTCTCGTCGTCTCGCCCGAGGCGCGGAAGGAATTCTTCCCCCTGCTGAACATGGCGGGCGGACGCTCCGCGGAGGAACGCGCGGACGAAAGCCGCCACCCCGCCGGGTATATCGTGCTTGTCGCCCCCAGGGGGCTGAACGATTTCGGCGTCATGGACATCGGCATCGCCGCACAGACGATCAATCTCGGCGCGCGCACCGCCGGGCTGGCCTGCTGCATGATCGGCGCGTACAACAGGCCCGCGGCGGACGCCTTCCTGGGCGTGCCGGAAGGCATGGAATCCCGTCTGGTGCTGGCTCTCGGCGCGCCGGACGAAGACTGCCGCCTCACCGGCCCCAACGCGGACGGCAGCCTTTCCTACTACAACGACGAGGCGGGGGTTCACTGGGTTCCCAAACTGCCCCTCACCGACGTGATCATGCTTGTAAGGTAGGAGCGCCCCATGGATATCGCCCCGTTCCGGCGGGAAGTCGTTTCCGCCGCTCTTGCCGTGCGGGAAAAGGCGCCGCTGGTGCATAACATTACCAACTATGTGGTCATGCAGGTATCGGCCAACGTCCTGCTGGCCGCCGGGGCCTCGCCGCTCATGGCGCACGCCCCGGAAGAACTGGACGATCTGCTTGCCGTCGCCTCCGCCCTGGTGCTCAACATCGGCACACCGGATCAGGCATGGCTGGACTCCATGTTTCTGGCCGGGGAATGTGCCGCCCGGCGCGGCGTGCCCGTCGTGCTTGATCCCGTGGGAGCCGGAGCGTCCCGCCTGCGCACGGATGCCGCGCGGAATCTTCTGCGCGCCGCGCGGCCGGCCGTTCTGCGCGGCAACGGCTCGGAAATTCTGGCTCTCGCCGCGGCGGAGGGGCTTTCCTCTCTGGAGGCCGCCACCAGAGGCGTGGACAGCACGAAAGACAGCGCGGGAGCCGTCGCGGCGGCCCGCGGGCTGGCCCGGCGCAGCGGCTGCGTCGTCAGCATCAGCGGCGAAACGGACTACATCACGGACGGCGACATCGTGCTTGCCGTCAGAGGCGGTTCGCCCCTCATGAGCCGGGTCACGGGCATGGGCTGTTCGGCCAGCGCGCTCACCGCCGCTCATGTGGCCGTGGCCGGAACCCCGCTGGCCGGAGCCGCCGCGGCCATGGCCGTCATGGCCGAAGCCGGGGAAGCGGCGGCAAGGCTGGCGGAGGGGCCGGGCAGCTTCCTCTCCCGTTTTCTTGACGCCCTGTATCTTCTGGACGCGCGCCATCTTGAACAGCGCGTGTTTCCGGCATAGGCGGGGAAGGCCCGCGATGTTTCAATCCGCAGCCGCCCCATCCGCTTCGCCGTCGTGTCAACCGCTCTTTTCCCCTCGCTCTGTTGCAGAATCATGCTGATGGCTCTGTGCGTGGCGTGTTCCTTTGCTCCGGCATGGGCGGCAACGAACGTTGCCGCAAAGGCAGCATGTATCCACGGCCGGCCCGCTTGCGCCTTCGTGCGGCAAAGCCGCCCGAAGGCTCCGCTCCGCGAACCTTTTCTTCCGCTCCTCGCCCCCCTCCATGCCGCATTGGCCGCCGGAGGCGCGAGCGTAGCGAGCATGGAGAGAGGAGCGAGGGCGCGGTCAGGCTTTGCCTGCCGCGCATGGTTACGAGCGACGAACGGAAGAAGGTCAGCGGGGGGGGCGTCGCTCCATACGGAGTTGACGCGGCGTGCCTCCGGCGGTCAAGGTTATGTTCAACACTATTCTGCAACAGAGCGTTTCCCCTGAAGGGGGAGCTTTCAAACCACAAGGGAATCTTTGATGAACTGGAGAGAACGTCCCGACTGGCGCGTCTATCTGGTGACGGACAGGGAACTCTGCCTCGGCAGGCCCCTGGAGGATGTCGTCCTCCGGGCCGTGGCCGGAGGCGCGACCATGGTGCAGCTGAGGGAAAAGGAAGCATCCTCCCGGGACTTTCTGGCCCTGACCCGCCTGCTTGTGCGGGAGCTGCACGGGCGGGGCGTGCCGCTTGTCGTCAATGACCGGGCGGACATTGCCCTGGCCGGAGGCGCGGCGGGCCTGCACGTGGGGCAGAGCGATCTTCCGCCGGCGGACGCCCGCGCGCTCATGGGCCCGGACGCCCTCATCGGGCTTTCCGTGGAAAACATGGCCCAGCTTGAGGCTGCGCAGACCTGGGATGTGGACTACCTCGGCATAAGCCCGGTCTGGGCAACGCCGACCAAGACGGACACCGCCGAGCCATGGGGACTGGATGGTCTGGCGGAGGCGGGGAAAAGAAGCCGCCTGCCGCTGGTGGCCATCGGCGGCATTCACGCGGGCAATGCGGCGGAGGTCATCGCGGCGGGAGCGGACGGTCTGGCCGTGGTGTCGGAAATCTGCTCCGCGCCGGACCCGGAAGCGGCGGCGCGCTTTCTGCGGGGGCTGTTCCGGAACATTCCGCCTTTCAGACCTTCCGCCGCATCTCCACACGGCAGAGAATGACCGCGGTCACCACCGTGGCGGCCATGTCCGCCGCGGGCAGGCTGTACCACACGCCGTCAAGCCCGAACCAGCGGGGCAGAAGCAGCAGGCAGGGAATAAGGAACAGCATCTGCCGCGACAGGGAGAGGAAGCTGGCCACAGCCACCAGCCCTATGGCCTGAAAGTAGGCGGAAACCACAATCTGCCACCCGACGATGAAGAACGCCGCCGAACAGGCCCGCAGGGCATGGACGGAAAGCGCCAGCAGATCGGCATGATCCGTGAACATGCGGGCCAGAGGTTCCGGCGCGAACTGAAAGGCAAGCCAGCCCAGCGACGTGATGGCCGCGCCCGCCGCCATGCCCATCCGCAGCGTGCGCCGCACGCGATCCGGACGCCCCGCGCCGAAGTTGTAGCCGATGATGGGCTGCATGCCCTGCGTCAGCCCCATGACCACCATGCCGAACAGCATGACCAGCCGGTTCAGGATGCCGTAGGCGCCGATGGCCAGGTCGCCGCCATAATGGTTCAGGCTCCGGTTGATGATGATCACCACCAGGCAGGCGCAGGCGTTCATGAAAAAGGGCGGCAGGCCCACCGCCAGAATCTCCCGGCACAGGGCGGGGCGGAAGCGGAAAATGCCCGCCCGGAAGCGCACGGGGGAACTCCCGCCGAAGAAGTGCAGGAGCAGCCAGCCGCAGGAGGCGGTCTGCCCCAGCACCGTGGCCAGAGCCGCGCCGCGCATCCCCCATCCGAAGGAGAATATGAACAGCGGAGCAAGCGCGATATTCACGGCCACACTGACCAGCGCGGTGCCCATGGCCTTGACGGGATGCCCCGAGGCGCGCATGACGTTGTTCAGCCCCAGCATGAGAAAGCCTATGGGCAGCCCCGCCAGCAGAACCACGATGTAGTCGCGCGCATAGGGGCGCGTGGCGTCGCTCGCGCCGAACAGGGTCAGGATCGGATCAATGAAGGCATGGAGCGCAAGCGCCGCGGCAACGCTGACCACGGCGTTCACGATCACCACCTGGCCCAGCACCTGCCCGGCCCGTTCCTCATTCTTCCGGCCCAGCTCAATGGAACACACGGTCGCGCCGCCTACCGCCACCATCATGCACAGCGCCATGATCAGGTTGAAGAGCGGAAAGTTCACCGCCAGGCCGGAAATGGCCAGCGGCCCCACGCCGTGCCCGATGAAGATGCCCGCAATGATATTGTAGAGCGAGGTGATCGTCATGCCGATAATGGCGGGCAGGGAATATGCCGGCAGCAGACGGCTGATGGGCGCGTCGGCAAGCGCTCTGGTTCTGTCGTCCATGATGGTCTCTCCTGATGGCAGGCCGGAACGGCCCGGTCGGGAAGGGCTTTTTGTTCCGGCATGCGTCCGCCGCAGACGCGGCGAAACTGTTCAGCCCGGCACATTCTGCCATTGAAAGTATCTTCCGGCCGGAACTCCATGTTCCGGCCCGCAGGTTTCACGCCCGAAGCCGGAGCCGTGCGCCGCGAGTGAACTGCGGCGACACCGGAGAAGGGAGGGCGCCGCGGCGGAGTCTCGCTTCAATCGACTCCGGAAGCATTTCAGGTTTGAAATGCTCTAACGCGCAAATGCGCGCACGGCAAGATGCCGCGCGGCACGCGCCGCCGCTCGCGAAGTTCGCGCACGGAAGGCAGGATCGGGCAGGCAGGACGCGGCATGTTGCAATCCCCAGCCGTTCCATCCGCCTGCCGACTCCGCAGCCGCCGGACAGGGAACGCGCGCACTGCATCTCCGGCAAGGGAGAGGCTGCGGGAAGAGTTTCATCGGCCCTGCCGTCCTGCCGGGAATGTCTTTTCCCCGGACAGGGGCGGAGCATGAGGGCATTTCCGATAAAAATGCGGAAAAAAATTCCGGCCGGACAGCATGGTATGGTAAAATATGTTTCCCGCTCCTTTTGATAAAATGAAAAGTTGTTGTTATGCTTGCCCTGTCGCAGAAAAAGAGGCAGGTGGACAGTAAGGCCGGTTTACCATGAACTTCCGGCGGAAATCTCCCGTGTCCCCTCCCCGTCAACGGCTCAACCAAGGACGGACAACATGCCAAAGCCGCTCAGCCCTCCCGGGCCCGCCACCGCCAATATGCGCTTCAACATCCTTGCCGCCGTGCTCTTCATCATCACCTCCGGCCTGAGCGTCATGTTTCTGCGGGAAAGACTGCTCATGAACGCCCACAACACCGGAACGACCGTCGTGGCCTCTCTGGCCGGAGAGGAACAGAACACGCTTTCCCTGTATGACTTTCTCCTGGTCATGGGCACAAAACATCTGGATGAGCTGGAAGGAAATGCAGCCGGGGAGAAAACGGCATCCTGGCTTCAGGACTACTTCGGACAGATCAGGGAAGTCGTGGGGAACGGCGTCATCGATCCCTACGCCGTCATCAACGGCAGAATCGTGGCGGCAAACCCGTGGGAGGGTGACGCCGCCTACGATATCACCGGCGCGGAGTGGTACAGGAAGACTCTGGCCGCCGGGGGCCGGACCGTTTTCAGTGATGTGTACCCGGATGTCATTACCGGCAGGCCCATCATCACCGTGGCGAAAAAATGCGCCGGGAGCGCAAATGTTCTGGCCTTTGACATTTTTCCCGACAAGATTTTCATGAGCGACGCGCTGGCAAACCTCCCCCCGGGCAGTTCCTACTACCTTTGCGACAAGTCGGGATCGCTCATCTATACAAGAACAATACTCAGAAAACCCCACAGCGAACTGCAGGCATATGTGAAAAGCATTCTTGAAAAGATAGAAAACGGATATATATCATCATACGACAGTTACATATACGACCTCAACAATCGCAGAAGAGGCGTCTATTATACCCGAATGCAGAACGGATGGCATGCCGTTGTCACGATACCCTACAGCACCATGCTGAGTGAATTCAACAAATTTACCATCTGGATTTCATTAAGCTTCATCCTTTTTCTTTCCTATATCATATTTACGACATGGCACAGCTACCGCGCGAACAGGAGGGATATCCGCACCAGTGAAACCCTTCAGATTCTGGGAAACATCTATTACGGCCTGTACAGGGTGAACTATGAGGATGGAACCTACGAGATGATCAAGGGCACGGCGTTCGCAAGGAGCTGTCTGAAAAAGACGGGGCCGTACGCCGCCCTGATGCAGGTGCTGGAAAAGACGCTGAAGGAAGACACCCGCAGGGAATTTGCGGAAAGTTTCTCCCTCCGGAATATCAAGCAGCTTGTCAGGCGCCATGTGCATGACTTCGGCGGCGATTTCCTGCGGCTTGACAATGACGAATTCCGCTGGGCGAACATTCGCATTCTGTACGACGAAACGATGCTGAACAACGAGGTCATCCTGTGCTTCCGAAATGTCGAAGTGGAAAAAAGGGAGCAGCTTGAACAGAAACAGCTTCTGGAAGAGGCTCTCAACTCCGCAAGAAAAAACGAAAAATCGCGAAAAGCCTTTTTCAGCAGCATGTCGCATGACATGCGCACGCCCCTGAACGCCATCATCAGTTCCCTTTCCCTTGCAAGGGAACATCTGCACCAGCCGGAAAAACTCGCAGCCTATGTTGAAAAGATGGACACGTCATGCCGGCATCTTCTTCATCTCATCAATGATATTCTTGAAATGTCCAGGCTGGAAAGCGGCAAGTTCACCTTTCATCTTCAAGAGTTTGATCTGAAAAAGTGCATGGAGGATATCACCTCCGTCTTCCATACCGTTTCGGAAAAGGAAAACAAGACCTTTACCGTATCATTCGACATACAGGATCATGTCATTGTCGGGGACAGTTTCAGGCTGACGCAGATTGTCAACAATCTTCTCTCCAATGCGTTCAAGTTCTCGCGTGAGGGGGACTCCATTTCCGTATCCGTCAAACAGTTTACCAGTCAGAAGCATTCAAGGTTTGAATTTACGGTTGCGGATACCGGAGCGGGAATGTCCGAGGAGTTTCTCGGACGCATCTTTGAACCCTACTCGCGCGAAACCCGCTTCGGCGCCAAAAAGGTCATGGGCACCGGCCTGGGCATGTCCATCGTCCGGAGCATCGTCACGCAGATGAGCGGCCGGATCACGGTGAAAAGCACGCTGGGAAAGGGAAGCGTCTTTACCGTTTCCCTTCCGTTCGAAGTGGTCAGGGGAGCCGCGGCCCCCGCCGTGGAGGAACAGAAGCCCATGCCTTCCGACGGAAACCTTGAGGGCATGCGTATTCTTCTGGCCGAGGACAATGTGATCAATATGGAAATAGCCTCGGAAATTCTGACCCGGAAGGGCATTAACGTCGTGCCCGCATGGAACGGCCGGGAAGCCGTGGAAATATTCAAGACATCACGGCCTTTTACCTTTGACGCCATCCTCATGGACATGCAGATGCCGGAAATGGACGGCTGCGAGGCCGCCCGCCGCATCCGATCGCTTGAGCGGCGCGACGCGCGGCAGATTCCCATCATCGCCGCCACCGCCAACGCATTTGCCGAAGATATCGCCCGGACCGAGGAGGCGGGCATGGACGCGCACATCTCCAAGCCCATGGATTATGATATCCTCTGCCGGACGCTGATGCGGCTGATTCCGGCCGCCCGGGACTCCGCCGCCGCTTCGCGGGCTCCGGCTCAAAATGACGCGAAACCGGAGTGAGCCTCCGCGGGGCCATGCCGCCCTGTCCGGAACTGTTCCGGAAGACTCTGTCCGGATACCCGGCCGCGATCCGCCCGGGGGAGGCGCTGTCGGCGCAGGCAGAGCGGCAGGGTGACGACTCCCGGGGCCGCCTCTCTTGCCAAGCCGGGCCGGAAGGTCTATCCTGTCCGGAGCTGGGGGAGCCGGAAGGCTGAGAGTGGGCGAGTCCCTGACCCTTGGAACCTGATGCGGATCATGCCGCCGAAGGGAAGCGCCGCCTGCCGATATTGCAACGCCCGCTTCCGCGGGCGTTTTTCGTTTCCCCCCGCCTCATCCTCTTTCAGGCGAGGTTCCCATGCTTCTCATCATCAACGGACAGAAACAGGAACACGCGGACGGCATCACGCTGGGCGCGCTGCTGGAAACGCTGCGGCTCCCCCTTTCCGGGGTGGTGGTGGAGCGCAACCGCGAAATCGTGCCGCGCGAAGCCCTGCGCAATCTGGCGCTGAACGGGGGCGACAGCCTCGAAATCGTGCGTCTGGTCGGCGGCGGCTGAAAATTTCCCTGACCGCCGGAGGCGCGGCAAGCCGAGGCTTGCGGGCATCGGGAGCAGAGATGACGCCCCCCCGCCGCATGGTCATGCGGCGCGGAGTGCGGGCGCGGCGTTTTCCGCGCAAAACGCAAGCCGCCCGTGTTTCACACGGGCGGCCTTTGCGGCAAGGCCAACCATAAAGGAATGTTTGATCCATCATGACCGACTTGAAAGATTCCCTGCTTGTCGGCGGCGTCGAACTCGGCTGCCGCCTGTTCACCGGCACCGGAAAATACGGCGACGACGCCCTGATCCCCGGCATCGTGGCCGCCTCCGGCTGCGAAGTCGTCACCGTGGCCCTGCGCCGCGTGGACCTGGGCAACCCCGGCGACAACATTCTTTCCCACATTCCCGCCGGAGTGCGCCTGCTGCCGAACACTTCCGGCGCGCGCAGCGCGGAGGAGGCCGTGCGCATCGCCCGTCTGGCCCGCGCCGCCGGATGCGGCGACTGGATAAAAATCGAGGTCATCTCCGATTCCCGCCACCTTCTGCCCGACGGCTACGCCACGGCCCGCGCCACGGAAACCCTGGCGAAGGAAGGCTTTACCGTCCTGCCCTACATCAACGCCGATCTCTATGTCGCCCGCGATCTGGTCAATGCGGGAGCCGCCGCCGTCATGCCGCTGGGCGCGCCCATCGGCAGCAACCGGGGCCTGAAGGCCGGAGAAATGATCCGCATCCTCATTGAGGAAATCGATCTGCCCGTCATCGTTGACGCGGGACTCGGCGCGCCCTCCCATGCCTGCGAAGCCATGGAAATGGGCGCGGCGGCCTGTCTGGTGAACACGGCCATCGCCACGGCGGGCGACCCTGTGCGCATGGCCCGCGCCTTCGCTGATGCCGTGCGGGCCGGGCGCGACGCCTTTCTTGCGGGAAAGGGCCGCGTGCTGGAAGCCGGCGCGGCGGCCTCCTCCCCCCTCACCGGCTTTCTTGACGCGTGAGGTCCGCCATGCCGCATCCGCTTTCCCCCAGACTCTTTCATGACGAACTTGTCCGGCACGATCGCGCGGAACTTGCCCGCCGCCTTTCCGCCGCCCCGGAGCAGGCCGCGCTCCGCGCCATTGCCGCCGCCGAACAGGGCGGCCGCCTGACGGAAGACGACTATATCGCCCTGCTCTCCCCCGCCGCCGCGCCGCATCTGGAACGCATGGCCGGGGCCGCCCGCGCGATCACCCTGCGCAACTTCGGCCGTGCGGTGCAGCTGTTCACGCCGCTGTACCTCGCCAACCACTGCACCAACCGCTGCGTGTACTGCGGCTTCAACACCGGCAACGCCATTCCCCGGCGCAGGCTGAGCATGGAGGAGGTTGACGCCGAGGGCGCGGCCATTGCCGCCACCGGCCTGCGGCATATCCTCCTGCTCACCGGCGACGCCCCCAGGCTCACGGGGCCGGAATACATCGCGGAAGCCGCCCGCGTGCTGCGCCGCCACATGCCGGGCATCAGCGTGGAAGTCTATTCCCTGACCGAAGAGGAGTACGCGCTGCTGGCCGACTCCGGCGTGGACGGCATGACCATGTTTCAGGAAACCTACAACGAGGAACTCTATGCCCGCCTTCACCCCGCCGGGCCGAAGCGGGACTTCCGCTTCCGCCTTGACGCGCCGGACAGGGCGGGCCGCGCCGGGCTGCGTTCCCTCAACGTGGGCGCGCTGCTCGGCCTGGACGACTGGCGGGCGGACAGCTTCCTCACCGGCCTGCACGCCCGCTGGCTCCAGAAACAGCATCCCGCGGCGGACATCGCCCTGTCCGTGCCGCGCATGCGGCCCCATGTGGGCGTTTTCGACGACGTGCATCCCGTATCCGACCGGGATCTGGTGCAGATCATTGCGGCGGCCCGGCTCTTCCTGCCCACGGCGGGCATCGTCGTTTCCTCGCGGGAACGCGCGGACTTCCGCGATCATCTCATGCGCATCGCCGTCACCCGCGTTTCCGCCGGGGTGTCCACCGCCGTGGGCGGCCATGCCGGAGCGCCCGCGCAGGACGGGGACTCCCCCCAGTTCGATATCGCGGACACGCGCAGCCCGGCGGAGATGAGCGCCGCCATCCGCTCCCTCGGCCTTGCGCCGGTGTTCAAATACTGGGAACCCCTGGAAGGGGAAAGCTTTCACTGCGGCAGAGCCTCCGGCGGGAGCGGGGCATGATCGGGGACGCCGCCCGGCCCGGCCCGGACTGGGATGATGTCCTTGCCCGGCACCTGCCGCCCGGGCACATCGCCCGTCTGCGCGATGCCCGCGTGGGCATCGCGGGCGCGGGAGGGCTGGGTTCCAACTGCGCCATGCTGCTCGTCCGCTCCGGCATCCGCCGTCTGCGCATCGCGGACCCGGACGTGGTGGATCTCTCCAACCTCAACCGTCAGTTCTTCTTCCCCGGCCAGGTGGGACGGGCCAAGGTCGACGCGCTGGCGGAAAACCTGCGCGCGCTCAACCCCATGCTGGAACTCGAGCTGATCCGGGAACGGCTGGACGGCCCCGCGGCCGGAGCCTTTTTCACCGGCTGCGACATCGTGGCGGAGGCAGTGGACAGCGCCGCGGCCAAGCAGGAGCTTGTCCATGCCCTGCTTGCAGCCGGTCACGGCGTCGTCGCCGCCTCGGGCATGGGAGGATGGGGCGGGGACATGAGCCGCCGCGTCCTCGGCCGTCTTACCGTAGTCGGGGATTTTGCGGCGGAAGTCGGCCCCGGCAGGCCCGCCCTCGCCCCCCGCGTGATGATGGCCGCCGCCATGCAGGCCGACGAGATCATCCGCCGGATTCTGGAGGGGGAAGAGAAGTGAGAGCAAGACGTTGAAGTAGAAAAAAAAGAGAGAGAGAGAGAGAGAAATGCGGGGGATAACAGGTTCCCTGGGTCAGACGGCGGCAACGAACGTTGCCGCAAGAGTGCCCATGTTCCACATGGGCGGAAGCGTCCTTTGTTCCCCGGCCGGCTACGCTTCGTCTCGCGCGGCTGCGCCGCTCTCGACCGCACTTCGCGCGACATCTGGCCGCTCCTCGTCCCCCCTCCATGCCGCCTTCCGGGCGCAGCGGGGGCTCGTCGCTCAAAGCTCGCTACGCGCGCTGCTCCGCAGGTTAAAGGAGCCAACCATAACCATTGTCAGGGAGTTCTCATGAACGTCACCCGCATCCTGCCCGGCACACGTCCCGACGCGGATATCTATGCCCTTACCGACAGCCGCCTCTCTCTCGGCCGTTCCCTTGAAGAGGTCGCCTCCGCGCTTCTGGGCGCGGGCGTCAGGATTCTTCAGTACCGCGAAAAGGAAATGGACGGCGGCGAAATGCTCGAACAGTGCCGCCTGCTGCGCCGTCTCACCCGCGACGCCTCCGCCTGCCTCATCATCGACGATCATATCGATATCGCCCTGCTCTGCGGAGCAGACGGCGTGCATGTCGGCCAGACGGACATCCCCGTCCCCGACGTGCGCGCTCTTGTCGGCCCTGACATGATCATCGGACTCTCCACCCATTCCCCGGATCAGGCCCGCGCCGCCGCGGCCGCGGGCGCGGACTACATCGGCGTGGGGCCGATTTTCGCCACGCGGACGAAAAGGAACGTCTGCGCTCCGGTTACCCTGGACTATCTGGACTGGGTGGCCGGCAACATCAGCCTGCCCTTTGTCGCCATCGGCGGCATCAAGGAGCATAACATCGCGGAAGTGGCCCGCCACGGCGCGAAATGCTGCGCGCTTGTTTCCGAACTGGTGGGCGCGCCCGACATCGCGGCCAGAGTCGCCGCCGTGCGCGCGGCCATGCACGGCGCATGACGCGGACGCCCCGGCCTTCCGCAACATGGAAGGCCGGGGCGCCGCAAGGGCCGGAGGTTCCGTGGAATACGGCCCGCCCCGGAGCGTTTTGCTCTCGAAGGTATCTGCCGCCGGAGACCCTGTGTTCCGGCCCGCAGGTTTCACGCTTCCGCCGGAGCGGCCGCAAGTGAATTGCGGCTGTCCGGCGTCGCGGTTTCAGTCTCGCCCTGCCCGGCTGAAGCAGAGCATTTCATGAGCGAAATGCCCTAGAACGCATAGGTGAAGTTCACCGTTCCCCGGAAGCCGTTATCATAGTCCGAACCCCAGACGTCCTTGTCGAAATCCGTCACCAGATAGGCCAGCAGCAGATTGGCGGTCAGATTCTGATACAGCTTGTAGCTGCTCAGGAAGTCCACTTCCCACGCGGAATCGCTGGTGGTCATGTACGTTGCGGGATTGGCGAGATCCCCCATCATGGCCCTCCGATCGCCGTTGGTGATCCGGTTGGTGTTGTTGGTGCCCTGGAAGTAGGACACCGACAGCGCATGGGTGAGGTCTTCCACAAAGCTGACGTCCTTCACGCCAAGCTGCACGCCCCATGTGCCGGCAGGGTTGCAGTTGTCGATGGTCGCGCCCAGCAGGTCGTTGCCGTCGAAATAGATGCCGGATGCGTCAAAGGCTCCGGCATTGTCCACGGACAGCATGCGTCCGCTCTTCCGGGAGTCCGCGTCATCGCCGGAGGCGTACCAGCCCTTCAGGAAGGGCGTGACGGCGTCGGCCTTCATCTCCGCGCCGAGGGCGGCGTACCAGCCCCTGCGTTCGGCGTCGCCGTTCGCGTCATTGCCGCTGTAAATGAAGTCGCCCGTAATCGTGAAGGGATCAAACAGGGCCAGTTCGCCGCCGATGCCGGCCCAGTACACGGTGGTGCGGGCCTCATCCGCCGCGCCGTATCCCATCATGTCCAGACTTCCGGGAGCCTTGACGCCGTCTCCGTTGCCGTGCAGCCCGATCATGCCCCAGGGCGTGACCCGGAAGCCTTCCGAAACCACGTCCACGGCCAGATAGGCGAGATCCACGCTGTTATGGGCATGATGCTCCACACCCCACTTGTTCAGGTCGGCGGCGGGACGCAGCCAGCCGACGGTCAGGCCGGTCATTTCGCTGAACGGAATGCTTACCATGATGCCGTCGCTGACATCGTCAAGCACGGGGGAGCCGAAGGTATAGGACGGCGTGGACACCACCTGGCGGCCCATGCGCACCTGCACGTCAGTGGAGGGAATCAGCCAGTCCAGATAGGCCAGACGCGCGGTCACTTCGTTGCCCGGACCGCCCACGCCGTTCTGTCCCCAGTAATAGTAGTTGGCGTTGTCGCCCGCGGTGGCCTGGAGCTGCACGCGGCCGGAGAGGTATTCGCTCGCCGCCAGATCAAAATTGATGCGGACGCGCTGGGCCGCATTGAAGGTTCCCCGGGAGCCGTCCCGGGCATCGCGGTGCTTGTTGAGGGCATCCCTGCCGAACAGGTTGTCGACAAAGGTGAAGGAAGCCAGCCATTCGCCGGAAACCTTCACATCCACGGCGGAAGCGCTGTCGGCGGCGGAGAGGATCATCCCGCCGGCCAGAAGAAGAGTAACGAGCTTTTTCATGACGCCACATCCTTGAAGGAGAGTTTTTGCTGACGCCCCGCGCGAAATGCGCGCGGCGCATACCCTGACCATGCTTCTACTCTCCGCCGGATGATGGGCATATGATATTGTGATGATTTTATTTTCAGGCTCTGTCATGGAATGGTGCCGAACATGTCCCTGACGGGCTGCCTTGCGGCAATGAACATTGCCGCCTGTGCCGGAGCAAAACGATACGCCCCGCGCAACGCTGTCAACTCCATTCCATGCCAGAGCCTGTTTTTGCAAGCCACGCTTCCCCGGCGCGGCGGGCTTCCCCGCCCAGCGTCTCCAGCCAGTCCGGCAGGCAGGACGCGGCGAAGCCCGGCAGCTCGATCCTCCCGTGGTGCAGGAAAAAACGCTCTTCCGCCGCGGGGCGGCCTTCCGCGCCGTAACGCGCGTCGCCCAGCAGGGGATGCCCCAGCGAGGCGGCATGAGCCCGGATCTGATGCCGCGCGCCCTTGAGGATCAGGCATCCGGCCAGCGTGGCTTCCCCGGCAGGCTCCGCGATATCCCGCAGCCGATCGGGAGCGAGGTGCGCCAGCGGCACAATCAGGGTATGTCGGCGGTGATCGGGATGTTCCGCCATTTCCGCCAGCACCCGTTCCCTCCCCTTCAGGATCAGGCGCAGCTTCACCAGCCGTTCGCCTTCCAGCCTTCCCTGAAGCAGAGCCAGATAATGCTTGCGGGTCAGTCCGCCGTCCTGCGCCTCCTTCCAGCGCCTTTCCCCTTCCGCGTCCAGCGCCGCCATGACGATGCCCGAAGTCGCGCAGTCCAGCCGGTTCAGCAGGCGGGCGCACCCCGGAAGCCCCGCCAGCAGAGCCTCCAGACTGGTTCCGGGCTTTCCCGCCAGAGCCTCGCTGTGCATTCCGGCGGGCTTGAACAGCGCGGCCAGCCCGCCCGCCTCCGCTTTCTCCGGGGTCAGCACATGCGCCGCGGCGCGGGACAGGAATGTCTCGTCGCCGTCCTCCTCCGGCGCGGCCAGCGTCAGCACATCGCCGGGCCGGGTTCTGTAGGCGGCGGGGCGCGCCCTGCCGTTGACCAGCGCCCGCCCGAGCCCGCACGCGCGGCGTCTGCCGCGCAGTCCCGCGCCCGGCAGAAGCTCCGCCAGCGCCGCGTCCAGTCTCCTGCCGGCGTCACCTTCATCAACCACAATGCTCAGAGGCTCATCCGCCATGCGTTCCTCCCGACGGTCACGCTTCCGCTTCAAAGGGTGTCCCGTTTGTCCGTCAAGCCTACCAACTGCTATGCTGCCTGACAATATGCTGTCCGTGACCCTGAGCAAACGCCTGGGAGACTTTTCCCTGCACATGGAGTTCCGCCTTGCGGAACGCTCCGTCTGCGCGCTGTTCGGCCCTTCCGGTTCCGGCAAGAGCACCCTGATCAACTGCATTGCCGGACTGCTGAAGCCGGACGCGGGGCGCATCGAATGCGACGGGGATATCTGGTTCGACGCGGAACAGGGCATCCATCTCCCTCCCGAACGGCGCGAAATCGGATACGTCTTTCAGGACGGACGGCTTTTCCCCCACCTCCGCGTGCGGGAAAATCTGCTCTTCGGGCAGCGCTTCCGCCCGGGCCGCCCCGGAAACGGCGCAGATCTTTCCCTTGAGGATGCCGTCGAACTGCTGGGCATCGCCCATCTGCTGCGGCGCATGCCCGCCACGCTCTCCGGCGGCGAGAAACAGCGCGTGGCCATAGGGCGCGCCCTGCTCCGCCGCCCCCGCCTGCTGCTCATGGACGAGCCTCTGGCGGCGCTTGATCCTTCCCGGCGCGCCGAACTCATGGAGTACATCGCCCGCATCCCGGACGCATGGAACGTCCCGATTCTCCATGTCACCCACTCCGTGGAAGAGGCCCTGCGCCTCGCCCCGTCCACCCTGCTCATCCGGAACGGAAGGGCGGAAGCCTTCGGCCCCACGCGCGATGTCCTGCAAAAGGCCGGGGCGCCCTCTCCGTTCCTCCATCACCCTTCTTCCCCGACAGGAGACTGCCATGCTTCGATCCGTACGGAAAATCCTCATGCGCACCGCCTTTCCGCGTAACTTCGCCGTCCTTGCCGCCGCGCTGCTCTGCTCCGCCGCCCTCGCGGTCTCCGCCGGGGCCGAACCGCCCGCCGTGACCACCGGACTGGGCTACAAGCCCATGGTGCAGGAGCTGTGCGCGCTTTACGCGCAGAAAAGCGGACAGAAGCCCGTGGAAATGTATAACGGCAACATCGGGCAGATGCTTGAGCAGATCAGGGCGGGCAGCGGCGCTTCCGTCGTGGTGTCCGACAGGGCCACGCTGGAGAGTTCGAACGTGGCCTTTGCCGAATTCCGTCCGCTGGGTCGGGCTGTCCTCATGCTGGCATGGAAAAAGGGCGTGGACATCAGGGACCCCGCCGATCTGAAAAAGCCGGAAATCGGGAGCATCGGCTACCCGGACGCCAAAGCCGCCATCTACGGCAAGGCGGCTGTGGCCTTCATGAAGGGCAACGGCCTGTATGAAGAACTTCAGCCCAGGCTGACCATGTTCTCCACCGTGCCGCAGGTCTTTTCCTATCTTGTGTCCGGCAACCTCGACGCGGCCTTTGTCAATGAGGCGCTGATCAGGAAGCAGGGCGGCAAGATCGGCGGCTGGATGGAGCTGGACAAGGGTTATGAACCGCTGTTCCTCGTGGCGGGTGTGGTCAGGGGCCATGAGAACGACCCGGACGTCAAGGCGTTCCTCGACTTTTTGGGGTCGCCGGAAGCGAAGGCCGTCTGCGTGAAGAACAACCTGCGGCCGTAGGGGGGGGAGTGCCGGCGGGGCGGCAACGCTGTGATATTACTGAACCTCGGGCGTTTCTGGCTCGAAGTCCTGCACGATGCATGGAATGCGGAGCACAAGGATCAATTTTCCGCAGTTCCACGGCTTAACCTGCCTGCGCGGTTTCGGAGTCCAAAACGCGCAGGCCAGGGAAACGCCTCCCCATTGGAGTAAGCACGCGAGAGACGCGGTGAACCGCGAAGCGGGTCAGCCGCGCGGCAAGCGTGCGGACGTTGAACGGGGAGCGAAGGAAGGTAAGATAAAGCGATACAGGGAGGCCTGCGCGGCAGAAAAGCGGGAAGGGTGCTCCGAGGGGGATTGACAAGGGGGGCCGCCGGGAGGGCGGAAGAAAAAAAGAGCTGCTCCACCCGAACAGACGATGCTCTGCCCTTCGTGTCACACCACTTTCAACCCCGCGTGTTCGCACGCTTCCGTCATCTCGCCGGGAGGGCGGACAGAAAAAGAGCCATTTCACTCAAACATACGATGCTCCACCTGCGGGATACACTATCCCGTATGGGGGGAGTATCTGACCTTCTGTAAGGCCCCGCCATGTTCCCACTGGATGAACTCAGCTCGCCGGAAGTCAGCTTCTCTCTGCGCCTGACGCTGCGCACCTGCGCGGCCTGTCTTGTCCTTCACGCCGTGACCGCCGTGCCGCTGGCGCGCTGGTCAGGTTCCGGCCCGGCCCCGCTGCGCCGTCTGCTCAGCTTTCTGATCACGCTTCCGCTCGTCTTCCCGCCCATCGCGCTGGGCTTCATGCTGCTGATGTTCTTCGGCCATGAAGGCTGGGGCGGACGGCTGCTGCGGGAAACGGCGGGCGTGAGCCTGGTGTTCTCCCGGCCGGGCATCATCTTCGCCGCATGGCTGGCCGGGCTGCCTCTGGTGGTCAAGCCCGTGCAGGCCGCGCTGGGCGCGCCCGAACTGAAGCGCCTGGAGGAAGCCGCCCGGGTCTGCGGAGCGGGACCTCTGGCCGCCTTCCTTCTGGTCACCCTGCCGCTGATCCGGCGGGGCATGGCCGCCGGACTGCTTCTCGGCCTGACCAGAGCCCTTGGCGAAGTGGGCATGAGCCTCATGCTCGGCGGAAACATCGCGGGCCGCACCAACACGCTTTCCCTGGAAATCTTCAACTCCGTTTCCACCGGGGAATACCGCCGCGCCGCCGCGCTCTGCCTGCTGCTCGGCCTTGTGAGCCTGCTCCTGTACCTTGCGGTGGAACTGTGTCAGAATAAGCGCGGAACGTGACGTCTCATGTTTCAAACCACAAGGGAATTTTTGATGAACCGCGGCGCTTGCAGGCAGCACCGATTGGAGCGTCTTGCTCCTGAAAACATCTGCCGGCCGGGACCCTGTGTTCCGGCCCGCTGGTTTCACGCCGCCTGAGCCATGCGCCGCAAGTGAATTGCGGCGACACTGGAAAAGAGAGGGGCCGACCGGACGGCGGCCCCGCGGGGCCGTGCCCCCTGCCGGAGAGGGCCTTTCACCGCGCCGGAAGCGCGGCTGCCGCTGAAACCGGGGCGGAAGAACGGCCCCTGATTGCTGTATCGCCGGAAACTTCAACACAGCCGGACAAAAAGGAGACTTCCCGTGCATTTCATCAAAAGCGGCGCATGGCTTGACGAGCTTCTGCTCGATGACTGCCCCGGCATGGATCTGACCGTGGAAATGCTGGGCATCGACGACAGGCCCGGTTTCATGATCTTCAGCCCGAAGTCGGATTGCGTCGTTTCCGGCGCGGAAGAGGCCGCCCTGCTGCTGGAGCGCTGCGGCCTGGCCGTTACCCGGCATGTCCGCAACGGCGACCGCGCCGGGGCGGGACAGCCGCTCCTCGAAGCGCGGGGAAACGCCGCCGGGCTGCACCGGGGCTGGAAGATCAGCCAGACGCTCATGGAGTACATGAGCGGCATCGCCACCCGCGCGGCGCGCATGGCCGACGCGGCGCGGGCCGTCAGTCCGCGCGTCCGGGTCGCCGTCACGCGCAAGAATTTTCCGGGCGCAAAGCGCCTCTGTCTGGAAGCCGCCGTCAGCGGCGGAGCCGTGGTGCATCGCCTCAACCTGTCGGATTCCGTGCTTGTTTTCGATCAGCACCGCGTCTTTCTCGACGACGCGGGCACAGATGCCCCGGACGCTCTGCGGGCCTTCGCCCGGCGCATTCCGGAATTCCGCGCCGCCCTGCCGGAAAAAAAGCTCTGCGCCGAGGTGGACAGCCCGGAAGACGCCCTGCTGCTGGCCCGGGCGGGCATCGACATCGTGCAGTGCGAAAAGTTTCCCTGCTCCCTTCTGGCCGAAACCGTGCGCGAGCTGCGCGCGGCAAGGCCGGGCATCCTTGTTCTGGCGGCGGGCGGCATCAACGGGGACAACGCGGCGGACTACGCCGCCTCCGGCGCGGATGAACTGGTGACCACCTGGCCTTATTTCGGCAGACCGGCAGACATCAAGGTCCGCATGACCGCGCTCTGATTCCGCCTGCCCTTCCCTTCCGCACCACACGCGCCGGAACGGCCTCCGTTCTCCGGCTCTTGGCTTTTATCCGGGATTCTGCTATCCTGTAGCGATTTCAGCGTATAATCATCCGAGGAACACTCTCCGGAGCGGAGCCCGGCAGACCCGCCGTCCCGGCCGCTTCCGTTCTCCGTCCGCCGCAATATGCCTCATCAATGAAGGATAACATGACCGATACCGCCCCTGACGAAAAGCTCGACATCACCGCCCCCGAAAACGCGCTTCCCCCGCTTGCCCTTGAAGATCTCCCCGAAACCATGCGGGAAGCCTGTTCCCGCGCCTCGTGGACGCGCCTCATGCCCGTGCAGGCCCACGCTCTGCCCTATCTCATGGCCGGGCGCGACATCATGGTCCAGTCCCGCACGGGCAGCGGCAAGACCGGAGCCTACCTGCTTCCCCTGCTCGATCGCCTTGACCCCGGGCACAGGGGCGTGCAGGCGCTGATTCTCGCTCCCACGCGCGAACTGGCCGTGCAGGTGGAACGTGAGGCCGAAACGCTGTTTGAAGGCACGGGCCTCGGCGTCTGCGCCCTTTACGGCGGCGTGGGCTACGGCAGGCAGCTCGACGCGCTCAGGGCGGGCGTGCAGGTGGTGGTGGGCACGCCGGGCCGTGTGCTGGATCACCTTCTGCGCCGCACGCTGTCGCTCGACGCTCTCGAAACGCTGGTCTTTGACGAGGCCGACCGCATGCTGTCCATCGGCTTTTACCCGGACATGAAGGAAATCCAGCGTTATCTGCCGCGCCGGCCGCTGCCGGCCGCGCTCTTTTCCGCCACCTATCCGGCCCATGTGCTGAATCTGGCCGGGGAATTCCTGCGCGATCCGCAGATGCTCAGTCTGTCCCAGGGGCAGGTGCATGTGGCCGCCATTCAGCATCTGTACTGCGAATGCCGCCCCATGGACAAGGATCGCGCTCTGGTGCGCCTGCTGGAAACGGAAAATCCCGCATCCGCCATTATTTTCTGCAACACCAAGGCCAACGTGCATTATGTCGCGGGCGTGCTTCAGGGCTTCGGTTACAGCGCGGACGAACTTTCCGCCGATCTGTCCCAGGGCAGGCGCGAGGAAGTGCTGGACAGGCTGCGCCGGGGCAAGGTGCGCCTGCTGGTGGCCACCGACGTGGCCGCGCGCGGCATAGATATCCCCGATCTCTCCCACGTCATCCTCTATGAGCCGCCGGAAGACCGGGAATCCTACATCCACCGCGCGGGACGCACCGGACGGGCGGGAGCCGCGGGCACGGTCATCTCTCTGGTGGACATCATGCAGAAGCTGGAAGTGGAGCGCATCGCCCGCTTCTACAGGATCGACCTCATCCCCATGACGCCCCCGACCGATGAGGACGTTTCCCGCGCCGTGGCCCAGCGCGTCACCGCCCTGCTGGAAAGCAGACGCCGCGCCTGCACCGGCCTGCAGATGGAGCGGGTGCGCCGCTTCCTCCCTCTGGTGAGGGAACTTGCCGAAGGAGAGGACGAGGAGCAGCTTCTGCTGCTGGCCCTGCTGCTGGACAGCGACTACCAGCAGAGTCTCGGCATGGCTCCGGTGACGCCCCGGCCCGTGCGGGCCTCGGACGGCGGGGAGGGTTCCCGCCGCAGCGGGGAGCGCCGCAAGGATCGCGGAGAGCGTCGCAGGCCGCGGCGCGGCTCTTCCTCCAGGGACGCGGGGGAAGGAGAGACTGCTCCCGCTCCCGCGCGGGAAACGCCGCCTGAAAGCCCGGCGCCGGCCGCTCCGGCCGGAGGAGAATCCGGCGAAGCGGGCGCTCCCGGAAAGCGCCGTCGCCGCCGCCCGCGCCGCAAGTCCCCCGCCGGGGATGGAAACGGCGCCGGAGGGGCGGGAGAAAGCGTTCCGGCGGAATCGTAAAACCTGCGGGCGGAACAGGGGAACCTGCCCGGCAGATGCCTCCGACAGCGGAATATTCTGGAGAACAACCCCCAGCAAGAGCTGCTCCCCCGAGGGAGTCGACGATGAGCAAAGACGACGAAACGCAAGAGAGCGCCCCGGCCTCCCCGCCTGATGTTCCCGCTCAGGGGAACGCGAGGCGGGAAGACCGGGGGACGCACGAACATGCTCCGCCGGGAAACAGGGTTCCCGAATGTCTGACCAGAGTCGCTCCGGTCACGGTTCCGCCCACCAGAATCCAGGTTTCCCCCGAAGTGCTGGCGGACAATTTTCAGGCTCTGCTGGAATCCGTGAGCCGGACCGAAGCGTTCGGCATCCTTGAGCTGGGACGCTTTCGGTTCGGGCTGCGCAGGCGCATGGGCCGGGAGCTTCTGGCCCTGTATGCGGGCCTGTGGAACCTTGCCCTTCGCCGCTCCTTTCCGCACGACTACGAGGAAATCTTCCGGACATGGCTTCTGCGCGAGAAAGCAAGGCTTCCCGCCCGCCGCCGGCGCGAATGGGAAAAACGCATCCTCCAGTATGTGGATTCGCTCCGTCAGTACGGCGACGCGGACTTTTCCGAGCCGAGCCGTCACATCACCGGCCTGCTGGAAGCGGATGAGGCGCGCTCCAGACGCATCTCGTTCGGCATGGCGCTTTATGTCCGCCGGATATACACCTACTTTTTCGATCACCTGCTCTGAACCCATGCGGCCCGGCCCGCGAAAAGGAACTGTCATGCCCCGGTACGGCGATTTGGTCATATTGCTCTCTCCACGCGGCAAACGCCGCATGATGCGCGTCGAAGAAGGCAGGGACTGGCACACCCAGGACGGCGTCGTCAGCATGGCCGATCTGGCGGCCGCAGCCTTCGGGAGCGAGGTGCGCACCTCGCTCGGCGTGCCCTTCCGCGTGCTGCGCCCCCAGCTCCACGATCTGATCATGGGCATCAAGCGCCAGACGCAGATCATGTATCCCAAGGACATGGGGCTGATCTGCCTCAAGCTCGGCGTGGGCGCGGGCCGCACCATACTTGAGGCGGGTTCCGGTTCGGGCGGGTTCACCATCGCCCTGTCCTGGTTCTCCGGCCCCGCCGGACGCGTGCATACCTTCGAAGCGCGCGAGGAGTTCCACAAACTGGCGCGCCGCAACCTCGACTGGGCGGGCGTGGGGGAAAACGTCTCCCTGCACCTGCGGGACATCGGGGACGGCTTCGGGCTTGACGATCCCGCCGTTCTCAACGGTCAGAAGGCGGACGCGCTCTTTCTCGACGTGCGCACGCCCTGGGAATATCTGGATCACGCGCTGGAAGCTCTGGTTCCGGGCGCGCCGCTGGCCTTCCTGCTGCCCACCGTGGATCAGGTGTCCAGACTCCTGCTCGCGCTGGAACGCGGCCCCTTTGAGGAAACAGAAGTGTGCGAGATTCTCGTCCGCCCCTGGAAGCCCGTGCCCGACCGCCTGCGCCCGGCGGACCGCATGAGCGCCCACACCGGCTTTCTCGTCTTCAGCCGCCATCAGGAACGCTCCCCCCTGTGGGACGAGCATCTGGTGCTCGGCACACGGGAACGCAAACAGCACGCCGCGCGCCTCGCCAGGCTCGGACAGACGGAAGAACCGGAAGAAGATAACCTGGAATAGTGGTGAGGCTCCGCCTCCCCACGCCCCTCCGGCAGGGACCATTAACTGCCGGAGGCGCGAGCGTTAGCGAGCCTGGAGCGACGACCCCCCGCCGCATGGAATGCGGCATGGAGGGGGGCGAGGAGCGGAAGTAATGTCTCGCGAAGCGCGGTCGAGAGCGGCGAAGCCGCGCGAGACGAAGCGTAGCCAGCCGTCGAGCGAGGGAGCCTTTCGCCGCACTGGAAGTGCGGCTGTCTTCGCGGCAACGAATGTTGCCGCATAACTCACGGTGCGGCAGGCTCTCAGTATACTGATAACAACTCCGCCCCACAATAAACGCCATGAACATTACTCTTCAGAATATCTGCAAATCTTACGGCGGCAAGGACATTCTGTCCGACTTCTCCCTTGACGTGCTGGACGGCATGCGGCTCTGCATCTGCGGTCCGAACGGCAGCGGCAAGTCCACGCTCATCCGGATCATGGCGGGCGCGGCCCAGCCCGATGCGGGCCGGGTCATCGTGCCCCGTGAATGCCGGGTGGGCTATGTGGAACAGATTCTTGACGACGATGCCCTGAATACTCCCCTGCTGTCGTGGGTGCAGAGCGCCCTGCCGGACTGGGGCGACTTCTGGACGGAGTGGGAAAAGGCCCACGCAGCCGGAGACGAAGCCGCGCTGACCCGGCTCATGGCCCGTCAGCACGATCTGGAAGCCCGCTACGGATACAACCCGGAGCAGAAGGCGCAGACCGTGCTTTCCGGCCTCGGCTTCGACAGATCGAAATGGGCGCAGCCTCTGGCGCAGCTTTCCGGCGGCTGGCGCGAACGGGCCAAGCTGGCCAGGGTGCTCACCGCCGGAGCGGACGTGCTGCTGCTGGACGAACCCACCAACCACCTCGACCTTGACGCCGTGGAATGGCTGGAAGAATTCCTGCTGGAATTCAGGGGAGCCATGGTCTTTGTGGCGCATGACCGCGTGTTCATGGATCACGTCGGCACGCATATCCTGTATATGGGCGGCAGCCGTCCCGTTTTCCGCAAGGCCACGTTCAGCCAGTTTCTGGAAATGCAGGACGAAATCGACGAGCAGCGGGAACGCGAGGCCAGGCGGCTGGCGGAGGAAATCGACCGCAAGATGGATTTTGTGCGGCGCTTCAAGGCCAAGGCCACCAAGGCCCGGCAGGCCGCCTCACGCCAGAAGATGGCCAAAAAACTGGAAAAGGAACTGGAACAGTACCAGCCCGAAGCAAGGCGGAAGGAACTGTCCTTCAAATGGCCGGAAGCCGCCCGCTCGGAAAAGGTGGTGCTCGCGGCGGCGGACCTGGCCTTCCATTTTCCGGACGGCAAGGTTCTGTGGCCGCCCCTGACCTTTACCCTGTTCCGGGGGCAGCGCATCGGGCTGGTGGGGCATAACGGCTGCGGCAAGTCCACCCTGCTGAAAATCCTGGCGGGCAGGCTGGCCCGCACGGGCGGCAGCGTCAGCAGCGGATCGCTCACCAGACTGGGGTATTACAGCCAGCAGCAGACCGAAACGCTGGATATCAAGGGAACCGTGCTCGGAGAAATGCGCCGCCTGTCCGATCCGCGCACCACGGAAGAGGAGCTGATGAGCGTGCTGGGCTTGTTCCTGCTCGGGCAGGGCTACTTTGACCGCTTCATCTCCACCCTGTCCGGCGGCGAGCGCAGCAGGCTGGCCCTGGCGGTGCTCTTTCTCGCCCGCTGCAATCTGCTGGTGCTGGACGAACCCACCAACCATCTTGATCTGGAAAGCCGGGAAGCCCTCATCGAAGCCCTGGACAACTTCGACGGCACCCTGCTGGTGGTGGCGCACGACAGGCATCTGCTGGCCGAGGTCGTGGACGAGATATGGGAAATCACCGACAGGGGCATCCATGTCTACGAGGGCGGATTCGAGGAATACGACGCAGCCCGCCATGCCGCAAAGGCGGCAGAAAAGGCCGCGAAGAGCGAAACGGCGGCCCAGGACGGAAGCACCGGCCTGTCCCGCGAGGACCTGAAGCGCATCAAGCGGGAACAGGCTGAACAGCGCAACGCCCTGTACAAGAAGCTCAAGCCCCTGCAGGAGAAGTACAGAAGGGACGAGGCGGACATGGAAGCCACGCTGACCCGCCTCGGTGAAGTGGAAAACCTGCTTGCCGATCCCGACGTCTACGCCGACGGAGCAAAAGCTTCCGCCCTGCTCAGGGAGTTTCACGAACTTCAGACAAGGAGCGAGGGGCAGTTGGAAGCTCTGGGCGAACTGGAAGCGCAGATTTCCGCGCTGGAAGCGCAGCGCGCCGCGCTGAGCCTGGGCGCGGAGGAATAAATCCCCGGCCCGCCCTGACGCCCCGGGACGTTTTGTTATTGAAAGGCTCTGTTCAAGTTTACGGTTGGCAAAGAGAAGTATGCTCCTTTAACCGCCGGAGGCGCGAGCGTTAGCGAGCTTTGAGCGACGCCCCCCCGCCGCATGGTCATGCGGCATGGAGGGGGGGGCCGACCGAAAGGCGCAAAGCGTTCCCGTTGGGCGAGTCTTCGAGCCCTTACGGGAATCGAGAGCAGAGATGAGGAGCGGAAGCCATGCCTCGCGAAGCGCGGTCGAGAGCGGCGAAGCCGCGCGAGACGAAGCGTAGCCAGCCGTTGCCAAAGGCGGCCTTTCACCGCACTGGAAGTGCGGTTGCCGTCACGGCAACGAATGTTGCCGCGGAAACCGGGACAGATGACTGTATCAGCCAGAAACTTTAACACAGCAAGCCAGGCCCCTGTGTTCTGGCCCGCAGGTTTCACGCCGCCGCCGAAGCTGTACGCCGCAAGTGAACTGCGGCTGCTCCGGCGGCTCTGCTTCAGTCTTGCCCCGCTCGACTGAAACAGAGCATTTCATAAGCAAAATGCTCTATCTTCGTGAAGAGCTTCCGGCGCGGCTCACAATGGAGGAAATCACCACCAGCGAATACATGTTGCCCGCCAGCGCGGCGAGAATCGTGGCATTTCTGGCCACCCAGCTTACGGGCACGATATCCCCGTATCCCACGGTCAGGATGGTGATGTAGCTGAAGTAGAACAGGTCGTTCATGATGTTCTCGTTCCGCCCCAGCCCGGAAAAGGAGCCGGGGGTATGGAACTCGATGCCCAGAAAGAGAAAATAGCTGCAGTACCCCAGGAGCAGAAAGCCGCTCAGACCAGCGTAAACGGCCTCGCGCCCGGCGTTGGACATGCGCCACAACTGACGGAACAACTCTCCCGTCACGCCCGCGAAGAAGGCGAAATACAGCCCCGTGAGGCCCGGCTCGAACTCGAAGGGCAGCAGAAACCCGGCCACGCGGCAGAACATGAGGCCCGCCGCGCAGCACAGGAACACCCTGAGCAGGATGCGGTTCGTCTCAAACAGCGCCAGCGCCGCCAGAAGCTGAAACGGCAGATAGAGAAACTGGGCAATCCCTCCGTAGATATTTGAGGGAAAGAGCATGTTCAGCACAAACACGCACAGCAATGACCCCAGCAGAAGCTCATAGCGTATTCCGTGCAGCATCCGATGAAAGGCGATCAGGCGGGAAAACAGCGGATGAAACGGCATGACTCAGGCATCCCCGCGTTTTCTGCATGACGAAGCGCCCCCGGCGCATGACGCCCGTTCCGGCGGGCGAATCCCGTTTCTCGTTCCGTCCTTCATCCCGCCTCTCTTCCCAGCAGGGCGCGGGCGAAGTCGTGGGCGTCAAAGGGGCGCAGGTCTTCCATCTTTTCGCCAAGCCCGACATAAGTGATGGGCAGATCGAACCCGGCGGCCACGGCCAGAGCCACGCCCCCCTTGGCCGTACCGTCCAGCTTGGTCAGGATCACTTCATCCACTCCGCTGGTTTCCTTGAACATTTTTGTCTGCTGCAAGGCATTCTGCCCGGTGGTGGCGTCAATGACCAGGATGCTGCGATGCGGCGCTCCGGGGTGCTTTCTGGCAATGACATTACGGATCTTGTGCAATTCTTCCATGAGATTGTGCTTGGTGTGCAGACGGCCCGCCGTATCCACGAAGAGCAGATCGTAGCCGCCCGCCACGGCCTTTTCCACGGCCTCATAGGCCACGGCGGCGGGGTCGGCTCCCGTGCCCTTGGCATGGAAATCCGCGCCCACACGCTCCGCCCACACCTGAAGCTGTTCCACCGCCGCCGCGCGGAACGTGTCCGCCGCCGCAATCAGCACCCTTTTGCCCTGCATGCGGGCGCGATAGGCCAGCTTGGCGATGGTGGTGGTCTTGCCCACGCCGTTGACTCCCACCATGAGCACGACTTCCGGCGGGTTCACCGCACTGATCCGGCGCGGAGCCCTGAACAGCCTTTCCACCTCGTCCTGAAGGACAGGCAGGAGTTCCGCCGGGGAAGACACTCCCTCGGTTCCGGCCCGCTCCCTCAATTTTTTCACCAGATCCAGAGCAGGCTCCGCCCCCATATCGGCCATGATGAACAGCTCTTCCATTTCCTCCCAGAACTGCGGGGAAAGGCTGGAATGCCCGGCAAGCAGGGCGTTCAGTCCCTTGCCGAACTGCGCACGGGTACGGGCAAGGCCCTCGTTCAGCTTGAGGAACAGGCGGTCGCGCTCGTCCTCCTCATCCTCCATGTCCAGCGCCAGCGCCAGGCGATACTGGAGTTCGGAACGAAAGTCCTCCAGATAACGGTAATCCATGCGCGCGAGCCAGTTCCGGAAGTCGTCGGCAAAGGCCTGCGCCTCCTCGTCCGGCGTTTCCAGAGCCTTGAGCAGGAAGGCGAGCCTCCGCCACAGCAGATCGCCGGCTTCGCTCACGCCCTGCAGGGCGACATCCAGCCAGGCGGAAAGTTTCGGCTCGGCCCCGCGCAGGGCAAGGACAAGCTCGTCGTCGCCCATGCTGTCGGCGGCCGCCCCGCCCGCATGCTCCGGCGCGGCGGCGGCCTGCGCGCCGGTCGGCGCGGTGTCGGAAGCCCCGAATATCTTTCTGACGGCGGAAAAAAAGCCCATGTGAGTCTCCTGCGCACAAAACGGAATGTGCCTTGTTCATGATATCGCGGCGCCATGCGCGGCGCGTGACGCCATCCTACCCCGCCCGGCGGAAAATTGCCACAGGGCCGCCGCCCCGGAGTCCGGCTGACTCCGCAGCCGGTTCCATGCAAAGGGCCGGGATTGCTCCCGGCCCCTTGTCGTTCATGCGGCATGCGCTCCGTCTACACGATGCCGTGTTCGCCGGGGCGCTCGTAGTCGTCGTTTCTCTTCTGCGCCGAGCAGTACATGTCCACGCTGCCGAAGGCGCGCAGCACGGGGCTTGCCACATAGACGGAAGAGAAGGTGCCGAACAGGATGCCCAGCAGCAGCGTCAGGGAGAAATCGTGGATCACGCTGCCGCCCAGCACATACAGGCTGATGCAGGTCACCAGGGTCGTGCCCGATGTCAGGATGGTGCGGGCCAGCGTCTGGTTGAGGCTGCGGTTGATAATCTGATCCATGGTCGGCCTGGGCCCGCCTTCAGGAATGGCCTTCAGGTTTTCACGGATGCGGTCGTACACGATGATGGTGTCATTGAGCGAATACCCCACCAGCGTCAGCAGCGCGGCGATGATGTTGAGGTCGATTTCCCGCCCCAGCACCATGAGCAGCCCCAGCGTGGTGAACACGTCGTGCAGCAGGGAGATGATGGCCCCGAGAGCGAAGTTCAGCTTGAACTTCCAGGTCAGGTATACGGTAATGGCCATGGCCACGGCCACGCCCCACAGGCGGTTGTAGCCCGTCCAGCCGATCAGTTCGGCCAGCCAGCCCGCGCCGTAGACCACGCCCCACATCAGCACGGCCATGGCCCCGGCCAGCATCCAGCTGTGTTCAAAACGGCCGGAAATATATACCGTGATCAGCAGCACCGAATAGAACAGGGCTTCCACGGCCATGTTGCGCAGTTCTCCCCCCACCTTGGGGCCGACCATCTCCAGCCGCTCGATGCCGGCAGGATTGTCCGGCATGCTCAGCCTGAGCGCCTCGTTCACGTCGTTGCGCAGGTTTTCCGTCGCACCTTCCTTGTTCACGGAAAAGCGCAGCAGGTAATTGCGGGAGTCATCGCCCACCTGCTGCACGGTCAGGCCCGGCATGTCGATATCCGCCACGGCCTTTTTGACCGCCTCGTCCTCCACGGGCCGGGTAAACTGGATCTGCACCATCACGCCGCCCGCGAAGTCCACGCCGTAACGCAGGCCGCCGTTCATGAAGATGGCCACCAGTCCGAGCAGGATGACCACCGCGGAAAAGGCGTAGGCGTAGCGCCGCACGCCCACGAAATCAATGTGTGTCGTATGTTTCAGAATAGCGAGAGCCATGGGTACTCCGTTACACGCTGATGCGTTTGCCGCCGTTGCGCTGGATCCAGAACTCGAACACGGCGCGGGAGACGAAAATGGCGGTGAACATGGAAGCCACGATGCCGAGGGAAAGCGTCACGGCGAAGCCGCGGATAGGCCCGGTGCCGAACTGGTACAGAATGGCCGCCGCGATGATCGTGGTGAGGTTGGAGTCGGTGATCGAGATGCTGGCCCTGCTGAAGCCGGCCTCCACGGCGTCCCGCGGGCTGAGGCCGAGTTTGAGTTCTTCCCGGATGCGCTCGTAGATAAGCACGTTGGCGTCGACGGCCATGCCGATGGTCAGCACGATGCCCGCGATGCCCGGCAGGGTCAGGGTCGCGCCGAAGGCGGTCATCCCCGCCATGAGCAGGGTCATGGTGAAGCAGAGCATGATGTCGGCAATCAGGCCGGACATGGCGTAATACAGCGGCATGATGATCACCACGGCCAGCGCGCCCACCAGGGCGGCGAGAATGCCGCTTTCAATGGACTCCTGCCCCAGGGAGGGGCCGACGGTGCGCTCTTCCAGCACGGTGACCGGCGCGGGCAGGGAACCGGCCCGCAGCACCACGGCCAGATCCTGCGCTTCGGCCAGGGTGAACCTGCCGGTAATCACGGCCTTGCCGCCGGAAATGCGGCTCTGGATGACCGGCGCGGAATAGACCTTGCCGTCCAGGACGATGGCCATGCGGCGGCCGAGGTTCTCCCCGGTGATGCGCTCGAAGATGCCGCCGCCGCGCGAATTGAATTCCAGGGCGACATGGATCTGCCCGTTCTGGTCATACTGGGGGCGGGCATTGGTGATGGTCTCCCCGCTCATGAGCGGCTGCGAGTCAAGCACCAGCGTGCTGCCGCCCGTGCCGTCCTTCTCCACATAGGGGAAAAGCGCCGTGCCGGGGGGCAGCATCAGGCCGGACGGATCGACATCGTCCCGCACCAGATGAAATTCCAGATGGGCAGTCTGCCCGACAATCTGAATGGCGCGCTCGGGGTCGGTCAGGCCGGGAAGCTGCACCTGCACCTGATTGTCCGACTGCTTGCGGATATCGGGTTCGGCCACGCCGAACTGGTCGATACGGTTGCGGATGGTGCGCACCACCTGATCCAGAGTCATGTCCTCGGCCTGTCTGCGCGCCTGGGGCGAAAGCCCGATGGCGTAGACCCGGCCAAGACTGCCGGATGAAGAGGATTCCACGGCGAGATCGGGGTAGTACGCGCGCAGCATGTCCTCAAAGGCGCCGGCCTGTTCCGGCTTGGGAAGCACCACTTCCAGCAGCCCTTCCGCATCAAGGCGCGGCTTGAGCATGCTGATCCTGTCCTCCAGGGCGCGCTCGCGCATGTCCTGCCCGGACGATACCAGATTGTTCTGGATGGCTTTTTCCACATCCACGCCAAGGGTCAGATTCATTCCGCCCTTGAGATCCAGACCGAGATTGATGCGCGCCTGCGGGAAGAAGCGCGCCAGGGCGGTCTGTCCCACCTGCGGCAGATTGGGCAGGGCATACCACAGCGCGGCCAGAAACACGACAAGAGAGAAGGCGAGGCGCCAACGCACAGCTTTCATTAAAAAATTCCTTTACAGTATGAGAGCATCCTTGTGATTGAACGTGCCTGCGGGCCGGCCCCATGTTCCGGCACACAGGCGTCACGCTCCCGCGGAGCGTGACGCCGCAGGCGGGCTGCGGCTGCTCCGGCGTCGCTGCGGAGCCTCGCTCCGCCCGGCTCCGGGAGCGTCTTCAAAACAAAAACGCCCTGAAACGGTTTCCCGCTCTCCGGAGACCTCCCGACGCGCGCCCCGGACACGGGCGGCCCTCCCCTGAGAACGGCCTGCCTGATTCCGCCGGAGCCCCGGAACATCTTCAAGGTAAAAATGCACCCGGAGCCGGACGGAACGAGGCTCGTTTCCGCCCCCCTGCGCGCAGGGCGTTCCACACCGGCGGTCGGACGCCGCGGGCTGAGCGCGGCTGCTCCGGCGTCGGGCATGAAACCTGCAAGGCGGAAAGGAGTCCTGTTCGGCAGATATTGAATCGAAAAACGCTCTACTTGCTGTTTTCGGAGCCGGATTCGATCTTGTTCAGTTCCTTGGGGTCATAGGTGCCGGTGATGTAGCCGCGCGGCACGCGGACCTTGCTGTCCCCGAGATCAATGGTGAAAATATTGTTTTCCACTTCCAGAATGCGGCCCAGCAGGCCGCCGGAAGTGATGACGTAATCGCCCTTCTGCAGGGCGTCCAGCATGGCGCGGTGCTGCTTGGCGCGCTTCTGCTGCGGCCGGATCAGCAGGAAGTAGAACACCGCGAACATGAGAACGAGGGGCATGAGCATGCCCAGGATGCCGCCGGTGGGGTCCCCGGCGGCCCCGCCCGCGGGAGCGCCCGCGGCGGCATGAGCGAGAGAAACGAACATGTTTGCTCCGATGAGAGGGTTATGGAGTTGAATGACCCCGGATCAGATCCGGGAAGCCTCCTTGCGGGCGGATATCCAAAGCGCCCGCGAAGCGCGCGCTTGCGCGCGGACTCGTTGTTAATTACCTTGTCGGGGCTGATTAGGCAACGTCTTTATGCAAGGAGCCGCATCATGCCGACCGGAGCGAAGGACAGCGTCCCCCAGAGGGACAGGGCAAGGGAACAGGCGCAGATCCAGTCCAGGGTTCTCATCGAGAGCCTGCCCTATCTGCGGCGCTATCAGGATCAGATCATCGTCATCAAGTACGGCGGCCACGCCATGACCGACGAATCCCTCAAGCAGGCCTTCGCCCTCAATGTGGCGCTGCTCAGGCTGGTGGGCATCCATCCGGTCATCGTCCACGGCGGCGGCCCCCAGATCAACGCCATGCTGGGCAGGCTGGAAATCAGGGCGGAATTCCGCCAGGGTCAGCGCGTCACCGACGACGCCACCATGAACGTGGTGGAAATGGTGCTGGTCGGCTCGGTAAACAAGGATATCGTCAGCCGGCTGAACCGCGCGGGAGCCCGCGCCGTGGGACTGTCCGGCAAGGACGGCATGCTGCTGGAGGCCCGCAAGCGCGAACTGGTGGTGAGGCGCGCGGACGAAGGCGAGGACGCTCCGCCGGAAATCATCGATCTCGGCAATGTGGGGCAGGTGACGCGGGTGAACACGGCGCTCATCCATTCCCTGATCCGTGACGGATTCGTGCCCGTCATTGCCCCGGTGGGGGTGGACGGCGAAGGCCGCACCTACAACATCAACGCCGACGCCGTGGCCGGGGCCGTGGCCGGAGCCCTGCGCGCAAAACGCCTGCTCATGCTCACCGACGTGGCCGGTCTGATGGACAGAACCGGCGAACTCATCACCGATCTCACCGCCGCCCGGGCCAAAGCCCTGCAGGGCGACGGCACCATCAGCGGCGGCATGATTCCCAAGGTGGAATGCTGTCTGTCCGCGCTGGCCGATGGGGTGGACATGGTCACCATCGTGGACGGACGGGTGGAGAACTGCATCCTGCTGGAACTGCTGACCGACCGGGGCATCGGCACCGCCCTTACCCTCTAGAGCGTTCTGTTCCCGAAAATATCTGCGTGCCGGGACCCTGCATTCCGGCACGCAGGTTTCACGCCTCCATCGGAGCCTGACGCCGCAAGTCAATTGCGGCTGCCCCGGAGGAGGGAGGCGTCGCGGCTTCAGCCTCGCCCCGCTCGACCGAAGCGGAGCATTTCATGAGCGAAATGCTCTCGAGCGTTCTGCCGGGACTCTGTTCAGGTTTGCGGCTGACAGAGGGAATCATGCTCCCCTGCCCGCCGGAGGCGCGGGCTGTCTTCTTTCAAGAAGGAACAGGGTAAGGTATTTGTTGTCCGTCGTCTGAACCAGAATCCGCTCAAGTATGCCGAACTCCCCGCCCTCCCGCAGAAAGCCCGGGGGCGTGGTGTCCGTGTCCACCAGGACAAAGCGCTGTTCCGGGATGTCGGACGGAGCGGACACGCATGTGATGTCCCTGCCGACCTCCCACTCCTCCACGGGGCTGATTCCGTCCAGGGAGTAAAACGGCAGACCGGCCATCTGCGGCAGACGATGCAGTTCCTCCAGCGAACAGGTGGGAGCAATGCTCTGAACCACCGGGCGCGCGGACCCCATGCGGAAGGCGGCGAACACCGCGCAGAAGAGCAGCAGGCAGGTGACGGGCACAACCCGCTCCGGGCGCTTCAGGCCATACCGGCCGATGAGCAGGGCCAGAAGCGCGAACAGCAGCGCGTAGGCCAGAAATGTCTGATGGCTGTATGCGATGAAGCCGCAGATGCCCGCGGCGGCCAGCGTCCCCGCTCCGATATGCACCCTGACGATGTTCCGCTCAAGCCGCGTCAGGCTCCCCTCTTTCAGCCCGCGGACCCAGTACCGGAGCACCACGGCGGTCTGCAGCGCATAGGGGACAAGGGCGGGCATCATGTAGCGCTCCTTCTTCTCCGGCACAAGGGAGAGGAGCAGCAGGGAAAGTCCGAACCAGCACAGCAGAAACTTGTGGTTCGCCCACTCGTCCGCTTCTTCTCCCCTGCTGATCCGGCGTCCGCCCAGTCCGGCCAGAGCGGGAAGCGCCCACGCCCCGGCAAAGGCGGGAAAGGAAAGATAGAACCAGAACGGCGCGGTATGCCTGTTCGACCACGCGCTGACTTCCCCGCGGGCCACGACTTCCGCCACATGGGGAACCGCCAGCCAGACATACAGATACCAGAGCGAGCCGAGCAGCCCGCCGCCGATCAGGATGAACGCCAGCCGCCTCCACGGAACGGCTCTCCTGAACAGGAGGGAAGCCAGCAGAAAGGGCAGCAGCATGGTATACAACTGCACCGGCCCCTTGCTGAGAATGGAGGCCGCCATGCACAGCGTCCCCGCGGCGAGCCAGCCCCTTCCCGTCTGCAGCATGGCCGCAAGGCTTCCGGTCATGAACACCACGGAATAGATATCCCACGAGTTGGCCGTGCCCAGCTTGATGGTCATCAGCATGGAGGCGCTCACAAGCCCCGCGTAGAAATTCGCCCTGCTTTCCCCGCACAGCAGCCGGTGCAGATCAAAACAGAACACACCCAGCAGCGCCGTCACCAGAATGACCGGAATATGCAGGGCCAGCGGGGAAGGATCGGAATCCAGCAGAAAAACCGGAACTGTCAGCCATACCGGCAGGGGCGGCTTGTTCAGGCGGATTTCGGTGTACAGGTGGGGAATCAGCCAGTCGCCGTCCAGCGCCATGCTCTGCGCCGAAATCAGGTTCCGCGCCTCCATGATGCCTGTGCCGAAAACATGCACAAGAGGAACAAGGACAAGCAGGGAAAACAGAAACAGGGCCATGCGTTGCTTCATCAGACATTCCTTTGGAGCATTCTGCCGTTGAACGTATCTTCCAGCCGGAAACACGCCGCAATTCACGGCGGCACCGGGCAGCAGGGACATCGCGGCGCCTTCGGCCGTCCGGGCGAAGCGGGCCGCGGAGGGGAAGAGCGGAGAAAGGTCCTGCTCCGCGGAGCGTTCCGCCATTGAAACGCCCTGCGGTCCGAAACCTTCCCTTTCAGGGCGCATTGCATTTGAAAACATCTGCCGGCCGGAACCCCATGTTCTGACCCGCAGGTTTCACGCCGCCGCCGGAGCTGTGCGCCGCAGATCAGTTGCGTCTGCTCCGGCGGCGCGGAGTCTCGCCCTGCTCGACTGAGGCCGGGCATTTCAATGGCGGAACGCCCTATGCCCGGCGCGAACTCCGCAGGCCGATGCGTATGTTGCGGGCGTAGGCGATCAGGCCCAGGCTCTGCCCGAGAATCAGAACGATATCCAGACGCAGCATCCCGTAGATGCAGATAAGGACGGAGCCGGAAAAACTGATGAGCCAGAACCCCATGGGCAGCACGGAAACGCCGTGCCGCGCGGAATACCACCACTGGTACACGAAGCGCAGCGTGAACAGGGCCTGACTGGCGCAGCCGAACGCCAGCATCGGCAGGGGAATGTCCGGATTGCGGAAGAACATTCCCGCCAGATCCGCGCCGCCGCTCACCACGGCAGCCGCTGCCGCCGGAGGCGAAAGCAGCAGCAGGAGCCTGAACGCCGGGTGAACCTTCCGCCACAGACCGTTGGCCTTCAGATTCCAGAGATAGATGTAATAGGAAAGGAACTGTCCGAGAATGATGGCGAAATCATTGCGCAGCCAGCCGTACAGCAGAAGCAGGCAGGACCCGCACAGGCTGAACACCCAGAACAGGGAGGGCGAAACGATTTTCCTCGCCCGCTCGGTCTTCACCCACTGGTGAAGCATGCGGAGGGAAAAAAAGCCCTGTGCCAGCAGCCCGACGCCGGTCGTCAAAAGATATTCCTTCATGTCTCAGTCCACCCTCCCGGCTCCTGTTTTCCGGCCCTCCGCCGGGGTGCGGAAGCCGCGCCGCCCCTCCCGGAAGATGCCGGAAAAGGCCGCCCTTCCGTCAGGCTGTTTTCTCCTCCGGAGAGGAAGCCCGGAGAGGCTGTTCCGGCGCGCGGCCGCCCTGAAGGTTTTCGGCCGCTATCTCGTACCTGATGCGCCGCTTCTGCATCCAGCGCACGGCCAGGCAGTCCACGAAGGGGGAAATCAGCCTGTTCCGGAGCGTGTACTTGGAAACTCCCGCGACGCGGGGAAAGTGCGAAACATTCACCTGTTTCACCCTGCCGCCCTGAAGCTGAACCAGCGCGGGAAAAAACCTGTGCATGCCCCTGAAGAAGGGGAGGCTCCGCGCGACGTCCGTGCGCATGACCTTGAGCGGGCAGCCCGTATCACGGGCGCCGTCCCGTATCATCATGCGCCGGAAACCGTTGGCAAGACGGGACTGGAGCTTCTTGAACCCGGTATCCCTGCGGTCGGCGCGGACGCCGGCCGCCAGTTCGTATTCCTCAAGCCAGGGCAGCAGCAGGTTCAGCTCTTCGGGAGCTGTCTGCAAATCCGCGTCGATATAGGCCAGATAAGGAGAAAACGTCTGATCCATGCCGGCTTTCAGCGCGCTGCTCAGCCCGCTGTTGCGCGCAAGCTCAATAAAGAAAAAGGACTCATGCTCCGCGCAGGCGCTGCGGATGAGTTCCCCGCTGCCGTCCGTGGAGCCGTCGTTTATGAACAGAACGCAGGCGGACTTCCTCGCCTGCGGAAGAAACGCCGCCAGCCTGGACGCCAGAGACGGCATGTTGTCTTCCTCGTTGAACACGGGAACAAGAATGGTCAGTTCGTACTGTCCGGTCTGATTCTGCGTCGGGGTCATCCGGGTTTCCTCGATATCGTGTTGACGCTCAGGGCATCCAGAGCAGATTGGGTTGAAGTTCATGCAGACCGGAGCGCGATGTTCCGGCCCGCGGGCTTTGCGCCCGAAGCCGGGACACGGGGGACGGCATGTTCGGGAACGGAACGCCCGTGCCCCGCATGGATGAAAGGCGTCATATGCCGCGGCCGGAGGCGCCGCGCCTCCGGCGATCGGCCGAATCCGCCGGGGCGTCTCATCACCGCAGGGGATTGCGCGGAGAACGGTACCACTCCGCAAAGCGCCGGATGCCCTCTTCCAGCGGCGTATCCGGGCTGCGGCGGATCTTCCGCCGCAGCTTCTCCGTATCGGCGTAGGTCTGGTGGACATCTCCCTTCTGCATGGGAAGCATTTCCAGCTCCGCCTTCCTTCCCAGCGCATCTTCCAGGGCATGGATAAAATCCATCAGCCGCATCGGTCTGCCGCAGCCGATATTGTACACCGCCGCGGGAACGCCCTCGTCGGGAACCTCGTCAAGCAGAAGCGCGACCGCGTCGATGATATCGTCAATATAGGTGAAGTCGCGCGACAGGTCGCCGTTATTGAAGACCCTTATCGGCTCCCCGGCGAGAATCGCCCGGGAAAAGAGCATCGGGGCCATATCGGGCCGCCCCCACGGGCCATAGACGGTGAACAGGCGCAGGCCCGTGGAGGGAATGCGGTACAGCCGGGCATAGACATGCGCGATGAGTTCGTCGCAGCGTTTCGTCGCGGCATACAGGGAGACGGGGTCATTGACGGGATCATCCTCGCTGAAGGGAATTTTCCCGTTTCCGCCGTAGACCGAGCTTGACGAGGCGTAGACAAGATGCCGCACGGGCCGGCGGCGGCAGCATTCCAGAAGATTGACAAAGCCCAGGACATTGCTCTCCACATAGGCGTAGGGATTTTCCAGCGAGTAGCGCACTCCCGCCTGAGCCGCCAGATTGACGACGACCTCGAAATCCCGCCGGGCAAACAGCCCGGCCAGCCCCTCCCTGTCTTCCAGATTGAGCCGGGAAAAGAAAAAGGCGGGAAACATTCCGCTGCCCGTTTCCCCGCCGTAGGGGAACTCCCCGGCTTCAACCCCCAGGTCCTCCAGCCGCGCCCGCTTGAGAAGGGGGGAATAGTACTCGTTCAGCGCGTCGATGCCCGTGACCTCGTGCCCCTGTTCCAGCAGCCTTTTCGCCAGAGCATGGCCGATGAAGCCCGCGGCTCCCGTAATCAGTATCCTCATCACAAATCCCGTGCGCCGGAATCCGGGGCGGCGGCAGTCGTTTTCCGCGGCAGATTCCCGCCTGCATGTTCTCGTGTTTCAATCCGCAGCCGACGAACGGGGGCCGTGCGGATTGTCCCTCCCCCGGGGGGCTGCAGGAAAAATGTGCAGATGAGAGCATATCCGCCTGACGCCCGGCGGCCCCGGGGCATTCCGGCCTTGAAAGTTCATACGCCATGCGATCAATGCATATATGCTTTCCGGCACGTCTTACCGTTAACCGGGGCGCGGGGCAAATGAAAAAGCTGTGTCAGAACATTTTCGCTTTGAGAATGCTCCCGGAGTCAAGCGAAGCGAGCCTTGAGCGGCGCCCCCCCCCGCATGGTCATGCGGCGGAGGGCGCCGCTCAAGGCTCGCTCACGCTCGCGCCTGCGGCGGTTAAGGGAACCTGTTTCCTTTCAGCAACCGCAACCGTAAACTTGAACAGAGCCAATGAAAAAGCGTCATGACGGAACGCTACCCCACCCGGCAGTAGTCAAAGCCCTCGCTCCGGACGCGTTCCCTGTCATAGATGTTGCGCCCGTCAACGATGACGGGCCGCCGCATGGCTCCGCGCAGCCTTTTCCACCCGGGAAGGCGGAACTCCTTCCACTCCGTCACCACGGCCAGCGCATCCGCGCCGAGAGCGGCGTCATACATGTCCGCCGCAAAAAACACGTCGTTCCCCAGCACCTTCCGTGCGTTTTCCATCGCCACGGGGTCAAAGACCCGTACCCGGCATCCGGCCTCAAGGAGCTGACGGACAAGCACAAGGGAAGGAGCTTCCCGCAGATCGTCCGTTCCGGGCTTGAAGGCCAGCCCCCAGACGGCGATGGTCGCGCCCTTCAGGTCTTCGCCGAGGCATCCGGCCAGCTTGTCGAACAGCAGCCGCTTCTGACGCTCGTTGACCCGCTCCACCGCCCTGAGCACCTCCATTTCGTATCCGTGCTGCCCGGCCGTGGCGATGAGCGCCTTGACGTCCTTGGGAAAACAGGAACCTCCGTATCCGCACCCGGCATAGAGAAACTTCGGCCCGATGCGTCTGTCCATGCCGATGCCCTTGCGCACCAGATCCACCCGGGCACCGACGCGCTCGCACAGGTTGGCGATGTCGTTCATGAAGGAAATGCGCGTGGCAAGCATGGCGTTGGCCGCATATTTCGTCAGCTCGGCGGACGTGCTGTCCATGAACAGCATTCTGTCGTTGGTCATCATGAACGGGCGGTAGAGTTCGGACATCATGTCCCGGGCGCGGGCGCTCTCGACGCCGATGATGACGCGATCCGGCGTCATGAAGTCATCGACGGCGTGCCCTTCCTTGAGAAATTCCGGATTCGAGGCCATATCAAAGGGAACTTCGACGCCGCGCGCCCGCAGTTCCTCCGCTATCGCCCTGCCCGCCATGGCCGTTGTTCCGACCGGAACCGTGGACTTCACGATAATCACGGCATAGCCGTTCAGAACCCGCCCCACGGAACGGGCGGCCTCCAGCACATGGCTGACATCCGCGCGGCCATCCTCCCCTTCGGGCGTCCCCACGGCGATGAAGACGGCCTCCGCGCCCTCGACGCACTCGGCCGCCGAGGTCACGAAATGCAGTCTGCCCGCCTGAAGGTTGCGCGACAGCAGTTCCGGCAGGCCCGGCTCGAAAATCGGGCATTCCCCCCGCCTGAGCCGTTCAACCCTGGCCTCGTCCACATCCGCGCACCAGACGTCAAGCCCCACCTCGGAAAAACACGCAGCCGTCACCAGCCCCACATAGCCGGAACCGATTATCACTATCTTCATCAGAAATTCCTTTATGGTTTGAAATGCCCCCATCAGGGGAAAATGAACCTGACCGGACGGCAGCGCCGATGTCTCAATCCACAGCCGCCCCATCCGCCGGCTGACTGAAGCAGCCGACGGACAGGGATCGTGCGGATTGCCCCCTCTCCCGCACTCCCCGGCACACGCCGCTTCACATCCCGTGTCAGGCTCATCCGCGGCGGCCGCGCCGCCGCAATTCACCTGCGGCGCAAAGCCCCGCCCTCAGTGCGCGGCACCCCAGTCGCGCGCCGCGCCCCAGTCCACCACAAGGGGAACATCCAGACGCACGCCCTTCCCCTTCAGGTCGCCCATCAGCGCGGCAAGGCGTTCTCCGGCCTCATGGCCGTGCTGTTCCGGCACTTCCAGCAGAAGCTCGTCATGAACCTGAAGGATGAGCCGGGCGGAGAGGGAGCGCAGCACGGCATCCTCGTGCACGGCCAGCATGGCCAGCTTGATGATGTCCGCCGCGCTGCCCTGAATCAGGGTGTTCACCGCCTGGCGTTCCGCCAGCGCGCGGGATTGCGCACTCTGGGAGCGCATGTCCGGCAGGGGGCGGCGGCGATCCGCCATTGTCGTGACATAGCCCAGCTTCCGGGCCTCTTCCTCCACCTTGTCGTAAAACTCCTTGATATGGGCGAAGCGGGCAAAGTAGCGCTCCATGAACCCGCGGGCCTCCGCCAGGGAAATGCCCAGTTCTCCCGCCAGTTTGCGCGCGCCCATGCCGTAAATCAGCCCGAAATTGATGGTCTTGGCCCCGCGCCGCTGATCCGGCGTGACTGCCGAAGGCTCGATATCGTTGAGCAGCGCCGCCGTTCTGGTATGGATATCCTCTCCGCCGCGGAAGGCCGCCAGCAGCGTGGGGTCCTGCGAATAGTGGGCCAGCACGCGCAGCTCGATCTGCGAATAGTCGGCGGAAACGAGGACATTCCCCGGCCCGGCGATGAAACAGGAACGCATTCTGCGCCCCATCTCCCCCCGCACGGGAATATTCTGGAGGTTGGGATTGCTGGACGACAAACGCCCCGTGGCCGTGGCCGTCTGGTTGAAGGTGGTGTGGATGCGTCCGTCCGGCCCGGCGTGACGGGGCAGAGGCTCCAGATAGGTGGAGCGCATCTTCTCCAGCTTGCGGAATTCCAGCAGCCTGTCCACGACGGAATGGCGGCCGGAGAGTTTTTCCAGCACATCCTGCGATGTGGAAGCCTGCCCGCCCCTGGTGGATTTCGGCGTGGGCAGGCCCAGGCGCCTGAACAGCACCTCCCCCATCTGCTGGGCGGAACGGATATTGAAGGGGCCGCCCGCAGCTTCGTAGATATCGGCGGTGAGTCTGTCGAGATCGCGCTGCACTTCCCGCAGAAAGCCGTCCAGCGCGTCCATGTCCGCGCGCACGCCCGTTTCCTCCATCTCCGCCAGCACGGCGGTCAGCGGCTGCTCGATGGTCAGAAGCAGGCGCTCCAGATCGGCCTGCGCCAGCCGTCCCTTCAGCTCGTCATGCAGCCCCAGGGCCAGCGTTCCCGGCCGCTCCGGGTCCAGTCCGCTTTTTTCCGCATATTGCGCGGACAGCCTCGGCCAGCTGTAATCGCGGTCTTCCGGAGCCAGAAGGTAGGCCGCCAGCCCCAGATCGAACCACAGGGAGGAGGGAATGTCTTTCCAGGCCGCCTCCTCGCGCAGCAGTCTCTTCACGTCCGGCACGGCGATTGCGGCGGCGCGGGCGGCCCATGCGGCCAGATCGGCATGGGGGCCGTCGTACAGCACTTCCCGCACGCCTCCGGCCCCGGCATCCCCGCCGCGCACGGCCACAACCAGAGAACGGCAGTCCCGCCGGGCGGAAAGCACGGAAAACGGGGGCGGAACCAGCGCCGCCGGAGCGCCCTCGCAGGAGGGAAGCTCCGCAATGCTCCGGACGCGGGGCAGTTCGGGAGAACGGCGCTCCGGGCCGCCCAGCAGGGAGAGCTGTTCCCGGGCCGCCCCGGGGACGCTCCGCTCCTCCCCGGCGTTCCCCTCCGTGTTCACCAGCCCCCGCTGCACCAGCCCGGAAAGCTCCCGCTGCAGGGAACCCATTTCATACTCGCGCAGAAAACTCAGGGCCATCTGCCCGGGGCGTTCCCCCGGCAGGGGGCGCACCCTGAGATCCTCCATGGACACGCCGGCACAGCACGACGTGTTCAGCCGCGTCAGTTCCCGGTACAGGAACATGGCCTCCTCGTTGCCCTCCAGTTTTCTGCGCACGGCGGGCGGCACCTCGGCCATGTGATCGCGCAGATACTCCAGACTGGGAAAGTCGCGGAACAGCTTTTCCGCCGTCTTTTCCCCGATGCCGCGCACGCCGGGCACATTGTCGCTGGAATCGCCGATCAGGGCCTGCACGTCGGGCCACTGCGAAGGCTCCAGTCCGGTCTGCTCCCGGAAGGACTCAAGCGTTATCAGCTTCTCCTCGCGCGAGGCCGGATCCCACAGCACCACATCGGGGGCAAGGCACTGGCGCAGGTCCTTGTCCATGCCGATGATCACCACGGGCCGCTCGTCCCTGCCGCGCGCGGCAAGGGAGGCGATGCAGTCGTCCGCCTCGCAGCCCTCCGAAACGATGCAGCGCAGCCCGAAGGAGGCAACCATGCGCTTCATCGGCTCGATCTGCGCCACCAGTCCCTCCGGGGCGGCGGGACGGTTGGCCTTGTAGGTGGGCAGAAGCTCATGGCGGAAGTGCCTGCCGGGGCCGTCAAGAATGAAGGCGAAATATTCCGGCTGCTCCTCCCTGAACAGCCTGAGCAGCACCCGGCCCACGATGTACAGCGCGCCCGTGGGCAGGCCGTCGGAACGGGACATGTTGGCGTTGGCGAAAAAGCCGCGGTACAGAAAGGCCGTGCCGTCCATAAGATACAGGGGCTCGGCCTCGAACCCCAGACGCTGTTTCAGGGACATGAACACTCCGGGTGTGGATGGTTGAACGGCGTATCCTAGCTTCAAGCCGCCGCCTTCACAAGATCGGAAGCATGCGCAGCGCTTCCGGCGCGGCGGCATTTTTTTCCGCCGAGCCGCGCCGCGGCGGGCGTCGGAAACCTGACAAAATTTTCCGCGCGCCTTTCGGATAAACATATAACAATATGTAATTATTCAATAAAAAAATAAAGGCATGCATCGTGCATAGGTCTGCGCGCGGAGCGGCTTTCCGCCGCAAAGCGCATATTTCATCACCTCAAGGGGTACACCATGAGCAACCATCTGGACTACGAAATCAATAAGGAACTCGGCGAATGCTACCTGTTCATGGGTGAACTGGACAAAGCCGAAGACTATTACACCAAGGCCGCCGCGAGCGGCGAGGATCAGTCCGATCCCTACATGGGACTGGCCACCATCGCCATGCAGCGCGGCGACATGGACGGCGCGCTGACCAACTACAGCAAGGCCGCGACCATTCAGGAAAGCGACAAGGCCCTGACCGGACTGGGGCTGGTGCACATGAACCAGAACGATCACGAGAAGGCGTTCTCCCTGTTCAGCCGCGCTCTGGACATCAACCCGGCCAATGCCGTGGCTCTGGGCTGTCTGGTGAAGGAAGGCTATGCCCTGCGCCGCGTGGAGGAGATTCTTCCCTATCTCTCCGCCAGCCTGGAAGCGACCAATGAGGAAAACACCCGCATCACCCTTGCGGGCTGCCTGGTGTCCCTCGACCGCCGGGACGAGGCGCGCAGATATCTGAGCGAGGTGCTGGCCGCCAACCCCAACAACTCCAGCGCGCAGGAACTGTACGACTACATCGCGGCGTAACCGCCCGTTCCGTCCGGAACGGACCGGAAACCGCCGACCTGCAAGGTTACTCTCAGCATCACGCTGTCATCCGGCCCGCTCCGGCTCATGTCTTCCGGGCATCCGGCGATTTCGCCGGATGCCCGGTTCCTTTTCCGGAACGCGCGGCGGCCTCCGGGCCGCCCCGCCCCTTGCCAGGTGCCGCCGCCGCGCGTTATATGTCTCTTTTCTCCACTCCAGCCAAAGGTTCTCCTCATGCTGGCCATTCTTGACTACAGGGCAGGCAACCAGACCAGCGTTCTGCGCGCCCTTTCCTCCCTTTCCCTTCCCGCCCGCGTCACTTCCTCCCCCGCCGATCTCGCCTCCGCCTCCGGCATCATCTTCCCCGGCGTCGGCGCGGCAGGACAGGCCATGGGCCATCTGCGCGCCACCGGGCTCGACGCCCTGCTGCGCTCCCTCACGGCTTCCGGCAAGCCGCTGCTCGGCGTCTGCCTCGGCTGTCAGATTCTTCTTGAGCGCAGCGAGGAAAACGATACCGAAACCCTGGGCATCCTGCCCGGGTTCTGCCGCCGCTTCGACCCCGCCCTGACCGACGGCGGCGAGCCGCTGCGCATTCCGCACATGGGCTGGAACGCCCTGCATGTCAGACAGGCAGACTGTCCCCTGTTCGACGGCATCGAGGACGGCACGCCCTTTTATTTCGTCCACAGCTATTATCCCGAACCCGATCCCGCGCTGACGCTGGCCTCCTGCCGCTACGGAAGCGAGTTCGCCGCCGTGTTCGGCCGTCCGGGGCTGTGGGCCGCCCAGTTCCACCCGGAAAAAAGCGGCCCCGCCGGTCTGCGCCTGCTGCGCAATTTTTACGACTACTGCCATGCCGACTGTGAGGCCCGCCATGCCCGGTTCACTCTGTAAACGGCTCATTCCCTGCCTGGACGTGCGCAACGGCCGCCTGACGAAGGGCGTGAAATTCACGGGCAACGAAGATATAGGCGACCCCGTGGCCACGGCCCGCCGCTACTATGAGGAAGGCGCGGACGAAATCGTCTTTTACGACATCACCGCCTCCGCCGAGGGGCGGGGCATCTTTCTCGATGTGGTGGAGCGCGTGGCGAGGGAAATCTTTATTCCCTTCTCCGTGGGCGGCGGCATTTCCAGCGTGGAGGACATGCGGGCCGTGCTGCTGGCCGGGGCGGAAAAGATTTCGCTCAATTCCGCCGCGGTCGGAAACCCCGGACTCATTTCACAGGGGGCTCTGGCCTTCGGTTCGCAGGCCGTGGTGGTGGGCATGGACGTGAAAAGGGTGGGAGAGAATCCGGGCCAGCCTTCCGGCTATGAAATCGTCATCCACGGCGGACGCACGCCCACCGGGCTGGATGCCCTGGCCTGGGCCAGGCGCTGCGAAAGTCTCGGCGCGGGCGAATTCTGCATCAATTCCATTGACGCGGACGGCACGAAGGCAGGCTATGAGCTGACCCTGACCAGGATGATTGCCGACGCCGTGGGCGTACCCGTCATCGCATCGGGCGGAGCGGGCAAGCCGGAACATCTGGTGGAAGCGGTGACCGAAGGCCATGCCTCAGCCGCGCTGATCGCCTCCATGGTCCACTACGGGGAATACGATATCCCCGGACTCAAACGCTATATGGCCGGGCGCGGCGTTACCGTGCGCACGGCATGAGCGGCCCGCTCCGGTCCGCTCCGTTTCCGGCGGGAACGCCGAAGGCCGACGCGGCCCTGAACATCTTCGCCAAGCCATGGCAGACGGCCCTCTCCGTGCTTTCGCTGATCAGGTATGCGGGAACGCGGCTGGGCGTGATCCATCTGCAGTACGAACCGTTCGGATCAAGATACGACCGTCTCGATCCCATGCTGCTTTCCCGCTATGTGAGCGAGGAGCTGGGGCGGCCCTGCGCGCTCTTCCAGCCGGGTCACTGGCTTGATCTCAAGGCCCCGGACCCGGCCCGGCTGAACGACCGCGCCTACCGGCTGGGCATCCGCTATCAGGCCGCGTTCGAGAACAGCGGCGCGCGTCATCTGCTGCTCCTGCACAACGACGTGTTCATCTTCCGGGACGTTCTCGGCGCGCTGCTGGACGCGGCGCAGCGGGAAGAGCGGGAACAGGGCCGCGCCCCCTTCGCCGCGGGCCGGATCGGCCAGTGCTGGAACTGTCCGGCCGGAAACGCGGCCCTCATGCGCGATCTTTTTGACCTCCCGGCCTGCGCGCCGGAACATTTCGAGGAATACCGGCCCCTGTTCGCCGGGCCGTCCGGCCCGGCGCGCCTTCAGGAGCTGTACGGCGAGGCGCGGAAACGCGGCATGTTCACGCGCCCCTACGACGCGTCCTTTTCCGTCTGCTCCTGGCCCCTGCCGGAATGCCGCGTCAATGAATGGGCCTGCCTCATCGATCTGGCGCAGACCCGCCCCCTGACCGTCCCCCTCGGCGGCGCGCTTCCGCCGGGAGCCTTCTCCCCCTGCGGAGACAGGGCGCGGGAAGGCGAGGTCACGCTGGATACGGGCGTCGCCTGGTTCCGGAGCATGTACGCGCACGGTCTGCGGGCCGCTCACCTGCCCGTGGAATCCTGCATGAAACACTGGGGCGGCACGGGCAGGAACACCGAACGCGCCTACCGGCTGGCGGAAGACAATGCCCGCATGCTGCTGGAACGGCATTTTCCGGCGTTCATCCGCTGGCTGGCCGGGCAGGGCGGCCTGCCCCCGCGCTAGACATTTTCGTTTTGAAACCGCTCCCGGAGCCAGACGGAGCGAGACTGAAGCCGCGCCGCGCCCCTTCTCCGGTGTCGCCGCAATTCACTTGCGGCGTATGGCTCCGGCGGCGTGGAACCTGCGGGCCGGAGCATGGGGCCTGGCCGGCGGATATGTTCGAGAGCAAAACGCGCCGAAAGGAAGCGATGCCCCGGACGGGGCGGAATTCCGCCCCGTCCGGGTTTTGCGCGGCCTCAGGGTGAAGGGCTATCCCTTCATCAGCGCAGGCAGCAGCGTGGACAGGGAAGGAAAGGCGACGATGACCGCAAGGCACACGAGCAGCGCCGCGACAAAGGGAACGGCCGCCCGGTACATCGTGCCCAGCGGAACGGCCCCCACCTCTTTCATGACGAAGAGGTTGATGCCGAACGGAGGCGTGATGGAAGCCATGTTGTCGAGAATGACGATGATCACGCCGAACCAGATCAGATCCCAGCCGAACACCTTGGCGATGGGCACGAAAATGGGCACGCAGATGAGCAGCAGCGGCATGGACGGCAGAAAGCAGCCCAGAACAAGAAAGACCAGCACAATGGCCAGCATCACGAGCATGGGCGGCAGGTTCATGGCGGCGATGGAATTGGCCAGCACCATGGGGATGCGCGTCATGGCCATGAAGTAGCTGAGCACGATGGCCCCGCACAGCACGGTAAAGCACATGGAAATGTACTTGGCGGAATCCCTGAGCGTATGAAGAAAATCCTTCAGGCTCAGGCGGCGCATGAGCAGGGCCAGAATCAGCGTGCCGCATGCGCCTATGCCGCCGCCTTCGGTGGCGGTGAACACCCCGCCGTAAATCCCGCCGATGACCAGGATGAAAATGAGCATGATCGGCAGGCCGGATTTCAGGGAGGCCAGTCGTTCCGGCATGGGGGAACGGGGCAGGCGCGGCGCGAGTTCCGGCCTGCGGAACACCAGCGCCCACACGGCCAGCATGAAGCAGATCATGCACACGATGCCGGGAATGATGCCCGCGATGAACAGATCGCCGATGGACTGCTGGGCAAGGACGCCGTAGATGATGAAGGTGGTGCTGGGCGGAATGAGGCAGCCGATGGTGCCGGAACAGGCCAGCGTGCCCACGGCGAGGGTATCGTCATACCGGTATCTGCGCATTTCCGGCAGGGCGATGGCGGCCATGGCGATGGCGCCGGAAAGGGTGTCCCCCACCACGGCCCCGAACAGGGCGCAGGCCACCACGCTGCCCATGGCCAGCCCGCCGCGCAGGTGTCCCATCCATTTGCGGGCGCAGTTGTAGATATCCTCCCCGAAGCGCGCGTAAAAGCACAGGTAGCCCATGAGCATGAAGAACATCAGCGGCGCCCAGGCGTAACTGCCCGCCGTGGCGTACAGCGCCTTGCCCGTGGTGCCGAAGGAAGCCGGGATGCCCTTGAGCTGCCCGATGAACGCCAGCCCCGTGGCGATCAGGGCGAAGGCCACGGGAACCCCCAGAAAGAAGAGCGCAAACAGCACGGCCAGTCCGACGACGCCCACCGCCACGCTGGACATGCCGGGAATCCTGTGCGTGGCCAGATACCACATGAGAACAATGCCGGCCACGCCAAGGGCAAGGGCCGACAGCGCGCGGGCGGCCCCGTTCAGACGCGCGGCCTCGGCCGCGCGCTCGAAAAACTGGGCCAGAAGCGCCAGAGCCAGCAGACAGAACCCGAAGCACGCGAAATAGATGAAAGGTTCCAGCGGAATCCGCAGCACCAGCGTGACGGATGAGGTTTTCGCGCCGTAGCCGTATGTCGTCCACGCGCAAAGCAGCGCAATGACCACGGACCACAGTCCCGTCACCGCCTCAAGCAGCGCGCGGGACGGCTCGCGCAGCCGGGAGGTGAGTATGTCCATGGTCACATGGCTCTTCTGCCACTGCGTGGCCGCAATGGAGGAAAAGACCACGATCACCATGAGCAGTTCGGTCAGTTCCACGGTGCCGGGCATGGATCTGCCGAGCATGTAGCGCAGAAACACGTCCGCAAAGGTGAGCGCGACCATGAGCATGAACACGGCCATGCCCGCCGCGCTGAGGAAGGAAGACAGCTTTTCCGCCGGGCCGAGAAAACGCGCGGCCCTGTCCAGCAGGCCGGGAAGGGCCGGTTCCGGAGAGGAGCCGGCGGCGCGGGAATTTTCCATATCTCTTTCCTTTTGAAACAGGTTTTACGCCTGAAGCCGGGGCTTCACGCCGCAATTCACTTGCGGCGGCGCGGGCCGGGGGGCCTTGCGGCGCCCCCGCCCGGCTCCGCGGAGCATTCCTGTGGCGAAATGTCCCGGAGCATTTTGCCGTTGAAAATATCTGCCGGTCAGGACCCCATGTTCCGGTCCGCAGGTTTCACGCCGCCGCCGGAGCCATACGCCGCAAGTGAATTGCGGCGACACCGGAGAAGAGGGGGCGGCGCGGCTTCAGTCTCGCCCCGCTCGACTCCGTAAAGCATTTCACAAGCGAAATGCTCTATCTGCCGCCGCGCTGCGTGAAAATTTCCATGGAGCGGCTGTCCTTCCACGGCCTGGCGTACGTCGGCACCAGCTCGCGGATGCGCGCGGCCATGGCTTCGCCGGGATAGCCCGCCCTGCCCGTGATCTCCGCCCATTCCGCAGTCACCGGTTCGACGCGCCTGTCGATTTCGGCGTACTCCGCATCCGTCAGCACATGCAGTTCGCCGCCCATCTCGTTCAGCCACACATCAAGACTCTGATACGGCAGCGTGTTCCAGAAGTCGGAGAACACCCTGCGCCCGTACTCGCCGGATACGCTGTCGATGACCTGCCGCAGGTCTTCGGGCATGCTGTCGTACACGTCCTGATTCATGACCACGCAGAAGACGAAGCAGGTGGTCTGAACAGGGGTGATGTGCTTTATCACGTCGCCCAGACGGCGGGATACCAGCAGGTCATAATCCACGGTCGCCGCGTCGATCACGCCCTGCTGCATGCTGGTGAACACGTCCGCCAGCGGCATGCTGACCACGGAAGCGCCGAGCGCGCCGACCTTCCGGGCCACCTGATAATCTCCCAGCACGTTGATTTTCCGGCCCTTGAAATCTTCCAGCGTGCGGATGGGTTCCTTGCTGCCGATGACCATGCCGATGGTCTGGGCATGGACGAACAGCACCTTCACGCCCTCGAATTCCCTTTTCACTTCGGGGAAGGAATCCTGAATCGCCAGCACGAAGGAGGTGGGGTCCTCCATGGAGACGCCGGGGCTTACGGTGGTGAACACGCGCTCATGGAAGGGGAACTGCCCCACCGCCACGTCAAAGCTGAACTCGGCCATGTCGGCCACGCCGATTTTCACGGACTCGAAGGCTTCGGCCTCCTTGCTCAGGGCCTCGGCAAAATACGGCTCCACCCTGATGCGCCCGCCGCTGCGCTTTTCCAGTTCCGCGATCCACGGCTTGAGCGCATGGTTCCAGCGGTTGTGAATGGGGGGAATGGGCAGGTTGAGGCTCAGTACATATTCCGCGTCGGCGGCGCGGGCCGCTTCGGGGGCGGCCATGCCGGGCAGGCAGATCAACGCGGCCAGCAGGCAGGGGATCAGCTTTCTCATGACTCTCTCCTTTGTATGTTCGCCCCGTCCGGCAGGGACGGGGCGTGTGGGCTACAGAAAGGTATGCAGGGGGAACCTGAAGGAAATGCACGCGCCGGGGCAGGCCAGACGGCAGCAGCCGCAGTGCCAGCACTCGTCCGGGTAGGCCACTTCCGGCGCGCCGTCCCCGGCCTTGAGTATCAGCCCGGGACAGCTTGCCACGCACTCGCCGCAGGCCTGACAGTGCCCGCAGTGCAGGCAGCGTTCCGCTTCGGCCCGCGCCGCTTCCGGCGCAAGGCCCCCGTCCAGTTCCTCGAAGGCCAGCCATGCGCCGCGCGATGCGAGAGCCGCGGAGCGGTTCCGCGGGGCCTTCGCATGGTGGACGATATTGACGATCTCCCCGAACTCCACCTCATGCGGAACCGCCTTCGCTTCCGGCCGCTCCAGCGCAAGACGCCCTTCCTCGTCCACCCGCACGTCAAGGGGCCGTCCGGCCTCCTCTCCGTTCAGCCATGCGTGGATGTCAAAGGCGGCGGCGCGGCCTCCGGCAATGGCGGACGCCACCAGGGAGGGGCCGCTGGCGCACTCCCCGGCCGCGAACAGGCCGGGCAGGGACGCGGCGCTGTGCAGGGTCTTCACACAGCCGCGCGGGGTTCTTTCCACACCGGGAAGGCCGCCCTCCCCTTCAAGCAGGGAAAGGTCGGGCAGCAGGCCGCTGGCGCAGATGACCACATCGGCCTCCACGCGCAGCCTGCCGCCGGGCACAAATTCGGCGCGCAGCGTTCCCGCCTCGTCAAAGGAGAAGGATGACACGGCATCCGCCGTCACGGCGCGCACGACGTTCCCTTCCCCGCATTCGACGGCAGCCGCCAGATATCCGGCGTGCAGAACAACGCCCTCATCATCCGCCTGCTCCACTTCCGCCCGCGGCACGCGCACGGCGTCCCGCGTTTCCGGACAGATCAGGCTGACGCTCTCCGCCCCCAGACGACGCGCGGTAAAGGCGCAGTCAAAGGCCACCCCGCCGCCGCCGAGAATGACGACCCTTTTACCGGCCAGACTCCGACGCGAAAGGTTGGCTTCGCGCAAAAAGGAGACGGCGGGCAGGGCATGCCCGATGCCGGGAATGGACAGCATCCGCTCCCTGCGGCTGCCCACGGCGAGCAGGCAGGCGTCATGGCGTTCCATGATCTCCCGCAGGCTGACGTCGCGCCCCACTTCGGTATTGGTCAGCACCCTGACGCCGAGATCGAGAATGTGCCCCAGCTCCCGATCCGCCACGTCCTTGGGCAGGCGGAAATCCGGAATGGACTGGCGCGGCACGCCGCCCGCCACGGGCGCGGCCTCGAATACCGTCACCTCATGCCCGAGCAGGGCGGAGAACCAGGCGCAGCTCAAACCGGCCGGGCCGGAGCCGACCACCGCTATCCGTCTGCCGCTGGGCGGCAGGGGCGACAGCCGCTTCAGGCCCGCCGCTCCCGCGTCCGCCGCAAAACGCTCCAGCGCGCGGATGGAAATCGCCTCGTCATACTGTCCGCGGTTGCACGCTTCCTCGCAGGGGTGCGGGCACACGCGGCCCGTCACGCCGGGAAAGGGATTGCACGCGCGCAGCAGATACAGCGCGAGGGAAGGGTCGCCCTCCGCAACGGCGCGCTCCATCTTCTGGATGGGGTTGCCCAGGGGGCATCTGTTCTCGCAGGGCGAGGTGCGGCCCTGCCCGGCGCGTCCGTCATTGCGGACATATACTTTTCTGGTTTCCTTGCTGAAAACGGGAGGCATCTCCGGCTCCTTGCGGGTAAAAATTGAATCCTTGCAGCTCTCCGGCGGAAGGGAGCTTCACGGGGAACGCCGCTGACGCGAAGACGGGAAAGGCATCCCGGATTTGCGGAAGCAGACCCGCTCAAGAGCGCCCATGTTCCACATGGGCGAGAGCATGTGTCCACGTCCGGCTCGCTCGCGCCTCCGGCGGCTGGGGAACTGCCATCATGACTCGCGGGGGGGGGGCGATTATCGTCCCCGGCGGGATACGGGGCGGAACCCCGGTTCAGCCCGCCCTGCGCCACTCGCAACACGGGGCGCCGTCCCTGCGGCACACGACGAGCAGCCGGTCGTCATAGGAAGGATCGGCTTCGGGGTAATCGGAACGGCGGCAGACAAAGCGGGTTTCCCTGCGCTCCAGCGACGCCATGGTGGTGAGGATGCAGGTGCGCAGCAGGTGGAAGGACTCATGCGCGCGCATCAGCTCATGCAGGTTCGCGGCCATGACCTCGCCGGTTTTCGATTCCACAAGGGCCAGTTTGGCCAGCGCGGTTTCCATGCTCCTGCCGCTGCGCACATAGCCCATGTAATAATTCATCACCTGGCGGATGGCGGCCTCGAACTTCTCCTGCCGGATGCCGTCCCGCACATGCAGGGGACGGAACACGCGCGCCTTTTCCGCTTCCAGCTCCTCCGCAAGCCCGGCTTCGTCCGCGGCGGGAGCTTCCTGTCCCGCGCAGAAGGCGGCGGCATGGCCTCCGGCGATATGCCCGCTGCAGATGGAGCCGGAAAAGTCGTGGAACATGCTCCCGCCGAACAGTCCCCTGACCGCGCGGGTTTCAAAGTTGTCCTTCAGGTACATGACTCCGTTGACGTAGATTTCCGAAAGCTCCACTTCCATGGGTCTGGCGCTGAAATCAATGCCTGCCTGTTCGCAGTAGTCGTTCCAGGTTTCCTTGTCGCCGGGCATGCTGTCATGCTGGAGGTGATGCAGAATATCCCTGTCGATATGGGTGAGATCCAGCATAAAGGGCGGGCCGTTGCCTTCCGCCTGCTCCCGCGCGGTGCCCTGCACCAGCAGGCAGCGCGGCCCGACTTCCATCATGGGATGGTATCTGGCCATGTAGCGCTCGCCCAGAGCGTTGACGGCCCTTGCGCCGCTGGACGTGATGCCGTTCATGCCGGGGCAGCCCCAGCCCTTGGGAATCAGCGTGGCTTCCTGCTCGGTGTCCAGAGTGATGATTTCCGCCCCTGCCTCATAGCCCAGCGCGATCTGGCTCCCGGTAATGAAGGGGGAAAACGCGCTGTTGAAGGCGTTGAGGGAGGAATTGACCGTCACGCGGCCCGCCAGCCTGCCCAGCGCCAGCACCACGGCCCGGGCGCGGATGACGTGAAAGCCCCCGTCCAGCACGTTGAAGCCCGCCGCGCCGATGACGCGCCCTTCCCGGACCAGCAGCCGCGTGCACTGGAAATATTCCAGAACATCCACGCCCCGCGAGCGGATCAGTCCGCCCAGACGCCGCTTGATGTATTTGCCGTTGTTGATGTGCGTCCACCAGCTCCCGGGCTGGCCGAATCCGGTGGTGCGGTAGAAGGAACCGTCCGGATTGTGCAGAAATTCGATATCCAGGCCCTTGAGCATGGCGATCATCTTCGGCATGGTTTCCAGCCACTGCGTCACCTGCGCGGGGGTGTACCCGGTCATGGGCGTGCAGTAAAAACGGATGGCTGTTTCCGCGTCGTCGCCGGGCGCGCCGGTATTCAGCACGGCCATGAAATGATCATTGCCGCCGCCGAGCGAACCGCAGCTCTCCAGCTTTCCCTTGTCCGCCAGCAGAACGCGGACGCCCCTGCCGCCCGCGGCAAGGGCCGCGCCGCAGCCGGACGCGCCCGCGCCCAGGACGAGCACATCGGTTTCGTGCGTCGTGGAACTGATATCCACGGGATATTCCATAAGAAAACCTCCTCGCTTTCTTTCCGGATCTGATATCGCTTATGGACTTTTCGCGGAGGTTCAAATAGTGCGTTTGCGTCATTTTTTGTATTTTTTTTCACGTTTCGCATGTCGTGTTCCCGCCGCGCCGCCGATTGCTTCCTCCGGCCGGGGGGCGTATGATGAAACCCGCTGTCGAAACAGGCCAACGAACTCACGGAAGGAATCGTGAAAAGAATCCTGAAACAAACATGCCGCTGTCTTCTGCTGGGCGCGGCGCTGCTGTCCGCCGCTCCCGCGCCCGCGCGGGACGTTCCGCCTCCCCCCCGCCCCGCTCTTCCCGCGCCGGGTCCGTACCCCGGAGGGCCTCATCCCGTCTGGCCGCGCCCTGACAGGCCGGGCCTGCATCCCGATCCCGGCTTCCAGAGGCCGCCTGCTCCACGCCCGCCCCTGCTCTTCCCCGGCATGCGGCCCCAGCCCGGGTATCCGCCCCACCATCCGGGACGGCCCTTCCCCGACAGACCCCGGCCGGATCGGCCCATGCCGCCGCGTCCTCCCCACATGCCGGGATTCCGCCCCGATCCCGGTTTCCAGAGGCCTCCTGCCCCGCGCCCGCCCCTGCACTTCCCCGGCATGCGGCCCCAGCAGCGCCCCGGAGGGGGCGTCTATCTCTACAGACCGCCCGAACGCTGAACGCAAGGCCGCGCGTATCGCGCTGAACACATCCCTGGAGCGTTTCGCATCTGAAAATATCTGCCGGGGTTGAGCGGAGCGCGGCCCATCTCTGCTCTCCCTCTCCGCAGCGCGCCTTGCTGTGTTCAACACCATTCCATGACAGAGCCTTTCAATGACAAGACGCTCTAGACTTTTCCGGCCAGTTCCTCCAGCCGGACGCGATCAAGGATGCGCAGTTCGTGCCGGGTGAACCTGCCCAGCACGTTCATCTCCCGCAGGCGGCACAGGATGCGGGTCAGTGTGGTGCGGTGCATGCCCAGCAGCAGCGCCAGTTCCTGCTGCGTCATGCCCGGAGCGAAACGGTCGCTTCCTCCGTGGCGTTCCGCCAGTTCGCACACCACACGGCACACCTGCGAAAGGGAATCCGCAAGAGCCTGCTCCGCAAGGCGCTGGGAGTGGATGACCAGATGCACGCACAACGACTGCACCAGATTGATCATCAGATCGGGATGTTCCGCCGCAAAGCGCGTATCCGTCAGGATCGCCGCGTCGAACAACGCCACTTCGGCGGCCTCCATGCAGGTAACCACGGTATTTTTCACATCGTCAGCCACCACGGAGGGCACGTTCATCAGCGAACCCGGCCCCGCGTACAGAATGGTACGCTCTTCTCCGCCCCGCCCCACATAGGAAAGCCGTATCCGCCCGGACAGGATGTAGTAAAAGCAGGGCCTGCCGTCTTCCTTCATGCCCGCGCCGATATCAATGGTCTGCCCTTTCCGGAAGGCGCGCCGCGAGGCGAGATGCAGCACGCGCTCCCACGGGGAGTTGAGCCTGCCCACCGTGGAGCCTTTCATGAGAATTTCCTTCATGACCTGAAACCTCCCCCCAGGGGGAAAAGAGTTCCCGACAGGATGACGGCGCCGATGGGAGCGCCTTCTGCGCGGCCTCTCCCCTGCGGGAAGAGGCGGCTGCGGATGGAAGCATGATCCGTTCTCTCCCGCTTTGCGTCAGGGCGTTCTCCCCGTCTGCCCTTTCCGGCGTCACGGCCGCCGTTCCGTCAGCGGTCAAGGCCGGTCGCAATTCCGCGAGAGCGCTTTGCGCCTGAACAGGCCTGCCGGCCGGCTCCTGTGTTCCGCCCGCCGGTTCACGTCTGGAGCCGGGGCCTGACGCCGCAGGCGAATTGCGGCGGCACCGGGGAAGGCGGCGCGCGCAGGAGTCTCGCCCTGCTCACTCCGCAGGGCATTTCAGCAGCGGAATGCTCTGGATGGCGCCTTGTCCCGAATCCTGCCGGAGAGCCGTGAATCCGGCGCGCTCCTGCCGCCGGTGTCCGGATTCAGCTTACAGCCAGACCGGAGCTTATGCCAGAAAAAAGCATGTTCCGGAGACATGACGGCTTGACATATATCAACTGATGTTGAATTATCAATCCATGCAGACGAACCAGGCCAGCAAAATTTTTGAGGCGCTTTCCTCCGATGTCCGGCTGGACATATTCCGGCTGCTGGTCAGATACGCGCCTGGCGGCCTTGTGCAAGGCGATATCGCCAGGGAGCTTGGCATACCTTCCACCAATCTTTCCTTCCACCTCAAGGCCATTGTGCATAGCGGGCTGGTGGATGTGGAGCGTGAGGGGCGCTTCATGCGCTACAAGGCCAATATTCCGCTTATGCTCGAAATTGTGGCCTATCTCACGGAAGAATGCTGTTCCGGCAACCCGGAGGCCTGCCAGAGATTCAGGGACGCAAGCCCGGCGAGGCATATTCTGCCCAGACGGCTTGATTGAGAGAGAACATTTTTTTTCGACAAAAATATCAACTGTTCAACATCTATTGATATGATAAGAGGAGAGGCATCCATGAACACAAGCGGCACGGCCTGCTGTTCCGGGACCGGGTCAAAGGCTCATCCGAAAAGCCCCAGGGGCTGGAACATCACATATCTGGCAGCAATGACGATCCTGGCCGTCTTCTGGTGGCTGGCTTACAGCCGCATTCTCCCGGTCGCGCACCGGCTTGTTTTCGGGTTGCTCGGCATGGCTCCGGAATCGCGCCTGGGCGCCGCGCTGGAATTTTTCATCTATGATACGGTGAAGATTCTTCTGCTGCTGGCGGCGCTGATATACATCATCGCCTGGATGCGCGCCTCGCTGAACATCGAGCGGGTACGTGACCGGCTTGCCGGGAAGCGGCGCGGCCTCGGCTGTTTTCTCGGCGCGCTGTTCGGCTCGATCACGCCTTTCTGTTCCTGCTCCGGTATCCCGCTTTTTCTCGGCTTTGCCGCGGCCCGCATCCCCATGGGCATCACCATGTCATTTCTCATAACCTCGCCGCTGATCAATGAAATTGCCGTGGCGCTGCTGTGGGGGCTGCTCGGCTGGAAATTCACGGCAGTATATGTGGCGGTGGGCATGACGGCGGGCGTCATCGGCGGCTTTGTCATGGACAGCATAAGGGCGGAACGCTGGCTGCAGCCGTTCATCATGGAAGCCATGAACAGCGCGCCCGCCCCGCAGTATGTCAGCGAAAGCGGGCAGGCGCGGAAGCTGACCATCAGACAGCGGCATATCTTCGCGTATGGAGAAACGGTTTCCATCTTCAGGCGCGTCTGGAAGTGGGTCATCATCGGCGTGGGCGCCGGCGCGGCGCTGCACGGCCTTGTGCCGGAAAACTGGTTTGCGGAACACCTCGGCACCGGTGAATGGTGGTCGGTTCCCGCTGCCGTGCTGGTGGGCATTCCCCTCTATTCAAATGTGACGGGCATCGTGCCGGTCATGGAAAGTCTGCTGGTCAAGGGCCTGCCTGTCGGAACGACGATGGCATTCTGCATGAGCGCCGTAGCGGCCAGCATCCCGGAAGTGATGATGCTGCGCCGGATTATGACCTTCAGGCTGCAGGCTGCCTTCATCGGCTACCTGTGGGTGATCTTCACCCTGACGGGCTGGCTGTTCAACTTCCTCGGTCCCCATATCTTATGAGCGCTTTGCTCCGGTTCCGTTCCGCAGATGCAGAACACTCCGAACCGACAGGAGGCAGATCATGGAAATCAGGATATTCGGCCCTGGCTGCGCCAGATGCACGGAAACAGAACATCTGATCAGGGAAATCGCCGCCGCCAGGGGCGGAGATATTACCGTGCAAAAGGTGTCCGACTTCAGGGAAATGATGGCGGCGGGCATTCTGTCCACACCGGCGGTCGCCATAAACGGCGTTGTGAAGGCCGCGGGAAGGGTTCCGGGCAGGGCTGAAATGGCGGCATGGATCGACGATGCCGCCGGCCCGGCCTCCGCCCGCGGCGAAAACTGCCGGAGCATGCCGGAACCGGAATGCTCCCGAAGCCGGACGGAGTAAGACGCATCTCCGCTTTCCTCATCCGCAGCCCGCTCCGTTCGCGCGGCAGGGAACAGCAAATCCCCTGTCCGATCCTGCCGGGGTTCGCCTGCGGATCGCCCTCCGGCAGGCACACCGGGCGGATTGCTGTTTCCGGATGATTCCGGACGGCAGACGCCTTCACCGGTTTTGCTGTTGAAAGTATCTGCGGCCACCCATGTTCCGGCCCGCAGCTTTCACGCCAGAAGCCGGAGCTTGACGCCGCAGGCGAGTTGCGGCGACACCGGAGAAGAGGGGCGCAGCGGCGTCCCCGCGAAGCCGTTGCGGACAGGGAGAGCGGAGACGAGTCCCGCTCCTCGCCCGACGTCCGGAACATTTTGGGGGAACATTTTCAAGCCGGAAACGCTCTGACACAAGCGCCCGAAATCCCATGCCCGCGAACCGCGGTCGTTTCAATTCGCGGGCATCCCTGCAACGTGGAAAGCCGGGACAGGCTTCTTTTCACCGGGAAGGCGGGAAACGCCTATTTCTCCATATCCCGCAAACAGCCGCGCACAAAGGCCACGGCAGAGGAAACATCCGTCACCTCGCCCCGGATCTGGGCCTGGAGCAGAGCTTCGCGGATAACCCCCACTTCGGGGCCGGGGGGAAGCCCGGTAAATTCCATGATCTCGTTGCCGTTGAGCAGCGGCTCCACCATTTCCAGAGGCTTTTCCGCCCGCTCGAGGTATTTGAGATTATGGTTGAAATTGGTGTAGTTGCCGTCCGCCTGCGCCTTGATGTTGGCGCGCGCCATTTCGATCAGCCGCTCGGTGTCGGGCAGGGAGCGGAAGCGGCGGATGCCGCGATCCGTCATCATGGACTGAAAGCGCAGCTGGTTGCGCACGAGATCGCATATGGTGTCGATATCTTCCGGCTCAAAGTGCATGCGGCGCAGAATCTTGCGCGTCACCTTCGCGCCCACGCGGTGATGCTGGAAGAAGGTCCAGCGCGCGCCGTTGCGCTCCGCCGTGTAGAGCTTGCCCACATTCTGGAAGAGCACGGCCACCACGCCGATCCAGTCGTGATGCAGCTTTTCCTCCGGATAGTAGCGCATGCAGTCGATGGTGTGCTGAAAAACGCTCTGCTCCTCATCCACCAGCTTGCCCTTGTTCTGACGCAGGGAGGCAAGCGCGGCGACTTCGGGAACAAGCCCGGGCAGAATGGCGGAATCCGCGAGGAGCTGCACAAAACGCCACATGTTTTCCGCCGCAACCTGCCGCCATTCATGCACGAACTCGCTGGCGGGCACATAGTCGGCAATGCGGCCCGACGCCTGCACAATGGCCACCCATGTGGCGGAATCCACAGGCAGATCATAGTTTGCCGCCATGCGCAGCACGCGGATGGCCAGCGTGTAGTTGCGGGCCAGCGTCAACTGCGGGATGCCGGCCAGCCGGACGCAGCCGCAGCCGACATCCTCGATCACCCGGTCGGAGTTGAGAAAGCTGCTCAGGCGCATGACCGCGCCGTATGTTTCCTCCGAGGCGGCGCGCAGGGCCTCCTGCATGTGCGGGGTGATGCGGCGCACCACCATCTCGGGATGGGACGCATCGCTGACGTCTGTGGGATAAAAACGGTAGAGGATGCCCGTTTCCTCGCTGAGCAGGGTGCCGATGACCTCTTCCTCGGCGCCGCGCACAAGGTTGGGAAACAGCTTGCCCAGCGTTTCAAAGTCAAGCTCGCAGGCGATATCCAGTTCCTTGAGGCCGGTCATGTCATGCAACTGGCTCTGAAGGGAAGTATTAATGATATATGCGTCGTAGCCGTTGCGCAGAATGGTTTTGCACAGGCTGGTCGCTTCCTTGATGGGCATGGAACGCTCCTTTCGCTTGCCGGCTTTCCGCCGGGCTGGCCGACTCTCGCATATTTTCGGCCGGACGGCAATGCGCGGACCGGCGCCGGTCCGCCCCGGCGGAGTCCCCTCCGCCTTCATGCCCTGGCGTGGATCAGCGAAGCCTCCGCATCCCTGTCCAGCGCTTCCCGCGCGCGTTCCGAAGGCTTGAGAAGCCTTCCCTCCGGCTTCGCTTCCGCTTCGAGCACCTCTCCCGGCGTCTCCAGCGTGAAGCCCAGAATTTCCACCCGATCTTCCAGCACGGCCTTTTTCCGCTCCCACGCCTCGGCCTGTTCCCGCAGGCGGCGTTCGCGGTCGTCGCGCGTGCTCTCGATGAACAGGCGCATCTCTTCCATGCGCGCTTCACGCGCCTTTTTGGCCGCCAGCGACTGCCGCAGCCATTCTTCGATGCTCTGCCGTACGGTGGGGGCGCTTTCCTTGAGGGGGCGGCAGACATCCGTATCCGGCAGCCCCGGCCCTTCCGGTTTCAGCTTTTCAATCCCGTGCATGACGACCTCCCCGGCTTTCAGCCTGTCCCGCGTGATCGGCGTCCGTCCCATTCTGCCCCGATCCGCCTGTTTTGCAAAGAACATTTTTCAGGCTCCGGCCGTTCTGCCCCGCGGGATGCCGGATGTGCGCCATGCTGTAATATTACAAAACATTGCAAAAATATCATCTATCTTTCTTTATATTGCATCAAGTTTCATTACCTTCTTCTTTTGATATAAAAAATTGCAATTTCCAATCATGTTTGTCAAAAAAAATATACTTTTTTACTTTTTTAACCTTGCTTCTCCCGATATGAAACATTAGAGTTTTTTCATTGATGCATCCCCTGCGGCTTTCGGCGCTTTAGGGAAGAGCCGACAAAAAGCCCCGGGACGCGATTTCGCCGCACCGCGGCGCAACATTCAACTTTTTTTGCAAGGATATGGCATCATGAAAAAGCTTGTTACGCTTCTTCTGGCTGCGGGCATGGTATTCTCCGCCGCCAACGGCGCGTCCGCCGTGGAAATGAAGGTCTCCGGCGAATGGCAGGTCGGCTTCACCTTTGCCGACAACATGTACAATAACTATAACGCCGCGGAAAAACATGACGGGTTCACTGACGGCTCCTTCAAGGCTGCCCAGCGTGTCCGCGTCAACTTTGACCTGGTGGCCAGCGAATACCTGTCCGGTCGTGTGCAGCTTCAGGCCGCGGGCGGAACCGACAGCAACACCTATGACTGGGGCACCGCCGGCGTGGGCGGAACGGGCAAATATGCCGTGACCGCGCGCCTGGCCTATCTGGACTGGCTGATCCCCACCACCGACGTGCTGGTGCGCATGGGCCGTCAGTCTGTGGCCACGCCTTCCTATACCTTCGGTTCCCCCATTCTTGACGACACCATCGACGGCGTGATGGTGTCCGCCCCGATTAACGACATGGTGGCCCTGAATCTTGGCTGGCTGCGCCCCGTGGCCGAGCTGAACAAGTGGGGAGAACCTCACAAGGCCCACAGCAGCGTTGACCTCGCCTACCTGAGCGTGGACGTGGCCGGCGACGGCTTCAAGGTCACCCCCTGGGGCATGGTCGGCTTTGTCGGCAGTGACGCCAACTGGGGTTCTGATACGGATCCCAACTATACTGGCGACATGCTGGGTTTTGCCAAGTCTACCGAAAACACCACGGCCTACTGGGCCGGTCTGGGCGGTGAACTGACCCTGTTCGATCCCTTCAAGTTCACGGCGGACTTCATCTACAGCGGCAACGATGCCGACCACTATGCCGAACGCTCCGGCTGGTATGCGGCTCTGGGCGCGGAAATGAAGCTCTCCATGCTCACCCCCTTCCTGCGCGGCTGGTATGCCTCCGGCGACGACGCCGACTCCGAGGACAGCGGCCGCATGCTCTCTGTGAACGGTGCGGCGGCGTTTGACGCCTCCGGAACCTACTTTGACTACTACAGCCAGATCACGGACACCATCGACGTGTGCAATCCCGCCGGCACCTGGGGCGTGCAGCTCGGCGTGAAGGAAGTCTCCTTCATCGAAGATCTGAGCCATATGCTTTCCGTGACCTACTTCCAGGGCACCAACAACACCAACCGTGTTACCAGCGCCAACCTGGGACAGGGTGGCTATGCTAAGGCTGACGGTCCCTTCGGCTACATGACCACCGCCGATTCCGCGTGGTCCATCGACTTCATGAACAGCTACAAGCTGTACGAAAACCTGACCGCGAACCTGCTGCTCTCCTACCTCGTGACCGACTTCGACAAGGACGTCTGGGGCCAGGATTACGATAACGTCTTCCGCGGCACCATGAACTTCACCTACACGTTCTAGCCTTCGCCCCGCGCGGGGCAGGCCGTGACGCGTTTGTGAAGCACGGACAATGAAAGGAGCGGAAAGGGTTCAGCCCTTTCCGCTCCTTTCATTGCGGGCAGTCGCGGTGCCCCTGGACGTCAGCGCGCGGCGCCTGCGGATAGGGAGAGCGGACCTGAGCCGCCCCGCTCGGCTCCGCAGCGCATTTCATGAGCGGAATGCTCTGAAACTCCGACGGCCAGGGATTGTTCAGCACTATTCTGCAACAAAGCGTTTCCAAAAGACCGCTTTATTTTTCTCTCCGAATGACCTAGAGTGCCGCCGGACACAAATCTGACGCGCAACGGAAAAAATATTTCGGCTGCGGCGCAGATTTTCCGCGGACAAAACTTTTTCCGCACACTGACAACAGCATATCCGGGAAGTTCCCATGCGGTTCACGTCGCGTTTTTCTCTGAAACCCGTCATGATGCGCTGCTGCACGTCTTTAATGCTGACGGCATTCTGCACACTGGGAGCAGCATCTCCTTCCGCCGCCGGGGACTGGAGCGTCTTCGCCGGACTGGGCGGAGGAGACTGCCGCTCTCTCGCCGCAGATTTCAGTCTGCGGCACACCCTTGATCCTCTGCATGAAAATTCCGTGCTTGAACTGCGTCCGCTGCTGGAGGCTTCCGGAACAGTCTGGAAGAAGTCCGCCGAGCATATATGGGGCGCCGGGGTGGCGGCAGGAGTGACCGCGGAGTTCAGACGGGAAGGAGCGTGGCGTCCCTATCTTTCCGGCAGTTTCGGAACCTTTCTGCTTTCGGCCGACAGAATGGGGACGCACAGGCTTGGAGGGCATTTTCAGTTCCGCTCCAGGGCAAGCGCGGGAATAAGATTCGGAGAGGGACTCCGGCACTGCATCCAGGCGGATGCCGCGCACTTTTCCAACGGCGGCATATATACTTTCAATTCAGGATTCAATACGTTCGGCCTTTCCTACGGCTTTCGGTTCTGAGGCTTCCCGCAAAACCGATGGAGGAAAATCCCGCCCGGACGCCAGCGGCACGCGCACTGCCGTGAAAACCGCCCGGGAAAAACTCGGACAGGGGGGGCTTCCCTCAGGGAGAATTGCAAAAGGACGTCTCGCCGGCTTCGCCGTCCTGCCGGAAACGCTTTTCCCCTGAAGAATGCCCTGCGGGGGCAGGCAGGCCCCCGCAGGCTCTCCCCGGCATTACCGGGGCATATGTTCCTCCGCCCCGGCGGAGGCGGGATCATCTTCCGACACTTCGTCTCCCGCATCGACCACGCGCCCCTGCATCCAGAACGCAAGATCCACCTCTTCGCCCTCCTTCGGCTCGTAGCCGTTGCAGATGCGCTCAGGGGCGAACATGAGCAGATTCAGCCATTTGTCGTCCTTCCCGAAACTTGCGCCGAAGCAGTAAATCTTCTCCTGCGCGCCTTCCGGCCCGAAATCGAAACTCTCCACCTTGCCGAGCGTCATGCGGGCCTCGTATTCCGAACAGCGCGCGGCAGGCTGGAGCAGATTGCTGCCCCGCAGGGGAATCTTGAGCGGAGGCACGTCCAGACGGCCCCTTTCAGGGTTGGCGTCCAGCCATTTCCTGGCCCACGCCTCATAGACGGGGCCCTGCGTCACGGTAAGTTCGTCCAGCAGCGCGCGCCGGATGCCGTAGCACAGCCCGGACAGATAAAACACCTGCGTCACGCCGGGCGTGAGATCCACCCTTGCGTCGCGGTAAAACAGCGGATCGAAGAACCAGATCGGCGCGCCGTCATCGTCGGGCTGGGCCAGCACTTCCCCCACGCGGCCCTGCATGCCGGTCTTGCCCTGCTTCCAGGGATAGGTCTCGACCACGGTCAGCGAATTGGCAAAGCCTTCCAGAAAGGGGAACACGCCCGCCGGGTCCAGGCGCGCGTCCTTGCGTCCGGCGAACACCACGCCCGCGCGCAGCAGCGATTCCCTGGGCCAGGCCATGAGAAAGGTTTCCCGCTCGCCCTCTTCAATGCGCCAGATCGGGCGGGTTCCGCCCTCGGCTACCGTGGTTCCGATGACGCCGGGGATCAGATCGGGGGATTTCAGCAGGGTGAACCATTTGTCGCCCATGCTTTCAAGATGTTGACTCATCAGAAAATCCTTTATGGTTTGCCTCCCCCTTCAGGGGAAAAGAGTTCCTGAGCGGAAAATCGAATGCTTCGGCGCGTCTCCGGTCATGCCGGAAACCCGTCCGCAGAGCATTAGCATAAAGGCCGGCCGGGGTCTACGCGCGTTTTCCGCCCGTATTCCTTTCCGCCGCGCCGTCTTCCGATCCGGCCTGCCCTCCGGAGCCGCCGTTCCCATCCTCTTCCTCAAGAAAGGACGGATCGGGCATGCAGTCCACGCCCTTGCCCAGACCGCAGCGCCACGCATTCAGGATGCGCAGACTCACCAGCGCCAGCCCCAGCACGTTGAAGGCCACAAAAAGCCGCAGGTCCAGCCGCATCCCCCGGAGAAAGGGTTCGGCCATTTCCGGGCCGGCCCCATGCGTGCCGAGGTAGCGGGTCATGGTCGCGGACACGATGATCAGGCTGATCAGCATTCCCAGCGTGCGCATGGTGTTGGCCAGCCCCGAAGCCTCCGGGGTGTGGGAGGCATCCACGCTGCGCACGATGGAAAGGGTGTTCGGCCCGGCGAAAAATGCCAGCCCCACCCCGATGATGCACTGGGTCAGCCCTACAAATAAGAGGGAGGAATGCATGTCCAGCCGGGAAGAGAGCAGTATCCCCGCGCCGGAAAAGGCCAGCCCGATGGCGGATACCGGGTCCGGCCCGATGCGGTCGCTCAGTTTGCCCGCCAGGGGGGAAAGCAGGGACTGCGCCACGCTCTGCAGGGCCACAAAGGCCCCGGCTTCCAGCGGGGTGAGGAAGCGCAACTGCTGGAGATACAGCATGAAATAGTACAGCAGGCCGTTGATGGAGCCGAAGTTCACCAGCGCGGCGAACAGTCCAAGGATCAGGGAGGGATGCGCGGCGATGAAGCGCACGTCCACCACCGGCCGGGGCACGCGGAGTTCCACCAGAACGAACAGAACAAGGACGGCAAGCCCGGCGGCAAGGAACCAGCCCGCGAAGTCGTAGCGCCCCACGCAGCTTGCCCCTGTGGTCAGCAGCACAAAGCCCGCCCCCATCACGGCAATGCCCGGCAGATCGAGTCCGGTCGGCACGGGAACCTGCCGCACCCTGACGGTACGGAACATGGCGATCCATGCCAGAACGCCCAGGGGAAGCAGCACGACGAAAAGCCAGCGCCAGCCCAGCGCCGTGGCGATGCCGCCGCCCACCAGCGGCCCGAGGGCGATGCCCACATAGGTGGAGGCCGTCAGCAGCCCCATGAGCCTTCCCTGCATGCTGCGCGGCGCAATGCTGATGAGCAGCGTGACCGAGGAGGTCGCCACCATGGCCGCCCCCGCGCCCTGAATGAAGCGCTGGCCCCACACAAGTTCGACATTTGGGGAAAAGGCCAGACTCAGACACATGACCAGAAAGATGGCGAACCCGTAAAGAAAGACCCTGCGCTGCCCCATGATGGCGATAAGCTGCGCCGCGACGATATTGAAAATGACCAGAGACAGGACGTAGACCGCGCTGATCAGGCTGAGATCGCCCGCGCTTGCGTGGAGATCGTTGCCTATGGACGGCAGACAGGCCCCCACGCCGGAAACCATGAATGCCACCATGAAATTGCACATTGAGAGGGCAATCATGGAAGAGCGCAGACCGGATTCGTTCATCGGAAATTCCTTTATGGATGGTAATGCGGCATGGAAGGGGGCCGTGCCCGCTGCCGGGCGGAGCGGGGCACGGGCATCGGCAGCGGGGATGAGGAAGGAAGAAGGATCACGCGGAGGCTTGCGGACAGGGAGAGCGGAGAGGAGTCTCGCCCCGCCCGGCTCCGCAGCGCATTTCATGAGCGGAACGCTCCAGCGACTGCCGCCCGCCCGTGTGGAACACCGGCTGTCCCTGCGGCAACGCATGTTGCCGCCCCGAGGCGGAACCGTACCTCCCGCGCAGCGCCGTCAGCACGGTTCCGCGGCAGAGCCTCATCAAAAATTCCTTTGTGGTTTGAAACCTCCCCCCTTCAGGGGGAAAAAGTGGTTGACAAGACGGCGAAGCCGATGAAATCCTTTTTCGTAACCCCTCCCTTCAGGGAGGGGCAATCCGCACGACCCCTATCCGTCGGCTGCGGAGTCAGTCGGCGGATGGGGCGACTGTGGATTGAAACATGGAAATATCGACATGATGCAGAATAGAACTATCCTCCGTCAGAGTCAATTCCGGCTCGCTCTGTTGCAGAATAGTGTTGAACATAACCTTGACCGCCGGAGGCACGCCGCGTCAGCGGCGTATGGAGCGACGACC
>CALUUZ010000015.1 GCA_944324075.1 Candidatus Mailhella excrementigallinarum
CCCCCTCGCCCTCCTCTGCATGATCTTCATGATCAAAATCATGCACATCGTTATTGCTCCACTCATGGGGTAGAGCGGTAAACGGAAAACGTGAAGACACAGAAAAAATATTTTATGCTGTGCAATATGTGTTTTTATAATTATTTTACGTTATTATGCTTTACATTTCGAGCGGGATGTCATGAAGGGGAATATGCGGGATGCGGGAGCGATGGTAATATTTTTATGGAAAAACAGAGAGATAAGTTGACATGGGGCTGACGGATTTTTTATGTATTGGTATACAATATAAAGGAATGGTGTACCAAATGAGGCAAACGAATCTTTCCTCTCTTGCCTATGATCAGCTTCTGCAGAGCATTGTTTCCTTTGAACTGGTTCCGGGCACGGCGCTTCAGGAGCGGATTCTCGCGGATCAGCTCGAGATGAGCCGCACCCCCGTGCGCGAGGCGCTGCGCCGTCTGACCCATGAGGGATGGGTGCAGAACAGTCTGAAACGCAATGTCATGGAAGTGAAGCCGCTGACGCGGGAAGACATTGAGGAGCTGTTCGAGATGCGTGAACTGTTCGAGATGAGAGGGCTCGAAATCATTTTTGACAGGAAGCTCAACGGCGGAATGGAACGCGGGCTTCAGGCCCTGGTCGACGCCATGCGCCGGCAGAACAGCGAGGACGGATGTGACGAGATGGAATACATGGCCACGGATATCAGGTTTCATACGGAACTGATGTCGTTCAAGCCCCGATCCCGCCTGAGCCGCTTCTGGCGGCAGATAGATCTCGAATTTCTGCGCATGGGCATCATGGCGCTGAAGTCACGCAGCGGAGGAAGAGCGACGGTGGAAGACGAGCATGAGGCGATTATCCGCAGCATCCGCAGAAAAAAGAAGAAAGAGGCGCGCGAGGCCGTGCGCTACCACAATGAACAGACCAAGCTCCATATATTCAGGAGTCTTGGAAGCATACTGTAGAGCGACAAGGAGTGGACATGGAACTGAAGGTAAGGGCAGTGCGCGCGGACGGCACGGCGGAACAGGTGACGCTTTGTTTTGAATCCTGCGTGGCCATCGGTTACGCGGGCAGAAATCAGGAAAGCGTGCGCCGCCATGTGGAGGAACTGGAAAGGCTCGGCGTGCCCCGGCCGTCCTCGATTCCCTCCATGTACTGGGTTTCCCCGGAACAGGTGATGTGCGCGGAGCGCATTCAGGTGGTGGGGAACGAAACTTCCGCCGAGGTGGAATTCTTCATGGCGCCGGACGCGGAAGGAAAGCTTTATCTCACGGTGGTCAGCGATCATTCGGATCGCAGGCTGGAAAGCGTGTCCGTGTCCAAGGCCAAGCAGATATGTCCGAAGATCATCGGCTCCGAGTTCTGGGCGCTGGATGACGTGCGGGAGCACTGGGACGATCTGCGCCTGATCTGCCGCGCCCGGCAGGGAGACGTGACGCCGTACCAGGATGCTCCCGTAGGGAGCCTGCTGAACTGGAGCGAACTGCTGGAGCTTGCCCGCGCCGACGCGCCCTGCGCCGGGCCGGTGGCCTTCTGCAGCGGCACGGTGCCGGTGGAAGACGGGAACATCCGTTATGCCGACGCCTGGGATATCCGGCTGGAAGACCCGGTCATGGGACGCGCCATCGAGCATCGGTACGAGGTCATCCGCCTGGAAGACAGAAACTAGGCCGCTTCTGCGGCAAACATTCCGACATGCAAGGAGAGCGCCATGCGCGTATGCGTCATGCAGATGGATGTGGTGAAGGGCGGCAGGGAGACGAATTACGAGACGGTGCGCCGTCTGACGGAAGAGGCCATGCGGGCGGCCCGCCCGCCGGAGGTCATTGTCCTGCCGGAACTGTGGTCCACCGGGTACGCTCTGGAGTCTGCCGGAGAGCTGGCTTCTCCCATGGGGGAGGAGGAGGCCGCGTTTCTCGGGGAGCTGGCCGCGCGGCATCATGTCGCATTCGCGGGAGGTTCGGTTCTGTCGCTCCGTGACGGACGTGTCTACAACCGTGCGCAGATCATCGACCGCGAAGGCCGTTATGCCGCCGGGTATGACAAGATTCATCTGTTCCGGCTGATGGACGAGGACAGATACCTTGCGCAGGGGAAGGAGGCGCTGTGGTTTGAACTCGGAGGCATGCGCTGCGCGGCGGCCATCTGCTACGACATCCGTTTCTGCGAGTTGATCCGCAAGCTGGCCGTGGGCGGGGCGGAGGCGCTGTTCGTCAGCGCGGAATGGCCTCTGCCGCGCCGTGAACACTGGGTAACCCTGCTGCGCGCGCGGGCCATCGAAAACCAGATGTATGTGGTGGCCTGCAACCGCTGCGGCGTCACAGGACAGGAGGTGTTCGGCGGGAATTCCCTGATCGTCGCGCCTGACGGCACGGTGCTGGCGCAGGCCGACGCCGAGGAAGACATCATCTGCGCGGATCTCGATCCGGACTTTGTACGGCAGACCAGGGACAGGATCCAGGTGTTCCGGGATCGCGTTCCTTCTCTTTACTGAGGGTATCCCTTTCACCTTTCATCGCAGGAGTCCGTTATGGCCAGAATCTTTCCGAGCGCGCTGCTCGCCGTCGTCAGCCTTTTGCTGCCCCCGAGCGGGCTTGCCGGGGAATGGAATCCGGACAAGTCCGTCAAGATCGTCGTGCCGTTCAATCCGGGGGGAGGCACGGATCAGCAGGCCCGTCTGGTGGAAAAGGAATTCATGGAAGAGTTCGGACAGCCTCTCAGCTTCGTGTACAAGCCCGGAGCGGATGGAGCCGTCGGAGCGACCGAACTGAAGGATTACCCGGCGGACGGCTACAATATTGCCGTGCACACCTTTCCGCTGATCATGATGAACACGCTGACCGGCAAGGGCCGTTACAGCATGGACGACTTCGACTATCTGGGCATTTCCAGCCTGGATGTGGCCGTGCTTGTGACCCGCAGGGAAAGCCCGCTCGATACGCTGGAAAAGTTTGTCGAAACGGCCAGATCCAGACCGGACAGGAAACTGACCGTGGGCGTCGTCGAAGTGCTCGGCCCCTCGCACATCGCCGCGCTGAAACTTCAGCGGCTGGGCGTGCCCATGAACATCATTCCCATGGCCGGAGGCGCCAAGGGCATCGCCGCCGTGCTGGGCGGACATCTCGATGCGCTGATGAGCGTCAAGGGCGCGTCTCTGAACACGGTCTCCAAGCTGAACGTGCTGGCGGTGGCGTCGTCCGGAGCCGATCCCGATCTGTCCGGCGTGCCGACATTCACGGAAAGGGGCTTTCCGGTGGAAGCCGCGGCCGCCCGCATCTGGATTGCGCCCAGGGGACTGCCCGACGATGTGAAGGCCCGCTATGAGGAAGGTTTCCGCAGGATATACGGGAAAGACGATGTGAAGAGCCGCCTGGCCGGAGCGGGACAGCCCGTGACCTTTGAATCCGGACAGGAACTGGGCCGCATGGTTGAGGCGTTCGAGCAGGAAGCCGGAGAGCTTGTGGAGTATTATACGGCGACGAAAGGCAGATAATATGGCGAAATGGCCGGCTCCGGAGAGAGCGGGGCCGGCCCCTTTCCCGCGGGAGGGGAAGTTTCCCGGGGCCTGGCAGGGCTTCCGGGCAAGAATGGAGTAGCACAGTATGGAACTGTCGACAATGTTTTCCGCGCTGGCCGCGGGCAGTCTCAACCTGCTTGACCCCGTGAACCTTCTGGTCATGTTCGTCGGCGTGGCCATAGGCATCGTGGGCGGCATGCTTCCGGGCATTTCCGTGGTGACGACGCTGGCCCTGTTCATGCCGTTCACCTTCAGCATGCCCGCCACCACCGCGCTTATCGCGCTGGGCGCCGTATTCTGCGGGGCGACCTACGGCGGCGCGAACGCGGCCATTCTGATCAACACGCCGGGCCAGCCCGGCTCCATCGCCACGACCTTTGACGGCTACGCCATGACGCAGCAGGGCAGGGCGGAGGAAGGGCTGTACACCGCCCTGCTGGCCTCGGCCTTCGGCGGAGTGGTCGGCGCGCTGCTCCTGCTCCTGTTTTTCGAGCCGCTTTCCGGCATCGCGCTGAAATTCGGATCGGAAGCCTTTTTCTGGATGGCCATTTTCGGCCTGACCACGCTGGCCGCCATGTCGCCGGGCAATGTCATGAAGAGCCTGCTCGGGGGCTGCATCGGGCTTGGACTCAGCACCGTGGGGCTGGACCCGGCGGACGGTTTCCCCCGGTTCACCTTTGACTGCTACGATCTGGTACAGGGGCTGGATATGGTCGTTCTCATGACCAGCCTGTTCTCCTTCTCGCAGATGCTGTTTCTTCTGGAAAGCGGCGACGGCTACATCGCGGATCTCGTCCGCAGGCCGAAGGCGTTTCTCACAGCTCTCAAAGGCGTATGGGCCTGCAGGAAGCTGCTGACCCTCATGTCCTGCCTGGGCTGCTTCATCGGCGGACTGCCGGGAGCGGGGGGAAGCGTCGCATCCATCATCACCTACAACGAAGCCAGGCGCTGGGACAGGAATCCGGATCGCTGGGGCACGGGCGTCATTGAGGGGGTGGCCGTGCCCGAGGCGGCGAACAACGCCTGCGTGGGCGGTTCCCTCGTGCCGCTCATGGCGCTGGGCATCCCCGGCAGCGCCTCGGCCGCCATTCTCATGGGCGGCCTGCTCTCTCAGGGGCTGACCCCCGGCCCGCAGCTTCTGGAAAACAATGCGGATGTGGCGTACACGTTCATTTCCAGCCTGATTTTCGTGAATATCGTCATGGTGCTGGTGGGCTGGGTGCTGGTCAAGGTGTGTTCGCGCATTCTGGATGTGCCCAAGCTGGTGATCATCCCCACCGTGATCACACTGTCCATTCTCGGCGCCTATTCCCTGCGCAACAGCATGTTTGACGTTCTTGTCCTGCTGCTGACGGGCGGGGGAGCCTACCTGTGCCTCAAGGCCCGCATCTCGCCCGCGTCCATCGCTCTGGGCGTGGTGCTCGGCCCGATTATCGAGGAGGCGCTTTCCACCACCATCATGCGTTCCTATTCCAGTTCACTGCCTGAGCTGCTGGTGTTTTCCCCCATGTCCCTGCTGTTCATCACGCTCAGCGCCGTCTCCCTGCTGGTGCCGGTGTACCTGGCGCGCAGGAAGGGCGGCGCGGGAAGCGGCGGAAGCTGGAAGCCGTCCGCCCGCAATGTCCTGAGATATGACTTTCTGGCGGCGCTGGTCTGCACGCTGGCCGGAATGTTCTTTATCGGGGAGAGCCTTGAGCTGACGGGCGTGGCGGGAATTTTCCCGCTCGTGGTGTTCAGTTGCGTTGCCGCGCTCGGGCTGATCGTCCTCGCGCAGGAGCTGGGGAAGCGGGCCGTGAAGGCTGACCGCGTGAACTATGTCAACGTGGTGCTGTACTTCGCGTTCGCCATGCTGACATGGTTCCTTGTCGAGCCGCTGGGATTCTATACGGCGCTGTTCGTCTGCATGGTCATCATGCTGTGTTACGGCACCTTCGCGGTGCGCCGTCACGCGCTGACGGCGGGGAACGCGGCGCGCTGCCTCCTGCTTGGCGCGGGCATCACCTTTGCGGAGTATGCCTGTTTCGCCTGGCTGCTTCATGTGCCGACGCCCGTCGGCCTGTGGATATAGTCCGGCGGCCCGTGAATATCCCGTCGGCCGGAAATGTGAGCGCGCCCTGCCGCGGAAAATCAGGAACAGGTCGCGGCTTTGCCGCGCCGTACGTGAGTGATTTTCGTGCCTTTCCGTCAAGCCGTCTTGCGGCTTGACGGCGCAAACGCCGTGAAGCGGGGTTTGTCATCTGTCTGGCCCGTGTGGAACACGGACTGTCTTTGCGGCAACGGATGTTGCCGCCCGTGCCGTGGTAAAAATGCATGCCACGCACAACGCCAGCAGCACAATGTTGCAACAGAGCCTGTGAGTGGCTTCTTGCTTTTGCGGAGAGAAATCATGCTGATTATCGACAGAAACGTGCTTGCGGAACGCCGCCGCCTTGTGGAGGCGGATCTTGCGGAAAACGGTTTTGACGCGCTGGTGCTGTATGCGCAGGGAAGTTCCGTGGGGTCGGCCTCGAAATCCCATGGCTACATGAGCTTCCTGACCGATTGGGACAGCTACAATACGCCGGGGGTTCTCGTGCTGGCGCCCGGCAAGCCCCCCGTGCTTTTTGTGGCCAATATCTTTCTGAAATACATGACGGAACAGACATGGTGGCTGGATGACGTGCGTTTTGCCGCGCCGCCCGTTCTGGCGGCGGAGGTTGCGCGTGCGCTGGAGGAACGCTGCGGGGCCTGCCGGAAGATCGCCTATATCGGCCGGGACGAAACGCCGGTGCCGTTCTGGGAGGGGCTGCGCGCGGCCACGGGCGCGGCCGAATATGCCGAATACGAGTCGCGCGTCGATCCGCTGCGGGTGGTGAAAGACCCCGTGCAGTACAGCATCCATTACCGGGGAGCGGAAATCTGCGACGCCATGTTCCAGGAACTGCGCCGGGAGATCCGGCAGGGGAAGCCGGTATATCAGCTTCAGAACGCCATGATCAGGCTGGCGCACGACAGCGGGGCGGAACACGCCCTGGTATGGCTGACCGTCGGCCCGGCTGCGGAATACTGTCATTTCCGCCGCGAGGAATGCCAGCGCGTGCCGCAGATCGGCGATCAGGTGCTTGTCGGCATCTATCTGCTTTACCACGGGCACTGGGCGCACGCGCTGCGCATGGGAACCTACGGCGCGCCTTCCCCCGCGCAGCAGCGGGCCTTTGACATCGTGCTTGAAATGGAAAATGCGGGACTGGAGGCGCTCAGGCCCGGCGGAAACCTGTATGATGTGCATCATGCCTTTGAAAGGGTGTACCGGAAGCATTTTTCCGAGCGGGACGACGCGGGGGTTTTCCGCTTCCGCGCGGCGCACGGGCTGGGCCATTCCTATGAGGACCCGATCACCAGCGCGCCGTTTCCCCAGCCCTATACGGCGCACAGGATCGAACCGGACGCGTTTCTGGAAATCAGGCCCGGCATGCTGTTCGAGTTCCACCCCAATTTCTTCCAAAAGGGCGTCGCGGGAGGAGCTGTCGGAGACATGATTCATGTGGGTGAGCACGGCAATGAGATCATGACCGCCTTTCCCCGGCAGAGCATCCGCTGGGACAGATAGGGCATTTCGCCATTGAAACGCTCTGCTTCAGTCGGCAGGGCGGGACTGAAGCCGCGACATCGGAGCAGCCGCAATTCACTTGCGGCGTCAAGCTCCGGCTTCAGGCGTGAAACCTGCGTACCGGAACACAGGGGGCTGGTCGGCAGATATTTTCGAGAGCGAAACGTTCCGGGCTTCCTTCGCGCCGCGGCCATGCCGGAGCTTCCGGTTTGCCGCGGCGCGTTTTTTTTCCTATAATCCGGGGCATCTCGCGTCGAGCAGGAGGTATGATCATGTCCACATTGGCGCTGATGTCCAAAGCCAGGGCCGCCGGCTGAGGGGCGAAGCTTGCTCCGGAGTTTCTGGAGCGTGTTCTCCAGTCCCTGCCGCCGTCGAAAGACCCGGAGGGCCGCCTGCTGTGCGGAACGGAAGGCAATGAAGATGCCGCCGTCGTGCGCATGCCGGAAGGCAGGGCGCTGGTGCAGACCGTGGATATCCTTTCCCCCATCGGGAACGATCCCTATATGTTCGGACAGATTGCCGCCGCCAATGCTCTTTCCGACGTGTACGCCATGGGCGGCGAACCGTGGTGCGCCATGAACATCGCGTTTTTTCCGGCCGGGCCTGACGCGGAGGCGGACGGGATGACGCTTGACGTGCTGGCGCAGATACTGCGCGGCGGCGCGGACAAGGCGCATGAGGCGGGCGCCGTGCTGGCCGGAGGCCATACCGTGGAGGATCGGGAACCCAAGTACGGACTGTCCGTCTCCGGCGTCATCGATCCCGCGCATGTGGCGTCCAACCGCGGCCTCTGCCCCGGCGACAGGCTGATTCTCACCAAGCCTCTCGGAACGGGGATTCTGTCCACGGTGGTCAAGGCGCGCTGGGACGGCTGGGAAGAGGCCGAGGCGGAATTCTGCCGCTGGGCCGTCCGCCTGAACAGGGGCGGCGGGCGGGTCATCCGCGAGCTGGGGCTTCGGGCCGCCACGGACATCACCGGTTTCGGCCTGGGCGGACACGCCATGGAAATGGCCCGCGCCTCCCGCGTGACCGTGCGCCTTGAGGCTGAGCGCATTCCGCTGATGAACCGGGTGCTGGATTATGCGGGCGACGGACTTGTGCCCGGCGGCAGCCTTGCCAACAAGCGTTTCTGCGCCTGCGGCTGCGATGCCGCCGACAATGTGCCGGATCTGCTGCTTTCCGCCGTGTTCGACGCCCAGACTTCGGGCGGGCTTCTGCTGGCCGTGCCGGAGGAAAGGCTGGAACAGGCGTTCGGGCTGCTGGCCGAACAGGACGAAGGCGCATGGCTGGTGGGTGAGGTTCTGCCCGAACGTCTGGACGGCAAGGCGCTGGAAATCCGCTGACGCCGCCGGCAGGCGGAGGGAGAGGACGATGTCCGGAAATATGTTCATCCATGCGGAGTGCCGCTGTTCCGTGGACGAAGCGGTGCGCGTTCTCAAGGCCCGCCTGAGCGGGAAGAACATTCCGTTGTTCGCGGAATTCGATCACAAGCTGAACGCCGAGAGCGTGGGGATGGACATGCCCGGCGCTACGGTGCTGGTGTTCGGCAATCCGGCGCTGGGAACAGGGCTGATGCTCAAGGCCCCCTCTCTGGCGCTGGATTTGCCATTGCGCATACTGGTTCGGGAAGAAGGCGGCGGCTGCCGCCTGTCCTGCCGGGATGCCTGCGCCCTGGCGCGGGAACATGGACTGGATGAGCATGACGAAACGGTCGGCAGACTGAATGCCCTGCTGCGGGAACTGCTCCAGGGTATTCAGTGAGTCTCGGGCGGGCCGCACAGCCTCGCGTCTTCCCCGGCGGTGAAGACAATGCGTTCCGGCGGCAGGCCCAGCGCCGCCCAGCGGGCGCGGAGCGCGCCCTTGTGGCCGTACATGTATCCCTGGCAGGCGCGGGGCAGATAAAGACGCCCGGGCGCTCCGCCGAGACGACGCAGCGCCCGTTCCGTCGTGCGGAGCAGCGCCTCGGCCCGAATGAGTCCGCCCAGGGCGGGATGGCGCGGCCCGGCCAGCAGCGCGGTGTCAAAGACAGGCTCCGGCGCGACGGCCAGACGGATAACCGGCACGCCGGCTTCCCATGCGCGGCGCAGCCCTTCGCCCAGCGCGGCGACGGTTTTCTCTTCCGTCCACGGAGCATAGTTTCCGGCGCGCCACATGCCGGCCAGTTCCGTACCTTCCGGCACAAGACAGGGGTAGAAGCGCAGACAGGCGGGGCGCAGTTCCAGCGCCCGATCCACATCGTGCAGAAAGACTTCCGGCGTCACGCCCGGCATGCCCGGCAGGAGCTGGATGCCGAGTTTCAGACCTGCCGCTGGCACGGCGCGGCAGCCCGCCTCCGCCCCTGTTCCGTCATAGCCCCGGCGGGCCAGATGCAGGGCCGTGTCGCTGAAGCTCTGCACGCCCAGTTCCACCAGATCCAGCCCCGCTTCCGCAAGCTCGCGCAGTACGGCGGAAGGGGTTCCCGCGCCCAGCGCGTCCGGCCGGGTGGAACAGCGTCCGCAATTCACTTTCCCGCTGCTGCGGTATCGCGTGTACAGGGCAAGGGCTTTCTTCCGCTGCTCTGCGGGCAGGGCGGTAAAGGTGCCGCCGTAGAAGGCCAGTTCGATACTCTGTTCCGGCCGGATTTCATCCAGAAGCGCCGCCGCCGCCCGCAGATTCCCGTCCACATCGCCCCCGCTTCCTGTCTGACGATCCTGCGCGCAGAACACGCAGCGCCCCGGACAGCCCGCAAAGGGGAGAAAAACGGGAAGTATGCGGTCCGCCCGGCGCAGACGGCTGCCGACCGGAAAAACGGCCTCGCGTGAAAAATGAGGCGCAAAAGGGGAAAAAAGCGGCATGACTGACATATTTTCCTGACGCAGAGGCAGATATTTGCGCAAAAAGCTCTTGCTGTTCTGTCTTGTTGTTTATACCATACAAACAGTCCCCCGTCAGCAGGGGAGGAATGTGTTTCAAGGGAGAGAATCAGCATGGCTGAAAGTGAATGCATTTTCTGTCGTATCGTGAACGGTGACATTCCATGCGCCAGGGTGTACGAAGATGATGCGGTTCTTGCATTTCTGGATCTGGGGCCAATGGCGAGGGGACACACTCTTGTCGTGCCCAGGAAACATTGTGAGAGTCTTCTGGATTTTCCGGCGGAGGAGGCTCCGGCGCTCATATCCGCGCTGCAGAAAGTCGGCTCCGCCGTCATGCGGGCTGTCGGCGCGCAGGGGTTCCATGTGCTGCAGAACAATTTTCCCGCTGCCGGGCAGACGGTGTTCCATCTGCACTGGCATGTGATCCCCCGTACGGAGGGGGACGGAATGGCGCTGTGGCCTCAGGGGAGCTACAGGGAAGGGGAAATGGCGGAACTGGCCGCCGCCGTTGCGGCCCGGATGTGAGACCCAGGTGGCCCGGCTTTTGCGGAAGGCAGGCCGCCCGGCGCTGAATGCCGCCGCGGATCGGCGGCGCGAAGCTCCATCAGGTGCAAAGGCTGCGGGCCGGAAGAGAGGGTCCTGATCATGTATAATCTGAAACGCCAGTCAGCTCTATTGCGGAAGAAGGTATTCGGGAGGAGCACCCAGTCATGAACAGGGCATTGACCAAGATTGACATTGTGGAGGCCGTGTACGGGCAAAGCGACCGTAACCGGGCGGAAGTGAAGAATATCGTGGAAAATCTGCTGCATCTCATGAAGCAGGCGATCAAGAAGGATCATGCGCTGCTTATCAGCGGATTCGGCAAGTTTGAAGCCTACGACAAGAGCGCCCGCATGGGGCGCAACCCGCAGACGGAAGAGGCCATTACCCTGCCGCCGCGCAAGGTGGTGGTGTTCCGGCTGTCCCGCAAGTTCCGCGAGGAACTGAACGGCGAAGAGGCGTAACGCCCCCTCCCGCGGACGTCAGAGCCCCCCCATTCCCATGGAATGGGGGGGCTCTGACGTCCGCGGGGTGCCGGGGAGGACGGATATGATTTGAAACATCCCTGCGGCAGGGCCTCCCCCGGGCATTTTCAAAACGAAAATGTTCTATCTGCCGGATGCGGAGTCAGTCGGCGGATGGGGCGGCGGAGGATTGAAACATGCCGAAAATGCCCGGACGTCGCTTTCGACGGGTTCGGCGCAGATGCGATACAGTTCGTCGAAGCGCCGCCGGGCGCGGCGCTGCGCTCCGGCGCGCACCCTGTTGATCCGTTCCGCTTCGGCCCGAAGGGTGGCCAGCACGGTGCCGTCAATATGGCCGTTGTCTTCCATGGTCTGGAGTATGTCCAGGGCACGGGCGAGAGACATGCCTTTCCGGTAGGGGCGGTCTTCCATGAGCGCGGTAAAGATATCGGCCACCGCCATGATGCGCGAGGGCAGAGGGAGCTGCCCGCCCGCAAGGCCGAGAGGGTAGCCTCTGCCGTTCAGACGCTCGTGGTGCAGAGCGCCCCAGAGCCGGATATCCTCAAGGCCGGGGATATTGTCGAGCAGGCTGAGGCTGAATTCGGCATGGCGCTTCATCTGCGCAAACTCGTCATGATCGAGGGGGCCTTCCTTTTCCAGCAGGGCGCGGGGGACGCCCAGCTTGCCGATATCGTGAAGCAGACCGGCGACGAAGACCTTGCGGTTTTCCTCCGGGTCGACGCTTCCTGTTGTTCCGAGCATGTGCCTGCGGTGCAGAATGCAGGCCGTATGCGCGACTCCCGCCGTATGCGTGGCCGTGAACGGGCTGAGAAAGTCCGTGATTAAAGAAAACAGAAAGCAGAACGGGATCAGGTGATCCGGATCGAGATCGGGCTGCGCGCAGTCTGTTTGCAGGTCATGTTTCATTTCCTGCGCGGAGGGCAGAGCCAGTCTTCCGCCTCTGCGGGCACAGAGGGCGCGCAGCGCCTCCACGCCGTCAGGATGGAACTTTCCGCCCGCATGACGGGCAAGGAGGCTTTCCAGAGCGGAAGCGTCGAGAAGAGCGCCGCCGCGCAGGAAGAGTTCCGCCCTGTCGGCCAGATGAATGAGGTTTGCGGGGAGAAGAGCCTCGCCGCTGTCCCGCAGTCTGCTCCATGGCGTGTGATGAAAGAGGACGAAGGACGCCGCGGGTCTGAGAAAGGCGCAGCGGGAAAGCAGCGCCCAGCCCGCCCGCGTGTGCAGCCATGTGTTGCGCTCGAAAAGAAGGTCATCCGCGCTGACCTTGAGCGGGATGGCTCCGGCGTCGTGCAGCATGGCGGCGGTGAAAAGCTGCGCGCGGACAGTCCGGGGAAGCGAAAGCGCCTGCCCCAGCTCGCTGGCGATCCAGGCCACGCCGAGATGGTGGCCGGCAAGCTGCGGCTTGACCATGTCCAGCGCGCGGGAAAAACCGAAAATCAGATCGGGGACGGAAATGCGCATATGGTCTCACTTGCTGGCTCTGTAGAGCCTCAGGGTTCCGCGGATGACCGTCATGACCTCGCCCAGCAGGGAGGGCAGCCGGGAAGGAGGCAGCGGCCGGGGGGTGCCCGCCGGGGAAGCGGCGGGTTCGGCATGTTCTTCCGGAGGAGAGAACGCTCCGGCCCCGGGAAATGTTTCAGCGGAGACTTCCGGGCCGTCCTCCGCGCCGGGCGCGGGCAGCCGGGGTATGGATTCCTGAAGCGGCGGATCATACGCGCCGGAGGCGTCGCGGGAGAGGACGGAAGGCGCGGAGGAGCCGGACGGACTGCCCAGAGCGCGGGCCAGAGAAGTCTTTCCATCCTGCAGCAGCGCCAGTTCCAGCGTTTCCCGCGCGTCGTCGGCCTGCATGGGCGACAGGGCGCTCAGCCCCCTGTTCAACGCATTCAGCACATCTTCCTGCGTGGGGGCGGAAGCATTTTCCGGAGCGCTGGCGTCCGGCAGCAGCATTTCCATGAGTTCCCGCGCGACAAAAACCTTGCCCTGCCTGCCCGCCCGTTCCAGTTCGGTCAGAAGCGGGTGTCCGTCTCCCGGCGACTCGCGGAACAGGCAGGAAGCCACCTGCCCGGCCTTGCCCCATGCCTGGGCGTCAATATAGCCGCGCAGCGATTCTTTCAGGGCCTGCGCCGCCTTCGCATGTTCTCCCCTCGCCCTGTACAGGGCGGACAGCGCCGCGCAGGCGTCGCCGCTGGTTTCAATGTCCACGGCCGCTTTCTGCAGCAGCGGCAGGGCGTCGTCCCATCTGCGCTCGCGCAGCAGGAGCATGCCGCGGCGGCATGCCTCCGACGCCGTGAGCGCGCCGCGTTCGACGGGGGTGCAGGCTTCCAGCAGTTCGTCAAACTCCGTGTGTTCGGGCAGTCTGTCCAGAGTCCTGAGCCAGGCGGCCAGAGCGGCATGGGCCTTCCTGCTTCGGCGGGCGGCTTCGCGCAGGGCCTTCAGCAGTTCCTGACTGTTGAAGGGGCGCTGCAGAACGGCATTGAACCCGGCATGTTCCAGAGCTTCGCGGCCGGCAGCGTCCGAAGTCAGAGCGACAAGGGGCACATGCGGCAGCAGGGGGTGCGAGCGGATCAGGGCGGCGAAGCTGCGGGCGTCCATATCCGCCATGCGCGGCGGGCACACGATGACTTCTTCCATGTTGGGGATGTTGGCGGCAAGAAAGCGGGCCACCTCGCAGCCGGAAGTGACGACCCGGACATGCCGGATACCCGCTCCGCGCAGGCTTCTCCGATCCACGGCGGCACGGGATTCCTCTTCGGCAAGAAGAAGGGCGGAAAGAAAGGGGGGGGCTGGCAGAGTCATTTTGCGCAGTATAGACGGAGGCGTCCGGACTGACAAGAGACCTCCGTGGAGGAGACATTCACGCCTTCACTGCAGCAGCGAAATGCCCTGAAGCAGAGCCGCCGGAGCAGCCGCAAGTGAATTGCGGCTGCTCCGGCGGCGTGAAAGCTGCGGGCCGGAACACAGGGTCTGGCTGACGGATATTTTCAATGACAGAACACCCTAGGAAACGCCCCGGGAACCGCCGTTGAAGGACAGCACTTTCGCGCTCCGGCGGGCAAGGGAGGGCGGAAGGGGCGCCTGCGCGTATTCACGGTCAATGACCGTGCCGCAGGTGGCGCAGCGCCATTTTCCGTCGCCCGTGTCTTCGGCGTCCAGGCGGATCAGCGCGCCCTCCCTGTTGTAGCAGCGGGGACAGAACGGACCCTGCTTGATGCCGCCCGCCACCAGCCAGTAGCAGGAGCCGTCAAAGACAAGATTGCGCGCAAGGTAGAGAATATCTTCAAATTCATGCACCTGCATTTTCAGCAGCGCGTTTTCGTCACAGACGGCAATGTATCTGGCCTGCATTTCCATGAGCAGATGGCGGGCCTCGCTGATGCGGCCCGCCGAAAAGAGTTCGTCGATATCTTTAAAGCGGTTGTGGTTGAGCATGGCTCTCTCCGGAGAGGGCGGACGCCCGTTTTTCCCGGGCGGTTTGCACGGAGTTTGCCTGACTGCCGCGCTTTGCTTTCAGATATCGGCACATGGCGGAAAAAGTTTAGACGCGGGCGGAAGCCCTTTCCCGAACCTGCGGAGCAGCGGGCGCGCATTCCCGGCGCCGTCAGGCGGCATTTTGGGGGCTGTTGCGGAAGCAGGTTGAGCGTGTTGCCTGAAGCGTACTGATTTGCTCCGGCACGGGCGGCAGCATTCGTTGCCGCAAAGGCAGCATGTATCCACGGCCGGATCGCCTGCGCCTTCGTGAAGCTGCGCTTCACCCGGCTCCGCTCCGCGAACCCTTTCTTCCGCGACCTTCTGATGACGCTCGATCGGCGTTGCCGATACCCGCTCCCGCTTGCGCTTCGCACGGAAAACGCCGCGCTCGCACTCCGTGCCCCCTCCATGCCGCATGACCATGCGCGGGGGGGCGTCGCTCCATACGCCGCTAACGCGGCGTGCCTCCGGCGGTCAAGGGTATGTTCAACACGGTTCTACAGCAGAACCTTTTTCATTGTTCTATTGACATGCTTTATAAATAGAGTATATCCTAATGAATATAAAAATTCTTGTGGACATCTTCACAAGTGTCCGCACGAAACGGGGAGGCCGTCCGGCAGGGAGTTCCGCCGGGGGATGGTGTTGAGGAACCATAGAACAGAAAGGAGTTTCGCATGTTCAAAAAGTGTGCCGGTACAGCTCTGGCTCTGGCGATGGGCGCATCTCTGGCGCTGGGCGGCGCGGCTCAGGCCAAGGGCTTCAAGAACCTGTCCTTCATGGGAAGCTACATAGGCAACCATCCCACGATAGTGCAGGTATGGGAACCTTTCTTCAAGGCCGCCGAGGAAAAGTTTCCCGGCAAGAACGGACTCAGTTTCCATTATTTCGGCAATAACGAGCTGTACCCCGAGGCGGAATCCATGACCGCCCTGACTGACGGCCGCGTGGATTTCGGCACGGTGCGTCCCTCGGTGTTTCCCGGCAACATGAATCTGCTGGCCGCGGTGGCCATTCCCGGCATGTGCCCCAACGCCATCGTGGGCAGCCTGGTGACCGAGGAACTGATCGAGCAGTTCCCCGAAGTGCGCGCCGAACTGCCGAAGAACTCCACGCCCTTCACCGCATGGGCTTCCGCCGCGTACCAGATTCACACCATCAATCCCGTCAGGAACATGGAGGAGCTGAAAGGCAAGAAGATCATCGCGTGGGACGCCACCACCCTTGAAATCGTCAAGGCGCTCGGGGCCACCCCCATCCGCATGACCTCCACCGACACCTATCTGGCCCTGTCCAAGGGCATGGGCGACGGCGTGCTCTGCCCGCTGGCTCCCCTCCGTTCCTTCAAGATTTCCGAAGCCACCAAGCACCATCTGATCCTCAACGTGGGCGTGAACACCTTTGTCATGAACGTGCATACGCCGCTGTGGGACGACATGCCCAAGGACATGCAGGACTGGCTGAAGGCCGAGGGCGGCATGAAAATGGCGCTGGCCAGCGGCAAGAGCCTGGATGACGGCGCCATTGCCGACACCAGGTGGATGGAGGAACAGGGCCACAAGTTCTACTATCTGTCCGAGGAAGAGCGCGCCAGGGCGCTGGAACCTCTGGCCGTGTTCACGGAAAAGTGGAAGAACGAGGAATGCAGGGGCATAGACCCCGCTCTTGTGAACAAGGTGCTGACCTTTGTGCAGGAACGCAGCAGGTTCCATACCGAGCAGATGAAGGCCGGAGCCTACGGCGACTACAAGATGTAACAGGGCTTGCGCGCCGTCCGGCGGAAAGAGTCGGACGGCGTTCCCGTCAATGCGGCTGCGCCGTTTTCCGAGCCTCCGGAGCGGCGCTTTCCCCCCGGACAGCCGCGCTCTCCCCGCGCGGAACATTTTAATTGAGGTTGCCATGGCAGACACCACTCCGGATCAGGGCGTTCCCTTCGCCGCTCTCGCTTCCAAACTTGAACTGATATGTTCCAGGGCCAACTGGCTGGCCTATATCGCCGTGGCCGCCATGCCCGTGCTGATCTGCGCGGACGTGGTGGGCCGTCTGCTTCATACCGGCGTGCCCGGCGCGCTTGAACTGCAGGAAAACCTGCTGGTGCTGACCACCTACGGGCTGATCGCCTGGCTGCAGTCGCGCGATCAGCACATGAGCATCGACTTCGTGTACAAGCGGTTCAGCGGCGGGATGAAAAGCTGGGCCGACGTGTTCGTCTCCGGCATGACGTTCATCATTCTGGCCGTGCTTTCCTGGGAGTCCCTCCAGACCTTCCTCACCAAGATGGGCACGCTGTCCATGGAGCTGTACCTCCCGCTGGAAATTTACTACTGGATGCCCGTGTTCGGTCTGACCCTGACCCTGCTCGTGGTGGCGCTCCAGGTTGTTCGCCATATCGTCGCCGCATTCCGGGACGGCCATCCGCTGAGCGTGGCGCTTGCCCTTGCCGCCGCCGCGCTGCTTGTCTACATGCCGTTCTGGTACCGCGAGTCGGACTACGAGGTTTCCAACCTGGTGCTGGGCCTTATTGCCTTTGCGCTGCTGTTCTTCTTCCTGTTCATGAAGATGCCCATCGGCTGGACCATGTGCACCATCGGCGCGCTGGGCTGCATCGCCATTTACCGTTCGGTCAACGCCGCGCTGGCCGTGGTGGGTTCCACCCCGTACAGCGCCACGGCGTCGTACAACCTGGTGGCTCTGCCCCTGTTCGTCCTGATGGGGTGCATGATCCTGTATTCCGGCATTTCCGTGGATCTGTTCAACTCGGCCAACAAGTGGATCGGCCATCTGCCCGGCGGCATGGGCATGGCCGGCGTGGCCGGCTGCACCGGCTTCGCCGCCGTGTGCGGCGACTCGCTGTCCACCGCCGTGACCATGGGGTCCGTTTCCCTGCCGGAAATGCAGCGCCTGAGGTATGATCCAGCCCTCTCCACAGGGTCGCTGGCGGCCGGAGGCACGCTGGGCATTCTCATTCCCCCGAGTTCGGGCTTCATCATCTACGGCATCGTCACGGAAGTCTCCATCGGGCGTCTGTTCATGGCCGGCCTGATTCCCGGCCTGATGCTGGCAGGCATGTTCATGCTGTATATCTATATCATGGCTGTCCGGCATCCGGAAATGGCCCCGCGCGGCCCGAAATACACCCTGGCCGAAAAGGTGCGCTCGTCCACCGGGCTGCTGCCCATTCTGGCTCTGTTCGTACTGGTGCTGGGCAGCATTGTGGTGGGCATCTGCAGCCCCACGGAAGGCGGCGCCGTAGGCGTGGCCGGAGCCTTCCTCTACGCGCTGGCGCGGCGCAAGCTGAACCGGCGGAACCTGCTGGCCTCGCTGGAGGAAACCGCCATCCTGACCTCCCGCATCATGTGCATCATGATGGGCGTGGGCGTGCTGGGCTTCTTCTTCGCGCAGTCCCGCCTGCCCTTCCTGCTGGCGGACTTCATCCAGTCCCTGGAATTCAACAGGTACGTCATTTTCGCGATCATCGTCGTCATCTACATTATTCTCGGCTGCATGATGAACGTGATTCCCATGCTCATGCTGACCATTCCTTCCCTTTTCCCCACCATTCTGGCCATGGGCTTCGACCCGGTGTGGTTCGGCGTGGTGTCGGTCATGATCATGGAAATGGGCCAGATTACCCCGCCGGTGGGCGTGGTGGTGTTCGCCCTGTCCGGGGTGACCAAGGATATTCCCATGGAAACCATATTCAAGGGAATCGTGCCCTTTGTGGGGCTGATGGTTCTCGGTGTGATCATCGTGACTGTCTTCCCGCAGCTCGCAACCTGGCTGCCGTATACCCTGATGGGGCCTGAACTGATGTAAGGGCCGGGGGCGGGGAAGTTCTTCCCCGCCTCTGTTCTGTTGCAAGTTGTGTCAATAACGCCGGAGGCGGCAGCATTCGTTGCCGAAAGGGCAGCATGTATCCGCGGCCGGCCCGCTTGCTCCGGGTGAAGCTGCGCTTCACCCGGAGCAAAACGCTCTATCATGCGGCGGGGGAGTCGCTCCATACGCCGCTCCCGCGGCGGGCCTCCGCGGTCAGGGTTGTTCCCGGCAGCAGTCTGCAGCGCGCCCCCCGTCTTTCGGCTCTTGACCATGGTAATGGTTAGAATTATATATATTCAATATCAATCATATCAAATAAAGGAGCGTCAGTCATGGGTCATCCCACAGTCTATCCCACCGGCGTTACGCTGTACAATCCCGAAAAGGCCTGGAGCGGCTATACCATCGTGCCCACCAAGGGGCAGGGGGCCACGCTCATCGACATGAACGGGCAGGAAGTCCACGTCTGGAAGGACGTGCATGGTTTTCCGAACAAGATTTTCCCCGGCGGCATGCTGATGGGCAGCCGAGGACTGCGCAACCCGAAGTACGGCCTGCAGGATCAGCTCGACCTCATTCAGGTGGACTGGGACGGCAACGTGGTATGGGAATTCAACAAGGCCGAGTTCATCGAGGACCCGGGCGAAAAGCCCCAGTGGATGGCCCGCCAGCACCATGACTACCAGCGCGACGGCAACCCCGTCGGATATTATGCGCCCGGCATGGAGCCCAAAACCGATTCCGGCAACACGCTGGTGCTCTGCCACCGGGAAGTGAAATGCCCCTACATCAGCGACAAGCCCCTGCTGGATGACGTGGTGTACGAAGTGGACTGGGAAGGGGAAATCGTCTGGGAGTGGCTGTGTTCCGATCATGTTGAGGAATTCGGCTTTTCCGAAGAGGCGCGCAACGCCATGAGCCGCTGCCCCAACTATCGCGGCGGAACCCTGATTGAAAACGCTCCGGCGCTGGGCGACTGGATGCACATCAACTCCATGTCCAGGCTCGGCCCGAACAGGTGGTACGACGCCGGTGACGAGCGTTTCCACCCCGACAACATCATCATGGACGGGCGCGAAACCAACATCATCTTCATCATCGACAAGAAAAGCGGCAAGGTGGTGTGGAAGGTGGGGCCATACTATGACGAAAGTCCCGAACTGAAGAAGCTGGGCTGGATCATCGGTCAGCATCACGCGCACATGATCCCGCGCGGCCTGCCGGGCGAGGGCAATATTCTGGTGTACGACAACGGCGGCTGGGCCGGTTACGGCGCGCCCAATCCCGCGGCCCCCATGGGAGTGAAGAACGCCACACGCGACTGGTCGCGCATTCTCGAGTTCGATCCCACCACGCTCAAGCTGGTGTGGTCCTATACGCCGCATGACGCCGGGTTCGTGGAGCCGCTGGACGCCAACCGCTTTTACAGCCCCTTCATCAGCTCGGCCCAGCGCCTGCCCAACGGCAACACGCTGATCACCGAAGGCTCCGACGGCCGCCTCCTTGAAGTGACGCCGGAACACGAAATCGTGTGGGAGTTCATCAACCCCCATATGGACAACCGCAACATGAACATGGTGTACCGCGCCTACCGCGTGCCCTATGAATGGGTGCCCCAGGCCGAGCACGGGCCGGAAGTCGCCATTGCCAGGCCGGACATGAAGAACTTCCGCATGCCCGGAGCCGCGCCGCTGGGCGCGAAGAAGACCGTCAGCGTGCAGGGAACTACCGGATACCCCGCCGCGGCGGGCGACTGCGTGGGGGCGACGAACTAAGCGAGAATACGCGCGATGCGCCTTCGGACACATGACAAATGAACAACGGGCCGGGAATGATCGCATTTCCGGCCCGTTACGCATAGAGAGCATTTCAATGACAAAACGCGCTAATACCCGATGATGCTGGTGATGCTCCGCGCGATATAATACCAGTTCTCGAAGATATCCTTCCAGTCTTCGGCGTGTCCCTTGACAAAGCTGTTGATGCTGTAAGCAGTGGCAAAGATGAGGACGGGCTTGCCCTCCCATGTCTTTTCCGCCAGCACGCCCTTGCCCATGGTGTTGGCGTCCTTCATTTCCTTTTCGCTCAGGCTGGCGCGGATGATTTCTCCCGCCAGATCCTCGCCGGACGGCGAGCCGAAAACAAGAAAGCGTTCGACCCCGGCCAGTTCGCTTCTGTCCCTGATCCGGACGAAGCGTACCCCCGCATCCTCGCAGTAGGCCTTCATGCCTGTCAGACTGTTGAACACCTGATCGGACGCCACGACATGGGCGGCGCTCGATCCTGCGGAAAGGTTTTCGGCGGCACGGGCCGGAGCGGGGAGGCACAGAGCCGCGCAGACTGTCGCGCCTGCTGCAAGAAGCAGGGCTCGCCGCGCCATTTTTTTTATCGCATTCATCATAATGTCTCCGTCGTCTCCGGGCGCAGCATGGTCAGCGCCCGGAGACGTGTTTTTGCAGGCTGTGCATGGGAGCATTTTCGCTTTGAAAATGCTCCTCCAAAATGTTCCGGACGTCGAGCGGAGCGGGACTCGTCTCTGCTCTCCCTGTCCGTAACGCGCTTTGCGCTGAAGGCCGGGGGCGCCGCGACACCGGAGCAGCCGCAATTCACTTGCGGCGTCAAGCTCCGATGGAGGCGTGAAGGCTGCGGGCCGGGACCCTGTGTTCCGGCCCGCAGCCATGTTCAATGACAAAACGTTCTACTTCCTGATGGTGGGGGCGATGTGGAAGTCCGCGTTATCCGGGGGAATGACCGCGAAAGGTTCGGTCACGCGCCTGACGGCCTTGAGCTGGGGGCAGAAATCCGCCTGATAGATGCGGCTGCGCTGGCTGTAGGTGGGCATCATGTATTCCCACACGATTTCGCCGCCTTCGGGGTGTTTGAGGTCGCGGGTCACTTCAAAGAGACGTCCGGTATTGTCTTCGGAAATGAAGGTGTTGCCGTTGGGCAGGCGGGATTCCGACCCCATGGTCTTGCTGAAGAAGTGCATGTTGGAATAGCCCTGGCTTTCATACTGCCATTCCAGTTCGCCGGTGACGGGGTTGAGCTCGCCCAGCAGGGTCAGGCCCACGCGGTCGCGGGTCTTGGGGAACAGGCCGTTGTCAAAGAAAATGATGTTGCCCGCGCCGGGCTTGCCCTTTTCCACCATCTGCGGCTCGTGGCAGTGAGCCAGACCGGTCTTGTAGGAGTGGTTCCCGGCCCATACGACCTTGCCGCTGGCCTTGTCGATGATGTAGAACTCGTCGAGATTGCGCGGATTGATCAGCAGGTTGCCGGGGGCGAAGCGCTTGTCGCCGCCGTCAAACCACTTGTTTTCCGGCAGTTCCTGAATGCTGTTCATGTGCGTCCAGTCCGAGTTGGGGCAGACCGGAGAAAACTTGTTGAGATCAAGGTGTTCCCAGGTCTTCCATTCCCAGACCGTTTCGCCCGTTTTCGGGTTCACCTCGCGCAGGATGTCCCCGCGCATGTTCACGCCGCTGCGCTTGAAGGTGCCCCAGGGCAGTTCCACGTCCTTGATCTGCTTCTGATACTCTTCGGGGATGACCGTGTACGCGGTGTAAAGAATATTGCCGTTCTTCAGCTTGGTGACGTCGTTGTGCCAGTCCAGCCCGTCGGGAACCTTGTGTTCCCAGAGCTTTTTGCCGTTCCAGTCGTATTCCGCGATATAGGTGGGGTGTTCCTCGGTCAGAGCGGCGGCGGAACTCATGTCCATGACCGTTCCGGCCAGCAGGAGATTTCCGTTCTCATCCAGCCTGGCGCGCAGATTCTGGTAGTTGGCGGGCACGGCCCAGGAATTGTATTCGTTGCCGTTGCGGTCGATGATGCTCACCCTGTCGGGATGCACGGCCATGATGAACACGTCGGGCATGGCCTTTTCCGGCTGAAAGATGGTGGTGCCGGTGGGGTAGACGGTGGGGCGCGCCCAGGCGGGACCGGCCAGCAGGGCCGCGACGCCGCAGGCCGCGAGAGCGAGTTTCCAGGCGTTCATGCGAAATCTCCTTGTTGAATATTGTGGGATAAAGACATAAGGCCTCCCGGGAGGAGGCGTTTTCCGCGCCGGAGGCTGCCGCCTCTGTCAGCAGCCCCGAAAATCGGGAGCAGGTCGCGGCTTGGCCGCGCCGCTCTATCTCTCTGAAAAGCAAGATGCGTGCCGGGAGATGCGAATGGACAGAAAAAGGCATTTCAGCATGTTATATGATATGGGTACGCATATGCCGCGCCGTATCCTCCGTTATGTGCCGGACATGGCGCGTATGGGGCTTTGCGCGCGTGCCGGTTTCGGCACACGCAGGCGCTTGATCCGTCTGCTTTTCTGTTTCGCGATGAGTCTTGCCGCCGTGTGCGCCCCGGCCGCCGGAGCGGCGGCCGGGGCGGAGAAGAATGCGCTGCGGGTGGGTGTGCAGGGCGCCCGCCCGCCGCTTTCCTATACCGGCCGGCACGGCGTGATTTCCGGGCTGGCCGCGGATCTGGCCCGCGCCCTGAATACTGCCATGGGGCGGGAGACCGTGTTCGTGCCGGCTTCCATTCCGGAGCTGGAAGCAATGCTGGAACAGGGAGAAATCGACTATGCCTGCGGCATTCCCATGCTGGAAGGAGAGAAGGACGGTCTGGCCCTGATTCCCACCAGCTTCAGCCTGAACAGGCGGATTCTGGTGGCAAACCGGGATATCCATATCACGGCGGAGGAGGATTTCTCCGGGCACAGCATTGTCATTGTGCGCGCCGACGCTCCCTACGCCCGGACGGTCAGGGCCTTCGGCGGGCGCGTCATCGTGGCGAAGAATACGCCGGAAGCTCTGGAATTGCTGCGGGCCGGAAAGGCGGATGCTCATGTATCCTCTCTGGGCGAGGTTGCCTCCAGCATCGTGCAGCAACTGCGCATCCCCGATATTTCCCTGATGGGGCTTTCCCTGCGGCGCACTCCGGTGGGCATCATGGTGCGCGGAGATGACGCGCCGCTGGCCGTCCGCCTTGCCGGAGAACTGACCCGGATGGAAGAAGCCGGCGGACTGGAGATGCTGCGGGAAAAATGGCTGGGACGGCCCATCTTCAGGGAGCCTGGCATATGGGAGAGGTACGGCAGGCATATTCTTTACGGCGCATGCGCGGCGCTGGCGCTTCTGCTGGCCGCGGCGCTGTGGAATGTTTCCCTGCGGCGCAGGGTGGCCGCCGTGACGCACAGCCTGCGGGATTCGGAACAGCGTTATCGCAATCTGACCGAGGCTTCCCCTGACATGATTCTGCTGGCGGATCGCGAGGGGCTTGTGCGCTTTGCGAATGCCGCCGCCCGGCATGGTCTTGAACTGCCCGGCGCGGGGGACATTCCGGCGGACGTTCTTCTGGAGCGGCTGGATGAAAACGGCAGAAAGGGGCTGCGGGAGCTTGCGGCGGAGGCTCTTTCCGGCCGGGTGGCATGGCGCGAGCTGTATCTGAGGCTGGAGGGACGCGTCGTCCCTGTGGAGCTTATCGCCGTGCGCGCCATGTCGGAAGGGGAACTGGTCTGCTGCATAGGGCGGGACGTGAGCCAGCGCCGTGACATGGAGCGCGAGCTCGCGCGTTCGGAGCGTCTTGCCCTGATCGGGCGGCTGGCGGCGGGGGTGGCGCATGAAATCAACAACCCGCTTGGCATCATTCTGGCCAATGCGGATTATCTGCTGAAACGGAGCGCCTCGCCCCAGCTTGAGGCCATTGTCCGCAATGTGGAGAGAGCTTCGGACATTACCCGCCGTCTGCTGCATCTGGCTGTGGACAGGGAGCGGGAGGACGCCCCGCTGGACATGGCCGGGCTTGTCCGGGAATGTCTGGCCTTTCTGCGCCCCCGGCTGAAAAAGGTGGAGCTGGCGCTGGAACTGCCCGAACGTCTGCCCGCGCGGGGCGACCGCGCGCTTCTGGAGCAGCTTCTGCTGAATCTTCTGCTGAATGCGCTGGACAGCATGAAGGATGAAGGCAGACTCCGCATATGGGGCCGTCTTTCAAAAAACGGTGACGGAGGAGGCGTCACTCTTGCCGTGGAGGACAGCGGCCCCGGCATTCCGCGGGAAAACCTGGAGCGGATATTCGACGTGTTCTTCAGCACCAAGGGTGCCAGGGGCTTCGGGCTGGGACTCTTTGTGGCCCGCAGCATCGCGGAGCGTCACGGCGGGCTGCTCTGGGCGGAGTCGGAGGAGGGCCGGGGCGCGGTCATGATGCTGGAACTGCCCGCCGGAGGACGCGCGGGGAATGCGCGGGAGAGTCAGACGCCCTCTTTCCGGGGCGGAAGCTCCATGCCGTATTCCTCCAGCTTGTGATACAGCGTGCGGCGGCCGATGCCGAGCAGCAGGGCGGCTTCCTTGCGGCTGCCGCCGGAGAGGGTGAGCGCCAGGGCGATGGCCTTGCGTTCGGCTTCGCGCACAGCGTCCTGAAGGGGAACGGCGCGCGGCTGCACGTCCCGTTCCGGGGCCGCGCCTTCCGGGAGGCTCCGCGTCGCCGTGCCGGAATCCCCCGTCGCCGGACACTCCGCAAGATCGCCCAGCGAGGCCGGAGTGATGACATCCGTTTCCGTCAGCAGCACGGCCCGTTCCATGACGTTTTCCAGTTCGCGGATATTGCCGTCCCAGCGCCGGGTCATGAGTATGCGCATGGCCGCCGGACTGACCCCGGCGATGTTCCGCCCGTATGTCCCGTTGTATTTTCTGACGAAGTGGCCGATGAAAAGGATGAGGTCTTCCCCGCGTTCGCGCAGGGGCGGCAGGGTGACGGGAATGACCGCGAGGCGGTAATACAGATCCTTGCGGAAGCTGCCCTCCGCCACGCACTGCCTGAGGTTCCTGTTCGTGGCGCAGATAAAGCGCGCGTCAATGCGCACGGCCCGGTTGGAGCCGACCGGACGGACTTCCTTCTCCTGCACGGCGTGCAGCAGCTTGAGCTGCATGGCCGGAGAAATTTCCCCGACTTCGTCGAGGAACACGGTGCCGCCCCGCGCTTCTTCCAGCAGACCCCGGCGGGACGCGACCGCCCCGGTGAACGCCCCCTTCACATGGCCGAACAACTCGCTTTCCAGCAGGTTTTCCGGCAGGGAACCGCAGTCGATGGTAAGCAGAGGGGCCGCGCGCCGGAGGCTTGTTTCATGAATATGGCGGGCCAGCATGGACTTGCCCGTGCCCGTTTCCCCTTCGATAAGCACCGGAGCGGAGGAAACCGCCACCCTGCGCAGCGTGGTGAGAATATTTCTCAATGCGGAACTGGCTCCGAGTACAAAGGGAAAAACGGAGCCGGGGGCCTCTTTTTCCTCTCCGGAGTTTTCCGCCCGCCTGAGGCTGCGGTGCATGCGCCCGTGTTCCAGAGCCTGCCGCGCCAGAGCCGTCAGATCGTCCGAGCGGAAAGGCTTGGTGATGTAATTGTATGCGCCGAACTGCATGGCTTCCACGGCGGTGCGGATGGTGCCCACGCCGGTCATGATGATGAACGGCGTGTCGTCCCCTCCGGCCTGGAGATGTCTGAGCAGTTCAATGCCGGTCATGCCGGGCATGGACATGTCGCACAATACGAGATCATAGCGGTTTTCCCGGAGTCTGGCGAGGGCTTCCCTTCCGGATGAAACCGCGTCCACAATCCAGTGCTCATCGGCAAAGGCCAGGGAAAGGATGTCGAGCCATTCCTGTTCATCGTCCACAAGCAGAATACGGGCGTCATCCCGAGGGCGTTCCATGGCGTATCATCCTCCGGCAGGATTGACAGGGGAAGGGGGCCGGGCGACAGGGTAAACATACTCCGCCGCTTTTGCAAATACGGGGAAAGGCATGCCGGATATGCTTCCGCGAATCCGCAACAGGGCCTCCTGAAACGCTCTGTTGTAGTATAGTGTTGATGGCTTTGTGCGTGACGTGTTCCTTTGCTCCGGCATGGGCGGCAACGTTCGTTGCCGCAAAGGCAGCCCGTGTTCCACACGGGCGAAAGGCAGCATGTATCCACGGCCGGCCCGCTTGCGCCTTCGTGCGGCAAAGCCGCCCGAAGGCTCCGCTCCGCGAACCTTTTCTTCCGCTCCTCGCCCCCCTCCATGCCGCATTGGCCGCCGGAGGCGCGAGCGTAGCGAGCATGGAGAGAGGAGCGAGGGCGCGGTCAGGCTTTGCCTGCCGCGCATGGTTACGAGCGACGAACGGAAGAAGGTCAGCGGGGGGTCGTCGCTCCATACGCCGCTGACGCGGCGTGCCTCCGGCGGTCAAGGTTATGTTCAACACGGTTCCACAACAGGGCGTCCTGAAATTGACGCTTGAGCTTGGGGCTAAAGCGGTGTATGACCTGGGGATGCGCGGCAACCCCGTTAATCATGTTTCCTGCCGCGTGCGGCCCGTGACGGCGGATTGCCTTACCCTCTGATCCGGCGGCGGCAGGCAATGAAATGGTGAAAACGGGGGAATATGGTCTTGTGCCCCGCGCAATGCTTGACTTGCGTGGAAAAGAGGGCTAAAAGGCTCTTTCCCTTTTCTTCGGAGGTTCTGATGTACGCTATTATTGAAGCGGGCGGGAAGCAGTTCCGCGTCCAGGAAGGCAATAAAATCGTGGTGGATCGCATGGCTGCCGAAGCCGGCGAGGAAGTGACCTTTGATCGCGTGCTCATGCTCGGCGGCGAATCCGCGAAGATCGGCGCTCCCGTAGTGGAAGGCGCCAGGGTCGTCGCCAGGGTCATCGAACATTTCCGCGGTGAAAAGATCCGCGTGTTCAAGAAGCGCCGCCGCAAGGGTTCCATGCGCACGCAGGGCCACCGCCAGGATTACACGGCGCTGACCGTTACCGCCATCAACGCGTAGGCGGCCCGGGCAGAATCCGGCGCAAGCCTCCCCGGAGGGAGGAGCGCCGGGAAAGCAGCAATGCCGCTCAGCGGCGGGAAATTTGAAGGAGTTCTCTCATGGCTCATAAAAAAGCAGGCGGCAGCTCCCGCAACGGCCGCGACAGCGCCGGCCAGCGGCGCGGCGTGAAGCGTTTCGGCGGCCAGCATGTGCTCGCGGGCAACATTATCGTGCGTCAGCTCGGCACCCGGGTTTTCCCCGGTGAAAACGTGGGTATGGGCCGCGACTTTACCCTGTTCGCCAAGATGGACGGCGTAGTCAGGTTTGAAAGCTTCGTGCGCAAGCGCAAGGTGCATAAGCGCGTGCACATCGTGCCCGCCTCTGCCGAAGCCGCCGCGTAAGTTTTTCACGGAACGGACGTTGAAAGGGAAGAAGCCGCAAGGTTTCTTCCCTTTTCCGTTGTCTGCCGGCGTGCGTCCGCCGGGATTCGCAAACGCCCGACGCGGGCCGCTCCGGGGAAGATGTGACTGGACGGCTCATGGCGCTTGGGCTAGGCTCGAACCTGCAGAGCATTTTCACATTGAACATGCTCCCGAAAAAGCTCCGGGTGCCGGGCTGGGCGGAACCGAAGCCGCGAAGCCGGAGCAGCCGCGGGCGAATTGTGCCGCAGCCCCGGCGGAGGCGCGAAACCTGCGGGCCGGATACGGCTCCGACTGGCGGATGCCTTCGGTCGCAAGATGTTCTGAAAGGCAAGGATGCCCCGGCCCTGCGCGGGGAAAGGACAAGTATGAGATTTGTGGATGAAGCCGTCATTACGGTGAAGGCGGGCAAGGGCGGCAACGGCTGTCTGAGCTTCCGCCGCGAGAAATTCATGCCCAAGGGCGGGCCGGACGGCGGCAACGGCGGAGACGGCGGCAGTGTGTACGCTCGGGGCGTCAGCAGGCTGCTCAGCCTGTATGACTTCCGTCTCAAGCGCCTGTACGAGGCGCAGAACGGGCAGGGCGGCATGGGCAGTCAGTGCGACGGCCGCAAGGGGGAGGACCTGGTGCTGGAACTGCCGCTGGGCACCCAGTTGTATGAGCGCACGGAAGAAGGCGAAGCGCTGTTTGCCGATCTTTCCGATCCCGACGCGCTGGTGCCGCTGGCCAGAGGAGGGCGCGGCGGCAAGGGCAACGAGCATTTCAAGTCCTCCACCATGCGCGCCCCCCGCTTTACCCAGAAAGGAGAACCCGGCGAGGAACGCAGCTTCCGGCTGGAACTCAAGATTCTGGCGGATGCGGGGCTGCTGGGGCTGCCCAATGCGGGCAAGTCCACCTTTCTTTCCCGGGTGTCCGCCGCGCGTCCGAAAATCGCGGATTATCCCTTTACCACGCTGACGCCGAATCTCGGGGTGCTCATTGATGAGTACGACCCGGATCACCGCATGGTCATTGCGGATATCCCCGGTCTGATTGAGGGAGCGCATGCCGGGCAGGGGCTGGGCGACCGCTTTCTGCGCCATGTGGAACGCACCCGCTTTCTCGTGCATATTCTGAGCGTTGAGGATGTGCAGCCGGACGGAGAGAACCCGTGGGCGGGCTTTGACCTGATCAACGAGGAGCTGGCGCTCTTCGACCCCGAACTGGCCCGGCGGCGGCAGATAGAGGTGATCAACAAGATCGATCTGCGCGCGCCGGAGGAGCTGGACATCATCAGGGCCCGCGCCGAGGCGGACGGCCGCCGCATGTTCTTCATTTCCGCCAGGGATGGGGAAGGGCTGGAAGAACTGACGGCTGAACTGTGGAGACTCCGGGATGAGCTGGATCGGCATGAGGCTCTGGTGCGTTTTGCGGAGGAGGAAGAGGAAGCCGGGGAATTTCCGGAAATTGAAGTGGAGTGGGTGCGGGAATGAACTGTCCGTATTCTCGTGAGGATCGGCTTGAACGCCTGGCGCGGGCGCGTTCTCTTGTCGTCAAGGTGGGCAGCGCGGTGCTGACCACGCCGGAGGGCCTGAACATGCCTGTGCTCCGCAATCTGGCGGAACAACTGTCCGCGTTCGCCCATGAGGGACGCCGGGTCACGCTGGTCAGTTCCGGGGCCGTGGCCGCCGGACGGGCCGCCCTTTCCGCCGGGGAACATCGTGTGGAAGGTCTGCCCGGCAAGCAGGGGGCCGCCGCCGTGGGGCAGGGCCGCCTGATGCGGGAATATGAGGACGCCTTTGCCGCGCATGGGCTGGTCTGCGCGCAGGTGCTGCTGACGCGGGATGATCTGCGCAGCCGCGAGCGTTTCATGAATGCCCGCCATACGTTCACGCAATTGCTGGACTGGGGCGTCATCCCCGTGGTCAATGAAAACGATACCGTGGCCGTGCAGGAACTCAGGTTCGGCGACAATGACGCACTGGCCAGCCTGCTGCTCAATCCGGTGGAAGGGGATCTGTTCGTCAATCTTACGTCCACGGGCGGGGTGCTGGCGGAAAATCCGCTGACCAGCCCCGATCCCGCGTCCATTCCCCTGCTGGAGAGCATTGACGACATCCGCGCTCTGGATCTGGACGCTCTGTGCGGCGGCAAGACCGGCGTCGGCACGGGGGGCATGTATTCAAAACTGCTGTCAGCCCGCCGGGCGGCGCAGCTCGGCGTGCCGACCCTGATCCTGCCGGGCCGGGAGCGGGATATCCTGCGCCGGGCCTTTGGCGGGGAGATGGTCGGCACATGGGTATGCCCGGAAGAGCATCCCGTTTCCCGCCGCAAGTACTGGATGGCCTATCAGTCCGATCCGCGCGGGGTGGTGCGGGTGGACGCCGGAGCCGCGCGGGCGCTGCTTGAGCAGGGACGCAGCCTGCTGCCCGGCGGCGTGACCGCGGTGGAAGGCAGTTTCGGCCCCGGCGATCTGCTGCGCATTTTGGCCGAAGGGGAAAACGGAAGCTCCTGTCTGATCGGCGTGGGGATTTCCAACTACAGCTCGGAGGATCTGCGCCGCATCAAGGGCCTGAAGCGTCTGGAGGTTGCCGCCATTCTCGGCGATGCCCATTATCCTGAAGTGATCCACCGCGACAACCTTCTGCTCGACGCGGCGGTATGAGCCGCGGCAGCGGCTCCGGAGCGTTTTGCGCTTGAACAGGTCTGCCGGCCGGACCCTGTGTTCCGGCCCGCAGGTTTCACGCCTGAAGCCGGAGCCTGTCGCCGCAAGTGAATTGCGGCGACACCGGAGAAGGGGAGCGGTGATGAGTCTCGCCCGGCCCGGCTCCGCGGAGCATTTCAGAACATTTCAGGCGGAGCGAGCTGCCCTTTGAAGGGCGGCCGCATGGCCGTGCCCGCGGCTCCGCCCGGCAGCGGGCACGGCCATGCGCATCCCCCGCCTACCCGCAGCGGCTGTACCCGCAGTTCTGGCAGATGTGGCATCCTTCCTGAAAGGTCATTTCCGCGCCGCATTCGGGGCAGGAAGGGTTCTGCAGATCCGCGTCGGAATGGGAAGGCGTCGAAGCCGCCCCCTTGAGGTAGCGGTTTTCCAGCACCCAGGCGATGGCGTCGGGAATGGAAAGCAGCATGCCCTTTTTCTGAAAAACGGGATGTTCGCCGCCGATGCCCTTGAGCTGCGCCACCACGTCGCGCACGGCCACGCCGGAACGGAAACACAGGGAAACCAGTCTTCCGATGGCCTCGGCCTTGGCCGTGATCGAACGCCCGGACTTGCCGATGGTGGCGAACACTTCAAAGGGTCTGCCGTCCAGCTCGTTGACGGTGAGATACAGCACGCCGAGGCCGGTCTGGATTTTCTGGGTGAATCCCATGACGATGTCCGGACGCTGGCGCACCTGACTCACAGGGCCGGCCTGCGCGCCCTCCCCCTGTGCCGCCGCGCCGGTGGTCAGCACCTGCACGGACTTGCAGCCGTCGCGGTACACGGTAACGCCCTTGCAGCCCAGTTCAAATGCCAGGCGGTAAATGCGCCCGATATCTTCCACCGTGGCGCTGTGCGGGAGATTGACGGTCTTGGAGACGGCGTTGTCCGTATATTTCTGAAAGGCGGCCTGCATGCGCAGATGATCTTCCGCGGAAATGTCCATGGCCGTGACGAATACCCGGCGCATGCCGTCCGGCAGAAAATCCATGCCCTGGATGGAACCGCATTCCGCCACGGCCTCCATGAGTTCGGCGCTGTGCATGCCGGCGTTTCTGAGCGCTTCCTCAAAGTGGGGATTCACCTCCACCAGACGCTCTCCGTCCATGACGTTGCGCGCGAAGCACAGGGCGAACAGCGGCTCCACCCCGGAGGAGCAGGCTCCGATGATCGACAGCGTGCCCGTGGGCGCGATGGTGGTGACGGTGGCGTTGCGCAGGGGCGGCATGTCCTGTCCGGCGAACACCGATTCCGCAAAGGCGGGGAAGGGGCCGCGTTCCTCGGCAAGCCGGGCCGAGGCGGCGCGGCCTTCCTGCCGGATGAAGGCCATGACCCTTTCCGCCAGTTCCAGCGCCTCCGGGCTGTTGTACGGCGTTTCAAGCTGAAAGAGCATGTCCGCCCAGCCCATGACGCCGAGGCCGATCTTGCGGTTGGCGCGCACCTTGTCCGCAATGCGGTCCAGCGGAAAGCGCGAGGCGTCGATGACGTTGTCCAGAAAACGAACGGCCAGATGGATGACGCGGCGCAGCCCCTCCCAGTCCACGTTGTCGGCGGCCCCGGCGGAGCGGCGGGGGCTGACCACGAAGCGGGCCAGATTGATGGAACCGAGATTGCATGCCTCGTACGGCAGAAGGGGCTGTTCCCCGCAGGGATTGGTGGATTCGATGTCGCCCTGCAGCGGGGTGGGGTTGTCGCGGTTGATGCGGTCAAGGAAGATGATGCCGGGGTCGCCGCTGGCCCATGCCTTGCGCACCAGCAGCTCGAACACCTCGCGGGCGTTCAGGCTGCCGTGGGGCCGGCCGGAGACGGGGTTGATCAGCGGATAGTCCTCCCCGGCGTCCGCCGCCCGCATGAAGGCTTCGGTCAAGCCCACGGAAAGATTGAAGTTGTTGAATTCTCCTTCTTTTTCCTTGGCCTTGATGAAATCGAGAATATCCGGATGATCGATGCGCAGGATGCCCATGTTCGCGCCGCGCCGCGTGCCGCCCTGCTTGATCTGCTCCGTGGCGGTATTGAAAATGCGCAGGAAGGACACCGGGCCGGAGGCCACGCCGCCGGTGGTGCCCACGCGGGAATCCCTGGGGCGCAGGCGCGAGAAGGAAAAGCCCGTTCCTCCTCCGGACTTGTGGATCATGGCGGCGAATTTCACCGCATCGAAAATTTCCTCAATGGAATCCCCCACGGGCAGCACAAAGCAGGCGGAGAGCTGCCCCAGTTCGCTCCCGGCATTCATCAGCGTGGGAGAATTGGGCAGAAACACGCCCTGACTGAGCAGCTCATAAAATTCCCGGGCCAGATCGCCGGGCCGCCAGGGGGATTTTTCATATTTCGCCTCTTCCCGGGCAATGGTCGAAGAGACGCGCCAGAACAGCCCCGCGGCGTCTTCCATGGGCCTGCCTTCGGCGTCTTTACGGTAATATCGCTTGGAAAGCACAAGCTCCGCGTTGGAGGTCAGACGGGGAGCGGGCAGATCGGCGGGCATATCCATCATGGTGGTGTTCCCGGCATGAAGACGGCGGCGGAAACGCGCGCCGTCCATGGCCTGTGGTTGCGGTGAAAAAAAGAAGCGCCGCGAAAGAAGGGAGAGGAACATGCTCTGCGCGGCAGACGCCAGCATACGCCGCCGCGCTTGAAAAAGCCAGTTCGGGAAAAGGCCGCTTTTTTGTCTGCGGCAGTGTAATGGATTGAAAAATAAATATTTTTCTGATAATATTTTTTAATGAACAGGGTTCAGGTTCAGAGCAAGGAGATTCTCATGCGTCGTTCTCGTCAGCTCCCCGGGGAGCGCGCCCTGAAAGACGGCGGACAGGCCCCCGTGAGCTTCGGGGAACTTGTGCGCGGCTGGCTGGCGGGAAAGGGGCAGGACCCCCGGCGGGAGCATCTTGAGCAGCTCTGGAGGAACTGGAGCATGGTCATGGGGCCGGAGATCGCCGCGCTGGCCCGTCCTCTCGGCCACCGGGAGAGCCGTCTGCTGGTGGGAGGGGAGGATAACCTCGCCCTTCAGGAGCTGATCTATCACACGCCGGAGATGCTGGAGCGCGCCAACGCGTTCATGGACGGGGAGGTTTTCAGCAGGGTGGAACTGCATCTGCTGGAGGGGCGCACGCCGCTGGATGAAAGAGTGAGCCGCGCACTTCCCGCGCAGCGCCGTGAGCTTGTCCGCCCCGAACATCTGGGAACCCTGCTGGGCAGACTGGACCCGGCCAGTCCCGTGGGACGCTGCTATCAGGCCTACCTGCGCATGTTTGAGCCGGAAAGGTGACGCGCCCCGCCCCTGACCGCCGGAGGCACGGGCGAGTCTGCCGCACGCCCGCGCAGCGCCGTCAACATAATTCTGCAACAGAGCGTCAGCGCATTCGTCCTTGACATCTTTCCCGGCCTGTCTTAAAAGAAAAGGACGCAAAGGGGAGTAACTGAGTCCAGAGAGACTCAGGCAGCGTCAACAGCGTGGCGGAACGGGAGTTTCGCCTGGCGTTGCCATCGCACTTCGGGCGAGTAGTGAGACCTTCGCGGCAATTATCAGATTGCCGGGGAGGTCTTTTTGTGTTCCCCGGCGAAAATGAGAGGTAACGCTCATGTTTGGTGAACACACCATTACGGAAGTCCTTGTCTTTGTCGGACTGGTGACGTTTTGTCTCTGGCTTGACCTGTACGCCCATCGCGGAGACAAGGCTGTTTCGGCCCGTGACGCCGGAATATGGACAGCGGGCTGGGTAAGCCTTGCCCTGCTTTTCTGCGGCTATATCGGCTACACCGAAGGCGCGGATCAGGCCCAGCTCTTTCTTGCCGGGTATCTGCTGGAAGAATCCCTTTCCGTGGACAATCTTTTTGTCATGATGGCCATTTTCGGGTCGTTTTCCGTTCCGGATCATCTGCAGCACCGCGTCCTGTTTTACGGCATTCTCGGCGCCATCGTCATGCGCCTCATCTTCGTGGCGGCGGGCAGCTCTCTGGTCGCCATGTTCGGGCCTTACGCCCTGGCCGGTTTCGGCGTCTTCGTCATCTGGACCGCGTGGAAGATGTTCCAGGCCATGTACAAGGAAAAAAAGGAGATTGTCGACTACTCCGAACACTGGGCCGTGCGCTGGACGCAGAAGTTCATTCCCGTGCATCCGCGTCTGAACGGCCACGATTTCTTCGTCAGGGAACCGTCCAACGGCAGGCTGATCTGGAAAGCCACCCCGCTTTTCCTCTGCCTTGTGGTTGTGGAAATTTCGGATGTGATGTTCGCCTTTGACTCCGTGCCCGCCATCATCGCCATCACGTCCGATCCGTTCCTCGTATACACCAGCAACATTTTCGCCATTCTCGGCATGCGCTCGCTCTATTTCCTGCTTGCGGCCGCCAAGCGCTACCTGCGCCACCTGGAAAAGGCCGTCATCGTCATTCTCGCCTACATCGGCACCAAGATGCTTCTTGACGTGGCGGGCGTCGTCCATATTCCGGCCATGGTCAGCCTGGGGGTTGTGGTCAGCCTGCTCGCCATAGGCATTCTCGCCTCGTTCATTCCCGAGAAGGCGAAGTAGCGCCGCGCGGCAGGGAGAGGCTGCTGACAAGGCCTGCGCCCCCGTCTTGCGGGAGGGGACAGGCAGTCTGAAAGGCCGGGGGCAGACGCTGCTCCCGGCCCTTGTGCATGTGAAAGCGGCCTTCAGGAATTTGCGGGGCATCGACCGGATGCGCGGCTTGCTCCGGATGCCGCCGTGTCGTCGTCAATCCCCGGCGGAGGGGACAACAGTATGAATGCGGGAGACTGAACGTGCCGAGATGGAAGAACCGCCTGTTTCCGCCGGGAAGGCAGCGTGTTCCGCGCGAAGACCTGATATACGAGATTCTTTCCGTTGTCGAAGAGATACCGGAGGGACGTGTCGCCACATACGGCCAGATTGCGCGTCTGATCGGCAGGGAGAAAAACGCCAGGCTGGTGGGAAAGGTGCTCGGCATGGCGGAGGAGTACGGCGAGTATCCGTGCCACAGAGTCGTCAACCATGCGGGGCGGCTTGTGCCCGGCTGGCCGGAGCAGCGTGCCCTGCTGGAAGCGGAGCGGGTCGTCATGAAGGATGACCGCCATGTGGATCTGAAGAAATGCCGGTGGGACTGGTAGCGCATTTTGCTGTTGAAAGTATCTGCCGGCCAGCTCCTGTGTTCCGGCCCGCGGGGTTTACGCCTGACGCCGGAGCTTGACGCCGCAGGCGAATTGCGGCGACACCGGAGAAGGGGGCGTCGCGCCGGAACCCTGTTCCGTCCGCTTCCGGGGCATGTCGACTTCAGGAAGCGCCATAAGTCAGTGGTTCCTTCAGGATATTCCGAAGGGAGGAGATACCGTGCATCATGTGACATACCATACGACTCCGCTGGGAAGGGTCATGCTTGCGGCGGAGGGCGATGCCCTTGTCGGAGTCTGGTTTGAGGGCCAGAAGTATTTTGCGGCTTCCCTGCAGGGCGAGCCGGAAGACGGCGGCCGCGTTCCGGTGCTGGTTCGGACAGGGGAATGGCTTGATCGCTATTTTGCGGGAGAACGACCCCGGATAGCGGAGCTGAAGCTTGATCCGGCGGGAAGTGAATTCAGAAAGGCGGTATGGAAGATTCTCTGCCGGATTCCCTACGGAGCAGTGACGACCTACGGAGAAATCGCCCGGGAAATCACCGCCCTGCACGGCGGGAAAACAATGTCCGCGCAGGCTGTCGGCGGCGCGGTGGGCCATAATGCGATTTCCGTCATTATCCCCTGTCACCGGGTCGTCGGCTCCACCGGGAGTCTGACGGGCTACGCCGGAGGGATTGACAGGAAGATCAGGCTCCTGACGCATGAAGGGGCATATTCGGAAAGTTTTTTTGTGCCGAAAGCCTGCGGGTGACGGCATCTCCCCGGGAACGTTCCGCGCTTGTGCATATCTGCCGGCAGGAACACCGGGGCCGGCCCGCAGGTTTCACGCCTGAAGCCGGAGCCTGACGCCGCAGACGAATTGCGGCGGAGCCTTCGCGCGGCTTCCCGCGCGAAGGCTCAAGCGGTGTTTGAAGATGCGCTACAGAATGAACCTGCTCAGATCCGCGTCCTCGCGCACGTCTTCCAGATTGGCGTTGACATAGGCCTTGTCCACCACGATTTTCTGCCCCCGGCAGTCCGGGGCGTGGAAGGAGATGTCCGCAAGGATTTTTTCCAGCATGGTATACAGACGGCGCGCGCCGATATTTTCCGTGCGCGCGTTGGTTTCCTCGGCAAAGGCCGCGATTTCCTCCAGCCCCTCCTGCGTGAATTCCAGTTCCACGCCTTCCGTGGAAAGCAGGGCGCTGTACTGCTTCTGAAGGGAATTGTCCGGTTCGGTGAGGATGCGCAGAAATTCCGCCTTGCCGAGCGGCTGAAGCTCCACCCGGAGGGGAAAGCGGCCCTGAAGCTCCGGCACGAGATCGGACGGCTTGCTGAAGTGGAAGGCCCCGGCGGCAATGAACAGAATGTGATCGGTTCTGATCATGCCGTGCTTGGTGTTCACCGTACTGCCTTCCACAATGGGCAGAAGATCGCGCTGCACGCCCTCGCGGGAAATGTCCGAGGAACGCTGGGTCGCCGCGCTGCTGGCGATCTTGTCGATTTCGTCGATAAACACGATGCCGCTCTGTTCCACACGCTCGCGGGCCATGTCCACGATGCGTTCCTCATCAAGAAGCCCGTCCATGCACTGATCGAGCAGGATGTTCCAGGCCGCGCGGATTTTCATGCGCTTTTTCTGGGTGCGGGGCGGAGCGATGCGCCCCATCATGCTCTTCATCTGGCTGCCCAGCTGTTCCATGCCCGGCATGGAGAACATGTCGATCTGAGGGCCGTTTTCCTTTACCTCCACTTCCACCTCGCGGTCGTCAAGGTAGCCCATGCGCCACTGCTGGCGCAGCTTTTCGCGGGTGGATTCATTGCCGCCGCCGGGCAGCAGCAGATCCAGCAGTCTGTTTTCCGCCGCCTCCTCCGCCTGCGCGCGCACGCGCTCGTGTTCCTCCTCGCGCACCAGTTTGATGCCCAGTTCCATGAGATCGCGGATCATGGATTCCACGTCGCGTCCCACATAGCCGACTTCCGTGTACTTGGTGGCTTCCACCTTGATGAAGGGCGCTCCGGTGAGTCTGGCGAGGCGTCGGGCGATTTCCGTCTTGCCCACGCCCGTCGGCCCCATGAGGATGATGTTCTTGGGCGCGATTTCGTCGCGCAGTTCGGGGGCAAGCTGCTGCCGCCGCCAGCGGTTGCGTACCGCCACGGCTACCATGCGCTTGGCCTGTTCCTGTCCGATGATGTATTTGTCCAGCTCCGCCACGATCTGGCGGGGAGTGAGAGAACTCATGATGCCTGTCTCCTTGAAAATGCTTCCGCTGCCGCCCCGGATATTCCGGAAGGCCGCCGGCCGAAGAGTGTTCTTGTGTGAAGGAACCGCCGATGCAGTCTGCGAATGCGTCAGCTCCATGCCCGGGGAGGCTTTTGCCTCTTTGGGAAATGCACGCCTGGTCGCCTGGTTGACGGGAAAGGCAGATTTTTCCTCTTTGCGACCTGCGGGCGATCCCGCGGCGCAGAACCGCGGGAAACGCTTTAATCAGCGTTTCTTTAAATAATGCCGCTTCGGGAAAAGGGAAGGGCGGCGGAGTCCGGCCTTTCCCCGCTCATGAGCGCGCGTGCGGCATTCCGGAGCGTGTTCCCCGTCCCCCTGTCTTGCCCCTCACGAGGATGTTTTCCGGCCCGCCGGAAGCGCGGAGCGTTTCGGTCATGTTCCGGATCAGACTGCCGCGCCGCGCCGGATCGAGTGCATCTGCCCTGTTCAGCAGGATCAGGCGCGCTGCGTCCGGAGGCGCGCCCCGGAACGGCCCGGCGGGATGCAGAAGCAGAGCGGCGGCCATGGCCGGGGTGACGGGCGAGTCAGGTTCCGCGCCCAGCAGATCTGCGGCGATTTCAGGGCGGTGGACGGCTTCGGCCAGCGTTTTTCCCAGCGCGTCCAGCCCCATGACTGCGGCCACGGCATCAGCGCAGGCGGGAATGACGGGTTCGTGAGCGGCGTGAGCCTTGAGAGGAAGCCGGGCCGCGCCGTCAGCCTCCGCGAGAAGAAGGGGCGAAGGCGCGGAGTCTGGCGGAAAGGCTCTCTCCAGCAGGGTTTTCAGGCGGCAGACATATCCGGGCGGCAGACCGCGCAGTTTGCGGCCCGCGGGGCTTTGCTCGATGTCTTCGCCCAGCGCGGCGCATACGGGGGCGCCGTGACGGCGCGGATCGCGCAGCAGGGCAAGCAGCTCTTCGGCCAGAGCGTCTGGGGGACGGCCGTTCCGCAGCAGGAGCGCATCACAGGGCCGGGGGCTGTGTTCGTTTTCCTGCGGGCGCGTTCCCGGAGCGCGATTCCGCAGCGGGGGCACAAAGATGCGGGTGGTGGGAGCAATGACGCAGGATCGCCCGGAAGCGGCGAAAATATCCGTCAGATCGGCAATGAGGCTGGTCTTGCCGCCCGCGCCGGTGACGGCAAGGCAGCAGACGCCGGGATGCGCGTTCAGGAAGGAAAGAAGCGGGGCAAGAGGCTGCGGCACGATATGTCTCCGGAGCCGAGCATAACCTTTTCCGCGGGGCAGGGGAAGGCCGCAGGAACGGACCACGGCGTCCGAACGCCGGAAGGGAAGGCAAAACCTCTTTACCCCCGGCGGACTGCGGGGTAACATGGAAAACGGCCGCGTTACCGCGTTAGAGCGTTTTGCTCTTGAAAATATCTGCACGGTCAGGACCCTGTGTTCCGGCCCGCAGGTTTCATGCCTGAAGCCGTCGCTCTGCGCCGCAAGTAAATTGCGGCGACACCGGAGAAGAGGGGGAGTCGCGGCTTCAGTTTCGCTTCGCTTGACTCCGGGAGCATTTTCAAAACGAAAATGTTCTGCAGAACGGCAGATGAACATGGAACACCTCCGCAACAACCCAGACTATCACCGCCGCCTTCTGGCGGAATGGCGGAAGCTCCTGCGCGGGGAAATGGTGGACCCGCGCATAGTGCGGGAACCCATCTATTCATCCTGGATACGCTCGCGCGGGTGGAAGGTCGATCCCGAGCAGGAGCTCGTCCATTCCATTCCGCAGGAAGAACTTGATCTGCTGCTGGAAGAGGAATCCCAGCTTCTTGACATTACGACTCCGGTCATGATGCAGCTTGTGGACATACTGGGCAAGACCGGAAACTCCCTTGTGCTGGCCAATGCCCGGGGCATTGTGCTGAAGGTGTTCAATTCGGACGAGCGTGCCCGGCCCCGGCCGGTGAAGCCGGGTGATTTCAAGCGTGAGGCCCTGCTGGGAACGGCGGGGCTGAGTACGGCCCTGCAGATACGGGAACCCGTGGAAGTGGTGGCGGAAGAACATTACCGCCGCATGTGGCATAACCATACCTGCGTGGCGGCTCCGATTTTCGATTCGCGGGGAGGGATGCTCGGCGCGATAAGCGTGACGTCAAACCGGGAAGCCTTCCATCATCATACGGTTCCGTTCATCCGCATGACAGCCAAGCATATTTCCGAGCAGTTCCGTCTGCATGAACTGCTGGCCGAGCAGAAGGCGCTCATTGAAATGATGGATGACGGCATCATCATGCTGGACTGCGACGGCGGCATCACCACCATCAACAGCAGGGCCTCCCTTGTCCTCGGCGTGGATGCGCCCCTGGCGGGAAAGTCCGTCCGCAGCCTGTTCCTGCCGTTCCCGCAGCTCAGACTGATCGAGCAGGGGCAGGCCTTTTACAATGAGGAAGTAACCATTCAGATGCCCGAGCATGCCTCCTGTTCCTGCATCCTTTCCTTTATTCCGAAAGATGCGGACGGAGGGGGAGGCGTACTGATCCTGCGGGATATTTCCCGTATGAGGGAGTACGCTTCGCGCGTCAGCGGATCGAAGGCGAGCTTTACATTCCGGAACATCATCGGGCAGTCGTCCGTCATGCAGAATGCCGTCGGCCAGGCCCGCCGGATCGCGCGCCATGATATGGGCGTGCTGATTCTTGGAGAGAGCGGCACGGGCAAGGAGCTTTTCGCGCAGGCGATACACAACGCGAGCCTCAGGCGCGAGCAGCCGTTCGTCATTGTCAACTGCGGGGCGCTGCCGCGCGATCTGGTGCAGTCCGAGCTGTTCGGCTATACCGAGGGTGCGTTTACCGGGGCCAGCAAGGGGGGGAGGATCGGCAAGTTTGAGCTTGCCGACAGGGGAACCATTTTTCTGGATGAAATAGGCGAAATGCCCATGGATGCCCAGATTAACCTCCTGCGGCTGATCCAGAATCAGGAGGTCATGCGCATCGGCGACAAAATGGCCCGTCCGGTGAATGTCCGCATCATCGCGGCCACCAACCGCGATCTTCATGAAGCCGTGCGGCAGAAGCAGTTTCGCGAAGACCTGCTGTACCGTCTGAACGGCTTTACCCTGCGGGTTCCTCCGCTGCGGGAGCGGCTTGAAGATATTGAGGAGTTGATCAATTTCTTTCTGTCGCGCATCAGTTCCCGTTCTCCGGAGTTCCGGAGCCGCGTGTTCAGCAGCAGCGCCGTGGAAGCCCTGAAAAGAAGACCGTGGCCGGGGAATGTCCGGGAACTGGAAAATGTCGTGGAGCGCGCTGTCTACATGTCTGCGGGACGTATCATTCAGGAGGAGGATCTGGGAGAGCTGGCCGTCCCTCCGTCTGAGTCCGTGCGGGAAGAAGCGCTTTCCCCGCTCGGCAGGTCGGAAAGAAGCCGGCTTGAGGCGCTTCTGACCCGCTGCCGGGGCAATGTGCGGGAGGCTGCCCGTGAGCTGGGCTGCTCTCAGAGTTTCCTGTACGCGAAAATAGCGCGGCACGGCATGAAGGCGCGTGATTTCAGGATACTGGGCGCGCCCGCACGGGAAGGAACGCGGACGCTGAATGATCTTTCTCCCGCGCAGATAGAAAGGCTGTTCATGCTGCTGGGCGAGGATACATAGGGCCGCCGGAGGTGCGTGCGCAGCGGGTATGGAGCGGCGTGCGCCGGAAAAGCCTCGGCCCGCAATTTTCGGCCTGCCCGCGCCGTGCGCGAGCGGCGTCCGCAACGCGTTTTGCGCCTGTGGCCGGGGGCACCGCCCCATCCCTTTCCCGGGATTGCCGCAATTCACTTGCGGCGCCACGCTCCGGCTTCGGGTGTGAAGCCTGGGCCGGAGTACGGGGCTTGGCCGGAAGATACGTTCAGACGTAACATGCTCCAGACAGCACAAGCCACGCAGAGCTGGGACACCATCATTCCGAGAGGGCATTCCCATGACGGGAATGCCCTCTGCTCGTCTTCCGTTCTCTGGATACGCAAAAAGAATTTCTGGAGCGTTTTGCTCTTGAAAATATCTGCCGGCCAGAACCTGTGTTCTGGCCCGCAGGTTTTACGCCGCCACCGTCGTTCTGCGCCGCAAGTGAATTGCGGCGACACCGGAGAAGGGGGGCGTCGCGGCTTCAGTCTCGCCTTGCTCGACTCCGTAGAGCATTTCATAAGTGAAATGTTTTGATGAAGAATAGTGAGTAAAATTTTGGAAAATTATGGAAAAAAACGGATCAAGTTTCCTCACGAACTAAAGAAGATATTGTAATACGCTGTAATTATAATATAAACAAAAATGGAAAAGCATCCGTCTGTTCTGGCACGTTATTTGTATGACTCTTCACAAGAGTCCGGTATCCGGAGCCGGAATGCCCGCAATTTTCTTACAGTTCGGAGTCACGATGTCAGGAACCTTTCTCTCCCGGAGGAATCTGCGGAAACTGGCGTACCCCGTGGGGATCGCCATGACCCTGTTCCAGTTGTATTTCACCACAGGGTTCGGAGTACTGAGCGGAACCGCCATGGCGGCCATATTCGTCAGTTTCGGGCTGGCGCTGATATTTTTGCTGCGTCCTGCGGTACGGTTCGAGCGCGAGGAGGATGAGCCTGGTGCGCTTGTTGTTCTGGACTTGTGCCTTGTGGCGCTTTCCGCCGCGTGCAGCGTCTGGATATGTCTGCATCTTGACGAGGTCATGGAACGGATGCGCTACATTGATCCCGTTCCGCCGGAGGCCATATTTCTCGGCATCTGCCTGGTGCTGCTGACTCTGGAAGGTACCCGCCGCACGGCGGGGCTGCCGCTCAGCCTCATTGCCGGCGCGTTTTTCCTCTATTTTCTCGGAGGGGAACATCTTCCCCGTCTGCTGGCGCATAACGGCTCGTCTCTCGCGGATATCGTGGAAAACATGTACCTCCAGAGCGACGGCATTTACGGCGTGCCGATCCAGACCGCGTACAGCGTGCTGTTTGCCTTCATCATGTTCGGCGCGTTTCTGGAACGCTCGAACATGAGTTCCATCTTCATGGAACTGGCGTGTCTGCTGACCAAGCGCTCACAGGGCGGCCCGGCCAAGGTGGCCATTTTTGCCAGCGCCCTGTTCGGCACCATTTCCGGGGCGGCGGCCAGCAATGTCTATACGACGGGCACGTTCACCATCCCTCTGATGAAAAAGTGCGGATACCCCGCCTACTTTGCCGGAGCGGTGGAGGCGGTGGCGTCCACCGGCGGCCAGATCATGCCGCCGGTCATGGGCGCCACCGCGTTCATGCTGGCCGAGCTGGCCCAGGTGAGCTACCTCAGTGTGTGCAAGGCCGCCATTCTGCCTGCGGCGCTGTTTTACCTCGCGCTGTTCATCATGATCCATTTCCGCGCACGCAAGAGCGCACTCGGCTATCTTGCGCCGGAACTGATCCCGCCCGCCAGGCAGGTGCTGCGCAAGCTGTACTATCTCAGCCCTCTGGCGCTGCTTCTCGTCATGATGCTCAACGGACGCAGCATTACCGTATGCGCCAATGCCGCGTCCCTGTGCATTTTTGTGATTTCGTTCCTCAGCAGGGAGACGCGCTTTACCGTGCGCGGGTTCTTCGACACGCTGGCGGCGACGGCGCGCGGCTCGCTGATGATTGTGGCCTGCTGCGCCTGTTCGGGCATTGTCGTGGGGGTCATCAACCATACGGGGCTGGGCTTCAAGTTTATCAGCGTGATCACCTCTGTCGCCGGAAACAGCCTGTTCCTCATGCTGATCATGCTGATGCTGACCAGCTTTCTGCTGGGCATGGGCATGCCAACCACGCCCGCTTATATCGTGGTGGCCACGCTGGGCGCTCCGGCTCTGATCAAGATGGGAGTGGATCCCATTGTCGCGCACATGTTCGTGTTCTACTACGCCATCATTTCCACCATCACGCCGCCCGTGTGCGTGGCGGCCTACGCCGGGGCGGCCATTGCCGACGCCCCGCCCATGAAGACGGGCTATACGTCCATGAAGCTCGGCATCGTGGCCTTCATTGTACCGCTCATGTTCGTGTATGAGCCCGCGCTGCTCTGGCAGGGAAGCCTGCCCACCGTGGCGCAGGCTTCCGTGACTGCGGTGATCGGCATCATCGGGCTGTCCGCGGCGATGGAGGGCTGGATGCTGCGTTCCTGCGCTCCCTGGGAACGGCTCGTATTGCTGGCGGGCGGTCTGTGTCTGTTCTACCCCGGCAGTATCACGGACATTCTCGGCATCGCCGGCATGGGCGGCATAGCGATCAGGCAGTACCTGCATAACCGCCGCGATCCCGTGCCTCTGCCGAAGGCCGCGGGTTTCGCATCTGATGTGAAATAGTCTTTATCCACAAGGAGAGTCGACATGATTATCGATGTGCGTCTCAGGCCCCTGTACGGCGGTTTTCTCCGGCAGGTGCAGAATCCCACGTCAGCAGACTTCAGCGCGCAGCTCGGCATGGTCAAGCCGCGTTCCGTGCGCGAGCAGTCGCTGGAACTGATGCTGCAGGAAATGGACGAGGCCGGCGTGACCATGGGGATCGCTCCCGGGCGCAACGGACATTTCCGCTATAACGTCACCAACGACGAGGTCGTGGAGATGGTCAGGCACTTCGGCGGGCGTTTCGCGGGCATTGCCGGGATCAACGGAGCCGATCGCGCGAAGGCCTTTGAGGAAATAGACCGGTATGTGGTGAACGGGCCGCTTGTCGGCATCAATATGGAGCCGGGCGCCATGCCGACGCCGTGGTACGCCGACGACCGCCGTCTCTATCCCATCTACGAGAAGTGCGAGGCGCATGGAATTCCGGTGGTGCTCATGCTCGGCGGACGCGCGGGACCGGATCTTTCCTACAGTTCCCCGATCATCATCTCCCGCCTGGCCAGAGACTTTCCGGGCATCAATTTTCTGGTGTCCCACGGCGGCTGGCCCTGGGTTCAGCCTCTGCTCGGAGCCTGCTTCTGGCAGCACAATATCTATATCGCCCCGGATCTGTATCTGATGAACTCGCCGGGCGCGCAGGATTATGCGGCAGCGGCCAATACCTTCATGCAGGATCGCTTCCTGTTCGGATCGGCCTATCCTCTCATGCCCATCGGGGATTCCCTGACCCGGTTCAAGTCTCTGTTCAAGCCTGAAGTGCTGCCCAAACTGCTGTGGAAAAACGCCGCAAAACTGTTCAACCTCAATATTTCCGAAGGAGAGAACATATGAAGAGGCACATTGCCTGCATGGTTCTGGGAGGGGCGCTGACTGTGTGCGCTCCGGCTCTTGCCGCCGAGTACACCCGTCTGGACATCGCGGCGTCTCCCGCCGGAGGCGCATGGTATGTGGGGCTGGGGGCCTATGCAAAGGTATTGAGCGACATGTATCCGGAGCTTGAGGTTTCCCTGTTTCCCGGCGGGGCCAACGCCAACGTGCTGCGGGTGGCCAAGGGAGCGAGTCAGATCGGCGCGACCATGCTGCCCAACATGAAGGCTGCCGTGGACGGTCTGGACCCGTACAAGACGCCGATAAAGGATATCGCCGCGCTGGCCAATATTCAGGATATCACAAGGCTGCATTTCGTGGCGCCCGCCGACAGTCCCGTCACATCCCTGCGCGAGATAGCGGAAAAGAGGATTCCCGTACGGCTGGGAACCGGAGTCGTGGGCGGCAACGCCGAGCTTTTTGCCCGCTGGGTTCTGGCCGAATACGGCATAACCAGGGAGAGCATCAGGGAATGGGGCGGCAGCGTCTATCACCTGAAAACCTCGGAAGCCCAGGCCATGCTCGCGGAAAACCAGCTTGACATGCACACATGGATGGGGCCCGGCGAATCCTTCATTTATTCCGAACTGGTCAAGACGAAACCTGTCCGGATACTTGACGTTGACGACGATATCCTCGCGCGCGTTGCGGAAAAGTACGGTCTGGCCTCAGGAACCATCCCCGCCGGCTTCTACGGCGGCGTCATGGGGCGTGACGTGAAGACCGTGGTGTCTTCCGCCGGGCTGATGGTCAACAGGAATATTCCGGATGATATGGCCTACATGCTTGCCCGGGCTCTTGACAGGGGGGCGAAGGATATTGCCGTGGCCCTCCCTTCATGGGGAGGCATGACGTCCGGGAATATCTGCAAGGGGCTCCCCATCGAGCTGCATCCCGGGGCCGCGCGGTATTATCGGGAAAGCGGCTGTCTCGAATAGTTTTCACGACTGATGACGCAGTTTACGGGCCGCCGGACTCACCGGCGGCCCGCTGTGCATTGCGGGCAGGACAGAGGAGGGCTGCATGACTTTTGACAGTGAGAGCGGAGAACGGCTGCGTTCAGCATGGCGCCGTTTTCAGGAGGAACTTCCGCCGGAGCCCGGCGCGGTGCGCCCGGTCATCCTGCGTTCATGGGAACGCTGCCGCCGCATGGGCATAGATGTCGACAATCCCGCGAAAAGGGTTCTGGAAGGCAGGGAACTTGAACGGGCTCTGGCCGGGAACAGCGAGCTTATCGGGGTTTCCCGGGCCATTATGGAAAGGATATATGCGCCGCTCAGCGGTTCGGGCAGTTTCATCACCCTTTCCGATAACAGGGGGGTGGTTCTTTTTGCCCTGTGGGATACTTCCGAATCATATCCCATCCCGCATATCGCCCCGGGGTATCTGGCGGCGGAGAGCAGTTCGGGGACAAACGCCATAGGAACCTGCCTTGTGGAAAAGGCTCCTGTGGAAACGCTGGCCGAGGAGCATTACTGCCGCGCCTTTCATGGGTGGTTCTGTTCCGCCGCCCCGATATTCGACGCGGGAGACAGGGTGACCGGCGTGCTGAATGTTACGCTGCCCGCGTCTTCCCGGCATCAGCACACGGGGGGCATGATGGCAAGCGTCGCCTACGCCATTTCCGAGCAGATGCGTCTGCGCGCGATGCTGAGGGAACAGGAGGCCATGCTTGAGATTCTTGATGAAGGCGTGATCATGCTGGATGAATCCGCAAGGATCAGGAGCATGAACAGGAAGGCCCGCGTCATGCTGCGGATCGGAGATTCCCCGACGGGGCGCGGCCTGGGGGAGATTATACGTTCGCCCGATATCATGCGTGTGCTCATGGCGGAGAACGGGCAGTTCCGCGATCAGGAAGCCATGCTCCGGCTGGAGGGCGGCGGCACGCTGTACTGCATGCTTTCCCTCTCGCATGTGCCCTCCGCGCACGGCAGGGTGGTCACCCTGCGGCCCACAAGGCATGTCAAGGAATCCGCCGCGCGGGTTACGGGGGCCAAGGCGGTCTATACCTTTGATCACATTATCGGCGACTCCCCCGCCATGCGGGAGACGGTCGAACTTGCACGCCTTGCGGCGCGCGGCAGTGCCACCATGCTGATTCTCGGCGAGAGCGGAACGGGCAAGGAGCTGTTTGCCCAGGCCGTACACAACGGCGGGCCGCGCGCGGAGGGGCCTTTTGTCGTTGTGAACTGCGGAGCGCTGCCGCGCGATCTCGTTCAGTCCGAGCTGTTCGGATATGATGAGGGGGCATTCACCGGCGCAAGCCGCCTGGGCAAGCCCGGAAAATTTGAGCTTGCCGATAACGGAACCATCTTTCTGGATGAAATCGGAGAAATGCCGCTGGAAGCTCAGGTTTCCCTGCTGCGGCTTCTCCAGAACGGAGAGGTGACCAGAGTGGGAGGCAAGCATTCCCGGCAGGTCAGTGTCCGGGTTATTGCCGCGACAAACCGGAATCTGGAGGAAGCGGTGCGCCAGCAGGAATTCCGCGAGGATCTGTTCTACCGTCTGAACGTGTTCACCCTGAGCGTTCCCTCGCTTCGGGAACGGGAGGGGGATATTGAGCTTCTGTGCGACTGTTTTCTCCGCAAGTTCGCCCGCGTTCTCGGCCGGAGCATTCCCCGGCTGAGCGAGGGCGTGCGGGAGCGGCTGCGCGCGTATCCCTGGCCGGGCAATGTGCGTGAACTGGAAAATACCCTGGAGCGCATGATCCATATGGCCGGAGACGCCGATATCATCGACGAGCCGCTGCTGCCGTCGAAAATCCTGCGTTCGCCGGAACGCTCCGGCGAACGGCGGAACGTCCGGGGAGGGCTGCTTTCCGTGCAGGAAAAGGAAACCCTGCTCCGGGCGCTGCGCGAATCCCGCGGCAATCTGCGCGCCGCCGCCAGGCTGCTCGGCATCTCCCGCAGCGGCCTGTATGTCAAGCTGCGGCGCTTCGGCATTGTGGCGGATGACTTTCGATAGCCGTTAGAGCGTTTTGCTGTTGAAAGGATCTCCCGTCCTGGCCCCCATGTTCCGGCTCGCAGGTTTCACGCCTGAAGCCGGAGTCATACGCCGCAGGTGAATTGCGGCGACACCGGCGAAAGGGGGGGCGCGGCTTCAGTCTCGCTTCGCTTGACTCCGGGAGCATTTTCAAAGTGAAAATGCTCTGAACGCTGATCGCAGGAGGCGCGGACGAGTCGGGCGCAGACGTATGCCGCCTTTCGCCGTGCAGGAAGTGCGATTGCGTTCAGGTGGATTACCGACAGGAAATGCGGGATGCCTTTGCATCACGCCGGGCAGGACGGAGTTCTTTTACCCTGTCCGAACCTTCGTCCCGCCCGGTCCTGAAGACTGACGCGATGCCTATATCCGGCATCCCACAGCCCGGCCGTCATGCAGAGCGTGCTTGAGCAGGCCGTTATCGGCCCCGAGAGCGGAACCAATCTCATGGACCTCTCCGATGACGCTCTTCAATGATTCGGCAAAAGCGTGCGATGCCACCTGAGGCATGAGCACCATGACACTGTCGCAGGAGAGGACGGACACCTTTCCGTCGGCAGAACGGACACGCACGCCTTCCTTCGTGATTTCCTCAGCCTTCGTTCCGGTCAGCACACGGATGTTCTTGCGGCGGAACCACGGTCCTATGCGCTGGAAGTAGCGTTCGGGAATGCCCGCGCCCCAGTTTTCCCCCTCTTCCACAATAGTGACATCACGGCCGCGCTTCTTCAGGAACACCGCGCCCTGCACGCCTTCGATCTGTCCGCCGAGAACCACCACACGTTTCCCCACGGGCAGGAAAATATGGCTGAGTTTTGCCAGAAGTTCGGGGCCGAACAGGCGCAGGGGCAGCGCCGCAAGGCGGGAAAGGCCCTTGATGGTGAACACCTTCGAACTGTGTATGCCGGGAATCTCGGGAATGGCGTATTCGGAGCTTGCGGCTATCACTACGGCGTCGGGCTTTTCCCGGAGGACCAGTTCACGGGTGACGGTGGTATTGAGCTTCACAGTCACGGCGATCTTGCGGAGCTGCGTAGTGAGGTAGTCGTAAATGGGCATGACGTTTTCCACCTCGCAGCCCTTGATCATGGAAGCGAGCCTGATGCGCCCTCCGAGGGCACCCGTCTTCTCGTAAAGCGTCACCTCATGGCCGCGCAGCGCGGCCACACGGGCGGCTTCCATGCCGGCGGGGCCGCCGCCTATGACCATGACCTTCTTCTTCGTTGCAGCCGGGCTCATGTCCATTTCCTTTTCACGGCCGAGAGAAGGATTCACGCGGCAGATGCGCGGCTGAGTCACAGGGTCTTCACAACTGGCGCAGCGCGTGCAGCGCACGATGTCCTCGGGGCGGCCTTCCAGAATCTTGCGAGGCATCTCGGGGTCGGCCCAAAGTCCACGGCCTATGCCGATGATATCGGCGTCGCCGTCCTCAAGTATCTTTTCCGCAAGATCCTCGTTCATTCTGCCCGCAGTGATCACGGGCACGCTGACCGCCTTTTTGATGCGGCTTGCCGAATCCGTCCACAGGCCCTTGCCGCGATAGGCTTCCATATAGGGCTTCATGAAGTCTTCCGGCTCGGGATAGGGGAAGTAGTCCGGGCAGTAGCGGAACGGGGCTTCTCCGTAACCGTAGCCGGCCACGTTGATGAACTGCGCGCCCATGGCTTCGAAGGCGCGGGCGTTCTCCACGGCCTCCTCAAGAGTAATGGCGCCGTCGGCACCGTATTCGCGGCCGTTCATGCGGACGCCGAGCACGAACCCGGGCCGGCAGCGCCTGCGCGCCTCCTCAAATATCTCACGCACGATACGCGTACGGTTTTCCACATTCTGCGCGCCGTATTCGTCTGTTCTGTGATTCCACACGCGGCTGACGAAGCTGTTCAGAAGATAGCCGTGCGCAACATGGATTTCCATGCCGTCGAAGCCACCCTGATCGGCCCGGACGCAGGCTTCCACGATCTGGCGCTGCTTTTCCCGTATCTCCTCCAGCGTCATTTCCCGGCATGGATTGGCGAGCGGCGGCTTCATGGGAATTTCATCAAGTCCGAGAGAAGAGGAGGATATGGGAAGCGCGCCGAGACGAGGCCATGCGGCGGGTCCTGAATGATGGAACTGCGCGAAGATCCTGCAGTCGTACTTGTGTACCTTGTCCGCCAGATGGCGCAGGCCCGGGATGAACTTGTCGTCCCACAGACCGAGGTAGATGCCCGGCGTATCCTCTATGGCGCACCCGCCGATGATCACGGCGGCGGCCCCGCCCCTGGCGATGTTCTCGTACAGATCCTCGCCGGCGCTGTCCTGGGCGGAACCGTCCTGATTCCATCGCCAGGTGGACTGCCCTGTCTTTACAATTCTGTTTTTAAGCACGCAGGCCGGGCTGAGCGCTATGGGAGAAAACAACTTGGGATATTTCATGACGGCTCCGAAATGCTGGCGGGAAATCTTCCGCAAGGCGGCACGGGATAATGCCCGGCCCCGAAAGGCCCCGGACACGGTCTGCGTCCGGTGACGCCGTTCTTCGGGGAAAACGCAAATCTTGCTGAGGGAAGAGTCCGCAGGTTACAGACCGAGAAGCTCGGCCGCGTTGTCATGCAGGGTGAGCTGCAGGGATTCCCGGGTAAATCCCTTGGCGCTCCATTTTTCTATGCTCTGCTTCAGGCCCCCCACGGGATAGGTGCTGGCAAAGAGCGTCCTGTACTTCAGGTAACCGTTGGCTGCCGTTACATACAGGTCAGACATGGGCATATTGTCCGTATAGAGGTAGACGTCGGGCACAAGGTAGATGTTGGGGCAGGTCATGGCCACGCCCAGCATCTGGGGCACAAAGGGCCAGCAGGCGTGAGCCACGACAATTTTCAGCTTCGGAAACTTCCTGGCCACACGCTGGATGGTCAGCGGGTCGGCATAGGTAAGGTCGGGCCCCGCCACGCCGCTTGCCGTAAGGGCCACGACAAGCCCGTGCTGTTCGGCCGTCTCGCAGATGGCAAGAATGCGCTCGTCGTCGGCGTACATGCAGGGTTCGCACCAGCCCGGGTCCATGCTGATGCCCTTAAAGCCGAGTTCTCTGGCCACATATTCCACTTCCTTGCGGGCTTCGGCGTCGTTGGGGTCAATACCGGCAAAGGGAATGAAGCGGCCGGGATAGTTGTTCGCCAGCGCATGGAGATCCTCGGGAGGAATGTTGCCCGCGTTGATGGCCTGCCCCTTGTTCTTGCGGCCCATGACGACGCACGCTTCCACACCGGCCTCGTCCATTTCCCTCATAAACAGCTCCATGCTGCGCTGTTCGCAGGAAGGCACTCCGGCGCGGCCCATTTCAAAGGCGCTCAGCTTGCGGGGTTCCTTCTGCGGAACCACGTATTTGGTGAAGATGCCCATTTCAAGAAAACCGCGATAAGGCGGACGAACACGAAAATCGATAACCATGGCACATATTCCTTTCTTGTTGTTATGACGATCAGGCCGCAGCAACGATATTTTTGCGGCGCATCCACTGAAGAATTCCCACGCCGGCCATGAAGACCACGCCGATGAGGTCAGCCATGGTGAAAGCTGCTGCCCCCGTGACGGGGGGCAGCAGCGGCTTCCACTGCACCGGAGAGGGAGGGGGAATAGCCCACCCTCTTTACGAGCGGAATGGTGAACGTGCCCGTGCCGTACACGCTGGCCGGAGCAGAGCCGGAAATGGTGCCGAACAGGGCGGAAGCGAAAATGGCCGCCGTGGCGGATCCGCCCCGGGAACGGCGGGTGAGCTGGCAAGGTCCATATTCCTTTCCCGTGAGAGCATATTTTTCCTGCATCGAGCTTGCAGGCCCTGCATGGTCCCCCGTTCTGATGAGCATGCACTCTTTGCGGAACCTGGATAGTGTCGTCAACAGACTTTTATTTTTATGGAACATTGCTGATCTCCTCAGAAAGGAGGAGATATGCAGCGCGTTCATCGTCGTCATGATATATCAGACAGGTGGAAGGAGTTTGCAAAGACGCATCTGCCGGGCCTTGCAGGAGCCAGTCCCGGATTTTGAACGGCTTGTGACAGACGAAAGTCACATCAGGGCGTATCCGTATGCGACAGACGCACACTGTGGAAACCAGGATATGAGACGTACAGTCGAAAATGCTTTTCCAGGATTGAAGCAATGACGGGGAGTTGCCGCCAGATATGCGAAAATGGGGCCTCTTTCATGGCCGCAGTACATATCAGATGTATTGCCGTTTGGGTGAAAATCCATTGACGATACATTTCAGGGCAGCCCGGCTTTTGTGCGGTGGGCGTGCCCTGAAATCAACGATCATTATTCCTTGGATGGAGCGGCTGAGGGTTGAAGCATGAATCCCGCTTCCCTGAAGTACCGGGCGGCTCCGGGATGCAGCGGGAAGGCGAGATCCTGCCATCCCTTCGCCGGGTCCAGCGTTGCCCACCCGGCATTGGCGATGGCAATGTCTCCCTTTCTTTCGCTGACGGCCTTCGTTATCCTGTAGACAAGATCGTCCGGGAGATCGGAGCGCACAAGCAGTTCGGCCGAGTCGGCGATGGAAATCACGCCTTCGCCCACCCTGCCCTCGTACATGGAGGCGGGAATGACATGCCGCTTCACGCCGTACCGCTCTTCCATCTTCGTCAGAACGTCCTCGTCCACGGATATCCAGGACATGCCGACATCCTTGGAAAGCTCCACCAGAAACCATACTTCTCCGGGGCCGAGCCAGGTGATGACATCCACCTGCCCGTCCTTGATCATGTTGGCCACATCATCCCAGTTGTTGGTAATGACCTTGCCGCCCCAGGAAGCGATATCCTTGTAGCTGTAGCCGTACATATCCAGCATCCAGCGGGCCCAGACCTCGGTGCCGCTGCCGATGGGGCCCACGGCCAGCCGCACGGGCAGTTTCTTTTCGCCGATCTCCCTGAGCGACGTATAGTTCCTGTCGGAACAGGAAACGATGTGCATGCGCGACACATCCATGATGTTGAAGAACGAGGAAACACCTTCAACCCTGCCCTTGAAGGGAACCAGCCCCTTGGCGGCGGAGACGGCGATGCTGTGAGTGGCGATGGAAATGTCGCCTTCGCCCTTTTGCAGCCGGATGGGGTTGGACAATCCCCCGCCGGGAAGCAGGTTGATCCTGATATCGGGATAAAGGGCGCTGATGGCCTTTCCCACTGCGCCCATGCCCACATACCACACGCCGGAGGTGGGGCCGGACAGAATTTTCACGTTTTCCGCCGCCGGAGACGCCGAGGGCAGGAGGAACAGGGCCGCCGCAAGGGCCGCCTTCAGAAGGATATGGTTCATCAGAAATCCCTTTGTGGTTTGAAACCTCCCCCTTGAGGGGGAAAAGAGCTGTTGACAAAACGGCGCAGCCGCTGAAATCCTTTTTCGCACACCCATCCCCTCAGGGATGGGCAATCCGCACGCCCCCTGCCCGTCGGCTGCTTCAGTCAGTCGGCGGATGGAGCGACTGTGGATTGAGACATGACATGCTCCCGTGCCGAGGGGGCATTGGGACGAATCCCGCCTTGTCCGAACATGTTCTAATCAATGGGAATATCCAGCTTGAGCGCTCTGACGGCGTTCTGATACAGAACCTTGGGCAGAACTTCGGGTTTGAAGGGCAGTTTCTTGAAGTGCTCCACGCCCGCTTCCAGCGGAATGAAGGGATAGGCCGTGCCGAACAGGAAGCGATCCTGAAGGGCGAAGTTCGCCGCCGTCACATAATCCTGCCAGCCCGGCTGATTGAAGAGATACATGTCCGGGCAGATGTACAGGTTGGGACGGCGATAGGCCACGAACAGGATTTCCGTCACCCAGGGGTAGCCGCCATGTGTGTTGATGATGGTGAGGTTGGGAAAGTCCGCCGCAATCTGGTCGATGACCATGGGATGGCTGTAGCTGGCGTCAGGACCGTTGCCGCCCCCAGCCATGAGCAGGAGAGGGATGCCCTCTGCTTCACATTTTTCATAAATGGGATAGATGCGGCGGTCGTTGGGGTACATGGGAACAGGCAGCAGGCCCGGCTCCATGCCGACGCCCCTGAGCGGTCCGTTGACGACGAAGCGGTCGATTTCGTCAATGGCCTGCGATTTGTCCGAAGGGTCAATGCCCGCCACGCCGATGAAGCGGTTGGGATAGTCTTCCAGAATGGCGCAGATGTCCTCGTTCGGAACTCCGCCCAGAAACTCGTATGCCCTGCGGCCGGGCACGACGCCGTAAGAGATGCCCGCCGCATCCATTTCCTGCAGCAGAAGTTCCGGGGAACGCCGGGCGGTGGAAGGGGCCTGTTCCATGCCGAAGCAGCGGCTCATTCTTGCGCTGCGCTGCACGTCGCGGAACAGGCTGAGGTTCAGGAAGCCCCGCGCCGGGGGACGGAGACGGAAGTCGATGATCATGTTTTCCTCCTGGAAAGGGTGGAATGGTTGCGCCAGGGCGGGAAAAGGGCCCGGACGGTGGAGCGCCGGCTCAGACCTCGCTGCGTTGCGCCTTCCTTTTGGCCGCCTGGGAAATGCCGGCCAGAACAATAAGCGCGATGCCGAGGGCATCGGTCATGGAACCGGGATAAATCAGCGTCAGGCCGCCGACTATGAGCAGGACACGTTCCCATGGAGCGCAGTTTGTCAGCATCCACCCCTGCATTCCCATGGCGAGACCGATGACGCCGATGACAGCCGTCACACATGCCACGGCCACGTCAGGAGTGTTGCCCTGCAGGAGCAGTGCGGGCTGATACACGAACATGAAGGGGATGATGAAGGCCACAATGCCCAGCTTGACGGAAACAAAGCCTGTTTTCATGGCGTCCGCCTCGGCTATGGCCGCCCCCGCGAACGAAGCCATGCACACCGGCGGGGTAATGACGGAAAGAATGGCGTAATAGAACACGAACATGTGAGCGGCTATGGCGGGCACGCCCATTTTTATCAGCGCGGGAGCGCCGAGCGTGGCCACGATGATGTATGCCGGGGTGGTGGGTACGCCCATGCCCAGCACGATGCAGGTGAAGGTGAGGAACAGCATGAGCAGGAAAAGACTGTCGCCCGCCAGCGTCGTGACCAGATTGATGAAATTGTAGCCCACGCCGGTCAGCGCGATGACGCCGATGACGATGCCCGCGCAGGCACAGCAGGAGGAAATCATGAGCGCGTTGCGGGCGCTCCATTCCAGCCCCTGAAGCAGACGGGAAGGCGTCATGCGGGTTTCCCTGCGGAAGAAGGAGAGCAGAACAACGCACAGCGTGGCGAAAAAGGCGCAGAAAATGACGCTGCGCCCCATGAACATGGCGACAAGCAGCAGCACGATGGGAAGCAGATAGTAGAGGCGGCTGAGAACCCGGCGGCTGTCCGGCACCTGGTCGGCGGGCAGCTTGCCGAGGTTCTTGCTCAGGGCTTCAAAGTGGATCATGGCCAGCAGGGCGAGGTAATAAAGCAGCGCGGGCAGGAGGGCGGCCTTGGCGACGGCAAGGTAGCCCGCTCCGGTAAGATCGGCCATGATGAAGGCCGCCGCGCCCATGATCGGGGGCATGATCTGACCGCCCGTGGAGGCAACGGCTTCCACCGCGCCCGCGAAGGGCGCGGTATAGCCCACGCGCTTCATGAGCGGAATGGTGAAGGTGCCCGTGCCGTACACGTTGGCCGGAGCAGAGCCGGAAATGGTGCCGAACAGGGCGGAAGCGAAAATGGCTACCTTGGCCGGACCTCCCTTTGAGTTTTTCGTCAGGAGACAGGCCAGATCCATGAAGACGCCGCTCATGCCGCTGACGTGCAGAAAGGCACCGAACATGACGAAGGCAAAGATCATGGTGGAGGCCACGGCGAGAGGCGTGCCGTAGATGCCGTCAGTCAGAAGAAAAAGCTGCTCGATGAGCTGCTCGCCGCTGATGCCGGGATGTCCCAGCCCGCCGGGGAGCCTGTCGCCCCACAGGCCATAGGCCAGAAATGCGCCGGAAACAAGAACCAGAGACCAGCCGGAAGTCCTGCGCGTGACTTCAAGCACAAGTGCCGTGAGGATAATCCCGTAGGTCATATCACGCGGCGTGACTTCATCCACATAGCGGATCCGGGTCATCAGGTTCGCCTGTTCCGTCACCACATAATACGCGGAGGAAAAGGCCAGGATGACAAGAACGACATTGACGATCCTGAAGATGTTCTTTTTCATTGCCGGGTCATTATCCGCATAGCCGGGGGTGATCATGACGATGAGTGCCATGACGATGGAAAGATGGATGGCCCGCAGCACATGCGCGTCTATCAGGCCGAATCCCCCGGTGAAGTATATCTGAAAGAGCGAGAGAAAAACCGCCAGGGCGGAGATGACATGCTTGAGCTTGAAAGCGGATGTGACTGTCGGCATGAACGCGGCCTCCTCGAGCGTTTTGCTTTCGAAAATATCTGCCGGCCAGACCCCATGTTCCGGCCCGCAGGTTTCACGCCTCCGCCGGAGCAGCCGCAAGTGAATTGCGGCGACACCGGAGAAGGGGGGCGTTGCGGCTTCAGTCTCGACCCGCTCGACTGAAGGAGAGCATTTCAATGGCGAAATGCTCTCATGATGATGAACCTCATTTCATCCGGCATGAAACAGGCCCGGACGGAAACGGACGGCCCCGCTGCATCACGGTTGACGAAAGGCGGGAGTCCAGGAGGTGTTGCAGGCGATGAAGCAAAGACCATGCCATCATGGGAATTTTTTCCGGAACAGGCGTCATGCCGTTCCGCCGCGCCTGATGGAAAGGCCGGACGGTCAGTTTTGTGCGGAATATGGACATGTAGAAAATGCACATGTTGAAAAGCCGTGCTCCGGCGGAAGCCCGGAACAGCCGCAAAAAAGCCCGGCGCGAAATTCCAACATTCGCGCCGGGCGTCATGATGAAGGTTCAGCAGGGAAATGCCCGTGGGCTACGCTTCCAGCCCCGCGCGGCGGCCCGTTTCAATGGCGTTGACGATCAGGCTGCCGCCCTCGAAGCCGTTGGCCGAACCCACGCGGATGATGCGCGGCGCGCCGGGCCTGCCTTCCAGCTCGTCCAGAATGGAATTGTTGGGCGACTGGGAGGTCAGCACCATATAGGTGTCGCCTTTCACCGTGCGGGTCGCGCCGGTCTTGTCCGTCACGATCAGCCCTTCGGGAACGATGGCTTCATACTTCACCCCGCTGATGATTTCCACGTTTTTCTTCTTCAGCCAGGGCAGGAGGCGGTCAAGATAACGGGGCGGGATGCCGGCGCCGATGTTTTCCGATTCCTCCAGCACGGTCACGGTGCGCCCGCGCTTGAGCAGGAAGGCCGCGCCCTGCAGGCCTTCGATGCGTCCGCCCAGAATGACCACATGGTGTCCCACGGGCAGGAAGATTTTGGTCAGCCTGTGCAGCAGCTCGGGGCCGAAGATACGCAGCGGCAGCTTGACCTGTCTGCCCATGCGGTTCACGCCGGTGACCCTGCCGCTCTCCACCCCGGGAATGGCGGGCAGTTCGTACAGCCCCCCCGTTCCGAGGATGAGCACATCCGGCTTTTCCGCGCGCACCATGTCCGCCGTGACGGTCGTGCCCAGGCGCAGTTTCACGCCCAGCTTTTCCAACTGATGCTTGAAGTAGGGCACGATGGAACGGATATCTTCCACGTCCGTGCCCTTGACCATGCAGGCCAGGGGCAGTTTGCCGCCCAGAGCCGGAGCGCTTTCGTACAGTGTGACGTCATGTCCGCGCAGCGCCGCCACGCGGGCGGCCTCCATGCCGGAGGGGCCGCCGCCCACCACCCTGACCTTTCCGGGCTCTTCGGCGCGGGCAACATTTTCGGGCACGGCAAGTTCGCTTTCCCGTCCGAAGGCGGGGTTCACGCGGCAGCGGCGGGGGCGTCCGGCGGGCGGGTCCTCGCAGGTTCCGCAGCGGGTGCAGCGGGTAATGTCGGCAATGCGTCCTTCCTTCACCTTGTTGGGAAATTCCGGATCGGCCCAGAGCATGCGCCCGAAGGCGACGAGATCGGCCTTGCCCTGCGCGAGCACGGCTTCTCCCTTGACCTCGTCCATGCGGCCCACGGCGATGACCGGAACCTTGACGGCCTTTTTCACCGCTTCTGCGGCGGGAACCAGCAGGCCCAGCCCCCGGAAGTCGTCCATGAAGGGCTTCATGTGATCTTCCGGCTCGGGGTAGGGCCAGTAGTCGGGCAGATAGCGGAAGGGCAGGGGGCCGAAACCATAGCCGGACACGCTGATGTAGTTCGCGCCCGCCCTTTCGAGAATCTGCGCCGTCTGCACGGCTTCCTCAATCGTCTGACAGCCGTTCGCTCCCCATTCCCGGCCGTTGATGCGCGCGCCGATGGGATAGTCGGGGCCGAAGCGGCGGCGCAGTTCGGTGATGATCTCCACCACCAGCCGGGTGCGGTTTTCGATGTTCCGGCAGCCGTACTGATCGTCGCGGCGGTTCCATACCCGGCTGACGAAACTTTCCAGATAGTAGCCGTGGGCGCAGTGAACCTCGATGCCGTCGAAGCCCGCCGCGTGAGCGCGTTCCGCCGCCGCGAAGTACAGGCGCTTGTCTTCCTCGATTTCCTCCAGGGAAAGCCCGCGCACCGGTTTGCCCACCGGGGGCGGGCAGGGGATTTCATCCGGGCCGAGATCGGAGGGGCCGATGGGCAGGCCGCCGCCGTGGCCGGTCATGGCCGAGGCTCCCGAATGGTGAAGCTGGCACATGATCGGGCAGCCGTGGGCGTGGCTGCGCTCCACGATGCGCGTGATGCCGGGCAGGAACCTGTCGTCCCACAGTGCGCCGTACAGTCCGGCGGGGTGGTCGCTGCGCCAGGTGATGGCGGAGAGGATGGAAAGCCCCACGCCGCCCCTGGCGAGAGCCTCGTAGAAGCCGACCACGCGATCTCCGGCGGAGCCGTCTTCCTCAAAGAACCATGAGGACTGCGGGGCCTTGACCATGCGGTTTCTGAGCCTGAGATTCCTGTTGATGACAATGGGCTCAAGCAGATGTGCAAAATCGCTCATCAAAAATTCCTTTGTGGTTTGAGACCTCCCCTTCAGGGGGAAAAGAGTGGTTGACAAGACGGCGAAGCCGATGAAATCCTTTTCCGTCCCCCCTCCCTTCAGGGAGGGGCAATCCGCACGCCCCCTCTCCGTCGGCTGCTTCAGTCAGTCGGCGGATGGGGCGACTGTGGATTGAAACATTCGTATCTCCTTGTTGATTCCGGAAAAATGTTACCGCGCGCCGCTCTGCAGGCCGGAACACCGGGTTCCTGCCGCTCCTCCGTCCCTGAGGGCGAACAGCGAGGCGGCAAAGGCGCAGCAGAACATGAACATGTACAGGATGAACATGCGAGAATACTGGGGCAGGGTGTAGGCTCCCGCGCCGGGAGCCTGCGCCTCCATGATCCAGCCGCTGGCAAGCTGAAGCAGGGCGGAACCGAGGTAGGTGTAGATATTGATCATGCCGGTGGCCGTTCCCACGATTTCCGGCGGAAAGTCATCCTGAATGCGGGTCAGGGCAATGCCGCCGAACCCGCCGCAGAATATGCCGAACGCCACGCCCCACAGCGGCAGAAGCGCGGCCGGGATAACCGGGCGCGGCAGCAGCAGGGGGAAGCCCAGCAGCAGGGTGGCCGAACAGGCGACAAGCAGCAGTCCCCTCTTGGGCAGGCGGAGCCAGGGCGTGAGAAAGCCGATAAGCGTGGGACCGAGTGTGGAGCCCAGCGCCAGACAGAACAGCACGCCCCCCGCCGCGCTTTTGTCCAGCCCGTAGCCCTGAATGAAGTAGGGCCCGGCCCACAGGCCGCTCAGGGAGAAAAATGCGCCGTACATGCAGAAGAACCAGATGGAAACCGTCCAGTAGGTGCGCGTTTTCAGGATGCCGAGCATGGTCTGTTTCAGCGGCGGGACGGAAGGCCCGTCGTCGGAGGCCGCCCAGGAAGGAGTAAAGCCTTTTTCTTCCGGCCTGTTGCGTACCACGCGCCAGACCACGGCAGACATGAATACGGTGAGCGCGGCGGCGGCCAGCATGCTTCCGCGCCAGCCCATGATCTGGGAAAGCATCATGAGCGGCCAGGTGGCGAGCAGCATCCCCCCCGTGCCGAGAGAGAGCAGCAGTCCCGTGCCCAGCGCATGCAGCCGGGGCGGGAACCAGTACAGGATGACGCGCAGCGCGGGCACGAAAACCATGGCCATGCCCGCGCCGATCAGCATGCGGCCCAGCGCGGCCATGCCCACGGAATGCGCGCCTGCGAAGATGAGCGCGCCCGCCGCGCCGAGCAGCAGGAAAAGACAGATGGTGTTGCGCGGCCCCCAGCGGTCGGACAGAATGCCCGCCGGAATCTGCATGAAGGCGTAAGGGTAGAAAAATGCCGAACTCATGACCGCCATGAGTCCCCCGCCCACGGAGAAGTCGCGCATGATGTCCACGGCGAGCGTGCTGGGTGAGGTGCGGAAAAAGCTGGCCAGCCCGTAGCATACGGTCAGAAGGGTGAAGATGAGCCATGCCTGGGCGTTCAGTGAGCGGAAATGACGCATGAAGAGGTATCCTCAAGAGAGCATTCCTGTTTTGAAAATGCTCCCGGAATTGAACGGAGCGAGACTCCGCGGCGGAATCTCCCCCTGTCCGCCGCCGCGGTTCACCTGCGGCCCGCCGGCTTCGGGCGTGAAGCCGGCGGGCCGGAACATGGGAACCCTGTCTGAAGATATGTTCAGGAGCAGGCGGCTCCGGATGCCGGAGGAGCGGACGAAGGAACGGGGTCGTCCGCGCCCGGGAGAGCGGAGCGCGGACGGCGCGCTATTCGGCCCTGATGTCCAGTTTAAGCGCGCGAATGGCGTTCTGATACAACAGCTTGGGCAGAACTTCGGGCTTGAAGGGCAGGGCCTTGAAGCCTTCCACGCCTTCCCTGAAGCCGATGAAGGGGTAGGCCGTGCCGAACACGAAGCGATCCTGCAGGAAGGTATTGGCCGCCATCACATAGTCGGACACGCCGGGGATATTGTACATGTACATGTCCGGGCACAGGTACAGATTGGGGCGCTTGAAGGCGGTGAAGCAGATCTGCTGCACCCAGGGGTAACCGCCGTGGGTGTTGATGACGGTCATGTTCGGGAACTCGCCGCATACCCGGTCGATATGCTCGGGATTGCTGTGGCTGAGATCCGGGCCGTTGCCTCCGCCGCCCATGAGCAGAACCGGAATGCCGTGCCGCTCGCAATACTCGTAAACGGGGTAGATGCGCCGGTCGTCGCAGTACATGGGGTTGGGAAGCACACCGGGTTCCATGCCCACGGCGACCAGCGGCCCGTTGACCACCACGCGCTCGATTTCATCAATGGCCCTGCCGGGCACGGTGGGGTCAATGCCCGCCACGCCGATGAACCTGTCCGGGTATTCCCTGACTATTTCCACAATATCGTCGTTGGGCACATTGCCCATGAAGGGATTGGCCTGCCTGCCGGGAACCACGCCCATGGTCACGCCGCCTTCCTCCATTTCCTTCAGCATGAGTTCCATGTCGCCCCGCTTCGCGGAAGGGGGCGGGGTCATGCCGAGGTTTCCGCTCCAGCGGGCGATGCGATCCTGATTGCGGAAGATGTGCATGTTGAGAAATCCGCGCGTGGCGGGGCGGAGCCTGAAGTCGATAATCATGTCATGCCTCATGTTTTTTAGACGGTTAACATCTGCTCACAGCGCCGCGCCCGCGGCCAGGCCGCTTTCCGCAGCGTTGAGGATTTTCGCCACATGGTCGCAGTCGCCGATGCTCGTGAAGGGAATCCCGGCCGCGCGCAGTTCTTCGGCCAGGCGTGTTTCCGGTCTGTAGCCGACGGCGGCCACCAGCGTGTCAAAGGCCGGGAGCGTCCGTTCTCCGCCGTCCGGCGTTTTCACGGTCACGATGCCCCTGTCGTCGATATGCAGGACCTGCGTGCCGGTAAGCAGCGTGACGCCGTATTTCTTCAGACGCGGCATCATGTAGCGCCGGGTGCGGCCCTCCATATCCCTGGCCACTTCGGGCTGCATTTCCAGCACGGTCACGGCGTGCCCGCGTTCGGCGAGGAATTCCGCCGTTTCGCAGCCGATGAGCCCGCCGCCCATGATCAGCACTTTTGTGCCCGGCGCCACCGCGCCGGACAGAACCCTGTCCGCCGTCACCGCATTGGGCGCAGCCTTGCAGAAGCCGGGAAAGACCGGCACGCTTCCCGCGGCAAGAATGACGGCGTCCGCATGCGCGGCGCGCACGCTGTCGACGTCGGCCTCGCTGTTCAGATGAACCGCGACTCCCGCAGCCCTGAGGGCATGCTCGAAACGGGGAGCGAGCAGATCGAGATCCTGCTTGAAGGGAGGCCGGGCCGCGAGAGCCAGCAGGCCGCCGAGCCGGCCTTCCCTTTCCATCAGTTCCACATGGTGGCCGCGCCGGGCGGCGATGAGCGCGGCCTGCATGCCGGCAACTCCGCCGCCGATGACAAGAACCTTTTTCGGGGAAGAAACGCGGCTCAGATCGTACATCTCTTCCCGCCCTGTCAGGGGATTGAGAGCGCAGCCCACGCCCGTGCCGCGCGCGGAGCCGCCCACGCAGCCGTCATTGCAGCCCACGCAGCGGATGATGTCTTCGCTCTGGCCGGCGGCGGCCTTGTTCGGCAGATCCGGATCGGCGATCAGGGCGCGTCCCATGGCCGTGAGATCGGCGTCGCCGCGCCGGAGAATGTCTTCGGCCACGTTTTCGTCCGTAATGCGGTTGACGGCGATGATCGGCACGCGATGCCCCACGCCTTCCCGGACCGCGCGGGCCACGCCGGAGATCCAGCCCTTGTCCACGCAGGCGGGCGGCGACACCATGAAGTTGGTTTCGCGCAGTCCGACGGAGACATGTATCCAGGAGATGCCCTCGTCCGCAAGGCGGCGGGCGAAGGCCACGCCATCCTCAAGTTTCAGGCCGTTCGCAATGCCGACTTCCTCCAGCCGCTCCTCGGCGCTGAGGCGGTAGCCCACAGGGAAGTCCGGGCCGACATATTCGCGCACCCTGCGCAGCACTTCCAGCGGAAAGCGCATGCGCCTCTCCGCCGATCCCCCATACTCGTCCGTGCGCCGGTTGGTGAACGGAGAAAGAAACTGACTCAGCAGGTAGCCGTGGGCGCCGTGCAGCTCCACGGAGTCGAACCCGGCCTGTCTGGCCCGGAGCGCGGCCCTGCCCCAGCAGTCGGCCAGTTCCGTCAGATCCTCCTTCGTGAGGACGCGGGCGTCATTGTACGGGGTGACGCCCGGCACATGGGAAACAATCTGTACGGCCCGGCCCGTGGCCTGCGCGCTTGCCGCGCGCCCGGTATGCGCGAGCTGGATGGAGGAGCGCGCGCCGTGTGTGCGGATGCGCTCAGCCAGCTCCGCAAACGCGGGAATGCGGGCGTCGTCCGTCAGGCGCAGCCAGCGGGGCGTGGGCGAACCGGCGTCATGGATGCAGCATGCTTCCACAATCACCAGCCCCGCGCCGCCGCGGGCGCGCGCCTCATAATAGGCCAGCATGCGTTCGGTGACTTCCCCCGCGCCCGGCGAGGCGAACTTGGTGGACATGGGCGGGAAGACAATGCGGTTTCTGAGCCGCATTGCACCCAGAGATATCGGCGTATTCCAAAGTGGAGTGTTCATCAAAAACTCCTTTGTGGTTTGAAAGCTCCCCCTTCAGGGGGAAAAGAGCGGCTGGCACGACGGCGAAGCCGATGAAATCCTTTTCTGCAATTCCTCCCTTCAGGGAGGGGCAATCCGCACGCCCCCTGTCCGTCGGCCGCTTCAGTCAGTCGGCGGATGGGGCGACTGCGGATTGAAACATGTATGCTCCGGCGATGCAGCGGTGATTCGGGCGGCGCGGGACGCCGCGGTTTCTGCGGAACCTGATGCAACGATTATGCCAAGAGGTATTGAAATGTAATATATTGTATTTATTTCTTATATTGAAAAGACGAAAAACTGTTGTCCAAAAAATGCGCATGTCATCTATGGACATGTCCATAATGCGCATTGTATATGGACATGGGGCGGGCCTGATTGAACATGCGCGGGCTTCGCCGGGCGAGGAGGGAATCATGCCGGACAACAGGGAGTTCATCGCGGCTGTGCGAAAGGAATGGGAACGCTTTCAGCGCGGGGAAAGCGTGAATCCCGGCGTGGTGCGGTCGATCATCCTCCGCTCGTGGGAGCGCTGCCGCGCCATGGGGCTGGACCCGGACAGGATGGCGCGTCCCGCCCTGACCGAAGAGGCCATGCGCGCCCTGCTGGAGGAGAAGGCCGAACTGATAGAGGTGGCGGGGAACGTCATGCAGCGTCTGTATGAACCCATCAGCACGTCGCGCAGCTTCATATCGCTGTCCGACGCCGGCGGGGTGGTGCTTCATGCGCTGTGGAATTCCGCCGCCGGATATTCCGTTCCCCATCTCGCGCTCGGCAATGTCGCGGCGGAGAGTTCGTCCGGCACCAACGCCATAGGCATCTGCCTGGTGGAGAAAAAGCCCGTGGAAACGCGCGGGGCGGAACATTTCTGCCGTTCCCTGCACAACTGGTTCTGTTCCGCCGCGCCCATCTGGCACAAGGGGCGTCTGGAGGGCGTGCTCAACGTCACCCTCCCGGCGGACTCCTTCCATCACCACACCAGAGGCATGATGGAAACGGCCAGTTACGCCATTTCCGAGCAGCTTCGCCTGCGTGAGCTGCTGCGCGAGCAGAAGGCCACGCTGGAGATGCTGGACGAGGGCGTCATCGTGCTGGATGACGACGGGCGGATCAAGGTCATGAACGGGCGGGCCAGGAGCATGCTGGGCGTGCGCCGGGACGAGGACGGCCCGGAAGAGATACGCGAACTCATCTTCTCCCGCGATATTCTGCGGGCGATTCTTTCGGAAAACGCCTCATTCCGCGATCAGGAGGCGTTTCTCTCCCTCAGGGGCGGTTCCCTGCACTGCGTGCTTTCCCTGACCAGAGTGGAGAACGGCAGGGGGCGGGTGCTGACGCTGCGCGGAAGCCGCCGCCTCAAGGAGGCCGCCGCGCGTTTTACCGGAGCCAAGGCGGTCTACACCTTTGATCATATCATCGGACGCGCTCCCGCCCTGCAGGAAGTGACGCGCATGGCCCGGCTGGCGGCGCAGAGCGATGTTACCACCCTGATTCTCGGCGAGAGCGGCACGGGCAAGGAACTGTTCGCCCAGGCCGTGCACAATGCCGGAAGCCGGGCCACCGCGCCCTTTGTGGTGGTGAACTGCGGCGCTCTGCCGCGCGAGCTGGTGCAGAGCGAGCTGTTCGGCTACGATGAAGGTTCGTTCACCGGGGCAAGCCGTCTGGGCAAGCCGGGGAAGTTCGAACTGGCGGACAACGGCACGATTTTTCTCGACGAAATCGGGGAGATGCCCCTCGCGGCCCAGGTTTCCCTGCTGCGTCTGTTGCAGAACGGGGAAGTCACGCGGGTGGGCGGCAAGAATACCCGGCATGTCAATGTGCGGGTCATTGCCGCGACAAACCGGAATCTGGAGGAAGCCATACGCCAGAACGCCTTCCGCGAGGATCTGTTCTACCGTCTCAATGTGTTCACCCTCAATGTGCCCCCGCTGCGCGAGCGCCGGAGCGATATCGAGATGCTGGTCCGGCATTTTCTGGCCCGCTTCGCCGCGGGCGCGGGAAAGCCCCCGCTCCGTGTGAGCGGCAGGGTCATGGAACTGCTCATGGCCTATGACTGGCCGGGCAACGTGCGGGAACTGGAAAACACCATGGAGCGCATGACGCACATGGCGCAGGACGAGGTGCTGGATGTGGATCTCGTGCCCGCGAACATTCTGGCCGGCGGGCAGAGCGGCATGGCCTCCGGCCGCGCCCGCGGCCTGCTGTCTCTTCAGGAAAAGGAAATTCTGCTTCGGGCGCTGCGCGGCAACGGCGGCAATCTGCGCGCCGCCGCCCGCGAGCTGGGCATTTCGCGCAGCGGGCTGTATGTCAAGCTGAGGCGTTTCGGCATTTCGCCGGATGAGTGCCGGGGCCGAATGCCGGAAGACAGGATTTAAGCCAGGAACTCCATGAGAGCGTTTTGCTCTCAAAAATATCCGCCGGCCAGACCCCATGTTCCGGCCCGCGGGTTTCACGCCTGAAGCCGGAGCTTGACGCCGCAAGTGGATTGCGGCTGCTCCGGCGTCGCGGCTTCAGTCCCGCCCCGCGCGACTTTGCAGAGCATTTCAATGGCGAAATGCCCCACAGCGTGGAGTCGGGATTCACCTTGACCGCCGGAGGCGCGGGCGAAGCCTGTCGTGGATGCATGACGCTTCTGCCCGTGCGGAACACGGGCTGTCTTTGCGGCAGCGAACGCGGCCGCTCCGTTTCACAGACAGTGTTGCCTCCCGGGCAGTTCCTCAAGAGAGCCGGACACGACAAACTCCGCCCTCGGAGTGGGAGCGGAGTCTGTCATGGCTGCGTATGGGAGCAGGGGCCTACTTCATGTATCCCTTTTCCCGGTAATACCTTTCCGCGCCGGGGTGCAGGGGATGCGGCATGCCGTTCCATGCGGTTTCGGGCGTGAAGGTGGCCCACTGCGGGCAGGCGGTGATCACGTCCTCCCGTCCTTCGCACAGCGCCCGGGTCAGTTCGTATGCCGTGTCGTCGCTCATGTCCTCACGCACGATCAGGCTCATCCATGTGCCCACGGTGCGCGTGTTCCGCCCCATCATGCCCTTGAACATGGCGGCGGGGAACTCGCCGGAATACAGCATGTGCTTTTTGTTCACGGCTTCGGCCGCCGCTTCGCTGACGGGGAGCCAGCGCAGCGGTACGTTGGCTGAAAGCTCGGTGAGGAACCATGCCTCGCCGGGACCGAGCCAGACCACCATGTCCACCTGACCGTCCTTGGCCATATCGGATACGTCGTTGAAATTGTTGTTGTAGATTTTGCCGCCCCAGTCCTTGATGTCGTCAAAGGTGATGCCGTATTCGTTGAGCACCCATTCAAACGCGAGCTGGGTAACGGAACCGCGCGGGCCGGGCCCGACCCGCAGGGGGATTTTCCTTTCCCTGATCTGTTCGATGGAGGTGATGCCGGAGTCGGCGCGGACCACAATGTTCAGCAGAGCTTCGGTGCGCAGATTGGCAAGGGAAAGGATGTTGCCCACGGGCTTCCTGAACGGCTCCGTGCCGTCCACGGCGGATTTGCTGATGCACACGGTTTCGCAGGCGATATCCACTTCCCTGTTCTGGATGCGCATGGGGTTGGACACGTCGCTGCCGGGAATCAGGTTGACGTTGGCGTCCGGGTGGGCGTTGGTGATCAGCTTGCACAGCGCGCCGAGGCCCACATAGCTGGTTCCGGCCACCGGGCCAGCCGCGGCCGTGAGTCTGATGGGTTCGGCGCCGGCCTGCTGCGGCGCGCCGATGAGGGCAAGGCCGAGCAGAAGGGTCAGGGAAAGTTTTTTCATTGCGGACTCCTTGTGTTATGCCCCGGAGGGCGTTCCGATATTTCCCGGCGCGTGCCGGATGCCTGGTTCATCATGTCCGGTTCATCTGGGCCGGGCGCCCGCGGGGCGAGGACGCCGGCGCGCGAGCTGGAGCAGGGCGATCACGGCCAGCAGGGCAAGGCCCATGAGGTCGGTCATCGTGCCCGGATAGATCAGGGTCAGCCCGCCGATCAGCAGCACGGGGCGTTCCCACTGTCTGCATGCGGTCAGCAGCCAGCCCTGCATGGCCCCGCCGATGCCGATGACGCCGATGATGGCCGTGATCGTGGCGACGGCCGCTTCCGCCATGCCGCCCTGCCAGAGCAGCGCGGGCTGGTACACGAACATGAAGGGGATGATGAAGGCGACGATGGCCAGCTTGACGGAAACAAAGCCGGTGCGCATGGGGTCGGATTCCGCGATGGACGCTCCGGCGAAGGCCGTGACGCACACGGGAGGCGTGATGACCGAAAGAATGGCGTAATAGAATACGAAAAGATGGGCGGAGATCATCGGGACGCCCGCCTTGATCAGGGCCGGAGCGCCGAGCGTCGCCACAATGACGTAGGCCGGAGCCGTGGGCACGCCCATGCCGAGGATGATGCAGGTCACGGCCAGAAAGAGCATGAGCAGGAAGAGGCTGTTTCCGGCCAGCTCGGTGATCAGGCTGATGAACTTGAAGCCGATGCCGGTAATGGAAATGACGCCCACGATGATGCCCGCCGCCGCGCAGCAGGAGGAAATCATCAGCGCGTTGCGCGCCGAGATGTTCATGGCGTCGAGAACCGCGCGCGGCCCCATGCGCGTATCCCTGCGGAACAGGGAGAGGATGAAGATGGACAGTGTGGCGATGAACGCGGAGCCGATGACGCTGCGCCCCATCCACAGGGCAAGAATGAGAATGCAGATCGGCCCCAGATAGTACAGGCGGGACATGACCGCCCTCGCGTCGGGGACGAGTTCGGGCGGCATGCAGCCGAGGTTGTTCTTCAGCGCCTCGAAATGGATCATGGTCAGCAGGGCCAGATAATACAGCAGGGCGGGCAGTACGGCGGCGGTGGCGATGGGCAGGTAGCCCAGCCCCGTCAGATCCGCCATGATGAAGGCCGCCGCGCCCATGACCGGCGGCATGATCTGGCCGCCGGTGGAGGCCACGGCTTCCACCGCGCCCGCGAAGGCGGGCCTGTATCCCACTTTCTTCATCAGCGGGATGGTGAAGATGCCCGTGCTGTAGACATTGGCCGGAGAGGAGCCGGAAATGGTGCCGAACAGGGCGGAGGCGAAAATGGCAACCTTGGCCGGGCCGCCGCGTGACTTTCTGGTCAGCAGGCAGGCCAGATCCATGAACAGGCTGCTCATGTTGCTGCGTTCGAGAAAGGCGCCGAACATGATGAAGGCGAAGATCATCGTCGCGCCCACGGCCAGGCAGGAGCCATAGATGCCGTCCTGCAGCAGAAACTGCATTTCTACCAGCCGATCATAGGAAATGCCGTTGTGTCCGATGGAGGCGGGCAGATATTGCCCGAACAGCGCATAGAGCAGAAAGACGGAGCAGACGATGACCAGGGGCAGACCGGAGGTGCGGCGGGTTATTTCCAGCACAAGCAGAATGGTGGCCGTGCCGAAAAAGAGATCCGCGCCCGTCACCTCATCCACATAGCGGATGCGTTCCAGCAGATTGTCCAGTTCAAGCATGAAGTAGAAGGCGGTGGCCACGGCGACGGCGCAGCAGACGAGATCCAGCGCCAGCAGATACCACGGTTCGGGCTGCTTCCTGTACCTGGCGGAAACGGGGATGAGCAGGAACACCAGCACCATGACGATGGAGAGGTGTATGCCGCGCAGCAGGGGGGTATCAATGACGAAGAAGCCGCCCGTGAACAGGATCTGGAACAGGGTGAGGCCGACGCCGATGGCGTATGCCAGAGGCTTCAGCCGTGACCGGTCAACATACCACATGAAAAACCTCCTGTGAAAGAACTGTCATTTCCTTCTGCAAGAGTCGTGCAAAAGAAAGCTGATTTACAACAGTTCAGAATCACAGGAGAAAATGATCATGCGGCAATTTCTGTGAACATATAATGGACATGCGCATGTCCATATGTCTTTATTATATACATATAATGCATTTGCTGCACGAAAGATATACAATACTTTTCAAACAAGGTAAAGAGTGAAACTGTATTCGCTCTGTTGTAGAATAGTGTTGAAACTGTCTTGACCGCCGAAGGCGCGAGCGCCAGCGAGCCATGGAGGCCGACCGGATGGCGGCCCCGCAGGGGCCGTGCCCGTTGCCGGGCGGAGCGGGGCTTGCGGGCATCGAGAGCAGAGATGACGACCCGCCGCCGCATGGTCATGCGGCATGGAGGGGGCACGGGATCAATGTTCATGGCGCTGGCCTCCCTGGGCTGTTTTCGGCCGGGCAGGAACAGAATGCGCTGTGACGAAAAAGCCCCTCCCGCCGGATGGCGGGAGGGGCGCGAGAGCGGTGGGGCCGCGCCGGGGACTACTTGATGTAGCCCATTTCGCGGTAGTACTTTTCCGCGCCGGGGTGCAGGGGCAGGGCAAGCTCTTCGGCGGCCCTTTCCGGCGTGAAGCTGGCCCAGTAGGGGCTGGCGATCACGATGTCGTCGCGGCTTTCGCAGATGGCCTTGACCATGTTGTACACCAGATCTTCGGGCACATTCCTGCTGACCATGAGTTCGGTGCTGGCGTCCACGGTCACGGTTTCATGCCCGAACTTGCCGCCGTACCACTTGGCGGGGATGATGCCCTTCTTCAGGCCGTACTTCTGGTCAACCGCGTCGATGACCTTTTCGTCCACGGGAAGGAGATCAAGATCCACGCTGTTGATCATGTCCTGAATGATGAAGGCTTCGCCGGGTCCGATCCAGACCATGATGTCAAGCTGCCCGTTCTTCATCATGTCCGCGGCGTCACTGGTGGACGGCGTATAGATCTTGCCGCCCCAGGAGGTGATGTCCTTCTGGCTGATGCCGTATTCTTCCAGAATCCACTTGCTGAACAGGTAGGAGTTGCCCGCCGTGTGGCTCAGCGAGATGCGCACGGGCATCTTCCTGTCCTTGATCTGCTGCAGGCTCGTGATGCCGGACTTCTTGTTCACGATGAAGTGCATCAGCGTGGAGTCGTGCAGATTGAGCATGCTCTGCAGATTTTCAGCGGGTTTCTTGAACGGCTCGATGCCCTTGCCCGCCGCCACGATGACGGCATGGGCCGCGATGCCGAAATCACTGCGCCCCATATCCACATGCAGGGGGTTGGCCAGCCCGCCGCCCGGGAAGATGGCCACGTCGATTTCAGGATGCTTGGAGGAAATGGCCTTGCCGATGGCGCCCATGCCCACATACCACGCGCCGCCCGCCGGGGAGGCCGCGGCCTTGATTTCATGAAAGTCCGCCGCAAGGGCGGGGGAGGAGACGAGGCCCAGCGCCGCGAGAGCGAAGGCCAGATGTCTGACGAGTCTGTTCATGCGAGCTTCCTTGTGGTTATAGGGTTATGCCTGTTCCGGCAGGTCGAGCTTGAGCACCCTGGCCGCGTTCTTCCACAGCAGCTTGGGCAGAACTTCGGGTTTGAACAGCTTCCTGAAGTGTTCCACGCAGTCCACGATGGGCATCAGCGGATAGGCCGAGCCGTAGAGGAAGCGATCCTGCATGAAGTTGTTCGCGGCCATGATGTAGTCCGCCGCGCCGCTGCAGTTGAACAGGTACATGTCCGGGCACAGATAGATGTTCTTCTGGAAGAAGCACACGCCCAGAATCTGCTGCACCCAGGGCCAGCCGCCGTGGGAAATGATGAAGTTGGTCCTGGGGAAGTCCGCGGCGATGCGGTTGATGATCTTGGGATCGCTGTAGGTGATGTCCGGTCCCGCGCGGCCGCCCAGCATCAGGATCACCGGGATTTCATGCTTTTCGCACTTTTCGTAGATGGGATAGATGCGCGGGTCGTCGGCATACATGGGGCGATCCAGCGCGCCGGGTTCCATGCACACGCCCTTGAGCGGGCCGTTGACCACGGTGCGCTCGATTTCCTCAAGCGCCTCTTCCTTCTTCGAGGCATTGAGACCGGCCGTGCCCACGAAGCGGCCCGGGAAGTCGTCCAGCAGCTTGATGATGTCGTCGTTGGCGATGGTGCCCTTGAAGTGCCCGTTGCGGCCGGGAATGACGCCCATGGTCACGCCCGCGGCGTCCATTTCCTGCAGCATCAGTTCGGGGGACTTCTGGGTCACGGAAGGGGCCTGCTTCAGGGAGAAGCATTCCGTCAGCTTGGCGGTGCGCGCGACATTGTCGTACACGCCGATGTTCAGAAAGCCCCGCGCCGGAGGACGCATGCGAAAGTCGATGATCATGGCTGACTCCTTTGTTGATTATTGTACTATGTCAAGCACCTGCGCAAGGTTATGCCGGCTCGCGGGTGAGCGGGCCGTATCTGCCGGTACGCTTTTTGGCGAGCTGAATGGCCAGCCCGAGACCGAGCAGGGCGAAACCGATGAGGTCGGTCTTCAGCCCCGGATAGATCAGGGTAAGACCTCCGCCGATAAAGATAAGCCGTTCGGGAACGGAGGCCAGGCAGAGCAGCCAGCCCTGCATGCCCGCCGCCAGACCGATGACGCCCACAAGCGCGGTGCAGGCCGCCCAGAGAATTTCGCTGGTCGCGCCGAATCCGAGCAGGGCGGGCTGGTACACGAACATGTAGGGCACGATGAAGGCCACGATGCCCAGCTTGAATGCCGTGAAACCCGTTTCCATGGCCTTGCTGCCCGCGATGGCCGCGCCCGCGAAGGCCGCCACGCATACCGGCGGGGTGATGAAGGACAGAATGGCGTAGTAGAACACAAACATGTGGGCAACCAGAGGCGCGGCGCCGGCCTTGATCAGCGCGGGCGCGCCAAGGGTGGCCACCACGATGTAGGCGGGGGTGGTGGGCATGCCCATGCCCAGCACGAAGCTGGTGAGCATGAGCAGAACCATGAGCAGGAACAGGCTGTTTCCGGCCAGAATGGTGATCAGGTTGATGAACTTGTACCCGATGCCCGTGAGGGAAAGCACGCCGATGATGATGCCCGCGCTGGCGCAGCAGGCGGAAACCATGAGCGCGCTGCGGGAAGAGGCCACCAGGGCGTCGAGGAAGGATTTGAAGGTGAAGCGGGTTTCCTTCTTGAACATGGCCAGAATCACGATGGAAAGCGTGGCGATGTTGGCGCAGAACACCACGCTGCGGCCCATGGCCAGACAGGCGATCAGCACGCCGATGGGAAGAAGGTAGTACAGACGCCGGATGACGCTTTTCGCTTCGGGAATCAGCTCGGCGGGGGTACGTCCCAGATTGCGCTTGACCGCCTCGAAATGAATCATGACCAGCAGCGCGAGGTAATACATGATGGCGGGCAGCAGCGCGGCCTTGGCCACGTTGAGGTAGCCCGCTCCGGACAGATCGGCCATGAGGAAGGCCGCCGTGCCCATGACCGGGGGCATGATCTGCCCGCCGGTGGAGGCCACGGCTTCCACCGCTCCGGCGAAGGCCGGGCGGTAGCCTACCCGCTTCATCAGGGGAATGGTGAAAATGCCCGTGCCGTAGACGTTGGCCGAAGCGGAACCGGAAATGGTGCCGAACAGGGCGGAGGCGAAGATGGCGACCTTGGCCGGACCTCCCTGTGAATTTTTGGTCAGCAGACAGGCCAGATCCATGAAAATGGAACTCATCTTGGAGCGTTCAAGGAAGGCCCCGAACATGATGAAGCCGAACAGGGTGGTGGTGGCCGTGCCGATGGGGATGCCGTACACGCCCTCATTCAGCAGAAAGAGGTGTTCCACGATGACGTCGAAGCTGAAACCGGTGTGCTTTACCGCGCGGGGCAGCATGTCGCCGAAGAAGGCATACAGCAGCAGCGTTCCGGAGACGACGACCAGCGCCCATCCGGTGGTGCGCCGGGTGATTTCGAGTACAAGAAGAATGGTGACGCAGCCGAAGAACTTGTCCCATGCCGTCACTTCGTCGATGTAGCGCATGCGGTTGGTGATTTCCGTAAGGTGCATGGCGAAGTATACCGCCGTGGCTATGGCCAGGGCGGCGCAGCATACGTCAATGAGGACGGCGAGCCTGCTTTCCTGTTTGCCCTCGGGCAGTTTTCTGCCCGGCACATAGAGGAAAATGAGCGCGGTGATGAAGGCCACATAGGCCACGCGCATCATGGAGCCGTCCAGCACGCCGAATCCGGTGGTGAACCAGATCTGGAACAGCGCCAGCGCAAGGCCGAGCAGCCAGGCGATGGGTTTTACTCCCTGCCGGGATAGTGCAAGTGTCATGTGGTACCTCTTTGAGGGCGGACCCCGGTTGAATGTTGCCTCCCCATGCGGAACGGCATTCCGGCGCGGCCGTTCCGGCTGGTTGCGACATGATTTTGCAAGATGCGGGCCATAAGGGGATGAAAATGTGCCTGAACGCGCAAGCCTTGTGATGTGGAGAAATATCGGCGGCGGAGAGCAGGGGAATGGACAGATGGGTGTATACAATTTGGGCATAGATATGGACATGTCCAAATTATGGATATGGCCGGCGCAGTTTTTGCGGGAAGCAGCTCGAAGGGTTGAGCATCGCCTGGCCGGATGGAACAGCACGTTTTGTCTTCCGCCCTCCGGGCGGCGGGGGCGTCGCTCCAGGCTCGCTGACGCTCGCTGCTCCGCAGGGTAAAGGAAGGGAGTTTTCCGTTGCGCTGCGGGTTTCATGGCATCATGCGATCCTGCGGGTCAGTACCGCCGGAAGCCCGGAACAGCCGCAGCCCTGCCGCCCCATGAACAAAGCGTGAAACGCCGCGCCCGCGAATTGAATGCAGCAGGCTGCTCAATTCGCGGGCATTGACTATAAACAATGGAGCGCGACAGTACGGGGTGTTCCGGGGGAGTGGAGAGGGGCCTCGGAGGGGCAGCGCCTCTGACAGGCCACTCTCCCACGCCCGGAGGGCGGAAGGAAAAGCGGGTTATTTCATCCGGACATGCGATGTCCAGCCCCCGGCAGTACGCAGCCTTTACAACTGCCTGAGTCGGGAATATCCCCGGAGTGCTTACAGCCCCAGCAGTTCCGCGGCGTTGTCGTACAGAGAGTTCTTCAGCGCCTCATGTTCCAGCCCGCGCTCGTGCCAGTTTTCCAGACACTGGGCGAAGCCCCGGATGGGGTAGGAAGACGCGAACAGGAAGCGGTATTTAAGGAAGGAGTTGGCCGCCGCCGCGTAGGCTTCATGCATGGGCATGCTGCGCACATAGAAATAGGCGTCGGGCGAGAGGTAGACGTTGCCGCACAGCAGGGCCACGCCCACGGCTTCCTGCACCTTGGGCCAGCAGCCGTGCGCGAACACGAACCTGACCTTGTTCCATCTCCTGAGCATGGGCACCAGCGCCGAAGGATCGGTGTAGGACAGATCCGGCCCGCCGTACACGCTCATGGTGATGCTGACAGGAATGTCGAGCTGCCGGCACAGATCGAGAATGGGCTCCATTTTGGGATCATTGCCGTAGATGGCCGGGGCGCACCAGCCCGGGTCCACGGCGATGCCCCTGAAGCCCCAGTCCTTCACGCAGTGTTCGATTTCTTCCAGCGCCGTGGGGGAATGGGGAGAAATGCCCGCGAACCCGAAGAAGCGGCCGGGGTATTTCTGCGTCAGCTCGTACACGTCGGCGTTGTCCGTGTCGCCGTAGACCGGGCTTCCGGTCTGGCGGCCCATGATCACGCCGTGGGTGACTCCGGCCTCATCCATTTCCCTGACCATGAGGTCGATGTCGGCCTGATCCACGGAGGGCACGGGGCGGCGCTCAAAGCCGGTGGGGCGCACGTCCCTGGGCGTGGCCGGAACGACATTCTGCCAGTTCTTGACAATCTTCAGGCCCATGAAACTCTTGAAAGGAGGCCGGATACGGAAGTCGATAATCATGAGATTCTCCGGTGCGCGGGGCGGAGCTTCCGCCCCGCGCGGGGCAGGGGTGTTACTTCAGCAGGCCGGCTTCGCGGTAATACTTTTCCGCGCCGGGATGCAGGGGGAGAACCAGGTTCTGTGTCATGGTTCCGGGGTTCAGCGTTTTCCAGGTGGGCTGGATGGCGGCCAGTTCCTCATGGCCTTCCACCAGCGATTTCGCGAGCTTGTAGGCGTCATCGTCAGAGATGCCCTTGCGCACGATCATGACGCTGGTGTCCACCAGGCAGGGGATATCCTGCCCCACCGCGCCGTTATAGAAGGTTCCGGGCACCGTCCCGACCTGAAGGCCGGTCTTTTCCGCCACGGCCTTCAGCACCTTTTCGGAGACGGGCAGCCACTTGACGCCGGCGTTGAGCACCATTTCCTGAATCTGACTCTGTTCGCCGGGGCCGACCTTCAGCGCCACGTTGATGGTGCCGTCCTGCATCAGGCCCACGAGATCGTTGTTGGAAACGGCGGTCAGCTTGCCGCCCCATTTTTTTACGTCGTCATAGGATGCGCCGTATTCGGCCAGCAGCATGCCGCCCAGCACGTTGGCCAGCGTTCCGGTGGCGCCGCGATCCATCTTGACCGGGATTTTCTTTTCCACCAGCTCGTCAAAGCTGTTCACGGGCAGATCCCTGGACACGATGATCTGAAAGCGGCTGATGTCGTTGATGTTGGCCAGAGAGGCGATGTTGGTCAGCGGCTTCTTGTAGGGGGCCATGCCGGTTTTGGCGGCAAAGGTGTTGAAGCCCTGGGTCACGGTGATGTCGCCGCCGTTGGAGTCGAGGCGCAGGGGGTTGGAGGTGGAGGCGCCCTGAAGCACGTTGAAGGTACTGCCCGGGTAACGGTCGTTGACCAGCTTGCCCAGCCCGGCAAGGCCGACGTTCCATGTTCCGCCGAGGTTGGCTCCGCCCACGGCGCGCAGGTTGACGGGAGCCTTGTCTTCGGCGTGAGCCAGGGGCGCGGCGGAGACCATGGCCAGGGCAAGGGCGGCGGCCCATGCGGAAAGGTGTCTGATGTTCATTGAAAGCTCCTTTTATGGTTTGAAACTTCTTGCAGGTTTCTGCGTGCGCCGGTTTCGGACGTGATGTTCAGATGCGGGAGGGAATGCACTCGCCGGGATTGCGCGGGGGCAGGCGGCGTCTGCGCGCAAGCTGGGAGGCCGCCACCAGCGCCAGGCTGGCAAGTCCGGCGATATCGGTGATCGTGCCGGGGTAGAGCAGGGAGAGGCCCGCAGCGAACATGAGCAGGCGTTCCGCCCTGTTGGCTTCGATGAGCAGCCAGCCCTGCATGGCCGAGGCCAGGCATACCACTCCGGTTACCGCCGTGACGACGGCCTGGGCGACGGTGAGCCAGTCTCCCATGAGCAGCAGCGCGGGCTCGAAAATGAAGATGTAGGGCACGATATAGGCCGCGATGGCCAGCTTGAAGGCGGTAAAGCCTGTCTTCATGGGGTTGGCGTCGGCAATGGCCGCCCCGGCGTAGGCGATGAGGCAGACCGGCGGCGTCAGCCCGGAGGTTATGGCGAAGTACATCACGAAGAGATGGGCGGAGATCAGCGGGATGCCCGCCTGCACCAGCGCGGGAGCGCCGAAGGTGGCCACAAGGATATAGGCCGGCAGACTGGGCAGGCCCATGCCGAACACGATGCAGGTAAGCATGAGCACAAGCAGGAACAGGGTCATGTTCACCCTGGCGATATTGCCCATGATGCTCACAAAGCCGAACCCGAATCCGGTCATGGTGACCACGCCGATGATGATGCCCACGCAGGCGCAGCAGGCCGCGATCATCAGAATGTTGGACGCCGTGCTTTCGATGACGGCCAGGATGCGCCCGGGGGTGAGCCGGGTTTCCCTGCGGAAGCAGGACAGGATGACGGCGGAGAGCGAGCCGCTGATGGCGGAGAAGATGATGCTCCGGCCCGACATCATGGTGGCGATGAGAATGGCCAGCGGCGCAAGGTAGTACAGCTTCTTCATGATTTCCCGTTTCGGGGGAATCAGGTCCTGCGGCGTGCCGCCAAGGTCGCAGCGGCAGGCTTCGAAATGGATCATGGTGAACAGACTGCCGTAATAGAGCAGGGCGGGCAGCAGCGCCGCCTTGCAGATGCCCAGATAGCTCACGCCGGTGTATTCGGCCATGACAAAGGCGATGGACCCCATGACCGGAGGCATGATCAGGCCGCCGGAGCTGGCCACGGCCTCCACCGCGCCCGCAAACTCGGGCCGGTAGCCCACGCGCTTCATGAGCGGAATGGTGAAGGTGCCCGT
>CALUUZ010000016.1 GCA_944324075.1 Candidatus Mailhella excrementigallinarum
TCCTGGGGGGCATTCGCTCTCGCTCGCGTTTTGCGCGGAAAACGCTTCGCTCCGCTGCGCGGCCGCGCGGCTTCCTGCCGCGCTATTCCGCACGGCCGGAGGGATAGTCCCCAAGCATTTTCCTCACACGCGCAAGCAGTTTGGGCTGCAGGTGCTCCGACTCTCCATGACGCTCAGCCCCCCGTCCTGGGGGGCATTCGCTCTCGCTCGCGTTTTGCGCGGAAAACGCTTCGCTCCGCTGCGCGGCCGCGCGGCTTCCTGCCGCGCTATTCCGCACGGCCGGAGGGATAGTCCCCAAGCATTTTCCTCACACGCGCAAGCAGTTTGGGCTGCAGGTGCTCTTCCTTCAACGCAAAATAAAGGTTGGCGGTGAGGTAGTCCACCCAGTCGCCGGCGTCGAAACGCTCACCTTTCATTTTTACGGCCAGCATGCCGCGTTCCCTTGCCAGGGATGCAAGGGCATCGGTCAACTGGATTTCCCCGCCGTGGCCGGGTTTGATTTCACGCAGGTGGCGGAAGATATCGGGCGTCAGCACATAGCGTCCGATAATCGCCAGATTGGACGGAGCCTCTCCCACAGCGGGCTTCTCTATCATATCGGTAATTTCATATACGCCGTCACCGCACTCCCTTCCGGCAATGATGCCATACTTGTCCACCTTGTGCGGAGGCACTTCCATGACGCCGATGACCGGCTTGTTCTCGGCACGCGCCACGTCCACCAACTGCTGCACACCAGGCACTTCATTGATGATCAGATCGTCGCCCACCATGACCACAAAAGGTTCATTCCCCACGGCATTTTCCGCGCACAGCACGGCGTGCCCCAGCCCGAGCTGCTTTTTCTGCCGTACGGCCATGACGTTCACCATTTCAGCGACCTGACGCACCTTGGCCAGCAGCTCCTTCTTGCCCGATCGTTCCAGCACGCTTTCCAGCTGAAGATTGTAATCAAAGTGATCCTCGATGACGCTCTTTTCCCGGTTGGTGACAAACACAACATCCGTCACGCCGGAATGCATGGCCTCTTCCACAACATACTGGATGACCGGCTTGTTGTAGATGGGCAGCATTTCCTTGGGAATATTCTTGCTCGCAGGCAGAGACCGGGTTCCCCAGCCGGCCACGGGAATAACAACCTTGCGTATATTCATAGCAGCTTCTCCTGAAATTCTTCGGTTGCACGCCGGAGGAAAGCGAACTTCGCACATGCTGCTCCGGCGCGGATTGTCCCTCCCCGAAACAGGAAGGTACAAAAAACGATTTCATCGGCTTTACCGGCTTGTCAAGACACGCTTCCCCCCGGAGAGGGGAAACTTCGCCCCCTGAAGGAATTCCTGACAACATGTCTGGCGCATCATTCCGGGCTGCGGTCAAGCATAAAAGCGGTCGGCGCCGATTATCCGAGAACCCTGCGCACGACATTGGAAAGCTCTCTGGCCAGACGCTGAACGACATCCTCGCGCGAACTTTCCACCATGACCCGGCAGACATTCTCCGTACCGGAATAGCGCAGCAGCACACGCCCCCGCTTGTCTGGCTCCGCCAGTTCCGCTTCGGCCGCGCGCACGGCTTCCCGTATTTCAGAACATTCTTCCAGCGGAGGCTTGCGCTGTACCGGCACGCTGATCAGACGCTGCGGATAAAGCTGAAGCTGATCCGCCAGTTCGGAAAGGGGCCTCCCGCGCTCGCGCATGATACGCAGTACCTGAAGCGCCGCCAGAAGCCCGTCTCCCGTTGTGCTGTAATTGCGGAAAATGAGATGCCCCGACTGTTCGCCGCCCAGCGTGGCATCAAGACGGCGCATGGCTTCGCCCACATAGCGGTCGCCCACTCTGGTGCGTTCCAGTCTGCCGCCGCGCTCCTCCATGAATACCTCCAGAGCCATGTTGCTCATCACCGTACCAACCAGCACGTTGTCATGCAGTGTACCGTGGCGCATCATGTCATCAGCGCACAGGGCCATAATCTGATCTCCATCGAGAATGCGGCCCTTTTCATCCGCCACGATAAGCCGATCCGCGTCGCCGTCCAGGGCCAGCCCGATATCCGCGCGAACCTCCCGCACTCTGGCCTGCATGGCCTCGGGATACAGCGCCCCGCACTGATAGTTTATATTCAGACCGTCAGGCTGCGTGCCAAGCCGGAAAACCTCCGCGCCAAGCTCTTCCAGCGCCAGAGGGGCTACCTTGTAATTGGCCCCGTTGGCGCAGTCGATAACCACACGCATGCCTTCCAGCGTCATGTTCAGAGGGAAACTGTTCTTGAGGTAAACGATATAGCGGCCTGGCGCGTCCACAATACGATACGCCCGCCCCACCTTGTCGGAGGGAGGGTATTCCCACTCGTACTCCCTGTCGAGCACCAGCTCGGCCATGCGATCCTCAACCTCATCCGGCAGCTTGATGCCGTCCCGGTCGAAAAACTTGATGCCGTTATCGTGATAGGGGTTGTGCGAAGCGGAAATCACCACGCCGAAATCGGCCCGCATGTTGCGGGTGAGAAAGGCAATGGCCGGAGTGGGCAGCGGCCCCACCTGAAACACGTCCATACCGGCGGCGCACAACCCCGCAGTAAGAGCCGTTTCAAACATATATCCCGAAAGGCGGGTATCCTTGCCTATAATCACCGTATGCCGCCGTTCTCCGTCCCGGAACAGCGTACCGGCCGCAAGCCCCAGCCGCAGGGCCATATCCGCGGTGAGCGGCCATACATTGACACGGCCGCGCAGACCGTCCGTACCGAAAAATCTCTGGCTCATGGCCTCTCCCGTTGCAAGATGCGCTTCCATACTGTCGCTGCGAAGTTCCGGCCCGCGCTACTCCAGCGGCCTGTCCTCATCCGGCACGCTCTTCCGCGTCAGCTGAACATCCAGATTCTCCACATCCACCAGATGCGCGCCGGGCGGAAGCATCACCAGCACGGACACGCGGGCGCCGGCACCTCTCGCCAGTTCCGGCACTCTGGCGAGCACCCGGATTGATGCAAGATAGCTTGAATCATGCATTCTGGCTTCCGGTACATCCACCCGCAGTTTCACACGCGGCGGCGTCACTGTATATTCGCTCATCGAACCGCCGTCCAGTTGTACCAGACGTTCAAGATCCAGCAGTTCCGTCTTTGCGGTCAGAGTATAGCGGAGCGTGGTTACCGGGGGTGTCACTTCCACCAGATCCGGCGCGACAATCGCCAGATTGACGCTGCGAGGTCCGGATTCCGCCTCACGGTTCGCATCATAGTTCACATCCAGCTTTTCCAGAGTCCTGACAATATGCTCCGGCCCCTGCACCGTTACAAAAGACGGCTCCAGCAAGACATTGGCCAGACGCAGCTCCGAGTTTTCCCCCGGAGGGATCACCGAGGCTTCCAGCGGCACAATCTTTTCCGCCAGAGCATCCACTTCCAGCACCAGCCGGTTGGGCCGGGAACTGACCACCTCGTACGCCTTGAATTCCAGCAGTCTGCCCGGTTCAAGGGGAATCACGTTGGCCCCGCGCCTTACCTCGGACAAGTCCACCGTATAGGTCAGATCTCTGTCATGCAGACTGCGCAGCAGCTCAGCCGGGCCGCGCAGGCGCACGTTGACGCTGTTTATCATTCCTTCTTCCACCAGCAGGCCGGAAGACAGGCCGCGATATTCAACCCGCACCGCTACATCGGCTTCAACCTGCGCGCTTCCCGTGACCACATACCAGAGGCCCACCGCGAATACGAGGGAAAGCAGAATGGAAAGCGCCGTTTGCAGATGCTGCTTACTGACTGAGAACATTGCTCAAAATCCGTTCCAGCCGATCCTGGGTCAGAGGATTGGAAAGCCTGCCCGCCTGCGCCAGAGTCACCTCGCCGCGTTCTTCGGAAACAACCAGCGCAACAGCGTCGCTGACTTCCGTCACGCCCAGGGCCGCCCGGTGGCGGGTTCCGAAATGCTGACGCTCCACCGCGGCAAGAGGCAACACGCATCCCGCCGCCGCGATACGACCGTTTTTGTCAATGATGACCGCGCCGTCATGCAGCGCCGTATTCGGGAAGAATATGGTGAACAGCAGATCATGGGAAACCTCGGCGTCCAGCTTCACGCCCTTGGACATGAAATCCCCCAGCGGCATCTGTTTCTCCAGCACGATGATCGCCCCGATATGCTTTTTCGCCAGTTCCAGGGCAGTTGAGGCGAGCATCTGAATCTGCGCCTCGCGCATGGTTCGTCTGCGCTTGAACAGCGCGCGGACACTGAACCGGGAAAGCGCCTGGCGGATATCTTCGTGAAAAAGCACCACAATGATCAGAACCAGAGAACCAAATACCTTTTCCAGCAGCCACCCCAGCGTGAACAGCCCCAGCAACTGCGCCAGCGTATAGACGACCAGCAGCACCATGAGCCCGCTGAGCGCCGCCACAGCCCGTGTGCCGCGCACGAAGCTGATGGTGTAATAAAACAGGCAGGCCACGGCGAGAATGTCCAGAACATCCCGCCAGGAAAAGGGAAGCTGCGCCAGGAACGGCATACTCACACCCCGCGGCAGGCATCGGTCAGACGCAGGGCTTGAACCGCAGATGCCACATCATGTACCCGATGATGCGCCACGCCGCGCGCGGCCATGAGAGCCGTCACGATATCCGTGGCCTCTCCCCGTTCCGTCCTGTCCAGACCGAGCAAGTCGCCGAACATGGATTTCTGCGATATGCCGAGCAGCACGGGGCGCCCCAGGGAAAACAGGCGTTCCATGCCGCGCAGCAGCGCGAGGTTGTGCTCAAGGCGTTTGCCGAAACCGATGCCCGGGTCCAGCAGGATGTGTTCCTCGGGCAGACCGGCACGGACAAGCGCGTCCATCCTCTCCTCAAAAAAGGCCAGCACCTCATCCGTCACATTCGCGTAGGCGGGCGCATCCTGCATGGTACCGGGCCTGCCCTGACAGTGCATAAGCACATAGCCGGGGCGGTGCGCCGCCACAGCCTCCAGCATATCCGGTTCCCAGGCAAAGGCGGAAATATCGTTAATAATGTCCGCCCCCGCTTCCAGAACCGCCCGAGCCACGGCAGCACGCCAGGTATCTACCGAGATCAGCGGAAAACCCTGACACGTGCCTCCGGCGTCGGGAGGGGCTTCCCTCTCTCTCAGCAGGGAGGAAAGAACAGGAAGCACGCGGCGGATTTCCTCCTCGGCGGACACATCCTCCGCACCGGGACGGGATGAGGCTCCGCCCAGATCAAGCACATCCGCCCCTTGTCCGTGAAGCAGACGCGCGTGCTCCAGAGCGCTTTCCGGCGTGGAATGGCTTCCCCCGTCATAGAACGAATCAGGAGTGATATTGACGATACCCCAGACATACAGCCCGCCCAGGCGGGAAGGCGGGCACACGCGCCCTTCCCGCAGACGCCAGACAGGGGCGGACGCCCTGTGTTCATATTTCTGTCCGTTCCGGAGCATCATCAATCCCCAGTGAGGCGTATCAACCTTTATTTTTCACAGACCGGCCTGAAAAGGCATCCGGTTCGCCGCTTCATGCGCAAATGTTTCAATCCACAGTCGCCCCTATCCGTCGACTGACTCCGCAGCCGACGGATAGGGGTCGTGCGGATTGCCCCTCCCTGAGAGGAGAGGTTACGAAAAAGGATTTCATTGGCTTCGCCGTCTTGTCAACTCCTCTTTTCCCCCTGAAGGGGGGAGATCTCAAACCACAAAGGAATTTTTGATGAACTGCTCCTGCCTCTCAACCGGTGGGAATCCACACCCTGTTCAGCAGACCGGGTATCCTCAAGTCACCGGGGCTGCCGGTCGTCATCCGGTCCTGAAGAATCCATGCTCCGACCATCCGGCATGGAACGCCCGAAGTTGGCATCGGAAGACTCCCTTGCTGCGCCGTTGCCCAGAATATCCCCTTTTCCTTCACGTTTCGGGTCTCCGGGCTGTCCTGCCCCGCCGCCTTCATCCAGCGTCGTATCATCGGCCCTGTCCGTCGGCTCCTCCGCGCTCAGCACGAACTCTTCCTCCTGAGCGGCGGACGGAGCAGACTGATGCGCCGGGTCCGCCTCGTCGCGCACGGAGCCGGACGATGCGGCGGAACCGGACGGAACGGGCTTGCCGGACGGGTTGAAAGGGGGCAGAGGCCTGCCTTCCATCAGCAGGTCAATATCGTCACCACTGATGGTTTCCCGTTCAAGCAGCGCACCGGCTATGGCATGCAGAGCGTCGATATTTTCCTCCAGAAGCCTGCGGCAGCGCTGACGCGCCTCTTCCAGAAGCCCCTTGATTTCGGCGTCCACCAGGCGCGATGTTTCTTCGCTCACCATGCTGGAATGCCCCCATTCGCGGCCGAGGAACACTTCTTCCTCATGCTCGCCTATAGCCTGCGGGCCGATGGCTTCGCTCATGCCCCACTCGCAGACCATCTTGCGGGCCATCTTGGATGCCCGCTCGATATCGTTGCCTGCGCCGGTGGTGATTTCGTTCATGACCAGTTCCTCGGCCACGCGTCCGCCCAGAAGCACAACCAGATTATTGCGCAGATAGGTGCGGGAATAGCCGTGGCGGTCTTCCTCGGGCAGCTGCATGGTTACGCCGAGAGCGCGGCCGCGGGGAATGATGGATACCTTGTGCACCGGATCGGAACCGGGCAGCTTTTTGGCCGCAAGGGCGTGCCCCGCCTCATGATAGGCGGTGATGCGCTTTTCTTCATCGCTGAGGATGAGACTCCGGCGCTCCTTGCCCATGAGGACCTTATCCTTGGCGTATTCAAAGTCCGCCATGCTGAGGACTTCCTTGTTCAGCTTGGCGGCCTGCAGAGCAGCCTCATTCACCAGATTCTCGAGATCCGCGCCGGAAAAGCCGGGAGTGCCCTTGGCCAGCACTTCGATATTGACGTCACGATCCAGCGGAGTACGGCGGGTATGCACTTCGAGAATACGCTGACGACCGCGCAGATCGGGAGTGGACACCACCACCTGCCGATCAAAGCGGCCGGGCCGCAGCAGAGCGGGATCGAGCACGTCCGGACGGTTGGTTGCCGCAATAAGAATGACGCCTTCATTGGATTCAAAGCCGTCCATTTCCACCAGCAGCTGATTAAGAGTCTGCTCGCGTTCATCATGACCGCCGCCCAGCCCCGCGCCACGCTGGCGGCCCACCGCGTCGATTTCGTCGATAAAAATCAGGCAGGGGGCGTTTTTCTTGCCCTGGGTGAACAGGTCGCGCACGCGGGAAGCGCCGACGCCCACGAACATTTCCACAAAATCCGAGCCGGATATGGAGAAGAAAGGCACTCCTGCCTCCCCGGCCACGGCCCGGGCCAGCAGCGTCTTGCCTGTTCCCGGAGGGCCGACGAGCAGCACGCCCTTGGGGATACGTCCGCCAAGCCGCGTGAACTTGCGCGGATTGGACAGGAATTCCACCACTTCAGCCAGCTCTTCCTTGGCTTCATCCACGCCGGCAACATCGGCGAAAGTGACCTTGGTCTGATCCTGCGTCATCATGCGGGCGCGCGAGCGCCCGAACGACATGGCCTTGCCCCCGCCGCCCTGCATCTGGCGCATGAAGAAAATCCATACTCCGATAAGCAGCAGCATGGGGAACCAGGAAATAAGCAGGCTCATGGCAAGGGGAGGCTCCTCCGGAGCCTCGGCCTTGATGCCGACATTGCGTTCCAGCAGATGATTGACCAGAGCCGGATCATTGGGAGCATACGTTTCAAAGCTCTGCCCCGACTGATTCTGACCGAAAATCTTGTGCCCCTGGATGCGCACATCCTTCACCTCACCCCTGTCTACCTGAGCGAGAAAATCACTGTAGGCAAGAGACTGCTGCGAGGAATAGGGCTGGTTGAACAGGTTGAAGAGCACCACCATCGCCAGCGAGATGAGCGCCCAAAGCAACAGATTACGGGAAAACTGATTCAAAGCTGCCTCCGTGGCTGCCTGTTCCTTCTTCATTTTCGCCCTCAGGGGCGTATGCTCCAAACGCCCGGCGCTCTTTTCCCCATCCGGACAGGCCATGCCGAACCGGAAAAAGATCCGCGCGCGGGCGCGCATGTACTTCTTTTTTACTGTAATGCGTGAAGAGGCATTTGACAATGAGGAACTGACCCATTTTCCCGGTCTGAAGCTGCCGCTGCCGTCACCCGTCCGCGGTCTTGCCAAAAACTCCTGCCGCGGGTACATTGATTCTTCTGCGGAGGCGTATCGTTACCGGTGTGGCGCCTGGTCTTCAAAACCAGTGGACGGTCGCGAGGCCGTCGGTAGGTTCGACTCCTATACGCCTCCGCCAGTATATCTCAAAAATAAAGTGAAGCTTCGCGGGGCATCCGGCGCCTTAAACTTCCGGCGCGCGCAATCCTGTTCCCCCCTGCGTCTTCAGCAACAAAGCGCGGAAAAAGACCAGCAGTCCGCTGGTCTTGAAAAGGCATTTCGTGTTGAGGTTTCCTGCCGGCCGCCTCCGCCCCAAAGCGTTTTACACATATCTGCCAGCCAGTCCTGTGTCCGGATCGCAGGTTTCACGCCTCCGTCGGAGCGGCTTCATCTCGCCCCGCTCGACTCCGTAGAGCATTTCATGGACGAAATGCTCCAGCTCGAAGATTTCACACCGCAAAGCCGGGACGCCTGCAAATGAATTGCGGCTGTTCCGGCTTTGCGGCGGAGTCCTGCCGCTGAGTGTTCCTACTCCTGATCAAGCCTGAGTTCGTCCTGTGTCACCGGCGTATAGTTGTGGTCACTCAGAACCTTGATGGCTCTCTCATTATCTTCAACCCGGAAGATGACGAAAGCCCTGTCCCTTTGCCGCGCCACAAACGCATAAAGATATTCAATATTTATATCATTATCGCCAAGCACATCCAGAACGTCGGCCAGTCCTCCTGCGGAATCCTTGAGAGGGATAGCCAGTACAGGAGTTATCTTGAATACATAATCCGCATTTTTTAATACGGTTGATGTCTTGTATACATCATCGACAATGATTCTCAGTATGCCGTAATCCTCAACATCAGCTATGGAAAGCGCCCTGATATCTATCCCCTGCTCCCGCAGCAGATGAGTAAAGGCTGATAATTTTCCCGCCTTGTTTTCTATAAAAACAGAAATCTGATTGATTGTCATCTCCCGCTCCTTTCAATACAGATTACGGTTGTCAATTATGCGTACAGCCTTGCCTTCACTCCGGGTAATGGTTTTGGGAGCAACCAGCTTGACATTGGCATAAATGCCCAGCATGGACTTGAGGGCCTCCACCAGTTCCTTTTCCTTGGCGGAGACCGTACTCATGCTGTCGGAGAACATTTCATTCGTCATTTCCACCTGAATATCCAGCGTATCGCTGTTTTTCACGCGGCCGACAACAATCTGATAATTGGCCGGATACCCCTTGTTGATAAGCACTGTTTCAATTTGCGAGGGGAATACGTTGACTCCCTTGATAATAAGCATGTCATCACTGCGCCCCATGGGCTTGGACATCTTGACGTGCGTACGGCCGCAGGAGCATTTCTTGCGGGACAGAACACAGATATCCCGCGTGCGATACCGGATAAGCGGAAAGGCTTCCTTGGTGATACTGGTAAATACCAGCTCCCCTTTTTCTCCCTCGGGGAGCACTTCACCGGTTTTCGGGTCGATGATTTCGGCAATGAAGTGATCCTCATTTATGTGCATTCCCGTCTGCTCGCTGCACTCAAATGAGACACCGGGACCGGTGATTTCCGTCAAACCGTAAATATCATATGCCTTGATGCCCAGAGTTCTCTCGATATCGCGGCGCATCTCCTCGCTCCAGGCTTCCGCGCCGAAAATGCCCGCCTTGAGCTTTATCTTGTCGCGCAGTCCCTTTTCCATGATGCTTTCAGCAAGATAGGATGCATATGAGGGCGTACAGCACAAAATGGTTGATTCCAGATCACACATGAACTGTATCTGGCGCTCCGTATTTCCGGAAGACATGGGAAGCGTAAGCGACCCCAGCTTGTGAGAGCCCCCGTTCAATCCGGGGCCTCCGGTGAAAAGTCCGTAACCGTAGCAGACATGAACCACATCGTCCCTGGTTCCGCCGGCGGCCGCAAGAGCCCGCGCGCAGCAGTCGTCCCAAAGATCAATATCGTGCTGCGTGTAAAAGGCAACCACTCTCTTCCCTGTCGTTCCGCTGGTGGACTGAATCCGCACACATTCGGAACGCGGGCATGCCAGCAATCCATAGGGATAGGCGTTGCGAAGATCATCCTTGGTCAGAAAGGGCAGCTTGTGGAGATCATCCACCGATCTCACATCATCCGGTGTTACTCCCTTTTTGTCCATCAGGTTCCTGTAATAGGCCACATTTTCATACACGCGCCTCACAGTCCTGCACAGGCGCTCATTTTGCCATGCGCGGATCTGCTCCTGTGACGCGCATTCTATCTCCGGTTGAAAATAATTTCCGTTGCCCATGTCCGACCTCCCGCAACATGCTGAAAACCATAAAACATTTTGTAAATTCCCTACGTTGGGAGGTAACAGATGTCAATATCCCGCCTCGGGAAAAGTTTATTCGGCCCGCAACCACGCCCCGGCAGGTATTTTTGCTGCTGAAATGCCTGCCAGCCAGGCACCATGTTTGCCCCGCAGGTTTCACGCCTTCCGCCGGAGCAGCCGCAAGCAGATTGAGGCTGCTCCGGCGGCGCGACAGCCCTGGCTGTCAGCGCGAAGCGCTTTACGAATAGGGAAAGCAGGGATGAGTCTCGCTTCGCTCAACTCCGCGGGCACTTTCTAGAGCGTTTTGCTCCCGAAAATATCTGCCGGTCAGAACCCTGCATTCTGACGCGCAGGTTTCACACCTGAAGCCGGAGCCAGACGCCGCAAGTGAATTGCGGCTGCTCCGGCGGCGCGGCTTCAGTCTCGCTTCGCCTGACTCCGGCTCTATAAGTCATGGTGGCGCATACGGTAACGGGCAAGCTCCTCATATTCCGTGCCGGGACGGCCGTAATTGGCATAGGGCCAGATGGAAATCCCGCCCCTCGGGGTAAATATGCCCGTAACTTCTATATATTTGGGCTCCATGAGCCGGATAAGATCCTTCATGATCACGTTCACGCAATCCTCATGAAAATCTCCATGGTTGCGGAAGCTGAACAGATAAAGCTTGAGGCTCTTGCTCTCCACCATTTTCCTGTCCGGAAGATAACTGATGCGGATTTCCGCAAAATCCGGCTGGCCGGTAATGGGACAGAGGCTGGTGAACTCCGGACAGTTGAAACGTACCCAGTAATCGTTGTCCGGGTGTTTGTTGGTGAATGTCTCCAGCACTTCCGGAGCGTAATCCCGGCAATACTCCGCGGTACGCCCCAGCAGGCTGAGCCCCTCCCCGGAGCGGGAATCAGAGAACGCCCCCTCTCCATGGCCGCTTCTGACGGCATCGCTGCTGAAAGACATGTCAGATTTCCCTGATTTTCAGGATATTATAGGAAATATCCTCATCATAGATATCCACGCCCTCAATCTTCTTGAGAGCATCCACCACCCGTATGGTCACGGGCAGAACGACAATTTCATATGCCGTCTTGGCCACCACCTGAATCAGCATCAGTTTTGCCAGTTCATGCGCGGGCATCAGGCCGCCAAAAGCCAGCGGAAAAAAAATCAGGGAATCCGCACTCTCCCCGATCAGTGTGGAGAGTATCGCCCGGGCTGAAAAATTCCGCCCGTCACTGGCGAGCTTCATCCTGCTCATGACATAGGCATTGAGGAAGGAGCCTGCCAGAAAGGCCATCAGACTGGCGGCCGCGATACGGGGGGCAAGCCCGAAAACAAAGCGGAACGCCGTTTCGCCTTCCCAGAAAGGAGCGGCGGGCAGGGCAAGGGCAAGCTGGAACAGGGCAATCATGGCAAAATTCATGGCAAAGCCGAGCCAGATAATGAGCCTGGCCTTGCGAAACCCCCATACTTCCGCAATGCAGTCGTTGATGATGTAGGAAACGGGAAAGACCAGAAAACCAGCCGTAATGGTAAACGAGCCAATCTGAATGATTTTGGTTTCCAGCAGGTTGGAAGCAATAAGGCAGACGCAGAACACGATGCCGAGCAGCATGAAGGAAAGAGAAACGCTGTTCTTTTTCATAACTTGTTTTTTACGTGGTTCTCAAGCACACGGGGAAAAGGTTGATGTTCCGGGCCGGGGACAGGGTATTCGGAATTTCCCTCCTGATACGGATTAAACGTGCATGCCGCGCAGTTCCGCAACTGCCGGAGCGGCTCTGTACAGACAGCGGAAGAACGCCCGGCAGCCGCCCTTCGCTGTGAAGCATGCTGCGGATAAAAGGACGGAACACCCCGGGCAGACGTGATGCTTTTGCCGGAATTCCGGCTGAAAGACAAGCCTGTTTCCCCTTCGGGGCATTCACATCCTCAAATGAAAGCTGTATTTCAACTATCTGAAATTCAAACGAAACATCCAGAAAATCACCGAAAAGGCGAATATCTCTTCCCTTCCTCTCCCCGGATATGATTGAAGATATCTGCCGGCCGGACTCTGTGTTCCGGCTCGCAGGTTTCACGCCTGAAGCCTCACGCCGCAAGTGAATTGCGCCCCCTGACAGGAGGAAGAGGAGGAGCGGGGCCTCTGAAGGAGCGCAGAGATGACTCCCGCCCTGCCAGACTCCGTGGACACTTCAATGGCGAAGCGCTTTGCGGGGGCGGTGCAGGGCCGTCCGCAGGGCGTCCCGGCAGGCGCGCAGCACGGAAAGGCGGGCAAACTTCTTGTCCTCGGCGGCGATAACATTCCACGGCGCATATGCCGTGCTGGTGCGCAGAAACATTTCATCAGCCGCACGCATGTACTCGGGCCACTTTTCCCGGTTGCGCCAGTCTTCCGCCGTTATCTTGTACTGCTTCCACGGTATCTCCTCACGCTCCCTGAAGCGTCGCAACTGTTCGTCGGGCGATATGTGCAGCCAGAACTTCAGCAGAATGTTGCCGCGGGCCGTGAGCTGCGCCTCGAAAAGATTGATTTCCGCATAGGCGCGGCTCCAGTCCTCGCGCGGCGTCAGCCTCTCCACCCGCTCCACCAGCACCCGCCCGTACCAGGACCGATCATAGACGGTGACAAAACCCGCCCGGGGCACATGCCGCCAGAAACGCCACAGATAATGGTGCGCGCGCTCCTCATCCGAGGGGGCGCTGACGGGAATGACCTGTGAAATGCGCGCGTCCACGCCCGCCAGAAGTCGGCGTATGGCCCCGCCCTTGCCCGCGGCGTCCCACCCCTCAAAAACCAGCGTGCTGGAAATGCCCTTTCTGTAGGCCCGATAGGTCAGCTCCCGCAATTCGGACTGAAGTTCGGCCAGTTCTTTCTTGTAGGCCGCGTGATCTGCGCCGGCGGAAAGATCAATGGCTTCCAGCGTGGAAATGACGCCTTCCCGCGTGATATCGTCCGCCGCTCCGTCCTCTTCGAGCCGTACCCGGGCGGCCTTCGCATCCCGGGCTGCAACGGTCCGCTCCACCGCGCCGATCACGGCCCGCGCCACAGCCAGATTACGATAATTCGCATCGGCGGCATCTACAATAATCCACGGCGCATCGGCCCTGTCAGTCAGTGTAATGGCCTTTGACGCGGCCCCGGCCAGACCTTCGTAGTTTTCCGCCGTTTTCTTGTCATAGGGCGTGAAATGATGCACTTCCCTGTTTTGCAGACGTTTTTTCAAGCGCCGGTCATGCGTCTTCTTGTCCAGATGCAGCCATATCTTGGCCAGCGCCATGCCCGAATCCGCAAGGCTGGCCTCCAGTCCCCGCCAGTGGTGCATACGGGCGCAGAACTCATGTTCCTTGATTTCGCCGCAGCAGAACAGCCGCAGCGAAGGGCCGTACCAGCCGCCGACAAACACGCCCGTCCTGCCCTCGGCAGGCAGACAGCGCCAGTACCGCCAGTCATCCGGACGTTCGCGCTCCTCATCTGTTTCCATCCAGAACACATGGTTGCGTACAAACTTGCTGTCCATCCATTCCGACAGCAGATTGACCACAGAGCCACGCCCCGAACCGTCGATACCCGCAATGATGATCAGCAGGGGGATTCCGCGCTCCCTGCACTGACGCTGGGCCTCAAACAAGCGCATGCGCAACTGCGGCGCCAGCTCGGCGTATTCCTTGTCGCCGCAGCGCCGACCAAGGGCAACGGTTTCAAACATGGTTACTCCTCAGGGTATGTTGTGATTAAACATATCCGCCGTGCAGGGTCCTGTCTCACTGTCCTGCTGGCCTCATCGTCTGGCCCACGGCGCTTTCAAAAACGGCTTGCTCCTGACAGGGCCGGAGCGCGACCCGCATGCCGCAGCTTTTCCTGATCAGTTTGCCGCCGCGTGCGATTTCCTCAAGCTCAATGGGGCAGTCTTCGGCAACCAGGACATGCAGTTCCAGCCAGCCGTCTCCCGCGCGGGTGAAGCGGGCCGCGCGCACGACCTGCCGGTGACTCTTGTCCATACGCTCCGCCAGATTGAGAAATACGGAAAGCAGGCGGACATCCTCCCGAATATCCTCATTAAGCTGGAGAAAAACAGGCTGCTTTTTGGACGGACGTTTCCGGTGAAAATATGCCAGAGCGGCCATAATTTCAATTTCCCGGTCAGTGAAGCCGAGCAGCTCCGTATTGCGGATAAGATAGTGACTGTGTGCATTGTGATTGGCAAAGGCGATAAATATGCCGATATCGTGCAGCAGGGCGGCGTAATACAGAAGCTCGCGCGAAACGGGAGGAGAGCTGTTCATCCCCAGAGTTCCGGCGCTGTCGAACAGCTCCAGCGCAAGTTTCGCCACATGAAAGGCATGCTTTTCCTCAAAACGGCAGAAGCGGGCAAGCTGGAGGACACTTTCCTCCCGTGAGGGCAGCGCCGTTCCCTCGCGCTCCGGGGCCATGCGCATGAGATAGTCCACGAGAATGCCGTTCTGAAGGTTGCGGCCGCTCACCGTGACACTTTCAAAGCCCTGTTCTTCCATCACGGTCTGAAGAATGGCCGCTCCCGCGATGAGGACATCCGCCCGGTTGGGATTGATGCCGGGAATTTCCCGCCGGGCTTCAAGCCCGAGGGAACACAGTTCCCGCACCGCCCGGATCAGTCCGTCATAACTGAGGACATGCCGGGATGCCCTGGACGGTCTGCCTTCACGGACGGCGTCCGCATCCTCGCGGGCGGCGGCAATTTCCGCGAGGTTCTGGGCCGTGCCGGAGCTGGCTACCGCCTCTTCGATATCAAAGTCCGCGATCCGCTGGAAGGAGTGCAGCGCCGCATTGCGGATATGAGCCTGCAGCGCGGCGTACTCACGGGGAGAAACCGGCCCCGTGCTTCCCTTGAAAAAAAGATTGGTCAGGCGCACACATCCCAGCTTGACGGAATCAAGGTTCCTGTACTCCTGTGAATTTCCCACAATCAGCTCGGTACTGCCGCCGCCGATATCAATGAACAGCCGCAGCTTGTCGCTGCGCTCCAGCCCGCTGGATACGCCGAGGTAAATCAGACGGGCTTCCTCCCTGCCCGAAACCGCGGTGAAGTCAATGCCGGTCTTTTCCTTCACTCTGAGGATGAAGTCCTGACCGTTCTCCGCATCGCGCACGGCGGCCGTGGCGATGGCCACGATTTCCGAAGTTTCATATACCGCGCACATTTCAGCCAGACCGCGCAACACCCCGAGAGTGCGGTTCATGGCCTCGTCCTGGAGGCGGTTATGGACAAAACCGCCTTCGCCAAGACGCACCATGTGCTTGACCTGATTCAGAACCGTGGTCGAACCATCCGCATGGATGCGGACAATCAGAAGCCGGAGGGAGTTGCTGCCCAGATCGATGATGCCGATGCACCTTTCCGCCCGAGGCGCTATCCGGCCTGACATACGCATTCCAGCTCCCGTCCGAAAACATGCGTGAACAAATCGCCCTTTTTCACAGCGCGCGCCCTTTCTTCCGGACAATCCCCCGCGCTGTCGAGTACGAGAATGACCCTGCGCGGCCTGATATCGACAATACAGCCTTTGACCAGCTCTCCATGCGTATAGTCCAGGCCGTCCGCGATACGCAGCAGGGCTGCGGCACGACGCAGGGCGCGGCGTTCCCTGCGGGGCAGTGCGGCAAAGCGGGAGTGGCGGCGCGAGGGCCAGGCCTTGCGGTGATAGCGGGCCAGCAGGGCGACAAGCGGACGATCCGCATCGCTGATGTTCAGGCTCAGATCTTCCTCAATATAGCGCATGCCGGTCTTGTGATGCCCCTTGCGTCCTTCGGCGAAGCCGATATCATGCAGACGGGCGGCCATGACGAGTCTGTTCCGCCATGTTTCATCCAGCTTGTGCAGTTCCGCCAGTTGATCAAAAAGCGATGCGGAGAGCGCGGCCACATGCCGCCCGTGCCGCAGGGAATCTTCCATGACAGGAGATTCAGGCAGACGGGCGGAACTGAGATCCGCATCCCGCGCCGCCTCGCTCCCGGCAGGGAGTACGGCGGCAGAAGCGGAAACGTCCCCGGATTCCGCGCTTTTTTCCGCAACGGAACGCGTACCCGCCGCCATCTTTTTCCCCAAAGTCCGGGAAGATGCGTTCCTGCCGGAATTCTTTCGAGCCTGGGCCGCTTCCGCCCGAGTCATGGCGGAATCTTTCTTTTCCACGATGTTTTCCCCCCCTGCGGGAACTGCTTTTTCTGCCTTTGCGGACGATTTTTTCATCACACGTTCCCTCGCCGGATGTTCTGTGCGGGGAGCATTTTCCGCCCCGCCCTTTTCATCTCGCTCATCCATATCCGGAGTCATCATTTCATCAAAAATTCCCTTGTGGTTTGAAACCTCCCCCTTCAGGAGGGAAAAGAGGAGTTGACAAGACGGCAAAGCCGGTGAAATCCTTTTCCGTAATCCCTCCCTTCAGGGAGGGGCAATCCGCACGCCCCCTGTCCGTCGGCTGCTTCAGTCAGTCGCCGGATGGGGCGACTGTGGATTGAAACATCTGTCCTTTCACACATATCGCCCCGTGCGGAGGGGTCAGGCGGACTGCCGGCCATATCGCCGGATCATGCTTTCCTGGGAATTGACGCCCTCCTCGCCCTTGCCGGGGGTCAGACGCCGGTAGGAGGCGTCACTTTCCAGCCGCCAGGCCTGCATATTGTCGCGCAGATGCGTTTCCAGCACTTCATTGCGGAGGAAATTCCGCACGTCGGGAGCCAGTATGGGGGTCAGCACCTCAATACGGCGGTCAAGATTGCGGGGCATGAGATCAGCGCTGCCGATATACAGACAGCCCTCGCCGCCTGCATGGAACCAGTACAGGCGTGAGTGCTCCAGAAAGCGCCCGACGACGGACGTGACCGTGATATTCTCGCTGATTCCGGGCACGCCGGGGCGCAGGCAGCAGATGCCGCGCACCTGCAGACGGACGCGCACTCCTGCCATGGATGCGCGGTACAGGGCGCGGACAATTTCCCTGTCCACCAGCTGATTGCATTTGAAAATGATTTCACCGCCGCCCTGCTGCCGATGCAGGGAAATTTCACGCAGAATCATATCCAGCAGAGACGCCCGCATGGATACCGGCGATACCAGCAGCTCGCGGTACGCATCGCGCTGCGCGTAGCCGGTCATGACATTGAACAGGTCCGTCACATCCGCGCAGATATCGGGATTGGCGGTAAACAGCCCCATGTCGGTATACATCTTGGCCGTGGAGGGATTGTAGTTTCCCGTGCCGATATGCACATAGCGCCGCACGCCGTCCGGTTCACGCCTCACCACAAGGCAGAGCTTGGCATGGATCTTCATGCCCACCAGCCCATATACCACATTGACGCCTTCCTTTTCCATCTCCTCCGCCCAGGTGATGTTGCGCTCCTCATCGAAACGGGCTTTCAGCTCTACCACGGCAGTGACCTGCTTGCCTCTGCGGCGGGCCTCGATCAGCGCCTTGGCGATGGGGGAGTCGTTCCCGACCCGGTACAGAGTCTGCTTGATCGCGACAACGCCGGGGTCTTCGCTGGCCCGGCGGAGAAACTCCAGCACGGGGATGAAACTGTCATACGGATGATATACCAGCGCGTCCCTTTTCTGCAGGTGCGCGTAGATGTCGCCCTCCTGGAACACGCCCGGCACGCCGCCGTGGAAAGGGGGAAGCTTGAGGCGCGGCCTGTCCAGGCCGTACAGGGCAATCAGTTCGGAGAAGGCCAGCGGTCCCTTGACCCGATAAATCTGAAACGGACGTATTCCCAGGTGTTCAGTCAGAAAGACGCTCAAATCCCTGGCCATGCTGTTGGCGACCTCAAGCCGCACCACATCGCCGAAGCGGCGCTGATCGACAAGATCCTTGACGGCCTCCAGCAGATCGTCGGCCTCATCCTCCTCGATTTCCACATCAGTATTGCGCGTGATGCGGAACTTGCCCGAGCTTACCACGGTATTGCCGGGAAAGAGGGATGGAAGATATTCGGCGATCAGATCCTCCAGCAGAAGAATATCATCGCCGCGCGCATTGGAGTCAAAGCCGAGCGAGGCGTAGTTTTTGGCCTCCTTGTTCTGCGGCACGAAAATAAAGCGGGAAACATTGTTCGGGCATTTCAGCCGCGCGAAACGGTTCACCCCTTCCCTGCTGCGGAGCTGGATGATGAAATTGATGCTGGTGTTGGAAATGGTGGGAAAGGGATGTCCCGGGTCTATGGCCTGAGGAGTAAGTATGGGATAAATCTCATTCCTGAAGTAACCGTCAAGGAACCGGCGCTGCTTTTCCGAAAGCTGACGGTATCGCACCAGCCGGACGTCTTTTTCCGCAAGTCGGAGAACCAGATTCCTGCGCCAGAGATCCTGAGCCCGGCCGAGCAGAACAAGCGTGCGCCTCCGTATTTCCGCAAGCTGCCTGGCCGGACTCAGACGATCCGGAGAGGAGGATACGGCCCCGCTGCTGTACTGGCGCAGGATGTTCGCCACCCGCACCATGAAAAACTCGTCAAGGTTATTGTAGAAAATGCTCAGGAACTTGAGCTGCTCCAGCAGAGGAAGGTGGGAATCCTCCGCCACCTCCAGTACTCTGGCGTTAAAATCCAGCCAGCTGATCTCACGGTTCAGATACAGATTCGGACAGGCCAGCGCCTTCATTTCCTCGGCGGAACACGGCTGCTCCGGGTACAATATGGATTCCTTTTCCTTCGACGACACGACGCTCCTCCTGATCCGACTCTCTTTCAGTTCATTTCGAAGGTTGAAACGCTCTGCGGAGAAGAAGCGCAAGTCCGCTCCGCTTCCGCCGTTTTCGTCCGCGGAATCTTCCCGTCACGCGACGGGAAGATTCCGCAAAGAAAATGCCCGCTGCCATGCCCTGCGTTCTGCACCGCAGGTTTCACGCCTGAAACAACTGCAAAACGAAAAAGCTCCAAATCCCGAACCGCTGCGCCGCGCATGTCGGCATACCCCGTCGGACAGCACGAGCCGCAACAGATGCCTGCAAAACAAATCCGCTCCGACTGGTGCGCTTTATTTATCAATATAACAGGCTGCGGACACACGCCAGCCCTATTTTTGTTAAATCCGTGTAAAGACATATCCCCACACGGTACGCCGGAGGGAAGACAGGAGCGCGGCTGTGAACGCTGTTGGCAGGGGCACCTCTTCCCGATGCCTTATGCAAGTTTCACGCCAGACAGTCATCTTCACTGATTGCCGTCCGGCCTCTCCGCATGCGTGCATCAGGAAGTCCGGGATGCCTCGGCACAGCCATGCAGCAGGGAAAAGAATTACGTTCTGTTGCAGAATTATGTTGATGGCTCTGTGCGTGACGTGTTCCTTTACTCCGGCACGGGCGACAATGTTCGTTGCCGCGAGGACAGCCCGTGTTCCACACGGGCCGAAGGCAGCATGTATCCACGGCCGGATCGCTTGCGCCTTCGGCGGTCAAGGATAGTTTCAGCACTATTCTGCAACAGAGCCAAGAATTATCCCCGTCTTTACAGTTTTGCGCGAAGAGGGCATTGTTAATCCACCGATTAATAACGCGCTGGGGGCGTTGTCCGATATACGACGGACATGCCCTTTTCCGGAGGAAACGTGCGACTTTCCATAAAACTGCTCGTATTGCTGGGCGCGGCCGTCGCGCTGGGCGGTCTTGCCGTGTTCATCCTGCCCACCCGCCCCGCCGACGACTTCAGGATCTATGGCAATGTCGAGCTGCGGCAGATCAGCCTTGCCTTCGAAAACGGCGGACGCGTGACGGAAATGCTGGCCGAGGAAGGTGATCGCGTCCGTGCAGGGCAGGTCCTCGCCCGGCAGGACAAAAGCGCTCTGGAACTGAGTGAGCGCCAGGCATCCGCCCGTCTGAAAGCGCTGGAGCAGGCCGTGCTGCGTCTGAAAAACGGCGCGCGCCCCGAGGAGCTTGCCCAGGCGAGGGCGAGGGTGGAATCCGCCCGCGCACAGGCGGACTTTGCCTCGCGCCAGGATCGCCGCATGGAAACTCTGGCCGGCAGGGAACGCGCCGTGAGCCAGCAGGATCGGGAAAGTTCCCGATCCGCGCGGGATGTGGCCGCCGCAAATCTGGAAGAAGCGCAGAAATCACTGGAATTGCTTGAAATCGGACCACGCGACGAGGATATTGCCCAGGCGGAAGCCGAGGCCGAAGCAGCCAGAGCCTCCCTGGCAAGCATCCGCCGGGATATCGCGCAGACCGAACTGACGGCTCCGCGCGATGCGCTGGTGCGCTCCCGCCTGCTGGAACCGGGCGACATGGCCTCGGCCCAGCGTCCGGCTTTTCAGCTTCTTGTCGATCGTCCCAAATGGGTACGCGCTTACGTTCCGGAAATCAGACTCGGCCGACTCCGCCCCGGGGACAGGGCCGACGTGTTCAGCGACAGCTTTCCGGAACGCCCGGTATCCGGCAAGGTAGGCTACATTTCAGCGGCAGCGGAATTCACGCCGAAATCCGTGCAGACGGAAGAACTGCGCACCTCACTGGTCTATGAAGTCCGCATTATCGTGGAAGATCCCGACAATATCCTGCGGCTGGGCATGCCTGTAACCGTACGGCTTGCACCGGCCATGCCGGAGAAGTCTTCATGACCGGCCCGTTCTGCGTGGAGGCCCGGGGGCTGCGCAAGGTTTTCCGCGTCCGCCGTTCTCACCGGGTTGTCACAGCCTTGAACGGCATAGATCTGGCCGTTCCCTCCGGTGCGCTGGTTGCGCTGGTGGGGCCGGACGGAGCGGGCAAGACCACATTCATGCGCATGGTCTGCGGTTTCCTCGCGCCTGACGGAGGCTCGCTGAATGTTCTGGGCGCAGATATCGCGCGAGAACCGGAACCGGCGCAGGCCAATATCGGCTATATGCCGCAGCGCTTCGGGCTGTATGAAGACCTGACCGTGCGCGAAAACCTGGAACTTTACTCCGATCTGTACGGCGTCTCCCGCACGGAACGGGACGAACGCCTGCCCCATCTGCTGGCCATGACGGAACTGGCCCGTTTTGAAACCCGCCCGGCCGGGCAACTCTCCGGCGGCATGAAGCAGAAGCTGGGACTGGCCTGCGCTCTGGCCCGTTCTCCGGAACTGCTTCTGCTGGACGAGCCATCCGTGGGAGTTGATCCGCTATCCCGCCAGGAACTCTGGGATGTTCTGCTCGGGCTCGTGCGCGAGGAACATCTCAGCGTCATGGTCAGTACCGCCTATATGGATGAAGCCGAGCGATGCGACTTCGTCTATGTGCTGGACAATGGCGCGGTTCTGGCCCACGGCGCGCCCGGCGAACTGCGTGCCCGCGCCGAAGGACGCTGTTACCGCACCCGGCCCGCTCCGGGCCTGCCCGCCAGGATCGTACAAGCCCGGCTTGCCGATGATTCCGCCCTTGTGGCGGACGCCGTGCCCGAGGGGGGAGCGGTGCGTTTCGTCATCCACGCAGGCTCCGCCGCAACCGAAGGAGGCCGGAGTGCCGGAGAAACGGCAGAGGAAGAGGCCCGGCGCTGCGGCGGCCTGGACGCAGTTCCGGCCCCGGCCCGGCTGGAAGACGGCTTTATGACCATACTTCGGGAACAACGGAAAGCGCTTGCCCGCAAACCGGACGAAACCGAAATTCCGCAGGAGGAAAGCGCGGCCCTTTCTTCATATGACAAATTCCAGCCGGAAACGGGCCGGAACGCGGAACCGGAAGTGGTGATAGAAGTGCGCGATCTGGTGCGCCGCTTTGGAAGTTTTGTAGCGGTGGACAATACCAGCTTTACTGTGGGCAGGGGAGAAGTGTTCGGCCTGCTCGGCCCCAACGGCGCCGGAAAGACCACCACATTCCGCATGCTGTGCGGCCTGCTTCCCGCGAGCGGCGGCACGCTGAGGGTGGCCGGCGTGGATCTGCGCACGGCAAGAGCCAGGGCACGCGAGCATCTCGGCTATGTAGCGCAGAAGTTTTCCCTGTACGGAAGCCTCGACGTGCGGCAGAACCTGGAGTTTTTCGGCGGAGTGTACGGCCTGCGCGGAAAAATCCTGCGCGAACGCATCACCGAACTGCTGTGCGAATTCGGCCTGGAAAGCCGTCAGCACGCCACGGCGGGAGATCTGCCCGGCGGCTACAAGCAGCGCCTGTCCATGGCCTGCGCCCTCCTGCACCGGCCCGGCATCCTGTTTCTGGACGAACCAACCAGCGGCATCGACGTTCCGGCCCGCCGCGCATTCTGGCGGCGCATCACCGGCCTTGCAGCTCAGGGCACTACCGTGGTGATTACCACCCATTTCATGGAAGAAGCCGAATACTGCGACCGCATTCTCATTCAGGACGCAGGACGCGTGCTGGAACTGGGGTCGCCCGATGACGTGCGCGCACGGGCGGGCAGAGCGGGCAGCATGGAAGAGGCGTTCATCCGCATTGTCAAAAACTCCAGAGAGGGAAATGCGACATGATTTCCCCCGTCCGCATCCGCGCCCTTGTCCGCAAGGAAATACGGCAGATTCTGCGGGACGGCAGCAGCCTGCTGATCGGACTGCTGCTGCCCGCCGTACTCATTTTTATTTTCGGATACGGCATCTCTCTCGATCTGAAGGAGGTGCCCATAGCCATTGTCATGGAAGATTCCTCTCCAATGGCGCGTGATGCTCTGGCCGGGTTCCGGGGCACAGGCTATTTCTCCCCCCGTCAGGCAGATTCCATGCATGAAGCGGAGGAACTGATGCGCCGCCGGGAAGTAGACGCCATTCTGCGCATCCGCAATGATTTCAGCGCGAACCTGGCCGCAGGAAGCGCTCCGGTTCAGCTTGTCGTACACGGCATCGACTCCACCAGCGCCAGCCTGGCGCAGAGTTATGCGGCAGCGGCTCTGGGCGAGTGGGCGTCCAGACTCGAGGATCGCGGTTCGGTTCCGGTTCGGGAACATTCCGGCTCCGTGTATATTGAACAGCGCATATGGTTCAATGCGGCCAATTCCAGCACATGGTATCTTGTTCCGGGCCTGATTGTCATCATCATCACCATCGTGGGGGCTTTCCTCACCTCTCTGGTCATGGCGCGCGAGTGGGAACGCGGCACGCTGGAAGCCCTGTTTGCCTCGCCTGTACGTCCGCTGGAAGTGCTGCTGGCAAAAATCATTCCCTATTTCGGCATCGGCATGGCGGGCCTGGGACTCTGCCTGCTGGCCGCCCGCTTTCTGTTCAGCCTGCCGTTTGAAGGTTCCTTCCGGCTGCTGCTGGTCAGCTCCATGCTGTATCTGCTGGCGGCCCTGGGCATGGGGCTGCTCATATCCTCCCTGACACGCAGCCAGTTTCTGGCAGGACAGATCACAATTCTGGTCAGCTTTCTGCCGGCCGTGCTGCTTTCCGGCTTTCTGTTCGATTTGCGCAATGTGCCTCCGGCAGTACGCGTCATCGGTCATCTTCTGCCTTCAACCTATTATATGGAACTTCTCAAGACCCTGCTGCTGGCCGGCGACAATCTGCCTCTGGCGGCGCGCAACTGCGGCGTGCTGGCGCTGGATGCCGTGCTTTTTTTCCTCGGGGCGCTGCGCGCGACCCGCAAGAGGCTGGGATAGCATGTTTTCGCCTCTCCAGCTTTCTGCCGGCCGCTTCACCTGCGGGAATGCCCTGCTCCCTCTCTCCCCAGTACCCTGCCGGGGGCGCTCATGAACGGAATCATCATCGTGCTGTGGCGGGTTTTCTGCATGTGGCGCAAGGAAGTGCTGGATCTTCTGAAGAATCCGGCCAACCGTATCGTGCTGGTGGCCCCCGTGATCATCCAGAGTGTGGTCTTCGGCTATGCCGCCACCTACGATCTGAACGACGCTCCCTATGCTCTGGTGGATCAGTCGGGCGGGGAAGCTGCGCGTGACTTCGCCGCGCGTCTGGACGGAACCGGCCTGTTCCGCCGTGTGGCCGCGCCCGCCACGCCGGAAGGGATCGCCGCGGCCATGGACAGGGGCGATATCCTGCTGGGCATCCAGATTGGACAGGATTTCGACAGCCGTCTTTCCGCCGGACAGACCGCCCCCGTTCAGGTCATTCTTGACGGGCGCAACTCCACCACGGCCGCCGTGGCGCTTTCGGCAGTCAGTTCCATAGCTTCGGAATTCAATGCAGCGCGCGGCGTCGTGCCGCCCCTCCGGCTGGAGTGGCGGGCCTGGTTCAACCCCAATCTGGAAACGCGCTGGAACATCATGTCCGGCATGATCGCCTCCCTGAGTCTGATGCAGATCATGATCCTGGCCGGTCTTTCGATCGCCCGCGAAAGAGAGGAAGGCACCTTTGACCAGCTCCTCGTCACCCCGCTCACCCCGACGGAAATCCTCGTGGGCAAGGCGGTGCCCTCCGTACTCATCGGCATTCTGCTGTCCGGGGCGGTGCTGGCGATCTGCGTCTTCTGGTTCCGCATTCCCCTGGCGGGCTCAATCGGCACGATTCTGCTCTGTCTTGCCGTGTTTTCCCTTTCTTCCGTGGGGATGGGATTGTGTCTTTCCGCTGTGGCCAGGAATCTTCAGCAGGCCGTAGTTTATGCCTTTGTGCTGCTTCTGCCCATGTTTCTCCTCTCCGGTCTGGCCTCTCCCGTGGCCAGCATGCCGCAGGCGCTGCAGACAGCCACCTGCGCCAATCCCCTGCGCTTCGCGCTGGTCTGCCTGCGCCGCGTGTATCTGGAAGGCGCAGGACTGGCCGACATCGCGGACAACTTTATCCCCATGCTGACCGTGGCCGCCGTGACGCTGCCTCTGGCAGGCCGGCTGTTCCGCAACAGGTCATGAACAACCTCTGTTCTCCCGGATGTTCTGCAGCATCAAATTTATGAAAAAGAATTTCATTTTCTTGACAAGACCATCATTATTTCCTACAAGGGATTTGCCATTACACCTCCTCACCTTTAAATCCAGAAAGGAGCATGACACAACGCGTTTCTGTCCGCCCGCGAGAACCTGAACAGCACTTCATGCGGACAACACGCCGACAGGGGGCTGCCGGGTGACGGACCGGCTTCATTTTCAACCTTCATTCCACGTTTCGCTGTCCGGTTTGCGCCGGGCGGAGAAGGAGCCTGCCGCGTACGTCGCGGCAGGCTCCATCCGTATAAGAAAACGCTGATTAAAGCGTTTCCCGCGGTCTTGCGGAACAGGATCGCCCGCAAGTCGTGAACAGGGAAAATCTGCTTTTCCTGTTAAATGAACGAACTGGCGCGCGCATTACCCAAAGAGTCAAAAGCCTCTTTGGGTATGGAGCTGACTTGTTCACAGAATAAATCAGCGGTTCATGAAGAGCACATTCTTCGGGCGCGCGGAACGCCTCCTTGTTTTTGCCTTGTTCCTCGGCTACAAAAAGCATGTTTTTTCAGCAAGGGCGGGGCTGATTTCACATGCCTTCCGCCCACCGGAGGCGTGCATGCCGCATATTCCACTTTCGCGCGAGATTTCCCCGCTTCGGGCGCTGGCCGCCGGTCTGCTCTGCGTGTCCCTCACGGCCTGTTCACCCCCTGCAGCTTCCGTACCGCGCGCCATGCTTTCCGGGAACGACATGGAACTGCCCCGCGCCCATCCCGGCTATGTGCAATGGCTGGAAAAACAGTCCATTCTCCGCCAGAGCGAAAAACTGCTCTCCGTGGTTTCCGGCACACCGCTGGTATGGGGAGCCTCGGGCAGCGTGCGGAACACCACCCCTCTTCTGAATGCGGCTGATGTCTGGCTGGATTTCGATCCTTCCCGCGCCGCGCTGGGAGAAAAAATGGGGGAAAGTGCCCTTGCCGCCCTGCCCCGCGCGCTTCCTCCCCGGCTTCTTGCCTCCCTTGGCATCAGGGGCATCTTTCTTTCCGGCGTGACGGAAAATGCGGGAGGCTGGAACATCACACCCGGAGGACGAGCGCTTTCCCGTGAATCCGAAGCCGTCATCGGCCTGCGCTTTGCGTCATCGGCGGCTGTAAAAGACGCTGTCGACGCACCTTCACGGGATTACGTCCTTCTGGATGAACGCTGCGCGGAGGAAGGCGTCATCCTCGGAGGAGAAATTCTGCCCGGCTCCACCGGCATGGGGCCTGATTTCCGTCTCGCCCGCATGGGACTTTCCCGCTATGCCGATCTGTACATGATGGTGGAAGCCCCGCGCGAAATATGGTCACTGCTGCCTGCGGAGGCTCCCCGAAGATCCCCCGGCGCAACAGATGATCATACCGGAAAAAAAGAGACGGATGATGCGGAAGACGTGGCTCCGCTGCCGTCCGCCGCCGTTGCCGAACTGATCCGCCGCGGCGTTTTGCCGTCCGCGTTTTCCCGTGACATGCAGCGGAGCCTGCCGCGCGGGGGGTGGGCCGCCACCGCGCCCCTGACCGGCACAGACGGAGTGAGCCGCCGCTGGATTTACAGGTATGCCGATACCCCCCGCGTCCTGCCGCTGCACTGGGACTCTCCCCGCTCTTCCGCCCGGCAGGCCCTCTCCGCCAGCATTATCCGGCAGGCAGGCCTGCTGCACCAGCCTCTGCTGCGGGTCAGCCTCTCGGACATGGCCGGACTGGAGCCTTGCGCCAAAGAATTTTCTCCCGAACCGGCCCTGAGCGCGCTTGCCGCCCTCTCACGCGATATACGCCGCTACGGGGGCTGGTCGCTGCTCGGCGACCCCGTTCCACCGGCCATGCTGCCCCGGGTTCTTCATCTGGGGATTGATTTCGCGCCCGATACCGTCACGTCACCCTCCCTGGAATACGCTCTGCTCACCACTGATGCGGGGCCGCTGTGCCGCAGCATCGACGCCTCGCTCGCAGCGGGAGTGGATCATGCCCGGCTGTGGCGGAGCACTCCCACCCGTGCGCTTCCGCTCGGATCGGACTGGCTGCCCGCGGAAGAGCAGGCTCTCCGGACGGAACTTGCAAAACTGCCTTCCGCATGGGCAGCGCGCGTCCTGCGAGCTTCCGCATCCGGTACGGAACTGCTTGCCTCGGCTCCCACTCTGGCCGCCGCCGTGACGAATCTCTCCGGAACGGAACACTCCGCGCAGGTGGACGCACATCTGCTTCAGGTGGCATTCAGAGCCTTTCTTCCCGGCCTGCTGGCGCTTTCCGGCCATGATCTCCTCGGAGCGATTCAGGAAGAGACGGACACGAGACTCTCCGGCGACGACAGACTGCCTCTGGCCTGGAATGCGGACGGGAAAAACGGCTTCTCCACCGCCGGGCTGCCTGCCCGCGCCGCTTACCCGCCGCTGAACATTCAGCCTGGGCTGCCGGACTCCTTCGCCGCGCGGCTGGCACAGATCACCCGTATCCGCAGGGAAAGCGGCATCGCGCGGGGCGTCCTCCTGGGCAGGGCGAAAACCGGAAAAGAAGCAGGCGGAGCTTCCAGCTCCGTTGCAGCCTGCATCAGCCGTCTGCCCGACGCATCCCTGCTGCTGGTCGCGGGCAATTTCTCGCCCCGCGCCCTTGTCACGGATGTTCTTCTGCCGGAGGAAGTGTCCGCCGCAAGAGCCGAAGACATGATGACCGGGCGGGGCGTCGCCGTCAGAACCCGCAACATGCGCCTTCAAATGAAGGCCTGGGGCTTCCGCGCCGTACGCCTTTTCTCCAGTTGACATCGCATGTTTCCCGCTCCGGTCACGCAGCCATGCTCTTGCATGGACAGGAAAATTTTCCCGTCTGGGGAGGGCTTGCGAAAAGGGATTTCATCGGCTTTGCCATCCTGGCAGGAACACTTTTCCCCTGGAACGGAGAGATTTCAAACCATGAAGGAAGTTCTGATGAAACTCCCCTGCCGAATCGGCCCCTTCAACGCCTGCCCCGGCTACAACTGGAAAATCCACGCCGCCCTGCTCGCGCCGCTGACGCTCGCGCTTGCCCTTGTCGTGCTGCGCCACGGCTGGTGGGGCGAGGATGTGCGGCAGTACTATCTGGCCTCCCGGGAGGCTCTGCCCGCGCTATGGCCTGCTGTCCAGCTTTTTTCCGACATGGCCGCGCCGGTCATCTATGCGCTGTATCTGATCGTTCTGGCGTTTTCCCTCGTCCCCGCCGGAGTTTCAGCTTCTCCGGGCGTCACCGCCCGGCGGGCCGAGGGCCGCATGCTGATCTGCCGTCTGGTTCTGTTCGGCTTTCTGCTTGTCTTCCTGACCACCGGATTCTTCAAGTTCGCTTTCGGCATGCCTCGCCCAGGCGAACTCTGGCCGCCGCATTTTTTCACCCTTGACTATTCCTACCACAGCTTTCCCTCCGGCCACACCACGGAAATCGTGGCTGCCGTCCTGCCGCTGGCCTTTTTCTTCCGCAAGAAAATCGTGTATATTGCCCTTGCGCTGTTCATCGCGCTTGTGGGATACTCCCGTATCTGGCTCGGCTGGCATCATCCGGTCGACATTCTTGGCGGCATGCTGTGGGGAGGGCTTATTGCCCGCGTCATCTGCTGCAGCCCCTGTTCCGACACCGCGCCGGAACCCCCGAATCCTGTCCCTTTCCATGGCAAATCCCTCTCGGAACCGCCGCTGGAAAATACTTCAATCAAGAAACGCTCCAAGGAGCAGGCATGAACGAGCAATCCACGCACAAAGACACGGAGCGGCACGCCCGCGAGTGGCGCGACGAATTCAGTTCCGGCGGAGACCGGATCGGGGAACAGGGAAATGAAGCCGGATATCCCGGCACTGTCCCGGCGGAGGATCGCCGGGCGGAAAGTGCTCCGGACAGCGCATCCGGCCATCTTTCCGAAGGTATTTCCGGTGATGTCTCCCATGACGGGCATCCCGCTGCGGAGACGCCGGACAATCCGGAACAGGAATCCGCGCCGGTGACTTCAGCCACCCTCTCCCCGGAATCTTTTTCCGACGTTCCGCCGGACATGGCCGGGGGCAATGCCTCCGGAGAAGAGCCGCAGCCAGGCGCCGCCCATGCGGAAACGGAAAACGGGACATCAGGCGGCGAAATGTCAAAAAAAACCGGGAAAATTTCCGCCGCAGCCCGTGTGGAACCGGGAATCGCGGAAAAATGCTTCAACGGCCTCTCCTGGGCAGGCCTGCCGGTACTGCTGGTCATGACGGCTCTTGTGGTCTTCCAGCAGCTTCTTGCTCCGCGCGCTCTGTGGCTTTTTGACGAAGTACGCGCCGCCGACGTGTACATGCGCTTTCTCGGCGGCGATCAACTGGCCCTGAGTCTCAACGGCGTACCCTGCACGGACATGCCGCCGCTTTACTTCTGGTTTCTCAGAGGACTGGATCTCGTTCCCCATGTGGATCAACCGCTGCTCTTCTTTCTCGGCACAGCTCTCTCCGCCATGCTGTATATCGGCGCGATCTGGCTGCTGGCCCGCGCCACCGGACACGATCGCCGCACAGCCTTCGCTTCCGGCCTGCTGGCACTGACAACCTTTTTCATTATGGGACTGGCCCAGTCTCCGAATGCGGATCTGCTGTTCGCCGCAACTGTCGTCCTCTCCCTGATCTGTTTCTACCGGGGCTGGATCAGGACGAAAGCTCCCGTCTGGCTTACGCTGGCTTTTCTGCTTGCGGGGGCGGCAACACTGATCAAGGGGCCGCTGGCCCTGGCCTTCCCCATAATCGCCAGCATACTGTTCCTGTTCTGGCGAGGCACGCCCGGCCGCCTCAACGGCAGAGACGGTCTGCCCGGCTTTCTGCTTATGCTCCTGCTGATCGGGGTGTGGCTGGTCATGCTCTATGTCGCCGGACACACGGACTATATTGTGGACATGTTCCAACGGCAGCTTGCGGGCCGTATCTTTGACACGGGGGAAAACACCCTGCCCCGCTGGTTCTACCTCGCCGCACTGCCGCTGGTCTGCCTGCCGTGGACCCTGCTTCCCCTATTCGTAAACTGGTGGGGCGCGGCCAGGGGCGTGCCTGCGGCATGGCGTTCCCGCAGGGAAAACGGCGGTTCCTCCTGGCTGTGGCTTACCCTGCTCGCCGGGCTGGCGCTGCTGTCCGCGCTCGGCGCGAAGTCGGCCACGGCTCTGCTCCCGCTTCTGGCTCCGCTGGCGGTTCTTGCCGGGCGCTCCCTGCTCCGGCTCACCCCGCGGCGCAGCCGCCTCTACTTCTTCTTTACCGCGTGCATGTTTCTTCTGCTGGGCCTGCTGCTCGTAGCCGGCCACTACCATGCATGGCTTCTCCCGCTGCTGCCCGCAGCATGGATCGCCCGTCTCGGCGAACTGCCGCCGCTGGTTTTCGCATGGCTTGACGCTGCAAGAAATCTGGTATGCATGGGCGGCGTGCTGATTATACTGGCTCTGCTGCTCATCTTCCTGTGCCGTCGTTCTCTGCCGGGAGGAGCCCTTCTGCTGTGTTCCGCGGGGCTTGTCGTCATGAACCTGCCCTTTGCCAGAAATGTCGCACCGTCGCTGGAAAGCATACTCAGCCCCCGTCCCCATGCTTCCGCCATGGCGTCTCTGGCGCATGAAGGCTACAAGCCGGCCGCCTATCGCGTCAGCCCCGGAGCCTTCGCCTACTATCTCAATGAATGCATGGCCGCATACGGCACACCGGAAACGGGCGGCCGCCCCGCGTTCACCGTGCCGGAGTTCGACAGCATGGATCAACTGCGGGAACTGCTGGCCAAAAATGACCGCGTTCTCGTCGTCATGCCGGAAAAGGACTGGAACGACTGGCAGGATCGCCCCGCCCGTCTCACGGTCATAGGGCGGCAATGGATGGTGGACGAACCCTGCGTGCTGGTGAAGCAGGATGAGCGGCCTGCCGAAGACGGCACCGCCGGGGAGCCGACTCCCCCCATGTCTGTTCCGGTGGACGCCCCGCTCTCCGACGGAAGGCCTGCGGCTGCCGCTTCCGAAAGCGGCTCCGCCACGGCAGATCCGACAGCCCCCCCGGAACATGCCGGGGAGGAACGCGGCGCGGCTCCGGCGCTTCCGCCGGAAGACGCTCCGGCTGCCGCCGTCATTTCTTCCCCGCCTTCAACCGTGATACCGCCGGACAAAACTTCAGACATGGCGCACGAAACTCCGGCTTCTTCCGCAGAAAACGATGCGGCGCAGGCCCGGGAATCGGAACCGATGCCGGGGCTCCCCGGCTCCATGTCCGATGCAGCGGAAGAACACGCGGCGCAGTAGCCGCCTTTTCCCAACCTCCAACCGGAATCCGTCATGATCTGTCTGTGGATCCTCGTCAGTTATGTACTCGGTTCTCTTCCTTTTGGAATTATCATTGCCAGGGGCTGCAGGGGAATCGATCCCCGCACGGCGGGGAGCGGCAACCCCGGAGCCACCAATGTGGCCCGGCTCTGCGGCCTGCCCTGGGGGGTGCTGACCCTGGCCTGCGATCTACTCAAGGGGCTGATCGCGGTCTGGATATCCCTGAGACTCACGCCCGAGGCGTGGTTCCATTCCGCCTGCGCACTGGCCGTCGTCGGCGGGCATATCAAATCCTGCTTTCTCGGCTTCAAGGGAGGAAAAGGCGTATCCACCACCATCGGCGCGCTGCTTCCCCTGGGGGTTCTCCCCCTGCTCTGCGCGGTGGGCTGCTGCCTCCTTGTCATTGCGCTTTCCAGCTATGTTTCACTGGGCTCCCTCACTCTTGTCACCTCGCTGCTGGCTTTCTATCCGCTGTTCGGCCGCATCGATCTGCTGCCTCTGGCCGCCGTACTCACGGTCGTGGTATTCTGGACGCATCGTTCCAATATCGGCCGTCTGCGCAGAGGTGAGGAAAAAAGCTGGCGCAGGAGCAAAAGCTGAGGCATGGGAAACTTTCCCGCTGCGGGCATGATTTTCCTCCCTGCCGGATCGACAAACGGCACGAAAAGCATTATGATTGAATCAAGTCCAAGAGATGTACGAATACGGGAGCATCTCGCTCCCGTATCGTGCCGCAAAGGAGGAACTTCATGCACATGGAATTCACCTTCAAGAACTTCGAGCCCTCCGAACACCTCAAGAAGTATGCCCGCCGCCGTCTGGAAAAGGCCGGCCGTTTTCTGGGCAAGTCTCCCGCGCTGGACATGGTGGTCATTCTCACGCTTGACAAGCACCGTCATCGGGCGGAAGTGAAACTGAACGGAGAAGGGCTGAACTTCTCCGCGTCCGAGCAGTCTGACGATATGTACGCATCCATCGATCTGGTTACCGACAAGATCGAATCCCAGGTGCGCAAGGCGGCGGCCCGTTCTCACGAACGACGCAGGAGCCACGACGCCAATGTGGATGTCTACACCTATGACATTGCGGAAGAAGACGGCGCGAAGGTCGTCAACGGGTCGGAAAACTATGCTCCCAAACCGCTGCATCTGGACGAGGCAGTCCTTCAGCTGGATCAGTCCGGCAATGACTTTCTGGTCTTTCTCCATGCCGACAATGAGCGCATCAACGTGCTGTACAGGAAGCGCAACGGAGATTTCGGCCTGATTGATCCCCTGGCGTAAGCCTCAGCGGGCCATATCGGCCCTTTGTCCGGGGTCTTCCGAAGGACTCCGGACTTTTCTTTCCCGAGAGCCGGCCATGTACTCCCCCTCTGTCTCCTCTTCTCCCGGTGAAGCTCGCGCTCCCAGTCTGCTCGTTGTCTGCGGATTGTCCGGCGCAGGGAAAAGCACCGTACTTCAGGTACTGGAAGATCTTGATTTTTTCACGGCAGACGGCCTGCCCCCGTCCCTGATCCCCGAATGCTGCCGCATGTTCAGCAGGCCCGGCATGGAGCATTTCCGGGGCATGGCGCTGGGTGTGGATTTCCGGCGCGGAGGCACGGCCAAGGATCTCGACGCCGCCCTGAACAACATGGAAAAGCGCCTTCCCCGTGAGGGAGGCGCTTCCGCGCGTCCGGCGCTGCTCTTTCTGGAAGCATCTCCGGACGTCATCCTGCGCCGCTACGCCACCACACGTCGACCGCACCCGCTGGAACGTGAGGGCATGGGGCTGGAGGAAGCCATGCGGGAAGAACGGAGGCGTCTTGTCAAGGTACGGGACTCGGCGGACATCGTTCTGGATACCTCCCGTTTCACCCTGCACGATCTGCGGAGGGAAATCCAGCGCCGCTGGAGCGAAACAGAGACAGCGGGCCACGCCATGCGCGTGAACCTGATCAGCTTCGGCTTCAAGTACGGTGTGCCCAGCGAGGCGGACATGGTCTTTGACCTGCGCTGTCTGCCCAACCCGTACTTTGTGGAGGAGCTGCGCCCCCTGACCGGCCAGAACCGGGCCGTGGCGGACTATGTGTTCGCAGGCGAGGCGGCGCGGGCCTTCCGCGAGCGTTTTCTTGATTTTCTGCGCTTTGCCCTGCCCTACTATGATGCCGAAGGCCGCTACCGTCTGACCATCGGACTGGGCTGTACCGGAGGCCGGCACCGCTCCGTGGCCATGACCGAAGCCGCGGCAAAGGCTCTGCGGCAGGACGGCTACGTCGTGGGAGTGGAACACCGGCATTCCAGCCTGGATCATTTTCAAAACGAAAATGCTCCAACAGAGCGGGTTCAAAAAACTCAAGGCTCCGCCGTCGCAGACTGATATCCTTTTCCTGCGTCTCATTTCAGCGGCAAAGAGCCGTGAAGGGACACCATCTGCAGTGCTCCCCCTCGCGCGGGGCAAAGGCCCTTGCTCTTGCCATATGCTCCAGCACAAAGCCGAACAGATCAGGAATGCCGTTCAGCAGCTCGTCGCGCCAGTCTTCCGGAATATCATCATCCAGCAGCGGCAGCTCCACAGCATCCCCGCCATCCCTGCGGGTTCTCCCCAGATCCTCCCACACGGCGTTGTCCGCCGCCCGGCCCAGGGCATGCCGTCCCAGCAGCACATAGCAGGGCAGTTGAAGGCTGGGCAGTGCATCCGCCAGAGCCGGCAGAAAATCCTCCCCTTCCGGCGTCCATTCGGGCAGCGCCCTCCACAGTTCCATCATATCCCCGCCCGGTTTTGCCCGAAACAGCCTGCCCCTTCCGGGAACATGCCCGGTCTTGTAATCCACCACAACAAAGGAATCCCCCCGGCGATCCACCCGGTCAAGCCTCCCCTCCAGCATGCGCTCAACGCTTCCGGCCCGCACAGGAGCCGTCAGCCTGTGTTCCAGCCAGAGCGGTGTCAGCTCCTCCGGCTGTCCGGCCAGATAGTCAGCGAACCGCCGAGGTACGGAGGCTTTAAGCATGAAGAGGCTCTCTGCAGGAAGCCGATCGGACAGGCCGCTTTCTTCCAGTTCTTCATAAAACAGCGGCAGCAGGGTTTGCTCCAGGGAGATGCCGCCCGTCCTCAGCTTTCTGTTCAGCCATGGTTCATAGGCCCGGTACAGCGTCTTGTGAATCAGATCGCCCACGCCCGCGTTGTCGTCTCCTTCCGGCACGTCCTCCTTTTCCCACAGACCAAACAGATACTGGCGACAGAAACGGGCGGGACAGTGCAAATAGGCATCCAGCAGCGTCGGGGAGAGAGGGCGTGCAAGCAGGCGCTCCATCCGGGCATCGACGGCTTCCGTACGCGGCAGAGCTTCCCCTCTCCGCACAGGAGGAGCCACTGCGGGAAAACCCGCCGCACCAAATCCTTCATCTCCCGGTCTGAGCAGACGGCCCGTCTTTTTTTCCCTGTGCCACAGACATTCCTCCACAAAACGGGAACGCTGCTTCTGCGCGTCCAGAAGATCCGATCCGCTCACGCCCTCCTGCCAGAACAGCACAACTTCCCTTGCTCCGGCCAGCAGGCGGTGGAAGGTGTGCGCCTCCAGTGCGGCTCGACGGAATTTGTCAGGCAGGCCGAGCAGAGCGCGCAGATTGTCCGGCAGCAGGGGATCACGTCCCGGCGCGCCGGGAATGCGATCTTCGGTCATGTCCAGAAGATACACCCTGTCGAAACGGAGCAGACGGGTTTCCAGCGTGCCCAGTACCTGAAGCGCGGTAAGAGGATCTGCCTCGAAAGGCACGCGTTCGCCGGCAAGATACTGGCGCACCACGGCAAACAGGCTTTCCGGAGGCAGAGGCTCCCCGGCCATGGCGTTATCCGCCAGCGCGGGAATGACATCCCTCATCAGTCTGAACAGACATTCCGCATCCAGAGGAAACTTCGGCCAGACTTCCTCCCCGTGGCAGAGCAGCAGCTCACAGATGCCGCCCAGGCGTCGGGCCACGCCGCGCAGGGTGGAGACGTCACGCCACGCGCTGATGAAGCTCTCCACACAGCGTTCCCACAGTGGCCAGAGCGGGCGCAGTTCCGGTTTCGCCTCGACACGCCCCCGCATCCGTCCCATGAAGGAAGACAGGCGCACCAACTGTCCGCCCCGGCGCAGTTCCCGCTCGGCTTCAAGCAGCAGCGGACGCAGCGCCTGCCCTCCCGGCAGGGAAAGCATGCGCAGGCAGGGGTGAGTTGCCAGTTCGAGCAGGAGACGCCATGGCCAGCGGGGTTCGCCCCCTTCTTTCCTTTCCTCACCGGAAGCTCGGACGGAAGCGGCGGAAGAGCGCATGCCTTCGCGCAGGCGCAGGGCCAGATCCGCCAGCCTCGCCATCTGCGACCGCTCCAGCGGATATCCGAGAGAAATGTTCAGTTCACGTTCGGGCAGATGCTGCAATACCGGCATGAGCAGGGAGGGATGAGGCAGCACCACGGCCCGGCTTTCCATGTCCCGTGCCTCCTCTTGCGCCTCACACTCCTTTTCCCTCCCGACATCACGCCTCCGCTCCGTTCCGGAATCGTCTTCCAGCAGACGGGCCAGCTCCGCCAACTGGGAATGGAGATCGTAGCCGGCGAAAAAACGGATATCCGGCACATTTCCGGAAGGAGGGCAGACCAGTTCCGCCCCGGCGTTCCAGGCGCGTATCCAGTCCCGGTGATCGGCGCAGGACCAGTGCCCTCCGCCCCGGATCACGCCGGGATCGCTGTGCAGGCAGATATGCGCGCCGCGCTCCCACAGATAGCGGAACAGCATGTCTTCCGACGCGGTAAGGCGTACAAAGCCTGCCAGAAACAGCGCCCGGCCTTCCAGCGCCGGAGGAAGAGGCGGTTCTTCCCGCGCGGCCAGCGCCGTCTGCCCGGCTTCCAGCCCGCGAGTGGAAAGCCCGGCCTCCCGCATGGATTTCAGCCACTCGTCATTGATCTCGCGCAGATCCGCCAGCAGGGCCGCCGCAAAGGGGAGCACTCCGTCCACGGCATCCAGGGGCCTGATTTCGGCCATCTGATTCGCGCACTCTTCAAGCAGCGCCGCAAGCCGCATCCCCCAGGGCAGAAAACGGGCCATGCCGCCCGGCCTGTCGAGATCGCGCAGGGGGCTGTCAGAAGGGCGGGAACGCGCCACCCGGGTCACGCAGCGGCGCAGCAGTGCGATCATGTCCGGCATTTCCGCACGCCGCAGCGGCGGCGTGCGCACCCATGCGGCGCGGCACAGTTCGCGCAGTTCATCCACCGTAACCATGCGCGGCAGGCGCATGGGCCGCCCTTCCCTCCTGTACAGCTCTTCCATATAACGTCTGGGACGGCTGTTGGGGAAAACGATGACGGCCCGGCCCGGCCTCCCTCCCGTGGCACGATCCGCCATATCCTTCAGCGGAAGGAGGAAGTCCGTGTCCCAGGGAATCACGGAAAAGGGAAGGCGCGATCCGCGCTGCGTCATGTCCGCCTCCAGGAACATTTTACGGTTGAAAAGGCATTATCGGGGCAAAGAAAACGCGTTAATCAGCAGTTCCTGAAGCATTTCGCCATTGGAATGCTCCGGAAAGCCGAACAGGGCGGGATTCATCCCCGCACGCGCTCCGACAATGAGTCAAAGCGAAAAATCCTTTTGCGATCCAGATAGATCAGCGCTCCGCGCACGGGCTTGTCAGCATCCGCCGCCAGTGCGTCCATATAACTCTTCAACTGCCGCTCATGGGCAGGCACAGGCAGCGTGCCGTCACTTCCGCTCTTGTACTCCACCACGCTTATACCGTCCCCGCTTTCCACCAGCAAATCCACACGGCGCAGCCGCCCGTCGCCGTCCAGCAGAGACTGTTCCGGTACGCCAAGCCGCAGCCATTCCTCACTTTCCGGCAGAGCGGCATACCAGAGCAGCATGTCTTCCAGTTCCTTCTCCAGTTCATGGCGCTCGCGCAGGGGCAGGGGAAAACGCAGCAGCGCCCGCCCCACGGCCCGACGGACCGCGAGCCGGATTCCCCCCGGCTCCGTTATGCCCCAGCCGCCTTCCGCCTGCATCATCTCAAGACAGAGATGAGCCAGAACCCCTCTCTGACGCGACGACAGTGAAAAGCCTCCCGCATTCCCGACAATGCTCTCGGGAGCGGCGCTGTCGTCCGGCGCACGCCATCCGGCCCACTCCTCCAGCGGACTGCGGAAAATGCGCAGGCGCGGCAGCCAGGCCATGGGCAGCCATGCGTCTTCCTGACAATCGTCTTCCGTGCCGTCAGGCTCCGCGCATGGCGCGCCTTTTCCCTCCCTGCCCTCTGCCCCCGGCATATCCGGGAGGGCAGGCGCGGCGTCCGCTTCCCGATTCCGTCCATCCGGAACGGCCGTGGCTTCCCCTCTTATCCATTCCCCCCTGTCATTCCGCGTCATGGTCCCGAGCAGCGGCCCGATCAGACGTTCCAGCACCGCGTTCATCCCCCTGGGAGTCTCCTCTTCCGGGGGAAGAAAACAGTGCAGCTCACTCACCGCTCTTGTGCAGGCGACATAAAAAAGATGCATAGCCTCCCGCGCGTCATCCATCACGGCGTCCAGCCAGGGCCTGCCCAGGGCGCGGATTCTGCGCCCCAGCACGGTCAGCCCGCCCGCCTCGCACACCATGGGCGGAGGCTGCGCGCCCGGAGGCATCCTGCCCACGGAAAAGGAGAGCCAGGGCAGAATCACCGCGCCAAAGGCAAGCCCCTTGGCCCGATGTATGCTCATCACCCGCACGGCGTCCATGTTTTTCGGCAGGGGCGCCTTCTCTTCCCGCCCTTTCTCGTTCCACCACCGCAGAAACGTCCCGACGTCGCCCTGTCCCTGCTGTTCCGCCATATGCAGAACTTCCAGAAAGCGCCGGATGAAGCCTTCCGCTCCCGGATTGCGTTCCCGCACCTTCCAGCGGCGGTACAGGCCGCAAATGGTGTCATAAGGGGTATACAGCCCCGCGCTCTCCGTCAGGGGAGCGAACCAGAACTTCCACAGGCCGGGAAAGTCGGCGGCGAAGCGGAGAGCCAGCGGCAGCCTGCGGCCTCCTTCGGCACGTTCCGCATCAAGCCCGGCGGCCCAGTCGCGCAGAGCTTCCCGGCGGGAAACCGGAGCGCCCCCCGCTCCCCAGCATCCGGCGGGGGCCGGAGGCAGAAGCTCGCCTCCTTCCAGCACGGTCCAGAAGGCGATATCATCCTCCTGCGCGGCAAGAAAGCCCATCAGGGCCACCGTCTGGGCGACAACCGGCTGTTCCGCCAGCAGCAGGCTGGCCTGCGTAAGTACGGGAATACCTCTTGCCAGCAGCCAGGAGGCGGCTTTCTCGCTCTGCCCCGTGGTGCGCGTGAGTACGCATATTGAAGCGTATGCGCCCGCGCGCCGCGCGATCTCCTCCACTTTTTCCGGAAGAAGGCGTTCCAGGGCATCGTCCTCCGCTTCGGCCTCCATGTCCGCCGTCTCTCCGCCCCCGCGCCGTGAAGGGCGGGGCGGCAGGCGCCTCAACGTGATCAGCCCGCCTTCGGGGACGCACGCCGGGGCAAGCTGTACCGCGTCTGAAAAGGCGCGGGCCAGCAGTTCCGCCGAGGACTCCAGCGCGGCCAGACGTTCCGGCTCCTGATCCGCATAGCTTTTCGACTTCGGAACCAGAGCATCCAGCACGGTTCCGGCTGTCGCCGTATCCGCAAGAGACTGAAAGACCTCGTTGTTCCAGGCAATGATATTCCGTCTGCTGCGCCAGTTGCAGTCCAGCGGCGCGTCCGGCGCGGCGCCCCGGGCGTCGAGAACATCTGCCAGTCTGCGGGGAACATCCTCAAACAGCGAGGATTCCCCGCCCCGCCAGTGATAGATGGACTGTTTGACGTCGCCGATCAGGGAAATGCTGCCTCCACGCGCCAGCACCTCCCGCGCCAGAGGTTCCATGGCTCTCCACTGGGCGATGCTGGTATCCTGAAATTCGTCAATAAGCACATGCGCAAGGCGTGAACCCATGCGGCAGAAACTTTCGGCCACGCCATATTCTCCACTCAGCACGCGGGAGGCCAGCGCCGGCACACGGGAGGCGGGCAGAAGCCCTGCCGCATTCTGCCGCTCCGGCAGTTCGTTCAGCGCCAGAAAGGCCAGTTCCAGAAAGGGCGCAAGCCGCCGGGCGTCCTGAAATACGGCCCGCGCCGTCTTGGCAAGGGAAATATCGCGCCGCAGAGCGGCCAGCCGCGCCGTACATTCCGGCCCGGCATCAAGGGGACGTTCTTCGCACAGGTAGACGCTGGTTATCTCCTTCACTCCGGCAGGGCGGGAAGGGTCAAGCCTGCCCGGCAGGGCCGCCAGCGCTTTCATCAGGCCGCTGGTCGGCTTCAGCCCCTCCTTTTCCAGAAGTTCGCGCAGTTCCGCAGCATCGGCAAGGATATTCCGCAGCATGGTTTCCAGCGTCTCCGCCATGCGCCGGGAAGATGCCGTTTCCAGCAGCCGCTCCAGCAGTTCCGCATTCCCCTGATCCAGCAGAGAGAGCAGCCATCCGGCCAGTTCGGCGATGCGCCCCCGCACCCGTCCGCCCGCCAGAAACCCGCGCGCATCGCTGTAGGCAAGTTCATCCTCGCAGGCGGCGGCAAAGGCGTCACGCAGCTTGTCCCCGCCGTCAGGCCCCCCCTCGCGGGCGCGTTCCGCCATGTCCTCAATCAGCGGACCGAACAGATCGCCGTCATTGAACGTAGTCTCGAAATCAGGCGGAAGATCAAGTTCCAGCGCGGCCTGACGCACCACCATGTGCAGCAGGCTGTCAATGGTGCGCAGGTTGAGATCGTCGTAACAGCGCAGCAGATCGTCCACGGCTGACAACGCCGTTTCCCTTGTCCAGCCGTGCAGGTTCTCCGGGGAATTCTCCCCTCCCAGGGCGATCCCTTTCAGCCCGGAAAGGACGCGCTCCTTCATTTCCTGCGCAGCGGCGTTGGTAAAGGTCACTCCCATGACGTCGGACCACGCCCGCCCTGCTCCTTCCGCCGGAGGCAGGCCGCAGGCCCCGCGTCTCCAGGCGCCGCGCGTTCCGGCGGGAGGCTCTGCTTCGGCCAGCATTTCCAGAAACATGCCGGTCAGACGGTGCGTCTTGCCTGAACCGGCTGAAGCCCGAATCCGGTGCAGCCCGTTCATGAGAGGGAATTCTCCCCAATCATGGCGAGTTCCTGCCCTGTGGATTCCAGTACCGAACGCCAGTAGTTGCCGCGCACATCCAGACGTCGGCGCCGCCGGGTGACCAGCGGCAGCGGCAGATGAACAAAATGGTCGAAAAATTTGGCCACCACCATGTTCGTCCTGCCGCTCATGGCCGCATGTACGGCGTGACGCCCGAGAAACCCGCAGTAAACCCTGTCGTTGGAATTGGCGGGAACGGAACGGATAATGTAGCTGGGATCGATATATTTGAGGTAGAGAGGCAGCCCCCGCCGGGCGAAATGCTCCCTGATGCGGGCCTGAAGAAACGCCCCGACGTCTCGCAGGAGCGGGTTGCCGGAGGCATCCGTCCCGCGCTCCCCGTCGCCCATGAGATGCTGCCCCGCACCCTCCGCCGCCACAATGACCGCATGCCCCCGCCGCGCAAGGCGCTTTTCCAGTTCGCCCAGCAGACCGCCTTCCCCCTCCAGGGCAAAAGGAGCCTCCGGCACAAGGACAAAATTGACGATCCCCAGCGACAGCGTGGACTGCGCGGCAATGAACCCGGATTCCCGCCCCATGAGCTTGACCAGCCCCACGCCGTTATGGGTGCCGAGAGCTTCCGTATGGGCGCAGCGCAGCACCGTGGCGGCGGTATCCACCGCGCTGTCGAATCCGAAGGACTTGGGAATGAAGTTGATGTCGTTGTCAATGGTCTTGGGAATGCCGATAACGCTGATATGAAGTCCCCGCCGGAAAACCTCCCCCCATATGGCGGAAGCGGCTTTCATGCTGCCATCTCCTCCGATGACGAAGAGCATGCTGACGTTCAGACGCTCCAGGGCATCCACGATTTCCCCGGCATCCTGCGGGCCGCGGGATGAACCGAGAACCGTCCCGCCGAAGCTGTGGATGTCGGAAACGGAGAGCGGCGTCAGTTCCATCACGTCATGACGGCAGGCGGGAATGAATCCCTCCAGGCCGTAGCGGATGCCCAGCACGGAGGCTGCGCCGTAGCCGTGGCAGGCCTGCATGACAATGGCGCGGATGACGTCGTTGATGCCGGGGCAGAGTCCTCCGCAGGTGACGATGGCGCATTTGACCTTGCCCGGATCGTAGTACAGCCTTTCCCGCGGCCCCGCTCCTTCCAGGAACACGGAGGAACCATCCGGAGCATCTTCGCCGCAGTTTTCCTCATCCAGAAAAAAAGGACGCGGAACGTCGCCCATGTACGGGCCGGGAACGGGCGTCGGCACACGGGCCTCGCCCACGCGATCTATGCGGCCGAACTCCACGGGATCAAAATCGGAACGGGATGAGACTTGCCTGTCGGACATGACGCCTGCCTTGAAAGCTCGTCGAGCGAGGAAAAAAGAGGGACGGTTCGGACTATAGACGCTTTCCGCCGTGAAGACAAACCGCGTTCTGACGCCCCGCACATCTGGCGGACAAGGCATCTCGCGCACAACTTGTTCACTTAATTTTTCTTTTGACCATCCGATAGAGTGTACTTAGAATGGATTCCATCGTTCAGGCTCAACAGGGGAGTTCTTTATGTGGAAAAATCTCAGGGTATGGGGCAAGCTGCTGGTATGCATCCTGCCTCTGGCTCTCGTCATCATCGGCAGTTCCTTTATTTCGTACCGCGCACAGTCTTTGATGGCCGAGAGCGCAGACAGAGTGGAAGAGTGCGAAGAACTCCGGGCAACCTTTCTGAACCGGGCCGTTGATCACTTCAAGTGGGCACAGACTCTCGCGCTTTATGTGGCGCTGGAGAGTTCCGGCGATCTCAATCTGGTCACCGACCCTTCACAGTGCGCCTTCGGCAAGTGGTATGCCAGTCAGGAACGCAAGCAGGCCGAGAGCATTGTCCCCGGCCTTGCCCAGGCGCTGCGCAAAATCGATGCGCCGCATACGGCGCTCCACAGAAGCGCGCTTGAAATTTCCGCTGCCGCAAAGGCAGGCGATGCGGACAGCGCACGGAACATTCTGACAAGGGACTCCATCCCCGCGCTGGACACCGTGCTGGCCGGGCTGCATGAAGCGAACGTCCTGCTCGTCAACGAACAGGAAGCGGCAACTGCCAGCGCGGAACAGGCCAGAAAAAACGCCAATCTGTTCAGCCTCGCAGCGCTGTGCCTGGGCGTGCTTATCTCCCTGGTCAGCATTCTGGCCCTGCGCAACGCCATCATGCGTCCGCTGAACAAGCTCATGAGCTTCGCCTCGGACTGCGCAGGCGGCAACCGGGATTGCACCGTGGACATCGAACGCCGCGACGAATTCGGCAAACTGGCCGAGGCGCTGCGGAGCATGGTGGGGCATCTCAACAATCAACTGGCCTTTTCGGAAAGCGTGCTGAACGGCCTGCCCGTGCCCACTGCCATCTATACCGCGGAGAACATGCTGCGTTTCGCCAACAGACACATGATGAATCTGCTGGAAGCAGAGGGGCGGCCCGAGGATTATTACGGCAGAAGCTCCGGCGATTTTCTCTTCCGCGAGCCGGACAGGGAAACCGCATCGGTGCGCTGCCTGCGCAGCGGTCAGCCCGAAGCCAAGGAACTGCCTTTCACCACATACAAGGGAGAAGCCCGGTATGCGCTGACCCAGGCCGCGCCGCTCTTTGACGATCACGGCAGGCTTACCAGCGTGCTCAGCATCTGGATCGATACCACGGACGCCCATAAGCGCCAGAAGGAAATCGAACAGGCTCATACAACCATGATGGAAGTGGCGAACTCCTCCCGGCAGGTGGCGGAAAGCCTGGCCTCCGCCAGCGAGGAGCTTTCCGCACAGATTGTGCAGGTCAACAACGGCACGGCGCACCAGCGCGATCAGCTGCAGGAAACAGCTTCCGCCATGACGGAAATGAATGCCTCCATTACGGAAATCAACGGCAATGCGGGCAATGCCGCCCAGCTCAGTCAGCAGGCCATGGAACAGGCAAAGGCAGGCGAGGCTCTGGTGGAAAAAATGCTTCAGTCCATGAAGCAGCTTGAAGCCCGGTCTCTGGAAATCCAGACCGGCATGGGCGATCTGCAAAAGCATGCTGACGGTGTGGGGCATGTGATCAGCGTGATTTCCGATATTGCCGATCAGACCAACCTGCTGGCGCTCAACGCTGCCATTGAAGCCGCAAGGGCGGGGGAATCCGGCCGGGGCTTCGCCGTAGTGGCCGACTCCGTACGCGAACTGGCGGAAAAGACCATGCAGGCCACCAAGGAAGTGGTCAGCGTCATTGAAGCCATCCAGCACGGCGCCAGGAGCAATGCTTCCAGCGTGGGACACGCCGTGGAGGCCATCAACGCCACGGCAGATCTGGCCAATCAGTCCGGCAGCGCACTTCAGGCCATTGTGGATTTCTCGCGGACTGTGGCCGAGCAGGTGCAGGCCATCGCTCACGCCGCCACGGAACAGGCCAAGGCTTCGGAGATGATCACGCAGGCCATCAACGAAAACTCCGTCATCGCCAATGAAACGGCCTCCGCCATGGACAACGCGGCGCAGGCCACCGCGGACATGGCGAAGCAGACTTCCGTACTGAACGGACTCATTGAGGAACTGAAGTAGCGTTTCTCCCCGGACTTTTTCAGGCCGGATCGCCGCCTGTGCGCTTCCGCCCCCTCCGGAATATTCCGGAGGGGGCTTTCTGCACCCCCCGCCCGAAAGGCGATTATACATTCCTGCCGAGCCGGTACGCCTGCCCGGGAAAAGGCGTATCGTCAATGGCACCTGCCGGCCAGACGCCGGGGGCAATAACGCGTCCCGCATCCTGCCAGCCCAGGTATTCAAGCAATACTTCATAATGAGTCAGAATGGGGGCTTCATTCCTGTGCGAGTTGTTGGCATACGTCATAAGAAGCACAGCTTTTTTGGGAATATGAATTTTCCCGTTGATTGCATAGAAACGATCGATTACAGCTTTAAGCTGTGCAGAAATGCCGAAGTAATACATCGGTGTTGCAAAAGCGACCAGCTCCGCAGAAATAATATGTTCTCTGACGGTTTCAAAATCATCGTGAAACACGCAGGGCCCATTCATTCCGCACGAGTTGCACGCTATGCAGGGGTGAACATCACTTGAAGCTGCATCAAAGCGGATCACTTCATGCCCCGCTTCTTCCGCTCCTCTGATAAAAAAGTCTGCAAGCGTATTTGAGTTGCCGTTTTTTCTGGGACTTCCGGTCAGCACCAGTATTTTCATGGTATCTTTCCCTCCTTGCGGGGCTGCATTTGCCACGGGGGCGGACAACGGGGATGCGTCAGGAAAACCGCTTCCCGCCGCGGCAAGAGCCGCCGCCAGTGACGCCTTGACAAAACTTCTCCGATTCATGGAACTGCCTCCCGAATTTTTCCTTTCGCGGCACTTTTCCGCACAGACATTCCAGTCCCAGGACAGATATGTTTTTTGTTCTTGCCGTGCCAGATATATTTGTTCCATTTTTTTGCCTGATTCTCTCACACAGGTCCTGATCCCGTGCAGAATGCGCTGCCGGAAAACTCTCTGCCGCCCCTCCCCTGTATTCAGCCCGTCCTCTTTCTTGCCAAGCCGGCATGATTTTGCCACATTCAGGCGGCCGCCTGAAAGCGGAGAGCCCTTTCCGTCACATGCCACCGCAGCATCTCGAGGTTTCCATATGACGTCAGCCAATCTTGTTCAGCTTCTGGGAGGAGTAGGACTCTTTCTCTTTGCGATACGGCTCATCAGCGAATCCCTCCAGATGCTTGCGGGCGACAAAATGAGGCAGATCATCGGCATGCTCACCCGGACGCCTCTGCTGGGCGTCATAGTGGGCGCGGGCGTGACCATGCTCATCCAGAGCAGCAGCGCCACCACGGTGATGACTGTGAGCTTTGTGGATGCCGGACTCATGACCCTGAAGCAGGCCATCGGCGTCATTATGGGAGCCAACATCGGCACTACGGTGACAGGCCAGCTTCTGGCCATCAAAATCAAGGATTTCGCCTACCTTTTTGTCATTATCGGTGCGCTGCTCAGCTTTCTCAAGAAGGAACGCCGTCTGGCCCATGTGGGTAGCGGAATGCTGGGCTTCGGCCTGCTGTTCATCGGCATGCAGACCATGGAAGGCGCCATGGCCTTTCTGCGGGAACGGCAGGATATATTCCTCATGTTCAGCCATAATCCGCTTCTGGGATTGGCGGCCGGCATGCTGCTCACCCTGCTGGTGCAGTCCAGTTCCGCCACCGTGGGGCTGACCATCGCCCTCGGCGTGCAGGGGCTTCTTCCGCTTGAAGCGGCCATTCCCATTGTACTCGGCGACAATATCGGCACCACCATCACGGCTATTCTGGCTTCCATAGGCACCAGCCGTGCGGCCAAACAGGCCTGCGCCGCGCATGTGCTGTTCAATGTCATCGGCGTGGCCATCTTTCTTCCGCTCATGCCCCTGTATATCGGACTCATCCAGTCCACGGCCCAGGGCATCGGCCATCAGATCGCCAACGCGCATACGCTGTTCAACGTATGCAATACCATTCTCTTCCTGCCCTTTGTGGGACTTTTTGCCCGTCTGATCAGCCGCCTCATTCCCGTACGGGAAACACCGGAATTCCCCGATGTGCAATACCTCGATCCCAGGCTGATCGCGGTAACCCCGGGAATTGCCGTGGAGTCCGTAAAAAACGAATGCATCCATATGGGTGAAGAAACCCTCAGACTGATGGATGCGGTGGAAGATGTCTTTTTCAACGACAAAACAGAACGCTCGGAAGAAATCCTGCGCCTGGAAAATCGTGTGGATGAACTCAAGCGCGCCATTTCCGATTATGCTGAGCGTCTCTTCCGCGCAGGAATCTCGGACGAGGCGGCCGGCTTCCTGCACGGTCTGGTCAGCAGCGCTGGAGATATGGAGCGCATTGGAGATAACGGAAAAAAACTGCTCCAGCTTTATGAATTCCGCAAATCCAGAAGCCGCGACTTTTCCACTGACGCGCTTCAGGGATTGCAGGTCATGTATGCCGACTGCCGCCAGGCTGTGGAGGCTGCCGTGAAAAGCTTTGCCGATCCGGTTGAGAACACGGCGGAGCTGGACGCGCTCGTGCAGCGTGTCCGCGACATGGAGGCAGAATTCCGCACGCTGCACATCCACCGTATTCGCAAAAATATCTGTGATCCCGAAACGGGGATGAGATATGTGGACGTGCTGGCCTGTATCGAACAAATGTCCTACCGCGCAAAAAAAATCATTCATGTGAATGCGCGGGAAGAATAGCGCGACACTGTTACTTCCCGCGTCGCCAGACTTCCGCAGCGTATCAAGCTTTCGCCAGAGCATGTTTGCCCGGCCCCGCCTGCATGCTGTCCCGCAGGCTCCGGCTTCGGGCGTGAAACCCGCAGGCCGGAACACAGGCGCCCGGACGGCATGCTCAACGGCAGAACGCTCCGACCGCGCGGAATATGTATCTTCCGAAAAGGCGGGATTGGTCGCTCAAGGAGTTCCGGAGCCATGGAATTGCGCGTATTACGGTATTTTCTGGCGGTTGCCAGAGAGGGAAGCATGACAGGGGCGGCGAATTTCCTGCATGTGACGCAGCCGACGCTTTCGCGGCAGCTCAAAGAGCTTGAGGAAGAGCTGGGAACCAGACTTTTTGTACGGCACAGCCACAGCGTTTCTCTGACGCCTGACGGAATGCGCCTGCGCAAACGCGCGGAAGAAGTTGTGGACATGATTGAAAAGACGGAAGCGGAGTTTGCCGTCAAGGAAAAAAGCGTCGGTGGCGAAATCCACATCGGCGCAGGGGAGACGCGGGTCATGCGGCATGTCGCCGACGTCATCCGCAGCATCCGCGGAGAATATCCGGATATTCATATCCATCTGCACAGCGGAAATCAGGAAGACGTGACGGAACGTCTGGACAGGGGACTTCTGGATTTCGGCGTGCTGATTCAGCCTGCCGATCTCTCCAGATACGACTCTGTCAACCTGCCCGAGAAAGACGTATGGGGTGTCCTCACGCGCAAGGACAGCCCGCTGGCCGCGCGGCAATCAATCACCAGACAGGAGCTGCTCGGTGAACCGCTTATGCTCTCCCGGCAGGCTATCCGCCGTACATCGGCAAAAAATGAATTCATCGAGTGGTTCAAGGATGATTTTGAAAAGCTGGACGTAGTGGCGACCTTCAATCTCGTCTATAACGCGGCTATTCTGGCAGAGAACGGGGTAGGGCATGTCATCACCATAGGCGGACTGGCCGACACTTCGGAAAACAGCAGTCTTTGTTTCCGACTGCTGGAGCCAAAACTGGAAACGAGCCTGAACATCGTCTGGAAAAAATATCAGGTCTTTTCCCCGGCTGCCGAGGTATTTCTGCAGAAAATACGGAAAGCCTTCGGAGAGAAAGACTGATTTGAAAGGCTCTGTCACAGAAGCGTGTTGAAAATAACGTTGACCGCCGGAGGCGCGAGCGTAGCGAGCCTGGAGCGACGACCCTCGCCGCATGGTCATGCGGCATGGAGGGGGCGAGGAGCGGAAGCAATGTTTCGCGGAGCGGAGCCTTAGCGAGCCGGCCGTGGACACATGTTGCCTTTGGCCCGTGTGGAACACGGGCCGCCTTGCGGCAATGAATATTGCCGCCTGTGCCGGAGTAAAACGATACGCCCCGCGCAACGCTGTCAACATGGTTCTATGACAGAGCCATTTGAAAATATCTGCCAGACAGGCCCCGGTGTTCCGGATCACAGGTTTCACGCCTCCGCCGGATCAGCCGCAATTCACCTGGCGGCTGATCCGGCGTCGCGGCGGAATCTCGCCCTGTTCGACTCCATGGAGCATTTCGTTCATGAAATGCTCTGCGACACAGCGCCTGATGCTCATGATGTTTCAATCCACAGTCGCCCCATCCGCCGACTGACTGAAGCAGCCGACGGAGAAGGGTCGTGCGGATTGCCCCTCCCTGAGAGGAGGAGTTACAGAAAAGGATTTCATCGGCTTCGCCGTCGTGTCAGCCGCTCTTTTCCCTCCGAAGGGGGAACTTTCAGACCACAAAGGAATTTTTGATGAAGGAGGGAACCTGTCAGGAAATACTCCAGGCAGACGCCGGGCTGCAACGGTTCAGGCTTATCCGGTCAGAAGGCCAGTTTTGCGCAGCCAGGCGTCCACGTTCCCTTGTGCTCCGCCGGCTCTTGAACCGCGGACTTCAAAGCCTTCAAGCAGCCGCGCGCGGGGACAAAGACGCTTGAGATCCTGTTCGCTGCGTCCGAAACGGCTGCCTTCATGTGTGCAGAAGGGGATGACAGTTCTGCTGCCGACATCATATTTTTCAAGCAGGGTGAAAAACGGCATGGGGATAGTGCCCCACCAGTTGGGAAAACCAATGAATATGGTATGATATTTTTCAATATTCGGAATTTCCGCAGCAATCTGCGGTCTGGCATCGTTCTGCTGTTCCCTTTGCGCCTGTTCCACCACGGCGTTGTAATCCCTGGGGTAGGGAACAACAGTTTTCAGCTCAATCATGTCGCCCCCCACTCTTCCATGAATCTGTTCCGCGACGTTACGGGTATTTCCGGAGTGTGAAAAATAGAGAATAAGCATATTGTCCTCCTTGGGACCGGCGGCCCGCACTGAAGAAAAATTTGAAAGCGCAACCGTACTGACGGCGACAGTACCTGCAACGGCATATTTCAAAAAGTTCCGTCTGGAAAGGTGACTGTCTGGCAATGCTGTCCGTCTCATGCGGAACCCCCTTTATGTAAAGAAAATGTTCAAGTATGTCAGATAAAGTGTGACTTATTCGGCTTTCTCTATGCGCACGGAAAAGTTTCCATGCATCCCCGCCAGCTTTTCCATCCCGGATACAGGCTGTGCCAGAGAAATAAGGCCGTTTGACTGTCTGAAGCTGTGATGGAAAACTGCCGGATTTCCCCATGGCGCATAATAGGCGAAAGTGCCCGCAGAAGGTTTGCAACGGAGAGAGAACCCCGAATATTCAGCTTTCTGGGCAAACAGCCGATTTTTCCGTTCCGTTGTCATCTTCAAATGTCAGGGTCAGCGGCAGCAGAGAGAGGAAATCCCGGCTGGCAGGGTGGTTATCCGGGATTGCCATAGCCTCCTGTCCGCCGAAAGAGAGGCGTATTCCCATCCGCCGCCCATCTTCATCAGTGTTTTCCCTGACGGTATCGACAGGCAGATTCCGTGCGCTGGCTGCATTCGTCCAGATGTGCCACGCAAGACCGGGAACAGCCAGTATGGCCGCCATGAAAAACCCTTTTTTCAGCATGTCTTCCTCTTGAGCTTCGTCAGGAGTTCCTGCATGTCCCCATAGCCGCTATCACTCTGGCAATCGCGCCCGCCCGCATCATGTTTTCCACCATTGACATCATGATGGCCGCGGGACAAGCGGCATTGATACGAATGTTCCGCGCGGCGTACGCCTGCGCCGCACATTCGGTCATGCCGGGCACGGCATGCCACGAAAACGCAGCATCAGGAATCCTGCATGACGGCGTTGACGCAGCCCAGGGCGTTCAGTGTGCGCGGGAAGCCGATGTACGGCAGCATCTGGGCCAGAGCGTCGATCAGGTTCTGCCTGGTGTTGCCCATATTCGCGTTGCCCTGTACATGGGCCTTGACCTGCGCCTCGCAGCCGCCCAGCGCGCTGACGATGGAAAAGGTCAAAAGCTCACGGGTCTTCAGGTCGAGACCTTTACGCGTATAAAAGTCGCCGAAACAGAATGCGGAGAGGCAATTCACCATGATGTCCTTCTGGCCCTCAGGAGCCGATGCGTGCATCTTGTCAATGGAATCCCCGAAGATGGCCTTCTGTGCGGTCAGACCATCCCGGAAGCGGCTTTCTTCCGTGACCGTGGCCTGACTTTCCACAGGCAGGGGGATGCCCTTTTCGACGAAGGCTTCATTGACCAGGCGAAGCGCGCTTTCCGTTCCGGGGAACCCTATATACGGCGCGCACTGATACAAAGCCTCCTTGATTTCCACGGGGCTGAGCCCGACGCGGAGCGCCGCTTCAGTCTGAATCTTCATCTCTTCAAGCGTCCGACTCGCGGCAAGCGCGACCAGCGTGACGAGCATTCTCTGGTGGTCGTTCAGCGTTCCCCGTTCGACGATTTCGCCATAGACAAGGCGTTCCTTCATGGCAATGAGATCGGGATCGGTCCTTGTCAGCAAGGACTGATAATCACCGAGAAACTTCTGTCTGTTCTTTTCCGCCAACCGGACTCTGTCCATAACTTTCACTCCGTTGTTTCGTTCAGATTCCGCCGCAGATATCGGCGTCGTATTCGCTGTCAGCGAAAACGTCATCAGCGCCATAAGCAGGAAGGACATCAGACGCACTCTCCGGAAACTCTTCATCAAGACCTCCTGGTTTACATGACGGGTGCATGCAATACGGGAACATGGTGAAAGAAATGTACGGCGGGAGCGAGGGGGAAAACAGATATGTTTTTCGCAATTTGTTGCCTAAATCTGCCAAGTGACATTCTGAAGGACGAAATTCGGATCGACGCCCCCGCCTTCGGCATACGTCCATGCCGGCCCCTGAACCATTCCCGCGCATAGCCCCGGACATGCCGTACAGTCCCGCGGGCTTGGGGTGAAACAGCCCGCAGGAATCGTCCCCGGTCGATATTGTCCGCTGTGATGCCCGTCATGGAGGCAGATGCCGCGGCATCTGCCCTGCTCGCCGGTTATTCACCTCCTGTGGAAAACGCCGTTGCCTTTCCCGCGCGGCAGGCGCATCCCCATTCCGCTTTCATGAGGAAACGATCCCCGTTCGCGCCACGCTCTGATCAGAAGCCGTGTCCGTCCCTTTCCTTCGCGTGACGGTCGGGAAAGGGCATGGGCCGCCCACGCGCACAGGAAGAAAAGCGCGCCGTAATCCAGAATCAAGAAAATCACACGTTCGTTTTCATTCCACAGCATGAACGCGCCATTCATAGTCAGGGGGTAAACCAGATCTCTGGACAGGAAGACGTATGCCCCATAAGCGGCAGGTACGGCGCACAGAATCGGCAATATGCAATCCCGCCAGCGTGAATGTGAGGCATGAACATGCCGCCCCGGCGCCGCACCCAGTCTTTTGCCGTATATTCCAAGATGCGCCGCCGCAAGGAGGAAACACCAGTGGGCGCAGCATACATGAACGGCTCTGGAAAAGAGTTCTCCCCTGAATTCCAGGGACGGGAATACTGTCCGTGAAATGAAAACGGCGCTTGTCAACGTCCCCATGACAGCCAGAAGCAGCAACATATTCAGCACAAGCCGGGCAATGCGGGAAACACTGCAATGTCCTTCCGCCAGAGTTTTGTACCAGTTCCGGTTCAGCCATGTGTGCAGCAGAAACGCTCCGGTTACGGTGACGCCCAGCCATTCGTGAAAGACATTGCCTGTATGGCGGTCGGCCATGAGCAGGAGGAACATGATGACCATGAGGATGTCCGTCACGGCCTTTATCGGCATGCGCATCTTCAATATCCTTTCCGATTCACGGGGATGGAACATGGGGAAGAAAAAAGACGTACCCTGGCTGCAGCAAACCCTGATGGGAAAGAATACCCTGGAAACGCCCTTCCTGACTTGCAGGATAGGCAGGAGCGGTTCACGGAGGAAGATACGATTTCTGCAAAAAGTTGCCTGATTTTTGCAAGACTCCGCCGCATATATCCATGCGGACCTGCCGTGATTTTTATGCAAGAGATCGCTGCCGCACATGAATTGCATCTGCTCCGGCGTCGCGGCGGGGTCTCGCACCGTTCGACTCCGGGAGCATTTTCAAACCGGAAATGCTCCGAATGTCATTTGTTTTTTCTATATCATCATATTTGATATAAGTATTTGCCATAACCATCTGCTCCGGATACACAAAGGAACATCGGAAAAAATCCATTCGCCTTCTCTCCACCCCAAATTCCTTGAGAGCCTTTCGCCATCGAAACACTCTGCGGAGTCGAACAGGACAAGACTCCGCCGCGACGCGGAGTCAGCCGGCGGACGGGGGCGACTGTGGATTGAGACATCCGACTGTTCTGAAAACTGGAGACCACCATGAACATCAGCAGGAAACTGGCGGCGGGAATTCTTTTGGGCATGACGGCCCTTGCCGGAAATGCGCCGGCGGACGGCAACAGCAGTTCTGGCACAACTATCCTCAAGGAAGGCAAAGAGATGGAACTGGAACAGAGATGGGACAAGACCTTCCCGAAAAGCGACAAGGTCGAACACCGGAAAGTGAGCTTCCGGAACCGTTACGGCATCACCCTTGCGGGCGATCTCTACACCCCAAGGGGAAGCCATGGGAAACTGGCTGCCATCGCCGTGAGCGGCCCCTTCGGCGCGGTGAAGGAACAGGCTTCCGGCCTCTATGCCCAGACAATGGCCGAACGTGGATTCCTGACGCTGGCCTTTGACCCGTCTTATACGGGCGAAAGCGGCGGTGAACCGCGCAATGTGGCCTCTCCCGACATCAACACCGAGGATTTCAGCGCGGCAGTGGATTTTCTTTCCACGCTGGATCTTGTGGATGCCGGCCGTATCGGCATCATCGGCATTTGCGGCTTCGGCGGCATGGGGCTTAATGCGGCGGCCATGGATACGCGCATCAAGGCCGCAGTCGCTTCCACCATGTATGACATGACCCGCGTAACCGCCAACGGTTACTTTGACGCCATGGACGCCGACGCGCGTTATGAAGCCCGCAGGCAGTTGAACGAGCAGCGCACCAGAGACGCACGGGCAGGCACCTTTGCCCCCGCGCCGGGGCTTCCTTCCGCTCTCAGCGGCGACGAACCGCAGTTTGTCAAGGATTATTTCGACTATTACAAGACAAAACGCGGCTTTCATCCGCGTTCCATCAATTCCAACGGCGCGTGGAATGCCACATCCTCACTCTCGTTCATGACCATGCCCATTCTGGCCTACGCGAGCGAAATACGCAGCGCGGTGCTTCTTATCCACGGCGAAAAGGCACATTCGCGCTATTTCAGCGAAGACGCATTCAAGAAGCTCTCCGGCGACAACAAGGAACTGCTGATCATTCCAAATGCCAGCCATACGGATCTTTATGACGGAATGGATGTCATTCCCTTTGACAGAATCGAGGCTTTCTTCACGTCAAATCTGTAAACAGTAATCGCCGTTCCCATTGCGGGAGAAGCCGCATCGCTATGCGGCTTCGTTCTTTCTGGTCAATCGAAAACCCCCTGCCAGGCAGGGGGTTTTCGATTGACCAGAATATTCCGGAGCGATTCAGGATGAAACCGCCCCGGAACCGGAACATGGGATAAAAATCTGCACGCAATCAGTAGCGATACAGTTCCGCCTTGTACGGACCATCCACTGTCACCCCGATGTAATCGGCCTGCTGCTGCGTCAGGCGGGTAAGCTTGACGCCCAGGCGATCAAGATGCAGACGGGCGACTTCCTCGTCCAGCTTCTTGGGCAGGGTATAGACCCTGGTTTCCAGCTTGGCGAGAGCCAGTTCCATCTGGGCCAGCACCTGATTGGTGAAGGAGTTGGACATCACAAAGCTGGGGTGGCCGGTGGCGCAGCCCAGGTTCACCAGCCGGCCTTCGGCAAGCACCAGAATGGAGCGCCCGCTGGGCAGAGTCCACTTGTCCACCTGCGGCTTGATTTCCGTGCGCCTGCATTCAGGGTTGGACTCCAGCCAGGCCATGTCGATCTCATTGTCAAAGTGGCCGATATTGCACACAATGGCCTCATCCTTCATGCCCATCATGTGCTGACCGGTGATCACGTGGTAGTTGCCGGTCGCGGTGACGAAAATGTCCGCAACGGGCAGCGCGTCTTCCACAGTGGTCACCTCATAGCCTTCCATGGCGGCCTGAAGAGCGCAGATCGGGTCGATTTCCGTAACCAGCACGCGCGCACCGAAACCGCGCATGGACTGGGCGCAGCCCTTGCCCACATCACCGTAACCGCACACGACGACCACCTTGCCCGCCACCATGATATCCGTGGCACGCTTGATGCCGTCAGCCAGAGACTCGCGGCAGCCGTACAGGTTGTCGAACTTGGACTTGGTCACCGAATCATTGACGTTGATGGCCGGGAAAAGCAGCTTGCCTTCCTTCTCCATCTGATACAGCCGATGCACGCCGGTGGTGGTTTCCTCGGATACGCCGCGCACCCTGGCGGCCACGGACTGCCAGCGGGAGGGATTGTTCCTGTAGGAAAGAGCCAGGCGCTCCATGATAATCGCCAGTTCCTTGTTTTCCGGCGTTTCCTTCAGAATATCGGGATTCTTTTCCACATCCACGCCCCTGTGAATAAGCAGCGTGGCGTCACCGCCGTCATCCACGATGAGGTCGGGGCCGGAGCCGTCGGGCCAGGTAAGCGCCATTTCGGTGCACCACCAGTAGTCTTCAAGCGTTTCGCCCTTCCACGCGAACACTTTGGCGTAGCCAAGTTCGGCAATGGCGGCAGCGGCATGATCCTGAGTGGAGAAAATATTGCAGGAAGCCCAGCGGATATCCGCGCCCAGTTCATGCAGGGTGCGGATGAGCATGGCCGTCTGGATGGTCATGTGCAGGGAACCGGTGATCTTGAGCCCCTTGAGGGGCTTCTTTTCGCCATAACGGCGGATAAGTTCCATCAGACCGGGCATCTCCCGCTCGGAGAGCTGCATTTCCTTCCTGCCGAAATCGGCCAGGGAGATATCGGCAATCTGATAGGGCAGGGAAAGATCCAAAGCTTTGGCGGACATGGTGCCTCCATTCATGAAAACGACAATTTAGAACGTTTTGTTATTGAAAATATCTGCCGGCCGGAACCCGATGTTCTGGCCCGCTGGCTGCCCGCCTGAAACCGGAACATTGCACCGCAAGCAACTTGCGTCTGCCCCGGCTCCGCAGCGGAGTCTCGCTTTGCCCGGCTCCGTGAACAGTTCAGGGTAAAACCGCTCCGAGAAACTCAGGAGGTATGACGCGCCAGAACGAGGTGCAGGGCCAGGCCCATCCTGACATCTTCCCGGCGGTATTCCACAGATTCAAAGCCCGCGCCGCGCAGCATGGCGTCCAGGTCTTCACGAGTGAATCCCAGCCAGCGGTCACCGTAAACGGCGCGCATGTTTTCCTGCTGATGGCGGTCAAAGTCCGAGATCAGCAGCAGCCCGTCCGGACGCACCACACGGGCGATCTCGCGCAGGGCGTCCTCCGGACGGGAAAGATGGTGGAGAACAAGATTAATGCAGGCAAAGTCCGCTTCACCGTCACGCAGGGGAAGATGATCCAGTTCACCGATACGCAGGGAAACCCCGGCGGAATCCTCGCCGAAACGGCGACGGGCCAGCTCCAGCATGCGGGGGGAACCGTCCACGCCGATAACCTCCCGGCAGTTGTGACGCAAGAGTTCCACCACCTCTCCGGTACCGCAGCCCAGATCCACGCAGGTCTCACAGAGGCGGGAAGTCTCTGCCCTGTGATGCTCCAGAATATCCACAACCGCCTCAGGCAGACGGAACTCGCCCAGCACCTCGCGGTTCAGCTCGTCCCAGTCTTCGGCAATGGAGTTGAAGAACTGCCGCGTCCGGCTTGTTCTCTCTTCAATGATGCGCGCGGCCATATCCAGATCGGCCCGACCGGAAGAATCTTCCAGCGCAAACGGCAGCACACTGTCCAGAAAACGCCGCCCCGGCCCGCCTTCCATGGCGGAATAGAATACCCACAGCCCGTCGCGCCGGGCATGGATAAGCCCGGCTTCCGCCAGAATCTTCAGATGCCGCGATACCCGCGACTGCCCCATGGCCAGCAGAGTGACCAGCTCATTGACGGAAAGCTCGTAGCGCTGGAGCACCAGCGCAAGGCGCAGACGCGTTTCATCGGAAAGAGCTTTCAGGTAACGGAGAGCGGCGGACATAATATCACCTGTCATGCATCCATATCAAGATTGTTTGATACAGATATCAGGCGACCTCATGAACGTCAAGCGGGAAATCCCCAGCGGCTCTCCGGCCAAAAATCATGGCGCTCATCACCGATGACGTTCATATTCAGAAAAAGGAGAGAGCATATGCATGATACACATGATTTAAGCAGGCGCACCTTCCTGCGCTATACCGGCATGCTCACCGGAGCGGCAGCGGCGCTCGGCCTTGCAGGTTCTTCCATGGCGGAGTCAAAGACCGGAAGGGGGGACAGCGCGGATTCGCATGCAGACCATACGGGGGCGCGGAACAAGCCTCTTTCCCGCGGCTGGATGTTCTGCAGCAACGAGCTGGAATTCGCCACCCTTTCCGCCGCGGCGGAAAGGATTTTTCCCGGGGACGAAACCGGGCCTGGAGCGGTGGAGCTCGCCGTCCCCTACTTTATGGATAATCAGCTGGCCGGAGCCTACGGCTACAATGCCCGGGAATATACGGCCGGCCCCCATCACTTTCCCGGCGCTCCCACGCAGGGATATCAGACGGCGCTTCTGCGCCGCGATCTGTTCAAGGAAGGACTTCTGGCCCTGAACAGCGCGGCAAGGGAACATTTTCAAAAAAGTTTACCTAATATCTGGCAGTAAGCTGAAACGAGATGTTAAGCAGCCGATTTAATCAGTAAAATCAGGCAGTTTTTAGACTTTCTCTTGAAAAAATCTTGCTTTTTCCAGCGCCTCCTTTTATAAGTCAACAGGTTAGCCTATTGATAAAACAAAATCAAGCGGAAGATTATGGGCCAAGAAAATGACAAAAAACTCTGGCGGAGGAAAAGCGCATACCCTGGCGTATATGTCAGGACAAATGGCTCCCGTTTTTACGAGGGTCAGCCTGATGAATGCTACTACATTGTTTATTATGATGATAATAACAAATATAAATACGAAAATATTGGTTGGAAATCTGAGGGATTTTCTGTTGACGATGCAGTATCGCTAAGAAACGAGCGCATAAAGAAAAAAAAGGAGATGCACAACAAGAAAAAAGTGCCAAAGAAAAATTTCTATCCTGGAAGACGAGTAAAAACTCGTTATCCGGGAGTTTATGTGAGAACCAGTCCTATACGTATTTGCAGTGATGGTCAGCAGGATAAATGTTATGATATCATGTATTATGATGAAAATAATAAGCTGAAATATGAAAAAGTCGGATGGAAATCTGAAGGGATTTCCATTCAGGATGCTATTTCTTTAAGAACAAAAAAAACAAAAAAGAAATCCAAAGATGAACTTTTCATATATGACCCTGTTTTTCATGATGTATGGGAGCAATATAAACAGAACTGGTTTCCAAATTTAAAAGGGAAAACACATATTCTTAATCGCATTAATCGTTATATATTGCCTGAATTTAGGAATTATAGAATTTCATCCATAACAAGTCTTGAGGTTGAAAAGTTAAAAAGAAAACTTCTGACACAGAAAAGCCATCTGGGGCTGTCAGGATTAAAAGCGAGCACTGTGCGTACAATCCTTGCCGATTTACGTCGTGTATTGAAAAAAGCCGCAGAATGGGGTCTTTATAAAGGGAGTTTGCCAGTGTTTCACCTACCTTCTTCCGATGACAAGCGCGAAAGATACCTTACGCCTGCTGAGGCAAACAGATTTTTAGACGATTTAACACTTATTTCATGTGACCTGTATTATATAGCAAAAATATCATTATACACAGGGATGCGTCTTGGTGAAGTTCTAAATTTAACAGCATCAAATATAAATTTTGATTCAAAAATAATTTATGTTAACGGAAAAACAGGTAATAGAGTTTCATACATATCAAGCGAAATAGTTTCAGATCTGAAAAAACTTATTAAAAACAGAGAACATTATCTTTTTATAAAAAAAAGCGGGCAAAAGTTAAGCACAAATAAAGTTTCTGAACAATTTGGATATATTATTAATGCAATGGGATTCAACAAATCGGTAAAGGAACAAAAACACAAATTTGTATTTCATACATTGAGGCATACATTTTGCAGCTGGCTGGCAATGAAAGGTGTGCCGCTCCTGACAATAGGAGAATTGGTAGGACATACGACCCTCGAAATGACTCATAGATATGCCAAACTGTCGCCTGATACAAAAAGAGTCGCCATTGAAATTATTGGCGAAGTTATAAAAGAGCGCAAAATTGTCTGAGTTTGATTATGTACAGTTATACACCCATCATATATGCCCAGCTCCCCCTCTCCTGGTACACCGATGGAGACACCAGTACGGGGTGACGATAACCCGCCCATCCTCCTTGTTCGTCCAGACAGGAAGCGCGCCAATCTCTTCGGCAGGCAACTCACAGAGCATCAGACTGCCTTCCCTTCGCCCGTGGCGGCAGCGGAAATCATTCTGGTGTGGCTGCTCCAGGACAGGCCGTTCAAACAGGGTATCCCCATGTTCCCGAGCGACAGATTCAACAGCATCAGCCGCCGCGCTGAAATCTTCATACTCTCCCACCAGGCGCACATTTTTTTCGTTTTTTTCCTCAACCCGGAAACTGGATGAGCCGTCCTTCCGACTGCGCTCCATGAGACGGATCAGGTAATTTCCAAATTGATATTCACGCTTGTACAGGCTCATGCCAGCTTCTCCAGAAACTTCAGTACACCTTCAATATCGTGGGCAATTCCAACAACGCTGCCCTCGATCATGGCATTAACAGAAGAATGAGCGGTATCCCCGCCCTGCCTGAAATCTGTCCGTATCCCTATTACGGGAATTTCATGTGCATAGGCGAAGCCTATTTCCCAGGCTGTGCCGTCATCCACCTGGACGCCATCGAGCATTGCCACCACAGCATCACAGGACAGTATGGCATCACGGTCAATTTCCATGATGCGCCGGGGAGCATCCGTTCCCCAATCCTCCACCTCAAGGGGAGATATCAAATCCCCCGGCCAGATGACAGTGTGCCCCGCATTTTTCAAGAATGACTTGAACTTGACATGCCACTGTCTTTCCGCCTCGGAAAATAGCGGGCCAGCCTGATATATATTCATGTGTCCTCCAATTCCATACTCCATGATCTTAACTTAATAAGGTGGGGTGCGCCAGAGGCGCAAAGCCCCCGCCAATCCTTGCCGGACTCGCGCGTTCCTTGTGCAGCTTGCCGCTTCGCGTCTGCGCTTCCGCGTCACGCCCTCATCCGGCTGGCGGCTTGTCATGGGCTTTCCCCCGACATCCTCCAGGTTCGGCTTCGCCGCATCAAGGCATAATCTTCTCTGGCGTATCCGCCTTATGGCGGCAGCGTGGTTGAACTCATCCACAGGTGAAGTTCAACCACTGCCGCCATAAGGCAGGATAACTCCAAAGGAGAAAACCATGTTCGCTTCCTCTCTTTCCTCTGCCGCTGTGACTGATTCCCGCCTTTGCGCAGGTGACATTCTTGTAGGGGTATGGGGGTATGAGCAAACCAACGCCAGCTTTTATCGTGTGGAAAAACGTACCCCGAAACAAGTTGTCCTGAACAGACTGAATAACGTCACCACATGGGCAGGTTTCAGAGGAGAAGCCCGGCCCGGCAAAGTTAGGGGAGACAAGCCGGAGCGTCGGAAAGTTACTCTTTCCGGTAATGAAGAAGTTGTCTATGGCGAATGCTTCATTCTGAAAAAATGGAGCGGCAAGCCTATCCGCGTCACCTGTTATGCTTGATCGTCCCCCCACTCTATGGCTGACGATTTTGACAACCCCTTTAAAATTGCTTAATTAGCAACTTAAGTAAGGAGCCGTTATGACTGCCATTACCTTTGATTCTCTGGGATACGCCAAAAAGCTGGAAGAAGCGGGCTTCACCCGCCAGCAGGCGGAAATTCAGGCTATAGTCTTGCGTGAGGAGCTGGAGGCACAGAATAATGCTTTCCAGCGGTTAATAGAAAGCTATGATGAATCTTCTCGAAAAGAATTGGCTACGAAAGGCGATGTACAAGATGTTCGTCTCGAAATTGAAAAGGTTCGTGCTGAACTGAAAACAGATATCGAAAAGGTTCGCGCTGAACTGAAGACAGATATAAAGACCCTTGAGCTTCGCCTTCTCAAGTGGCAGTTCGGTATAGGTCTTGCTCTTGCGGCTATCATGGCCAAAGGTTTCGGCTGGCTAGGTTTTTAAGTCACTCCGCTGATTTTCGTAAAAAGCAAAAGGCCGTCCTGAAGGGCGGTCTTTCTTTGTATTAGGTTAATATTTGAAATATTTAGTTTTTTTTCAAAAATAACAAAAAAAGGAGATGGTGCGCCAGAGGCGCAAAGCCCCCGCCAATCCTTGCCGGACTCGCGCGTTCCTTGTTCAGCTTTTTTGTAACATTTTTTCTAATTTTTTCTTGACAAAATTATCCAAAAACGGCATTCTGTTTTCAACGAAAGGGAACAAGGAGAATGGTACCATGAACAACACAATGCATGAACCCAGGGAAATTTCCCTTGATAACGGGCTTACCTTTACCAGCGCCCATGACGCCATGCCGGAGATACTTCGTCTCAATCTGTGGGACGCTATTGTAAATCTCATGGATGACGAGGTTCGGGAGCGCGTCCATGCGTTTGCTCCCTGTGATGAAGAAGAATTTTTGATCAAATATCTTGAGTTAGCCGAGGAAAATCTTGTCCTCGGCTAACCTGAGAGATCGTACATGCCGGTCGTGCGGGGCCGTTTTCCCAGGCGGACCCCGCGCCTGGTACTGTCCGAAATGTCGTCATGAGCGCCGTGCCGAGGCGTGCAGACGGCACAAGGCGCGGAAGAGGCAAGGGGCAGAGACCCGCACCCTTGGCGAGGTCTATCCATGCGTGATATGCGGACAACCCTACGTTCTGCGTGGAGCTAATCAACGCTATTGCCCCGACTGTGCCCCCTGCGCCATCAAAGAGGCGGACGCTGCACAGGGGCTGGAGTACTACCGCACGCGAGCCGCCGCAATAAACCCCGCCAGAAATGCAAAAAGGAGAGCGACAGCGCGGCCATGCGCATGGTGCGGTAAACTATTCTGTGATCGTCCCCATCAGCATTACTGCTCGGATGAGTGTCAAAAACTCGCCCGATTGTACCGCCAGCGAAAAGCCGACGCCAAGCGATCAGGCAGACCGGAGCCGCAATGTGTAACTCCAAAATGGCTGGATTGGAGTGAGGTGGATTGGAGTATGAGCGATAGGGAGATCGCGCAGATGACAGGCAGGCAGTACAAAACGGTATGGGCCGCCCGAAAGAGGAGGAGAGATAAGCGTGGAGGGTAAAAAAAAAGTTGGCCGCCCTCGTACGGGGGGGGGTAAAAAGAAAGTTGGGCTTGCAATCTCGGCAGAGGTGTTTGAAAACCTCAAGCGGCAAGCGGCATCAGACGGACGCACGATTTCCGGCGCAATAGAGATAGCCATCCTGGCTTGGCTCAAAAAATAAACAGAAATTGCTTTTATAAAAGGCCGTCCAACTGGACGGCCTTTTGCTATTCATTTTCGCCGCCTTGTCCGCTGTGCCGAGGCTTGCGCGGAGTCCGGCGAGTCTGTTTCACCCAATCCTGAATGATTTCAATCTTGGCTTGCGGCAAAACAACGTCTTCAAGCATTCCGTACCCGTCAGGGACAGAAATCTTCGGTTTTTCCTCCGTTGGTATGTTTTGAACCGCGCTGTTCATTGCCTTCCATTCGTCAGCGTCCGCAGGTTTCAGCAAGATTGGCAGCGGTATACCCAGCCCATCCGAAAAGCTCTGCATTGTTTTCAGGCTGGGGTTTGGCGCTCCCTGGATGATATCCGTGACAATTGATGGACTGACTCCTGATATCGCAGCCAGGGTAACTTTGTTAAGTTTTCTCTCTTTCTGAACGCGCTGAATATTGGCGCAAAAAATTTCGGCATAATCCGGCATGGCAACAGCCCTCCATTAGAAAAAGACCAGCATGGCACAGAAAAGGACAAACAGCCCGCCCATGCAGACAAGATTCAGTTTCCCCAGCAGACTTAGCCTGGCATCAATGACCTTCAGTTCCTCCATGCGCGAATTGAAGATCTCATTGAACTTTTGCCAGAGCAATGCCGTCTGTGAATCAAACACGTCACGGGATTGTTTTTGAGCTATTTCCAGACTTTTTTCAATGATCTGTTCCGCTCTGGCCTTGCTCTGTCCCTGCCACTTGTGCTGCTCCAGTTCGAGGACAGAGGTCATCTGGCGACGCTGCTCCTCCATAAACTGTGTAAAGTCCTTTTCAAAAATCAAAAGGAGATGATACAGGGCTACTAGTGGATCCTTACCTTGTATAGGTATGTTCGATGCCTTGTATATATCGGTCAGGTATTCGTCAAAAGGCTTCATATTACAAGTTCTCCCTGAGTTCGGCTATTTGATTGTTGATTTCTTCCTGGACGAGCTTGAGGCGTTGCCTGGTCATGATGGGCAGATCGGGCTTGGCGAGAGATTCCGCAAAGGTGAGACGGGATTTAAGCATTTGAGCGATGTTGATACCGAAGGAATCTTTCGGCAAATCCGGCAGACGAACAAGACATGCCACCCTTTTCTCATGCTGCTTGTATACCTTGAAATCTTCAAAACTCTTGTCCGCTTCGACAGGGCCATAATAAGGGTTGAGCCAGACGACAATCTTTACCGGCTCGGAAAAATGTGTGGCCAGGGCCGAAAATCCCGCTACCGTATCCGCCTGCTCATCTCCGCCTGTAATGATAGTATGTATGATAATGGAATGTTTTTCAGCACTAAGCATTTGGGGCACTTTGCTGGTGAGCAGAAATTCCGAGAAGGCAACAAAGCTTGAGGCTCCGTTGTCAACAATTATGGAATCCTGTTCTCCTGCATTAAAAATTTGCTCGATGATACCATCGAACTGCAAGGGATCGATGCGGTTATCCTTCAGGATTTCGATCCGTTTTGCCTGAAAGCGTTTATAGCCGGAAAATGTTGCATTAATCGGATCGGTATCAATACAGATCAGTGTCCGGTCATGATCAAGCAGGTACTGTGCCAGCATGGAAGCGCAGAAAGATTTTCCCACGCCGCCCTTTCCCTGGAGAAAGAGATGGACTTTAGCCATAAGAAATCCTTTGAGTTAAAGGTTAGATAAGGGAATCCTTGTCGATGGAGGCAGGATTATAAATGAAGTGATCAAAGCCGCCGGAAGCTTTTCCTGTATGTTTTTTATCTGGCATTCGTGCAACGGTGCCAGAAGCTCCATCAGAGGAAGATTTATCAGCACTCATGATATGTGATTTGGCCTCACTTTTTTCTTGTACAAGTGTTGCTGGTGTCACGGCTGACTCGATTTCTTCTCCGGTAAGGTGTTTTCGTACATACCAGGTAAAGCAGTTATAGCTGGCGTCAAAAGCCTTCATCTCACGCAATGTTTTCCAGATTGTTTTCAGGCGATAGCCAGCTTCAATCGCTTCTTTGATTTCATCCTGTTTTCCAAGGAAAAGAGCGAGTGTTTTCTGACCTATCCCTGGGTCAGAGGGCAGAATATTAAGCGTCATTTCAGCCAGCTCCATTGCCAAACGCTTCTCATCTTTCGCATGAGTCTTCTTCTGTGTGCTGGATCGTACAGCCGACACAGATGTCTGGGCCGACATTTTTTTTACATAACGAAGGAAGGAATGATACCCTCCTGAAAATTCATTATGGTCTTTCAGGTGTTTCCATATATTGATGAGTTTCCATCCAGCGGCAATTGCCTCTCTAATCTGTATCTCATTTCTGTAAAAATCCGCCGTTTTTTTTGCTTGAGGGTCAACGGACTCCGCCCGGAGGACTGAAATTAAGCGACTGGTTTTATCCATCATGTCATTCCTCACAAGTCCCGTTATACAGATTTCTAAAAATTATTTCATGCTAATTTTATTGAAATCCATGCAATTTTTTTTAGTTTCTATGCAATTTTTGGAATCCATGCAAATTTCTGTGGTTTTCATGCAATTTTTTTTGAAAAGTCTGCAATTGCAGAAAATAATTGTCAAGGAGCAAGTTGAACAGAATTTTTTTTGGCGTAATCTTGCTTTGCAAGAGGGCAGGATGTGTGATGTAGGCCCACAGGCCCCATCACGCCTTATTCGCGCAAGCGCTCAACGGCATCCTGCTCTGCGAGGCTCTCTGCGAGGCAAGAATGGACTCAACGCCAGAAAAAGAACTCAGACGTAATCAGCCCCCTCTCAAGGTTTATTGCCTTGAGACTGAACGCACTCAGATCATCCGAAACGCTCTGGCTACCGGTAAAAGTGTTTCGGAATATATGAGAAACGTGAGCATAGGCTATCGGGTTCAAAGCAACGTCAACGCTGAACAGGCACGAGAACTGATCCGCCTGAAAGGAGATATGGGAAGACTTGGCGGGCTGCTGAAACTGCTGCTCTCCAATGAGGAACGTTTTGACGGAATGACGGGAGAACGTCTTCAGTTTGCAACAATGAAACTTTTGGATGAAATTTCAGAAAACCAGAAGCAGGTACGATCCGCGATAAAGGATCTGATTAAAAACTGAGGACGCCATGATTGCCCGAGCCCTGCGGATGAACGATGCCTCAAAGAGCAACATGCTGAAACTGGTGAGCTACCTGACCAGTTCCCAGGGGAACTCCCAGCGTGTGCAAAGCGTCCGCATCAGCAACTGCGACGAAAAGGAGGACGCGGAATGGGCTGCGCTGGAAATGCTTGCCACGCAGAAGATGAACACCCGCGCGCAGGGTGACAAAACCTATCATGTGGTTCTTTCCTTCCATGAAAACCTGTCAGAAAGGCAACTGGCTGAAATTGAGGAACGGGTATGCTCAAAACTCGGTTTTGTCGCTCATCAGCGAATCAGCGTCCTTCATGGGGATACGGAGAACCCTCATCTGCACATTGCCATCAACAAAATTCATCCCAGACAGCTGACAATTCACGAACCGTTTTACGATCAGGCGAAACTCGCGGACATTTCAAAGATATTGGAGCAGCGCTATTCCCTTGTTCCCGACAACCACGTCTTCCGGAGTGAAGCGCGGGAAACGGCGGCAAAAAGCATGGAAATAGCCGGGGATATGGAATCCCTTATCGGCTGGATCCAGCGTAATGTCCTGGACGATATGAAGCAAGCGACGAGCTGGGAAGAGCTTCATACAACTCTGGCCAAAAATGGCCTTGGCATGAAGGAAGCCGGCAACGGACTGATTATCACATCCGGCAAACTTCATGTGAAGGCCAGTTCCGTAGACAGAAAGATGTCCAAAAAAAATCTTGAGGCTCGACTTGGCGCATTTGTTCCCGGCAAGGTTCAGAACGTGAAGGCTGAGAGGTCTTATTCAAAACGTCCGATGCCGCTGTCCCGACGAGACACGAAAGAATTGTGGAATCGCTATACGGCATGGCGGGAGCAGCAGGATCGTCTCCGAAAAGAACAGCTTGTGGAACTCCAGCAGCGCAGAGAGGGCGAGCTTTCCTCCTTCGATTCGGATCTGAAACGCGCGATCACAAAGCATGTGGTCAAGGGGCAGGTTCTCAAGCGCATTCTGTATGCGATGCAGCATAGTGAAGCGAAAAGAAAGAGGCAGGCAATCCTGGCCAAATATACGCGCGAGCGCCACAAAATTTTCCAGGAGAGACCAAACCTGTCATGGCGTACATGGCTTGAAAATGAGGCAAAGGCCGGTAATGCCGACGCACTGAAAGCGATTCGCGCGCGACAGCACGGAGAGGAATGGAAGGCAAAATTCTCCGGGCGCGGTGTTCTCATGCCGACTGTTTCGGCAAAACAGAAACCACAACTGAAAGATGCGGTGAAAATCACCCTGAAAGGCACCTTGCTCTTCAAGGATGGATGCAGGGATGACGGACGCGGGGTGAGTATCCCGCCGCACTCTGATGAAACAATAATTGGCTGCGCGCTGGAGAGGGTTGTGAGGCAGCATGGCCGTGTCCCCATCTCGCTCGACATGACGCCGGAGCAGGCCAGAAAGGTTGTCGAGGTCGCGGCAACCCAGCGCATACCTGTTTCGTTCAGGGATCCCGCTCTGGAACGGATGCGCCAGGAGTCTCTGGCTCCCATCATTCAAAGCAGAGGCTATTCGAGGTAGCGTATGTTGAAAAACCGCAATCAATCCATGCTTCCGGTTATCATGCGGGGGCACTCCAGGATATCACGGCCCGCGCGTATCGTCGCGGTTCTGCTCATCCTGCTGATTTCCCTGACAGCCGGCACACAGGCAACGGCATGGAGGCTGGGCTATCAGGAGGCTCTTGGGACACATTTCAATTATTTCTATGCGCCGTGGAAAATCATTTCATGGACACTGAACTGGTATGACCAGAATCCTTCACTGTTCATCGGATGCGGTTCAGTGGGCGTCTGCGTGGCGGGCATCCTGCTGCTTTTTCTGACAATGGCGCTTTCCCGGATGATGGATCCGGGTACGGATTATCTTCATGGTTCGGCGCGTTGGGCGGATAAAAAGGACATTAAACGGGCCAACCTGTTCGTGAACGATGGAGTCTATGTGGGCGGATGGGAAGACGCCAAAGGCAGGCTGCACTATCTCCGTCATAACGGCAGTGAACACATCCTGTGCATTGCACCCACGAGATCGGGCAAAGGGGTATGCCTTGTCATCCCCACCCTGCTCACCTGGATGCACAGCTGCGTCATTACCGACCTTAAGGGGGAGTTGTGGGCTTATACCGCCGGATGGAGGAGCAAACATGCCGGAAACAAGGTGCTGCTTTTCGAGCCTGCCGCCGAGAAAGGTTCCATAGGCTGGAACCCGATGGAAGAGATCAGACTCGGAACCGCATACGAGATCAGCGACGCGCAAAACCTTGCCACCATGATCGTCGATCCTGACGGACGCGGCCTGAATGACCACTGGCAGAAGACCTCCCAGGCGTTGTTCGTAGGCTGCATTCTGCATCTTCTCTACAAAGCCCAATGGGATCCGCGGGTTGACGCTTCTCTTGCCGGTGTGGACGCCATGCTTGCCAATCCCACTCAATCAACAGATGACGTGTGGAAGGAGATGAAAACCTTCGGTCATTACTCCGGCAAGGAAGAAGATCAGAATAATGCGCATCCCGCAGTGGCCAAAAGCGCCCAGGACATGATTGATCGCCCGGAGAAGGAACGAGGCTCCGTTCTGTCCACGGCAAAATCCTATCTTGCGCTGTTCCGTGATCCTGTTGTGGCCACCAATACCAGGAAATCCGGATTCAAGATTAAGGATATCGTGAATACAGAAGGCCAGGCCGTCAGTCTTTATATTGTCACTCAGCCTGCGGACAAGACGAGATTGCGTCCCCTCGTGCGCATACTGGTCAACATGATCTGCCGGGTTCTGGCCGACAAGATGACATTCGAGAAAACGGAAGCCAAGCCTTTCAGTTGCAGAGAAAGAATAGCCCGACTTCTGCATGGCCAGTCAATCAGGCCGCAGGGAGCCTCCCGCAGAGCCAAAAGCGGAAACAAGCATAAGCTGCTCATGATGATGGATGAGTTCCCCAGCCTGGGAAAACTTGAAATCGTCCAGGAGTCCCTGGCGTTTCTGGCCGGTTATGGGATACGCTTCTACCTGATCTGTCAGGATTTGTCCCAGCTTCGCAGTGAGGAAATCGGTTACGGCAAGGATGAGGCCATATCGTCCAACTGCCATATCCAGAACGCCTTCCAGCCAAACAAGCTGGAGACGGCGGAATATCTCTCGAAACTGACCGGCACAACGACTGTGGTAAAGGAACAGGTTACAGTCAGCGGACGCCGGATGGATGCCATTTTGGGGAATGTCTCCCGCTCTCTCCAGGAAGTTTCCCGGCCTCTCATGACTCCGGACGAGTGCATGAGGATGCCCCCTCCCGAAAAAAAGGGGGAACTCATGATCAAGGGGGGAAGCATGCTGCTGTACATGGCCGGTTTTCCCGCAATATTCGGCAAACAGATGCCGTGGTTTCTGGATCCCGTCTTTGTCTCCAGAGCGCAGATAGATCCTCCGGCTGCTTCGGAAACTTTTGGAGAACGACAGACAGGGCAGGTAAAACTTGAAGATTCAGCAAGTTCACAGGAGCAGAAAGCCTGTCCCGTGGACGTGAAAGCCCCGGAGGAGCAGCCATGCGCTGTGCCTTCAGACTAACCCTGTTCTTCCTTCTTTTTCTTTTTGCAGCCGGTACGCTGCTCCAGCGGAACCTTGTCATCAATACGACCGGGAGCTTTCCCAGGGGGATCTACCGGAAAGAGGCGCGGGAGTTCATACGGAAAGGCGATCTCGTTCTGGTATGCCCTCCGGATCGTCCGATATTTCATGACGCCCTGGGGGTTGGCCTGCTCTCGCCAGGGCTTTGTCCCGGCGGACTCGGCTATCTGATCAAACAGGTTGCCGCGACCGAGGGGGATTTCGTGGAAATTTCCCCCGCAGGGGTAACAATTAATGGAAAACACCTGAAAAACAGCCAGCGGCAGTCTCTCAGGCTTGGGCATGTGGAAATGCCGGTTCACAGGAAACTTTACAAGGAAGTTGTACTGATGTCTCCTCATCCGCTGTCTTTCGACAGCCGATATTTCGGGATCATTCCGGCAAGCGCTGTTCTCACTTCTCTTGAACCTGTTTTCCTCTGGAACTGACCATGAAAGACTTTAAGGAAGCCATTCTGGAAGCAACCAGGAATAATGCCCGACCGTACACCAAAGAACAGGCCGCTGCGTATGCTGAAATCTTTGAGCATGTTATTGCGGCTTTTGCCGAAAACAATGCCTTATCCTATGAAGAAGCCTACAATCAGATAGCTCCTTCCTTTTCAGACAACACAGGCACGTTTGATCCGGAAAACCCCAATATTCTTTTCCAATCCGCCTACCACGGCACACCCCATCGCTTCAACGAGTTCCGCCTTGACTCCATAGGCACGGGCGAAGGGGCGCAAGCGCATGGCTGGGGGCTGTATTTCGCGAAAAGCAGAGAGGTGAGTGAGGGCTACCGAAAGGTTCTTGCCAATTCAAAAGAAAAGTATGTTCTTGATGGTAAATCGTACATTGTTGATGAATCCAACCTGTATGATGTATGGCGCGAAGAAAACGGCAATGAAATAGGTGGATACGAACCTGTTTCGTATGCATTGCGGACGTATTCCGATAACAATAAAGACATTGATGCCGCTATAGAAGAAATAAAAGAAGCCATTGAAATTTTGAAAAAAGATGCTTCATATTCGATTGAAGTTGAAGAAAAAGCTCTCAAACTTCTTGAAGGAGGTATCCAGAAGAAGAAACCGGGCCAGCTTTTCGAGGTGGACATTCCTGAAAACGATGTGCTGCTGGATGAGCAGAAACGATTCAATGAACAGCCGGAGAAAGTGCGGAAGGCCATTGAAAAGCTGTTTCTTGAGCATCCTGAAATAAATGTCACGGATGCGGATGGCAATGACAGTCTATTTTTCATCCGTAGTATGAATAAATATACCGGGGCCAGGATTTACAAGTTGATTTCCAACAGACTGTTCTACCAAGGTGGCGGCAATTCCGATATGGCCGCATCGCGGCTCCTGAACGAGTACGGCGTCAAGGGCATCACCTATGAAGGCTGGCAGGACGGACGCTGTTTTGTCGTGTTTGACGACAAGGCCATCAATATTCTGACCACGTTTTACCAATCCCGCAATCATCTCGATAATCTCACCGTAGCCCGCGAAATGGGCAGTTACCGCCAGTTTCAGATTCGTCCGGATGAAATCGGCAAAGGCGTCATCACTTTTTTTGAATCAGCGGACATAAGTACAGCCGGCCACGAGATGGGACACTGGCTCCGTCAGGTGCTGGAAATGGGAGCAACCATGAAGGGCGCTTCCACAAGCGCCAGGCAGGATTGGAAAACCGTTTGTGATCATTTCGGCGCGCCTTATGCGGGAAGCGCCTGGACGCGGCATCAGGAAGAAGCTTTTGCGGATACTTTTCTGGCATATCTCAGAAGAGGAGAAGCTCCTTCAGAAAATCTGCGAAAGGCATTCGACAGACTGAAAGACTGGCTGACAAAACTGTATTCCCGCCTGGTTCATTCCGAATCTGTCACCTGCTCCCCACAAATCAAAGAGATTTTTGATCAGCTGCTTGTCCCGAAGAGTCACCATTTTTCACACAAGGAGAAATTCATGGCCAAGGAACAGGACTTTTACAAGGAAGTTGCGGAAAAGCTGATTGATCAGCTGCAAAAGGGGACTGCCCCGTGGCAGCGTCCCTGGGAAGCTGTCCAGGGTGGACTTCCACGCAACCCTACTACCGGGGAAGAATATCACGGCGGAAACGTCATTAATCTGCTGATGCAGGGATATCAGGATCCACGATGGATGACGTTCAGGCAAGCCGGCGAGATCGGTGCGCGGGTTCGCAAGGGCGAACACGGAACACGCATCATCTACTGGAGATTTGAAGGAAAGCAGCCGGTTCTGGATGAGGACGGAAAGCCGAAGCTCGATGCGGACGGAAAGCAGATAAAGGAGGAGGTCAGGCTGGAACGCCCGCGTCCCTTCATTTCCTACGTCTTCAATGCTGAACAGATTGAAGGCTTGCCGCCATTGGAGAAGGAGACTCCGGTGCATTCATGGAGTCCGGTGGAAAAGGCGGAAGAGCTGCTTGCGAAGTCCGGAGCCAGAATTGAGCATCGCTCTCAATCCAAAGCGTACTATACCCCATCCACAGACACCATCACCTTACCTTTAAAGGAGCAGTTCAAGGATCAGGAAGGTTATTACTCCACGGCGCTACACGAACTTGGCCACTGGACAGGACACGAGAGCAGACTGGCTCGGGATATCCATCATCCTTTCGGAAGCGAGGCATACGCCAGAGAAGAATTACGGGCGGAAATCGCCAGTATGCTGCTTTCCATGGAAACAGGCATTCCGAATCTCGGCATGGAGAACCATGCCGCGTATGTCCAGAGCTGGATCAAGGTTCTCCGGGAGGATCCGAAAGAAATATTCCGGGCCAGCGCCGATGCAGGCAAGATTTTTGAATATGTCATGGAATTGGATCGGGAACAGGAGCAGCAACAGGGCAAGGAGGAAAAAGAAAAATTATCCATTGTGGAACTGGAAAAGAAAATATCAGAAGAAAAAGAATTTAACATAAAACTTCAAAAAGAAATTCAAGATAAAAATATGAATGACATTGAAATTACACCACAGGATAAAGATGAATTGAAAAACTCAACTCAACGCCTATATCTATACCATCAAAGGAGATCCGTCTGGGAATTGGAAAGAAACATATCAGCAGAAAAAGATTCTATTAAAAATATTGAAAAAGAAATCCATGACAAAAGCGAGCGTAATATCGAAGTTACCTCATACGATAGAAAGATATTGGAAAATGCTTACGAACGTCTTTACCGATATGAGGAAAATTACAATGCCGAAGTCAAGGAACTTGAGCAGCTTGAGGATGAGTACGCCAAAAGTGCAATTTCCCAGGAAAAGTTCAGCCGCCGGATTCCGGGGATGGAGCGCCAGACTGAGGCTCCGGAAGCGAAAGCAACCATGCCTGAACGCCAGGAACAGCCCGTGGAAAAACGTGTGTATCTGAATGTTCCCTACCGGGAGAAAGGCCAGGCAAAACAACTCGGCGCTGGCTGGGATCGTCAGCGCAAGCAATGGTATGTCCCTTCCGGGCGCAGCGTCGAGCCTTTTGCCGCATGGCTGCCGCAAAACCGTCAATCCCGGACTGAACAGGCCCAGAATCTCAGCGGATCGCGGGATTCCAGCCGCATATATCTGGCAGTCCCCTACAGGGAACACAGGGAAGCCAAAAAAGCGGGAGCGGAATGGGATTCCATTGCCGTCAGCTGGTATGTCGGGCCGAAAGCTGATATGGAAAAACTGGCCAGATGGATGCCGGGCAGGCAGCCTGAGCAGATGCCCGCGCCTGATCCACGGGAAGAGTTCGCGGAGGCCATGCGTTCCATGAATTTTGTCGTGGAGGGAGAACATCCCGTCATGGACGGCAAGCCGTATCGTATTCAGACGGCTGATGACAAACCGGGACAGAAATCCGGTTTCTATATCGGCTATCTTGACGGACGCCCGGCGGGATACATGAAGGATAACCGTACAGGCGAAGAAATGCGCTGGAAATGTTCCGGCCCCCTGCCTTCGCGGGAAAACCGCGAGAAATTTCAGGCGTCCTGTCAGGCGAGAAAACAGGAACATGCGGCGGCATTGCAGGAGCAGTATCGCAAGGCAGCCGAACGGGTACAATATCAGCTTGGCTACATGCAGGCAGCCGACAGTCCCTTGCCGTATCACACGGCCAAGGGCATTGAGGTTCATGCCGGCGGCATGGCCGGCAGGGAAGGAACACTCTGCCTTCCAGCGCATGATGTGCACGGGAAAATCTGGACGATGCAGTATATCAACGCGGACGGAAGCAAACGGTTCGCCCTGGGAAGCCGCAAGGAAGGATGTTTCCATCCCGTGGGGGGAATGAATGCTGTCCGCAATGCCCCGGCCATCGTCATCTGCGAAGGCTACGCGACGGCGTGCAGCGTAGCGGAAACACTGGGTATCGCCACCGTTGCGGCCTTCGATTCCGGCAATCTCGCGTCCGTGGCCAGGGCGCTGCATGAAAAGTTCCCCGACAAGCCGATAGTCATTGCAGGTGACGATGATCGGGCCATAAAGGTAAATACGGGCCGGATACATGCGGAACAGGCAGCGAAGGAAGTCGGAGGGGTTTCCGTCTTCCCGGTTTTCGCGCCGGCGGAAACGGGAAAAGACTTCACCGATTTCAATGATCTTGCGGTAAAGAGCTGTCTGGGCAAAGATGCTGTAAAGCGTCAGGTCGGGCCTGTCGTGCGTCAGGCGATCCAGACCAGACAGGCGGAACTCGCCCAGCTCAGGCAACAGCAGCAGTCGCAGGACATGGGACGTTCCCGTTAACTACTGAAAAGGAGAAAGAACATGACCCAGGAGATCCAGCACAATTACCAGCGTCCCACTGACAGGGAGCTGCTGGAACAGACCACGAATGAAAAGCTTGCGGCCATCAGCGATGTTCCTGGCTTTGATGTGGAATTTGATCCCGAAGAAGCCGAGCTTGCCGGAGCATTCCGGGAAACAGCCCTGTCCGAAGAGGATGCTCTGGACGCGATATACGACGCGGACAGCGAATAGCCGGAAGCAGGGGTGCGTCTGCTCCATCACCGCACATTTCTATGCTGACATGGATTTTCATCGGAACAGCAGCTGGTTTCATTGCGCGCGGGCTTGCATACGCCTATTTGACATGGCGGAGCGCTCGCGCTCCTCATTTTGGACTCTGGCCGGAAATTATTGGCGGGTGTGCGGTATTTCTTTTGGCGTGGAGTTTCAGGGAAGCGACAGTTGGCATCCACTTACTGATTTGCGTATGGCTCCTGAGTGCCTGTCTGATCGATGTGGCCATCAGGGAACTTCCTGACATTTTCACCCTGGGAGGACTGATATGCGGAGTGTTTCTGTCCACGTCAGTCGGAGTCCTTCCCGAAGATTATATTTTGGGTGCAATTTGTGGCGCGGGTGCATACCATCTGAGCAACATAACGAAACAAAATGTTGTTGGCCCTGGCGATGTGAAATTTGCTGCACTTCTTGGCGGCATGGCGGGTTTGCCGGGACTTCCCCTGTTTCTCGCCGGAAGCCTGGGAGGACTGGCCTTTTTCGTTCTTATTAACCGTAGCGCCGGATTCTTTAAATCTGATATGCCGTTTGGCCCCTGGATGGCCGCTGCCTGGCTGTTCAGTTCTTTTTGTTGAAAAAGGAGGGGTGCGCCAGAGGCGCAAAGCCCCCGCCAATCCTTGCCGGACTCGCGCGTTCCTTGTGCAGCTTGCCGCTTCGCG
>CALUUZ010000017.1 GCA_944324075.1 Candidatus Mailhella excrementigallinarum
AACCATAGACAGGAAAACATCTATCTTTTGGTGTTAAAAATGCTCAGAGAACATCCTCTCAACTAGTCAAGAGCCATTTTTCTATATATACAATTCGGCCACTGCACGAGGCGGGTTCTTCGTGGCAGGATGGGGGTTGTGCTACCCGCACAACCCCCATCCTGCCAAAGGGCTGACGCCCTCTGGACTCCCGGAATGCTCGGCGCTTCGCTTCTCGCATTCCAAAGGCCAAGGCATGAAAGACGGAAAGACGAAAGACGGCGGCCGGAGCGCCGCGCGGAAGTGGGTGACGATCCGCGTCACCGAAAGGGAAAAAACGCGCCTCACGGAGCAGGCGGAAATCGCCGGGCTGTCCCTGTCGGAATACATGCGGCGGCGTTTTTTCGGAGGCAGACTTGCCGCGCATCTCGACCTGAGCGCCATCGCGGAACTGCGCCGGATCGGCGGCCTGCTCAAGCACAATTTCGAGACGCTTCGGCAGGCAAACGCGCCGCCGGACATTATGAAACGGCAAGAAGACGCCCTGCGAAATCTGGTCTGGGCCATTCAGAAAATCTCGCTGCACTTCCATGATCGTCAAGAAAATAAAGAATACGAAGGCTGAAAAGCCCAGGGCGTGGCAGATAGGCGACTTGGTTGATTACATCCGCTTCCCCCACAACAAAAAGCCGCAGGAAAAAATCGAATGCGCGGGCGGGAGAAATTTTCTGTCCTCCACGCATGTGGGGCAAAAAACGGAAATGATCGCTCTGGCGAGGGAGTCGTCGCATAGCAGGATGCCGGTCAGCCACTGGATACTTTCCTGGCAGGAAGGGGAACAACCCTCCAGGGAACAGGTGGGGGAAGTAGTAGATATATTCCTTGAAAAAATGGGGTTGAGCGAACACCAGACCGTCTATGGCCTGCACTATGACACGGACAATTATCATCTGCATATCGCGGTCAACAGGATGAATCCGGAAACGGGAAAAGTCGTGCTTCCGTTCAACGGACTGGACATCCGTGAGGCGCATAAAATCGTGGCATTCGTTGAGCATAAGCAGGGCTGGGCCAGCGAAGAAAATCCTCTGTATGCGGTACTGGAAAACGGTGAACTGGCGCGAAGAAGAACGGGCAGAGAGATCAAACCGAAGCAGGCCGCGCTGGATTTTGAACACGCCACCGGCGAAAAATCCGCCCAGCGCATCGCGCAGGAACGCGGCCACGGCATCATCAAAAACGCGAAATCGTGGGCCGAGCTGCATGAAAGGCTGGCGGGAGTAGGTTTGCGTTTCGAGAGAAAAGGTTCGGGGGCCATCATCTTTGTGGGCGACATTGCGGTGAAGGCATCTTCCGTGGATCGCGCCTTCAGCATGGGAAAGTTGTGCAAAAGGCTGGGGGAGTTTGAGGAAGGAACGTACTCGGATGATATGGGAAAGGTTGCCTTGGAGCCGGTGAGTTCCGTCAATCTCAAAGAGTGGAAGGCGTATCAGGAGGCGTTTGCCGGAGCGTCGGACAAAGCGGGAACAGCGGAAAATGCCGAGCTTGCCCGGATGAAGGAACGGCACAGGATGGAGAGGGAAAAGGCATTTTCCCGTCTGGCGAGGTACGGCTTGCCGGTTCTGAATATCGCCCGGCATTGCCTGATGGTGCAGCAGAGAGCGGAACGGCTCTCTTTGCGTTCGCGCCGGAAAAAGGCGCGTGGCGGCAAGCCGCGTTTTGAAGCCTGGTTACGGGCGCAAGGCTTGTCCCGGCAGGCCGAGCGTTGGCGACACCGCGCGGCATGGGAACAGGCGAGACACGCCCCGCCCGCCCCACAACGGACAGCGGAGGAAGCGGAAGCCATGCGCGAACTTGAGGATTTCAGAAGGTATGCCGATGCGGTCAATGCGGAACGCTACCGCGTGACCTGCATAAAGATGGAAGAGGACGGCGGCAAAAAGACCTTCATTCTGGACAAGAAAGGCGGCATGACCAGAGGCTTTTCCCCGGATGAACTGGAGGCGCACATGCCGGAAATGCTGCGCTTCCAGCGGCGCGGCGAAAATATCTACTACACGCCGTTGTCGGATGACCGGCATCACATCCTCATTGACGACATGACCCGTGAGGGTTTGAGGAGGTTACAGGAGGACGGCTTTCGGCCTGCCGTGGTGTTGGAAAGCTCGTCGGGGAATTACCAATGTGTGCTGACCATTCCCAGGCTGGGCACGGAATTTGACCGGGATGTGGGCAACCGCATTACGGAACGCCTGAACCGGGAGTATGGCGACAAAAAGCTGTGCGGCTGCATCCATCCTCACCGTGCGCCGGGTTTTGAAAACCGCAAGCCGAAGCATCGGCGGGAAGATGGGGGCTATCCCCAGGTGAAGCTGTTATTTGCGGAGCGTCGGGAGTGCGGCAAGGCGCTGGCTCTGGCCAGAAGGATTGACCATGAGTACGCTGAGGCTGCCGAGAAGCGGAAGGCCGAGCGCCGGACGTTCCCGATGCCGGACTTTCGGCCCGGCGACACGGCCTCGGCCTATTATGCCCACCTGGAGAATATTCGCAGGCATCTGACCATTGAGGATTACTCCCGCGTGGACGCGATGATCGCTCTGCGGCTGCGTTCCAACGGCCACAGCCGGGAGAGCGTGGAAGAAACCATCCGCGCTTGCGCCCCGACTATCCGGGAAACACAAACCGCGCGCAACTGGCAGCGGTACGCAGAGAGAACGGCGGATTACGCTTTTGGCCCGGCAGGGGACAGGGATATGGTAAGGAATGAGCGGTATCGGGAGATGTGGAGGCGGGTTGAGGGCGCTGAAAAAGAGGATAGAAGTACATTGCGGACAAAGATGCGATGAACTCTCCAGAACACCAGATATTGCGGATAACGATAGATTCCGCTAGCGTATTCCACATCGAAGGAGCGATTTCATGAACGAACTTGTTGATCCCTCTTTTTATAATCAAATCAAAGAAATTTTGGCAACAGCCCGTCAGAAGGTCTACGCTACTGCCAATTTTGCTATGGTAGAGGCATATTGGAATATCGGGAAGCGCATTGTGGAAAGGCAAGGGGGAGAGGCTCGAGCTGAGTATGGCGCAAGTCTGATTTCCGAGCTTTCCAAGTTGATGACTGCTGATTTCGGCAAGGGGTTTACGGCTTCGAACCTTAAGAATATGCGCCAGTTTTATTTGACTTTTCCAAAAAGCTACGCACTGCGTAGCGAATTAAGCTGGACTCATTATCGTTTGCTGATGCGTGTGGAGAGCGAGCAGGCCCGGCAGTTTTATCTTGATGAATGTTTGAAATCCGCTTGGAGCACGCGACAATTGGAGCGGCAAATCAACAGTTTTTTTTATGAGCGGCTTTTGTCCAGTCAAAAAAAGGAAGAGGTGGCAGCGGAGATTCATGCACTTGAACCTGCAAAACGACCGGAAGATATTATCCGCGATCCTTATGTGTTGGAATTTCTTGGACTAGAGCCGAATGCCGCATTTTATGAAAGTGATTTGGAACAGGCACTCATAGACCATCTCCAAAAATTTTTGTTGGAATTGGGGAGAGGCTTCTCTTTTGTCTCCCGCCAAAAAAGGTTTACATTCGACGGAAGGCATTTTTATATCGATCTTGTATTTTACAATTATATTTTAAAATGTTTTGTCTTGATTGATCTCAAATTAGGAGATTTGACGCATCAAGATTTGGGACAAATGCAGATGTATGTAAATTATTATACTCGTGAGATGATGAATGACGGGGATAATCCTCCGATTGGAATGGTGTTATGTTCTGATAAGAGTGAAACTATTGTCAAATATACTCTTTCTGAGCAAAATACGCAGATATTTGCTTCTAAATATAAACTTTATCTTCCTACTGAAGCGGAGTTACGTTCTGAGCTAGAGTGTGGATATAGATTAATGGAAAACAAAATATATTCTATAGATAATAAAGAATAAAGGCAAAGCTTATTATTTTTTTGATGCCTGGAGAGAATTGTTTGCATCTGATAATATAATTTATAATAAACTATAATAGGCATTATTAGTTTGTGAAAGTGATATTAATTTGATATGGAGGAGCATATGTGGCCGCAAATCACTAAAGAGGAACTAATAAATAGCCCATGGCGTGAAGCAGTTAGTATGGCAAAAGAAGAAATTGCTATAGAGTATTCACAGGTACTTTTTGAGAAATCTAAAGAATTTAGGGATGATAGTTCTGAGTATAGGGCGCTACATTTCTTAGGATTGATAACAACATTAATGCCAGATGATAAATCTCCATGCTCATTTTGTAATCTTCGTACAGAAGAATTTGATGACAATCTTATTGAAATAATTTTTTCATTTATCAATGAAATTGATAATGATGTTTTTATATCTCATATGGCGCATATTCTTTGGTTTTTGAAGAAAAAATATAAGTTTGAATCTGCAAAGCTTGCTATAGATAGCTATAAAAAAATATTTGAAAATATGAGACATATTGATTCAGGTATGGCTTCAAGAATGCTTCTACGTGCAGCTAATATTGCCTTAGAGCTTGGGAAGGGTGGAAAGTCTTTGTTTGATGAAATATTAAAAATATCTGAAAGCTTTATATGTAGCATACAAAAATCAGAAGTGAATGGATTACATTGTGATATTTTTGAATTAGTAGTTAAATATGGAGATGTTGAATTCTCTATAATTCAAGATAAATGTCAAGAATTTTCTACTTACTTTGAAAGTGAGGGAAATGTCACGCTGGCAGAAGAATTTTTACATATAAAAAAAAGAAATATACAAAGGAAATGTCCAGATGATCCTAATTTAATAAAACAAGTGATGATCCAAGAAGCAGAAATGTATATTAGATGGGCTGAAAAACAGTCATCATCAAGTTCATCGGCAGTGTTTTTTAATAAGGCATTGAATATTTTTCGTGAGATAGGAGAAAGAGATAAAGCTGAAGCTATTCATTGCAAACTTATAGAGGCGCAAAGTGGGATAATTTCTGAAATGAAAACCAATAAAATAGAAATACCATCTAATGAAGAAATCATCAATAAAGCTTATACATCAGTATCTAATAAAAGTTGCCAAGATGCGTTGACTATTATGAGTTTTATGCCATATCTCCCAGATGAAAATCGACATTATGAAGAGGCAAAAAAATTGCTTAATATGAGTATAACCAACTATATAGCAAACGGATTAATAGTTAATGAAAAAGGAAAAACAGTAGCAAAAATTTCACCATCAGGAATGCATGCTCATCAAAATGATGCTATTTCTTATCAAATGTCTCAGATTTTTTCACTACATGTTATTTATAATGTTTTATATATTATTATACCGTCAGTGCAATCAATTAACTCGGAACATTTAATAGATTATAAAACAATATCTTATCTAACACATAATAATTATTTTATTCCACCTAATCACGAAGAACAATACACTAGAGGATTAGTTTATGGATTTAGAGGAGATTATGAAGCTGCATGTTTATTTTTGATTCCTCAAATAGAAAATTCTATTAGATTTGTAATGGAAAAAAACGGAAAAAGAACTTCAACATGTGATTCGTCAGGAATTCAGAAAGAACGAGATTTAAATGATTTATTAGATGATGAATGGGTGAAAAATTATTTTGGTCAAAATATGATATACACTTTGACATCTGCATTAACTAAAAGACCTGGGCCAAATTTTAGAAATCTAATGGCACATGGATTACTGAATGACATGGATTTTAAGCAGCCGATAGCCACTTATGTTTGGTGGCTTATATGTCGCCTTTTAATTTCTATTGCTATAAATCCAGAAAAACCATCAGAGCTTAATTAGCGAACGATCTTATTGAGGGCGGGCTGTTTTTGCCAAGTCCGCCCTTAGACATTACGCCAAACCCACCCCCTCCACCATATCCGCCACAGCGGCGCAGACATCGGCGTTCACGAGGAACGTGGCATCATCTTCCGCGCCTTTCTCCGCTTTGGGCAGTTTCAGGCCGGACACAGCCAGCCCGGCATCCAGTGTGAACTCCAGTTGCCGGTCGGGATCGGCGTCGGACGTGGCCACCAGATGCAGCTTCTGGATAGCCATGCCTTCCTCAAGCGCCTGAGCCACGGCGTTCAGGCTGTTTTGCACGGCCACGGTGGCTTTTTCCTCGGCCTGTTCGGAAGCGGCCAGGCTGGCGGAACCCATCGGATGCAGCGTGTAGCCTTCGCATGGATAGCCTTCCCCGCGCAGAATGGCGGCAAAGAGCTTCGGCATATCTCCCGCAGGCGTGATGGGTGTAACATCCATGCCGAAAGTCGTTTTGAACAGTTCCAGCACCGGCTGAACCGCCTTGGCTGAGGCCGAACCAACAAGCAGGCGTCCCTTTTCCGCATCCCACAGGCAGTCGATCACGGACGGCACAAATTCCGCCCTGGCGGTCAGTTTGGCGGTGATGGCCTCTTTCAACTCTTTCTTGCGCTTGCCGCCCACCTTTTTGCCGGAGGCGATTTCCTCCCGCACGGCTTCGGCAAGCTGAAGCCGGATGACGGCCCCGGACGCCTTGCGCGTGTCCAGACGAAAGGAAAAGCCCATGAAACGGGCATCCACGGAGGCCAGCTCAAAACCGTCGGTATCCAGAGGATCGCCAAGGCCCACCCAGCCGAAGCGCCTGCCGTCCGCGTCGATTTCGGGAGTGAAGGCGTGTTGCCGCAGGGCGTCCAGACCAAGCGAGGCGGCGGAATCGGCCTTGCAGATCGTCAGAGCTGTGCTTGAAGACATGAAACCGGACATAAGAACTCCTTGTTTATTGGTTGAAGTGACAAATGGTTTTGTTCGCCGTTACCCCGCCTGGCATGACCGGCGGGAGATTTTTACCGCATTCGCGGTCGGGAGGAAAACACCATGCCGCGCACATGCGTTTCCTCCGGTACGGGAGCCGCCGGGCGTTCCACAGGTGTCTGATAAGCGCCGGCAAACTCCAGCGCCTCGTCCAACGTGCCGAATTGAGCATCCACCATGCGCGATCCGTCAATCATGTTGTACTTTTCATACTGAACATGCACACCTGTCTGATTGTCGGCGGTTTGAAAAATCCGCATCTGGAAGATGCCGCCATCGCCCGCATCCATTGTTTTGGAATGTTCATTCTTGCCGTAAAAATCACTGCCTGTGGGATGAAACCCGGCTTTTCCGATCCGCTCACGGAAGGTTTCGCCGTCCAGCGCCGATACCGGCGCGGCAGTTGCGGCGGGCGTCGTTTCCTTGAGTCCACGCCGCGCGGCGTCCTTGCGGGCGATGTCCAGGGCTTCCTCCACCGACTCAAATCTTTTGAGATAGACGCCACACGGTGCACTGGCTGTGCTGTGCCACTGGCCGTCCTCGTACATCCCCCCTCCGAGTGAACCGACTTGATTGCTGTAATAGATACGGTGCAACATATATTTATCCCGGATATGTCCGTTATGCTGGTTGGTGACGAGATATTCCGTTCGTCCTTCGCCTTCGCCATATTTCAGCTTGTAATACTGTTTCTCCGGCTGTTTGGCGGGAGATTCGGCGGCAGCACTGTCCTCCTGTGGCTGTGGAGCTTCCGCTGTCGTCTGTCCATCGGCAAGAGAGGTTTTCGGCGTCCAGGTGGAGATATAGTTGGCGTCGTCCTGCATCCGCTGCAATTCGCGCATGACAGCGGAATGGTTTTCCCGTGTCAGGTTCAATTCTTCCTGTTGGGGAAACTCCTTGCCGAGAGCCGCTTTGACGGTTTCCATTTCGGCGATTTCCTGCCGGGCATTCTCACGTTGCCTGGCGACGGCCTCATCCAGACCCTTGCCGAGAAAGTTGTCCACGCGCTGAAACAGACCGGACAGGCTGAGCTTGTCGTCAAAGCTGTACCGCAGATTGTCGGGCTGGAATTGCCGGTCGCCCGCGCCCTGAAGAAGGATGCGGAAACCGTCTTGAGAGGCAAGCCCCATACTTCTGGCAATGGTCATTTTGAAGCCGCGATACGTCCCAAAGAGAACCTTCGCGCTGGAATTTCTGGTGACTTCCTTGATGCCGCCCACCAGAATATCCCGCATCTTCTCGCCGTCCTTGTCTCCCAGCACCTTTCCCTCATGCGCCAGCTCCACCAGAATTTTCTGTTTTCCCTTTTCCGTCACCGTGCGCGTGTTGGCGTCCCGGAGCCGGATACTTTCGGCATAGTCCGCTTCCACCTTGGCAAGCCGCGATTCAGCGGACGCAAGGTATTTGAGACGATCCCGCATTCTGTGCTGACCGCGCTGATGCTGTGAATACAGGGCTTCCAGCTTGCGTAAATCATTTGCCAACTGCACCTGCATGAGGATAAGAGGATTGCCGGAAGCAGCGGCTTTCATTTCCGCAGCATTGGCGGCTTCAGAAGACACGTCGTCTATGACTCTTTGAATCAAATCTCCTTTCCTGAATTGCTCAATAGCGGCTGACTTGTACTCTATGCATTGCCACATCCGCGAATCGTAGGTCATTTTTGTGGCGTAATTGTATATCTGTACAGAGAATGTATCGGGATCGCGTTCGTAAAACATATTTCCCTGACGGATAATACGTCCATTGCGTTGCTCCAGGTCAGACGGTCGCCACGGCGCATCCAGATGATGCGCGGCCACAAGGCGTTTCTGCACATTCATGCCCGCGCCCATCTTGGCGGTAGAACCGAGCAGGATGCGGACGCGTCCGGCGTTCATATCACTGAACAATTTTGCTTTTCGTATATCCGTGTTGGCGTCATGGATAAAGGCGATTTCCTCGGCGGGAATCCCGCGTTCCATCAGCTTTTTCCGCATATCGTCATACACGGAGAAATTGCCGGACGAGAGCGCGATGACGGCATCCATGTCCGAAGCCACGGTCGGATCTTCGCCACTGTCGTCATCCGCTCCCGCCGAATCTTCCGCGTCATCAGAAGATTCGGCCTCCGGTTCCGGCAGATCGGCGGCTTTGGACATGGCCCCTTTGCCGCCCTTGGGCGTGGACAGGTCGCAGAAGACAAGCTGCGTTCCCTTGTCGGCGGAGGTATCGCGCCAGATGTCGTATATCCGTTCGACAGCCGTATTGAGCTTTGACCCTTCAAAATCATCAGCGGTCGGCTTGATGAGCCGAAAATCCAACCCGGCCTTGCGGGCATCATTGGTGATTTTGAGCGGATTGTCGATGCGCGGGTCTCTGGGCAGATACTCCATGCGTAAGATGATCTTGTCCATATACGCCGCCTGATCGTCGGAGCGTTCCACAACATCATTATAGGGCTTGCCGCCGCTGACCGGCGGCGTCAGAGGCCGCTCCCCGGCCTGCTTCGCCTGGTCGTCCAGATCGTTCCTAGTCACGACATCGGCAAAGGTGCGGTACATGGAGAGCAACTCCGGCACGTTCTGAAACTTGGCGAAGCGGCTTTTCAACTTGTAGTTCACGCCCGTAGCGTCCAGTTCCCAGCCGTTGGTGACTTGCCCGAAGGTGGAAGCCCAGGCGTCGAAAAATTCAATGTCCTTGTTTTTCAGTTCCTCATACTGCATATAGCGTTGCAGGGTATAGACTTCAGCGATGGTGTTGCTGATGGGCGTCCCGGTCATGAAGTACACGCCACGGCCATTGTTCTTGCGTTGCAGATAGCGGCACTTGATGAACAGGTCGAGCGCCTTGGCGGAACCGGTGATGTTCCCCAGGCCGGAGACATTCATCGTGGTCTGGAAGGCGAGATTCTTGAACTCGTGGCTTTCATCCACAAAGAGCGCATCCACGCCCAAATCCGAAAAGTCCACGTTTTCGTCTTTCTTGCCTGCCGAGGCTACCAGTTCGGCATAGCGTGTTTCCATCTTCTCCCGCTGCTTTTCCAGTTGCTTGACGGTGGCGCGGCCGCCCGCCGCTTCTTTGGAAGCGGCAATGGCGTCTATCACCATATCAATCTGTTCCTGAAGAATTTCTTCCTGCACATCGCGCGGCATATCTATCTTACGGAACGATGAGTGCGCCACAATGACGGCATCCCAATCGCCGGTGGCGATTTTGGCAAAGAGTCGTTGCCTGTTCTGTTTGGTGAAATCTGTTTTATCCGCTACAAGAATATTGGCATCAGGATACAATTTGTAGAACTCATCGCGCCACTGGTGCAATAAGTGATTGGGTACAACAATCATCGGCTTGGAAAGAAAGCCCATGCGCTTTGATTCCATGACGGTAGCCACGCAGGCCAGCGTCTTACCCGCGCCAACTACATGATCGAACAGACAGGTTCCTTCCTGAATTGCTCTCCATACAGCATTTTTCTGATGTGGACGGAGTGTTACCGCTTCTGATGCATTCATAAGTTCAAGATGTGAGCCGTCATACTGCGGCGGAACATTGGTATTAAACCGCTCGTTGTAGAGCTTTGTCAGCATGTCGCGCCGTTCATCGTCCGTCCACACCCAATCCAGAAACGCCTGTTTGATTTCATCAGCCTTCTGCATGGCGGCGGCTGTCAGTTCCTGGTCAATAACCATGATGGGCTTTCCGTTCTCATCATGCTGGCCGCTTTCCTTTTCAACCTTGATGGGCCTGTTGATCAGCAGGGATTCGAGAATCTTTTCCGCCGGATATTCGGGAATGCCCCATACGCTGTCGCTCAGGGCCGTGTCCCAGATGCTGACTTTCGCAAGCCAGCGTCCGAGTGTGGGCAGATAGGTGATCTCCTGTATCCCCTTGCCGCCGTGCAGATGCTCCACAAAATCCGAGATGACCTGCGCCGGAACCCAGGCCGAGCCGAATTTGATGCCGATGTCCACGGCTTCGATGTCCGGCGGCATGGCGGCGGCCAGGGCTTCCACATTGGGAGCGAAACGCGGATCGGATTCCGCCGCGGCCTGCGCCCGATGCAGTTTGGCCCGCACATTGCCGGTCAGGTATCGGTCGCGGATTTCCCATTCCTCCGTGGCGGGATTCAGGAAAATCTGTCCCTGGTCGCGCAATTCCGCCTGAATATCCTCCGCCGGACGACGCAGAAGCTGCGCCATGCGGCTGAAATCCACCCTGCCGTTTTCCCGCAGGGCAATGAGCAGGGCGTCCCTGGCGTTTTCCGCCGTTTCCGCCACATGCGCGGGCTTGAGTACCCGCTGCCGGAAAATGGCGGCCTTTTTGGCCGAGGCGGGGCGGGCGGTTCCGCCATGCTTGCGGGCCGTTTCCGGCGACAGTCCCTTGTCGTAGTCGGCTTCCAGCGATTCCAGCAGGCTGTGTTCCGGATCATCCCGCATCAGACCGCGATTGGTCTGGGAATTGAGATGCCCGTACTTTTTGACGAAAGCGTCATACTGACTGTTGAGGCGGATGCGTAACGAGGTCATCCGGCTTCCATCGCCGTCGCTCTTTTCCTCGTTGAGCAGTTCGCGCAATGTATCCCGAATCTGAATCATGCCCGCCAGACGCAGGCGGGCGGTCTCGTTTTTGACCGGCAGAAGATCGTAATCGCTCTCGCCAAAGGCCGAAGCGACCTTGAAGACGATCTTCCGGCTCTGCGGCTCCACGCACAACGCGCCGGTCTTCAGCGCCTGAAAATACGAACTGCGGATAAATTCGGCGTTGCGTACCCTGACTTCCGTATGGAGCGGGCTTTCCTTGCGCGGCACGAAGCAATTTGTCGGAAGCGCCTCAAGGCGTTTGACGATTTCCGGGCCGAGTTCTCCCGGAGGCGTGCCGCTGACGCAGGACAGCGCATCCTCGTACATGCCGCCGTCAAAGACCATTCTGCCGATAATCTGGCCGGGATTCCGGAGGAAGTAGTTGTTGATGACGGCTTGCCGCGAACTTCCGTGTTCGAGATCGTCCACAAAGTTCGTCCCCGTTGTGACCCAATCCCTGCTGCGCTTGTTTTCGCCGTTATGGCGCTGGAAAAACACGATGTCTGCCGTGACATACGTGAGCGCGTTCTGACGGAAGGCTGTATGCGGCAGACGGATAGCGCCGAGCAGATCGGCCTGCCCCGCGATATGCTCACGCGCCGAGGAATCGACGGCATCCATGAAATAACGGCTGACCACAAAGGCCGCGACGCCGCCTTCCCGCAGCAGACTGATGGACTTGGCGAGGAAATAGTTGTGGATGGAGAATTTCCGCAGTTCGGGGAAATCGGGATCGTACAGCGACTGCTTGCCGAAGGGAGGATTGCCGACAATCAGATCTGCATAGCCTGAAGCGATGTCGGTATGCTGAAATCCATTATTGATATGTCGCGCTTTGGGGTAGAGAAATTTTGCTATGGCCGCTGTTGTGGGATCGAGTTCAACGGCAAGAAAATTCGCATTGAACTGTTCGGGGCAGAGGCCGATGAAATTGCCGATGCCCGCTGAAGGCTCCAGGATGCGGAGAGGTTCGCCTGTGCCGAGGCCGAGACGGGAAAGCCCCTCATATATGCCCCGGATGACCGTTTCCGAAGTGTAGTGCGCATCCTGCGTGGAGCGCCGGGCGGCGGCATAGATGTCCGGGGCGAGCAGTCCCTGCATTTCCCGATATTCGGCGGCCCATTGTTCGTTTTTGGGATCAAAGACCTGCGGCAGGCCACCCCAGCCCACATAGCGGACAAGGATTTTCTGTTCTTCCGGGGTGGCCGACTTCGCGCCGCTGGCCTGAAGCTGTTGCAGCAGGCGTATGGCGGCGACGTTATCCGCATATTTCGTTTTCGCGCCGCCAACGCCCAGCCGGTCTTCGGGGGTTATTCGGTAATTCTCAGGCTCATGTCGATGCCCATGCTCTGCAATATCTCGGAGTCCGACATCCCCCGCAGACTCGCCTGCCGCGCTGTCTCGCTGCTCAACGCCCGCGCTTCCTTCTGCTGCTGGCCGTACAGCTTCAGCATGAACTCGGTGTCCCCCTGCGTCTCCAGTTTCTTCAACTCTTCGGGGCTGTTCAGCGCCCAGCGATCCAAAATCGAGTAGCCCCGGAGCGTGTAGCCCCCGCTGCGCACGTCGTTGATGGTTTCGGGTTTGAGAACCTTTCTTGCGATTTCCAGCGGACAGGTTTGTCTGTCGAGCATGTTGCGCCTCCCAGGGAAGGGTATGGGTGAAATGGTGAATTTCCTGTACGGTCAGATATTCGTCGGCTCCGGCCTCGAACAGCTTTTCGGGAGTCCGCTTGTCGCCGTCCATGATCTGCATGATTGCAGGGTCGCGGCTGTACATGCGCGAGCCGTCGCGCATTTCGTACACGGATTCGCCGTTGCCGTTGAGGCCGAGGAGCGTTCTTTCCGGCTTGTCGTTTGTCGGAAAGGAAAACTCCTGATGCTGTTCCGGCTCCGGCACAACGGAAGCCGGTTGCGCCTGTTCTGCCTGTGCGGGGGTAACGGCTTCCTCCCGCATGTCGTCCTGAATGTTTTCCGCCCGTATTTCCTCGATCTGGTTCGCCATTACATCGAACAGCGACAACTGGCGAGGATCGTTTGTCTGCTTGCGCCGTCTGGCCATGTGTTCCTATCCTTATATCAAAAGACAGGCAGGCGGCGCGAAGGCGGGCTACCCGTCATTGTGTTCCGTTTGGGCGAGTTTCAGTTTTTCGGCGTTATCAATGATCATTCGCCCGTCATGTTCATAGAAGACAACCTTGTCCCCTTCCTTGACGCCGAGCTTTTGCCGGACTTCGCGAGGGAGCGTGAGTTGGCAGCGCGAGGTGAGCTTGGCCAGTTCCATGCCTGTTCTCCTTGTTTCTTATTTCCAAGTATTATCTTGAAAGTAAGATAGAAGAGCTTCGGCAAAAGGTCAAGCATCTTTTCTTCTCCGGCTACAAAAGCGTTTCATCCAGCAGGCCGCGCGTGATGATCCCCGCCACGCGCTCCTGAGCGTCCGTGTCTCCGGCGCGAGCCTGGCGAGCCAGTTCCAGGGCCGTGGACAGTTCTCCGGCCTTGAAATCGCAGGCCGGAAAGCGGATGCCGCCCAGAATCCATGTGGGCGTGGACGTGATGCGCGATTGCGCGGCGACAATATCCGCGCTCACCAGAGGCGCGGCAGCTTGCAGAGCGTCCGCAAAGGCTTCCGGCGCAATGGCGGCCTCCTGAAGCGCGGTCTGGAGAGCGGCTTCATACGGAACCGGAATGCCGAGAGAGGTTTTCGGCAGAACGGCATCCCAGAAGCGATGCGCCGCATTGGCGGAAAAGCCGCGCAACGCCTCATAGGCCAGAGCCTTTTTCAGGGATTCGCCGTATTCGTCCGAGGGAATATGCCGCACGACGATGCACAGACCGGGATTGTCCCGTTGCGCCTGAAGCGGTTCCTGAATGCCGCAGTACGGACATTCGAGATTTGACCAGTATTCAAGGATGTCGCCCTGAAAATCGTCCACTGGCCTGCCGTCCAGGCAGGTTCTGCCGGAGAGCGTCTCCAGAGGCGTGTAGGGGTGGGACAGGTCTCTGGCGATCTCGGTTTTGACGCCAGCCTGCACGGCTACCCGGTCAGATGCGGGCGTTCCGGCGTGGGCAAGGATGGCGTTCAGGCAAAAGCAAAGTGTCAACGCCATTCCCATGAAGGGGTGCATCCGTAGCATATGTTTTCTCCTTGCGGGCGCTGAGGCGCTCCGCTTGCTGTTGAGAAGAATGTGTGTTATATAAAAATATAACTTTTGGAGGTGCATCATGTACACGAGCAACTTGAGAAAGGTTGGAGGGTCAGTGATGCTGGCCGTGCCCCCCGCCATTCTGGAAATGCTGCAAATGGAATCGGGTTCGGCGGTAAGCATGGCCGTGGAATCCGGGCGTCTGGTCATTGAGCCGGGCGTCAGGAAAAAGTACAGCCTGCAAGAATTGTTGGCCCAATGCGACGCTTCCGCTCCGCTTTCCGGAGAGGACGCCGCATGGACGGCATCACCGGCCAGGGGCGGGGAGTTGATCTGATGCGACGCGGCGACATTTATCTGGTGAGTCTTGATCCGACCGCAGGACATGAACAGCAGGGGACACGTCCGGTGCTGGTCGTATCTCCTGATGCGTTCAACAAGGTAACGCGAGTGCCTGTGGTCTTGCCCATCACCAGCGGCGGCAACTTTGCCCGCACAGCGGGTTTTGCCGTGTCCTTGAGCGGATGCGGCACACGCACCACCGGGGTAGTGCGTTGCGATCAACCGCGCGCTCTGGACTTGCAGGCGCGTTCCGGCAGATGCCTTGAACAGGTTCCGGCTACAGTGATGGAGGAAGTTCTCGCCAAGCTGGCGACCATTATCAGCTAGCTCTTTCATTGCTACGCCGCCTGTGCCAGTTGCAGCAACTGCGGCACTCTCAGTTGCGCCTTTTTGAGTGAGGGATTGGCATAGAACATATCTCCCCGGACGATCTGGCCGGAAAAAACAAAGTGGGCTTCGCCCTCTATCTGTTCCTGCAAGTCGCGCAGGACAACGCGGTCTTCCTGTTCCACCGTGGTGGAATTTGCGTCGCGGTAGTCGGAACTGATCTGCTCATTGACGTTGAATCCTGTCGTTCTGAGGACAGTGCTTTGCCCCGCCTGCCCGCGTATCAATTCCCATGTCTTCTCGGCGTCCTGCATTCGCATGAAAATTTTCAAACAAGTATTCGCCACCATCTGTTGTGCGCCTTTCTGGTCAGCTTCCAGAATTCCGGCATAGTCCTGAGAGGCCACAATGGCGGCAATGCCGAGGCCGCGTCCCTGTGTCAGCACGACTTCAAAGCCGGGCGTGACAATGGCCGCGTATTCATCCACGATGCACAGATAGGGGCCAATGCCTATGGCATCAGTCGGCAGAGCTTCCAGAACATCCGCCGCGTCGCCCTCGATATTCGCGCCAAGGCCAACGGCGCAGGCGTTGCGGATGGCGGAAAGGCTGATTTTGCCGAGGCTGGCGAGTTCGGCGGGAGCTTTTTCCAGGGAAGGCAGGAGAACGACGAGGATTCTTCGTTGCATGATGGCATCACTGAAGTCCACCTCCCCATCTTCCGCACCGTAGATATGAGAATAGGTGTCGGTCAAACTGGACAGCGCCTTGCCGAAGTAGGATTGCGCGTAGCCAAACTGCTCCGCGAAGGATTCAGGCTGGTCTTTCATTTCCCGCCCGGCAATCCAGCCGGAGGTGGCAAGCGCCGCCTGAATGGAGGCGCGGGATTCCTGATCCAGTTCAGGATGCAGGGCCAGAGCCACACATTTTTCCAGCGCCAGGGAATCGCGGATGATGGAGGTGGAGAGCTTGAGCAGTCCCTTGTCCCGCAGATCAACCAGGGCGTACATGACGCCGGAAATCAGGGCCTGCGCCTTGTCGGCAAAGATGGAATTGGCCCCGTCCGACGCGGGCATGAGGGAAACAAGAAGCTGCGTCAGCGCCTCGGCGCTCCCGAAGGTAAACGGGTTGTTGGTGTTGGAAAGGCGGCGCGGGGACTTGCCCTTGACCTTGCCGGACGTGCCGTAGTTCAACACGCGAAAATCATCGTCCCGGCCAAGGAAGCGGGCCATCTGCCATATCTGCACCGCCAGCTTGGGCGACGCCTTGGGGTCGATGTAGAAAAGCCCGGATGCCGTTGCCAGGGCATTGTAGGAAAGGGAAACCAGCGTTTCCGTCTTGCCGGAACCTGTTGTGCCGAAGAGCAGGCAATGGGTGAGAATATCCTTGGCCTTCAGCCAGAGTTCCTTCCCGTCCTGGAGCCGATTGCCGAGGAAAAAGATGCCTTCCGGTCTGGCAAAACCGCGTCTGCCTGGCAGCGGATCGCCCCTGTCCGTGCCGTACAATCCCATCGGCATCCGAAACGGCAGACGTTCGCTGTTCACGCAGGCGCAACGAGCGAGAAAGAGCGCCAGTCCGAGACAGAACAGCGGCGTGGCGCATATGGGAAAGAGAAAAAGACACAGCCCCGCCGTGAAGATGCCGCCGGTCTGCACCTGGCCGAGTTTGAGAGCATCCGCGAGACGTTGCGCGGGGGAACGCACGTCTCTGTGCAGGCGCTTTCGTTCCTGCGTTTCGTGGTCTTCCAGACCTCTGATGGTTCTGTTCATACGCGTAACCTCTAAAAGTATTCGTCAGCCAACCTTTCATCTTCGTTGGCGTCGTATTCGGGATTGTCTTCCGCATCGGCCAGCACCACGTCCGGCGGCTGTTCCACGGGAGAAAACTCGGTATCCAGAGTCGAAGTTTCGACGGCAGCGGCGGTCGGAGCCGGTGTGGGTTCCGGCATGGGCGGCACAAAGATTTCGGTCAGCCAGCCCTGAGCCGCCAGAGACTGCCTGAGACTGGCAATGGCAGGCTGAACATGAGGTTCAGACAGCGCCTTTCCGGCCTTTTCCTCCGCCTGATAGTGCGCCCATGCCGCAAAGCCTTCGGCCCATGCCGCGCGTCCGCCGCACTGGTTGAGGGCGTACCAGAGCGGACGATCCAGAGGCCGGAGCCAGAGAAACTGCGAAGAGGCCAGCACGCCTTTTTGCCGCGTCCGATACAGCAAGGCCATGAACCAGGGCAGTTCATAGGCGGCATGGATGCTCAGAGACTTCTCGTGCAAGATGGAGGCGCGGCAGTCCCATTCTTTTTTCAGCTTGCCGACAAAGTTGCCGTCTTCCAGCAAAGGACAGGACGCCTGTCCGTTTTCCTCGGCATAAGAAAGAGAAACGGCATCCAGCAAAGCGATGCAGCCCTTCTTGTTCCCGCCCGCATAGGCCAGAAAGGCGGCAGCCAGGGCGCGGCGGCAGGATGACAAGCCCTCATAGCCCTCAAAGGGCTTGCCGAGTTGCGCCGTCAGTACACCAAGCGATTTTTCCTCATCCAGCCGGGCGTGTCCCCAAGCGGGAAGCGATGTGGACGGCAGTCCGTTTTTCAGCGCCTGTTCCGGCGTGAACGGCTCCCCCTGTTCATCAAGCAGCAGTCCGTGTTCCAGCGCGAACTGGACGGGAGTCCGGGCGATCCGCCACAAGCCGGAATCATGGGATTCCGGCGAGAGCAGATACTTGCCGCGTCCCACCACGGGCCGCAGACAGGGAAAGGACTCTGCGTTGTTCCGGAGCAGACTGTCCATGTTGAAACGGCGGACAAGACCGCCCACGCGGCCCATGAAGATGGAGGCCACGCCGAACAGGACAAGCAGCAGAAGAAAGGGCCAGCGAATCCATGAGCCGGTGTAGCGCAGCACCTTGTGCATGGTGTCCCAGGACAGGGAGGCCGGATCGGCTTCCGCAATGCGCGCCCACGCGGCCTGCGCCTCATCAAAAAAGGGCGCGAACACCTGAATCTGTGCCTCGGCCAGCGCCAGCAGCGGCCTGTTCACATCGTCGGCATGAGCGACATACAGGGCGGGCAGCACCGCAAAGACAAAAATCAGCAAGGCGCACCATAAAAAGAGATGGTCGTCCCTGCTATCCCGACCGTTCATTGTCCCGCCTCCCGCTCAAGAGCGGAGAGCGTGACAATGCCCTCCCTTTTCAATCGTTCCAGATTGCTTTTGACGCGCCTGATATAGGCGTCACGGCGATGCGGCGTCCGGGAGTGGTACGCGCCGATAGCCTGCCAGAGATTGCCGGTGCGCCTGTATTCCTTGTACAGCAGCCATGCGGCGGCATGGGCGTTGACGTGCCCGTCGCGCAGCACGGCGTCGGGCGAGATGCCCATCGCGGCCAGTTCCCTGAGATGAACAGTGTTAACCTGAAAGGGGCCTAAATCCCACGTCCCGTTTTTGTTGCTCAGGGCTTCCCCGGTCTTGCCGCCTTCCGTGGCGAGAATGGCGAAGAGCGCGGCAACGGGCATCCCGCTGACGCGGGCGGCGTCCAGAACGCAGTCATCCGTCAGGGGATGCAACGGCGGGAACGCGACTTTCGCCCGCCCGGCGGCAAGAGCTGTTGTCCCCTGAAGCAGACACAGGACAGCCAGAAAAAAGCAGACTGTCCTCATTTGAGCTTCCCCTTGAGATGGAGGATGTAGTCGCCGCTTGTGCCGTACACCTTGAAGGGATTGTTGCCGCCGAGTCCGTTGACGGTATTCAGCACCTGGTTGTGCGCGTCGTTGATTTTCTGGTGAATGTAGGAATCCACCTGACTACAGATGCCCGCGACAATCTGATCCATACTCGGCAGTGATACGCCGAGAGAAAAGGCGTCCCCGATGCCGTTGATGGAACCGAGACAGACGGAAAGCGCGTCGCGTTCCGTTTCCGGATCGGGCATCAGCACGTCATGCGTCTCCGAAACTCTGCCGTTGCGCTCCTGAATTGCGCCGCTCACGGCCTCTTGCATGTCCTGGCAGGAACCGGCGAAACACGGCGCGGCAAGCGCCATGCACAATACAAACACCACGATATATTTCATCTTTCACAGTCCTTGACTGATAAAAGTTTTGGGAAGGGAGGGGTGCGGGGAGGGAGAACCCTTTTTCAAAAGGGTTTCCCTCCCCGCAAAACTTTCTATTTCCCTCTTTTCTTCGCGTTGAAATCAGGCGAACCGTCCGGCTTGACCGGACAGGTTTTCTTGCATCCGGGGTAGCCGGAGCAGCCGTAGAAGTCGCCTTTCGCGCCGGAGCGTTTGACGAGGGGCTTGCCGCAGGCCGGGCAGGCGTATTCCGAAAGCGCGGATTTGGGCCTGGCCTTGCCGGGTTTGCCGTTGTCGTCGGGCAGGATGACCGGGCAGTCGGGATAGGCGGTGCAGCCCCAGAACCACGCGCCGTCCTTTTTGCGCTTGCGGCGATTCAGGGCAGCGCCGCAGGAAGGACAGGGAAAGGCAGGCGTGCCGTCGCCAAGGATCGGGGCAAGCAATTCCGGCAGAATCCGGCACTGATCGGCCAGAAAGGCGTCCAGAGATTCCGCGCCCTGGGCGATGGATTCCAGCCGGGATTCCCATTCCGCCGTGGTGATGGGGTCTTTGAGCGCGGGCGGCGTGAGGGCGATGACTTCCCTGCCGAGCGGCGTGGAGACAAGGGCTTTCCTGTCGGCGACGAGATAGCCGCGCTCCTTGAGCGTCTCCAGCACCTTGGCGCGGGTGGCTTCGGTTCCGATGCCCCTGGCATCCTTGAGCGCGGTCTTGGCGTCGGCATCGGCTACAAAACGATGGACATTGGCCATCGCCTCAATGAGCGTTCCCTCGGTGAAGCGGGAAGGCGGCGAAGTCTTTTTCTTCAAGGGCTGGATGTCGCGGCAGTGAACGGCGTCGCCCTTTTCCAGCGAAGGCAGCGACGGTTCATCGGAGTCGTCCCCTTCATCGTCATGACCAGCGAACGCCGTCCAGCCGGGATCGAGGATGCGCCGCCCCGTGGCTTCCCAGCGGGTATCGGCAAGGGAGACAGCGACTTTCTGCGCCTCGTAGCGCATGGACGGATGGAATTGCAGACAAAAGGCCGTGGCGATCATGAGGTAGAGATCGCGTTCCTTTTGCGGGAGCGAATCCGGCGGAATTTCGCCTGTGGGCGCAATGGCATGATGCGCCGTCACCTTTTTGGTGTTCCATGCGGCGCTTTTCAGGGAGGCGTCAGCCGTTCCCGCCACCCGCTCCAGACCGGGAACTGTGGAAAGCGCGGCCAGCACGGCGGCGGCATCCGCAAACTGCTCTTCCGGCAGATAGCGGCAATCGGTGCGGGGATAGGTGGTCAGCTTTTTCTCGTACAGGGCTTGCGCGGTATCCAGCACCTGTTGCGCGGACATGCCGAGCCTGGCGGAAGCCGCTTTTTGCAGGGAGGAAAGACTGTGCGGCAAAGGCGCGGCCTTGGTTTTGGCTTCCCGCGTGGCTTCCGTTACAAGACCGTCCGTGTTTTTGTGCGCCGCAACCAGGGCTTCGGCCACGGCGGCATCGGTCAGGCGTCCGCCGGAATCCAGCCCGGCCTGCTCCTCGGAGGGCGCGAACGTGGCGGCGAAATCCCCGGCGCTGTGAACGAGCGAAGCCCGCAGCACGAAATAATCAACAGGTTTGAAATGGGAAATTTCCAGATCGCGGGCGACCACCAGCGCCAGCGTGGGCGTCTGAACGCGGCCCAGGGAAAGCACGTCCGAGCGTCCGTCCGCGCGGCCCTTGATGGTCAGGGCGCGGGTGGCGTTGATGCCCGCCAGCCAGTCGGCGCGGCTTCTGGCGCGGGCGGCGTCGCGCAAGGGCGCGTAGCGGGCGTTGTCCGTGAGGTTTGCCAGAGCCTTTTTGACCGAGACTTCGTCCAGCGAGGCCAGCCAGATGCGCTGGACTTTTCCCTTGTAGCTGAAGTGTTCCAGCACCTCGTCCACGAGGAGCTGGCCCTCGCGGTCGGGATCGCCCGCGTTGACCACGGAATCGGCGTCCCGCAGCAGCGAACCGATGATGTCAAGTTGCGCGGAGGCGTCCTTTTTGACCTTGTATTTCCATTGGGAAGGAATGATGGGCAGGTGTTCGCGCCGCCAATGGGCGTATTCGGGCTTGTAGTCCCGTGGCCATGCGAGTTCGAGCATGTGCCCGAAGCACCAGGTAACAATATCGTCGCCGCAACGGATGCAGCCTTCGGCTTTTTTCTGATTGCCAAGACCGGCGGCAATGGCCCGGCCAAGGGAGGGTTTTTCGGCAATAAACAGTCTCATGTCATATCCTCATGCGGCGCTTGGCCGCGTTTTTCTGTTCCGTGAGCGGAATGGAACTTTCCAAAGCTCCGGCGGGAGCCTGTTCCTGGCTAGCATCGGCTTCATGGCGCAGGGCAAAGGAAAGCTGGTCGCAAAGGTCTGCAAGTTCCCTGACTTGCTGGGGGTCTTGCCTGAGCGCCATGTCCAGAAAATCGGGGTTCTGAAGAATGGCGCGTGCCCTGGCGACGGGATTTCCTGCGGCCTCGAAGGCGGCGATGGATTCGGCCAGCGTCGGATCGTGCCGCGCCGCAGTCCCGGACGAGACCGCCAGTATCGGGGAAACGCCGACAGCCGCGTCCCGTTGTTTCTGCATGGCTTCCAGTTCCGCCCAGGCTTCGGGCCTGGGGAACCACCAGTCGCGCGGCTTTTCCCCGGCCTCGAACTGGCGCAGAGAAGTCAGCGTTCTGGCCGCGTCAGCCGCCGCCCTGAACAGCTCCGCAACGTCGCCGCCGGAAAACTTCTGGTTCCAAGTGGTCACTTGCGCGGACGCGCTGTTGTCGGGCATGGGCAGATGGAATTTTGCCCCGGCCAGCAGGGAGAACAGTTCCGCCCGCATTTCCTCAAAGGCGCGGCTTTTGAGCGTTTCCGGCTCAGTCAGCCGGTTTTCCCGCGAGCTGTGGCCTGTCGCCTCGTAGAAGCCGCGCAGCTTGGCGGCGTAGTAGGCGTCCGAACGGCTGAACTTGTCCGGGAACGGCAGCTTCAGCACATCTTCGTCATGGTCGTATGCCGTCGGGCCGTCATGGTGTTCCACGGCAATGCCGGAATCAGCGATGAATTTCTCCAGAAAGGCGTTGCGCTCCTGTTCCGTGAGCGCGGGAGCCGCTTTTTCCTTGGCGGGCAGGCCGTAGATTTGCGCCGCGTTGAACACGGTGAAGGGATAAAACAGCGTCTTGTGCTGGACAGGCGGGAGCTTTGCGCCCTGCTTGCGTTGTTCTTCAATGGCTCTTGCCTCATCCTGAGAATGGAATGTCCATTTTTCATCCTCTCCGATGGTGAAGAACACTTCTTCAGGCCGCAGGAGCTTGATGCCGTGTTGGCCCTTTTTGATCCCCACCTTCAGATTCGGATGTTCATCCTGATACTGCTGGATTTGCTTGAAGGTCATCCAGCGATCATCCTGATAGCCCTTTTCCATGCCTGCCAGCATGAGGCGCAGCATGTTGGGGCCGCCGTATTCCCTGCCGGTGGTCGGGCAGAACGGCGTTCCTGTCGGAGTGTCGGCGACATGGGGCTTCCCGGCGACTTTGGAAGTCAGGGAGAGCATGGCTTCGGCAATGCCGTTGACAAACTCCTCCTGCACTTCGCGGCTGACCTGAAAACGGCTTTTCTTTTCTTGCGGGGTCTGGCTCATGCGTCCTCCCGCGCGATGTCCACAAGGACGGAGTCCGGGGCTTCCAGCGGATTGAGGAATCCGGCGGCGACGGCTTCTTCGCGGCTCATGAGAAACGCGCCCGCGTCAAGCTGGCGCTCGATGTCCGCCGGGGTGAGCGTGACGCGCTCCTTGTCGGGGAAGCGAACAGGAATATCGAACAATCCCGAAGCATTTCGATTTTGTTCTGTCATGTTTTCGTCACTCCTTATTGTTCAGGTCAATCAGCGCGTTGAGAAGAAGAGACAGTTCCTCTGCCGCTTCTTCAGAAAGATCGTACTTGTGGCAAAAAGCCACAGCGCCGGTATGGCCGGGCAAAGGGTAAAGCCTGGATCTCTTTCCATTCTTTTCATCATGCAGCCAGAGGTGGCGCAGAGCATCCTTGCCGGAGCTGGATTCCAGAATGTTGCCAGCGCCCAGTTCGCATTTATGGACTTTCAGCATTCCATTATCCTGGAGAGTGTTGAGCGCGGCTGTCAGGGCCGCATATTCAGTCTGTCCGTACCCAAGCAGAATCGAGCGTGATACTGTGGCCTGTATCTCCGGCTCAAAGAGTTCATCCTGTTGCAGGCAATACGAATCAGCATCTTCAAGATTCAAAATCGCAGCGTAATGATTCATGGTCATTCCTTTCTGTTATTACCAGCGGCAGCGTTTGCGCCACTGGCTTTCAGTGTTTCGTGTTTCGCGCCGCCGTCCCATGCAGGCCACGCGGATGGCGCGAAAGCAGGCAAGCGGCGTCATGCCGGTGCGTTGCACCAGATAGAGCGCGATGATGGCGGTGAACGCCAGCCCCGCCGTCCACCAGGCCCAATGGAAGAGCCACAGGGCGAGGGGAAAGACGGCACGGGCGTCCAGAATGAAGATTTTCGGCGTGAGCGCGGTGTCGCGCCAGAGAATGTCAGCCATTGGCCGCCTCCTCCGCCGCAAAACGTGCATCCAGAGCGGAGACGCTGGAATCCTTGAAACGCCGTTTGTTTTCGGGCAGCCAGGATTCCATGACGAGCATCCTTTGCCACAGATCGGGAAAATGGCGTCGGAGCGTCCGAAAATCACCCAACGGCTTCAGCGGGCAGCAGAAGCAACTGACGCGGCTGAAGAAACGGTACAGTCCGCCCCAGTTGAAACCGCGCTTGTAACAGTATGCCAGCGCATCTTTTTCCGTGACGCCCCATTCCATCAGCGGATACCGTTGTATGCAGTAGGCGCTGTTCCTTTTGACAGAGCCGTCGAGCCTGTGCCACTCATCGGCGGCAAAGCCGATACACTGGCGCAGAGGCGGCGTGACGTTTTGCCGATGGGTGAGCGCCAGATGATGGGCGTTCAAGGCATCTCGTTTGCGGCCGGTACACCATCGGAGCCTGACGTTTGGCCACCAGTAGCCTGTTTTGTGTATTTCCCTGCTGCCGCGTTTCACTACGGGCACTTCGGAGAAAAGCCAGTCAAACGGCGATTTGTCCGTTTCCACACCGCCAGGCAAACGGGCGTGCAGCCGTGTGATTTTCAGGCCGGTAAAGGCTTCGAGTTTTTCCAGATGCTCGTACATTTCAGGAAATTCCCAGCCGGTGTCGAAAAACACGATGTCTTCCACGGGTTCGCCGCGTTCCAGAAGCATGAGCAGCATGGCCGTGCTGTCCTTGCCGCCCGACAGGGAAACGACATTAGACGGTTGTTTCATGGTCATTTCCTTTCCTGCCCTTGCGTTCCGCGAGAATCGCCAGATAGTTTTCTCTGGCGAGCCTGCCGTCCTCATAGGCGGCTTGAGCGGCGTCCTGCATCCGCTGGCCGGAGGCGGCCAGCAAGTCCTCGGTTTTCAGGATCAGCCGTTCCAGCGGCGTATCCAGCAGGGTTGCCCGAATCTCCGGCGTGAAGGCCAGATACTCGCGCAGGGCGATACGCCCGCTCCCGTCCTGCAGAGGCAGGAGGCGTTGCGAGATGATCAGGCGCAGACTGGAAAGCAGCGTGGCCGTGACTTGCAGCCGCTCCGCGAACGGGAAGACGTTGATGATGCGGGAGAGCGTTTCCGGCACGGAGCGCGTATGCACCGTGGAATAGGCGGCCACGCCGATTTCCGCGCTTTCCATCATGCCCCGCAGGGTATCGGGATCGCGGCTTTCGCCAATCAGCACCACGTCCGGGGCCGTGCGTGTACTGTTGCGCGTGGCCGTCAGAAAGGACTTCAGGTGTTCGGGAATCGTGCTTTGCGAAACAGGCCCGCCGGGCTTGGGCACGGCGTCAAAGTCAAACTCGATGGGCGCTTCATAGGTGCTGACATGGCGTCCGCCGCTTTCGATGATGCGCCGCAAAATGGCGGCCAGCAGCGTGGACTTGCCCGATCCCATGACGCCCGTGACCAGCACCAGACCGTTGGACGGCATGGCGTGGTCAAGAATGCCTTGCTCCACGTTCAAATCTTCCAGCGCGGGCGGCATGGAGGGAATGGCGCGGAACACGATTTTCACGCCCGTGGAATAGCCGTCCGCCACCGGCGTGGCGTTGCCGCGATAGCGGCGGCGCACGCCGCGCGCTTCCTCGATTTCATGGGCAAAATCGTAATCCGACTGGCCGGATTTGATCTGTGCGGAAACGGAGTTGTTTCTGGTCAGACGCTCCAGCGCGGCCAGCAGTTCATCCGTGGTGATGGGGCGTTGCGTGACCTGACGCCATGCGCCGTTGAGGCGCATCCACGCCGGAAGGCCAGAACGCAGACAGAGATCGGACATGCCGCTGTGCGTGGCCCAGAGCAGCAGATCGTTGATCTGCGAATAGTCCCAGCGGATGCGGGGTTCAGCGGGATACAGGTTGCCGCTCATTGCCGCTTCCCTCCCTTCGCTCGCGCGGGAGGCGCGACGGTAAAGGCGGAAGGCGCGGTAATCCGGTACACTTTCTGACCGATGTTCAGCTTGTTGCCCTGGGTGCGCGTTCCCAAATCGGCGGAAGCCGTATTGACCCGGCTCAGAAGATGCTGCGCGGTAAGCAGATGATAGAGCATGACGCCGCGATAGCTCCGCGCCATGCGGGATACATTGTCGGCATAGAGCTGATCCGCTTCGGCCAGCCCCTGCTCCCAGGCTTCGCGCACCGCCGCCCGCCAGATGGCGCGTTCTTTTGCATTTTTCGGCAATACGGCGGGATTGGGCTGTTCCGGCGCGGGGAAGTCATCGGCCATGAGAAATTCCCGCCAGTTGGGCACAACCGCGATGTATCTGGCTGGTTCCAGCAGTTCATAGGTGGTTTTGGCGGCTGTGGCCGTGGCTCCGTCCTCGATGCGCATGGACGCTCCCGCCCGCGCGATCTGCGGCGGCAGGATCAAAGCTTCGCCCTGGGTGAGCAGGAGTGGCGCAAAATTGAACGCCGTGTCCATGATGGCGCTGTAGCGTTCGGTTTCCGCCACAAGCTGGCCGTAGCGCCAGGACATGGCCGTCTGGAACGTGACCAGCCGCGCCGCTTCCCGGATGGCTTTGGGCCGCATGAGCTGGACGGCGCTTTGTTCCTTGCCGCCGTTTCCCTTCATTTCCAGCAGTTCCGCCAGTTCGGCGGGTTCGCCCTTGCGCGGCCCGGAGGCCGGGTCAGCGGGAACATGCACGACAAGGGATTGCCCGGAGGCATCTTCCTGATAGGAGGCGTCATGAGGCACAAATTTTCCCGTTCCCTTGTCGGCGCGGTCGGCGGGAGCCGGAGCGTTGACAACTTCCGGCGACACGGGCGCGGGATTGACGACTTCGCCCTGTTTTCCGGCGCAACCGCTCAGACCGGCACAGAGCAGAAACGGCAGAACCAGCGCCGCCAGTTTTTGCGAAGCGGACTTTTTGGTCACGTCAACCTGAAAACGCTGACAAAGGATAGTCACCACGCGCGAGGCGTGACGCATGACCACGATGCAGGCAATCAGCAATGCCAGAAGGCCGCTTCCGCAGAGGACGACGCCGGGTGTGGACAGATCGGCGGCGGCAAAGCCGTCCTGAAAACCGTCCCGAAAGCCTTTCTGGTAACTTTCCATGTGGAGGGGAGGCTCATGCAAGTCAGGCAACGGCTCTTTGGGAATGAGGAGGGCGGGAGCTTTCATGACCGTCCCTCCAGCCCGGAAGTTCTGGCCAGCGTCAGCACCCGATTGACGGGATCGACGCGCACCACGGCTTGCGGCTGAATCTGCCAGGCAATGTCTTCCAGCAGTTCATGCGCCGGACGGTTCAGGCCATGCACCACAATGGGCATGGCTTGCGCCGAGGGAGCGCCGGTTTCCCGGTAGCGGTAGCCGATGTGCAGGCAGATTTCCCTGAGCGCCCCGGAGGCTTCGCCTGTCCAGTCGATGGAGACAGGTTGCGTCAGCGAGGGATCGGCGGGCGGCAGCAGGGGCTGCATTCCCTGCCCGCGCAGCCGGGCAAGCATGGCGAGTTCGCCATGCGCCTGTTCCGCCGCCTGCCCAAGCGTGGCCGAGACAAAATCGACGGAAGGCGGAACCGGAGGCGCGGCCTTTTGCGCGCAGGCGGCAAGAGCCAGACAGGACAGCATCAGCAGAGTTTTGGGGATCACGATGATTGCTCCTCTATATAAGGTAGAAGGTTGGGAGAGACACACCCCGCCCGCTACGGGCGCTTGCGGAAACACAACAGCCAGCGGCACAGCGGCGTGAAGCGGCGGTGACGCAAAAGGGAAATGCGCCAGAGCGTTGTGACCATGCCGAGCAGGCAGGGCGGCGCGATGCAGGCCAGGGACAGGAAGGAAAGCGGACTGTGCGACCATGCCGCCGTGAGGAGGCAGGCCAGAGCCGGAGCGAGGAACACCAGCAGACGCAGGCACAAGGCCGAAATGACGCCGGGAATGTCCGCGTCAGCCATGCCCCAGGCCGCAAGCACGAGATCGAAATCTCCTTCCAGCGCGGCCTGTTCCGAGGCTGTGCGGTTCCGCCGGAAAGCGGCCATACGAGAATGGAAGTCTCCGCGAAGCCCGGCGACATGCCGCCCGGACAGACTGGCCGTATCCAGAATCGTTTGCAGGGAAGCAGGCGTTTTCATGCTGACCTCCAGCCGGGGCAGTTCGCCTCAAAGACCGCGCGGGCAAAGCCCACCGGCGTGGCGCTACGAAGGTTCGCCCGCTCCGGGGAAGGCGGAAGCAGGTGCATCCTGCTTCCCTGTACCGGATCACGCCGTTTGGGCGGCGGCATGATGAAGCCGCCCCCTGTCCATAAGCAGGTCTTTTTGGTGTAGGTATCGTTTTCCCCACCGGGATACCCCGCGTAATCACAGGGATCGAAGGTGAAGTCCGGCTTGCGCCAGTAGGTGGAGATGGTGGAAACGGGATTTTCGATCAGATACGGCGCGTGCGTCCATTCCGCGAGACGGATGGAGGCGTAAAACAGACGTATGGACTGGAACAGGGCGAACAAGCCCTTGTCCCTGAACCATCTTGCGCCGGAAACAGCCACATCCGTGCAGGGCGGGAAAAAGGCGGCAAAGGTGATGGGCCTGAACGGCGGCAGCCAGTCGCGCATGTCCGCGCCGACACGGATGATATTTCCCTGCCGCGTTTCTCCCTGCGGATGCCGCACATCGACGCAGTAGCAGGGGTATCCCGCTTCCGCCCAGGGCATGACCATGTTGCCGGTCAAATCGAAACAACTGATGACGATACTGTCCATGTCAGCTCCTGAAGTTCTTTTCCGTCAGGCCAGCGCCGGGCCTGTTCCATTGGCGGGACAGATCGCCGCGCAGTTCTCTTGCGCCATGAGCGCCGGAGGAAACCGCATTGGTGGAGCCGACAAAGACATTCTTGACCCCGGCCTGATCTTCCTTCTCGCCGAGGGCATGGAATTGCTGGCCTATCCAGTTGGTGACGTGTTCGGGCAGGTAGTGAATCAGGGAAAAGAATTTGTTGGCCGTCATGATGACCACGATGCCCAGAATGACGAGCATGGAGAACGTGCCGGTGATGCCGATGACCTTGGTCTGCATGGTTCCGCCGACAAACAGCTCGAAGCCCGCGCCGAGCATCCGGCCCACCACGTTCATCAGGATGACGGCGGCGAAGAATCCCGCCACCATGAGCGGCGGACGGACAAGGATGCCGAGCAGCAGGAAATAGCCCCGCTTGCCGTGCTGCCCCGCCGCACCGTCGCCATCGGGCATGGCGTGGGCGCAGAGCCAGAGCGGCGCGGCCACAAGAGCTTCCACCACCAGAATGATCCAGCCCACCAGAGCGGAAATCCAGCGGATGAAAGGAATTGCGGGCAGATAATAGGCCAGAGCCAGCCCGTAGAGCAGGAGCGGCAGAAAGACCGTGAACAGGGCGAAGCTGATGTACTTGTCCAGATTGGGAACGGCCTTGCCCACAAAGGGCAGCGCCTTGCCCATCGAGTGCGCCACGTCCACCACGCCGAGCGCCGAGGCCAGCCCCCAGGCCGATCCGATGAGGTAATCCCCCACGTTGGACACGGCCATGATGGGATCGCTGGAGGACAGCTTTTCCACCGCGATGGGCAGGATGTTGCCGGCCACAAGCTGATTCAGCGTCGCCCGCAGCCAGTTGCAGATTTCGTCGAAAGCCCGGCCTTCGTCTGTGACGGACGGCGTGGCCGTGGTGTCGGAAATGCCCCTCCGGCTGGCGTAGGCGGTCTTGATGTAGTTGGCTACGCGCTCTTTGGCAGCCTCATAGTCCCGCAGACCGTGCATCAGCGCCTGAAGCTCCGATACCGTGTACTCGTGCGGGCTGTAGGTAATGCCGGAATACATGGCCTCGCGGACTTCCTGATTGATCCAGGCGATTGACCAGTAGGACGAGCCTGCCGCGAACCATCCATATTGCGCGGCATTTTCCCTGAACTCGTTGAGCTTGCCCTGAAGCTGTCCCTGTTGCGCGTAGCTTTGCACATCGGCCAGAATGGTCTGGTTGACCGTGGTGGCCGCATCGTACAGGGCGCGGGGATCAATGGAGGATGCGGGCGTGTCGGGATCGGCAAGCTGCTGCGCCAGCGGCGAAAGCGCGGAAACCGCCGCGCTCACGGCGTTGACCTTGCCCCGGCACAACGCATCGCCCTCGTCCACACAGGAAACCGTGATGCTTCCCGCATTGCCGTTGAAAATGAACCTGTACTCGCCGCCGGAGCGGAACCAGTTGCCGCTGTATGTCCATTCCCCACCCGGCGTGATGTTCAGGCCGCGTCGTTCGTTCAGGTAGTATTGCAGCGTCAGCGATTCCAGAGCGCCGTTGCTGATGGCCGCGTAGTGGGTGACGTTCTGATCCGGAGCCTGTACAGTGAGTTGACCGCCATGCTCCACAAAGTAGTCTGTACCCAGCTCCCAGACGTAGTTGCCGAGGTTGATGGAAAAGCCGATGCAGGCCAGAATCGCCACCTGGAAGAAGGACAAACCCTTGAAAATGGGAGCCAATGCCCCCATCGCGCCCACAAAGCGCAGCGGCATCCACAGGGAACTGTAACGCTTGCCGAAAGGCGTTCCCTCATGCGCCGTTCCGGCCACGGCAACGGCCAGAATCCAGATGAACAGCGCCGACACCACAGCCAGCGCCACCAGATTGAAGGCGCTGAAAAGCTCCAGCATCAGTTCCGACGCCTGTGAACCGCCGAGACTCGCGCCCCAGGTATCCCAGCCCTGGCCGAGAAAGGCGTCCAGAATATGCTTGCTGGCATCGGTCGGGAGCAGGACTTCCGAAGTCGCGGGAAGGTCAGATGAGGCCATGACTGCCCTCCAGGCCGATTTGGGGCATAACGTTGACTTTATGCCCATGTGAGCTACAATCTTGAAAACAAGGAGAAGACCTATGCCTGCCAATGATTATGTTCGCGCCCGGATTGATCCGGTCATCAAGAATGAAGCGGCAGCCGTGCTTGCGAAAATGGGGCTGACGGTATCCGACCTCTGCCGCATGGCGCTGACCAGGGTTGCCCATGAAAAGCGTCTGCCGTTCAGTCTGGAAATTCCGAATGAGGAAACCAGAAAGGCATTTGAGGACATTGATAGACGTGAAGGTCTGCATTACGCCAAAGATGCGGATGACATGTTCAAGCAGTTGGGCATATAAATGCTTCAGCCTGTATTCACGACATCTTTTCAAAAAGACGTTAAACGTGTTGAAAAACGCGGTTACGACATGGAAAAGTTGAAGGCGGTGATCAAGCTTGTCCTGCTTAATCAAAGGCCGCTTCCTCAAGCGTATAAAGACCATCCCCTCAAAGGAAAATGGAAGCCCAAATGGGAGCTGCATATTGAGCCTGACTGGCTTTTGGTTTACCAAATTTCTGATGATCAATGCTTTTTTGCCAGAACCGGCACTCATGCAGACCTTTTTTCGTTGTAGTTGTCGCATGACCTCCTCCTACTGTTGCGCGCCAACCATGCGCGTGTAGAGGTCATCCATTTCCTTGCCCGTCGTGCCTTCCATGCGCGTGAGGTAATCCAGCGAGGCAATGACGGTCAGCCTGTCCAGCAAGTCCGTGTTCTTGCGCGTCAGTTCCAGTTGAAACGCCTGCATGATGACCAGCTCCCGCAAGAGTCCGGCATCCGTCGCGGAAGCGACTTGCGCGAACCAATTCGGATTGCCAGTCCTCATCTGCGAAAGGAGCTTGTACAGTCCGGCCTCCGAGAGCTTGCCGTCCACAATGCCGGGCGGCGTTCCGCTCCCGCCCGCTTCCGACCATTGGTTTTCCGCCCAGGCCGTCACGTCATCCGGCAGCGTGGGCGCGTGGTACACCACATGATTGTTCAGCGGCTCCATGACTGCGGCCACCCGCTCCTCATGGATTTTCCGCGCCGCCGCGTAGGTCTGCCCGGCGGGCGTTTCCTTTTGCGCGTCTGTTACAACCGGCAGCGGGCGGGGATTAGCCAGCGTCTTGACGGCTTCATGCGCCTGCGCCACTTGGTCTTCCGTGAGTGTGCTTCGCAACGGAAAGAGCGCGTTCAGGCTTTCCTGTTCGGAGGGCTGATCCTCGGCCAGCACACGCTGAAGAAATTCCACCGGCTTTTTGGGCGTATGGGCGTGTTCAAGCTGCTTTTCGCGCATGGCGGCGTGGATTTCCTGTCCGGCCTGAGCGCCGAGCTGGATGCCCGCGCCCAGGGAGCTGCTTCCGCACAGCCCGGCGGGTTGCGCGGCCTTGCCGTACATATCCTCGGTTTTCATGGCCTCGCCCGCCACGGCCTGCCCCTTGAGAGCGGCGGCGTTGCTTTCCTTGAGCGCGACCAAAGCCCGCACGATGGTGGCGGATTCCGCCTTCAGCGTGCCGATGATGTTTTGCGCGGCCAGCAGGATTTCCGAGCGGATGGCCTGCGCTTCCGCCGCCGTATGCGCGTTGACCGCCTGAATGGTTTCGGACTTCGCCGCCGTGACAATGGCTCTGACGGAACCGCACCCGCAGCCTCCGGCCCATGCCGAAGCCGGAAGCAGAACAAGCGCCAGGGCAAAAAGGAGCTTTTTCATTGTTCCCCCGCTATTTCGTTGGCGATTTCCAGAAGGACGTTGACGACTTCCTCGTCGGCGTCGCTCTGGTCTGCGACGTTGCGCCTGCGGCGTTCCACTTCCGCCTTGGCTGATCCGCCCGGAAAACGCGCGGCCAGCCGCCGCAGGGTTTCGGACGGCCCCAGGCGCTGATAGAGATTGTTGCGGATAGCCACATCTTCAGTGGTGGTGGAAAAGGCCCAGAGGGATTGCGGGCCGATGGTCAGACTGAGGACAAGCTGGGACATGCCCGAACCTGTCCGGAACAGGGCAATGAGATTGGAACCAGCCCTGCCGGGCTTGCCCAGGCGCGAGAGCGCATGACGGCAGGCTCCGTTCAGGCCGAAGCGATCCACCAGATTGTCGATGCTTTTTTCCGTGCCCGAACCGAGGATGACCACCGTGGTCGCCAGTTCGTCGGTGATGATTTTCGGAATGTCGTCAATGGACTGCGTGTACAGCCCGATGGACAGGTTCCACTTGCGCGATTCCCGCGCCATTGTGGTCATGTCGGCCTGAAGCTGGCCCGCCACCGAGACGTTGTTGGTCACACGGTGCGCCTCGTCGTAGCACAGCCTTTTGGGATCTTCCCGAATCGCCTCAATGCGTCCGGCGTGGTAGTCCTGATAGCGTTCGGGCATGAGCTGCACATCAGCGGGCATGAGGAAAAAGCGCGAACCGAGGACGTGTCGCGCCAGCATGTACATGACCGCCGACTGTCTGTCCGCCGTGGTTCCTCCGCGCGGAGCCACTTCATCAAGGTCAAGACTGACGATTTGCGCGTCGCCCAAATCGAAACGGGTCGGTTCTTTCAGAATGACATACGCCTCAATGGCGTCCATCATGGCCCGCCAGACATTGGTGATGGTATGCGCATCGTAGGTATTGCGGATGCCCGTATTCTGATTGATTTGCGTGCCCACATCGGCCAGCAGCGGCATGGCATGGCGTTGCGCCTGCAATGCCTCATGCACATGCCCCCGCTCGAAAAGGCCGTCCACCACTTCCCACCAGCTTGTGGAAGCATCCCGGCGGATGCCTTCACGAAGAACGAGTTCATGCAGTTCCGGCAGGACATTGGGCTGATAGAGCCGGGGATGGTTGCCGTCCGAGAGTTCCTCATAGGCCAGGTCAATGGCCCGGCCTATCAGACCCGGCACGCCGTCCGCCGGAGCCGTGGCGTCCAGCGGCGTGGCCAGCAGCGACAGCAGATTGACCAGAAACGCCTTGTGCGAGGGCAGCGGCTTCCGGCATCCCAGCGGCGTATCAAAGGGATTGACGGCGTATTCCTCAGTCATCCGCAGCCGGTGATAGGCTGCAAGGTGCTTTTTCCCTTCGGGCAGATTCTCTTTCAGGAGGGTAATCAGGCCGGAAGAAGACGGCCCCACATCCACGATGGAGAGCCAGGGCAGACGGGACAGACCGGCCTGCGTGACAAAGGCGAAGTTCATGGCGTTGAGGAAAACCGACTTCCCCCCGCCCATCGGCGCTACCCCAAGATCAATCCACGCGGCCTGTTCCGACGAGTTCGGCGCAAAGGGCATGATTTTGCCGTCCTGTGTGCGGAACAGCAGACTTCCCTCCCGCCACGGCGACGCCGAGCGCAGGGGCCACATGCCGATGGCGTCCTGAAGCGGCGCGGCGGTAATCGGGGCCGGACTGGACGGCATCAGGCCGGGCAGGGTCGCGGTAAAGCCGAGCAGCGGATCGCCCAGAGCTTCCGTCACATCGCACGTTCCCCAGCCCTGCACCGCCTTGGAGAGTTCCGCCACACGCCGCCTGAGCAGAAGATGCGCTTCCCGCTCGCTTTCCCGCACACAGGCCCAGGTGCAGAGGCAGATGCGGAATTTCACGCAGCACACGCCTTCCAAATCCAGCGCGCGCAAGGTTTCCACGGCATTGTTGAGCCGTTTGTTGTCCGAAGCCGTGAAGGCCAGAACGGCGGACAGCAGGGGCTTGATGCCCATGTTCAGGCCGCCGTCTTCCAGCAGAAAGGACATGCGGTACGGCAACCGCTCGTCCCGTCGCGCCAGAACGCGAAAGAAGTCCTGAAAGGGCCGGGGCGTCTGCGGCATGAGCGTCATGATCAGCGGCCCGTAGATGCGCTCGCCGATCCTGATGGCGTTCCGCGACACCATGTTTCCCTCGCGCGGCCAGAGCTGCGTCTTGAAGTCCGGGTACAGGACGTTATGCAACTCGTCTCTTGTACTCATGTCCGGGTCAGGTAGCCGGAGCGGCAGAGCATCACCGGGCACAAGAGCCTGCCATGCCCGACTGGTGAACTCCGGCGCGATGCACATGCGGATGTCCCGCAGAGCTTCATGCGCCGAAAGCGGATAGGCCAGCAAATCCGCCTGCCTGAACGCATCAAGAACGCCGGTCAGAAAGCCGTTGTGCGCGTCGTGCAGGGCGGCGACAGCGCGGGCGATCTGCTGGCAGCCCGCAAGCGCGGGCACTTTGGTCATGGCGGCGTCGCGTTCCTTCAGGGCCGTCTTTCGCAGCGTGTCCGGCAGCACGGCAGGCCGCGTCCACAGCACAATCCAGCATTTTTCCAGGGCGCAGTAACGTTTCAGGGCGTCACCCCAATCCTCCAGCAGCGGGCCGATGTGCAGGCCGAGGTTTTTGGCCGTCAGGCGCGACGGCTCAAGAAGCTCGGCAATCCGTTCCCCGCTGCTTTCCGGGTCATATTCAAAGACCACCTGGAGCGCGTGGCCCGGCTTGGAAAGCGTGGCCTGGAGTTTTTCCGTCAGGCCGGAGACGATGGTCGCGTATTCCTCCTCGCCCACATGCTTCAGGGAACCTTCCAGATGCAGGAGGCTGATGAGGCTCCCGTCATCGGCCACCAGAACGCCATTGTCCACGGTTTCCAGCCTGCAATAGCTGTGAACCGGCGCGGCAAACGCTTCCGACAGGGCGCGGACGCCGCGATCCACGCCATTGACCAGTCTATCAAGCATCAGGAATCCCTCTTGAGTACGACTTGCTGAATGACCACGCCGCGCGGCGTCTTTGCCGTGGACGCGCGGCAGACAAGGACAGTAGCCAGCAGTTTTTGCGTGCTTTCCACACCCTGGCTGGATTCGTAGGAAACAATCAGGGGGAACTCGATTTTCCATGTGGCCCTGCCGCCCACCAGACCGGAAGCGATGATCACCGGCGCGCGCGTGGCGACGGCGGAAGCGGAAAGCCGCTTGTCCTGAATCATTTCAAGGATGCCGGAGCTTTTGAGTGAAGCGAGGAAGGACTTGAACGCCTCGTCCTCAAAGTGCGGCCTGATGCTTTCCAGTTTTTCCCGCCATTCCAGAAAGTTGAGCGACATGGCCCCGGTAATGGCGTTTGAGGCCCAGGTCAGCAGGCCATCCTGCGTCAGCAGCGGCTGATCCAGCGGAACCATCGGCGCAAGCCGCAAGTCCGGCGTGGCCGCGAAGTAGCGCGGCTTTGGCTGGTTCAGAAGCAGAATGGCGGCAACGGTCAGGCTGATGCCCAAGGCTACTGTCAGAGCGAGGGCCAGTTTCATGGAGCGGCGGAACTGCGCCCTGTACCAGTCCAGGCCGCCGATGACAGTCGCGGCATCCGGGGCGGGCGCTTCCGCATGAACGGCGTTCATGCCCTGTTCCGATTCCCGCGACTTCGGGGCATCTTTTTGTTTCTTGAAGATGCTCATGCCTTGTCACCCCTCGCTTACAGGCCCAACTCGCCCATGCCGGAGGTCTGGTCAGAGCCGAACAGCGTGGCCGAACCGGAGCCGAGAAGTTCACCGAGGCCGAGCGCCAATGCGCCGATGATTACCTTGGTCAGCCCGCCCGCGTAGGTGCTTTGCCCTTGCTGTTTCGTGGCCTTATACATCTCCACGGTTCCCCATGCGCCCATGCCCACTCCGGTGGCGAAGCCCGCCATCGTGATGCCCTTGGCAACCCCCTTGGAGTTGTCCGCGATGTTCCGACCGATCTCTCCGAAGGTCACGGCTGCCTGGACGATTTCAGGCGCGAACAGCCAGACGGCGGCCATACCCATGCAGGCGACGGTGAAGCGAACGGGAGAGACGGAAAACGTATTCTTGAGGATGGTCATAATTTTCTCCATTAGCCAAGAATCCTGGCTATATATGTTTGCACATCGCCTCCTATGGTGGCTCCGATGCCGCGCAGGAAGGTGACGAGGTTGACGGCGAGTATCCCGCCGAAAAGATGGACGATGCCTCGGCTGAGGTTCATGGGCTGATTGGGCGTGTCACGCATGAGACACAGCCCCCGCGCAATGCCGATGACGCCGACCGTGGCTATGGCGTACACCGCGAACTGGATATAGACGGAGCCGGGCGAGGACGGCGGGCTGTAGCTCAACGACTGCTCGGAGCTTTGGTTGAAGACCGTCATGGACAGGGAATCCATGAGCGCGGGCAGATTGAGCAGCAGAACCGCGCAGACGAACGTCCAGACCGCTGTGGAACGGTTGAAGCGGTGCTTGTGGCTGACAGCCTGCCCCAGCGACATGACGGCGAAGCTCACGCCGATCAGATAGGCCAGCCGGACAAGCACCGGCCACCATTGCTGCAAGTGCGGGATGACGTTGGCGACGTAGTTGTCCATGTCCTCACCTGCCCTTGACGTTCAGGACGAGAACACCCACAGGAGTGCCGCTTTCCAGCCGGACGGTCGGCGGACGGTCAAAGCCTTTTTCAAAGATTTTCCCGGCCTTTTCGCCTACCTTTCCGGCGGCTATCCATGCCTGGTCTTCCACGCTGTAGGTGTTCCACACCATTTGATCCGTGGTGTCGCCGCCTGATCCGTAAATGGTGCTTTGCGCGCCGCTGTAGCGTTTGGCGCTTCCCAGCCCCTCAAGAAAGGCGGACGCGACAAGGCCGCCCCAACGGCTGAAGAAATGGGTGTTCACGGAACTGGCGACCGAGGCTTCCGAAGTGGACGGATCAACGGCGTAGGCTTCAAGCTGGATGGTTTCGCCGGAGGGCAGAACCGCGCGATTGAACGCCAGAACAAGGCGTTCGTCATACCGCTGGAAGCCGCCCATCAGCCGCGCGTTGCGGTATGCGCCGGAGGTGACTGTAGCCAGCACGGCGGACGGCACATCCGAGTTCACGCCCACATCCATGATGGCATAGAGCAGATCGCCCGGCTTGAGCGCCACGGCTTTCGGCGTATTCGCGGACGGTGTTGTTTCCTGTATTGCCGCAGCAGGCGTGGCCGCCGGAGCTTCTTCGGAGAACTCGCGCAGATAGACGATCTTTCCTTCCCCGACCGAAACAGCGGACAGTTTGGCGTCCAGAGCGTCCAAATCCTCCATCATGCGCTTGAGCATGGCGTTGTCCGTCGTCTGGGTACGGACAGGCGCGGTACGCACCTGCGCGACGGGCGGCGCAGCCGGGCGCGGGTCTTCCTTCTTCACGACCACGGGCTTTCGCTGGCCCACAGGCGTGGGAACAAAACTCTCGCCTTTCTGAAGTGCGGCATCGGCTTGCTGGGCATCATGCTTTTTGAGCTTGTCGTTGTATTCTTCAGAGCCTTCGCCGCCCGCCTGTCCCCTGATGGATTCGGATCGCGCCGAAACCAGCCTCGCGTCGGAAGACGGCTTTTCCGGCGTGAAGACCACAACGGCGGCGAAAACAACCACAACCGCAAACGCCGTCCCCAACAGGCCGAACATGATGACGCGGCGCTTCTTTTCCGTGCTGGTGATGCTCATGCTTCCCCCTTACTGACCATTGCTCAGGACAAAGGTCTGAATCTGGCCGTTGATGGAAAGCATGATGCGTGTTGTGGCAGGCGTTTCGTAACAGCGTGTGTTGCCCGCGCCATTGACCACCGCGCTCCAGGCAGGCCACATCAGAGCGTTGCTTGTCCTGATGTAGTGCTTGCCGTTGTATTTCCAGATGCCGACATTTTCAGATTGCGGCTCCATGCGAATCCGCACAGCGCCCTCCGGCGGTACGCGGTCAAGAAAGGCCAGCATGGAGGAATCCGCCGTTTCCCTGATGTCCTTGAGGATGGGAACACTGGCCTTCGGGCCGTGATGGGCAAGCCGGAACAGGACAAGCGCGTCCGCCTTGCGCTCCGGCGCGCGCACGGAATCCGATTCCAGCCGGACGACCAGCGGCATGTCCCGGCCTTCCAGCGTCACCACAAGGGTGGACGTGGCGTAGCCCTGGGTGGGCATGACGTTGAGCAGGTTCCCGTCCGGCAGTTCAGGGCGCAGCACCTGAAAGAAGGATGGGCCGCCATTGGTCACGGAAGTGACAGGCCAGGGCTGTCCCGTGGAATCGTGGAAGACCAGAGACGTGGCGATATTGGCCGTGGTGAACACAGGCACGGGAGAACGACCCGGCTCCAGGGAGACGCTCACGGTGCGCGTGTTCAGATCGGGAGACACGGGCAGGAGAGCGCGTTCCCGCTCGTCGGAACGCGAGCGGTATTCCTGAATCTGCCCCTGATCCAGCGGCATCATCTGCCGCAGGGATTCTTCAAACAGGGCTTGCGCGTCCTTTTTCGTCGCTCCCCCGGACGATGGCGCTGTGTTCGCGCTTGCCCCGTTTCCCGGCTGGTTTTCCGGCTGTCCGAGAACCACGGTTCGCTGATCCGCTACGGGCGGCGTATGCTCATTCGCCAGAGCCGGTTGCCCGGAGAGAGCCGCCAGCACCAGAAGACACAGTATTTTTTTCACGACAAATCCTTTATGCGTAAGCGAACGCGGCGCGTTCAGGTTGTTCCCCGCCGGGGAAAAAGCGTGAGACAGGCAGATTTTTCAAAATGTCCCCCACCGATCGGCAGGGAGTTCCGGCTTCGCGCCGGGCGTTCAGCGGTTGACGTTTCGTGAGGAAATCCGCCGTCTGACGGCGGCGTTTGAACTCGTTCAGAAACTCGATGATGCCCAGGCTGTTCTCCGGCGGAACGTCATCGGCGGAAGGCGCACGGTTTTGGGAGTGCAGATACTGCCAGATGCCGAAGGGCATGGCGTCGTTGGCTATGGGCGGGAATTTTGCCGCAAAGGCATCGAACAGAGGCCGCAGTCGCGCTCTTTCCGCGTCTTTTTGTTCCTTGAGGCGCTGTTCCTGTTCCTCACGAACGCGGCGAGCATGGAGCGCGGATTGCTTTTGTGCGGCTTCCGCCAGTTCCGCAGGCGGAAGCGGATCAAGCCAGCGTTGTCCACGCAGCCAGTTGCCCATTTGCGGCACAAAACGGCCCTGTTCGCGCTGCCAGCCTTCCGAGGCCGCGAATCGTCGGATGGCGGCATGGAGTTCCGGGAGCGACGGAAGCTGGCCGCTCCGTGAGAGTTTGAGCCAGGCCATGCGGGCGAAGCCCTTGGCTTCCTTTTTGGGGTACAGCGTCCAGACGCTTTCAAAATCAGGAAGAGAAGAAGACACGCCCCCCGCCGCAGGCGCTTTGCATGTGTGGCGAACAGGAACAGGCGCTGTTTCATCAGGCGCATGGGGGGAAAGGGGGGAATTTTCTTCTTTTCGTTGTTTGTTAAGAGTGGTTAATGAGCCGGATGTTGCCTCATTGCAGCCAGATTCTGACTGCTTGTTGGCAAAATTTGTCTCTTGAGTTTTGACCATCTCTTCAGGGCGCAAAAGGTAATAAACGGAAGAACGGTATTGCTCACGCCTGATGAAAATGAGTTTTTCCCTGACAAGTTCCGCAAGGTAGTTCTTGACGCTGCTGATGCTGCACGAAAGCCTCTTGGCAAGCGTTGCCTGCGAAGGCCAACAATGGTCTTTATCAGCGGCATAATCACACAAAATCGCGTACATGGTTTTTGCTCCGAACGTCATGGACTTTTCCAAAACAAACTGTGGCAGAATCGGGCCGTGAATATTTCCCCTTGGGGCAAACGTCTCCATTTTTTCTTTCTCCCGGCCCGAAAAAAGACAAAAACAGCAGATTCGTTGTTGACAACGAGGAACCTTCCGGCTACCGTTGTTCTCACGTTACGTGCGTAAGAACATCAGTTCTGCAATAGAAGCCGTTGAGTTGCCGCTCGACGGCTTTTTTGTTTTTCTGGGCTTGGCTACTTCCTCAATGGAAAGTCCTCTTGAGGCGAGTTGACGGATCATTCAAACGTGGGCATCACGCATCACCGCAGGGCAGCGCCGGAGGGAGGCTTCCGGCGTCTGCCCGAAGGACGAGGCTCCCGGAGGAGGAGCGCGGATGCGCGGCTGTTCGTCTGGAAGAGAAGAAGGAAAGAAAGGGCCGTATATGAAAAAAACTCCCGCCGACCATGCAGGAGGAATCATGGCCGGGGGGAGTTCAGTACGGAGGGAAAACAGGAAAAGAACCGAAAAAAACAAAATTTTTTCGGAAAATTTTTTGTTCTCGATAACTATGTTATATTCTTGGGGAAATGGAAGGCGGCTGGCGAAAAATGGATAAGAAAATGGATAAGCAACCGAGGAAGAAAGCCGGTAAAAGCTGTCAGGATCAGGCTCCGGTATCTTCCTGTAAATATAAGAAATTAAAGAGAAACTATCCGTATTGGATGTATTAGTCTGACATGTGAGGGGCTCTCTCTCTCTCTCTCCATGTCTGCTTCAGGCCTTTCAGCCATGCCTTGAAAACCTTGTGGCCGTTATGAAGCCTGTGCAGAAGCGGATAATGGAGGTTCAGCCCCTGAGCGCGCAGGAAGGCCACCGCGTCCGGCTCAGACATGTTTGTATGCATCTTGTTGATAAAGAAGGAATCCCATTCGGCCCGGAAATCCCGTTCCACACCTTCTTCCCGGGCGATGGAATTCAGGATTTCACAATAGACAGCGCGGACACTCTGCATTCCGGCGATGGTGCGATCCCGGATTTCCTGTGCGGAAACGGGGAGTTGCCGGGCTTTTTTGACGGCTTCAGCCACAGCTTCCGGCACAGGTTCTGTCCAGATGACATAGTCCTTGTCAAAAAAGGCTTCCCGGCCGCCGATGCTGGGAGTGGTCACCACGGGCAGGCCGCACAGCAGGTATTCCATGGCGGCAAAGCATGCGCCCTCCTCAGCGGAAAGAATGACGCCGCAATGGCTGGATGCATAGACTTTGCAGATCTCTTCTATGTTGTAATGCTGCCATGTCCTGCCGTTATACTGAGGGAAGTGAAGATGAGGGCAGGCACCTTTATATTTTTCGGACAGAGGAAGCACAGTTTTTACATACTCATAATCCTGTGGATCGAGAAAATAGGTAATGAGGCAGCAGTTCTGTATATCACGAACAAGCTCTATACGTTTATAAGGAGCCATGCGTGAATTTATGACTGCATCATAGTGCTTTTTTTCATCTTGAATGGTATAAAGGCGTTCGTCCAGAAAGGCATTCTGATTACAGAGTTCGGATCGGATTCCATGCTCGCGCAATAGCTGCAATTCGTCCGGTTCATTGGCCAGTACCGTCACAACCAGATGGGGATACCTGCGCAAGTGGCGGTGATAGGCGCGGTTGAAGGCTTCAAATTTGCGTCTGGGCAAAATCGACCAGTTCAGCGTCAGAACGAAGTGAATGCGTCCGCGGGCCGGCCTGAGCAGATACGGGGCGAGCTGCTTGATGGGGGAAAAGATATTCCCGAAATTGTAACAGTGGATAATCCATGGGTTTTTGGAAACGATGTGGAAGCCAGGCATGATGTTTCCTTCCGGAGTCTGGACGCGTCTTGCCATGAGAGCGTTTGCGTTTGAAAATATCTGCCGGCCGGGAGCCTGTGCGCCGGAGCGCGGGGTTCACATCTCCGCCGGAGTTCAATGCTGCAGAGGAGCTGCGGCGACGCCGGAGAGGGGAGCTTTGCCCTGGAAAGGCTCCAGCGGCTACACGTTGAACAGGAAGTGCATGATATCGCCGTCGCGCACGATGTATTCCTTGCCTTCCACGCGCAGAGTGCCGGCAGAGCGGCAGGCCGCCTCGCTCCTGTACTCCATGTAGTCGGCATAACTGATGACTTCAGCCCGGATGAATCCCTTTTCAAAGTCGCTGTGAATGACGCCGGCAGTCTGCGGCGCCTTCCAGCCCTGTTTAAATGTCCATGCGCGTACTTCCTTGGGACCGGCAGTGAAGTAGCTGGCCAGCCCCAGGGCATGATAGCCGGTACGGATGACGCTGAGCAGGCCGCTTTCGCCTATGCCGTAGGATTCAAGCATTTCTTTCTGCTCCGCCTCGGAAAGTCCCTGGAGTTCTTCTTCCAGGCGGGCGCAGATTTTTACCAGCTCCGCCCCGCGCGAGCTTGCGAGACCGCGCAGCGCCTGCACATGGGAGTTGTCTTCCGCCAGGCCGTCCTCGTCCACATTGGCGCAGTAAATAACCGGCTTCGCAGTGAGCAGCGCCAGTTCGCGCCACATCTGGCGGAAAGGCTCGTTGAGTTCCGGCACCTCATAGGAAGAGGCGGGCCTGCCTTCGTTCAGGTGCGCGAGCAGCTTCCGTCCCTCATCCACAGCCTTTGTCAGTTCCCTGTCGCCCTTGACCTGTTTCTGGAGGCGTTCCAGGCGCTTGGTCACGCTGTCGATGTCGGCCAGCAGCAATTCTGTTTCAATCGTTTCCACATCGCGCAGCGGGTCAACGCTGCCGTCCACATGGGTAATATTTTCGTCTTCAAAGCAGCGCACCACTTCCACGATGGCCGCGCATTCACGGATATTGGCCAGGAACTGGTTGCCCAGTCCTTCGCCCTTGCTCGCCCCTCGCACCAGACCGGCAATGTCGATGAAGTCCACCGTGGCGTAAATGGTCTTGGCGGGTCTGACCAGCTCGGTCAGGGCGTCTACACGGGCATCCGGCACCGGCACCGTAGCCTTGTTCGGCTCGATGGTGCAGAAGGGATAATTCGCGGCCTCGGCGTTCTGCGCCCTGGTCAGTGCGTTGAAAAGCGTGGATTTGCCCACATTGGGCAGTCCGACGATGCCTATGCTCAATGCCATGGTATGCTCCGTGCGGAGAAAGTCGTTGAAAAAAGAAAGAAGGAGGACATTTCATCTCTGAAAACGCCGCTGCCGAAAATAAGCAAAAGACCGGGGGAAGGCAACCACGGCCGTTGGAGCCGCGCTGCCCGGACGACGCATGGAGGAGCTGGTGCGGGATGAAGGGAACTGGCCGGACGGCAGTCCGGCAGAAGATGTTTCCGTCCGGACGCGGCTGACGGAAACAGCATACGGCAGGTGTGCCTTTCCACCATGGAAGGGCGCTTATGCCGCATGCCCGGCACAGGGAATCTCCCAGCCGGAAGTGCCGGGAACTCCATACCTCCGCGGCGCCGCCGCCGGAACTTTACGCTGCCGGGGCATCAGTTGCGCGGCAGTTTCGTCCGTACCGTAGGTCCGAGCGGCTGCGCACCGGAAGCGTCGCGCAGAAGCGGCAGTAGCTCGTCCGTCACGGGCACGGTGCCGGAGCCTGCGGCCAGCACCTCCCGCGTGGGAGTGTGAATGAGGCGCATGTTGAAGCGCACGCTGCGTTCGGTGACGGTATAGGTGCCTGTCAGCACTGCATGCGTATTCACATCGCGGGAGACAAGTTTTCCGACATCGCGGGTGAGCAGAAATTCCCCTCGTTCAGGCGTCATGAGAACCTCGTCGCCCTTGCGCAGTTCTTCAAGTCTGTACCCCCTTTCCTTGAAGTAGCGGGCCAGTTCTTCGGACATCTGGCGGGCCAGGGGGCTGGTGCGCTTGAGGTTGTCCAGCCAGACGGGCACGGTGCAGGCGATGGATACCTGGTCTCGCGTCATTTCCGAAGGCTCGAGAATGCGCATGAGCTGCTCGTCAAGCTGTCTGCCGATATTGTCGGCCGTTTTTGGCACGAAGCCGATGGTGGGGCCTTCTTCCGGCAGGATTGAGTCAAGCAGTCCCGCGCGGGCGGGGACGACGCCCAGTATGAATATGACGGCAACACAGAACAGAATGCGGCGGAAAGGCATGTCGGCCTCGCGTGCGCGATCAGCGCAGGGTTTTAATTTGCAGATCCACGGCTGCCAGCTCCTGCTTCAGCCGTTCCACAACGGTCGGCGTGCGTGCGGCCGCCAGGGCCAGGGCAAAATGCTGCCGAGCCAGCTCATAGCGATATTCCGCCTGATAACGGCGGGCCAGTACCCAGTTGTCCATGGTTTCGTCAGATTCCGCGACAAGGGGGGAATGGAAGGAACAACCGGCCAGAAACAACCCCATGAGCAGAGGCACAAGCAAAATTCGCAGCAGGCTCACGACTATTTCCTCCCCGGGTTGATGCGCAGGCCGCCGGCGCGGAGGGGCGGCTGCGCGCTCATGCGCTTGAGCATATCATTCATGGGCAATACAAGCTGTGCCGTGCGCAGCACCATGCCGTCCGAGGCTCGCACCATGCGGGCGTTGATGAACAGGGCGTCCCTGTCCCGGTAATAGGTGCCCAGGACCACAGCCGCCCAGTCCTGCCGGACGCGGATTTTTGAAAGCGCCCGGGACAGGGCGAATTCTCCCTCTTCAGGGCGTGTTTCGATGACGCCGGGGAAACGATACTCCCGCACGGAAACGCCGCGCTGGTTGAATTCGTAGAACATGGCCTCGGCCAGATAGCGGCCGAAGCCGGAAGTCTGGTTGAAGTCGTCCAGAGAAACAAAAGAGGCGGGTACGGCCACTACATTGTTCAGTGCAGCGCTGGATTCGGTGTCCAGCATCTGATCGACAAGTTCACGCACCTTGAGCTTGAGCTCCTGCGCCTTGACGAAGCGCGGATCGGGCGAAGGCTTCGGCCCTCCGGGCACCAGCAGATAATCTCCGTCCATGTCCGGCAGCAGAATCGTGATTTCCTTCTCGGTTCTTTCCCGGAGAGGGAAAGAACCTTCGGGGGTGCTGATGCGGCCCTCGTAGTCGGGCGATCTTACATAACTGCCGGGTTCGGCGACGGCAGCCCCCTTCGGGGCGGCGGCATTCCGCTCAATCCCCTGTGCACGGCAGGGCAGTACCGCGAGGCAGCAGAACAAACACAAAACAGAGGCACGCATGTGATATCTCCTTCCGGAGCGGCAGCAAGGCTCCGCCGCGGCATGTTGTCTGTCCGTTTTTTCGGCAGGCTCCGGGAAAAGTTAAGAGCGCCGGGGCATGCGGAGGGAATTCCCGCGTTTATTCCTCCATTTGAAAGTCGACGCGGATTTTGTACAGTCTGGCAGCGGGCAGATTGAGCAGGGCAATGCCGGTACGGCGCGTGATTTCTTCCAGCGTGGCGCACACCTCTTCCCATGAAGGGCCGATAAGGGTGAACCATACATTGTAGGCGTGGTTGCGCAGGTAGTTGTGGGTGACGCCGGGGTGGGAGTTGACCTCGGCCACAAAGGACTCCAGCTGCTCCTCCGGAACTCTGGCGGCGCAGAGAGTGGAACGGAAGCCAAGCTTCGCAGACTGGAAGTTGGCTCCCATCCGCCGGATCAGTCCGATCTTCTTCATGCGCCGCACACGGTTCAGGGCGTCTTCCTCGGAAATGCCGAGCTGTTCTCCAAGAGCCGCATACGGATGAGAAACAAGGGGAAAGGCCGTCTGGATGATGTCCAGAAGGCGTTTGTCGACAAGGTCAAGCTGCGTCTGTTCCATGGTGCGGTTTGCGGCGTCCGGCGTCTTCCCGGAGGGGAGACTGGGGCGCGGGTTCATCGTGAATGAGTTCCGACATGCGGATGCCGTTTTCCCTGTAATGCTCGCGCAGGATATGCTCAATATGGCCGGCATTTCCCCCGTTGACCGCCTCGGCGATGACAAGGTGGCGTTCATAGAACTCTCTGGGGGTGAACAGGGTAATCCAGTACTGGTAATAAAGGTACTTGGAAATGGTGGCGCAGGAGGAGCGGGCCATTTCCACAAGACGGGTGTTGGGACAGGCCGACAACAGGGCGGCATGGAACTGTTCGTCTATTTCGGCCAGATCATCAAGACGCGTGGCATAGTTGAGCTGTTCGCCCATGCTGGTCACAATGGCCCGGAAGGCATCCGCGTCCTGCGCGGTCCATAGCCGCACGGATTCCACCGCCCCTGCGCCTTCCAGAATGCCTGCCACGGTGTAGCTGTCGTAAATTTCACGTGCGCTCATGTGCCGGACGGTCTTGCCCTTCTGCGGTTCGGCGCAGATAAGCCCCTCCTGCGCAAGAGACAAAAGCGCCTCGCGGATGGGGGCACGGCTGATTCCGAGCCTTTCGGACAGAAAGGCTTCCCGTACGGGGGCTCCTGGAGAAAGTTCTCCTGAGCGGATGAGCGAGCGGATATACGCCGCGGCCTGAATGCTGTACGTTTCCTTTTTAAAGTCCATGAGGGCTCCTGCGCAGATGAGCGCGTACTCATTATCATAGGCGAGGAGCAGTTTTTTGCAAGAGCGGAAAACGGCCATGGCCGCAGCGAGGATATCGGGCCATGGCCGGACGGTGAGAATGCAGGAAAAACTGTCTATATGCCCTCGTCTTTTTCGCCGTCCTGCATGAACTTCCGGTTCCAGCCGGTCAGTGCGGAAAAAAGCAGAACTCCGAGCAGGGCCCATGAATAGGGATTGTACAGCGCCGAGCTGAGCGGAGGAGCCGTGATGCCGTATGCTTCTGCCGAGCTGCTGAGCGCTCCGTACCATGCGGCGACGCAGATATGCCACGGGAGAATGAAAAATACCGTACAGACCGCGCAATCCATAAGATTGGCGCGTCTGGCGGCGGACAGGCGGAACTTTTCTCCGATGGGGCGGACCAGTGTCGGGCCGACCAGAAGTTCGGCCGGAGCGTTGGCGGAAATGGGAATGGAGGCGATGATGGTTACGCCGATGATGAACAGCTCCGCCTGCCGGACGGAGGAGATCAGTGTCTGGTGCGCAAAGTCGAGGATGCGGCGCATGATGCCGCACTCCACCAGGATCTGGGTGACGGCAAGGATGAGTATGGCGAAGATGATCGCGCCGACGACGCTGTCGATGCCGTCCTGAATGATGCCGGTGGAGGCCCCGTTTTGTGCGGGGATGCCGAAAATCTGCGAGGGGGCGATGTTGCCGATGAGCATGCCGATGGCGGCAGCGCATACGTTTCCGTAAATGAGAGCCTCGATGATATGGCGCCCCTTGAGCGCGGCAATGACGACCACAAGCAGGGCAAGCAGCATCAGAGCCCCCGCGGGGTCAAGACCGGCCCTGATCTGGGGAAGATCTGCCGCTTCGCCGCTGCCGCCGAAAGCGAGGAAGACAAGCATTGCAAAGCAGGCTGCGCTCATGGAGAGCGGAAAGCGGCTGCGCACGACATCACGCATGGTTGCCCCCTGTGTGTAGGCGGAAACAATCGTGGTGTCGGAGATGGGCGCGAGGTTGTCGCCGAACGCCGCGCCGGAAAGAATGGCCAGTCCGCACATGGTCGGGTCCGAGCCAAGGAAGACGCCCGCCGGATACAGCACCGGGGAGAGAGCGATGCAGGTTCCGGTGGAAGAGCCTGTGCCAAGCGAGAAAAGCATGGCGGCAAGGAAAACCAGCGCGACGAAGATGCTGCCCTGGGCGCCGGTGGTCATGCCGATCCACAGAAGTCCGTTGACCAGCCCTCCAGCCGCCATGAGTTTGCCGAACACGCCGGCGAAAAGCCATGCCGTAACAATGACGATGCCTGTCCGATCCCCTATGCCGCGCATGGCGGCAAGACAGTAGTCTTCCTTGTTTCTGGCAAGGAAAAGCCCGGCAGCCAGGGCAATCCATGCGCAGGCCCAGAAGGGTTTTGTCCCACCCCTTTCAGCTACGGAGAGCCATATGAGGCCGACAACCAGTGTCAGCAGAGGGAGCATTCCTCCCAGAAGTCCGCCATACATTTCAAGCCTGCGTTCCTGTTTCGGCATGATATGCTCCTGTTTTCACATGGTGTGTTCAAAAAAAATTTGCGAGGGCTTTTTCCGTGGCTCAGATAACGTTGCACGGAAATCGCCTGTGGAACCGGGTATCGCGGGGCCTCAGCCGGATCAGCTCGTCTGTTCCGGCTGGGGCCTGAAAGCTGCGCCAGAACCTTTCAATCACGACAGATGATTCGGAGCGCCGGCCGCCAGGCGCAGGCCCGGCTGTGCCGGCGTGAGCGAACCGACTCCTGATTTCCGGGGCTGCTGACAAAGGTCAGCAGCCCGTTGCATGGTTCTAGTCGCGGAAGGTGGGCAGGTAGGCATACAGCGCCGGAGAACCGCCCGTATGCAGGAAGAGCACATTGGCTCCCCTGGGGAAGTGATCCTTGCGGATGAGGTCGATCATGCCGGACATGGCCTTGCCGGAATACACCGGGTCAAGCAGAATTGCCTCGGTGCGGGCGAGCAGTTTGACCGCTTCCACCATGCCGTCGTTGGGCAGGGAGTAGCCGGGCTGATAATAGGCGTCAAAGCAGGTGACGGACTGCCCGGGCAGCTTCACGCCGGCGCCGATATAGTCCAGAGTTTCCTGCGCGAGCTTGCGCACGATGCCTTCCTGCACGTCGCGCGGACGGCTGACGTCCACGCCGGAGACGGGAATGTCCACATTATTGCCCACCATGCCCGCGATCATGCCGGCATGCGTGCCGGCGCTGCCGCTGGGCACCACGATGTGATCGATTTTCAGCCCCATGTCGAAGAGCTGCTGCATGGTTTCCTGCGCGCAGTTCACATAACCGAGCGCGCCGATGCAGTTGGAGGCCCCTCCGGGGATGATGTAGGGCTTTTTGCCCTGCTCGCGCAGCTTTGCGGCGACCTTTTCCATTTCCTCCATCATGGGGGAGCCGCCGGGCACGACAGTAATGCTCTTCACGCCCATGAGGTGGAACAGGAAGTTGTTGCCCGACGCTTCAGGGTTGTAGCTGTCTTTCACGCGCTCTTCGAGGACAAGATGGCAGTCCAGCCCTTCATGCACGGCCCAGGAGAGCGTCAGGCGGCAGTGGTTGGACTGTACAGCGCCGCAGGTGATGATGGTGTCCGCTCCCTTGGCGAGGGCGTCGGCAATGGAGAAGTCAAGCTTGCGGGTCTTGTTGCCGCCGGCGCAGCCGGGCAGCAGGTCGTCACGCTTGATGTACACGTTCACCTTGTTGTCCAGCGCCTTGGAAAAGTTGGGCAGATATTCGATGGGGGTGGGGGTCTTCACATAGCCGCGACGGGGAAATTTTGCGAGATTCATGAGTGTCTCCAGAAGTAAAAAGTTAAAGAGTTGGATTCCTATTCGGGAAAACGCAGTTTTTCCGGATCGCAGGCCCGGATCAATGCCTGGGCGAGTACGCTGGTGGCATCCACCACAGGTACGCCGAACAGGCTGGATTCGGTGAGAGCGAGGGGAATTTCGGTGCAGCCGAGCAGAATGGCCTCGACGCCCTTTTCCGCCAGGCCGCGAGCGGCCTGACACAGGATATCGCGGGCTTCCGGCGAGACGGGATGGGATGAAGCCTTGATGCCGTACTCTCTGTTGCTGATGGCGTCCTGTACGCGTGCGCAGCCCTCGTCATCGGGAATGACTGGAACAAGCCCTGCCTGTTCCAGTGCATCCTGGTAAAGGCGGGTGCGCAGCGTTGCCACGGTGCACATCAGCCCCACTCGCGAGCCGGGCGCGCACATGCGGAGCATATGAGCCACCGCTGCATCAATGATGTGGACGAAGCGAACCCTGCGTCCCGTGGCGGCGAGCCGCTCCAGCGCCGCATCAAGAATACGGGGGCTGTGCGCCGTATTGCAGGGCATGCCGATGATCGTCGCGCCGGCCTCCGCCATCCGGGCCATGATGTCTCCGATGGCTTCGCCGGGGTTTTCCCTTGTCAGCCCCAGCAGAAACTCGGGACGGACAGGGATATCGCCGGGAAAGGAATACAGCATGACCGGCAGGTGATCCTGGTCATGGTCGGCTCTGGTCCTGTCGAATATTTTGCGGACGAGATCCAGCCCGGCATACGGCCCCAGTCCTCCGACCACTCCGATACATTGACGTTCGTTCATGACATGTTGCTCCGCAGGCGGCGGGATGCCTCATCCCGCCGCATTCTGCCGTATGTGAGGCTCAGTTTTCGGTTGCTGCGCCCTGGCATTCTCCTCCATGTTCCAGCCTGGAAACAAGGAGAGCGCCGGTGGCGTCGCCAAGGACGTTGATGGTGGTGCGGGCCATGTCCATGATACGATCCACTCCGGCCACCAGAGCAATGGCTTCCAGAGGAATGCCTACCTGGGTAAAGACCATGGTGATCATGATCAGCGCCGCGCCGGGCACGCCCATGGAGCCGACCGAAGCAAGAACCGCCAGCAGGATGACGGTGAGCTGCTTGTCTATGGGCATGGGAATGCCATAGACTTCCGCGGCGAAGATGGCCGCAATGCCCATGTAAATGGCCGCGCCGTCCATATTGATGGTATTGCCGAGCGGAATGGAAAAGCTGGAGACGGATTTTGACGCGCCAAGCTTCTGAACGCTGAGCAGATTGGAAGACAGCGCCGCCGCACTGGAACAGGTGGTAAAGGCGATCATCAGCGGTTCGGATACGCCCTTGAGAAATCTGGAGGGCGTCAGCCCGGCAATCTTTACGCAGGGAAGATAAACAATGAGGATCTGAGCCAGACAGGCAAGGTACATGACGCCGACCAGCTTGATCAGGGGCAGCAGAACGCTCAGACCGTGATTGGACACGGTAAAGGCCATCAGGCCGAACACGCCGATGGGGGCATACATCATGACGATGCCGGTAATCTTGATCATGACGTCGGCGCAGGCGTCAAAGAAGCGGAACACGGGTTCGCCCTTGTCGCCGATCATGCTCAGGCCGAAACCGAAAAGCAGGGCGAAGAAGATGATCTGGAGCATCTTGCCCTGGGAAAGGGCTTCCACAGGATTGATGGGGACGATGTCCATAAGCACCTTGATCAGCGGAGGTGCGGAAACTTCCTTGGCGCTCAGGTTTTCCATGGGAATGGACAGTCCGAGACCGGGATTGATCAGATTGGCCAGAATGAGACCTATGACCACCGCCACGGCGGTGGTCGCAAAATAGTAGATAATGGTTTTCGACGCCACGCGGCCGAGTTCCCGCACGTCACACACGCTGGCCGCGCCCGCGATGAGCGTGGTGAACACCAGAGGAACCACCACCATGCGCACCAGATTGATGAAAAGCTGGCCGATGGGCTGGAACCAGCCGGGGTTGAGTCCCAGCGCGGGAGCAAGCGCGCCCGCGATAATACCGAGGATCATGCCGATCGCCATCTGGGTCGGCAAACTCATCCGTGCTCTCATACCTTTCTCCTGAAACAGTGACAGTGACCGGAATCGGCGGCCCGCGCCGCCCCGCAGGACAGCGGAGATTCTCCAGCGGAAGTGAAAAGGCATATTGTCTAAAAACGAATGTCGACATTTTGTGTGACCAATTTCCCACCGTGTGATTTCTTTGTCAAGAGGAAGGAGATATTTTTTGTCGAGAAAATTTTAAGGGCAGGTGTTTTCAGTTGCACCGCGCTTTGTTGCGGAATTGTGCTGAAAATATCCTTGTCCGCCGGGGAGGCGGGTGTCGGGGAGCCGTCTGTGGCCGGCCGGCTGGCCATGCGCGCCCTGCAGGGGCCGTGTCCCTTGCCGGATAGAGCGAGGCTCACGGGCATCGAAAGCGGAGATGATGGGCCGCGCGAACGGGAAGTACGCATGGAGGAGGCTCGGAATGCGAGTGCGGCGTTTTCCGCACAGGGCACAGGCGGGAACGGGTATCGGCAAGGCCGGTCAAGCGTCGTCGAGAGGTCACGGAAGCAATGTCACACGGCGCGGAGCCGAGTGAACGGCAGCCGCCAGGCAACGCGGGAACCTTGCGGATGGAGGCCGCAGAGCATTTTTGTCTTGAAAATGCTTTCGGAGTCGAGCGAAGCGGGGCTCCGCCGCGATGCCCCCCCTTCTCCGGGGTCGCCGCAATTCACTTGCGGCGTCAAGTGCCGGCGGAGGCGTAAAAACCGCGAGTCGGAACATGGAGTCCTGGCTGGGAGATATTTTCAAATGCAAAGCTCTGAATGTTGCCGCCCGCGCCGGAACAAGACCGCGCGTTATGCACACCGCCATCAACATGGTTCCGCAGCAGCGCCTGCAACCGCTCTGTCCTGACGGCAGGGCGCGGAAAGCCCGGGCAGGTTTTCCGCGCCCTGCACTGCGGCAGTTTTTTTACTTCGCCAAAGATTCCCTTGTGTCTTGAAACCTCTCCCCACAGGGGAACATGGATTTGACAGAACGGCTCAGGGAGAGGCAATCCGCGCGCGCCCTGTCCGTCGGCTGCGGAATCAGTCGGCGGATGGGGCGGCTGTGGATTGAAACATGCGCTCCAGTCGGATCGGCTGATACGAACACAACGGTTCCTGCGCCATGGGATCGCCGGTCATGGTGTAGGCGCGGGCCCGGCAGCCGCCGCAGAATCTGTGGTATTCGCAGGGGCCGCATTTGCCCTTGTACGCATTCTGATCGCGGAACCTGAGGAACCAGGGGGTGCTTTTCCACAATTCGGGAAAGGGAACTTCCCGCACGTTGCCGCAGTCCAGGCTGAGATAACCGCAGGGCTGGAGCTGCCCGGTATGGCTGATGAAACAGAATCCCGTGCCGCCCAGACAGCCGCGCGTCATGGCGTCCATGCCGAAGGTGTCCGGCGTGACGCTGATGCCTTCCTCATGCGCACGCTGGCGCATGATGCGGTAGTAGTGCGGAGCGCAGGTTGCCTTAAGGTGCATGGACGTGGTTTTGCGGAAATCATAGAACCAGTGCAGCACCTCCTCATATTCCTCAGCGGAAATGACTTCCTCCTCGATTTCCGCGCCGCGTCCGGTAGGCACCAGCAGGAAGATATGCCAGGCGGCCGCGCCGAGTTTTTCACACAGCTCGAACATGTTCTTGAAGGAGGCCAGGTTGCTGCGGGTCACTGTGGTGTTGATCTGGAATTCCATCCCCGCCTGTTTCAGGTTTTCGATGCCCCGCATGGATGCCTCGAACGCGCCCTTCATGCGGCGGAACTCGTCATGGCGTGCGGCGTCTGCCTCGTCAATGGAGATCGAACAGCGCTGGAATCCGGCATCCCTGATTTTTCGCGCAACCTCCGGCGTGATGCGCGTGCCGTTGGGTGACATGACGCAGCGCAGACCCTTGTCACGCGCATAGGACGCCAGCTCGTACACATCCCCGCGCATGGTCGGTTCCCCGCCGGTGAAGATGATGATCGGGCTGCCCACTTCGGGAAAGGTATCAATAAGCGCCTTGGCCTCGGCGGTGGAAAGTTCGCCGGGGTAGGGTTCGGGGTGAGCCTCGGCCCGGCAGTGTCTGCAGGCAAGATTGCAGGAGCGCGTCACTTCCCATGCGATAAGGCGGCACTTGGGTGTGCCGTCCGGCAGGGTGCGGGAAGCGTTTTCAGGGGCGGGGCGGCCTGAAGGATGGCTGTGCCGGGCGGGATGTCCCGTCATGTGCCCTGACGGAGGGGCGGGGTGGGTCATTGCGGTATCCTGAAGTTGGCGGCCGCGCCGGAGAAATGCGGAGCGGCCGCGGAGTGGAGGGAAATGCCGCCTGGGGGCAGCATGAAAAACAGCTATCTGATCCAGCCTTCCTTCAGCGCCTTTTCGGCGAAGTAGGTGATGATCAGTTTTGCGCCGGAGCGTCTGATGCCCAGCAGGGATTCCATGACAGTCGCCTTCTCGTCCAGCCAGCCGTTTTGTGCGGCTGCGCAGATCATGGAATACTCTCCGCTCACCTGGTAGGCGGCCATGGGAACGTCAAAGGCGTCGTCCAGCATGCGGATGATATCCTGGTAAGGGCCGGCCGGCTTGACGATAAAGATGTCAGCGCCTTCCTCGATATCTGCGCTCAGTTCGCGGAAGGCCTCTTTCACCACGCCGGGATCCATCTGGTAGGTACGACGATCGCCGAACTTTGGCGCCCCTTCCGCAGCGTCGCGGAAGGGGCCGTAGTAGCAGGATGCGTATTTGACCGCATAGGACATGATCGGCAGGTCTTCGAAGCCCGCTTCATCCAGGGATTCACGGATGGCAAGCACCCGGCCGTCCATCATGTCGGAAGGAGCCACGATGTCCGCGCCCGCTCTGGCGTGGGATACTGCGGTTTTTGCCAGCAGTTCAAGAGTCGGGTCATTAAGCACCCGGCCTATGGTGTCGCCTTCGCCGATCATGCCGCAATGCCCGTGCGAAGTGTATTCGCACAGGCATACGTCTGTGACGACCACCAGTTCCGGCCAGTTCTTCTTGAGCATGCGCACGGCCTTCTGGACAATGCCGTCTTCCGCGTAGGCTCCGCTGCCCAGGGGGTCCTTGGCGGAAGGAATGCCGAACAGAAGAACGGACTTCAGCCCGGCAGCCACAGCCGACCCCACCTGTTTTTCCAGCTCGTTCAGCGAAAGCTGGTACTGACCGGGCATGGAGTCAATGGGCTTGCGGAAGGCGTGATCCGGCGTGTCCACCACAAAATAGGGCATGATCAGATCGTCGGCGCAAAGCTTCACTTCGCGCACCATGCCGCGCAGGGCGGCGCTGCGGCGCAGACGGCGGCCGCGATGAAATTCAGGCAGATTCATGACATTTTCCTGGAGCATTTTGCGTTTGAAAATATTTGCCGGCCAGAGACTGATGTTCCGGCTCGCGGGTTTTGCGCCTCCGCCGGAGCTTTATGCCGCAAGCGAATTGCGACGGCGCCGGATAGGGAGCGTCGCGGCGGAGTCTCGCCCCGCCCGGCTCCCCAGAGCACTTCAGCAGCGAAATGCTCCACGGAGAGGCGACTCTGTCCCGTCTTTCCCCCTCTCAGTCCTGCACATGCCGAGGCTGCGGAGGAACCGGGTACGTCGTCTCAAAACATTAAAGATTGCTGAGGAGATGGGGGCAGGGGAGGGAGAAGAGATACGTTTTCAGGCATAGTTCTTCCTCCTCCCCGGCATCTGCTTCCACATCATCTACCTGATTCCGATTTCTTCATCGGTGAGATAGCAGGCGGGATCTTCAGCCCACACGTCGCCATATACGGCTTCGGCGCGGGCGCGGAAATTGCCGCCGCAGATGTTGAGAAAGCGGCATCTGGCGCAGCGGCCCTTCACATGCGGGCGTTTGTCCTTCATTTTGTGCAAGAGCTCGATATCGGGGTCGGTCCAGATTTCGGAGAACGGACGCTCCAGCACATTGCCGAACACATGCTCTCGCCAGAACTGATCCGCATGAACCTTGCCGTCCCAGGAGATGCAGCCGATGCCGCGGCCGGAACTGTTGCCTTCGTTGAACTGGAGCAGCTCGAACACTTCCTCGGCCCGGCCGGGATCTTCCCTTTTCATGCGCATCCAGAGATACGGACCATCCGCGTGGTTATCCACGGTAAGCACTTCTTTGGGCATGCCCTTGTCAAAGCATTCGCGGGTCTTGTCCATAATCAGATCAACCACGGCGCGGGTTTCAGCGTGACTGAGGTCTTCCTTTACCAGCTCGGTTCCGCGGCCGGAGTAGACAAGATGATAAAAACAGACACGGGGAATATCCCTCTCGCGCAGTATGTCGAAAATTTTCGGGATTTCCGCTGCGTTGCGTTTGTTGATGGTGAAGCGCAGTCCGACCTTGATGCCTTCCTCCCTGCAGTATTCAAGACCTTCCAGGGCGCGGCGGTAAGAGCCGGGCACCCCCCGGAACTTGTCATGAATCTCCTCGCCGCCGTCGAGTGAAATGCCGACGTAGGAAAGGCCGACTTCCCTGAGACGTTTGGCCATGTCCCGGTCAATAAGCGTGCCGTTGGTGGAAATGACCGCGCGCATTCCCCTGGAGGTCGCGTAACTGGCCAGCTCGGGCAGATCCCTCCGAACCAGCGGCTCGCCGCCTGAGAAAAGCATGACCGGCGCGCCGAAGGCGGCAAGGTCATCAATCATTGCCTTGGCCTGTTCCGTGGAAATAGGGTCGCTGCCGCGTTCTCCCTCGGCCTGGGCGTAGCAGTGCACACATTTAAGGTTGCAGCGCCGGGTCATGTTCCAGACTACAACCGGCTTCTTGTCGGCAGAAAACTGCAGGAGGTGGGAGGGCAGCTTGCCGGAATGACGGCCGTAACGCAGGGCGTCGGACGGTTCCACCTGGCCGCAGTACAGTTTTGAAATACCAATCATGTGGGCTCCTTCTTGCAATATCTCGAAAGGTGAAGGCGGACGGCTTTCACCCAGGATGGCGATCCTGCGCCCTGTATTCAGGGTCGGGCAAGTGTACGCGCTGGCGCTGCGGGAATCAAGAGTGATTCCTAACGCGCTGTTGCAGGATCATGTCGATGGCCCTGCGCGCGGCGCACGGTTCCGCTCCGCGAACCCTTTCTTCCGCGACCTCCTGATGACGCTCGATCGGCTTTGCCGATACTCGCTCTCGCTTGCGTTCTGCACGGAAAACGCCGCGCTCGCACTCCGTACCCCCCCAGGATGCCGCATTGCCATGCGGGGGAGGGCATCGCTCCATGGCTCGCTCCTCCGGCGGTCAAGGTTATGTTCAGCACTATTCCATAACAAAGCGTCCTGGTGAGGTTGTTTTACCGGGAACAAGCTTCCCCGCATGTTCACAGGCTGAAGAGTTTTTTCCGGAAACACAGGCTCCGGCGGCTTGTGCGGCCGCGCGAAGCGTGGCATTCTTGCGTCATGAAAATCGCCGTTGCCGTGAGCGGAGGCATGGACAGCCTCTGCGCCATGCTTGCCCTGCGTGAAGCCGGGCATGAAGTTGTGCCCCTGCATGCGCTGTTCATTGATCCTCCGCAGGATGGCGGGGCTCTCCCCGGGCTGCGCGCACTATGCGGAAAGCTGGGGCTTGCCCTTCATGTGGAAGATATGCGAGCCGCCTTCCGGCGTGAGGTTGTCAGTCCCTTTATCGCGGAGCATGTCCGTGCGCATACGCCCAACCCCTGTGCACAGTGCAACCGGGTCATGAAGTTCGGGAGCCTGCTGGATGCCGCGCTGCGTCCGGTCTGTCAGGGGGGCATGGGCGCGGATGCCATGGCTACAGGGCATTATGCGGCGCTGGAAGAACATCCGGCATACGGGCGTGCATTGAGGGCAGGGGAAGATTCTTCCAAGGATCAGAGCTATTTTCTCTCGCTGGTTTCTCCGGAGCGCCTGCGTCGCTGCATATTTCCTCTCGCGCGCAGATGCAAGGAGGAACTGCGCGCCTGGCTGGCGGAAAGAGGGCATGCCGCGCCCGTTCCTGCGGAAAGTCAGGAAATATGTTTTGTGCCTCATGACGATCATCTGACGTTTCTGCAAGGGGCGGGAGCAGAGCTTCCCGGACCCGGAAGCGTGTTTCTGCGCGGGGCGGACGGCGTGGAGCGCGAGATAGCCCGGCATATGGGCCTGTGGCGCTATACCGAGGGCCAGCGCAGGGGGCTGGGGATCGCCTGGAGTGAACCTCTGTATGTCGTGAAGAGGGACAGGGCGCGCAACGCACTGGTTGTCTGCGCCAGATCGGCGCTTGATGCGCGGAGCTGCCGGGCGGGGCGAGTGAATTTCATGGTGCCGCCCCCACTTTGGCCGGAAAGGCTTTTCGTTCGCGTCCGTTATCGGCAGAGTCCCGCGCCCGCGCGCATCGAACTTGCGGACGGCGCAATGAGGATTCTTTTCGATGCTCCCCAGCAGCCGCCGGCGCCGGGGCAGGTGGCGGCGGTCTATGACGAGGAGGGCTTTGTTCTGGCCGGGGGCATCATTGTCAGGGAACCGGACGCATGAGCCGGGGCATGGTCATACGGTGAAACTGTCCGGAGGCAATCCGCCGGACGGAGGTTGCGATGGCAAAAATACTTTTTTTTATTTCCCTGGTCGTGTTTGCGGGAGTATCTGCGTGTCTTGCCGTGAAATCTCCGCAGGTGCGGGGTCTGGGGCAGGATCCGGCCAGCGGCGGCATGCTGGCTTCCAACGGTCTGCCCGCAGTGGCGGTCAAGCCCGCGGATGGCATGCGGCTTGTTGGGGCGGGGCGGGTGGACGTACCCGTAAAAAGGGCCGGAATGTTCGGCGGCATTCCCAGCGCGCAGGGCTGGTATGCCCTCCATGCGGATAAAAACGGTGCGCAACTGGCCGCAATTCTTGCGGAAGCTCCACAGGGGCTGCGCTGGCCGATCAACTCCACCTTCAATGAACATCGGGGAGCCAGAAGCCTGCGCACAGGCGAAGAGACGCGGGACGGAGTGCAGTTTTCCACCTGGACCTTTGTCCGCCCTGCGGACAATGACCCCTGGATGCCTCTGTACATGGAAAAGGGACAGGGCTGGAAGGGGGATCTTCTGGTGCGGCAGTACGCATGGTGGGGAATGAACGAAAACTCCAAGCTGGTGATTGAGTACCGCGAACCTCTGCCGGCTGACGTGCTGCTGCCTCTGGCCGATGACCCCGCATCCCGCAGCGCCTTCGAGCGCCGTGCCGATGCGTCATTCACCCTTCTTCGCAAGGATGGCGGAGATATGTTTCCGGAGGTCATCGCAAAGGTGGAGAGGGGGGCCGGCAAGGAACTGAAGCGCCGCCGGCTTGCGGATGTGCTGGGTGAAGTCATTGAGCCGGAGACTCTCCGCCTGCGCTGCGACTGATCCGGATGCTCCGGCATGGGCGGCGACATGCGTTGCCGCAAAGGCAGCATGTATCCACAGTCGGTTCGCTCGCGCCTTCATGAAGCTGCGCTCCACCCGGCTCCGTTCCGCGAGACGTTGCTTCCGCTCCTCATCTCTGCTCTCGATGCCCGCACGCCTCGCGTTGCTCGGCAGCGGGCACGGCCTCTGCGGGGCCGACCGGACGGCGGCCCCGCTCCATGGCTCGCTGTGCTCGCGCCTCCGGCCGGTCAGGGATAGTTTCAACACTATTCTGCAACAGAGCCCGGGTGATATTCTACTTGACTTTAGTTTTTTCTCTCTTTAGATATTTTCGTTCTGCCTTGCTCGCCGTTTGTTTGGTATTGGCGGCGGGCCCTAGACCGCAAGGAGGATTCCCATGCGCAAAATGGAAACGTTGCTGCTCCTTTCCCCGGAGCTGTCCGTGGAAGAGCGCGAAGCCGTCCTGACCAACCTCGGTGAAGTCATCGCCCGTGAAAACGGTACGATGCTCGAAGTTGATCAGTGGGGCATGCGCGATCTCGCCTACCCCGTCCGCAAGCAGATGCGGGGTTTTTATGTGCGTCTGGTGTATGGCGCTCCGTCTCAGCTTGTGGCTGAACTGGAACGCATCATCCGCATCACCGACGGTATTTTCAAGTTTATCACCGTGCGTCTGGCCGACAGCGTCGATGCCGAGAAGGAGGTCGCATAATGGCTTTCCGCAAAAAATTTGCTCCCCGTCGCAAGTTCTGCCGCTTCTGTGCCGACAAGGATCTCCCTCTGGACTACAAGCGTCCTGACATCCTGCGGGATTTCATTACCGAGCGCGGCAAGATCGTGGCCCGTCGCATTACCGGCCTGTGCGCGAGGCATCAGCGCCAGCTCACCACGGAAATCAAGCGCGCCCGCCAGATGGCCCTGCTGTTCTATACCACGGCGCATTCCAGCGACGTGAAGAAAAAGACCACCATCTAAGCGGCAAGGAGAACCGATATGAAAATTATTCTTCGCGCCGATGTGGAAAATCTCGGCCACCTGGGTGATGTTGTGTCCGTGAAGCCCGGTTACGGCCGCAACTATCTGCTGCCCCAGGGGCTTGCAATGCTGGCCACTCCGGCCAATCTGAAAGTCTTCGAGCTTGAGCGCAAGAAACTCCAGGCCCGTATGGATGCTCTGCGCGCCGAGGCCAACGAACATGCTTCCAGGCTGGAAGGTCTGGTGCTGGTTATTGCCATGCGTGTGGGGGAAAACGACAAGCTGTATGGCTCCGTCACCTCCAGCATCATCGGAGATGCTCTGGCCGAACAGGGCGTGGATATCGATCGCCGTCGCATTCTGCTCGATGCCCCCATCCGTACTCTGGGCGAGCATACCGTGCGCGCCCGCCTGCATGCGGATGTTGTGCCTTCCTTCATCGTGAAGGTTGTCTCCGAAGAAAAACACAACGCCGATGAAGAGGTCGTTGTGGAAGAGGCTGTGGTTGAAACTGCGGAAACTCCCGCAGAGTAAACTTTTTGCCTTTGCAGGGTCTTTCGTGGATCGCCCTCCTTATGGGAGGGCGATTTTTTTTGTCTGGCCTGAAAATCGGACAATTCGTTTTCGCGCGTCTTCAAGGTGAAAGGAACCCGGAGCCGGGAAAAGGGGGATTCATTTCCATATGCTTGCGCAGAGAGCGCCGGAGAGGTGCCGAAGGCAATGCACAGCCGGGGCAGCCGCAGTGCGGTTGCGGTATGACATTCCGATTTCACGGCTGAAGCCTGCGGGCAGGACCAGAGAGTTCCGGTCGGCAGATATGTCCCGATGAAAGTCCTTCGTGCTGTCAGGCAGGATGGTTTTCTTCGACCCGCGCGCCGGTCTCCGCGTCGAGCAGCTCTCTGAGTTCCCGCAGCAGGGGAGAATCCTGAAACCAGGAGACACCATAGTCCAGATTAAAGGAATAATCAAAGTCAGGCGGATTTTTTCCCTGGTTGTGCTGGATAATGGTTTCCGCCTTGTCCAGAGCCTTGATCAGTCTGGCTTCCGGCGTAGCGGCCGCGTTGTAGTCTTCCCATAACTGCAGAAAAAAGTTTCGATCCTCATCAGGCAGCAGGCTGAAAAGCCGGTGTACGGCCTTGCGTTCCATATCGAGCTTGACGTTTTCATCCGGCAGAAGCGCAGCGGAAATGTCGCCGTCATACAGTTCTCCAAGATCATGAATAAGGGCGGTAAGTAGTGTTCTGCGAGGGTCAAGTGTCGGGAAGTCCTTCAGAAAAAGAGCGGCCAGCAGTGTCAGCCGCCAGGAGTGTTCGGCCGTACTTTCGGGACGTCCCGCAGAACTCCACGAAGTACGGAGTACGGATTTCAGTCCCTCCGCTTCCTTGATGAAGGCGATATGCTGTTCAAGCGTATTCATGACGTTCTCCTTTGTTTCTGCGGGAGAGGAGTCTGCCGGAAACATGGGAATTCCGCAAGGTTGAAAGGGTGTCACGGATATGGGGCGGGTTCCTTCTGCATGGCGGATGAAACTCAGGGCCTTGCTTCCGGAACGGCCGGATTTGTCTTTTCGTTCCTGAATGTGTAGCTTTGGGAACCGATTATGGAGGAAGCCCATGCGCAAGGAAGAAGATTTTCCCCGCAATGCCAGCCGTTCCGGAGGGCAGAACCGCGCGGGACAGGCGGGGACAAATGCTGACGCGGCTGAACGTGCCCGTGAGGATTTGCTGCGTCGTGTGCCTCCGCACAGCGTGGAGGCGGAACAGGCCGTACTCAGCGGGGTTTTCCTGCGCCCGGATTTGCTGCACGAAATTATAGATCAGGTTTCGGATGCTGATTTCTATCTGCCCGCGCACCGCATGATTTTTGCAGCATTCAAGGCCCTGTACGCCAAGGGCGTATCAGTGGATCAGGTGACGGTATTTGACTGGCTGCGTGATCATGATCAGCTTGAGGCCGTAGGCGGCGCGGTGTATCTGGCGGAACTTTCCCGCGCCGTGGTCAGCGGAGCCAACGCCGCGCACTGGGCCAAAATTGTGCGTGACAAGTCCATGCAGCGCGCACTTATCGACGCCTCGGCGGAAATTATCGGCAACTGTTATGATGCCGCCAAGGATGTGGCCCTGCTGCTGGATGAATCGGAAAAAGCCATCTTTTCGATCTCCGAACGGGCAAACAGCAAGACATTCGCCAGCAGCGAGGAACTGGTCCAGACGGTCTTTGACAACCTCACCGCCCGTTACAACAACAAGGGGCTGACCACGGGCATCACCACCGGATATTATCAGTTGGACAAAATCACCGCCGGAGGATTTCAGCCTTCAGACTTGATCATCCTTGCCGCCCGTCCCTCCATGGGCAAGACTGCTTTCGCCCTGAATCTCGCCATGCGTGCGGCCATGCAGGGAGGAGCTACAGTGGCTATATTCTCTCTGGAAATGAGCAAGGAATCCCTCATGGATCGAATGCTCTGCGCCTGGGGGAGGGTGGATATGGGGCGTGTGCGCCGGGCCGAATTTCTGGATGATTCCGACTGGAAAAAGCTGGCCGACGCGGCGGACGACCTCAGCCGCGCCAAAATCTTCATTGATGATACGGCTGGCCTGACGCCTCTGGCCCTGCGCGCCCGCTGCCGCCGTCTCAAGGCTGAACACGGGCTGGATCTGGTCATGGTGGATTATCTTCAGCTCATGCACTCCTCGCGCAACGAATCGCGTGAACTGGAAATTTCCGATATTTCCCGCAATCTGAAGGCTCTGGCAAAGGAAATGAAGGTGCCTGTTCTTGCGCTTTCCCAGCTCAACCGCAAGGTGGAGGAGCGTACGGACAAGCGCCCCGTGCTGTCTGACCTGCGCGAATCCGGAGCCATTGAGCAGGACGCCGACCTTATCATGTTCATTCACCGTGAGGATCAGTATAACAAGAAAGGCGACAAGCCCAAAACCGGTATTGCGGAAATTATTCTTGGCAAGCATCGCAACGGTCCCACCGGCACGGTTGAGCTGGCGTACCGTTCGCAATACACGGCTTTTGACGATCTTGAGGCGTCATATACGCCGCCTTCGGAAGGCTGAGAAGTTTCAGCGGCTTCTTTCTTCTCACTGGACAACGGGTGGGAAGTGATTACCTTGCTTCCTGATGCTTCCGGCAGCCTTTACGGAGGGGAACCGCGCGGCCCCGGCGCTGTCTGCGCAGACAGCGGATGAACAGGGCCGCCTGTGTTGTTGAAATGAGCAGGAATTTTCCTGCGATGTTCGGGGCCGGATTCGCTTTTACACGTGGGAGACACGATTATGTGGGATTATACCGACAAAGTTCAGGAACATTTCCTGCACCCTCGCAATGTGGGAGAGCTTCCCGGCGCAAATGCTGTCGGCGAAGTGGGCAGCCTTGCCTGCGGCGACGCGCTCAAGCTTTTTTTGAAAATCAGCCCTGACGGCATCATTGAGGATGCTTCCTTCCAGACGTTTGGCTGCGCCAGTGCCATTGCATCCAGTTCGGCTCTGACTGAACTCATAAAAGGCAAGAGCGTGGAAGAAGCCTCGAAAATCACCAACAAGGATATCGCGGCCTATCTGGGGGGATTGCCCAAGGAAAAGATGCACTGTTCGGTTATGGGGGAAGAAGCTCTCGAGGCCGCTATCCGCAACTGGAAAGGGCTGCCGCCCAGAGAACAGGAAGAGGAGGGCAGGCTTGTCTGCAAGTGCTTTGGGGTGACCGATACCCAGATCCGCAAGGCCATCCGCGAAAATGGCCTGACCACGGTGGATGAGGTGACCAACTTCACCAAGGCCGGGGGAGCCTGCGGCGACTGTCGGGAGCAGATCCAGGATATTCTGGATGAAGAGCGTGGGGCGGCAAAGAGCTTTACGGAAATCAAGCCTGTTACCAGGCCCATGAGCAATATTCAGCGCATGCAGAACGTCATGCGGGTTCTGGATGAGGATATTCGCCCGCGTCTTGCGCAGGATGGCGGTGATATCGAGCTGGTAGACATGGAAGGGACAAAAGTTGTCGTCGCCATGCGCGGCGCCTGCTCCAGTTGTCGGGCCAGCCAGCTGACCATCAAGGATCTGGTGGAAAAAACTCTGCGTGAGCAGGTGGATCCCGCCATCAATGTGGTGGAGGCCTAGGCTATGAGTGATATCGTAAAAGGCGATTCCGTCATTTATCTGGACAACAACGCCACAACCCGGGTTGCACCCGAAGTTGTGGAGGTGATGCTGCCCCTGTTTTCCGAATTGTACGGCAATGCTTCCAGCATGCATACCTTCGGCGGCCAGATGAGCCATTTCGTGAATGAGGCCAGGGCCAATGTGGCCGGACTGCTGGGAGCGCGGCCCGAGGAAATTGTTTTTACCTCCTGCGGGACGGAAAGCGACAGTACCGCCGTGTTTTCCGCTGTGGAAACCCAACCGGAAAAGAAGCATTTCATCACCACGCGCGTCGAACATCCCGCGGTCATCGCCCTGGGCAATCTGCTGGAAAAGCGCGGCTACGACGTGACGTGGCTGGGCGTGGATTCGAGGGGACGCCTCGATCTTGACGAACTGGCCCGTTCCATCCGCAAGGATACCGCGCTGGTGTCCATCATGTATGCCAACAATGAAACGGGAACGGTCTTTCCTGTTGACGACATTGCCCGAATTGTGAAGGAACGCGGTGCGTTGCTGCATGTGGACGCCGTGCAGGCAGTGGGAAAGGAACCCATAGATCTGTCAAGGACGCCCATTGATTTTCTGGCGTTGTCCGGTCACAAGCTCCATGCCCCCAAAGGGGTAGGAGTGCTTTATGTGCGCAAGGGAACCCGTTTCCGTCCCTTCCTGCGGGGGGGGCATCAGGAGCGTGGAAGACGTGCGGGGACGGAAAATGTGCCGTATATCGTGGGGTTGGGCAAGGCCTGCGAGCTTGCCGGATCTGCTATGGCACAGGAGCGCACGCAGGTGGCGGCCCTGCGCGACAAGCTGGAACGCGGTCTGCTTGCGGCCATCCCCAACGCGATTGTCAACGGCGATGTGGAACACAGATTGCCCAATACGTCCAGTATTGCCTTCGAGTCGGTGGAAGGCGAGGCCATTCTGCTTATGCTGAACGAGTTCGGCATTTGCGCCAGCTCCGGTTCCGCATGCACGTCGGGCAGCCTTGAGCCTTCCCATGTGTTGCGCGCTATGGGCGTGCCCTTTACCTATGCTCATGGTTCAATCCGGTTCAGTCTTTCCCGATATACTACCGAGGCCGAAATCGACAAGGTTCTTGAGGTGATGCCCGGTGTTATCAAAACCCTCCGTGAAATATCGCCCTTTACCCGCAGAGGATAGCCTCTGTTCCGAAGGGACAGGAGACGTCAGCTAGCGAGGCGGAAAGCATGGCATGCTTTCCGCCTCGCTGTCTGTAACGCATGCTCAAGCCAGAACGTCTTGTAATTGAAAATGTTCTGCCAGCCAGCCCCTGTGTTCCGGCCCGCAGGTTTCACGCCTCCGCCGAAGCTGTACGCCGCAAGTGAATTGCGGCTGTTCCGGCGTCGCGGCTTCAGTCTCGCCCTGCTGACTGAAGTAGAGCATTTCAATGGCGAAATGCTCTAAGACGCAGTGAGTCACGCTCTGGACACATGCTGTCTTTCGTTCATGTGGATCGCGGTTTTGCCGTTACGGCGGCGTATGCTGCCGTCCGTACCGGAGCAGAACCGCATGTCCCGTATAACGCCGCCAGCGCGATTCCATGTGATTTTATTTTAACTATATGTAATAATTTATAAAATGACATAAAAACGATGAATTCACCAGAATTTTCGCTGACAGAAATCAGAACCAGATAAAAAATATTTGAAAATAAAGTTCGTTTTCATTGACAAATAAGATGAAGAGATGCAGAAAGGAGGTGTCAGGCCGCGGGAGAAAGTCCACGGCAGATAATACTTGTCTGCTCATGCGAAGAATGGAAGTAATGAGCGAACAAGTCCGTCCCTGAATGGAGAACGCTTCAAGAGAAACGTTTCCGTGACGGGAGCGCGGCCGGTCGGTTCCATTTTCGGGTACAGAAGATTTTCGGAAGAGCAGCCTGAAATTTTTTTTGAAGCAGAAAAACAATTTCATGAGCAGGAGTACAGCATGAGCAAGGTTCTTGTTGTGTACGGATCTACCACGGGTAATACGGAAAGCATCGCCCACGCCATTGAAAGGCAGTTGAAGGAAAAAGGGCACGAGGTGATCGTCAGGAATGCTGCGGATATCAGCGCGCCGGGTCTGGCGGACGGTTTTGATGCCGTGCTCATGGGATGTTCAGCCTGGGGCGTTGATGAGGTTGAGCTTCAGGACGACTTCGCTCCTCTGGTTGATGAGTTTGAGTCGATGGGACTCAAGGGGAAAAAGGTTGCCGCATTTGCCTCCGGCGATACTTCCTATGAGCACTTTGGCGGTGCGGTGGAAGTGATTGAAGCCAGAGCCAGGGAGGTCGGTGCCGAAGTCGTCGCCGGCGGGTTGAAGGTTGAAGGCGATGCGGGCGCGGCGCCTGCGGATATTACGGAATTTGTGAACGACGTCGCCAGGAATTTGTGATGCTCCTTGCAGAGGGGGCGGTTCCCGGGCGCTGCCTCTCCTCGCCCGACAGGAACCGCCGGGACGTGCCGATATGTCGAAGGCCGTCCCTTGTGGGCGCCCGCGCCGTCCGTCGGGGGGCGGCGCGGGCAAAATATGTGGAGTAAAGCAGGATGAAACAGAAGCGGAATGGATGATGGGTGTCCGTTCCGCTTCAGCTTTTTCACCCCGGGGACAGAATCATCCCGGCAGATGCCTGCTGTCGGTGTGAAAAAATGATATTGCAACATACTATTAAGAAAGGAGAAATTGGGGCATACCGAAAAATATTTTGAAAAAGGCGAAAAAAGTGTTTGACAGGGGAGGCGGAAGGGTGCATAAACGCTTCTCGCCGCTGCTGAACGGCGGCGGGCGGTTCT
>CALUUZ010000018.1 GCA_944324075.1 Candidatus Mailhella excrementigallinarum
CCCGGTTCCGCTCCCTCTCCGCCTCGAAAACCGGTTCGGGAAAGGAAGGGGAGGAAGCCAAGTCCCCAATCCGTGTCTGCTCCCGCCTTGCAGGCGGGCAACATGAAAGGCGCCGTTCTTCTGAGCGGCGCCTTTTTTAGTTAAACGAAAACCCCCAGCCTAGCTGGGGGTTTTCGTTTAACTAATCAGAACCACCCGCCTAGCGGGTGGTTTGTTCCAGCCCTATAAGGGCTTGTTACCGGCCGGCGTCTAAAGGCGCTGGTTTTCACTTCGCTCAAGCCCAGTGCCGTTGCCGCTTTGGCCTACCCCTTGAAGAGGGCTTGATATTCCCTTGTCGTCAGTTTGCCTTGCATGATATTGTGTTGCTCCTGTTGTCGAATATATTTACGGATTGTTGCTTCGTTCAGTCCCACTGTGCTGACGTAATATCCTTCGGTCCAAAACTTTCGGTTGCCGAACTTATACTTCAAAGTTGCATGGTTATCGAAGATCATCAGCGAACTTTTTCCTTTCGGATATCCCATAAAACTTGATACACTGATCTTGGGTGGGATGCTGACAAGCATATGAACATGATCGGGCATGAGATGCCCTTCCAGAATTTCCACACCTTTGTATTTGCACAGATTCTTAAGAATATCCCTAATGCTTTCGAGCTGTTGTGCAAAAATTATTTTCCTTCGATAGTTTGGTGTAAATACGATATGGTGTTTACACCGCCGACGGGTATGAGCCAGACTTTGAGTCCTGGCTCCCATATTAAGCACCTTTTCTGAGTGTTACGATGGGCTTGAACACCTCTATCGTAACGGAAAGGTACTTTTTTTGTAAAACTTTCTGTCGCGCACCCGCATAGCGGATGGTTTATTGTCGCAGGCGCACAGCGCCTGCGACTGCTAAAGTCAAAATGAAAAAGAGCGGGAGAGCCCGCTCTTTTTCATGGCATGGCTTGAAAGAAGTTTTTTAAAGTTGAGCCGGCCCGGCAATGACGCCTGCCACTGCGGACGCAGCGGCAACCCAGGCATTGGAGAGATAAACTTCCGCCTTCAGACTGCCCATCCGCCCTTTGAAGTTGCGGTTAGTGGTGGCGATGGCGCGTTCGCCGTCACCGAGGATGCCCATGTGTCCCCCCAGGCAGGGGCCACAGGTGGGCGGGCCGACGATGCACCCCGCATCGGTGAAGACCTCGAACAGCCCTTCTTTCATGGCCTGCTTCCAAATGGACGGCGTTGCGGGCAGGATGATGCAGCGCACGTTTTTGGCTACTTTGCGTCCCTTGAGGATTTCGGCTGCGGCGCGCATGTCGGAAATACGACCATTGGTGCAGGAGCCGATCACCACCTGGTTTACGGGCAGGTCTTTCAGACGGCTGACCGGCTTTGTATTGGAAGGCAGGTGGGGGCAGGCAACAACTGGCTCCATGTCGGAAACATCGAAGCGCAGCTCCCGTTCATAGACCGCGCCGGGATCGGCTGCAATTTTTTCTGCATCGGGGCGTTTATGCGCGGTGCAATACTCCACGGTTTTGTCATCGGAAGCAAAGAGTCCGGCTTTGCCGCCCGCTTCAATGGCCATGTTGGCAATGGTCAGGCGTCCTTCCACGTCAAGCGCCTCAATGGTTGCTCCGTCAAATTCGATGGCTTTGTACAGTGCACCGTCTACTCCGATTTCCCCGATAAGCCGGAGCATGAGATCCTTGCCTCCCACCCAGCGGGGGAGTGTGCCTGTATAGGTGACCCGGATGGTGGGGGGGACTTTAAGCCATGTTTCACCCAGAGCCATGGCACCGGCGATGTCGGTACTGCCCATTCCGGTGGCAAATGCTCCCACGCCGCCATAGGTACAGGTGTGACTGTCCGCGCCGACCACGATATCACCGGGACCGACGAGTCCCTGCTCTGGCAGCAGCGCATGCTCGACGCCGCAGTCGCCTCCTTCGTAGTAATGGGTGATGCCCATTTCCTGCGCGAACTGACGGGTTACCATAACCTGATTGGCGGAATCGATATCCTTCTGCGGGGTGAAATGATCCATGACAAGATACACCTTGTCCTTGTCAAAAACCTTGCTCGCGCCCATACCTCTGAAGGATTTGATTGCGAGAGGGGCGGTGATATCGTTGGCGAGTACCGCTGAAACCTTGCACTGGACGATCTGGCCCGCTTCGCGGATCTCTTCGTTCGTGTGCCGTTGCAGGATTTTTTGTGCCAGTGTCTGTGCCATGTGTCCTTCCTTTGCAGCTCTTGTACCTTTGTTGTTATGTGCGCGGAAGTCCGGAGAGACCCCGCGCGGAGGGGCAGGAAAAGTCCTTCCGGCAAAGTTTCCGGAGAGACGGAAAACAGGGCCGTCCGAGAGGACAGCCCTGCACGTCAGCATTGCCGTTCGTCGTTCAGTTTGGCGTCAAGGCGGTTGAGGGCGTCTACATAGGCACGGGCGCTGGCCATGATGACATCCGGGTCGGAGCCGCGTCCGGAGGAGGACACCGCGCCGTCCGTGATGCGCACGGTAACTTCACCCTGAGCATCAGTGCCTCCGGTGATGGCGTTGACCACATAGCGTTCAAGATGCGGTTCAACGCCAAGAGCTGACGCAATGACATTGAAAGCGGCATCCACGGGGCCGACGCCGAAACCTGCCTGACGCACCACCTTCTCGCCGTCCAGCAGAACAACGGCAGCCGTGGCCGGCATGGAAGGTGTGGAACTCTGCACGCTGATGGTGAGCAGCCTGTAACGATCGGGCTGGCGGTATACTTCGCCCATAATCAGGGCTTCGATATCTTCGTCGTGGATGACCTTCTTCTTGTCCGCCAGAGCCTTGATGGCGTTGAACACGGTTTCAAACTGTTCTTCCTCGAGGCTGGCGTAGCCAAGGGCTTCGAGCTTGTTGCGCACGGCATTGCGGCCGGAATGCTTGCCGATGACCAGATCGGTACTGGTACGGCCTATGGACTGCGGAGTCATGATTTCGTAAGTTTCGCGGTTCTTCAGCATGCCGTCCTGATGGATGCCGGACTCATGAGCAAAGGCGTTACCTCCCACAATTGCCTTGTTCGCGGGGATGGGCTGGCCGATGATCATGGAAAGCATGCGACACGAGGGGAACAACTGCTCCGTGCGAATTCCGGTGTCCACGCCGAACACGTCGCGGCGAACCTTGAGAGCCATGACGACTTCTTCAAGAGAAGTATTGCCCGCACGTTCGCCGATACCACACAGCGTCACTTCCACCTGGCGCGCTCCGGCTTCAACGGCGGCGAGGCTGTTGGCCACACTGAGTCCCAGATCGTCATGGCAGTGCACGCTGAATATGGCCTTGCCGGCATTGGGCGTATGTTCAATGACGTAGCGGATAAGTCGGGAATATTCACTGGGAATGGCATATCCTACAGTATCCGGCAGGTTGATGGTGGTCGCTCCTGCCTTGATTACTTCCGTCACCACGCGCACCAGAAAGTCCGGATGGGAACGGGAGGCATCCTCAGCGGAAAATTCGACATTCGGCGTATATCCGGCGGCACGTTTCACGCCCGCTACCGCCATTTCCACCACCTGATCAGGGCTTTTGCGCAGCTTGTATTCCATGTGGATGGGAGATGTGGCGAGGAAGGTGTGAATACGCGGTTGCGCTGCATGGCGAATGGCTTCCCATGCGCGATCGATATCTCCCGGCGTACAACGGGCCAGTCCGGCGACTTCAGCATCTTTCACCAATCCCGCGATGGCCTGCACGGACTCGAAATCCCCCTGGCTGGAAGCGGGAAAGCCCGCTTCCAGACAGTCCACACCCAGTACTTCCAACTGATGCGCAAGACGGAGTTTTTCCTGAAGATTCATGGTCGCGCCGGGGCTTTGTTCCCCGTCGCGCAGTGTGGTGTCGAAAATGCGGACGCGATCGCTCATGGTTGTGACCTCAAAATGGTATGTCAGTGTAAAAAAATCGGAACGGACCCTCGGGAGGAACCGTTCCGACCTTGGTAACGTATGTTATGCCGGTGGTCCTCAGCTATTCTGTTGCGTCAGGTGATGCAGTATCTGCTTGTTGCGGCGGGGCAGCAGCAGAAAGGTATAAATCAGGCCGGACAGGATATAGCCGAGACAGGCCAGAAACGCCCACAGACGGGGCATGGAAAAGAGCAGTACGAAGATCAGCAGCGCGGACACAAGAGTGCTGAAAGGATGCGCCTTGACGAAGCCGTATTCCTTGAAGGAAAAGTAGCGCACGCGGCTGACCATGAGCAGCGGCGCAAGGAAGGACAGCCCGAGCGCCATGTGCGGCACTGCGCCGAGCATGAACTCGGGCAGATGCGGGAGAAACAGTACAAAGGTGGCAAAGGTGCATCCCCCCGCGGGAATGGGCAGGCCGATAAAGAAGCGTTTGGAGGTCGTCGCCACGCTTACATTGAAGCGGGCCAGGCGCAGCGCGCCGCATGCGGCAAAGAGGAAGGCGGCCGCAAGGCCGAGTCTGCCGAAATGGTGGAGCTGCCAGGCCCAGGCGAGTACACCCGGCGCCACGCCGAAGGCGATGGCATCGGCAAGAGAGTCGTATTCCACGCCGAACTGGCTGGCCGATCCTGTCAGACGGGCCACCTTGCCGTCCAGACCGTCCATGAGTGCGCTGAACAGAATAGCCCATGCCGCGTCGTCGAAGTTTCCCGCGAACGCCATGGTGATGCTCAGAAAACCTGCAAAGAGACTGGCCGTGGTAAACAGATTGGGCAGAATATATACCCCGCGCGGAACGGGTTTGCTGGGATCGCGCATAAATCACTCCCTGCCGTCGGCGGTGCTTCCGGCAGTCTGCGGTTCGACCCTGCGCGCCAGGACGCTCTGTCCGGCGAGTACGGTCTGACCGATATGAACGGCACTATCATAGCCTTCGGGCAGATAGAGGTCAACGCGGGAACCGAAACGTATCATGCCGAATCTCTGCCCCCGGACGAGGACATCCCCCTGTTCAGCATGAGGAACGATGCGGCGGGCTACCAGCCCTGCGATCTGGACAAAGGTCCAGGGCTTCCCTTCTTCGTCCGTCATCCGCCAGGCGCAGCGTTCATTGTGTTCCGAGGCTTTGTCGAAGGAAGCATTGATGAACTTGCCGGGGTGGTAGCGTACATCCGTGACTGTACCCCCCACGGGGCAGCGGTTCACATGCACGTTGAACACGTTCATGAATACGGAGATACAGGTGCGCATTTCGCCGTCAAGAGGATCCGGGCGTTTTTCGATCCTGATGATTCTGCCGTCGGCGGGACTGACCGCAAGACCTTTTCCGTGCGGAACCACCCGTTCGGGATCACGGAAGAAGTGCAGAGTGAAAAAGAAGAAGACAAGGACGATAACGGTGGCGGCTTCCCAGTCCAGCGCGGCGAAACACAGGGCGCAGAGCGCGAGCAGAGCAAGCAGGGGAAAACCTTCGGGGGCGATGGAAGCGGATGCGGGACGCATGGATATCTCCAGGGAAAAAGTGATCAGGCTTGTTTATACCGGAAAAGACGTGGATTCGGACAGAAGATGCCGCTCCGCGCCGTCTCTGCAGGTACGGCCGAAAGGACGGTGGACATGTGTTTCAGACACTACAGGGGAACATGGCGGGCAATGGCTTCGTCCATGGCGCGGAAAGCCGCATCCGGCAGAGGAAAGCCGGTCCAGAGGGTAAATTGTGCGCCGCCCTGGTTGGCGAACATGTCGCGCCCGTTAAGCGTCTTCCAGCCGGCCGCTTCCGCCGCATCCAGAAACGGAGTGCGGAAATAGACAAGATCGTAGGCCAGCCCCGTGCCGGAACGGGGAAATCCGGTCAGGGGCGAAGTTCCCTCCAGCCCGGCAGGGGTGGTGTTGACGATCAGATCGGCTCCGGCCTCGTGCCGGATATCCCACGGCAGCACATGGACTTCAGGCAATGGGGCGGTGCGCGGCCTGTGTTCGTCTTCCAGCGGGCGCACACGGGCGGCAAGCTCGCGAGCCTGTTCCTCACGGCGGGCACAGAGCAGAATTTCACGGACGCCGGGAAGCTGATACAGGCCGCCGAGTACGGCGCGTGCCGCTCCGCCTGCGCCGAGTATCAGGACACGGGGCATGACCGGCCTCTGCCAGAGCGGGAAAAGAAAGCCTTCCACATCAGTGTTGTGTCCCACCAGTTCCGGCCCGTCCCAGTACAGGGTATTGACCGCTCCCACGGATTCCGCCAGAGGCGTGATGCGATCGAGCAGAGGAATGATCGCGCTCTTGTGCGGAATGGTCACACAGCAGCCTGCGATGGGCAGCGTACGCACGGCCCGCACAAAGTCGCCCAGGTGATCGGGGGCGATATGCCAGGGCATAAGTACAGACGGAATACCCCAGGCCTGAAAAGCGGCGTTATGGAGCGTGGGACTGAGGCTGTGGGCGATGGGATCGCCGATCACGCCATACAGTTTGTGGGGAAGAAACATCATGGCCTCACGAACTTGAAGTTGCCGGGGCATATTAAACAAAAATATGCAGAGCCGCAATCGCGACAAGAAAGAGACCGTTTACAGCTCATCCAGCTCTTCCAGCACGGCGCGCAGTTCACGCCTGCCCTCTCCGGAGAGCGGGGCCTGCGGAGGAACGGGATCTCCCACGGCGTAGCCGCGCATGATCAGTCCGCCCTTGATGCAGGCGGCGAGGTTATGTGCGGCAAAGATCCGGTTCAGTTTCCAGAGCTTCTGCTGGAGGCACATGGCTTCATTCCAGCGTCCGGACGCCGCCAGTTCATACAGCTCGACGCTGCGGCGCGGGGCAATGCAGGCGGGACCGGCCATCCATCCCCTGCCGCCGATGAGCATGACAGCTGTCGGAATATGGGCCGACGCGGCGAAGACGCCCAGTCTGTCCCCGCAGCGGTTGATGATGGACAACAGTCTGCCGGTATTGGACGAGGCGTCCTTGATGTACTTGATATTGTCGATGTCGGCCAGACGGGTGATGAGCGGCAGACTGAGATCGGTACGCTGGAAACTGGGATTGGTGTACAGCACCACGGGCAGGGAAACCGCATCCGCCACAGCCTTGAAGTAGGCGTACACGCCATCGTCACCAACGGGAAAATAGGACTCGAATACGGCAAGAATGCCGTCGCAGCCCAGCCTTTCCCATTCTCTGGCCTGGCGTACGGCTTCAGCCGTGGCTGTTGCAGCTACGCCGGCAATGACGGGAATGCGTCCCCGTGCTGCCCGGACCACGGTTTCCACTACCGCGCTTTTTTGATCCGGCGTGAGATAGGCAAATTCCCCTGTGGAACCGAGGGGGGTCAGGCCGTGTACGCCGGCCTCGATCAGATCCTCGCACAAACGGGCAAGTTCTCCGTCGATGACCCTGCCCGAGGCATCGACAGGTGAAACAAGATAAGGAATGACACCGTGGAAGTCCTCGTGCATGACGGCTCCTGCATGTTGCGTGAACGGGTGGGATAAGAGGGGATCGAACTTATATTGACAGGAAGAGGACGGCAAGACTAACTACAGGGACTTCGCACCGGTTCTGGTCGGATTCCTCCTGAAAAGGCAATGTTTTCACCTGGTGAAGGTAGGTATGATCATCGTTTTGGGTTCGATTAATATCGATCTTGTCTTTTCCGTATCCCGCCTTCCTCTGGAAGGGGAAACAGTAATCGGCCCGGGCTATGCCATGTTCCATGGAGGCAAGGGGGCCAATCAGGCTGTGGCCGCCGCCCGTTATGGCGCACGGGTGGAGATGGTCGGCGCTGTGGGCCGTGACGATTTCGGATGTGCGGCACTGGAGGCTCTGCGCGGCGACGGGGTAGGCGTCGGAGCCGTGCGCCGCCTGGATGCGCCCACCGGCTGTGCGGCCATAGGACTGGATACGGAAGGGCGCAATCAGATCATGGTCGCATCCGGCGCCAATGCACTGGTGTCCGCCGATATGGTCCCCGACGAACTGCTTGACCGGGCTGGTGTGGTGCTGGCCCAGATGGAAATCCCCTCCGAGGCGGACTGGGAGTTTTTGCGCCGGGCGCGGAATTCCGGGGCAGTAACGGTATTCAACGCCGCGCCTGCCGGGGTTTTGCCGGAAGAGGCGCTGCCTTTCATAGATGTGCTGATAGTCAATGAGCCGGAGTGCATTGCGGCTGCGGCTGCGGCGGGCGTCGACGGAAGGGACGCTCATGCCTGCGCGTCGGGGCTGGCGGCCTGTTGCGGTATCGACGTGATCACTACGCTCGGCGCGCGGGGAGCGGCGTTGTGCCGCCCTGACGGCAAGCGCCTGCATGTGGAAGGCGCGGCGATTTCTCCGGTAGACAGCACGGGCGCGGGCGATACGTTCTGCGGAGTGCTGGCGGCGTGTCTGGACGGCGGTCTGGCTCTGGCCGAGGCCATACGCCGGGCCAATGCGGCCGGCGCTCTTTCCTGCCTGCAGCGGGGAGCGCGCGGCGGCATGCCTTCCGCCCTTGAAGTGGAAAGAATGCTGGCAGGTGACGTTCACTGACAGACCGGACACATATCTGAAGAGCATGGGCATGCGGACTGTGCGGCTGCACGCCGGAAAAGGAGATATTTTCGTGAAACGCATTCCTGTTATCATCGACACGGATCCGGGCATAGACGACGCTGTGGCATTGCTGCTGGCTCTGGCGTCCCCGGAACTGGACGTGCTTGCCATTACCGCTGTTTCCGGCAATGTGCCGCTGGAGCGCACCCTGGCCAATGCGCTGATTGTGCGCGAGCGTTCCGGATTTACCGGGGTGCCCGTGTACGCCGGATGTTCCCGCCCCCTGCTGCGCGCTCCCGAATACGCCGCGTGTCATGGCGCTGACGGCCTGGGAGGTATGGGCGGAGATGGCGCCGCCCCGCTTTCGCGCGGAGCGGAGGAGGAACATGCCGTGCGCTTCCTGATCCGGGTTCTGCATGAGGCTGCGCGGGGCGAGCGCCCCAGGGTGACGCTCTGTCCGCTCGCGCCGCTGACCAATATTGCGCTGGCACTGATCCAGGCACCGGATATCGTGAACGGCATTGAGCGCATCGTGCTCATGGGCGGGGCCTTTGCCGAACAGGGCAACGCCTCGCCCTGTGCCGAGTTCAATATCCTTTCCGACCCCCATGCCGCGCAGGTGGTTTTTTCCTGTGGAGCGCCCCTTGTGATCGCGCCTCTGGATCTTACCCGCAAGGCTCTGGCGACGTCCGAGAGGCTGGCCGGCATCCGGGCTGCGGGCAACCCGGTGGCGGAATTCGCGGCGGATCTGCTGACCGCAGGCAGGGATATCGGTTCCCTCCCCGGCGGAGGGGGCGTTCCCCTGCATGATCCCGCCGTATTCGGCTGGCTGCTGCACCCTGAATATTTTTCCGGCAGAGAGGGGTATGTGGCGGTGGAATGCGCCAGCGAGCGATGCATGGGATATACCATGGTCGACTGGTTCGGGCAGACCGGGCAGCCCTCCAATGCCCTGGTGCTGACGGATCTTGATGCAGATGCCTTTTTCGCCGATCTGACGGAACGCCTGCGCGCGTATGGGAGGAATGACGCATGAAACGCCGCCCGCTGATTATTGATACCGATCCCGGCGTGGATGACGCCATTGCCATCCTGCTGGCGCTGGCGTCTCCGGAACTTGATCTGCTGGGCATATGCGCTGTGGCGGGCAACGTGCCGCTGGCCGCCACGCAGGACAACGCCCGGCGCATCTGTGAACTGGCGGGGCGTCCGGATATTCCGGTGTATGCCGGCTGTCCGCGTCCCATGCTGCGCGAGCAGATTTTCGGCAAGTACAGCGGGGTGTCCGGGCTGGGAGGAACGCTTCTGCCTCCGCCCTCCATGCCGCTCATGCACGGGCACGCGGTGGATTTCCTGCTGGACACGCTGGATGAGGCGGCGCAGGGGCGAAGGGAAAAGGTGACGATTTGCGCCATCGGCCCGCTGACCGACCTGGGAGTGGTTTTCTCCATGAGGCCTTCCGTCGTGCGGGGGATCGAACGCCTGGTCATCATGGGTGGGGCTTTTTCCGCACTGGGCAATCGTACGCCCAGTGCGGAATACAATATCCTTGCCGATCCGCACGCGGCGCGCATCGTCTTTTCCAGCGGCGCGCCCATCACGCTCGCACCGCTGGACATGACGTTCAGGGCACTGGCCAAGCCGGAGTGGGTGGCGTCGCTCAAGGCGCTGAAACGGCGTGTAGCCTCCGTGGCTGCGGAACTGATCACTTTTTATGACCGCAACGATCCGGAGCGTTACGGAGAAGTGGGCGGGCCGCTGCATGATCCCACCACTGTGGCCTGGCTGCTGCGCCCCGAGTTTTTTACCGGACGCGATGTTTTTGTAGATGTGGACTGCGAGGGGCATCTGACCCTGGGGCACACGCAGGCCGACTGGCGGGGAAAAACGGGGTGTCCGGCCAACGCCCATGTGCTGACCGGCATCGACGCTCCGGCCTTTTTCGCTTTTCTGAAGGAACGGCTGGCAGCGTACGAATAGGGGCAGTTCTGTCTGAGGGCAAAATTGCACGAAAGCAGGGCAGAAAAGAGATGCGCCCGGCCGGCCTGACCGGGCGCATCCATGACGGTATGCGGATTTTCAAAACAGAACGGTGTTATTTTTGTGAAACGTAGAAGGCGAGAGTATAGCCGTCGGCGCGGGGGGCGATGGAGAGATCCTTGCGCATGGCCCAGTTGTTGGTGAAGAAGAATACGGGGATGACGCCCACATCTTCCATTGCCAGGCGGGTGGCGTCCTGAAGCAGTTTTTCGCGCTTGGCGTCGTCCACGTTGACCAGAGCCTCGCCGTACAGACGGTCAAACTCGGGATTGGAATAGCGGCCCCGATTGCCCTGTCCCTGTCCTTTTTCCTTATCGAACGTGGCGAGCAGGGGGCCGAGCACGCTGGCGGCCTCACCGGTTTCCGCCGCTGCGCCGCCCATGACGATGCTGAACTCGCGCGCGGAGGCACGGGAGAAGTACACGTTGCCGGGCAGTGTGACCACAGATACCTTAATGCCGATTTTGCTGAACATCTGGCCGATGGCCTGGGCCACCTTTTCATCATTGGGATAACGGTCGTTGGTGGCATGGTAGGTCAGCGTGAATCCGTCAGGATAACCTGCCTCGGCAAGCAGTTTTTTCGCGGCGGACATATCGGCCTTGGGCGCCTCAAGACCGGGTACCCAGCCGAAGAAGCCCTGAGGCACAAGCTGTCCGGCCGGAACGCCCTGGCCGTCCATGATGCGCGCGATCAGCGCGTCGCGGGCGATGGCCATGGACATGGCCTGGCGTACCTTTCTGTCGCGCAGAGGATTCTTGCCGTCGGGACCCGCGGCGAAAGGGGAAACCTCACGGTCGTGATCCAGAGCCAGATACAGCACGCGGTTGCCGCTGGCTGATTCCAGCCGGAAGTTCTGGTTCTTGCGCAGCACGTTCAGGGAACTGGAGGGGACGTTTTCAATAAGATCCACATCCCCGGCCAGCAGCGCGGCCACACGGGAACTGTCGGTAGGGATAAAACGGTAGACGACTTTGTCCCATGCGGGTTTGCCGCCCCAGTAATCGGGATTGGCTTCCAGCACAATCTGGCTGTCCGGCTGCCAGGATACAAAGCGGTAGGGGCCGGTGCCGATAACGCCGTTTCCCTTGTCCAGATCCTGCGTGCGCGCCTTTTCCATGGCGGCGGGCATGATGCTGATGCGGCTCAGATAGTTGGGCAGCAGCGGAACAGGGGTTTCCGTGTGCAGCCGGACAGTCAGAGGATCGACGACTTCAATCTTCTTGATATCTTTTACAAAGCGCATGAACGAGCTGGGACTGTTTTCCGCCGCCATGGGGACGCGGCGGATGGTGGCGGCCACGTCTTCGGCGGTCAGGGGCGTGCCGTCATGGAATCTGACGCCGCTGCGCAGCCTGAATTCCCATGTGGTATCGCCGACCGGCGTCCATGAAAGAGCGAGAGCAGGGCGGATCTGCTGCTTTTCATCCTGATTGACCAGAGCGTCGTACATGTTGCGGGACATGGCGCTGTTCGGGCCGCCTACATAAAACACGGGGTCGAGCGAGGTGACCGGAGCGGCAAGGCCGATCCTGAGTTCGGCCGCAAGTGCCGGGCCGCTTCCGAAGGCGGCAAGAAGCGCTCCGAGGATAACAGCGCGCAGAGTTCCTTTCAGCATGAAAACCTCCGAATGTGGAAAGGCCGCGCGGCCCGGCGAGTGCCGGAATTCCGCTTGGAAAGTGATGATATTCGTGTTAGGTACGGAGATCGCATACCCGTGTCAAGGTGATTTCCCGATTCCGGGAAGCCTTCCTGCGGAAGTTCCGGGGATGTGTGGTGACGCCGGGAGCCGGGCGGGTGCTGCGGGCAGCGTGTCGGCCGATGCCCGGCTGTGGTCTGAAACATGAGAGAGTGTGTGTATGCTTGCCTATTTCATCCGGCGTCTGATGCAGGCCGTGGTCGTGCTGTTCGTCATGTCGCTGCTTGTATTCATGGGAGTGTTCGCGGTGGGCAACCCTGCCGACATTCTCATCAGCCCCCTGGCCACGCCTGAGGAATATGAGGCTGCCGTGCGCGCCTTGGGGCTGGATCGCCCCATGTGGGATCAGTACCGGACCTTTCTCGTCAACGCGCTGCACGGCGATCTGGGCAATTCCTTCGTGTTCAACCGGCCTGCGCTGGGCTTGATTCTCGAGCGCATGCCCGCCACGCTGGAGCTGGCGCTGGCCGCCGTGATCATCGCCGTGGCGGCGGGCATTCCCCTCGGGCTTGTCGCGGGGCTGAGGCCGGACTCGAAAGCGGCAAAGTCGAGCATGACATTTTCCATTCTGGGGTTCAGCCTGCCCACCTTCTGGATCGGCCTGATGATGGTCATGCTGTTCAGCGTGTATCTTGGGTGGCTGCCCGCCACGGGGCGTGGAGAAACACGGCTTTTGTTCGGCGTGCCGGTGAGCTTTCTCACGCTCGACGGCCTGAAGCACATGCTGCTGCCTGCCGTCAATCTGGCCCTGTTCAAGATATCTCTGGTCATACGCCTGACGCGCGCGGGCGTAAGAGAGAACCTGCTGATGGATTACGTCCGCTTTGCCAGAGCCAAGGGTGTTTCCGAAGCGCGTGTTATCGGCGTGCATGTGCTCAAGAACGCGCTTATTCCGATTATCACTGTGGTGGGGCTGGAACTTGGCAATGTCATCGCCTTTGCTGTAGTGACGGAAACCATTTTTGCCTGGCCGGGCATGGGAAAGCTGATTATCGATTCCATCGGCGTGCTTGACCGTCCGGTTATCGTGGCCTACCTGCTGGTGACAGTGACCATGTTCATCGTCATCAATCTTCTTGTCGATTTTCTCTATTCCGCCGCAGACCCCCGCGTGCGTCTGGAGGATATGAATCAATGAATGCTCTTGCATCGGCGCGCTCATCCGAAGCCGTGGTCACGCCGTTTCGGCGTTTTGTCCGCAGCTTCATGGCCAGCAGACTGGCGGTGTCCGGTCTCGTTCTGGTGCTGGCGCTTGTGCTTCTGGCTCTGTTCGCACCCTTTATCGCGCCGCAGAATCCGTATGATCTCCAGCAGCTTGATTTCATGGACGGCAAACTGGCTCCCGGCAGTCAGAACATGGACGGAACGCTCACCTACTGGTTCGGCACCGATGATCAGGGGAGGGATTTGCTCAGCGGCATCCTGTATGGTTTACGGACCAGCCTGCTGGTGGGCGTAAGCAGCGCCTTCATCGCCCTGCTCGTCGGCGCGGCGGCCGGGCTGTTCGCCGCCTACAGGGGGGGATGGGCGGATACCCTGATCATGCGTGTAGTGGATATTCAACTGAGTTTTCCGGCTATACTCATCGCCCTGATCCTGCTGGCCATTCTCGGGCAGGGGGTGGACAAGATCATCATCGCCCTGGTTGTGACGCAGTGGGCCTATTACGCGCGCACGGTACGCGGCTCGGCTCTGGTGGAGAGACGCAAGGAATATGTGGAGGCCGCACGCTGCCTGGCACTCAGCCCTGCGCGCATCATCTTCCGGCATCTCCTGCCCAACTGTCTGCCCCCGCTTATTGTCGTGGTGACCATGCGCGTGGCCTACGCCGTGTCACTTGAAGCCACACTTTCCTTTCTGGGATTGGGGCTGCCCGTCACCGAGCCGTCTCTTGGTCTGCTTATTGCCAACGGATTCGACTATCTGCTGAGCGGCGTGTACTGGATCAGCTTTTACCCCGGCATGGCCCTGCTGCTGCTCATTGTGGGCATTAATCTTGTGGGTGACCACCTGCGCGATATTCTGAATCCGAGGCTCCAGCAATGACCGTATCCGAAATCCATGTGACGGAAGGCGGCGGGCAGGGCGAGGCTCTGCTTGACGTCCGTGATCTGAAGACTCATTTTCTCACCCGGGCGGGCGTCGCCAGGGCCGTGGACGGAGTTAGTTTTTCCGTGACCAGGGGCAAGGTCATGGGGCTTGTGGGCGAGTCCGGGTCCGGCAAGTCCGTGACCGGTTTTTCCATTCTCGGGCTGGTGGACCCGCCGGGCCGCATCATGAGCGGCAGCATACGCTTTCTCGGCGAGGAACTGGTGGGGGCAAATCCTCGCCGCCTGCGCGAGCTGCGCGGTTCCCGCATCGCCATGATTTTTCAGGACCCGCTGATGACCCTGAATCCGGTATTGCGCATTGATACGCAAATGCTGGAAGCCATTACCAGCCATGATCCTTCGGTCTCCCGGAAAGAGGCACTGAATCGCTGCCGGGATGCGCTGGGACAGGTGGGCATTCCCGCTCCGGAGGCGCGCCTCAAATGTTATCCGCATGAATTTTCAGGAGGGATGCGCCAGCGTGTGGCCATTGCCATCGCACTGCTGAACAGGCCCGATCTGATTATTGCGGATGAGCCGACTACGGCGCTGGATGTGACCATTCAGGCACAGATACTCCATGAGGCGCAAAAACTCTGTCGTGAAACGGGAACTGGAATGATCTGGATTTCTCACGATCTGGCTGTCATCGCCGGGCTGGCCGACGAGGTCAGCGTTATGTACGCCGGGCGCATTGTGGAACAGGGGGCGGTGGACGCCGTGCTGGACAATCCCCGCCACCCGTATACACAGGGGCTTATCGGCAGCATTCCGAGCCGCAACCGGCGCGGCGTCCCTCTGCAGCAGATCCCGGGCATGACACCTTCTCTGCTGCATCTGCCGGAAGGATGCGCGTTCCGGGAGCGTTGCGATCGGGCCACGGAAACCTGCCTTGCCCAGCCGGAGATGCATGAGGACGCAGGGCGCATGGTGCGCTGTTTCTTTCCGGGGGGGATTCCCTCAGTCTCTCTTTCCTGTTCCGCCGCAGAAGGAGCTTCCGCATGAACAGATTCGCCGCATCCTCCGGGAAGGCACCGCTTCTTGATCTGCGGAGCGTCTCCCGGCGTTTTTCCAGACCGCTGGATCTCGCCGCGAAGATTGCTCGGGCACTCGGTTCCCGCCAGAAGGAACAGGTCGTGCATGCCGTGGACGATGTTTCCCTGTCCGTGCATGAAGGCGAGGTGCTGGGACTGGTGGGAGAATCCGGCTGCGGCAAATCCACGCTTGGCCGCATGATGGCGGGGATTCTGTCTCCTTCCGAGGGGAAAATTCTGTATCGGGGAATGGACGTGAACACGCTTTCACCCGAGCAGCGGCGCGAGGCTGATCTGAAAATCCAGATGATATTTCAGGACCCTTTTGCCTCGCTCAACCCTCGCTACCGTGTGCGTGACATCATCGGAGAAGCTCCGCGCGTACATCGTGTGGTTCCGGCAAAGGAGATGGACGCCTTTCTTGACGGCATCATGCTCAAGGTTGGCCTTGATCCCGAATATGGCCAGCGCTATCCGCACCAGTTTTCCGGGGGGCAGCGGCAGCGCATAGGCATTGCCCGCGCGCTGGCCGTACGGCCCGAGTGCATTGTGTGCGATGAATCAGTAGCGGCGCTGGATGTTTCCATTCAGGCGCAGATCATCAATCTTTTTATCCGACTGCGTGAAGAGCTGAATCTTACCTATGTGTTCATCAGCCATGATATTTCCGTGGTTGAACACATTTCCGATCGCGTGGTGGTGATGTACCTGGGGCGTGTGGTGGAGAGCGCGGATACGGAAGAGCTTTTTGCCCGTCCGGCGCATCCCTATACGCATGCGCTGCTGCGCGAGGTGCCGCGGCTGGATAGCCGGCATCAGAGCTTTCGCCCTGTATCCGGAGAAATTCCTTCGCCTCTAAATCCCCCGAGAGGATGCCATTTTCATCCGCGCTGCGAAAGGGCCATGCCGATATGCCGGGAGCAGGCGCCTGTTCTGCGGGAAATCGTCCCCGGCCACCAGGCGGCATGTCATTTGCTCTGATCAGCAGGGGATACGCCGCAAATGAACTGCTGTGCGGCATCGGACAGAGGGGGGGAGCTGTATCTCTGCCGTGAGTTCGAAGTTCGTTGCGGACAGTGAGAATCGGGATAAGTCCCGCTGAGCCTCACTCCGAAAGCATTTATTCCTGAAGCAGATACCGAGCCGAACAGAGCGACATTGCGCCTGAAAGCAGGGGGCTTGCCGATATATCGGCAAGCCCCCTGCTTTCAGGTTGCGCAGAGGAATCAGTCTTCCTGGTATTCCCTGTCCCTGCGGCGCAGGATGACCACACGCTTCATGGCTCCTTCGCCGGAGCTTCGTGTCTGCACATCAGGGTCGTCCTGAAGACAAAGATGGATCAGACGGCGCTGGTAGGCGCTGAGCGGCCGGGTAGACTGTGAACGCCCCGTGAGCTTGACTTTCTCCGCAAGGGAGATGGCCAGTTCCTGCAGGCGGGAATCCTGGCGGGAATGGTAGTCTCCCGCATCCAGCTGCAGACGGATCTGGGCGTCCATGGCGCGGGCGATCATGCGTGTAGCCAGATACTGCACTGCTGCAAGATTCTGGCCGTCACGCCCGATAAGCAGGCCGGTATCGGCACAATCCACCCGTACCTGAAGCCGATCCTCACTTACGTTAACTTCCAGGGCGGCGTCATCGGCAATGGATTCCACCAGCGCGTGAACAATATCCGTTGTCACCTGGACAAGCTTCTCCTGATCGAGTTCGGTAAGGGCCACGCGCGGGGGCAGATCATATCCGTCCTGTTCTGCGCTGTTTTCAGTTTCAGCCGCTTCACGGGAGATGTCGGCTTCCCCCCCCCGCCCTCTGCGCCCCTTGCGCCCGCGCTGTGCTTCCGAATCGGGGCCTGCCTGCGCCGCCTCGTTTTCTTGCGCCTCGTTTCCGTTATCCGCCTCGCCAGCGGACACACATGCGGACTGTCCGTTTTCACCGCCTTCCCGTTCGTTCCTGCCATTTCCCCTGCGTCCGCGCTTTTTCGGCCGCTCTTCCTGACCTTTTTGCAGCGGAGCCCGTTCCTGCCGTTCGGCATTGTCTTCCGCGGAATTCTCCTCAGCTGCGGAAGGTATTTCGGAATGGGGAGCATCGGTGGAAAGAGGGGTGTTTCTTTCTTTTCGATCACGGGCCGTGCGTCCAAGATCGGGCAGTTGGGCGCGCCGGGCATGGATACGGGCCTTGCGGGCGCCGACGATGCCGAAAATGCCGCTTTTGGCGTCTTCAATAATCTCGATTTCCAGTTTTTCGCGCGGGGCGTCATAGTAGGCGCAGGCGTCAGCTATGGCCGCATCCAGCGTTTTTCCCTGAAACTCCTTGAAATCGCTCATGGAGCTTTCCTCTTTAGTATGTCAGCCTGTGGATTATGCCTTGCGCAGGGTCCACCACTGCTGAGCAATGGACAGAATATTGTTGCTGAGCCAGTAGATCACAAGCCCGGCGGGGAAGTTGAGGAACATGACCGTGAAGATGACCGGCATCAGCATCATCATCTTGCGCTGGGTAGGGTCGCCCATGGCGGGTGAAAGCCATTGCTGCAGCAGCATGGTGGCGCCCATGACCAGCGGAGTGATATAATAGGGGTCACGCGCGGACAGGTCGGCCAGCCACAGCATGTCGGTACCGGGCAGATAGGTGATGAAGGAGGCGTGCCTCAGCGCGATGGAATTCAGCAGCGCCTGATACAGGGCAACAAACACCGGCAGTTGGATCAGAATGGGCAGACAGCCGCCCATGGGATTGACGCCGTAGGTTTTATACAACTGCATCATTTCGCGGCTCAGCGCTTCCTTGTCCTTGCCGTGCTTTTCCTGGAGCTGCTTCATCATGGGCTGGATTTTCTTCATCTTTTCCATGGAAGTGTAGCTTTTGCGGGTCAAGGGCCAGAATACGATCTTGATGATGATCGTCAGCAGGATAATGGCTACGCCCCAGTTGCCCACAAGACCGTGCAGCCAGGTGAGAAGTTTGAGCAGGGGGACGGCGATTATGGTGAATATTCCCATGTCGATGGATTTGGACATGTCATTGGGCGCGGCCTGCAGCAGATCGCGATCCTTGGGGCCGAACCACCAGCCCGCATTCATGCTCACCGTCTGCCCGCCTGCCAGGTTGACGGCGGGCATCTCCACGGCGGCGCGCCAGACGCCTCCGGGCAGAATCCTGCCCTTGAATATGGCGTTTTCGGTCTTGTCCGGCGCGACGGCGGCCAGGAAATAGTTGCTCATGGTACCGGCCCAGTAGATGTCGCCGGTTTTCAGAATGCCTTCTTTTTCCAGATCCGCCGCGTCTGTCTCGCGCGAGAAGGAGCCTCCCATGTCCCAGGCCATGGACATGAGGTCATAATTGTTGCCTCCGCTCAGGTTGCCTGTGGCCAGAGTCCAGCTTACGCGGGCGGAGCTGCCGGACGCTCCGAGGGAGAGCTTTTCATTCATCAGATAGTTGTCGGCATTGAAACCGATCTCGCGGCGAATGCGGATACCGTCAAGCAGCCCCTCAAAGATCAGAGTTCCGCTTTTGCCTTCCTCAAGGAGGAGATCTCCGCCGCTGAAGGTCCATTGTCCCTTGTTCCATGACGGCTGGCCGTTAATCAGCACCCCCATGGGTGACATGGCGGAAGCCGCCGGGCCGACCATCTCAAAGTCGGGAGAGTCCGGCTCCACGGTGGTGCGGTATTTTTTCAGGACGAAGGATTTGAGAATGCCGCCGCCGCTGTGGAATTCCGCACGGTACAGAGGCGTTTCCACAGTCACGACACGGCCTTCGGCGGGGGCGAAGGCGGGCAGGGGCGTTTCCACAGCGGGTGCTTGCGGCGCGCCCTGTTCGGCGGCCGGCATTTCCGCCGCAGGCTGAGGTGCCGGTTCCCTTTTGGGGAGCCAGCCCATAAATTCGGCAAGATACTGCCAGCCCACCAGCACGGCGAAACAAATGGCGGTGGCGAGCAAAAGACGTTTGTTATCCATGATGTTCCCGGTGCTCCGCGAGGGGGCGCTTGGCTGGGGTGATGATTGGGGGCGGTACGGGATCGAACCCTCCCGCCGATCCGGGGTGACAGCGCAGGATGCGCTTGACGGCTAGCCACAGCCCCTTCAGGGGGCCGTGCAGGGTAATGGCCTGAATGGCATAGCTGGAACAGGAAGGATAGAAGCGGCAGGAAGGGGGCAGCAGCGGCGAAATGCAGAGCTTGTAGACGCGGATGGGCAGAATGAGCACCCACTGTGCGAGATTCATGCATCGCCTCCGCAGCCGGAGGAAGAACCCGTCCGGGGACGGGAAAGCCCGGAGTCTTCTTCCGGCACGGATCGGCCAATCCGTGCAAGCAGAGGGGCAAGCTCCCGTTCCACAAGAGCGAGATTCAGCTTGTCCGCCCGCAAATGGCGCTTTGGCGTGACGACAATGTCCATGGCGGGCATTTCGTGTTGCCTCAAACGGAAGAAATCCCTGAGGACGCGCTTGATGCGGTTGCGCGCAACGGCGTTCCCGCATTTTTTCGATACCGCGAGGCCAAGGCGGCCTGCGGCAGTCGAGGCCGCACCGGCATGGACAAAAAGCACAAAATAACGCGTATGGTGGCGAACTCCACCATTATAACAGGCCGTATATTCCGACCTGCGGGTCAGTCTGCGCGTGCGGGGCCAGGTAAGCGACATGGCGCGACCCGGGTTCCAGGCATGAAAAGCCGCTTTTTAACAAAACAAGAGGGCCACGGAATCTCGGTCGCATGTGGCCCTGCTTGCTTTGCTGACAGGCTCCCTTCCGGGCTATGCCTGAAAAGCCAGACTAGGCGGACAGGCTCTTGCGGCCTTTGGCACGTCTGCGGTTGATCAGGGCGCGACCGTTGGGAGTGCTCATGCGGGCACGGAAACCGTGGGTACGCTTTCTGCTGATTTTGCTGGGCTGATAGGTTCTTTTCATGACGCACAATCTCCTTCAGAGTATCGGAACTGAGAGTTATATCCCCGGCATAGAGGCCCGTCAAGCTGAAATCCCCTCCATGCGGAAACGCGCATTGCATCCGGAACATGCGGGAAAACCGGATGTCTTGTCTGTTAACGCGGCCCTCTATCTGCCGAGGCTGCGTGTCGCGGGCACGGAAGGGGCGGGCATCGGCGGCGCGGCACTGTTGGCGGCAGGCGCGAGGACAGATGGCGAACGGGAAGCCGTGACCGGAGGAACCGGCTGGTCTGATGTCAGAGGAGAGGGCGTGGCGGAAGCGCCCTGCGGAGCCGTGCCCTCTCCTCCCTGTGCAGAGGTGGGTATATTCCGGGGAGCGGGGGCTGCCTGGGATTGCGCCGGGACCTTGTGTGTGACGATTCTGCCGGATGACGCGGGGGACGAAGCCCGAACATGGGTCCGGGAAAATTCCGGAACCCGTCTGCGTGCGGCCGGGTCGGGAGAAGGCCCCCATAACGGTCCCTCGCCCCGGGGAAGATAGGCTTGTTTCCTGCGGGCATAGTATTTCCAGATGGTCTGAATCTCACGCTCCATCTGACCCGGCACAATGCGTTTTTCCTGTATGCTCTGACCGGGGGCGGCCGGAACCGGGGAAAGGGCAGGCGATGCGGGAAAAAGGGCCGGTGCGGGGGCAGAGCCTGTGCTTGTCACGGGAGAAGGCGGCGCGGCCGGGACGCTTTTTGCAGGAGGTGCAGATACGGGCACAGGGGAAGCAGCCGGAGTGCCGGTTCCTGTCCTGATACCCAGGCGTCCCTCCTTCGCGGCGGGGATGGCAGGGTCTTCCGGGCGGCACAACATGGGGGTCAGCGATTTATCCATGGAGTCAAAGACGTAAATGCGCTGCATGCCGGGAGGAACCGGAGCGCGGGCCGCTCCCTGCGTCGGGGGTGTCGAAGGGGCCGGAGAGAGGGCGTCAGCCGTACGGCTTGCCGCTCCGGCGCCGGAGACAGGCCAGAACTCCAGGCAGATCAGAAGAAAAGCCGGCAGGGCAAGCCGCATTCCGCGGCGGAAAAGAGGGGGAAAGACGGAATCCATGACAACCTCGATGGCTTCACGCAGGGAATGACGCATTGTCCGCTGCATGGTTGGTATATCGTCCCTTTTCAGTTTTTCTTTATTGCCGCCTGCGGCCCGCTCCGGAGGGAGGCCGTGGAGCACTCGTTCAGAAGGCCGAATAGCCGCCTATGTCACAGCGGTCACGCAGGGCGGGAAGGGTGCGTTCCAGCAGTACGCCGTCGCTGTGCCTGGTATCGTAGCCGAAAGTGACCCGGATGCCCAGAGTGACGAACCGTACGGCGCGTTCCAAAGCGACGGGCAGGCTGTCGCCCTGAAGAAACGCGCCTGCCAGAACGCTGGAAAAGGTGTCTCCCGTGCCGGGGTAGAAAGCGGGAATCCAGGGGCTTTCCACTTTCCAGAACCTGTTCTGTTCCCGGTCGTAGGCCACGGCCGCGCAAAATCCTTTTCGTTCGGAAGGGGCGCTGGTGATGATGACCCGGTCCGGCCCCATGTCGGCAAGGCGGACAAGCTGAGCTTTGAGATCCTGCCGGGAAAGTCCGGGGCAGAAAGGTTCGTTCAGCAGAAAGGCCGCCTCGGTGAGGTTCGGTGAGATGACATGGGCATGCCGGACAAGCCGGCGCATGGCTTCCACCATTTCCGGAGTTTGCGTGGGATCAAGAACGCCGTTGTCGCCAAGAACCGGATCCACCAGGGCAAAACCGCCCGGTCTGAGAAAATCGCGGATACAGCGTGCAGCGATCTCAAGCTGGCGCGGATTGCCGAGAAAGCCGGAATATACGGCGTCGAACTTCAGTCCCATGCTCTCCCAGTGATCGAGCATGGGGCCCATTTCACTGGTAAGATCATGAAAGGTGAAGCCTTCCACGCCGGAAGTCTGGGAAGAAAGCACTGCCGTGGGCAGCGGGCAGACCTGAACGCCCATGCTGGCGAGAATGGGGATGACAACGGTGAGGGAAGCCCGCCCGAATCCGGACAGATCGTGAATGGCGGCAACGCGTTGGAGAGGAACATCAAGCATGGCATGTCCTTGAAAGTCAGAGGAGGGGTAAAAGCCAGCCGAGAGCCGTGCCCAGGACAATGACCGCAAGCAGCAGCCGGACGGGACGTTCCGGCAGATGCTTCTGGCAGCGCGCGCCGGCATACATGCCCGCAAGGCCGCCCAGACCGAAAAGCACCCCCAGCGTCCAGTCGGGGCCGACGGAAAGGCCGGGGTACAGGGGGGCAATCAGCTCATAGATCAGCACGCCGCCGGTGGAGGTGACAAGCGTGCATAACAGGGTAGGACCCGCTGTGACATGTACCGGAAGCCGGAAGCCGGAAACCAGAAAAGGCGCGAGGATGGAGCCTCCTCCGATACCGTAGATGCCTCCCGTCAGGCCGATGAGCAGCGTCAGCAAAAACACGGCGCGCAAATCGCAGGCGTATTCTCTGCCCTGAAAGAAAAAACGGAGGCGGTGGAGACGCTGTTCCAGAATGACGGGACGGCTCCGGCCGGGAGCGTTCAGTGCGGCTCTTTCCCCGCGCAGTCCGATCACCAGGCGGGCTGCCAGAAACAGCAGCACCATGGCGGCGAATATTTTGAAGCGGGACGTGTCAGCCAGCCATTCCAGCCGGATAAGGGCTCCGATGAACACGCCCGGCAGACTGCCCAGCACGGCGCATGTCGCCAGAGGCGTCAGCAGGCGCCCTTCGCGGTAGTAGCGCCATACGCCGCCGGGGGCGGCAATGACGTTGAAAAGATGATTGGTGGCGCTGACCGAGGGGTTTGTGTAGCCGAGCGAAATTTGCAGAGGAAGCAGAAGAAAGGCCCCGGAAACTCCGCCCATGCTCGTGAGAAAGGAAACAGCAAAGGCCGCCAAGGGCGGAAGAAGAGGAAAAAGGCTGATTTCGGCCGTGGGAAAGTGCATGGCGACAACATACGCAAGGGGGACGGCTCGGGCAAGCGGAGGATTTGAAGCAGTTCATGCGGGGATGTTCCCGGAGTCGAACCGTGCAGGACTCATCACTGCTCTCCACATCATAACGTGCTTTGCTTTTACGGCCGGGGGGGCAGAGCCGTCCCCCCCGGCGTCTCCACATGCAGCTCCGGCTTCGGGAGCGGAATCTGCAGGAAAAAAGAAGGGCGGATATAAACATTCTATTTGAATGTGGGGTCAAGACGAATCTTGACCATATCCGGTAAAAGCGGCATCGCGTTTTTCGATGCCGCTTTTACATGCTATTTCGCAAGCTTGGCTTTCAGCTCTTCCGGCGTCAGATGTTCCAGCCGCGCCAGCCGGAACAGGTACAGCGCGGCTGAACAGCATAAGCCCACAATGAATCCGATCCAGAAACCTTTGACCCCCATGGCGGCCATACCGGGCAGCCCATGGAAACAAAGCATATATCCGACAGGAAGGCTGACCCCCCAGTAGGAAAGAAAGGCCACAATAAAAATGGCGCGTGTATCGTTATAGCCGCGCAGTGCGCCTAGTGTGACCATCTGGATGCTGTCCGGAATCTGATACAGCGCGTTGTAGAACATGAGCATTCCAGCCAGTGCGATAACCTCTGGCGTATTGTTGTATACCCGTGCAATGGGAAAACGGAACAAATAGAGAAGCAGCGCCGTGCCGCAGGCAATGAACACTGCCATCCACAGGGATGTCATGCGTGCGGTGTGGGCTTCCTCAATATTTCCCTGGCCGAGGCGCAGTCCTACCCTGATAGTGGTGGCTGTGCCCAGCGAAAGCGGCAGCATGAATACCAGCCCGCTGACATTCAGGGCGATCTGGTGCCCTGCCACGGCGATGGTGCCGAGGGGGGCAATGAGCAGAGCGATGATGGCGAAACTGGAAGTTTCCACCAGCATGGCAAAGGCTCCGGGCAGTCCGATCCTGCCGATCCGTTTCATGATTTGCGGCGCCGGGGCTTCAAGGCGGATTGCGCGGGGATTGAGGCGGCGTACGGAAAAGCTCAGTATGAAACACATCAGCCAGCAGACCACGGCTGTGGCCACGCCGCAGCCCACGCCGCCCAGGCGGGGCATGCCGAACTCGCCAAAGGCGAAGATCCAGTTCAGCGGTGCGTTGACGCACAGACCGATGATTCCGGCGACCATTGCCGGGCGGGTACGGCCATGGCCCTCGAGATAGGCGCGCTGCGCACCGTACAGCATGAAGCCGGGTACTCCCCAGACGACCGCGTGCAGATAACGCGCCGTAATGTGGGAAAGCGCGGGGTCAATGCCTTTCATTTCGGTAATGTATCTGGATACGCCATAAAAAAAGAGCATCTGCAGAGCGGACAGGGCCATGGCCAGCCATGCCCCCTGACGCAGAAAACGTCCCAGACCCTCCTTCTGTCCTGCGCCGATGGACTGCGCCACCAGAGGTGTGATGGCCATGAGCAGACCAAGCCCGAACAGTGTGCCGGGTATCCAGAAGGAGCTGGCGACAGCCACGGCGGCCATATCGGTATGGCTGACCCGGCCGGCGACCACGGTATCCACGAAGCCCATGGACGTCTGGGCGAGTTGGGCCAGGAAGACGGGAACGGCCAGTACGACGAGGGTACGCGCTTCGCGCGGATTGAAGTGCTGCTGCATAACCATCAAAGTTCCTGAAAGTTTGTGATGAACTTTTCAGTCTATAAAAATTTTTTTTTATAGTCAATGACGCCTTTCATCACTCTGCTGCAGAACAGAGCTGAGAATTTTCCCGATTTCCGGCGGAGCGGGCGCAGCGAGCTTCGGGTGCCCTTCCCTGCAGGCAGGAAGCCGGCATCCTGGGGGGGAGAACGGAAGAAATGTCACGCGGGGCGGAGCCTTTGGGCGGCGGAGCCGCGCGAAGGCGCAGGCGATCCGGCTGTGGATGCATGATGCCTTTCCCCGTGCGGAACACGGGCTGTCCTTGCGGCAATGAATATTGTCATCTATGCGGAACAAATCATATACCCCCCGCAACGCCGTCAATGCGGCTGCATGACAAAACCATAAACAAAAATAAGATATAATATTGATATAATATGCGGATAGTATATTGACATGTTGGTTTTTTTGTTATGATGCAATATCATTTTTTTATTTTTTGTAATATATTAAGAGAATATATTGCATGGTTTCGAAAATGAGAAAAACGCCACTCGGATGCCTTTTGATCTTTCATTCAAAAAATATATTTATATTATTATCCCTGTCCCGAGGGTAAAAATCGGAGCATTATCCTGCTAAAATCGAATAGCCGAACCTGACCCGTAATGGACGCCATATGCAGGATAGCCGTAATGGGCGGCAATCAGGATACGTGTACCATGTATAGGGTATGCATATATCATACTGTGAACGATTTGATTTCCTTGTGTGCAAAAATGGATATCTGCCGTACAGGCTGTGTATTTTTTCTTGACATCAAGACCATGCCGGAGGAATAAACACGCATAAAGTATTGTATATTCTCCGCTGGAAGGAGGGGGTTGTGAATAGACACTATATCAATATCCTGTCCATCTTCTTTGTCTCTCAGATCATAAACTGCATTGTGCAGTGGTTTCTGATGAAAGATTCCAGCGGATGGATGCCGGGTTTCGGTCTCGCCGTTCTGGTGACGATTGTCGCTGCCGTTTTGATAAGGCTGGAGTTCAGAAAGCGGGATCGGACGCTTCTGCGGCTGATCAGAGCATCTGCTGAAGATGGGGAACTGGACAGGAGCATGATCCGGCCGGGTGATCCCGTGGATGAAGCCGTATGCCGGACCCATACGGCCTCTCTTGAACGGTGCCACTGGTATGAGAGTATTCTGAACACGATTCCTTTCGGCATTTCCGTCACGGACATGGAAATGCGCTGGACTTTCTGCAATGATGCCGCGCTCGCATCCATGAACAAAAAGGCTGGCGAATGTCTGGGACGTCATTGTTCCGAAAAAGGCGGCAACCTGTGCAATACGCCGGACTGCGGTATTGAACAGCTGCGCAGAGGCGTCACGCGTCTGACCAATACGTTGCCTTCCGGTCGTACCATGCTGCTGGATCTGCATTATCTGCTTGATCGAGCGGGAAACCGTATCGGACATGTGGAAGTCTCCAAGGATATCACGGAGGAAACGGCTCTTCGACGTGAAGCGCGCGAAGCCTCCCGCCGCGGGCGCCAGGAAATCGTGCAGCGGCTTTCCGCCGCGGGAGAAAAGCTGCGGGATGCGGCCTCCACGCTTATGGGTGAAATAGGGCAGGTGAAGGAACAGACCGTGCAGGCTTCCAGCCGTCTCGTTGAAACCGCCACGGCCATGGAGGAAATGAATTCCACGGTGCTGGAGGTCGCCAAAAATGCCGAAGACGCGGCGCATGCTTCCTTGACTGTCCACAATGAGGCCGAAACCGGAGCCCGCGCCATGGAAAGAACCGTTTCAGGCATGCAGAGCGTGCAGGCGCGCTCTCTGGGGCTGAAGGAGGATATGCTCTCGCTGGATGTTCAGGCCCGGGGGATAGGAGAAATTTTGACCATCATCAGGGATATCGCGGATCAGACCAATCTGCTGGCGCTGAATGCGGCCATTGAGGCTGCCCGGGCCGGTGATGCCGGCCGCGGTTTCGCTGTAGTCGCCGATGAGGTGCGCAAGCTGGCCGAGAAGACAATGTCCGCCACCCACAAGGTAGACGAGGCAGTCGGCGCTATCCAGACCGGGACGGACAGCAGCGCCCAGACTGTGCAGGACGCGGTTGAGGCCATTGATGAGGTAACCGGGCAGGCGCAGCAGTCCGGTGAGGCTCTTGTCCATATTGCAGGGCTGGCCAATGATTCCAGCAGTCAGGTGCAGGCCATAGCTGCCGCGGCGACGGAACAGTCCGCCGCTTCGGAGGAAATCAACCGCAACGTGGCCGATATAAGCAAACTGAGCCACAATATAACGCAGTCCATGGAAGTCGCCGCCGAAGAGGTGACGGAGATACTCCGGCAGGCTCAGAGCATATATGATGTGCTTGAAAGCATACGCGGAGAGCTTGAACGTGACAATGCCGATGCCCAGGCGGGAACGGACATGGCGAACTGAGCCGGAAACACGTTGTTTTCCCTGCCATTGCGATGGATATGCCGCCGTTTTGAGCTGGCCGGGGATGTTCCGTTTTTTTCGGTGAAAGAGAGGGGGCCGGGCAATCTTCCCCGGGCGGCACTCGTGGAAGCCGTGAGAGGCTGCATCCGGGACAGCCCCGGTTTGCCGGGGGCGTTCCGGATGTTGACAGCCTTGATTCATATCGGTGGGAATACATCTCCGCCATGTGCGTCGTATATGACGATGGCAGGAAACTTGTCCACTGTCAGGCGGCGTATCGCTTCCGGTCCGAGTTCCGGGTAGGCGATGACTTCCGCCGCCGTGATATGGCGCGCCAGCAGCGCGGCTGCTCCGCCCGTGGCGCCGAGATATACGCCGCCGTATTTCTGCAGCGCGGCGCGCAGCTCTGCGCTTCGTTTTCCTTTGCCCATGCTGGCGGCAAGACCAAGGGCATAGAGCCGGGGTGCATAGGCATCCATGCGATAGGAAGTGGTCGGACCGGCGGAACCGATGGGCAGACCGGGCGGCGGGGGCGTGGGGCCGACGTAGTAGATGACAGCCCCGTCCAGTTCAAAGGGCAGGGGAGCCCCCCGGTCCAGTGCTTCGATCATGCGGCGATGGGCCACGTCGCGGGCGGCAAAGATGATGCCGGACAGCGTGACCCGATCCCCGGCCTTCAGCTTCTGCAAGTCTTCATAATGCAGGGGCGTAGTCAGATGAATGGCGCTCATAGACAGATTTCTCCTCGCCGGGCGGCATTGCACTGGATGTTGACCGCCACGGGCAGACTGGCGATGTGACAGGGACGGAGCAGCAGGCGCACTCCGAGGCAGGTCCGGGTTCCGCCCAGCCCCCCCGGGCCGATGGGCATCCGGTTGATGGCATCAAGCAGCTCCGCTTCCAGCGCCGCCGCATCGGGGTCGGGATTGGGCATGTCCAGAGGCATGAGCAGAGCCTTCTTGGCAATGGTCGGAGCGAGATCGAAGGTTCCCCCCACCCCCACCCCCACAATGATGGGCGGGCAGGGATTCGGCCCGGCCTGCCTGACCGTGTCCAGCACAAAATCCCTGATTCCGCTGATTCCTCTGGATGGCGCGAACATGGCGCAGCGCGACATGTTTTCCGCTCCGCCGCCCTTGGGCAGGAAACGGATGCGCAATCCATCGCCGGCCACCAGATCAAGGTGCAGAGATATAGGCGTATTGTCGCCGGTATTGGCCCGCGTCAGGGGATGGCACATGGAATTGCGCAGGTATCCGCTGGCATAGGCGTTTCGTGTGGCGGTCTCCAGCGTGGCCTGGAGTCCCGCGCCGTCAATTCTGGCGTCTTCTCCCATTTCCACGAAAAAGACCGCCGTGCCGGTATCCTGACAGAGGGGAAGGCCCGTTGCTTCCGCATAGTCGGCATTGGCCAGCAGTTGCCGCAGGATTTCCCGCCCTTGCACGGAGCTTTCTTCTGCGAGGGCGCTTTGCAGCGCGGCCCGGACATCGGAGGGCAGAGAGCGGGAAACGGAAAGAATCAGAGCTTCGACGGCCTGACGCAAACGTTCGGCGGATATTATGCGCATGGTGAAATCTTCATATGATAAGGAGTTGGCGGATTCTTTTTTTATGCCGGGAGAGTCGCTGTGGCTGACCGCCGGCATCAGGGAAGAAAGACCTGCGTCGATCCACGGTGTTCCGGCCGACAGATGCGCCCGGTCGAAAAATGTCTGAGGGCATGCCCGCGTGAGCCAGCGACACAGAAACATCATGGGATTGCATCAGAAATTCCTTTATGGAGCGCCCCTTCTCCTGGTTGCTGACAACACGGCCAAGCCGACAACGTTTTTCCGCATCCCTTCCTTTCGGGGGGATGCCAGCGGATTGAAGCATGCCGTGACATGACAGATTGGAAAAAAGGGAATTCCGGCTTGCCGGAATTCCCTTTGAATACAGTACGGATCCGAAAGAAGAATCCGCAGCGCCCACAAGGTTATGTTGAACGGAATCGCACGGGAGATTTTTGTATGAATGGCGCGCACAGAGGTTGCGGCATTACATGCTGGAACAGTTTGCAATTGAAAATATCTGCCGGTCAGTTCCTCTCCGCGGCATTTACTCCTGAAGCCGGATCCGAACGCCACAACTCAAGTGATATCTCCGGATATCGGGGCTTCATGGCAGAGTCTCGCTGTGCCTGATTCCGCCCCGCATTGCGCTTTCTCCTCACTGCGGGCGCGGAAAAACCTACTTTACGGCTTCCTTGAGGGTCTTGCCGGGAGTGAACTTCACCACAGTGCAAGGAGCGATTTCAATTTCCTTGCCGGTACGGGGGTTACGACCCTTGCGGGCGGCACGCTTGGTGACCTTGAAGCTGCCGAATCCGGTAAGCGTGATGGAGTCTCCGGCAGTAAGGCATTCGGTAATGGCTTCGATAGTGGCATCCAGCGCGGCCTCGGACTTGGCTTTGGTGGGCAGACCGGATTTCGCGTAGATTTTGTCGACGAGCTCGGCTTTGGTCATCTTACTTTCTCCGTTAGGCTAGAAATTGTGCGCGTTTCAGCGCCTTTTCTTTCTAGGGGGCGTGCAGGGCAATGTCAAGCGATCCTCCTGAATTTTGCCTAATTAACAGGAAGTTGGATTAAAAAACCAGGTAAGCTCATGCCGGTTGCATGAGAGATGCAGAAGACGTGAGCCGGGGAAGGCCGCGAAGGCCCGAGCGGATGCATGATCCGTTTCTCCCTGGAATTTCAGGGTACACAGAAAACGCCGTGCCGCCCCATGTTCGTGCCACAGGCGGACCAGATCAAGCAGGCGGCCGGGATAGCAGGCCATGTCGGAAAAGAGCCAGTCCACCGTCCCGGTCATATCGGGGGAGAGGGAAAAGCTGCTGCCCCTGCACCAGTCCACTCCGCGCATGTTCATGACCCCCGGGGCAAGGGGCGCTTTGTCCACCGCGAACACATGCGCGCCAAGCGTGCCGAGCACCCAGCTCCAGCCTCCGGGAGAGGCTCCGAGATCAAGACACAGTTCGCCGGGGGCCGGGCGTTCGCCCAGCAGCGTGAACGCCTCCCACAGCTTGAGGTAGGCGCGGCTGGGCGGGTTGAACCTGTCTTCCTCAAAGCGGACTTCTCCGTCCGGAAAGGGGGATGAGCAGCGGGCGGAGAGCAGGAGCAGGTCACGCTCCCACAGCGTCCATGCGCCCAGTGGGGAAACGGGGACATTTTCCCCGAAGACCAGCGGGCGGGCCTTGACCGGAGGCAGATGTTCCGCAATGAGCGCCGTGCGGCGGTACAGATCCACAGGGTGACAATGCCAGTTGCGCTGAATGCCCCTGAGCTGGCGGGCGGCGTCTCCTACCGAGGCGATGGGCAGAAAGAACGGTTCCAGCCAGATATTCTGGGCCCAGGCGGCTGGGATGGGCGGCGCGGAAGAGACAAACAGACGCTCACGCCGCTCCGTGACGCAGCCGGGCTGACGCATTTCCAGCTCGTCGGCGAGTTCTCGCTCAAAGCCCCGGGCGGCAAGATAAACGGCGGCGGGGCGTTTTCCCGGGGGAGGCGTATCCCTGGTCATGGAAGCTCCCTGCGGCTTTTGCGTCCGCCCTGTGCGGCTTCGGGAAAGAGCTGGGCGGCAAGCTCACGCAGCTTGTATTTCTGAACCTTGCCGTTGGCGGTCTGGGGAAATTCCTCCAGCATGGCGATATAACGGGGGATCTTGTGCCAGCCGATATGCCCACGGCAGAAATCCCGCACATCCTCGGGACGCACGGTGCAGCCCGGACGGGGAATGATGAAGGCGCCCACCTCTTCCCCGTAACGGCGGGAAGGCACGCCCACCACCTGCACGTCGCGCACTTCGGGCATCCCCATGAGGAATTCCTCCACTTCACGGGGATACACGTTTTCTCCTCCGCGCAGGATCATGTCCTTGAGGCGTCCGGTAATCCGCAGATAGCCCGACTCGTCCATGACGCCGAGGTCGCCGGAGTGCAGCCAGCCCTCCTGGTCAATGGCCTGAAGCGTGGCCTCGGGCATACGGTAGTATCCCTTCATGACATTATAGCCCCGGCAGCAGATTTCTCCGCTGACGCCGGCCGGAAGTTCCTCATTTGTGTCGGGATCGCGGATGGTTACCTCAATGCCCGGCATGGCGCGCCCCACGGTGGCGCAGCGGTGTTCGATTGTTTCATCGGTCGTGGTCATGGTCATGACCGGCGAGCCTTCGGTCAGACCGTAGGGGATGGTTATTTCCCGCATGTTCATTTCGTCCACCACGCGTCTCATGAGCGGTTCCGGGCATACCGCGCCGCTCATGATGCCCGTGCGCAGCGACGAGTAGTTGAAGCGCCGGAAAAGCTTGTGTTCGACAATGGATACATACATGGTCGGCACGCCGTACAGGGCTGTGCATTTTTCCTGCTCCACCGCCTGCATGGCATGTACCGGCGAGAATGTTTCCAGTATGATCATGGCCGCGCCGTGGTTTACGCAGGCCATGACACCGAGTACGCAGCCGAAGCAGTGGAAGAGCGGAACGGTGATGCAGACCCGGTCGTCTCCTCCGAGCTTCTGGTTGCGGCCAATCCAGTAGCCGTTATAGCCTATGCCGGTGTGGGTCAGCATGACTCCCTTGGGAAAGCCCGTAGTCCCCGAAGTATACTGCATGTTTACCACGTCGTCGGGCTTTACTCCGGCCTTGCGTTCCGCGTAATCCTTCTTGTCCACCGCGGCGCTCAGTTCCACGATTTCCGGAATGCTGTACATGCCGCGATGACGTTCCTCTCCGAGAAACATCACCCGTTTCAGGGAGGGAAGCTGCCCGCTGTGCAGTTCGCCGCGCGGCTGCGTACGCAGTTCGGGCACCAGCTTGTACAGAGTGGCTACGAAATCGTGATCGCGAACGCCGTCGATAATGAAAATATTTTCGCATTCCGACTGCCGGAGCAGGTAAAGCAGTTCACTGTCCCGATAACTGGTATTGACCGTGAGCAGCACCGCGCCGATGCGCGCAGCGGCGAACATCAGCTCCACCCAGTAAGGCACGTTGGTCGCCCATACGGCGACCTTCTCGCCGGGAGCGACGCCCAGGGCCATCAGGCCGCAGGCGAGTTCGTCCACGGAACGGGCGAAGTCACGCCAGGAGCGGCGTACTCCCTGATTGAAGTAGACAAGAGCGTCCCGCTCGGGATAGCGGGCCACGGTTTCGTCAAGTATCTGCCCCAAGGTGCGGGCCGGGGAAGGAGAGTCGTTCATCAGAAATTCCCTTATGGTTTGAAACCTCCCCCCTTCAGGGGAAAAAGATCTGTTGGCAAAACGGCGGGGCCGCTGAAATCCTTTTTTGCAACTCCTCCCGTCAGGGAGGGACAATCCGCATGCCCCCCGTCTGTCGGCTGCGGAGTCAGTCGGCGGATGGGGGGTGACCGCGGATAAAAGATGCATGCGCTGTCCGTCCTTATCCGCGGGAGGCCGCCCGATTCGGCTGGATCGGCTCAGAAAGCGCGTTCGGAAACAGAAACGTCACGGGACAGAAGAACGAATAAAATATTTTAGCAGGCATGACAGTGGCCCGGCAAGGGGAAAATATGCGCTTCCACCCGGGGGGGGCGGGCTTTCCGCCGTCCTGTCCGGGCCTCTTGCGCCGGACGTGAGACGTGGTAGAGTCATGCCATGGAAAAGGACACGGCGGCAGCAGAGAGCAGAAGTATTTTCATTGTGACGGGGCGGGTGCAGGGTGTGGGGTTCCGGCCCCATGTGTACCGGGTTGCCTTGAGCTGCTGCCTGTGCGGTTCGGTACGCAATACCGATCGCGGTGTGCGTATTGAAGTGCAGGGAGCGGCTTCCTCCATTGAGAGGTTTGCCCTGCGCCTTCGCGCCGATCTTCCTCCCCTGGCGCGGATATCCTCGCTGGAGCGGGAAGACGTTCCTTTCGACCCGTCCCTGCCGGAAAGCTTTGTCATTGAGGAAAGCGCGCCCGAGGGAGGGGCGAAGGGGATTCTGGTCAGCCCGGATATGGCCATGTGCGGCAGATGCCTTGCAGACATGCTCGACCCTGCCGATCGGCGGTTCGGCTATGCCTTCACCAACTGCACGGACTGCGGCCCGCGTTACAGCATTACCCGTTCGCTGCCGTATGATCGCCCCTTCACCAGCATGGCCTGTTTTCCCCTGTGCGCGGATTGTCGCGCCGAATACGGGAATCCGCTGGATCGCCGCTTTCACGCCCAGCCTGATGCCTGCCCCGTGTGCGGGCCGGAACTGTGGCTGGACTGGGGAAGGATTCCTCCGGAAGAGCGCGGCGCATGGGGCGGGACCCCTCGCGGAAATTTCGCCGTCAGCGCGTTGCTGCTGGCTCTGGGAAGGGGACGCGTGGCGGCGGTGAAGGGGATAGGCGGTTTTCATCTGGTATGCGACGCGTTCAGCGCGGACGCAGTGGCGCTTCTGCGCGAACGCAAGAACAGACCCCGCAAGGCGCTGGCGATCATGGCGGCCTCCCTCGAGGAGGCGGAAAGGCTGGCGTTCATCGACGGCCCGGCCCGGGAGGCACTGCTGTCCGCGGCCCGCCCTGTTGTCGTCTGCCCCCGCCGCCCCGGCGGAGTGCCGGACATGCTGGCTCCGGACGGCAGCACCATCGGGATCATGCTGCCGTATGCCCCGCTTCATCATCTGCTGTTTCATCCGGAGATACTGCCGGGAAATCCGCCGCTGTTCCGCGCCCTGGTCATGACATCGGGCAATGCCGGAGGCGAGCCGATTTGTCTGGGCAACCGGGAAGCCCTTTCCAGGCTCGGGGACATTGCGGATCTGTTTCTGTTCCATAACCGCGACATCCTGGTGCGGGTGGACGATTCCGTCATGCTGTCCGATCCTCCGCGCGCCGCCGGGCGCAGGGAAGCTCCTCCCCGCATGCTGCGCCGGGCGCGCGGCTTTGTGCCGCTGCCGCTGCCGCTGAAGGGGGATGTCCGCCTGCCTTCCGTGTTCGCTGCGGGGGCGGACCTCAAGCATACGTTCTGCATCACGCGCGGCGCGGATGCCTTCGTCAGCCAGCACGGGGGAGATCTGCACCGCGCCGGGGCGGCGCAGTTTTTCGAGGAAAATCTGGGGCATCTGGAAAGACTGCTGGAAAGCGGGCCTGTTGCCGTGGTCCGGGACGCTCACCCCGATTATGTGTCTTCCCGTGCGGCCGAAGCGTATGCCGACGCGCGGAATATACCCCTGTACACGCTGCAGCACCATGCCGCGCATATCTTCGCCGTGCTGGCGGAGAACGGGCACGTCGCCCCTGCGCTCGGGATCGCCCTGGATGGTGCGGGGTACGGGCCGGAAGCCGAAGGGCGTTCGAGCGTATGGGGAGGGGAACTGATGCTTGTGCGGCCCTCCGCCGGAGTGTGGCGAAGGATGGGAAGGCTGCGGCCTTTCCTTCTGCCCGGCGGCGATGCCGCATCCCGCGAGCCGTGGCGTTCCGCCGCTTCCCTGCTGCGTCACGCGGGGCATGATACGTTGTTTTCCGGGCTTCCCTGGCTGCGGAATCCGGAACTGGCCGCGCTGCATCCCCGGCTCATGGAGATGTGGACGCGGCGTGTGAACTGCCCGGCCACGTCCAGTTGCGGCCGGCTGTTCGATGCCGTTGCCGCTCTGTGCGGCCTGTGCGAACGCATGACCTATGAGGGACAGGCCGCTCTGCGGCTGGAGGCCGTACAGGATTTCTCCGAGGACAGGGCGTTTTCCCTGCCCCTGCGTGAAGCGAAAGGATGGGACGGCGAGGCGGAAAGGACTCTGCTGGAGCCGGACGTATGGGCCATGTTTGCGGAGCTGGCGTGGGCGCTGCGCGGGGGACTGGGGGCGGGAAGGGCAAGCCGTCGCTTTCATCGGGGGCTGGCTGTCGGACTGGCCGCGTGGGCGCGCGCGGCGGCGGACGAAAGCGGTGTTGAAACCGTGGCGCTGGGGGGCGGGGTGATGAACAATGCCACGCTGGCGCGCGAACTGCCTGAAGAACTTGCGGCTCTTGGACTGAAGCCTCTGCTGCCCCGCGCCTTTCCGGCCGGGGACGGGGCGGTTTCTCTGGGGCAGGCGGCATGGCTGGTCTGGCGCGGACAGGGGAGGAACGGTGCCGCCGCTGCCCCGGCAGGGAGTGCAGAGCTGAAGCCGGCTCCGCCCGATTCCGCCGCGACGCCCGAGCTGCCGTGAGTCACCTGCGGCATACCTTCCGGGTTCAGGTGTGAAGCCTGCGGGACGGAATACAGGGACAGGCGGATATTTTCAATTGAGGAATGCTTCAGTTTGCCGTTCCGTCTTCCACCAGCGGATGGTGGGCCGAATATTCCATGGCCCGGCCGTGGCACACGGCGCAGTTTTTCCTGCTCCCGAAGGGCGCGGCCAGGTGCTGGTACTGTATGGGCGGGATATTGTCGAGGTTTTCCGTCAGCGGATTCCGGGCCGGATACACGGCATGGGGCGCGCCGTGGCATGTGGTGCAGCGCACCATGAGCATGTCATCCCTTCGTTCGGCGTACAGCCCTCCGACGCCTTCGGCGGCGGGTGTCCACCTGTTGAAGGCGGATGCCGTGCGGAGGTCGGGGCGTGCCATGAAATCGTGGCAGCTCGTGCAGTCGGGTTCCTGAATCCAGGGCAGGCGTCCGTCCATGTCAGCCACGGGCATGAAGCGCGGTTTAATGGCGGCCATGGCTGCTGCGGCCGGCATCTGTCCGGCTTCCCTCTCGGCCTTGAGCAGAGCCAGGGCATGATCTTCCATGACTCCGTGGCAGCGTGTGCAGTCAATGCCGCGTTCCGTATGGAAATCGCGGGCAAACAGAGGCCGGGGCTGCTCATCCGGAGCCTTTTCCGCGCGTCCCAGCGCGATATGGCAGGTCATGCAGGCGTTCGCGCCCATATCGGTCAGATAGGGGGCATGCCAGCCGTGGAGCGCGGCGGAAACGCTCATGCCCCGCCCCGCCTTTTCCCCTTTGTCCGTGGAGGTCAGGCCGTCATGGCAGGATCGGCAGGCGACGATTTCTCCTCCGGCATACCGCTCCAGAAAACGTGTGCCCTGATGCCGATCGTGCGCTTCCAGAATGGCCGCTCCCGCATTGTCATGGCAGTGGGCACAGCCGAAGCCCGGAGCCGTGGCCAGTACGGCGGCGCTTTCCGCAAGCGGTGTTCCGTCCTTGTCCATAGCCCGCAGGATAACCACCTGATAGGGATCAGACATCTCTCGCCTGCCGGGAAGCGGAATGGAGGCTTGAAACCAGGAATCCTCCACGGAGAGCATGCGGCCTCGCGGCGCCGGGGAGTGTCCCCGTTCTTTTGCAGATGCAAGCTCCCATGTGACGGTGACATTTTCGGTCACGAGCCGGGGGAAGGGCGGGCCGCGCCGGATGAGCTGCGCGATGATTTGCGGTTCGGCATAATCCAGCGTCCACACGTCATCCGGCGCTGAACTCTGGTAAAAGCCCTGCAATCCTGCGGCGGACAGCACATATTCGGATTCCGCAGCATCTTTGTGGACGGAGGAAGAGGCAGATGAGGAGGACGGGGACAGCACGGGAACGGGTGCCGCGTCCTGTGCTCTCAGATTGCCCAGCACTGCGCCGGGGTCATTCTGTCCAAGAGAAGCTGTGCCGTCCTGTCCGTTCATGCCGGAAATAAAGTCCGCATTTCCGGCGCGCATGCCGGATGACACGAGCCAGACCAGACTTGCCAGAAACAGGAGCAGTGCGGTCACCCAGGCCGCCAGAGCCGGAACACCGCGCAAATGTGAAGAGTCGGGACTGTTCATCGGAAAATTCCTTTATGGTTTGCTCTTTTCAGTCTGCAGAAGGCGAAGTGCGGGGTTTGAAATACTCCGCTCCCGGAATCGGCCCGGGCCGGTGGGAAGCTTCCGCCTGTTTCAGATAGACGACCAGCGCGTCGCGGTCAGCCTGGCTGCCCGCAAAGGGCGGCATGTATTCCAGGCGTTTCCCCTGCCCCTGGAGCTGGGCGGCGAGGCCCTCCGGCGTCAGGCGCGCGGTGAGGGGAAGAATGTCGATGCGCGGGCCGCCCAGTCCATGGCAGGTATTGCACTGCTGAGCGAACAGCAGCGCTCCCCGCGTCAGGCTGCCATTCAGGCGAATGACCTGCGCCGGGGGCGCTGTATCCGAGCCGGCCCCGGTCATGTCGTCGAACGCCCTGAGCCAGCCGGACACGGACGCGGCACCTTCCGATCCGGCGCGCTCCGCCTGCGCGACGGAAACGCCATTGGAATAGATCACTCCTTCGACAATCCAGGGGCGGCGTCCTGTTTCGCGTATCCATTCGAAACTGCCCGTCAGCATCAGCCCCGCGCACAGAATCAGCACCGTCAGGGGCCTGCGCAGATGGTCGGATTTGACAAATGCCAGCACCCCGCCCAGAAAGACCGCAGGCAGAATCCACCCGTATGTTTTCACAAAAGGATGAATATCGGAGGTGCGCCTGAGTATGGCATCCTGGCGATCGGGAGGCAGTGCGGCGAAATACCATGCGGAACCGGCCAGAAGCAGGAAAAAGGGGAAGATGATCCATTGCGCTCCGGAACGGATCGCCAGCCGTCTGACTGCTTCGTCGCGGATGCGGGAGGCGGTGAACAGAGCGAACATGCCGGCCAGCATCAGACTCAGAGCCAGACGGAAAACCAGACTGGGCAGGAATGTGGGATTGAAGAAGGCGTCCCATACATCTCCGGAGGAGGGCCCCTGCCCCGGAGTAAGCATGAAGGTGATGATTCCGTTGATCAGCACAAGGGATATGACCCCCGCGGCGGCGTAGATAAGGCCGATGCGCCTGTGGGTTTCGGGCGGCATGGAGCCTTCGCGGGTCAGACGGCAGGTGGAGCAGTAGGCCAGAAGAGATACCACTTCAAGGAGAAAGAAAAGCCATTCGGCAGCCCAGAAAAAGACGAAATTATGGATGAGGAACGACGTGGCCCCGGGATTCACTGCACTGATGGAGAACCAGATGCCCACACCGCTGAGTGCTCCGAAGACCATGGTCACGAGCAGGAAAAAGCGGGTATGGCGTTCCAGCCAGAGCAGCAGCTCCGGCATATGTTGCCGGCGGGCGCGATACTCCGTCCAGACCAGATGGATGCCGCCGCCCACAGCGAACTGGGCGATGAACACATGCAGCACCGACACAACGGCGATGAGCAGCCCCGAGCTGATGCCTGTGAAATGCCAGACGGGATATTCCATGTCAGTTCTCCTCCTTTCCGAGGGGCGAGATCGTTCCGGGGCTGTTCCGGAAGGCGCGCAGTACAACCCTTGCCAGCCAGAGCAGCACGGGAACGATCAATACCGCGCAGATCAGGAACATGGTCAGAGCGGCTGTTTGTCCGTGCGGCATGGCCAGAGCCGTGGAAGGTGATGCGGCAGGAGATGCATGATACGGTCGCAGCAGGGCTTCGCGGAGCATTGCGCGGATACAGACCATGACCAGAATGATTCCTGCTGTCACGAGGCTGGCAGGGCCGAGGCGTTCCCGACGAGCCAGAAATAATGCTGCCGCCAGCCCCGCCAGAGCCAGAAGCAGGGCTGCCGTGAACAGCAAGTCTCCCCCGGTGAGCATGCTCCGGGCTTCCCCGGGCAGGGTGAACAGAAAAAGCAGCCCTGCCGCAATCTGAGCCAGCGAAACATGAAAAAACCACGTCAGCCCCCGCCGGCGGCGATGGAGAACCTTTTCCCTGTCCACACCGGGGCAGCGCAGGCTCCATTCCGCACGCCAGGCCATGGTCAGCCCTCCCACAGCCAGAGATGCCAGAATAATATGCAGATAGCGGGGCAGCAGAGTGGCGTCGCCCGTATTCAGAATGAGTCCATACGGTTCCTGGAACCAGCGCCACCACTGGTCCGGACGCTCCATCAGCGTGCTTGCGCTGGTCAGCAGAAAGGCGGTGCCCATGAGCAGGAGAGCCACGGGGATAAGCACGGCAGAGCGCCGGGAGGTGCGGATCGCTCCGTCGCTTATGTACAGTCCATAGTAAGCCAGCATCACGGCCATGACGATGGACATCCACCATACGGCCATGAGCAGGATGCCCGGGTACAGGTAGTTTCCGTACAGAACCTGCAGGAACAGAAAGGGCGCGATACCGAAATTGACGGCCAGAGCCAGAATTTTGGGCATGAAAGCCACGCCGTTTTTTTCTTCTGTCGCGGCAGAGCGGCGGTCAAGGACTGCCAGCAGAACCGAACCGAGGAGAATGTTCACGAGCAGAAGGTGGGCGAAGAAGGTGAGAACCTGAAGCGGAATCAGGAGGGAGGAGGGTGCGGGCAGTGTCATGGGAGGCGGTACCAGAATGGCGGCATCGGTCATGGCGGAGGATATCATGTTTTGCTCCTTGGCTGTTTCAGGGGCGCGAAATGCAGCCGTTCCTTATAGGAAAACGGCGTCATGAGGAGAACACGCTCTTTTTCACTGGCTCTGTCGTATAATTTGCCGAGAATGACCCTGATCGGCGGAGATATGTGCGCGAACGCATACGGAGTACGCTCTTCCATGGCAATGCGGCGGGGAGGAGCGAGGAGCGGAAGCAGCGCCGCGCCGACCGGAGCCGAATGAAACGCAGCTTCATGAAGGCGCAAGCGTGTCAGCCGTGGATACTTGCGGTCTTTCGCCCGGGTGGGGCACGGGCTGTCCCTGCGGCAGGGATGTTGCCGTCCGTGCCGGATCAAAAGCGCGCGTTCCACACAGATTCGTCAATACAATTTTACAACAGGGCATTTTCATCCGATGTATGGGTTTATCCACGTTTTTCGTTATAGGTGAATGATAATATGAATGAATTCTGACAGGGAGGTTATAATTCTTCCGGTGTCATATTATCATGGCCCTGAGACAGGCGGAGTGTCTAGAATGGGATGAGGAAAAAGATGGAATGCAAACGTGTCTTATCTTTTCGCATGATTGATGCTTGACTGTTCCGGAGCAATTTCGCTTTGAAATTGTCCCGGAAGTCAAGCTGAGCGCAACTTCGCCGCGAGGTCCCCATATCCGTGCCGCCGTTCGCCAGCGGCGTCAGGCTCCGAAGAAAGTGCGAAACCTGCGGGCCTGAATATAGGGTCCGGCCGGCAGGTATTTTCAACAGCAAAACGCCCTGGAGCATTTCGTTTATGAAATGCTCTGCGGAGTCGAGCAGGGCGAGACTCCGCCGCGACATCGGAGCAGCCGCAATTCACTTGCGGCGTTAAGCTCCGATGGAGGCGTGAAACCTGCGGGCCTGAATATAGGGTCTGGCCGGCAGGTATTTTCAACAGCAAAACGCCCTAAAGAGAGTGAGGCTTGTCATGAGGAAGATCCTGATCGCTGGTACGGCAGTACTTTCCCTTTGTGCTGTCGGTGCCGTATTTGCCGGTGAAGATGCGGCGGAACTGTTCAAAACCCATTGTCAAAGCTGTCATGGGGCGGACGGCGGACGCGCGCCCGGCAGCGGCATTGCTCCTATCAGGGGGCAGAATTCCGCGGATCTGCTGAACATGCTGGAAGGCTACAGAGACGGCACTTTCGGCGGTCAGCGCAAGCAGGTCATGGTGGGCGTCGTCAAGCGCCTGTCGGACGAACAGATGAAAAGTCTGGCCGAGTATGCCGCCGCCTTGTAGGGGGCAGCATCGAGAAGAAGGAGCGGAATTTTCCGCTCCTGAGGCTGCTGACTTTGTCAGCAGCCCCGAAAGTCGGGAGCAGGTCGCGGCTTTGCCACGCCGTAAGCGACTGATTTTCATGAAAGCGGCTTAGACGGCGCAAACTCCGCGGAACGGGGGGCATCAGTCCGGGGGGCGGAATTTTCCGCCCCTTCTTCGCAAGGGAAGTTCCTTGGGCAGAGTGCCGCGGCGGAAAGACGGCCGGAGGCCCTGCCTGCCCCCGAGCGCATGTTCAGGGTGAGAATGCTCTATACCAGAATGCCGCCCTTTCTCGCGTATTTCAGAATGCCTTCGGCACAGCGGAAACCCAGGGCGCCCGCCGTGCCCGTGGGATTGCATCCTCCATTGTGAGGAAAGTTGCCCGCTCCCACCACAAAGAGATTCTCCGCATCCCAGTGCTGCAGATACGAGTTTACCACGCTGTCTTCCGGGCTTTTGCCGGTGAGTGTGCCTCCCGTGTTGTGCGTGGTCTGATAGGGCACGATGTTATAGTCTTCGGGGGAAGGCTTTTCGGCCATTGCTCTGGGATTCATGGCTCTGGCCAGTTCCCGGATTTTTCCGGAGATGAAACGGAACAGAGCGCGATCCTGGCCGGTGAAGTTGTAGGTCATGCGCAGCAGAGGCAGGCCGTAGGCGTCCCGGTATGTATCGTCAAGGGAGAGATAGTTGTACCTGTAGGGCATGGAGGCTCCCTGGGCGCCTATGCCCAGAGAGCGGTTGAAATTGTATGCGGAAGCCTTTTTGAATGCCGAACCCCAGGAAGGTGTCCCCGGAGGCGTGGAGTTGCTTTCAATGGGGCGTTTGCCGGTTTGCGTCAGGGAAATGACCGCGCCGTGGATAAAATCCAGCCTTTCATGGTCAAAGTTGTCGGCATTGAAGTCGTCGCAGCATATTCCGAGCGCGCCTGCTCCGGCAAAAAGATTCATGGGCTCGTCAAAGAATACGGTTGCGCCGGGGGTGATCTGATAACACAACCCCTTGCCCAGCGTTCCGCGCCCTGTTCGGGGATCATATAACCGGCCGATCTTTGAAACCATGAGCAGTTTGGCGTTGTTCATCACATAGCCGGACAACACCACCACATCAGCGGGCTGGATGAATTCCTCCTTTGTCAGCGTATCCACATAGCGTACTCCGGCGACCATGCCGTCTTTTCTGAGAATTTCCACCACGTTGGAGTTGCAGCGGATTTCACAGTTGCCTGTTTTCTCGGCGGCGGGAATGAACGTATTGCTCGGCTGTGCCTTGGCATCGTATTCGCAGGCAAAGCGTTCGCAAAAACCGCAGTACATGCAGGGATTGTGTTCGATGCCGTCCGGTGTGGTAAAGGGGCCGGACGCAATGGCCGCCGGAATCATATAGGGGTGGCAGCCCATTTTCCGGGCTGCCTGCTCAAACATGGAGAGAGCCGGAGTTTTCACCAGAGGAGGCATGGGATAGGGTTTGGAGCGTTTTCCGTCAAAATGGCCCGGTTCTCCGGCGACACCGACGGCTTCTTCAAAGGCTGTATAATACGGCTCCATTTCATCATAGGTCAGGGGATAATCCTGCAACTGGTAATCAGGTCCCAGTTTGTTCCTGCCATAGCGTTGTTCCGTCATGGTCTTGAGCTGAAAGTCGTAGGGGGAAAAGCGGAACGTCATGCCGTTCCAGTGTGTCCCCGCGCCGCCCAGCCCGTCGCCCAGCAGGAAGGAACCCAGCCTGCGCATGGGCAGGGCTTTCATGGCTTCAGTGTTGCGGAATGTAACGGTTTCCCTGGAAAGATCCTGCATAAGAGCATAGTTGACTGCATAGCGCCACTCGTCATGCAGCTCCTGAAAGTCTTCCGGCCCGCGGCGTTCTCCGCGTTCCAGCCCCAGAGCGGAAAGGCCCGCCTTGGCGCACTCGGCAAGCACCAGACTGCCGAGGAAGCCCACACCCACCGTTGCCACGTTCACCTTTTTCATTGTTTTTGCCATGTGCGCTTCCTTGAATTATTGCATGCTGGAAAGGGAAACAGGCTCCAGAGTCTCGAACTTGTCGCTGGCCATGAGATAACTGTAGGCCATTTGCGCCCCCGGATATTTCTTCATGCGCCATCCATCCATATTGTTGTTGCCGTTGTAGAGAGGATCGGCATACGCGCCCGCCAGCACCAGATCTCGCAGAAGCGAGAAGAAATAGTCGGAAGTGAATCCCCTGACGGGAAGTTTGCCCGCTTCGCAGTCGCTGAGGATACGATCCTGCTCCGTACCGTCCAGCTGCGGAAAATCTTTTTGAAAAGTTTAACTAATCGAAGCTAAAACTTTAAAAAAGTAAATTGAAACGAGATGTTATGCCAGTCAGCAGGCATAGCATCTCGTTTGTATTTTAATCTTTTGCTATCCCTTTGCTAATATTGATAAGCAAAAGAGGATAAAGAATGCAGGAAAAAGAAAGTTACCCACTCAACATGATGAAATCATTAGATATATTGATTTCACGCGACGAGGCGGAATAAGTTCAGAGTCTCAGGCGAAGGAAAGAAAGCATGTATGCCTACTACAATGAAAACAGCAAGGAATTTTTGGACAGATTCACCGCTGATCCTCGCCTCCAATTGCAGGTTCTGGAGGGCTTCCTGCGCTACTCGCGAGAAAGCCGTGGAATTTTCAAGACCGTGGACGAAAACCGCGAACTGCTCATGTGCCTCCAGAAACGGGCACCAGACCTTCTGGAGAAATGCCCCTGGATTGATGGCTGGATTGCCGGAACCGACATTTTTCTGGTCGACTTGATGATTCTTTTTGGACTTGAACGAGAACAGCCCGGTGGCCCTTGCTTCCCACGCCCCTGGCCTGGAAAATTTCCTGCTGCGGATTTGTATGGTTACGACATAGCGGCAAGTATACGAAATTTATCTACACGGTTAGCGCAGGACGAGACAGATAAAAAACACGGTCATCCCGTGGACAGGACGAAATTATGAACAGTATCTGTTGTTCCAGAACCGCTGATTTTCTGAGCAGGCTTGAAGACAGACTATCCCTGGCGGAAGAGCCGGTGCGGGCGGAATACTCCGCCGCCATGAAAGCCGGGGTTGCTCTGGCTGTACGCCGTACAGTGCTGGAAATGGCCGGACGCCATGCGGATGCGCTGGCCCTGGATGCGGACGAGCGGGAAGAACTGTGTTGTCTTCTGAGGTCGCCGCGCCTGCGCCTGTATCTTTCCACCAGCTACCGGACGGAAATTGCCCCTGATGCGGAGACTTTGGAAAGGTACGCGCATGAAGCCAATCACGCAGCCGCAATACTGACGGGGACGTTGACTCTCTGGGGATACAGCGTCTTTTCCCCTGTTTCCGTGCGTCACGCTCTGGCAAGTCCCTGTGATTCCCCGGAGCTGCTTGACCATAATGTCTGGCGTCAAAACTGCCTTCCTCTGCTGAGAAACTGGGCGGATCGCCTTCTGCTGCTCACCACACCCGAATGGCTGGACGATCAGGAAATCAGACAGGAAATTTTTGAGGCCAGGGCTGCCGGGATTCCCGTTCAGGTGCTTTCCGCAGACACGCTTTGTTCAACAACCGGGCAGATTCCCTCCGTCCTGGGGACAGCACCGATCTTCCATCTCCATGAAGGCGGGCAGGATATCCAGTTCATCCTGCATGTATACGCGGAACATCTCGGCGTCCCGCTTCCCCGGTTGGAAGCGCTGGTGGACTGCCTCGGCCTGAAGGCCACGCTCGATCTGCTGGAAGAATGGGGAAACGAGACGCTGAAAAGGGAACTGGAACTGTTTGCTCTTCTGTGCGTCCGCAATCTGGAAGCGTATGTCGACTTCTCCCGTGATTTCCCCCGTACCCTGAACGCTCTCAATTTCCGGGCGGATTACCTGGAGGGCCGTCTCCCCGATGACGATATCGAGGACGCGCCGGACATGCTGGGAGGCATGACGGATGATGCGGAGCTGGAGTACGGGCCGGAAAAATCCCGTCCGGAGACGCAGGCGGCATATGCCGCGCTTCTCGCCGCACGAGGGGAAGGGGCGGGCGAGGTATTCGAGAGCTGCCTCGGCGTGTTCACGCTCCTGAAAGATACCGCAGCAAGGGAATCATTCATGGAAGCAGCGAAAAAGGACTTTTTCTCGCGCTTTCCATCCCATAATCGCCCGGAACAGGGCGGCAAGCATGATGGAGGTCTGTCATGAAACACCCCGCGAAGTCCGGGCGGAACAATCCGGCCCGGCATCTGAATCTGGAACGAATCTACAAGTCCAACAATCCCGCCGTAACGCGGTTCATGGTCAGGTGCATGATGGAAGAGCTGGCGAACGCAAAGCCCGGCTCCGTCAGGGATGCTCTGGCGGCAAGCGACCGGATCGCGCTGCGCACGGCGAGAGAATTTCCGCATCTGCTGCCGGCTCATCAGCGCGCCCTGCTGGATGAGCAGCAGGCTGCGGCGGTGTAGGGAGGGGCCGGAGATGGAGAACCTGACCTTTCCTTGGCCCACGCCGGAAGGCGAACGCAACTCCAGCAGGCAGCGCCATGAAAAGCTCCTTGAAGCCTTCTATGGGCCGCTGCCCCAGGCGGTGGAGGAAGTGCGGAGCGTTTTCGGCAAGTTCGGTCTGACCCAGCGGCAGGCAGCCTGTGTGACGGCCTGCGCCCTGAATCAGATGGCAAGTGTCGATGGAGACATGCCGAACATCGCCACGGTTTCCCTGACTTCGGCCTTGAACTTCCGGTAAGTGATCCCGGCTTTCGCCATGAGGATTGAGGATAACACCATGAGTTAAACGGAAAAAAGCAAAAACCGGACATCGAAGTACCAATTCAATGCCCGGTTCAGCCTCTGGAGGGGAGACAGAAAACTGCTCTCTCCCAAGGTGGAGTATACCTAATGACTTCACCTTACACCCCTTCGATCCCGGCGTCAAGCTTGGGGGGCTGCACTTTTGCCTTTTTTCCAAACCGCAAGGTTGGAAAATTATGAAGACGATAATTCCGAGCAATTTCCTGCGTGTGAAGCACAAGATTTTCGCGGTGTACGCCGGGCTGGACAAGGAACTGAAGACCGGCCCCACCCTGCTGTATCTGTGGCTGTATTTCTTCTGTCACGACAAGGATTACTGCTGGCCTTCCCAGAAGCTGCTTTCCGTTCTGTGCAAGACGACAGTCCGGAGCGTTCAGAATCACCTCGCGGCGCTGGTCAGGCTGGAATATATCGCCGTGGAGCAGCAGGGAACCCGGAACATTTATCGTTTGCTCGAATCGGATCGCGTGCGTCGGCAGATTGTCGAAGCCGGAATGGAACTGATGGATGACGAAAATTTTTCGCCTTTGAAGCTGAAACTGGCGGAGAGCAAAGGCGAAAAATCTTCGCGTTCCTTATTAAAGGAATTAAAGAAGAAAGAAGAAGAAATTAATACCCCCCTTTCCCCCCTTGCGCAGACACGACCTTCCGGCTCACGGCATGAACGGGGTGTGTGTCCTTCTCGTTCTCCTCTTGCGGGAAGCGGAAGGGGGGATTCCTCCGGCTCCGGTCTTCGCCGGAAACTTCAGGACGAGTTCCCCAGACTGTGGGAACTCTGGCCCCGGAAACAGGATCGTTTCGGGGCGTATCAGGAATATGTGCGCCTGGCGAAGTCCGGTTATCTGCCTCCGCTGGATGAGCTGGTGCGCGTGGTGAAGCGCCTGATGGGTGAAGATCGGAGCTGGAAAAAAGGCTATGTCCCGAATCTGAGGTTCTGGCTGCGGGATCGCCGCTGGCTTGATCTGCCCTTCGGCGGGCGGGAGTCCGCGCCGATGGGTGATGCCGCGTCCGTCAGTCCGCACCTGAGTCCGGAAGAAATGCAGGCAAGGGAACATGCCGTTCTGCGGCGTGTGATTGAACCGGACAGGCGATCATGCGCCGGGCCGGAGACCCGGCTCAGGGAAGAGGCGGAAGCGCGGCTCTGCGCCATGTGGCCGCAGGTTCCGCGCGGGATGATCGCGGCGGGCTTGTGTCTTGCGCGGGGCAGTCTCCATTCCATCGCGGCCCGTCTGACACTCGGCAAGGCGCTTGTGCCGCCGCCCGTGCCGGACGCGCGCTCAATCGCCAGTCTGCTGCGTGAGGTGGCCGCATGAGTGATGCCCTCGCGTTCCAGACTTCCTGCCAGACTTCCGGTCAAACATCATGGCAGCGCAATCTTGACGCGCTGCGGCGTCATGCCGGGCCGCTCCTGCTGGATGCCCTGGCGGATCCGCTGGCCATTGAGGTTGCCCTGAATCCCGACGGTTCTCTCTGGCGTGAACGCATGGGGGAAGACATGAGCCGCATCGGGAGCCTGGAAGCATACAAGGCGGAAGCGCTGCTCCGCACTCTGGCCGGGATGCTGAACAAGGTCATCACAGCGGATAACCCGCAGTTGGACGGGGAATGGCCGCTGGATGGCTCGCGCTTCTCCGGAGCGCTGCCGCCCGTGGCGGCAAGACCCATGTTTTCCATCCGCAAGCGCGCCAGCCGGGTGTTCTCGCTGGATGAGTATGTCCAGTCGGGCGTCATGACGGAACGCCAGAAGGAAAAGCTGTGCGAAGCCGTGCGGGATCACCGGAATATGCTGGTCATCGGAGGCACGTCTTCGGGCAAGACCACGCTCACAAATGCAATAATCGCGGAAGTTGCCCGGCAGTATCCGCAGGAGCGGCTGATCATCATCGAAGACACCGGGGAAATTCAGTGCGCGTCCCCGAATGTCGTTTTCCTTCACACTACTGTGAACGTGAGCATGACGCTCCTGCTCAAGCAGAGCCTGCGGTTGCGTCCGGACAGGATCCTGGTGGGAGAAGTGCGGGATCATGCCGCGCTTGATCTGCTGGATGCCTGGAACACCGGGCACGAAGGCGGGATCGCCACGCTCCACGCGAACAGCGCGCGGGAGGGGCTGACACGTCTGCGCGGCCTTGTGACGCGGAACCAGTACGCTCCCGGAGACATTGAGGAGGTCATCGGTCAGGCCGTGCATTGTCTGGTGTTTTTGCAACGCACCGATCAGGGGCGGCGTGTGCGGGAAATCCTTGAAGTCAGAGGATGGTCACGTCAGGCGCATGATTATGAAACCGTGGCTGTGGGGTGAATGGCATGAAGTATTACTCCAGAAACGGGAAAAGGCTGAATGGCTGGCAGGATGCGGTGAAAAGGCTAAACATCGCCATTATGAAACGCTCTTATCCTCATGGAAGATATCAAAATACCATATTGGTTCCTTCCGGAGTTAAAAACAATGAATCAGTAAACTTTCATTGGCTCACCTCATCTGAACGAAAAGATGTTCCTATTATAATTATATGTGATTGCATAGATGAGAAAGACAAGGAGATGTCAATCCTGTTATATATAAAAATTGGCACAATTACAGACTTTACAAATATTTTATCATCAGAAAATGGTGAAACAATATTACTATACAATATGACAATATCATTGAGTCAGTTTGGAATGTTTCTTGGAGGTATGGTTTCAGACTCTGTTTTTACTTCGACTTCCCTTATAACCAAGGATTGGTATGAGTTAGGTTCAATGACTACCCAAGTTTTTTCTCCATCTTTTGTGATGGATAAGCTTTTTAAACTATGTCGTCCCATAACATAAAATTCATATCTAGAGTTTTTATTTTTTATGGCAGTATCAATATCGTTTCTTAAATGTCGACAATTTTTTATTTCATCATAATTAATTAGAATTACAGTTCCAAGTGGGTGATTATTTTCTATGTATTCCTTAGTTTTTACTCCAAATATTATAATTAGATTGTCTCTATTCTGTATAAACGATGGAGAATGGTAAATGTATGGATATGTGAACCATGATTTAATATAACCAATATATTTAAATGCCTGCTTATATGTCCATGCATGTCCTTCTACGGTTAAAGGAGTTTCCAATTGATTTATTTCTTTCAGTTGCAAATAACATCTAACCAGATTCCTCAAGGAATGTGTTACACTTCTACCTCTCAAAACTTCTTGGATAGGATCTTTTTTTATATTTATTATTTTATTTCTAAAGTCATTATTATTAATTATGGACAAATCTTTAAATTTAAAGTCATCATACACGCTTGCAGAGTCGATTGTTTTAAAATCCTTAACAAGATTTCTACTGGTAAATTTAGAATAGTAATTTTTATTGGCAATCACTTTTTCTATAGCATCAGAGTATGCACATATACTGCATTCTGGAATATGATCTTCTCTTCTATAAGATCTAAAATATGGAGCAATTTTACCAAACTTGTTATGATTTGGTGCCAAAATTTCGGGATGATTCTTATCTCTGCAATTATCATCTGCGCATTCAAATGTAAATTTATCCAATCCTATATTCATGTTAAAAAATGTTGGCCTAACATCATCTATATAAATACATTCTTTAAGTTCATTGCAGTAGGCATACAAAATACGATTGCTTTCCTTCATTACTTTTTCTCTCCAATAAGACGAAAGTTTATTGAAAAAATTGGCTGTCACTTAACATCGAAATTAAGTCTGTTATGCAACCCCCTTTGTTTCTTGGCAATAGAAAATTAAAGTTTCAAATTTCTCTTTTTAATAAGGGTAAAATTTTCATTATCACACTGAATTAAAAGAAAAAAAGGATTAACTGATGAAAAAAGAATTATTTTCCGCTTTTCTTCTTGGCGTCACCCTTCTTCCCGTTCCTGCCCACAGCGCCGGGATACCCGTCATAGATGCAACCAACCTTGCCCAGACGACGATCTCCGCAATGGAGGCCGTCAATCAGACATTGAAGCAGATTGAAGAGTATGCGCTGCAACTCAGGCAGTATGAGGATCAGATCAAGAATACGCTGGCCCCGTCCGCCTACATCTGGTCGCAGGCGCAAAAGACCATGAACAACGTCCTCGCCCTCCAGGATCAGCTTGCCTACTACCGCAGGATTGCCGGGAATCTGGACGGGTATCTGGAGAAGTTCGGGAATCCCAATTTTTATCGGAGTTCCCAGTATTTCTCGGCTCCGTCAGGGGATCCGGCCACGCTGGAAAAACAGCGGCAGGAAGTCATGCAGGCGGAAGAGTGGGGGCTGGAAGCGCAGAAAAAGACCAATGACAACGTGGCCCGGACGCTGGAACAGCAGCAGGAGGCGCTTGCTCTGGATGCGTCCAGGCTGGAAGAGCTTCAATCCGCAGCACAGACGGCACAGGGCAGGCTGGAAGCGATCCAGTACACCAATCAGCTTCTTGCCCAGCAATCGAACCAGATGCTCCAACTGCGCGGCGCTCTCATGGCAAAGATGGCGGCTGATAATGCGAGAGAACAAACAAACGCCGCCCGTGAAGCAAGGGCACGGGCGGCGAATGAAATAACCTTTCAAAATCTGTATGAGAAAAGTCCAGCAGTAAACTTTAAACTATTTTAAAACAGTTCAAAAGCCTTTTCTTCTATTTTTCTTATGGGTGATTTTATGATTGCTTCTACTTCATCGGGAGTTGAACGAATAAATTCTTCTCCATTTCCACCTATTGTTCTGAATGAATTTTTCCACCAAATGGCAATCCTGTCATCATTTATAATTTTTATTATATATTCAGGCTGCTCTTGACCTGAATTGTTTGTATAACCTGCAATATGGTCATTTTCATATTTCCATACAACCTGATCATTTTTAGATTCATCAAATGAAAAAGAGTTTTTTGTTATTGTACATGTCTGATATTTATATCCTGTTATATACCATACTTCATTTGTACTCTTCCATGAACCAATAATTTGTTCTGTTTTGTCCGAACATCCAGTAATAAAAATGTAAGAGGATAAGAATATGCCAAAAAAAATTTTAGTAACGATTTTCATAGTTACACCTTTGTTTGTTTTGCTTGTGACACTCAATGCTGATACTGCTTTTGCACAACTGTCCAATAGTGGCGTTATGAATACAGTACTTGAGAAGTATAAAACTGCTGCAAGCACTTGGGCAGGAACTATGCAGACTGCCGCTTCACGTCTTTATATAGCCTTGGCCGCGATCAGTCTAGTGTGGACAATGGGGCAGCTTCCGTTTCACCGTTCCTCCTTTGCTGAATTTTTTGGGGAATTGCTCCGTTATATAATCTTCACAGGATTCTTTTATTGGTTACTAATAAATGCACCTCAGTTTGCTGAAGCAATAATTGACTCTTTAAGATTGCTCGGTAGTCGCGCATCAGGGATACCTGAAACACTTCCGTCAGATATAGTTGATATTGGTTTCAAACTTTTTGGACGCGTATGTGAAGAGGCTAAGAATATAAATTTAGATAATTTTGGAAGGATATTTTCTGCACTAATATTTTCTACTATGATTCTAGTAATATTAGCCCTTGTAGCTATAAATCTATTATTACAATTTTGTGCAGCATGGATTCTAGCATATGCAGGAATATTCTTTCTTGGCTTTGGCGCAACAAGATGGACATCAGATATTGCTATTAATTATTTCAAAACTGTTCTTGGATTAGGGGCGTCACTAATGACGATGGCGCTTTTAGTTGGTATCGGTATAGATATTATAGATGAAAATATGAAGGCAATGAGTACGGGGCCAGTAAGTATGTTTGAACTTGGAGTTGTTCTCGTCTCTGTCATTACCCTCTTCCTCCTTGTCGACAAACTTCCCGCAATGGTGGCGGGCATCATCAACGGTTCGAGCATCGGCGCATCAACAAGCATCGGCGCGTTCGGGGCCGGAGCCGCCGTAGGCGCTGCCGGTGTCGCCGCTGGCGCGGCCAAGTTCGGCGGTAAGCTCATTGGCGGTTCCGCCAGTGCGGCCGCTACCGCCGCAGGCTCTCTCACAAAGGCCGGGGACAGCGCCCTGAACGCCATGCAGCAGGGAACCGGAGCCTTTGCCGGTATGGATCGACGGCCCGGCCAGGGAGCGGGCCTGAGCCGTTCCATGGGCATCACTACCGCCTTTGCAACGGAGGTAGGGAAATCTCTCGGCAAACAGGCGGGAGGCGCTGCGGTGAATATCGCGAAGAGCGCCGCTCAAAAGATCATCGGGGGGAAGTGATGAACGCCAGAAGACAGGAAGCCGGCGGACTGGCCCGTTATTCCATTTTGGCGTGTTTACCGGGGGCTGGCCTGTGCGTTGTGTGTACTTCCCTGTTCCTTGTCGGAAATCCGCATCCATGTTCTGCGGGATACCTCACAGGCATGATGATGGGCAGCATGGGCGGCATGGACAGCAATGCCAACAGAATTGACGATAATGCTTCTTCGCCGGTCTATTATGTAACAGACGGAAAAACAGGTTCATGGAACATATCATATTCCGGCAAACTTGTTATCCCTTCATCTGACGGCATTCTTGAACTCATCTTGTCCCCGGTTGAACGGGCTACATTCAAAAATGGAAAACTCATGAGCTATTCATTTTTCAACAATAGAAATGAGAATCTGAGACAAAGAGCATTCATTGAAAATGCGAAAAACATTTATCTGAATCGCCATAATGGAAAACTGAGAGGATATCTGTACCATTTTCATAAAGATATGAAAAATGCCGAATTGATAATGATAGAGCGTAAAAAAATTGAAATATCATATTTCCCAGACATGAAGGAATACCATGTATTTTTCGGAAACATGAGAAATATTGGAATAACTGACTTGCGACATGTTTTGAAAGACTCAGAAAAAACTGGAGAGAACAAATGACAAACGCCAGAGAAAAGCAGCGTCATGGACGCCATGCGGCAGGATACGGCAAGGCAAGTGATCCAGGAGATGCTGAAAGCGGACTGCTGAGGAATTTGGAAAGAATGTTCTCACTGGACTACTGGGAGTCTCCGGACAGATTGGGACGCTATCTCCTTTTGGTGTGGGCACTCTGTTTATTATACTTTCTCACTACAGCAGTTGTCTTTTATGAAGATTGGCGTCTTCTGTTCTCCTTTTTTATTTTAATATTGCCAATAATATTCTTTATGATTTTCATGTTTTTTCGTTTCATGGCATTTTGCATCGGGCCTGAAATTCTATTACTGGTCAACTTTTTCAAACGAAATATATTATCTGGAAATAAAAAAGAAAGTACGGACTCATAGAGTCATATATTCATTCCATGAAGTACAGAGACTCTTCAAAACCGTATAAAGATAATACCAAAGGATTCAATATGTGCATCAGACCCATCCGATACATCACATATAGCGTTTTCCTCATTCTTGGCGTTCTGTTCGTCCTGTTCATGGCGGCGATCACCTCGAACAATCCGCCTCCCGAACTTGCCGAACTCGCCGGCCACAGGGAACTTGCAACCATCATCCGCATTCTTTTCTTTGTTTCGTGCCTGTACGGACTCCTGCAACTTTTCTGGACGGCGCTCGAAAGGGAATCCCAAAAACTTCAAGTACAGCTTGAAACAAACCTGAAAGACACTCTTTCCGGCTCTGAAAGGCGGAAAAGGAAGGAACGTCAGAGGAAAACATTTGTCCGGCACAAGCGATACAAATGCTCAAGCCGGAGACACATACACTTCAAACCCATTTCCGGAGTCAGACATGAATAGGACGCTGCTTTTCCTTGGAGTTGTTGCCCTGGCGCTGTTCCTGCTGCCGATTGACGTTTTTGCCAGCGAGGGAACGGGCGGAGATCTGCCTTATGAGAGCTTTCTGCAGGGGCTGCGGAACAGCATGACGGGGCCGGTGGCCTATACCATCTCCCTGGTTGCCATAGTCGTGTCGGGCGCGACACTGGCATTCGGCGGAGATATCCAGGGCTTTGCCCGTACCCTTCTGATGCTTGTACTGCTCATCGGGATCATCATCGGCGCAAACGCCATGATGTCGGGATTCTTCGGCAAGGGCGCACTCATCACGGCGGGAGTGATGTAATGGCGCTGCACTCCACGCCGATCCACCGCTCGCTCGTCCGTCCCCTGCTGCTTCTGGGCGGGGATCGGGAGCTTGTACTGCTGTCCGGCCTTCTGTCCGGGGCGCTGATCTTCACGTCCATGACATGGTTTTCCGCCGTATACGGCCTGCTACTGTGGTTCGGCGGGCTGGCCATACTGCGGAGCATGGCAAAGGCCGATCCGCTGATGCGTAAAGTGTACCTGCGGCACCGCCTGTACCGGAAATACTACCCGCCGCGCTCAACGCCCTGGCGTGTGAACAGAAGGCCGTACCTATGATCATCACGCTGCTGTCCATCGGGATCGCCGTACTCGGCCTTGTCCTGTTCGCCGTGCTGACAGGGCGCATCCGCGAAGCAGGGGACATGGTGAAACTCAAAAGACACCGCTCGGCAACAGCCGGAGCTGCGGATCTGCTGAACCCCGCCGCCGTGGTGGAGGACGGGATCATTGCCTGCAAGTCCGGGGCGCTGATGGCCGCATGGATATATGAAGGAGACGATCTTGCTGCCAGCACGGACACGGATCGCAACCACGTTGCCGCCGTCATCAATGCGGCGCTGGGCGGTCTGGGCGACGGATGGATGATCCATGTGGACGCCGTGCGGCGGGAATCTCCGGCCTATATCGCGCCCGGCGTCTCGCACTTTCCCGATCCTGTGTCCGCAGCCATAGATGAAGAGCGCCGCCGCTTTTTCGAGAATCAGGGAACCATGTATGAAGGATACTTTGTCCTCACGGCCACATGGTATCCGCCGCTGCTTGCCCAGACAAAATTCACCGAACTCATGTTCGATGACGATACGGAACGCCCCACACTGGAAGCGCACTATTCCCGGCTGCTGGAACAGTTCAAAAAATCTCTGCAAACGCTTGAATCCCGCCTGTCCTCCGTGTTCCGCATGGAGCGTCTGGGAGCGCAGCGCTGCATCTGCGAAGATGGAACGGAAGCGACGTTTGATTACTTCCTTTCCCATCTCCAGTTCTGCGTTACCGGCATCCGCCAGCCGATCCGGCTGCCTTCGACTCCGGTGCATCTGGATGCGCTGCTCGGCGGGCAGGAGCTGTACGGCGGGGTTATCCCGAAAATCGGGAGACATTTCATCCAGGTGGTGAGCATCGAGGGATTTCCCCAGGACAGCTGCCCCGGAATGCTGTCGGTTCTCACGGATCTTGACATGGAATACCGCTGGTCAACCCGTTGCATTTTTCTGGATCGCCATACCGCCAATGCCCACATAAAAACTTATGAAAAAAAATGGAGTCAGAAACAGCATGGACTCGTTGATGTGGTCTTCCGCAGACAGAAGGAACCGAATGAAGATGCCCTGAATATGACAAAAGATTCCGAAGCAGCAACGAGCGAAATCGAGAGCGGAGTTGTTGGCGGGGGATACTACACAAGTGCTGTCATCCTGATGAATGAGGATCGGTCTCGGCTTGAAGCCGCCGCACTGAAACTCCAGAAGACGATATTCAACCTCGGCTTTGCCGCGCGCATCGAGACGCTGAACACGCTGGACGCATGGATGGGAAGTATCCCCGGCCACGGCGTGGAAAATGTCCGCCGCCCGATCCTGAACACGCTCAACCTGGCGCACCTGCTGCCCGTCTCCAGCATCTGGACGGGGGAAAACGCCGCGCCCTGCCCGTACTATCCGGCAAACGCTCCGGCGCTCATGTACACAGTGACAACCGGGCACAGCCCGTTCCGGCTGAATCTGCATGTCCGTGATCTGGGGCACACGATCATGTTCGGCCCCACGGGGGCGGGCAAGTCAACCGCGCTTGCCACTCTGATTGTCCAGTTCCTGCGCTATGAGGGCATGACCGTTTACGCCTTTGACAAGGGCATGTCGCTCTATGTGCTGACACGGGCCTGCGGGGGGCGGCACTACATGATTTCCGGGGACAGGGATCCTCTCAGGTTCGCGCCGCTGCAATATCTGCAATCTTCCGGGGATCGCACATGGGCGGCGGAATGGCTGGAAAGCGTTCTGGAACTGAACGGCGTGACGGCCACTCCCGCGCAGCACAATGAAATTGTGAGAACATTGATCAACATGGCCGGAAGCGGAGGGAAAAGCCTGACGGAGTTTGTGGCTCTGGTGCAGGATGCGGAAATCCGCGAAGCCCTCAAGGGTTATACCGTGGACGGCGGCATGGATTTGCTGGACGCGGAAGAGGACGGGCTGAGTCTGGAGCAGTCCCTGCACCTTGTCACATTCGAGTTTTCCGAACTCATGGAGCGCGGCCAGAAATGGGCATTGCCGGTGATGCTCTACCTGTTCCGGCGGATTGAAAAATCCCTGAAGGGGCAGCCCGCCATGATCGTGCTGGATGAAGCATGGAGCATGCTCGAACATCCCGTGTTCTCGGCAAGGCTGCGGATGTGGCTGAAGGAAATGCGCAAGCTGAACTGCCTTGTCCTCATGGCTACGCAGGCGCTTGAGGATTTGGCGAATACCACGGCGGCTCTGACCGAAACCATAGTACAGTCCACGGCCACAAAAATCTGTCTGGCCAACAGGAACGCCCGCACGGCTCCGGCGCTGTACCAGCGCCTGGGCTTCAACGAACAGCAGATTGCAATCATCTCGTCCTGCACGCCCAAGAGCGACTATTACCTGATGTCCGACAAGGGCAGCCGCCTTTTTTCCCTGGCGTTGCAGCCTCTGGCTCTGTCCCTGGTCGCGGCAGGCGACCGAGACACCGTACTGCATGTTCAGGAGCTTGAAAAAGTGTGGGGCGAGTTGTGGCTTGAAAAGTACCTCGCGGAAAAGGGACTCGACCTGAAAGACTTTCAGACCCCGGAAACACGGGAAGGAGCCATATGAAACTGTTCGACAAGGCAAAGGAACCCGCGCGGGATAATCCCTATCTGAACGCGCGCCGGGTGTGGAATGCCCATGAAGGGGAAATCCTGTCCTCACGGCGGACATGGCAGATCATCGGGATTCTGAGCCTGCTGATCGCCCTGAGCGCGGTCGGCGGCATCGTTTACATCGGGCAGCAGTCAAAATTCATCCCGTATGTGGTGGCCGTGGACAAGCTGGGAAACGCGGCGGCGATATCCCGCGCGGATCGCGCGGCTCCGGTAGACAGCAGGGTCATGCAGGCGACGCTTGCCGCGTTTATCAACGATGCGCGGCTGGTCACGCCGGATGTCGCCGTACAACGGGCGGCAATATTCCGCCTGTACGCGCATCTGGCCCCCAGGGAGCCCGCCACGCTCAAGATGACGGAGTTCCTGAACGGCTCGGAAGACGCGAATCCGTTCAACCGGGCGGCAACCGAAACCGTGCATATCGAAATCACATCGGCGCTGCCTCAGTCCGCCGAGACATGGCAGATCGACTGGATCGAGGAAACCCGGAACCGGGAGGGAGCCTTGAAACAGTCCGTGCGGATGCGGGCGCTGGTGACGGCGTATGTGGCTCCTCCGGACAACAGGACGGGAGAAGAGCAGATCCGCCGCAATCCTCTGGGAATATTCGTCCGGGATTTCTCCTGGGCCAAGCAGTTGTGAGGAAGGAATGAAAGCCGCTTACCTGCTGATGACCGCCGTTCTTGCATCCGGCTGTGCGCTGCATGGCGCATCGACGGGCACATCCACGGACGGCTTCGGAAACCAGTATCAGGGCGATGTCCGCTATCTTGCCGATGCCGCCGCCGAAGCGCTGGAACAGCGCTACCCTCCGGCACATACCAGTGTGCTGCTGCTCCGTGTCCCCGGCCAGTTCGGGGAATATCTGGAATCCTCCCTGCGCCGCAGGGGCTATGCCGTGACGCAGAATCCGGAGTCACGGGCCACCGCGCGTATCAGATACACTGCGGATATCCTTCCGGATGAGTGGCAGCAGCCTGCCGGATACGCCAGCATCCAGACGGATGACGGCCAGCATTTCAGCTTTGTGCGCCGCCTGCATGATGAAGAACTGCCGCCCGCCACATATGCCGATGTTTCCCCGGCTCTGGCCGAACCGTTGTCGCCCCTGCCGGGGCGTGAAGAAAAGGTGACGCCGGAAAAGGAAAGTCCGGCGCCTTCCCCGGTTCCACCGGGGCCGAAGGTCATGCTGCGTGAAGGCGTCCTTGCCAGCCTGCCGCGCGGCTGGAAGTACACCATTCCCAATGCCGACAAGCGGACAGTGAGCGTTCCGGCGGCTTCGTCCGGGGACTGGCGGGAACGGATTTCCGTCATGGCGGAAGCGGCGAACTGCCGGGCCTCGTTTGATGAGACGGCCCGCCGCGTTTCGCTGCTGGATGCCCCCGTACCTGCTCCGGAACCAGTCCGGACAGCGGCAAAAACCGGGTCGGAGAACACCGCCGTTTCCACCGCGCTGCATGAAATCCATCCCGAACC
>CALUUZ010000019.1 GCA_944324075.1 Candidatus Mailhella excrementigallinarum
AGAACCGCCCGCCGCCGTTCAGCAGCGGCGAGAAGCGTTTATGCACCCTTCCGCCTCTCCTGTCAAACACTTTTTTCGCCTTTTTCAAAATATTTTTCGGCATGCCCCACTTTCTCCTTTCTTGACAGTATGTTATAATATAGTATTTTTCGCCGCCCGTAAACCCGCTCCTGCCGCAAACTGCTCCGAGGGGCACTCCCTGTGCCCCTCCCTCTTCTGACCCGGCGCTCATCACAAAAAAACTGGCATGCCCCGCGAGATAAAAGTCAAGGCCGTGTATGTCGAAAATCACAGCGGATCGTGAAACGCAACCTCTCCACGTTTTTGTTCCGCGGGATATGTCGCACCGCAATCTCACTCCGATCCCGCTTCCGGCAGACAAGACGATTCTCACCCCGGCTCTACGGAAACCTCCCACTTCTATCCCTTGCGGGGAAAAGCTCTTTTGCGTAGACTGAAAACTCAGCATCCGGATTATTTCTGGATACACGTCGCTCCCACATTCAGCAAAGGATTTTCCCATGAACTTCAAGGGCAAGGCGCATAAGGTCGGGGATCATATTGATACCGACGCGATCATCCCCGCGCGTTTTCTGGTTACCACGGATGCCGCCAAACTGGGCGAAAACTGCATGGAAGGGCTGGAACCCGGCTGGGTGAAGCGCGTGACCAGGGGGGATATCATGGTCGCAGGCCGCAACTTCGGCTGCGGCTCTTCCCGCGAACATGCTCCGGTCGCCATTCTCGGCGCAGGCATGCCCGTGGTCATCGCGCACAGCTTCGCCCGCATCTTCTACCGCAACAGCTTCAACATGGGGCTGCTCCTGCTTGAAGTGGGTGATGACGTGGACAAGATCCATGACGGCGATGAACTGGATATCGACGCTGCCGCAGGCGTCATCCACAATCGCAGTACAGGCGAGGATATTCCCTTCCCGCCGCTGCCCTCCTCCATGGCCCAAATTCTGAACAAGGGGGGCCTTGTGCCCTACGTCCGGGAACGCATGCAGAGCGCATAGATTGTTTATTGGGGAGGGGGGGCTTTTTGAAAAAAGCCCCCTCCCCCTCATCCCGCAAACACTTTACATATGCGGATGATACAGATTTTGGCTTCTGCCTCTGCGGGAAATGTACGCAAACTCGTTCATCTGACGGGAAAAGTGAATTCTGTTCATGAACTGCGGACAGTCTTGCGGTGCAGGGCCGCAGAATGCTTTAATCAGCATTTCCTTGACAGTTTTTATCCCCCTCCTGATGATGAAGTTCTGAAGAGAGGGATACGGGGAGGGAAACTTCTGTGAAGTTTCCCTCCCCGCAAAACTCACACCCAACAAGGTTTTCCCATGAAAAAACACATCTGTGTAATGCCGGGGGACGGCATCGGACCGGAAATTGTAGAAGAAGCATTGCGCGTGCTGAACGCTGCAGCGAAAAAATTCGGCCATGAATTCAGTACGGAAGAGGCTCTCATCGGTGGTTCGGCCATTGATGCCACGGGTACCCCCCTGCCCGAAGCGACGGTGGAAGCCTGCAAAAAGGCGGATGCCGTGCTGCTCGGCGCGGTGGGCGGCCCCAAATGGGATACTCTCGACCCGGCCATCCGCCCGGAAAAGGGCCTTCTCGGCATCCGCAAAGCCCTCGGGCTGTTCGCCAACCTGCGGCCGGCCACACTCTTTCCCGAACTGGCCGGAGCCTGTCTGCTGCGCCCGGACATTGTGGGCAAGGGACTGGATCTTATCGTCGTGCGCGAACTGACCGGCGGCATCTATTTCGGTAAACCTGCGGGAACGGAAGTACGCGACGGCAAGCGCACCGGCTGGAACACCATGATCTACAATGAGGATGAAATCGCCCGGATCGCGCATGTAGCCTTTCAGGCAGCACAGAAGCGACGCAACAAGGTCTGCTCGGTAGACAAGGCCAATGTGCTCGACGTGTCGCGCGTGTGGCGCGAAGTCGTCATTGAAGTGAGCAGGCAATACCCTGATGTGGAACTCAGCCACCTGTACGTGGACAATGCCGCCATGCAGTTGGTGCGCGATCCCTCCCAGTTTGACGTTATTGTAACGGGCAATCTGTTCGGAGACATCCTCTCCGATGAAGCCAGCGTCATTACCGGCTCTATCGGCATGCTGCCCTCTGCCTCCCTCGGCTCCGCACAGCCGGGCCTGTTCGAGCCGATCCACGGTTCCGCACCGGATATCGCGGGTCAGGGCAAGGCCAATCCTCTGGCCACCATTCTGTCCATCGCCATGATGCTGCGTCATGCCTTTGACATGAGCATCGAAGCCGATGCCATCGAAAACGCCGTACACAAGACGCTTCAGGCGGGATTCCGCACCGGGGATATCATGGAAGCCGGCAAGACGCTCCTTTCCACCCGGGAAATGGGCGACAAGGTTATTGCCAGTCTCTAAGGCGAGATTCCGCCGCGACTCCGGAGCGGATGCAGTTTCAGTGCAACTATTGTTTCGTTTTTCCGTGCCGCCGTTCTCTGAAAAGGAAAATGGCGGCACGGATATGGCGTGCCGCGCCAGAGCGGCTGAAAATATCTGCGGCTCAGCATCATGCTCTGCCCCGCAGTTTTCATGCCCCGGCCGGACCCTGTGCCGCAAGTGAATTGCAGCGACAGCGGCCAGGGACGGCGCGGATGTTCTCGTTACGCTCAACTCATGGAACAGGTTCAAGGGCTTCTCACCGCAGGCCCGGTGGAACCGGATAGGCAGATATGGCTCAAGATGCCTTCATATGCCCTTTGCGGAAAGATGTTTCAACGAAAGAACTATGAAGACACTGTTTTGGATCGGCGGCCCCGGGAGGTTCGATGCGCAGGCCCTGCGCGACTGGCATATTGTCCGTTCCGAAGTCAGACCGGGCGAGTTTTTTTCCTGGGAAGACTGCGTATGTCGCTGTCAGGGCGAACCTGATGCCGTGCTGGTAGGAGATTCCAGTCTGCCGCCCTTTGTGCTTGGTGTCGAGAATTTTCCCTGCCCTACCATCTTCTATGCTGTGGATACCCATATCCATAGTTGGCTGCCCTTTTACGGACAGGCCTTTGATGCCTGCCTTGTCAGCCTGCGCGATCATCTGCCGCTGTTTACCAGAGCCAGAGGAGGCAGACTCCCTGCGGAATGCGTACTGTGGTATCCTCCCTGCGCTCCCGCACTGCCCGAAACCGAAGTTCCCCCTCATTTTCCCGATATGCCCAAGGAATGGGATTGCCTGTTTGTGGGAACCGTCAACCAGGATACTACCCCGCTACGCAAACGCTTCTTCGAGCTGCTGGGTAAAAAAGTCCCCATTGAAATCAGAACAGGAAACTACAGAACACTCTTTCCGCGCGCCCGCCTTGTCATCAATATCTGTGAAAAGGGAGACCTGAACTTCCGTGTTTTTGAGAGTATGGGCTGCGGCGCGGCCCTGCTTACGCCGCGTATCCGGAACGGACAGGAAATCCTGTTCCTTCCCGGCGAACACATGCAGCTCTATACCATTCCGGGCCTTGCCGAGCGCTGCTTTCCTGACGCCCCGCCCCTGACAGACAGCATGTTGGAAAGCATGGCCACCGTAGCGGCGGATAATGCTGAAAAGGCGATCCAAAATATTCTGTCCGACGAGGCCCGCAGAAATGCCATGGCCCACAGGGCATGGAATGAAATCAATTCCTTCCACCGTCCCGTCCATCGGGCGGCAACTCTGCATCGCCTGCTTGAAAACATCTCCCCTGCTGCTGCGGCGGAACGGCGTCGGCATGCAGCAGATATCCGCGCGCGTTATCTCAAATTCATGTACCTGCTCTGGGGAGAGAGTCTGCCGGCGGAGCACCCGTTGAAAGAAGCCTATATGCGAGCCGCTTTGGGAAAGTTCCCCCATCCATGACAACCATGGGGCGCAGTTCCCGCTTCTGAAAAGACTTCCTCACATGGTTTCCCGCAGCTCCATTCCCACAGTGCGCGCATAGTTGCGTCCTGAAGTGGTCAGCATATCCTCGGACATGGCATCAAGCGCATCAGCCTTGAGCAGACGGTACTCGGCGGCATCCGGTTCCAAAGCCAGGAGATGATCGGCCAGACGCAGCGCCCAACCCACATCCCCGTCATGGAGGGCTGCTTGTGCGCGTTGGAAGAGCGCGTCCGCCCCTCCCGCCAGCTCAACCATGCGGGCCGCTTCCTCGCAAGCGCCGAATCCTGTCAGCAACGCGCGGGGATTTCCGTCGAACCAGCCCCAGTAGGAGGCATACAGCGCGCGTACCGTCCAGGCGACATTGCCGTAGTATTCCCCCAGTTCATCCAGCCCGGCAAGATGCTCGGGCAGCCGGATCGTGCGGACAAGCTCGTCCGGCCCAAGTCCCCGGTTCATGCCTGCCACCGTTTCCCGAAACACATGTTCCAGGGCATCGTGATAGTTGGTCAGAGCCTTGTCTACAGCCTCACGGCCGATCCAGGGATCGCCATGCCCGACCAGCAGTGCATCCGCCCTGTATTTCCGCAACATCGCCAGGGTGGCAATCCAGGACGGTACATCCCGGCAGGGCATGCCGCGCACCGGGTATACATTGGGAAAAGAACGGTACATGGCGTCCCCAGCGACCAACACGCCGTCATCGGGCAGCCATACGCACAAGGCATCCGCCGTTTCCGACGGAGCTGCGAACAGCTCCAGGCGAACACCGCACAGCTCCAGTTCCCGGCGCTCGTTTTCCAAAAAATGATCAGGGTGTATGGCCCCCTGTTTTCCATTGAACGCCGCACCAGACGGCATGACGGCGCGCAGGGGGGACAACCCCGTACCGCTGCGAAGCTCCGGCGGCAGTTTAGCTCCGTTCTGCCGCGCGCCTCTGGCTCCGAACTGCATCATGAGCCCGGCGGATTCAAACAAGGCGACTTCAGCCCCAAAATTCGATCTCGCCCAGATCTGGACCTCTCCGTCAGCAGCAAATACCGGGGAACCTCCCGTATGATCCCCATGCCCATGCGTATAAATAATTGCGCGTACCGGAAGCGGTGTAATCTTCCGAAACTCTTCCCTGATCTCCTGTGCTACGGACGGAAGCATGCCTGTATCCACCAGAATGACACCATCATTCCCCACTATCATGGATACATTGGACTCATCATACGCCACAGCCTGCCATACCCGTTCTCCCGCTCTTATCATATGAGGGAACAAGGTACTCTGACGAACTTCCAGCCGCAGCGTCGCGGCGCTTTTTTCCCTTTTCATCAAAAATTCCTTTGCGGTTTGAGACCTCCCCCTTCAGGGGGAAAAGAGGTGTTGACAAGACGGAGAAGCCGGTGAAATCCTTTTCCGTAACCTTTCCCTTCAGGGAGGGCAATCCGCACGCCCCCTCTCCGTCGGCTGCTTCAGTCAGTCGGCGGATGGGACGTTTGTGGATTGAAACATGCCTTTCCTCCGTGAAAACATTTTTTCAGTCGGCACTGTCACAGAGCCTTTCAATTTTACCATTCTCCGTCAAATGTTCCGCGCCGGCGGCCAGGGATTCCGCAACGCCTCTCATAATCCCATGCCGCCGCAATTCATCTGCTGCGTCAAGCTCCGGCTTCGGGCGTAATACTTGCAGATCAGCCCATGAGGAGCTGGTGGAGAGACAGCTCTGCCAGATGAACAGACACGCCGCATTCAGACTCCACTCTTCCGGGAAGAATACCGCTCGTGCGCCTCCCCGACCGACCCTGCCGTATATGCTGTCCCTCTCTCACGGCATGGTTCTGACGAACCTTTTATATTCGATATCGAACATATATCGTCATTCACCTGTCATGTAAAGAACCTCTCCTGTGTCCCTTGCAGAAAAGGCCGGTTCGGACACATCCCGAACCGGCCTGGCTGAAAACGATATCTGCCTTGCGGTGAGAATGTCACCCCTTCGGGAGACACTCCTGCTGTTTGAATCGACTCCCAAACCAGCTACAGCCAGCGGAAATAATCCTTCCAGGACCCCTGTCGTTTTTCGCGTTCAGCTTCCGCACTGTTTTCCCTGAAACGCAGATAGGCACTCTCGCCCTTTTTGCGGGCATATTCCGCCACATCCGTTACATCACCGTAATTCTCAAGAACATAGCGGTATCTCGTCCATGCGGCCTGATAATTGCCCATGCTCCAGAACACGTCACCGATATACACTTCACGCTGAGCCAGCAGACTGCGGCACTCCGCAATCTGCTCATGCGCCTTTTCCGCGTATTCCGTTCCGGGATAGCTCTGCTCAAGGCGCTGAAAATACTCCAGAGCCTCGGCCACCTCGGTGGAAGCCTGATCCACTGAACGATACGTGCTTTTCAGCGACATCCCCAGCTGATACAATACATAGGGAATGGCGCTGTGCCGCGGATGCAGGGTTTCAAAGTCTCTGTACGCCTCAGCCGCTTCCGCATACTTCTTGTTCAGAAAATAGGCATCAGCCAGCGACAGTTCAGCCTCTACCGCATAGGGGCTGAAAGGATAGTCATCCTTGATGCGGGCATAGGATTCCGCCGCCTTGGCATATTCCCCGGCCCGCATGGCGTCGTTGCCGTTCTCGTAAATTTCCTGCACCGTGTCTTCCGACACGGGCAGGAAGTATTCATCAATGAGACCGCAGCCCGACAGCAGGAGACAGACCAGCAACGACAGGACAGGCAGTTTAGCCATTCATTCGCTCCAGGTAGGACAGGGCGGCAGTGGCGGCGGTGGCTCCGTCGCCTACAGCGCTGCTCACCTGACGACACAATTTCGCACGCACATCACCAGCCGCGAACAGGCCTGGCAGATTGGTACGCATTTCGGCGTCAGTTCTGACAAAGCCCTGGGCATCCATATCCAGCGCGGCGGGCAGGAAGCCGGAAAGGGGCTGCATGCCTACATAAATGAAGAGACCTTCCACCGGAATGACGCGGGTTTTCCCACTGCCGACATGACGCACGGCAATGGCATCCATATTTTCCCCGCCCCGGATTTCATCAATCACATGACTGGTGACAAGCTCAATCTTGTCGGGCATGGCGGCAATCTTATCCACATAGACCTTGCTGCCGCGAAACCCTTCGCGTCGATGAATCAGATATACCTTGTCAACAATGCGCGCAAGGTACAGGGCTTCCTCAAGCGCGGAGTTGCCTCCGCCCACCACGGCCACATTCTTTCCGCGATAGAAGTTGCCGTCGCATACCGCACAGTAGGAAACCCCCCGCCCGGTAAACCTGTCCTCACCCGGCGCGCCGAGCGCCCTATGATGCGCTCCGGTGCAGACAATCACACTCCGGGCACGCACGGACTCCCCGTCTTCGGCAAAGCGGGCCTCAAACCAGCCGCCTTCCTGCGCAGGGATCTCCAGGGAAACAATCTCGCCGCGCAGCCGTTCCACGGGATACTCATCAAGGTGAGCGGAAAACATATCCGCAAGCTCCCACCCCTTGATTCCCTTCGGAAAACCCGGATAATTCTCGATTTCCGCCGTACTGAGAACCTGGCCGCCCGGAGCGCCTTTTTCCACAAGCGCTGTACTCATCCCCCCGCGCACAAGATAGAGCGCGGCTGTCAGCCCGGCCGGACCAGCCCCAAGAATGAGGGCGTCGAAACTTTTCATGCAAGCGCCTTGTCAAGCATGGCGGTAATGTTGGACTTGCCCACGGCTCCGGTGACCTGTTCCACAATTTCGCCGTTCTTGAACACAATCAGCGTAGGAATCGCGCGAATGCCGAAGCGGCCGGGCGTCATCGGGCTGTCATCCACATTCATCTTGTACACATTGGCGCGGCCGGCGTATTCCTGAGCAATTTCATCGATAACAGGGGCAAGGCCGCGGCAGGGACCGCACCAGGGAGCCCAGAAATCAACCAGAACAGGAGTGGAAGACTTGATGACCATGCTGTCAAAGGTTGCATCGGTAACTTGCTCGGACATGAGAAACTCCTCTGTATGCTGCATGTGAAGTTGGTGTCCGCCGGAGGCGGCTTATCCCCCGCAATGCCCGGACACGAACGGAATTGTCGGAAACAACATATGGATATACGGTTCCATCTGAATATTGTAGGTTCGCCCCATGTCACTGTCAAGGGAGACGCTCCGGGGCAGGCTCTCCGTCATGCGGCCTTACGCCTTCGTCTGTGCGCACGGCCGGATTTCATCCCGCAGCCAGTCGAAAGGAATGGCCTGTCCCCGGGGAATGGCCGAAAGCTCAAGCGTGTGCCTGTATCCGGCGCGGGCCAGCAGCAGCCCGTTCCATGCCACCATGACGCCATTGTCAGTACACAACGCCGGAGAAGGCACATGCAGCTCCAGCCCCTCCTGCTCGGCCAGCTCCCTGAACACACGGCGCACGACACTGTTTGCGGCCACGCCTCCAGCCACGACGAGCGAACGAGGACGAAATACGGAAAGAGCGCGGCGCGCCTTGATCACCAGAGTTTCCGCCACAGCCAGCAGATACGAGGCCGCCGCATCACACAGGAGTGAAGAAGCGCTGTCCAGCCGTTCCTTCGCCGGGCTTTTTCCCATGGGGAATCTGGCTTCGGGATGCCGTTCCAGCCATGTTGCCCCTGCCGTCTTCAGACCACTGAAACTGAAATCAAGATTGTCATTATGCGTATAAGGTCTCGGAAAAAGATTCGCATCAGCCTTTCCGCGCCTGCCCAGAGCATCCAGCAGCGCCCCGCCGGGATAGGGCAGCCCTGCCATTTTGGCAAACTTGTCGCAGGCCTCCCCTGCGGCGTCGTCCAGTGTCCGCCCCAGAACATCCATTTCCGCAGGCCCGTCCATACGGTACAAATGCGTGTGCCCGCCGGAAACCAGCACTCCAAGTGCAGGAAATTCCAGTTTTTTTTCCAAGCCTGCAACAAGGAGGTGCGCGTTGAGATGATTGACTCCGATGAGCGGAATGCCCCGCGCAAAGGCCAGAGCCTTGGCAAAGGCCACACCCACCAGCAGGCTGCCCAGTAATCCCGGGCCGCGCGTAACGGCAATGCAATCCACTCCGGCCCAGCCGGCCTCGGGGTCATCTTCCCAGCCGGCCCGCCGCCACAGTTCATCAAATAAAAGGGGCATCAGGCGCGCATGCTCTCGTGACGCCAGTTCCGGCACAACGCCGCCGAACAGCGCATGTATGTCAATTTGCGTGGCCATGACGGAGGCAAGTATCCCTTCTTCATTGACCAGCGCCAGCGCGCTTTCATCGCAAGAGCTTTCCACCCCAAGCACAAGCATGGGCGTACCTCCCGAAGAATCAGCCGCGCCGCCGGTAAATGGCCGCCACTTTTTCCACATCGCGGGCGGACCCGATGAACAGCGGCGTGCGATCATGAATCGCTTCGGGTTTCTTTTCAAGAATACAGCATGCCCCGTCGATGGCGAGTCCTCCTGCCTGTTCAGCAAGCAGCGCCAGAGGTGCGGCCTCGTACATGAGGCGCAGCTTGCCCTGCGGCCTGCGATCCTCGGCGGGGTACAGAAAGATGCCTCCGTACAGCATTGTGCGGTGGAAATCCGCGACCAGAGACCCCACATAACGCAGCGAGTGGGGTTCATGATCTGCGGGGCGGGCAAAGGTGTCTACCGCTTCCCGCGCGTATTCGTCCCAGTGTGCATAGTATGCGCTGTTGACGGAATAGATGGAACCCGTCTCGGGGATACGCATATCGGGATGCGACAGCAGAAACTCGCCGATGCTCGGATCAAGCGTAAATCCGTTTACCCCCTGTCCGGTGGAATACACCAGCATGGTGGAGGGACCGTACACGAAGTAGCCTGCCGCCACCTGCTCCAGCCCCGGGCGCAGCAACTCTTCCTTCCGCACTTCGCCCCGGGCATCCTCTGCTCGGCGGTATATGGAAAATATCGTGCCGATGCTGACGTTCACGTCAATATTCGAGGAGCCGTCCAGAGGATCGAAGAAAATGAGGTAACGCCCTCTCTCCCTGTTCTCCATGCCGGGGGAGAGAAGCAGCGGTTCTGCCAGCTCTTCGGAACCGAGCGCGCACACCGCGCCGCAGGCCCGCATGCGGTATATGAGCACATTGTTGGCGAACTCGTCCAGCTTCTGCACGCGTTCGCCCTGCACATTGACCTCCCCCGTACCGCCAAGAATATCCACCAGCCCGGCCTGCTTCACATTGCGGGAAATTATCTTGGCCGAAACAATCAGATCATGAAGCAATGCGGTGAACTGTCCCGTGGCGTGGGGGGAGTTGGTTTTCTGGGTGGAAAGCAGATGCTCGGTCACTGTGATTTCAGGCATGAACCATTCCTCTGGCAAAATATATGTTCAGTGTAAGTTCCCGCGAAAATTCACACGCTTTCTTCCTGCCCTGCCGGGCATCCCTTTTCGTTCAACGGGCAGGGCTGGCAATCACCAGAGGCATGCCGCCAAGGTAACGGACAACCCATACCATTGCGTCATCGCCTTCACCCGCCTGCCCGAAAGAACGCTCGCCCAGCAGGACATCCCAATCCTCTCCGGCAAGGGGCGTCTCGTCATACATGCGATCCCCCGACCATAGCGTCACCCCCGGAGCGCGCGCCACGATATCGCCGGACGCGTCGGCATATGGCAGCAGGGAACGAAAATCAAATGTCGCTACAAAAAAGCCTACAGCTTCGGCTTCGCGCATGATCGGGCGTGCCAGCATGATTTCAGGCCCCAGCGGCGTATCCTGCACACAGGCGCGCAGGGCGCGCGTCGAACTCTTCGGAGGAACAGCCAGCAGCGGCGTATAGTCAAGCTGCTTCAGCTGAATGGAAGGAACCGCGGCAAACACGTTGGCGTCTCCGTCCAGAATCGTCACTCCGGAAAGCCAGGGAAAGCGGCGCAGGAGCATATCCGCCGCATTCTGATCCGGTACCCCCATAGCCTCCAGAGTGCGTTCCAGCCCTGTAAGCTGCCAGTCCAGCGCCATAAGACGGGAAGCCAGCCTGCTTTCCCCTTCCGGCAGGGCTTCGGCAGATGTCAGATCCAGCTTTACCGGTCGGTTGACATAGGTATAGTACAATCCGCTGGTTTTTTTCCAGGCCGAGGTCTCCGTCAAAGTACTGCAACCCGGCAGCAGAACGAGCATACAGGCCGGCACGGCACACTTGAAAACGAGACGAAAAAAAACACGCACAGAGAACTCCTGCTGAGGGCCGCTAACGGGCCCGATTTTCCAGACGAACGGCCAGCTTTTCCAGCATATCCAAAATTCCCCGCGATGAAGAGGCATCCACCGCGCGCACCTGAACGGAACTTCCGCCCGACATGGCATCCGGTCCTGAAGCGTGGGCAGGGACCACGGCAGAGGTGAAGGAAGAACTCGCGGTAGCAGATGCGGCCACGGGAGAAATCCCCGCATGGGACGTGCTCAGGGAAACGGAAGCACCGCCCAGGGCCGCGCGCAGGCTGTCCAGCCGCCGATAAATGGCCGGCAGGTCTTCCGGCAGCGCCGCTCCCGCCAGTTCCTCATAAATGTCGATGGCGCCGCGCAGATCTCCCTGTTCGGCCAGAATCTCTGCCATGGAACGGGTACGCAGCGAACATTTTCCCTCGGTCGTCTCTTTCGCGTCGGATGCGGCTTCCGCCGGAACGCCGCATTTCTCCTCCTCCGCTCCATCCCTGCCGGAACCGCTCCTGAAATCGTCAAGCTCACGCGCGGCCTCACGCAACGCGGCCAGCTCCACATCTTCCCCGGACGCCTCACCGGAAGCGTGGACGGAAAGTTCATCCGGCGCGATTCGGTCTCCCGCTGCAGCAGACACCGCCGCCGGAACTTCAACTGAATCTCCGGCGGAAAGGACCTGAACAGGGAAACTTTCTTCACGGGGCAGAACATCATCGCCAGACGCCACGGTTCCGACGGATTCCTCAGCCACGCCAGTTTCAAGAGCTTCCTCCGCGTCCCCCTGCACGCCGGCTTCCGGCTCCACCTTCTGCGGCAGAGCCCCCGGCTTTCCGCCGGATGCAGAACGCTGCATGGCGCGCAGTCCGGCGGAAAGCACCTCTGCCAGCGTCACGCTGGAATTGCGCAGCAAGGCCCCAAGCAACCCAAGGGACGCCGACAGGTCCGCCTGGGCTCCCTCCGCGGCGGAAAGTTCACTCCAGGCATCCCAGAATCCGGGATACTCCCTGAACAGAACGGCAAGGCGCGCCACCTCGGCGCCGCACTCGGCAGGATGTCCGCCCTTATGCAGCACATCTATCAGCAAGAGACGCGCCTCAATGAACTCGGGATGAGCTTCCAGCCCGCGCCTCAATACAGCAGCCGCCTCATCGGAGCAGCCCTGCTCGACGAGCAGACGGGCAAACGGCAGGAAGACCCTGGAACCTGGCTCAAGCTCCAGCACCTCGCGATACCAGTTAATCTTCTCCCTCTTCACGGCCTCACCGAGGGAGGTGCTTCCTTCTCCTGACTCCCGCGCGGGCTGAGGCGCCGAGAGGGAATCTCGATCCTGTCCGTCAGGGAACGCGTCATTCGGGGTGTTCATCCGTTCCGGCTCCTGTCCATGGGGAGTTTTCCTCCCCGGCGTCATCGAAGAGATAAAGGATCTCGTCATTGCGCACATAGTTGAGGCGCTGTCTGATTATCTTTTCCATATATGCCGGGTCGGTCTGTAAAAGACGTATTTCCAGACTGAGTTCCGCCCTGCGCTTGTCCAGGCCGGACAGCTCCGCGAAAAGGGCATTCTGCAGGCCCTTGAGGTTCCGCCATTCTCCCACGCTCTGATCGCCCCACATCAGACGAACCGCCAGGGTGGCGTTCATGAAGAGCGCCAGGGCGAGAATGGCAAAGCGCCAGAAAAAGGAGAGCGAAGAACCGCCGTCTCGACCACTCATGTCTGAATCCCCTGCGATACAAGCCCCTTTTCGTCAGGACGCTTTCTGACGGGAATGTTCCGGGGAGGACGGCGCATCGGCCGCATCGCTCCGGGACAGGCTCCAGTCGCAGTAAAAACGATAAAAATAATTAACGCCCGATATTATCGTGAGAATCAACGCGATGTAAAGGATAAAAATCCCGACGCCGTGCACAGGCAGCCCCCAGAAAGAATAGTGAATCAGCAAAGGGACAATCGCCACAATCTGAAGCACGGTCTTCCACTTGCCGTACCTGTCCGCCGCGATGACCACGCCGTGATCCGCGGCGACGGCTCTCAGCCCGGTCACAGCCAGCTCGCGCACGATGACGAGAATGGTCACCCATGCGGGCACCCAGCCCAGCGCCACCATCTGCACCAGCACCGAGCAGATGAGCAGCTTGTCAGCCAGAGGATCAAGAAACTTCCCGAATGTGGTGACCATACCTTCACGGCGGGCGATATACCCGTCCAGAAAGTCGCTGAGCGAAGCAAGCACGAACAGTACCGCGGCAATCCAGCACAGCAGGGGGCGGGGAAAATGCATCAGGACAACAATGGGCAGAACCGCTCCGATGCGGAGCAGGGTAATCCGGTTAGCCCAGTTGAGACGCTTTATGTGCGTCCAGAGCGACAGGAGGGAAGCCATGGCGTATTCCTTAAAAATCTTCCCGGAATATCCGGCAAAAACATTTCGGCCTGATCTGTCGAGCCGTGAGGCACGCTCCGCCCTGCGGCGGATGCCGCGCAATTTTCCCCGCAGCCCGAGAAAGCATGCATAGGGTTTTCATCGAGACGCCGTTTTGTCAATCCATTTTTCTCTCCGACAGAAGGGACGGCAGCCGGTCATTTCTGGCTCCAGCCGCAATTTCCCACCAGATCGACGAAAGCCACCGAACCGCAGTCCTCCATGTTTACCCGTCCGTTTTCCTTGCGGACGCGAACGAGTCTCTGGGCTCCCCGCTGTCTGCCCGCCGGGATGACCATAACGCCGGGATCAGCCAGCTGTTCCGCCAGAGCTTCGGGAATGCCGGGCCCCCCCGCCGCCACGATGATCCGGTCAAAGGGAGCCATCTCCGGCCAGCCCAGCGTCCCATCGGAGAGCAGCGTGCGTATGTTATGCATGCCAAGCGACGTCAGGCGCTCCCGCGCCTCCATGTACAGCGGGCGCAGACGCTCCACGCTGAATACGGTGAGCCCCATACGGTACAGCACGGCGGCCTGATACCCCGATCCGGTGCCCACTTCCAGCACGCTCATGCCGGGTTCCGCCTCCAGCATCTGGCACATGCGCCCGACGACCCATGGCTGGGAAATGGTCTGCCCGTGCCCTATGGGCAGAGGCCTGTCGTCATAGGCGGTGGGAACAAGCCCCTCCGGCACAAAAAAATGCCGGGGCAGGCTTCCCATGGCCTCCAGCACCCGGGCATCCCGGATGCCTCTGGCGACCAGCTGCTCGCGCACCATGCGCTGACGGGGTATGCGGTAATCCATATCTGCAAAGTGCATGTTGTCTCTGTCCTTTGTCTCGTCCGTCCTCATTCCGGCCGGACCCCGCCGAAGAGCGTCACCCGCCTCGTTCCCCTTGACGGGGACATCCGGATGGGCCACTATAGCTGGTAATTATCCAGACTTCAAATCCTTCCGCCGCTTCGGCGGCGTACAGAGCCGGCCTCCGGCCTCCACGGACAAGGAGTGTCCCATGCATCATGTTTCCGAACTCATGATAGATACCGTTTTCACCCTGCAGCCGTCAGACACCCTGAACGACGCGCGCACGCTCATGAAGCTCGCGAAGATCCGCAATACCCCGGTAACCGATGATGAAGGCAACTTTGTGGGCCTTATCACCAATCGGGATCTTCTGGCCTGCACCATTTCCAGGCTCGCGGACATTGACGAAAAGGTTCAGGAGGAAATCGACACCGCCATCCGCGTTTCGGATGTCATGCAGTGCGATGTGGACTGCGTGACCCCGGATACCCCGCTGCGCGAAGCCGCCAGACTGCTGTTCGAGCACAAGTGCGGCTGCCTCCCAGTCCTGGACGGACGCAAGCTGGTAGGGATTCTGACCGAGGCGGACTTTCTGCGTCTTGCCATGATCCTGCTGGACAAAAATATCTGACGCCCGCTGAAGCAACCCTGAAACATTCCCGGCGAACCATATTTCGCCTCTTTCGCCATGAGAAAAAAATCGACCCTTCGTTTTTCACACATTTTTCTGCTGTTCTGCCTCGCCCTTGCGGGGGCGGGGGCTTACACGCTCCTGCATGACATGGCCGGCCCGGTTATTGCACTCGTTCCTGAAAGCCCGGAACGCCTCGGCCCGGCCCAGCCTCTTGAGCTGAGCCTCTCCGACGATTCCGGACTGCGCTCCGTTCAGGTCACAGTGCGCCGGGGAGGCAGGGCCATGACCGTGCTGCGCCGTGACTTTCCCAAGGATGTCAGGGAGGCGAAACTGAACTTCGACCTGAGCGAGACCCGTCTGCCCGACGGCGCCTTCGAACTGGAGATCAAGGCCCGCGACGCTGCATTCGCCGGATTCGGAGCGGGCAACTCCTCCACCCTCACCCTTCCCGTGCGGATGGATACCCAGCCTCCGCGCATCGCCGTGCGTACGGTTCCGCCCGCCATACGCCGGGGAGGCAGCGCTCTTATTGTCTATACCGTAAACAAGGATGTGCGGGAAACCGGCGTCCGCTCCGAGGATCTTTTCTTCCCGGCCTACAAACAGGCCGACGGCTCCTGGGCATGCCTGTTCGCCTTCCCCTACCAGAAAACCACGGCCACCTACTTGCCGGAAATCATGGCAAAAGACGACGCGGGCAATATTACGTCCAGCCGTCTTCTGATTAATGCCATCGGACGTGACTTCTCTTCGGATACACTTCCCATCAGCGAAAAGTTCCTGAGCATGAAATCCGCCGAACTCGCCCGGCTCTGCCCTGAAAAGCCGGATGCTCCCACGTTGGAGCAGTATATCTGCGTCAACAATGGGGAACGCCTGCGCAATGACGCGAAGCTGCTTGAGCTGGGCCAGACCAGCAACCCGTCTTTTCTGTGGAAGGGCAAATTCCAGCATCTGCCCCGTTCAGCCGTCAAGGCCAACTTCGGGGACGCCCGCACCTATACCTCCGGAGGCAAGAAAATAGATCATCAGGTTCATACCGGTCTGGATCTCGCTTCCGTGGCCCGCGCCGAAGTGCCCGCCGCCAATGCCGGACGGGTGATTTTTACGGAGGAACTCGGCATTTACGGCAATATTGCAGTGATCGATCACGGGCTGGGACTCATGACTCTGTACTCCCATCTCAGTGAATTCCGGGTCAAGCCGGGGGACGAGGTAAAGGCGGGGCAGACCGTGGGGACTACCGGCATCACCGGCCTTGCGGCGGGCGACCATGTCCATTTCGGCGTGCTGGTTTCCGGAGTGCCTGTTCAGCCTCTGGAATGGCTGGATGCCAAATGGGTGCAGAACAACATCTCCAGTCGCTTGAAAAGTGGACGCTGAACCGCTTTTTACGCATCATCCCGGTGAGTTCGGAGCATTTTGCCCCGACTCCGCTCGACTCCGGGGTGCAAGGCAAGACTCCGGTGAGCCGAAACGTGCGGGTCAGAACCCAGGGTTCCGGCTGACAGATGCATTCAGCAGCAACATACTTTCGTACCATATCATAAATGGTTGAATACTTTCGTATTCAATGCCGGCCCGGTTCGCCGAAAAGGCGGTTTCGGCCCGTTCGCGACGGCTCGTATTCCGCAATTCGGAATACGAGCCGAAAACCGGGATTTTCCACTTCCCCTGAACAGGTCATGACAGGAAAAAACGCAGGAGCCGATGTTTTCCCGACATCGGCGCGAAACAGGGCAACAGGGGAAAATGTCATTCATGGGGAATATCATGCGCTATATCATCAATCCGGAAGTCTTCCGCATCTACCCTGCGTTCCGCCGTGCCGTTCTGATAGCACGCGGCATGGATAACAGCCGTGAGCATCCTGATGTTCTTGCCTTTCTGCGTGAATGCGAAGAGGCCGTCCGCCGTGACGAAGTTCTGGCCGCACCGTATGAACACCCCCTCCTGCACCCCTGGGCGGAGGCATTTTCCTCCATGCATCTCAATCCCAAGCGTTATCCGCCCTCGGTCATCAACCTGATCAGGCGCGTGCGCAAGGGGGCCGAACTGCCGTACGTCAATACGCTGGTAGCGCTGTTCAACTGCATGAGCCTGCGCCGTCTTATCCCCTGCGGAGGCGACGATCTCGACGTCGTTGCCGGAGACCTTGTTCTCACCTTTGCAACCGGGGAAGAATGCTATGTGCCTCTGGCCCAGCCCGATGTGCTGGAACACCCTCCCGCGGGTGAAATCATCTATATGGATTCCGGAAGCCGGGATGTATTCTGCCGCGCCTGGTGCTGGAAAAACGGCGATCGCAGCAAGCTCCGGTCCTCCACCTCCCGTGCGGCCATCAATCTGGACATGCTGACGAAAAATGCGGAAAAGGAACTTCCCGCCGCGGCGGAAGAACTCGCCGCTCAACTGCGTGAATGGGGCGGCGCTGAGGTGGAAATCCACTACCTTTCGCCGGAAGTCCCCTCCTTCCGCATTGCCTGACGCTTCCACCGCATTCAGCCGGAGCATGTCGCTCCAGCCCGCAGGCTTCAGTCTGAAACCGGAGCCGTGGACTGCATCAAGGTTTCTGCCGCATGCCCATGCGGCAGAACGTCGTCACTTCATATCTGCTGCCGCCCGCGCTTCCGACGGTCAAAAAGTCCCAATACCACTCTGCGGCAGAGCAGAAACATAACACCTGATCTTATTTTTATTATCCACAGAATTCACTTTGGTCAAGTTTTCCGTTCTTCTTGCGTGCGGAGGTTTTGACGCGCTATAAGAAGGGCTTCCCCCTTTCCGGGTTCAGTCTCCCGATGGGGTACAAGGAGAGTTTCATGGCGCACAAAGGCCCCCACATTTCCATATCGCAGGATTTCGTTGTCAACCGCATCCTCCGCATAAATCTCGAAGCGTTCGAGAACTGGCCCGAATCCGTGCGGGAACTGGCAATCTCCATTGCGGAAGAGCTTTTCCTCATCGCCTATAATCCCTTTATCCAGCCCGAATCCGTGCGGGCCAGCGTAAATGAACGCTTCACCCGCGAATCCCAGGCTCTGGCCCAGCAATATGTGACGACCATCAGCGAAGGCATCACCATTTTCTGGAGCGCCTACGAGGCTGAACGCCGTTTCCGTCAGGAACTCGTGGAGCGTCTGAAGGCTGTCATGCCCGAGGACTGTGTGCTCACCCGCCCCGGCTCCCTGGTGGAATGCGCCACTGACGCCACCGACCTGCGCATGGAACTCCCTCTGCTGGTTGTTGAGCCAGCGACTACGGAACAGGTCAGCGCTCTGGTGCGTCTGGCCAATGACATGAAGTTCGCCGTCATCCCGCGCGGCGGAGGTTCCGGCATGACCGGAGGAGCCGTCCCCATGCTCAAGCGCAGCGTGGTCGTCAACATGACGCGGCTTACTTCCATGAGCGTGGACCGGGAACATCTTGCCCTGACCTGCCAGGCGGGCGTCATCACCCAGGACGCCATTGACCGGAGCGCGAGGGAAGGCCTTCTTTTCACGGTCGATCCCGCTTCCAAGACGGCTTCCACCATAGGCGGCAACGTGGCGGAAAACTCCGGCGGCCCCTTCGCCTTTGAATACGGCACTACGCTGGATAACCTGCTGTCCTGGCGCATGGTCACCCCCACGGGAGAAATTATTGACGTGCAGCGGATTGATCATCCCCGTCACAAGATTCTGCCCGAAGAAACAGCGGTATTTGAAGTGCGGGATCCGTCCGGCGGCATGCGCAGCGTGGTGGAGCTGAAAGGCGATGAAATACGTCTGCCCGGCCTGGGCAAGGACGTGACCAACAAGGCACTGGGCGGTCTGCCCGGCATGCAAAAGGAAGGCGTGGACGGCATCATCACCGAGGCAACCTTCACCCTGCATGAAAAGCCTGTCTTTTCCCGCGTCATGGTGCTGGAGGTATTCGGCAAGTCCATGCGTCCCGCTGCGGAAATCATTCAGGAAATTGTCGCTCTGCGGGATCGCATCCGCAATGAGGGAGATTATGCCCGTCTCTCCGCGCTGGAAGAATTTAACGTCAAATATGTCCAGGCCATCGGCTACCAGCGCAAGTCCATACGGCACGCGGGCGACCCCATTTCGGTAATCATCGTGCAGGTGGACGGAAATGATGAATATCTGCTCGATCAATGCGTCAACGAAATTGTAGCCCTGGTGGGCGACAATGAATATGTGGCCGTAACCGTGGCGAAGGACGAAAAGGAAGGAGAACTGTTCTGGGAAGATCGCCACAAGCTTTCCGCCATCGCCAGACGCACTTCCGGATTTAAAATCAATGAGGACGTGGTCATCCCCATGCGGGCGATTCCGGATTTCGCCCATTTTCTTGAAGCGCTCAATCTGGAAATGAGCGCGGCGGCCTATCGGTACGCCCTGCAGGAGGTCGGCCGTCTGCCCGGTTTCCCGCTGGAGGATCGCGAAGTCAACCGGGAATTCACCTTTGCCTCGCGCCTTGCCCTGGGCGAGGAACCCAAAACGCCGCGAACCGCTCCCGTGCCGGAAAACGGAAGTCACGCCGCGCGCCCCGGGATTTCTGACTCCGCGGAAGAACTTACAGACGAAGACGTGCTGCACCGGGCCGAGGCATTTCTGAAAACCCTGGAAGAACGTTACCCCCGTCTGGCGAAAAAAATCGAAAAAATCGCCGAATACATGCGGGCCAGCCGCATCGTCATCGCCAGCCACATGCACGCGGGCGACGGCAACTGCCATGTGAATATTCCGGTGAACTCCAATGACCCGCACATGATGGAGCAGGCAGAAGAGGCCGCCATGCAGGTCATGGCCCGCGCACAGGAAATGGGCGGCGCGGTATCCGGAGAACACGGCATCGGCATCACCAAGATATCCTTCCTCGGCAGGGAGAAAATGGACGCCCTGCGCGAATTCAAGAAAAGGGTGGATCCGCGCGATATTCTCAATCCGGGCAAACTGGTGCAGCGCGAACTGCCCGTGCGACCGTTCACGTTCTCATTCAACCGGCTGATTGAGGATATCCGGCAAAGCGGCCTGCAGGACAAGGAACGCTTCATCAAGCTGCTGACAACCGTGCAGACCTGCACCCGCTGCGGCAAGTGCAAGCAGGTCTGTCCCATGGTCTACCCTGAACGCTCCTACCAGTACCATCCGCGCAACAAGAACATGGTACTCGGCGCAATTACCGAAGCCGTCTACTATGCCCAGGCCACCAGCGGCAAGCCGGCTCCGGCCCTCCTTGAGGAACTGCGGCATATGGTGGAGCACTGCACCGGCTGCGGCCGCTGCACCTCGGTATGCCCGGTCAAGATTGAATCCGCCTCTGTGGCGCTTGCCATGCTGGCATTTCTCAAGGAAGAAGGCATGGGCGGGCATCCGATCAAGGCCCGTGTCCTCAACTGGCTGGCGCACGACCCTGCCCGGCGCGTGCCCAGGGCCGCCAAAGCCGCCGCGCTGGGGCAGAAAGTGCAGAACCGGGTCATAGGTTTTGTGCCGCGCATGTGGCGCGAGCGCCTGGAAAGCCCCTTGTTCAACAACAAGGGGCCGGAACTGGGCATGGCCAATCTTTATGAAGCCCTGCGCCTTGACCGGGGCGGACTCTTTCTGCCCGCGGCGCGGGAAGCCGACCGCGCCGCCAACGGCGTGGATGCCGTGCTTTATTTCCCCGGCTGCGGCGGCAGCCTTTTCTACCGGCGCATCGCGCTTTCCGCACTTGCTCTGCTGATGCGCGCGGGGGTTCCGGTCGTCATGCCCCGCAAACACCTGTGCTGCGGCTATCCGCTGCTCAGTTCCGGTGCAGAGGGCAACTACAGGGAAAACCTGGAGCGCAACCGCGAAGCACTCTCCGCTTGCATCCGTGAGGCGGCCGAAGCGGGGTTCCGTGTCGCCATGTCCCTGACAGCCTGCGGCTCCTGCCGGGACAGCCTGAGCCGTCATGGTCTGGCTCTTCCGGACGGCTCCCCGCTGCCCCAGAGTGATCTTGTCCAGCTTCTGGCGGACAGACTCCCCCACTGCGCCGTCCCCAACGGACAAAAACTGCTCTATCATGCTTCCTGTCACCCGGAATGGTCCGGAGTAAAGGCCGTGAAAGGCGGCGGCAAGGCCGCGCGGGCGCTGGAACGCCTGAGCGGTGCAAGCATAACGCTCACTCCCGGATGCTGCGGAGAATCCGGGACGGGAGCCTATACCTCGCCCGGAATTTATAACGCGCTGCGCGAGCGCAAGCGCGGCCGTCTGGCCGCGGTGCTTCCCGCGCTTACTCCGGATACCCCCATACTGGTCGGCTGCCCCTCCTGCCGTCTCGGCATTGCCCGAACCCTGATGACCATGGAAACAGAAGACGGCCTGAACAAGCGGCCCGTCCTGCACAGCGCGGAGTGGCTCGCCGAAACCCTGCTTGCACCGGAATGCCCGGACGGCAACTGGCTGCGCCGTTTCCGCCGCCAGGCTCTCCGGAATATCCGGGAAGGGGTGCGCGTCATCGACATGGGAGGGGACTCTGCCGACGCCGCTCCGGACACTCCGGAAGAAGATGAGGATATGTAACACGGAAACAACTCATTGACATGCGGAGGAATAGGGCTCAAAACCTGTTCATGAAGGGAGAATCCTTTCTCCCTTGTCTCAAGGTATGAACATGTTGCGCCTGAACAGGCATCAAGGAGAATGTCATGAAAAAACTGTTACTGCCCTTTGCCGCTCTGGCCATGTGCGCTTCCACTGTACTCCCTGCCCTGTCCCATGCGGCCGCTCCGGACAAGGCTGCGCAGATTGCCAAGCTGGACGGCTACGTATGGGAAGATACCAGCAACGACAACAAACTGAGCTTTCTGTTCGGACTGGAAAACGGCATCGCCGTGGAATACGCTCTGGGCATGGAACAGGCGAAACGAAACGGCAAGCAGCCCTCTCTGGACAATCTCGGGCTTTCCCCCTTTGAACGGGGCTGGGTCGTCGTTTTTGAAGACATTCCCCGACAGGCCATTGTCGACCGTATCGACACCTTCTATAGCGGACATCCCGGTCAGCGTGATCGGCACGTCCTTGACGTTGTCTGGAAGGAACTGATTGTTCCCGCACTGCCTGCAGGCAAGTAACGGACACTTCCCCATCTTTGTGTGGTGTACCGAGTTTGAAAATATCTGCCGGCCGGACCTGTATTCCGGCGCGCAGGTTTCGCCCCTGAAGCCGGAACCTGCGCCGCAAGTGAGCCGGCTGTTCCAGTTTCGCGGCGAAGTCCTGCTCCGCCCGGGTCCGGGGGCATTCTCAAAGCGAAACATGTTCTTGCAACAATAACAAGGATATCGCCATGACCGCATATCTTCGCAAAAGTATCGTCGTTCTGCCTCTGGCTCTCATGCTCGCCCTCGCCTCCGGCTGCCAGCTTTCAAGTACCCAGAAGAATACCCTGATCGGAGGAACCGGCGGCGCGCTGGCCGGTGCGGGCATTTCGGCCCTCGCAGGGGGCAGCGCCGGCGTCGGCGCACTGGTCGGCGGCGGCCTCGGCGCCCTTGCGGGCGGCGTGTACAACTCTCTGTAGCCCCCCAAAAAACCAAACCGGCAGGCGCCTCTTCCTGATTTTCGGGAGAGGTGCCTGCCGGTTTGGAGCAGTTCCAGGACTCTGCTCAAACACTCCGTTCAGGGGACACGCTCTCTGCCCGGCCAGAGCGGCAACGAATATGAAGCGTTCATAGGAAATTACTCCGGCGGGTTTAAAAGCGAAAAATGCCGTGTAGTGTGAATCGTTCCTGGAGCGTTTTGCTCTCGAAAACATCTGCCGGCCAGCCCCCATGTTCCGGCACGCAGGCTTCACGCCTGAAGCCGGAGCTTTACGCCGCAAGTGAATTGCGGCTGTCCGGCGTTGCGGCTTCAGTCTCGCCCTGCCCGACTGAAGCAGAGCATTTCATGAGCGAAATGCTCTAATCCAGCCTCAAGTCCGTCACACGCTTGGATTTGCCGAAGGAACGCGGCAGCTTGCCGGGATCGACGATTTCCACAGCGGCGCGGGCCAGAAGAGCCTTGTGCAGTTCCTCCGCAAAACGTCCGGCCAGAGCATCGTCTCCATCGGCGGAAACATTGGCCCCGCGTTCCAGCTTGAGCAGCATGAAATCTCTGGCGCCCTCGCGGGTCAGCTCAATATGATATTCTCCCCCCAGCTCGGGATAATGCTGGATCACATCGCAAATCTGACCGGGATAGATATTGACGCCCCGGAAGATAATCATGTCATCGGAACGGCCCAGCAGACGGTCATGGCGCGGCATGGTACAGCCGCAGGGGCATTCGCCGGGAATGAAGCGGGAAAGGTCGCGTGTCCGGTAGCGGATAAGCGGAGCAGCCTCCTTGCGCAGGCTGGTGACGACCATCTCCCCGATTTCGCCGGGGCGGACGGGTTCCAGCGTCTCGGGATCGATAATTTCCATATAGAACAGATCGGCCCAGTAGTGCAGCCCCTCATGAGCCTCGCAGTCAATGGCCGTGCCGGGGCCGTACATCTCGGTCATGCCGCCGATGTCAAAACAGTGTTCCAGCCCCAGTTTTTCGGTGATTGCGGCGCGCATCTTGGCGCTGCTGGCTTCCGCCCCGAAAATGGCCCGCTTCAGCTTCAGATTCTTCAGCAGCCCGTGCCGCTCCACCTCTTCCCCCATGAGCAGGGCCATGGACGCCGTACATCCGATGCAGGTGGTGCCGAAATCCTGAAGAAGCTGAAGATGGATATCCAGATTGCCCGGACCGACAGGAATGGTCAGCGCGCCGAATTTCTCGCAGCCGAGCTGGAAACCGGCCCCGGCTGTCCATAAACCGTACCCCACGGCCACCTGCATGCGATCTGCCGGGGTAAGCCCGGCCAGCTCATAGCAGCGGGCCATCTGAAACGCGAATGTGTCTATGTCGTTACGGGTATAGGCCAATACCTTGCGCTTGCCGGTGGTGCCGGAAGAGGCGTGGACGCGGAGTACCTCGGTATCCGGCACGGAAAGCAGGGGCAGAGGATAGCCGGCGCGCAGATCCTCGGTCGTGGTAAAGGGGAGTTTTCTCACATCATCGAGCGTACGGATATCCCCGGGATGCGCATCCCCGAGTTTGGCGCGATACTGGGGGCTGCCCGTCAGGGCATGAGCCAGCGTCCAGCGCACCCCCGCAAGCTGCCGCTCCTCCAGTTCACCAGGGGAATAGCAGGGAATGAATCGTTTGCCCGGAGCGACCGACAGGGCGGGAACATGGTACGGCGTAGACATGGAAAACTCCACACGACTTGTCCGGCGGTTGTCATTTTCGCGGGATGCGGCTATTTTCCACCGGAACCACTTTGCGTGGAAGCTGTTCTAACACGGCTCCCACCAAAGGAAAAGACTCGCCGGGGTCTTCATCGCTCCGACCTCGCCGGGTCCGTCACGACAACACGGCGCATCCGCGCCGGGAGTTCCCATGCGCATACTTATCATCGGTTCGGGAGGGCGCGAACACGCCCTTGCCTGGAAGCTGAAACAAAGCCCGGAGGCGGATGAAATCTTCGTCGCGCCCGGCAACGGCGGCACGGCGTCACTGGCGCGGAACCTGCCGATTTCCGAGGGAGATGTGCCCGCCCTGGTCGCCTTCGCCCGCGAACATCATGTGGATTTTGTGGTGCCCGGCCCCGAACTGCCCCTTACGCTCGGGGTAGTCGACGCCATGACCGAAGCAGGCATTCCCTGTTTCGGGCCGGTCGCCGCATGCGCACGGCTTGAAGGCAGCAAGGCGTTCGCCAAGGAAATCATGCAGGCCGCCGGAGTTCCCACCGCCGCCTGCGGCGTTTTTTCCGACAGGAAGTCCGCCGGAGCCTTTGCCGCGAAGCACGGCGCGCCCCTGGTGATTAAGGCGGACGGACTCGCCGCAGGCAAGGGCGTGGTTATCGCCATGACTGAGCATGACATCGACGCGGCGCTGGATGACATGTTTTCCGGCCGCTTCGGTGCGGCCGGACAAACCGTGGTCATGGAAGAATTTCTGCGCGGGGAGGAAGTATCCCTGCTCTGCTTCTGTGACGGAGAAAGGGCGTTGCCTCTGCCGTCCGCCCAGGATCACAAGGCCGCATATGATGGAGACAGGGGGCCCAATACCGGAGGCATGGGCGCCTACAGCCCCGCCCCCGTACTGCCTGACGACGAACTTGAGCGCATGGCAGATCTGACGGTGCGCCCTGTTCTGCGGGAAATGGCCCGGCGCGGCACCCCCTTCAGGGGCATCCTTTATGCAGGGCTGATGATGACCGACGACGGTCCCAGGGTACTGGAATACAATGTGCGTTTCGGCGATCCGGAATGTCAGCCCCTGCTCATGCGCCTTGATGAAGATCTGCTCGGCCTCCTGCGCTCCTGCGTTGAAGGCTCGCTTGCAGACCATAAGCTCAGGATCAGGCATGAGGCCGCTCTCGGCGTGGTTCTCGCCGCCGACGGCTACCCCGGTTCCTATCCGAAAGGCATGGAAGTCTCCGGCATCAGTGAAGCGGAAGCCCTTGATGCAGTCCGCGTATTCCAGGCCGGGACACGATACGATAACGGCAGAATCCTCGCCAATGGCGGACGTGTGCTGTGCGTAACCGCCATGGGCGAAACTCTCTCTGCCGCCCGGACGCGGGCCTATGAAGCCATGGAACGTATCTCCATGCCCGATTCCTTCTGCCGCCGCGACATCGGCAGCAAGGGGCTGGAGCATCTTCAAAGCGAAACTGTTCCCGGAGCGGAGCGGCGCGTGACGCCGCCGCAACGCTCCTAGCCGGCATCGCCGCAGTTCCCCCGCAACGTCAAGCTCCGGCTTCGGGCGCAAAATCTGCGGGGCAGAACATGAGGAAAAACTATGACGCAAGTTGCCATTTTCATTGGTTCCGCCTCGGATGAGCCTGTGATCAGTCCGTGTGCGGAGGTTCTGAAGAAGCTGGGCATCAGCTTCCGTTTCACGGTATCTTCCGCGCACCGCACGCCGGAACGCACAGAGGCGCTGGTGAGGGAACTCGAAGAGGACGGATGCCAGGTGTTCATCTGCGCGGCGGGCATGGCCGCACATCTGGCCGGGGCAGTGGCTGCCCGCACCACAAGACCTGTCATCGGCATTCCCGTGGCCGGTTCGGCTCTGGGCGGCATGGACGCGCTGCTTTCCACCGTACAGATGCCTCCGGGCTTTCCCGTGGCCACGGTGGCACTGGACAAGGCCGGAGCACGCAACGCGGCGTGGCTGGCGGCACAGATTCTTGCCCTGCATGACGAAAGCCTGGCCGGAGCATTGCGTGCGGAACGTGAGGCCTTCAAGGTTTCCGTGGAGCGAGCCGGGGCGGAACTGCAGGAGAAGTACGCGAACTGACTTTCCGGACCGCCCCGAAACGGCGGCCCGTTCACATTTTTGCAAGGAGAGCAGCTATGGATGCCGCTGTCAGGCAACAGGCCAGAGAACGGATGAAAGGTTACTGCCGGGTTTGCCCGGTATGCGACGGACGCGCCTGCGCCGGGGAAGTTCCGGGCATGGGCGGCCTGGGCACGGGGTCGGCCTTCCGCGCCAATGTGGAAGCGCTGAAAAAGGTGCGTCTGGCCATGCGCTGTCTGCACAGAGCAGTGCAGCCGAACCTGGCATGTTCCGTGCTGGGGCTTGATCTGGCCCTTCCCGTGCTGGCCGCGCCCATCGGCGGCGTATCCTTCAACATGGGAGGGGGGCCGGTAACGGAAGCCGATTACGCCGATGCCATCATGCTTGGCTGCCGGGATGCCGGAATCATCGGCTGTGGAGGTGACGGCGTAGGCGATGTCATCCACGAATGCGCCTTCGAGTCCATCCGCAAGGCCGGAGGACATGGAATCCCCTTTATCAAGCCATGGGACGGCGAAGAACTGAACCGCAAGCTGGACAAGGCCGCCGCCACGGGCTGCCCTGTCATCGGCGTGGATGTGGACGCGGCGGGTCTGATCACCCTGCGCAGGCAGGGACGCCCCGTGTCCCCGAAGTCACCGGAAGATCTCGCGGACATGGCGGCCCGCGTGCACGGCGCGGGCTGCAAGTTCATGATCAAGGGCGTCATGACGGAAGATGAGGCCCGCATTGCCGCCGACGCGGGAGTCGATGCCATTGTCGTGTCCAATCACGGCGGCCGTGTACTTGATCACACTCCGGGCACGGCGGAAGTACTGCCGGAAATCGTCAAAGCCGTGCGCGGTCGTGTGGATGTGCTTGCAGACGGCGGTATCCGTGACGGAGTGGACATACTTAAAATGCTTGCCCTGGGCGCGCAGGCGGTACTTGTCGGCCGCCCCTTCAGCACTGCCGCTGTCGGCGGGGGCCGTGACGGCGTCGCCGCCTATATTGAGGATCTGCGCGCGGGCCTTACCGCAGCCATGACTCTCACCGGCTGCGCCGACATATCTTCCGTCGGCCCGCACATTCTGGCATAGGGCTTCTCCCGCGCGGGTCCCCCCTTCTCCCGCGCGGGCACGGACGGATATCCCCCCGGCCTCGCAAAACCTTTCCCGTGTGAATAACTCTCCGCGCTGCGCCTTCATTCCGGACAAAAGCCGTGATTTTCCCGCAAGCCAGTTTTCAATGGTGAAGTGAATCCCGCGAGACGCATGCTGCGCCTGCCGGAAAGACACCGTAAGCGCAAATGCCTTGAAAAGCGCAGGTCTTCATGCTGCAAATCTATTTTCTGTATATCTGTACCGGCGCGGCGGCCGGATTCTTTGCCGGTCTGCTCGGCATAGGCGGCGGCCTGGTTGTTGTTCCGCTTCTGACACTCATCTTTTCCATACAGGGCGACATGTCGCCGGAGCTGGCCATGCATGTCGCGCTGGGCACTTCGCTTTCCAGCATTCTGTTCACGGCCGTCTCCAGTTCACGGGCGCACGCACGGCGCAAATCGGTGTTATGGAACTACGTCAGGGGAATGGCGCCGGCCATTGCGCTGGGAACCCTGTCCGGTTCGTTTCTCGCGGCGGGAATGTCCGGCGCGGGGCTCAAGATTTTCTTCGTGTGTTTTCTGCTTGTCGTCGCCACGCAAATGCTTATGGACTTTTATCCCAGAGCGCGGCAAAACGCGCCGGGCACGGGAGGGCTGAGCCTTGCGGGTTTTGTCATCGGCGGAGTTTCCAGCCTGGTGGGACTCGGCGGAGGAAGCCTGTCCGTGCCCTTTCTGCGCTGGTGCGGCGTGGAAATCCACAAAGCGGTGGGAACGTCTTCCGCCCTGTCCTGGCCCATCGCCATCGCGGGAAGCATCGGCTATATCTGGACAGGCTGGGATCAGCCCGGCCTTCCGGCATGGTCTCTCGGCTATATCAGCGTGACGGCCACGCTGGGCATCGCCTGCACCAGCATCTTTTTTGCTCCCCTGGGCGCAAGGCTGGCCCATGCCCTGCCCGTGGGCACGCTGCGCAAGGTTTTTGCCGTCTTCCTGTATATCACGGCAGCCCGTATGCTATGGAGCATCATCGCGTAGCTCCTGCCCCGCAGAGACGCAGTGTTCCGCTCCGCAGCCGCCAGAACAGACCCGCCCCCGTTTTCCTCCCAAAAATCATTTTCGAGTGTCGCCATGCCCAAACTGTACACCGGAAATCTGCCTTCCTCCCGCAAGCTGTCCCTGCATCCGCTGTGGAACATCTGGCTGCTCACGATAGGAGCGGGGTTCATGGCATTCGGTTCACAGGCTGTAGCGGCGCACCATGGTTTTCTCACCGGAGGCGTACTCGGAATGAGTCTGCTGGCATGGTACGGCACAGGCATTCTGAGCGCCCCGGCCTGGAACATCATTCTCAATCTGCCTCTGCTGCTTTTCGGCTGGTTCAAGGTCAGCCGGCGTTTCGTCTGGTACAGTCTTTACGGCACTGTCGCCACCTCGGCCTGGGGCGCGTTGCTGGACAAGCTGCGCGTCCCGGTGGAAAACGATTTCTACGCCGCCATTCTGGCAGGCATCCTGGTGGGAACGGGAATCGGCATCATGCTCCGTTCCCAGGGCTCCAGCGGCGGACTGGACATGGTCAGCGTCTATCTGAACAAACGCTGGAACCTGCCCATCGGGCAATGTTCCTTTGCCTTCAACATTCTGCTTTTTCTCACCAGCGTCACCACCATTCCCCTGGATATGGTCATCGTATCCGGCATTCTGGTTTTCATCTCCGCCAACACCACGGATTTTGTCCAGCGACTGTCCAACAGGCACAAGACCGTATTCATCATCACCGGGAAAGGGCAGGAAATCTGCCAGGCCATCATTTCCAACGGAGGCAGGGCCACAATCGTACCGGCTTTCGGGGCATACACCCATGAGGCAAAGGAAGTGGTCATCACCATCGCCAGCAACTTTGCCCTGCGCTACCTTGAAGACCTTGTGGCCTCCCGGGATCCGCAGGCGCTTTTCGCCGTACAGAACAGCTTCTACATAGCGGGCGGCCAGTATAAGCACAAAACAAAATAAAATATCTCCTCCTGGACATGCCATAGCTCTTTCATGATATGGACGTGACATCAATTACAGCAACAGGAGGAATTTTGTATGGAAGCTCTTGCAGCCGGTCCTCGGCTCACGGAAAACGGAACCTTTCTCTCGACCGGGGAATTGCTTGACGGCAAACAGCCGGGAGCCCTGATGGCTCTGGTCATCAATGGAACGATGGACAAACAGGCCGAGATGGCAAGCCGTCTTCGGACACATTCCATGAATGCACTTGGCAAGGGACTGCGCATGGATATTGCCATATAGCCCTATCTTCTTCATCTGCGTTCACAGGGCACGGACTGACCATGTCGTCCGGTTCGTGCCTCTCCTGCTCCGTCGAGTTTCGGAAACTGTATCGGGGCTATGCGCGGGACGGAGTTTCTGTTCCGGCACAGGGGCAGCATCTGCCGCCGCAAAGCCCGTGTTCCGCACAGTCCAGCGACAGCGCGCAGCCACGGGCGGCCCCCAGAGCCGTCGTGCGGCTGCGCAGCACAAAGGCTCCGCGCCGCGAAGCATTGCTTCCGCGACCTCCCGACAGCGCTCGATCTGCCTTGCCGATACCCGCCCCCGCCTGTGTCTTGCGCGGAAAACGCTGCGCGCGCTCCGCGCCCCCTTCCATGCAGACACTTGCCTTGAGTTCATATTTATGAAAAAATAAAGAACCTTAGTATAAATATACACCGATCCGGATACGGAGACTACATGATTTTTCTGGAAAAGCTCAAGGAGTCAAGCATCTCCGTTTTACCGATCATGGCCCTGGTCAGCCTTCTCCACTTCGCTCTCGCCCCGCTGGGAGTTCTGTTTGTCCCCTTCCTGCTGGGCGGCATCCTGATCATCGCGGGTTTATCCTTCTTTCTTGTGGGAGCCGATATCGGCGTTCTGCCCATGGGACAGAGAGCCGGGTCTGCCCTCGTGCACAAGCGCAGCCTTCCGCTGCTGCTGGGTGCAGGTTTTGTCATCGGCTTCATCATCACCGTAGCCGAGCCGGATGTGCAGGTGCTGGCGGTGCAGGTCACGGAAGTGGCCCCTTCCATTTCAGGCCGGATGCTGGTGCTCATGATTGCGGCCGGCGTAGGCTTCTTTGTCAGCGTGGCGCTGCTGCGCGTGACCTTTCAGGTTTCCCTGCGCAGGCTGCTGGCTCTTTTCTATGCGCTGCTTTTTCTCTGTGCCGCCTTTTCCAGCCCGGAATTTCTTGGCGTGGGTTTTGACGCCGGAGGCGCGACCACCGGCCCCATGACGGTTCCCTTCATTCTCGCGCTGGGCATGGGGGTCGCTGCCGTACGCGGCGGCAACGCGGAAAACGACAGCTTCGGTTTCATCGGTCTGGCATCCATCGGACCGATTATGGCCGTACTCTTCATGGGAATGCTGTCTCACGGCGGAAGCGCGCTCCCGGCGGAACATGCCGGAACGGGACATGCTGCCGCCTCAGTCGCGGCAATCTTTCTCGGGCTTGTGCCGGAAGTGCTGCATGAAGTGCTTGTCGCTCTCGGCCCTCTGTTCCTGCTTTTCGCCGTATTTCAGATCACGCTGGTGCGCATGCCGTCTCATCAGTTGATGCGCCTGATCATGGGGCTTGTGTACACCTTTATCGGACTGGCGCTGTTCTTTCTTGGCGTCAAGGGCGGGTTCATGCCCGCAGGGCGTGAACTGGGCGCACTGATTGCGAGCGGCCAGCATTCCGTTCTGTTTGTCGCGGCCGGCGTTGTATTCGGTGCTCTGGTGGTATGCGCCGAACCCGCCGTATGGGTATTGACCGTGCAGGTGGAGGAAATTTCCGGCGGCAGTATCCGGCGCAGTCTGATGATGGCGGCTCTGTCCGTCGGTGTGGCCTGCGCCGTGGGCATGGCCATGTTCCGTATCGTGAACGGCGTCTCCCTGTGGTATTTCCTTATCCCCGGCTATCTGCTGTGCTTCGGGCTCATGCGCTTCTGCCCGCCGCTCTTTACCGCCATAGCCTTCGACTCGGGCGGAGTGGCTTCCGGCCCCATGGCGTCCACCTTTGTGCTGGCGTTTGCGCTGGGCGCGTCCGGCGCGCTGGGCGGCAACCCCATTACCGACGCCTTCGGCGTCATCGCGCTCATTGCCATGACGCCGATTATTGCCATCCAGGCTCTCGGCATTCTGGTCACCCGCGCCGGAAACAGGAAGACATTATCCCCGGAAAATGCTCCCCCAGGCGCAATGCCGGAGTCTCCCTCCGGAAACAGCCAGTCTGAAACACAGACCGCATCTTTGGAGGACAACGCATGAGCCTCACCGGCACTTCTTCTTCCGACAAGCTGATATGCGCCATCTCCGGACATGGACAGGGAGAGCGTCTGATGCGCCGGGCCAGAGAGGCCGGGGCACGCGGCGGCACGCTGCTGCCCGGACGGGGCACGGCCGCCGGCGGTCTGCTGGGTCTGCTTTGCCTTGGCGATCAGGAAAAGGATATACTCATCATTCTTGGTTCGGCAGAACAAATCCGGGAGGTCGCCAGAGTCTGGCGCGCCACCCGTTCCGAATCCCGTACGGCCGTCGGAATATCGTTCAGCCTCGATCTTGAAGCCGTGCTGCGTCCACAGCGCGGCTTCGCCGTCGACGCCCGTCCCCTCACCCCCGCCGCGGCTTCCATGCCGGAGACTCCCATGAGTGAACAGCAAGCAACGTCGTATGACCTCATCTGCCTTATCGTCAACGCCGGTTTCGCCGATGACGCCATGGCCGCGGCGCGCAAGGCCGGAGCCCCCGGCGGCACGATACTCAAAGCACGCGGAACCGCCAGCGGGGAAGACGCGCAGTTCTTCGGACTGACCCTGTTCCCGGAAAAGGAGGTTCTGCTCATGCTGGTGCCCGGAGACAAGGCGGAAGCAGTGCGTCAGGCGGTGAAAGAGGCCGATTGCCTGAAGAATCCGGGGATGGGAATCGCCTTCAGCGCATCTGTGGACGATTTCTTTTCTCTTGGCAAAATCTGAACCGTCTTTTCCCCTGTCTTCGTCTGCCCCATCCGCCGGAGTTCAATTCCGCAGGCGAATTGCGCCTGTTCCGGAATATGGCGGGGCCTCTCGGTTTCCCTCGCCGCAAATGCGGAGAGCTTCAGAGTATTTCGCCATTGAAATGCTCCACGGAGTCGGGCAGGGCGGGACTCCGGCGGAGGCGTGAAACCGCCTGCGTGCCGGAACATGGGGTCTGGCCGGCAGATATTTTCAGGAGCAAAATGCTCTGGGGATATACCGGACGAAGTCTCAGGCCGAAAACATCCGGTTCAGCTCTTCAAGCAGAGGACGCAGTTCCTCTCCGCTTTCCACCACGCGCGCGTTGATTCCCGCCAGAGCTTCCGGCACATGTGCGCGACGCTTCATGACAAACGCGCTGTCCGCCGCGCGCAGCAGAGGGGCATCGGCCGCGCTGTCTCCCACCGCGACCAGCCGTCCCTTCCGCCGCAGCGCAAGAGCAACTGCCCCCTTGTCCAGCAGTCCTGTCACGCGAACCTGCCCTTTTCGCATGACTGCACGGGAACAGAAGACCTCACACTCCAGACGCCGCAATACAGGGACAAGCCAGATATCCAGATGCGATGTCGCCACCGCGCAGCACGCGGCATGCTCGCGGACAAAACCTTCAAGCTCCGGATCAAGACGCAGAGAGGCCATAATCTCATGGATGCGCGGCAGAGGCACCTTTTCCAGCAGTTTCACACGACGGCAAAGCGAGTCCGCCAGTCCCATGCTTCCGTCCAGCGCGGCGGAGGTGAGGCGCGCCATCTCCTCCGAGCCGTCGGCGTCCAGTTCCCTCCCCAGCAGAGGAAAACTCTCATCCAGAGTCAGAGTTCCATCCAGATCAAAGGCAAAAAAGACGCTTCCCATGATACCCCGCGCTGTCGCGCGCATACTGTGCCCCTCAGGGCAATTTTACCTGGTGCTGTCTGGCGTGGTGTCGAAAATGACCCTGACCGCCGGAGATGCACCGCGTCAGCGGCGCATGGAGCGACGCGCCGCGCATGGCAATACGGCATGACGGAGAGGCGCGGAGTGCGGGCATGGCGTTTCCCGCGCAAAGGGCAATCGCGTGTCATCAGGAGGTCGCGAAAGAAAGGTCGCGCGGAGCGGAGCCGATGGAGCGGCAGCCGTCAGACGACGCAGGAACCTTACGGAAGGCGACAGCAGAAGGCGCAGGCGGAAAACCGGTGGATACATCCTGCCTTTCGCCCCCGGCGCGGTAAACATACACGTCCCGTAAGCCTCATCAGCATTGTTCTCCAGGACATTTTGCCATTGAAAGCATCCCTCTATGTTCCGGCCCGGTTCCATACAGCTTGAAGCCGATATGTTCTGAATACGGGGCGGCTTTCCGCCCCGCAGGGTTCTCTACTTCATGAACAGCATTTCCTGGTAACTGGGCAGAGGCCAGAGGTCATCGGCCACGATCATTTCCAGCCCGTCCACCACCTCGCGCAGGCTGCGCATGGCAGGCAGCACTTTGGCCTGACAATAGCGGGCCTCATCCAGCACACTCCTTTTCGGAGCGGCGTCACGCAGCTTTTCCAGCGCACGAATGGCCTTGTCCAGAGCCACGAGTCCGGAAGCGGTTTCCTTCAGCACGGAAAGCTCGGGATTGATGCCCAGTTCCCGCGCTTTTCCGGAGGAGTCGGCCAGTTCCCTCTGATAGCGGCTGACTGCAGGATAAATCTGGGTACGGGCCATGCGCAGGGCCAGATTGGCTTCCGTGCGCACGGTCTTGACGTACTGTTCCAGATAAATGTCCTGCCGGGCCTTGAGTTCCTGCCTGGAAAAAATCCCGTAACGCTCACACATGGACACCACTTCGGGATCCGTGAAGCGGGGCAGTGCATCCGGCGTGGACGGATAGTTCGGCAGCCCGCGGCGTTCAGCCTCGCGCTGCCAGATCTCGGAATAGCCGTCGCCGTTGAAGATGACGGCGCTGTGCTCTTCCATGACTTCCTCAATCAGTTCCCGCACCGCCTGCCCGAGCCGGGAGGAGTCCCCGGCCATGCGCTTTTCCAGAAAGGTCGCCGCAAAATCCAGCGATTCCGTCATCATGGCGTTGAGCACCACCAGGGCGCCGGCGGCGGACGATGCCGCGCCCAGTGCCCGGAATTCAAAGCGATTCCCCACAAAGGCAAAGGGGCTGGTACGATTTCGGTCGCCGGGGTCGGCGGGCAGAGGAGGCAGGGTATCCACCCCGACGTTCATCATGCGCCTTTTCCCCGCCCCCTTGACCTGCCCCGCGCGGAACTGCTCAAGTACATCGGTGAGCTGATCCCCGAGGAACAGCGACATGACGGCAGGCGGAGCCTCGTGCGCACCGAGCCTGAGATCGTTGGAAGCCGTGGCTACCGAAGCGCGCAGAAAGCCCGCGTGCTTGTGCAGCGCACGGATGACCGCGCAGAGGAAAACAAGGAACTGCGCATTTTCATGCGGCGTCTCGCCGGGATCGAACAGATTGCCCAGTTCCGCATTGCCTATAGAATAATTGATGTGCTTGCCCGAACCGTTTATGCCATGAAAAGGCTTCTCGTGCAGCAGACAGGTCAGCCCGTGCTTGCGGGCCTTCTTGCGCAGTACGGTCATGATCAGCTGGTTGTGATCGCTGGCCAGATTGGACAGCTCGAATACGGGCGCGATCTCGTACTGGCTGGGCGCAGCCTCGTTGTGTCTGGTCTGGACAGGAACGCCCAGACGGTACAAATCCCGTTCCACGTCGGTCATAAAGGCCAGCACGCGGCTGGGGATGACGCCGTAATACTGATCGTTGAACTCCTGCCCCTTGGGCGGACGCGCCCCGAACAGGGTACGCCCGGCAATGAGCAGATCGGGCCGCGCGGTGACGAAATGCTTGTCAATAAGAAAATATTCCTGTTCCAGTCCTCCATTGGAAAGCACCGGCAGGGAGCTTTCCACACCGAACAGCCTGAGCACGCGCAAGGCCTGCCTGCTGAGGGCCTGGCCGGAACGCAGCAGAGGAGTTTTCTTGTCCAGGGCCAGTCCTGTCCAGGAGAGAAATACCGTGGGAATGCACAGCACCATGCCGCCCGAACTTTCCATCAGGTAGGCGGGGCTGGTCACGTCCCATGCCGTATACCCCCGCGCTTCAAAGGTGGAGCGCAGCCCTCCCGAAGGCAGACTGGATCCGTCGGCCTCGCCCTTGACCAGGGTACTGCCGCTGAAAGCCGCGATCACGCCTCCGCTGCCGTCGGGGGAAAGAAAACTGTCATGCTTTTCCGCCGTCAGGCCAGTCAGAGGATAGAATACATGGGTATAATGCGTCGCCCCCCTTTCCATGGCCCAGTCTTTCATGGCATTGGCCACCACGTCGGCCACCGCGGGATCAAGCCGTTCGCCGCGGTCCATGGTCTTTCTCAGGGAGCGGTACACGGCCCTGGGCAGGTGACGGCGCATGGCCTTGTCGTCAAAGACGTTGGAACCGAAAGTTTCCAGCGGACTTTCCGCCGTTCCGTCCGGAACCGGAGCCGGACTGGACGTCAGGCCGGCAATGGCGAACACGGCCTTGCTGCGGGCATTGAGGTCGCTCATGGGCATATCTCCGTAAACAAGGTGACTGCGGCACAAATCAGTTCTGCCGCGGAGCGGCGTCAACCGGCCGGGGCAGGAGGCCGGGGACGGCCGGAGTCTGTCCGCCTGAAATCAGCGGACATCCACAATGGTCAGGGCAAAAGTGAGATCCTGACCGGCCAGAGGATGATTGGCGTCGAGAAGCACGCCGTCCTCTTCGACTGCGGCGACCACCGCCTCCAGTTCGCCCTGATCCGAGGAGAGGTGCAGCCTCTGCCCCACAGCGGGCTCAATACCGGAAGGAAAACGCGAGGGGTCAACGGTGAAGCGGTACTCTTCATGTACAGGCCCGTACGCCTCTTCCGCGGGAATGGTTACGGAAAAGACCTCGCCCTTTTCCCTCCCCTCCACAGCCTTCTCGAAACCGGGGATCATCTGTCCCGCCCCCACTCGGAAGCTGAGAGGATGCCCCTCCCCGGAACGATCAAATTCACTGCCGTCGGCAAGGGTTCCCACATAATGCACAACCACGGTATCGCCATTTTTTATGGGCATGAAACTCTCCCGGCGCGGCGGACGCGCCCGAAACGGTGAATGAGTGCCCGGGCGTCTCCCGGGCGGAGCGCTGTTGACGCTGCCGTTACCCGGCGATACTTAGCATGGACGCCTCATAACTCCAACCATAATCAGCCATGTCAGAAAAAAAGAATCCTCTCCCCTCTCCTGCCCGCCCCGGTTCCATGTTCGGACTGCTGGGCATCGCCAGCACCATGGGCATGCACATGATTTCCGGCCCCCTGGCGGGCGGCGGCATCGGCTGGCTTGTCGACCGCCAGCTCGACTCCTGGCCCGTGGGCTTCGGCATAGGCATTCTGCTCGGCATCGCGGCGGGCTTCCGCAACGTATGGGTGGACGCCAGGCGCCTTGAACGCGGACAGGCGGAAATCGACGCGGCGCAGGCCGCCGAAAGAGAAAGCAGAACCGCGGCCGCGCCGGGCGGGGAAGGAAGGCGAAATCCCGGCGTCCCCAAGCGCCCGTTTCTGCCCGAAAAAAAGCATGAACAGGAATCCACCGGAAGTCTGCGGGAAAAACACTCCGGCGACGCGCTTCCTGACGCTGACAAGGCATGGAAGGCATATGCCGAACCGGAACGGGAACTGACGGAAGAAGCCGGGGCTTCCGCGGCGGCCGATACGGAAAGAAACCGGAAAAACGGCGCCTCGCCGGGGAGAACATCATGATTTTACGCCATCTGACACGCATGAACGAACATCTGGAAGGAGCGCTGTGGAAAAAGGGCTTTCCGGAGGGGCTCACCCGCGACGCAGTGCGCCTGACCATTCTGCTTGCCCTCCTTCTCATCGCTGGCGGCACCATATTCCTGCCCGTATCAACCAGACTCTTCTGGGCCGGATTCGGGGCGGTGCTTGCCGCCTGGAACTTTTACAGCCTGTCGCACTTTGTTCTGCACCGCCTTCCCCGGGCCGCCCATGACGGCGCGGGAGAAGGCGGACGAAAATCTTTTTTTGCCGGGCAGCTCCTGCGATCGAATTTGAGACTTTTCATCACCGGAATTTTGTTGTATCTTGCTCTGGTTGTCTGTGAAGCCGACATTTTTTCACTGCTGGCGGGGCTTTCCGTCGTCGTGCTCGTCATCCCGGCACTTCTCTTCTTCCGGGGTTCCCGAGCCAAGCGCTGAAAACGGCTCCGCGACGGTGCAGACCCCAGCTCTTCAGGAGGCCCTCATGGCAGCAGCAGGATTGCCCGAACCGCTTTTGCTTTCCACCGTGTTCAACATGGATCATCTGAACATCGGCGGCAGCAGTGTGGACTTCAAGTATGTCTTTTTTACCTGGGTCGGCATGATCCTGCTCACAGTGACAGGACTTGTGCTGCGCAGACGCATCAGCCTGAACGAACCCGGAAGGCTCCAGACTTTCTTCGAGGCTCTGGTGGGCGGGCTGGAAAATTTCATTATCGACAACATGGGCGAGAAAGGCCGCCGTTTTGTCCCCCTGCTCTGCGGCATCTTCATTTATATTTTCTCCATGAACCTTCTGGGGCTTGTGCCCGGATTCGATGCGCCCACCGCCAACCTGAACACCACCGTGTCCGTGGCGCTGTGCGTCTTTGTCTATTACAACTATGTGGGCATCAGGCAATGGGGGCCCGGTTACGTCAGACACTTCACGGGCTCCAACAAGGCTCTGGTGCCGCTGATGTTCCCCATCGAAATCATTTCTCATCTGGCCCGGCCGCTGTCCATGTCCCTGCGTCTCTTCGGCAACATTTTCGGCGAGGAAATGACCCTGCTCATTTTCTTCAGCTTCGGCGCCAGCGTATTTGTGGGGGTACTGTTCGGCACTGTGCCCCTGTACTTCCTCTTCCTGCTCGGCAAAACCCTGCAGGCATTCATTCTGTTCATTCTTGCCATGATCTATCTGCAGGGCGCCGTGGAACACGCGCACTAGGCGGAATCTGACAGCCTCGTGGGGGAATGGCCTTCGGGCCCAACAATATAATCCAGATTTAGGAGTTCGACATGCGTAAACTCGTCGTTACCGCTCTGAGCACCGTGATGATGGTCGCCACGGCTTCCATGGCCTTCGCCGCCGACGGGCCTTCCGTCGGCATGGGCATCAGCGCCCTGGGCATGGCCATCGGCATCGCCATCGCCGCCGCCGGCTGCGGTCTCGGTCAGGGCATGGCCATCAAGGCCGCCTGTGAGGGCACCGCCCGCAATCCTGACGCCAGCGGAAAAATCTCCCAGTCTCTCATTCTGGGTCTGGCCTTTGTGGAATCCCTGTGTATCTATGCCCTTCTGGTTGACCTTATTCTCCTTTTCGTGAAGCTGTAGGAAGAGTCGGGCCGTTTTCGGCTCCGGGGCGGGCAGGAATATTCTGCCCGCCTTTTCCCTTTCCACTCCGGCTGCTGCCGCCGTTGTTCGCTCCAACGGTCGCAAGCCGTATGGAGCGCCCTCTTAAAAGGAGAGGAGCCATCAAGCCACCAAGGAAAAATAATGAACGTGTCCCCGAAAAACGAACATATCCCCCGCGCCACCATTCAGCGTCTCGCCACCTATCTGCAGGTTCTTGAAGCCATGCACAAGGAAGGTGTGCAGGTTATTTCCTCCGAACCCCTGTCCCGGGCCTGTGACGTAAACGCATCCCAGGTTCGCAAGGACCTTGCCTACTTCGGCGAATTCGGCGTCCGGGGCGTAGGGTATTATGTTTCCTACCTGCTTGAAGCCATCAAGGTGTGCCTGCACGCCAACCGCGAATGGCGGGCAGCCCTGGTGGGAGTGGGAAATCTCGGGCGGGCGCTGCTCAACCATCGGGAATTCCGCCGCCGCGGCTTTACCATTGTAGCCGCCTTTGACTGTGATCCGTTCAAGATAGGGGAAACTGCCTACGGGCTTGAAGTTTACTGCACAAAAACCCTTATGGAGCGGGTACCGGAACTCAATATTGAAATCGGGATCATCACGACCCCTCCTGAACGCGCGCAGCGCGCAGCCTCGCAGCTTGTCGAGGCGGGCATCAAGGGCATTCTCAATTATTCCGCCGCCCGCATCAGTGTGCCGGACACCGTTTTTGTGGAATATGTGGACTTTTTCCATCAGATATATTCCCTGACCTTCAACATTTCCAACCGGCGCTGAAGTTCCGGAAGTTTTTCCCGGGCATGAAGCCCGAAAGAACCGCAATGCGGTTCTTTCGGGCTTCATGGCTCTTTTCGGTCCGAAAAGGATTTCATCCGCGCCGAGTTCTGTCCGGAACCCTTTTCCCCTGCCGGGGGCGGGCAAACCACAAAGGAACCTTCAATGAACTTCCTGCCTGTATGGGCCGCATTTTCCTTCCTTACCCGTCTTGTCCCCTCCCGGATTTTCAGCGAACGGGATATGGCGGACTCGATGCGCTGGGCTCCGCTTGTCGGTCTTGTACTCGGCGCAGCGGCCCTCATTCCCCTGTGTGCGGGCATCGCCCCTGACACGCCGATGCTGCGCGCCCTTATCTGGATTGCCGTCATGGCCTGGGCAACCCGCGCCCTGCACTGGGACGGGCTGGCCGACTGCATGGACGCATGGGGCAGCGGAGCACGCGGAGAACAATTCCAGGCCATCCTCAAGGACAGCCGCTGCGGCAGTTTCGGCGTACTCGCCATGATTCTGACTCTGGCGCTCCAGGCCGCCGCCCTTGCAGCGATTTTTTCCGACGCCTTTCCGGGAGCATGGTGGCCTGCGCTGCTGGCGCCGGCCTGGGGCAGAGCAAACATGCTGCTGCCGCCCGCTCTGCTGCCGCCGCATCCGGTTTCCACGCTGGGCCGCCTCATGGCTCCCGGATGCTCCCTGTGTCTGGCCGCAGTCTGGCTCGCGGCCCTGATCATTCCCTGCGCCGTTCTCGCCGGGCCGCGTCCGGCACTGATCACCCTTGCGCTGTCCCTTGCCGTTCAGCTTTTTCTGTATCGTCTTGCCCGACGTGAAAATGGCTTTAACGGAGATTTTCTCGGGGCATGCTGCATGCTTTGCGAAAGCGCCCTGCTGGTTTCGCCGCTGATATGAAAACCATTCCCGAAAAAAGTCCTCTCCGCCCTTGATTATCCTGAGAATCGGCGTTAGTTAAAAAGCATGGAACTACTGGAACTATTGGAACAACGAGTGGAAGCCCTGCTCATGGAAGTGGAAGGCCTCCGCGACGAGAATCGACGTCTCCATGAGGAGATGGCGACTCTCCGGCATAGTGTTGAGGACGCCGACGAGCTGCGTCGCCAGCTGGCACAGGAACAAGAGGTGCGGGCTGATGCGCTGAATCGGGTGGACAGGCTGCTGAAACGTATTGAGGGCTCCCTTGCCCGCAATGAAACTTCGGCGCAGGCCTAGCGCCGCCGCAGGGCGGTTCGGGTCATGCAAACCTATAACCTCAACATCTTCGAGCTGGAAGTCTCTTTCAAGACGGAAGCGGAGCCGGAGCGGGTGGAAAAGGCCTGCGCCTACGCCGAAACCCTGTATGGGACACTCAAGCTCCACGGAAGCCACTTGGGCAGAGACAGACTGCTGACGATTCTCGTATTGGGAATCACAGACGATTTGTTACAGTTGAAACAGCAGACGGCAGATCGGGATGAACGCCTGAAAGCCCTGCTGGAGCTCATAGACAAGCAGGAACGTCCGGTCGGATCCGACACCTGATTCCGGACGCGGGAATTCCCTGAAATGTTCGTGGGGATGCGACGATGCCGGCCTCACATTCGTCGTTAGGGAGCCGGTCGCCAAAGTGGTGTTCATGCCCGGTGCGCCGGGAAGTCTGAAGCTTCGGCCAGGCCCCCACCCTGGGACACCAGGTCTCGTGCTCGCGCATGCCTACGGCATTTCGGGGATTTTTTTCCATATCGTCTTATTGTCTCAAGCGCTCCGTTTTCGCGGTTTGCGCACTCTTCCCTTGTTTCCCGACCATGCCGTGGTTCCATCCCGCGGGCGTTCTCCGCGATCCGGGGGCCGTCTCGGCAGACAATCGGACATACGTCCGTCAACATAGCGAGAGGAAGAGTTATGACCATCAGCGTATTTTTTCTCGGCCTGGGCATTGCCGGCGTTCTTTTTGCCGGTCTGCTTGCAGGCTGTTTTGTTCAGCGCCACCTGAGCACGAAGCGCATAGGTGACGCCAATGATCTGGCACGCCGCATCATCGAGGAGGCGCGCAAGGAAGCCCAGGCCCAGAAAAAGGAAATTCTGGTTCAGGGGCAGGATGAACTTTTCAACCAGAAACGGGAACTGGAAAACGAATACAAGGAGCAGGAGCGCGAACTGAAGGGGCGGGAAAAGAAGCTGCAGGACATGAGTGAGCGCATGGAAGAAAAAATGGAGCGCATCACGCAAAAGGAACAGGATCTGCTGCTTCAGGAACGGGATCAGACCCGCAAGGAACGCCGGCTCGAAGAGCAGGAAGAAAAACTTTCTGCCCGAATGGAAGAGCAGGAACGCCGTCTTCAGGAGGTTTCCGGACTCACGGCGGAAGAGGCCAAGAACCGCCTCTTTGAGGAAATAGAAGCCCGCACCCGGCACGAAGCCGCAAAAATGATGCGTCATATCGAAAGCGAGGCAAGGGAAGCGGCAGATCGCAAGGCCAAGGAAATCCTTGCCTGCGCCATCCAGCGTTATGCCGGAGACTATGTGGGGGAACAGACCGTCACCGCCGTGACTCTGCCCAGCGAAGACATGAAGGGACGCATCATCGGCCGTGAAGGGCGTAATATCCGCGCGCTGGAGGCTGCTACCGGCGTTGATCTGATCATCGATGACACGCCCGAAACCGTCATCCTTTCCGCATACAGCCCCATCCGCCGTCAGGTGGCGCGCATGGCGCTGGAACGCCTTATCCAGGATGGACGCATCCATCCCGCGCGTATTGAGGATATCGTGCACAAGTGCGAGCAGGAGCTGGATGTGCAGGTGCGTGAAGTGGGCGAACAGGCAACCTTTGATGCCGGCGTACACGGCATCCATCCCGATATCGTGCGGCTGCTCGGCCAGCTCAAGTACCGTACCAGCTTCACCCAGAACGTACTCCAGCACTCACTTGAAGTCTCCGCCCTGTGCGGCATGATGGCCGCCGAACTGGGCATGGATATCAAGAGGGCCAAGCGGGCCGGTCTGCTGCATGACATCGGCAAGGCCGTGGATCATGAGGTGGAAGGCTCTCACGCCGTCATCGGCGCGGATATCGCCAAAAAGTACGGAGAAGGCAAGGATATCATCCATGCCATTGCCGCCCATCATGAGGATGTGCGCCCCGAAACCGCGCTTGCGGTTCTGGTTCAGGCCGCGGATTCGCTGTCCGGCGCACGGCCCGGAGCGCGCAAGGAACTGCTGGAAAACTATGTCAAGCGTCTTGAGGATCTGGAAAACATTGCCACTGCCTTTGACGGCGTTTCCAAGGCCTACGCCATCCAGGCCGGGCGGGAACTCCGCGTCATGGTCAATTCCGATAATGTGGACGATGACTCCACTTACCTGCTGTGCAGGGACATCGCCGGGAAAATAGAAGAAAATCTCACCTACCCCGGCCAGATCCGCGTCACGGTCATCCGCGAGCGCCGCGCGGTGGGCTTCGCCAAGTAGCATTGCCCGAAGGTTGTGCCTCGCCGTTCGAGACATGCTTCCTCCCATTACAACACGTTCAGGATCGCGTCATGACATCTTCTCCCCGTATCGCTGTTTCCCCGGACTTCCGGCCCGATTTCTCCCATCCCCACGCTCCGCGATGCGCTGGACGCGGGCTGGTGGCGGCCGTCGCCCAGGACGCCGCCAGCGGTGAAATTCTCATGCTGGGATGGATGGATGAAGAGGCATGGAATGCCACGCTCTCCACCGGAGAAGCCCATTATTTCAGCCGCAGCCGCGCAAAACTCTGGCACAAGGGAGAAAGCTCCGGCAACGTGCAGAAAGTCCGGGCCATCCGCCTTGACTGCGATGCGGACGCCGTGGTGCTGGAAGTGGAACAGATCGGCGGCGCGGCCTGCCATGAGGGGTATCGTTCCTGCTTTTTCCGCCGGGCGGAACTCGCGCCTTCCGGAAAGACGGACATCTGTTGTCCCCGCGTCTTTGATCCCTCCAAGGTTTACAACAGGGCATAAAGCGGCCTGCGTCCCGTTTTTCCCGCATGTCAGAGCATTTCGCCATTGAAATGCTCTCCTTCAGTCGAGCGGGGGCAGACTGAAGCCGCGACGCCCCCTTCTCCGGTGTCGCCGCAATTCACTTGCGGTGCAGAGCGACGGCGGAGGCGTGAAACCTGCGGGCCGGAACACAGGGGCTGGCCGGCAGATATTTTCGAAAACAAAACGCTCTAAAGGAGTTGTCCCATGTCCGCCCCGCGTCAGATTAAACTCGGCATCCCCAAAGGTTCCCTTGAAGAAGCCACCATTTCTCTGTTTGAAAGGGCCGGGTGGAAAATCCGCAAGCATGTGCGCAACTATTTCCCGGATATCAACGACCCCGACATCACCGCCAGGCTCTGCCGCGTGCAGGAAATTCCCGGCTATATCCGGGACGGAGTGCTTGACGTGGCGCTGACCGGCAAGGACTGGCTGCTGGAAACCGGCGTGGATTTTGCCGATGACCGGGAAGGCGACTCGGGGGGGGAATCTCCCGTCCGCATGATATCCGATCTTGTCTATTCCAAGGTCTCCAACCGCCCCGCGCGCTGGGTGCTGGCCGTGGCCGGAGATTCCCCCTACCGCAAGCCCGAAGACCTTGCGGGCAGGCGCATCTCCACGGAACTCAAGGGCGTGACCACCCGTTATTTTGAAGAACTGGGCATCCCCGTCCAGATCAGCTACTCGTGGGGCGCGACGGAAGCCAAGGTGGTGGAAGGACTGGCCGACGCCATTGTGGAAGTGACGGAAACGGAAACCACCATTCGCGCCCATGGTCTGCGTGTCATTGATGAGGTTCTGGTAACCAACACCGTACTCATCGCCGGCCGCGATGCGATGCGTGATCCGTTCAGGCGGGCGAAGATTGAGCAGATAGATCTGCTGCTTCAGGGTGCGCTGCGCGCGGAAAGCCTGGTCTGCCTCAAAATGAACGCCCCCGCCGCCCGTCTGGATGAAATCCTGAACCTGCTGCCCGCGCTCAACTCTCCTACCGTGGCCAGCCTGCGCGACCCCGCATGGCTGTCGCTGGAAACCGTGGTGGACAGCGGCCTGGTGCGCGATCTCATTCCCCGCCTGCGCAAGATCGGTGCGGAAGGCATACTTGAATACAGCCTGAACAAGGTTATTTAGAGCATTTCGCTCATGAAATGCTCGCCGCAGCATCGGAGCAGCCGCTATTCACTTGCGGCGTTAAGCTCCGATGGAGGCGTGAAACCTGCGGGCCAGAACACAGGCCCTGCTCCATACTCTTGCGCCTTCCTGCGGAGCGTTCCCGCGAGTCGAAAAAGACGCCTCGACGGGGGAACGCTCAATCGCCGCATGCGTTATGCGAATATCCCTTTCAGCATGACAAGAGCGTCCTCATGGTTCACCGCGCGCGGGCACAGCGCCGCCAGAGGTTCACGCGCCACTTCTCCGACAAGTTCCTCAATGTCCGCGCCCCGAACATTCAGCGGTTCCAGGCCCAGGGTATTGTAAACAAAGTTCCGGTAGGCGGCGGAAGTCTTCGCTCCGATCTCTTCCGGACTCTCCGTACCGGAAAACCCGGCACCGGGAATCAGTCCTGTCTTTTTCACCCTGGCGGGAACTGCGGGAGCGATGAACTCAAGCATGACGGGCGCGGCATAGGCGCAGGCCCGGCCGTGCGGCATATGGAGTCTGCTTCCGATGACATGGGCCATGGAGTGCCCCTCATGCGCGGCGGCCAGCCATCCGCCCAGCGACGCGCTTGCCAGCATGCGGCCGTGCGCTTCAAAATTTCCTCCCTCCTGACAGGCTACGGCAGATATTCAATGTTTTCAGAGGTGATTCCAGACGGCTCACCGAACAAGACGCCTCACCTGCCCGACCGGATATGCCCGGAGTCGGATGCAGCGGGTCTCGTATCTTCTGCTCTCCTTATCCGCGAGGCGAACCGCGCCGAACGTCCCTCACCGTCAGCGCGGCTCGCCTCAGACCCTATGCGTTCAACGCGCAAGTTCCATGATGATGTCTGCAATAACCTCTTCCGCAGGAATGACCGGGCTGACCTTGCAATATGGACAGCGGCAGTACCGTCACGGACGCCCTCCCTGCGCCAGCAGTACAAGCAGGAGAAGAGCGGCCGCGCCCCCCAGAAACACGCCGCCATACCCGGCCAGTTCCAGCGCGCCGCCGAACAGCAGCGGCGAAAGCGACTGGCTCAGGCGAAAAACGGTCACATCCAGCGACATGACGGCGGAACGCTGTTCCCTGCCTCCCAACCCTGCCATGACGGCGCTGAGGCAGGGGCGGATTGCTCCGTCCTGCAGAGAACACAGCCACAGGGGAACAAGCAGCGCCCAGAAGGAAGGCAGAAACGGCATGAGCGCGATACCTCCGGCGGACAGCAGCGCCGCGGCGCGGATCACCGTAAACGGAGGAAAGCGCCTGTTGCGCGCCACAAACAGCGAACCGGCAAGCATACCCAGCGCCGACAGCCCGTAACACATGCCCAGCCCGGACGATGGCGTCCCGAAACGCAGGTGGGCGTATCCCGGAAAAAACGTCATCACCGCGCCCATGTTCACGCCGATATTGATGAAGGAAATACCCAGAACCGCCAGGACACGGCGGGAACGCAGGGCTTCCGCCATGCCCCGGCAGCAGTCCGGAAAGGACCTCCTGACGCCCGAGGAGGGAAGGCGCGTCAGGAGGCACGCCAGGAAAAGGGGAATAGTGAACAGGGAGGGAACCCAGAACGCGTAACGCCAGTCCATCCCTCCGGCCCATCCGGCAAGAAGGGTGAAAAACATGACGCCCGCGCAGATCGCCACATAGGTTCTTCCCATGAACCGGGAGCGTTCCATGCCCTCGGCCACGCCGCCGAGAAGCGTGGTGTTCAGCAGCCCGAGACATGCTCCACCCGCGCCCTGCACCATGCGCCAGAGCAGAAGGGCTTCAAGGCTCTGTGCCGTCCCACAGGCGAAGCCCCCTGCGCCGTACAGCAGGATGCACGGCAGCAGGATGAGCCGGGGAGAAACGCGATCCGCCAGGATTCCGAACAGCGGCGTCAGCAGAATGCAGGGGAGGGTGAACGCCGCCATGAGCAGTCCCATGGAGCTTTCGGGCATGGCGAACTCCTCCGCCAGCGCGGGCAGAACAGGAACCGTGGCGGGCATGGCGTATGCGGAAATGAATGAAACAGCATACGCTATCCACTGGACTTTCAGCATGCCATGCCTCCTTTCAGTGCCTTCCTGCCCTTGTTCTCCCGTGCGGGAACCATGTACCCGACCGTACACGGCTCCCGCCTCTCCCGAATCGGACGCCGTTCCCCGCGCCGCGCCGGCCGCGCAGCCGGGACGAAACTCCCTGGAAGCGCTTCCGTCTCCGAAGCGTTCCAGAGGCCGCAATTCACTTGCGGCTGCTCCGGTGTCGCGGCTTCAGTCTCGCTTCGCTTGACTCCGGAAGCATTTTCAAAACGAAAACGCTCTAACCGGGATCACGACCGACCATCTTGTAAATGGCCGTTACGTCTTCCTGCCCTATCCCCTCTTCATGAGCGAGATTGAAAATTGCAAGCACCTTTTCCGAAATGACCAGATCAAGCCCCTTGTCCCGCGCCATTTCACAGGCCAGACGCATGTCCTTGCGTTCGAGATCGACCGCAAAGCGGGTATGGAAATCCTTGGCGGCCATGAAGGGGCCGTTCGTCTCCAGATGGAAGCTGTTGCAGCCGGTGCTGCGGCACAGTTCCACCACATCCCGCGCATCCATGCCCGCCGCCTCGCCGAGCCTGATGCTTTCCGCTATGGCAAGACAGATGACTCCGCTCATCATGTTGCTGATCAGCTTGATGGCGCTTGCCGCCTCCGCGGAAACCACCCGCACGGGCTGCGCGATGCGCATGAATATTTCATCCCACAGACGATCAACCACTTCCTTTTCTCCGCCCACATACAGAGTCTGCTCCGCCCGCTCCGCGTGAGCCGGAGATTTGCCCTGCGTACACTGGATGAAGTGGAGGCCGTGTCTTCCGGCGTCCTGTTCCAGCTCCCTAGTGGCACTGGCCCCGATGGTGCTCAGATCTATGTGGACGGCCCCCTTCTTCATGACGCCGTACAGCCCGTCGCCCATCATCATGTTCTTCACGTCATCCGGCATGGGCAGGCAGGTGAACACCAGATCGCAGTCGGCCATTTCCCTGACGTCCTTCACGGGCACGCCGGTATTCCCGGCTTCCATGGCCTTGTCGACGGAAGGCTGATACAGATCGAACAGCTTTACCGTATATCCGAGCCGGATCAGATTGCGGGCTACCGGCCGCCCCATGTTTCCAAGCCCGATGAAACCTGTCAGCATGGCAATTCTCCTTGCATGAAAGAATAAGTCGGTATTGAGAGAGCGCCGTTCCCGGCGCGGAATCCGAAGCCCGGGAACGGGGGAAGCGTCCCTGTTCCCGGAAACGGCATATGTTACAGGGAACAGACCGCCTGGAACGCGGATTCGTTGCCCGCAAGAATCTTGCCGGGGTTCACCGCGTCGCCTATGACGATCACGCGGATGCCGCGCTTCTTCAAAGGCTCCTCAAGAGGATTGCAGGGTTTGCTGCCTACCGCGATGACGATGTCGTCAACAGCGCCGAGGATCTTTTCCCCTTCAGGCCCTTCCACCCGCAGCGCGCCGTTTTCCATGCCCGTCACCCTGGTCTTCGGCATGCAGGTCACACCCTTTTCGGCAAAACGCTGCATCATCATGCCGCGGCTCATCATTTCCGCGTCAGGCGCCATATCATCGCGCATTTCAATGACAGTCACCTTGTGCCCCGCGTCGGTCAGCAATTCCGCCGTTTCACAGCCGATAAGCCCGCCGCCGATGACCACGATGCGGCGGGAGAGCTTCTTTTTCCATGTTTCCGCGTCAGAGAGGATATCCTGTGCCATGTAGTGCCTGACGTCATTGACGCCGGGCAGGGGAGGAACAAGGGGAAGCGCCCCCGTGGCCAGCAGCACGACATCGGGCCTGATGGCTTCAATATCGTGGGCGGTCATGTTGCGGGAACAGAGCAGGGATACGCCGGAGGCATTCAGGGCGCGCGCCTGCCATGCGGCATAGTCGCCAAGCTCGCTCTTGAAGGGCGGCTTGTCCGCCAGATTAAGCTGGCCGCCGGGCTTGTCCTCCTTTTCAAATACCGTCACCCTGTGCCCCCTGCGTACCGCGTACAGGGCGGCGGTCATGCCCACCGGGCCGGCGCCGACAACGACGACCTCAAGCTTCTTTTCCGCTGGCCGGATTTCCAGCTCGCGCCCGGCGGCCGGGTTCACCGTGCAGGTGACCGGCTGCTGCATCACGGCCAGACGGCCCACACATCCTTCATTGCAGCCGATGCAGGGGCGAACGGCGTCCGCGCGTCCTTCCTTCGCCTTGTTCGGCAACTCAGGATCGGCTATCAGGGCGCGTCCCATGGCTACAAAGTCCGCGCAGCCTTCGGAAAGCGCCTTTTCCGCCACGTCCACGGTCTTGATGCGTCCGGCGGCAATGACGGGGATGGCCCCGTTCACGGCTTCACGCACCATGCGCGCGCGTTCCAGGTTCCAGCCGTAGGGCATGGCCGCGGGCGGAATCATCAGGTGCAGGGCTTCATAGTTCCCGGCGGAAACATTGACCGCATTGACGCCCTCACCGACCATGGCCCTGGCAATGGCGCAGGCTTCTTCCGGCGTTGTTCCGCCTTCCGTTCCCTCAATGCCGCATACGCGGAAATTGATGGCCATGTCGTCCCCCACCTGGGAACGCACTTCACGCACCACTTCCCGCAGGAAACGCATGCGGTTTTCCAGAGAACCGCCATATTCGTCCGTGCGCTTGTTCATGTAGCAGGAGAGAAACTGGTTGATCAGGTATCCGTGCGCGCCATGCACGTCGATGCAGTCAAAGCCGGCTTCCCTGGCACGGCGGGCGGCCTGACCATGCAGAAGAACCAGCTCGCGGATCTCGTCCCTGGAAAGCTCGCGCGTGTAATCATCGCTCCAGGCGCACTTCACGCGGGAAGGAGCTTCCGTCTCATAGCCGCCGTTCAGGGCCGGCATGGTCTGACGTCCGCCGTGAAAAAGCTGCACGGAGATTTTCGCCCCCTGGCGGTGCACGGCATCGGCAAGCCTGCGCAGTCCGGGGATCATGTCGTCGCTGTGGATACCGAGCTGATTGGCCATGGATTTGCCGGGCAGGCTGATATAGGCGCCGCCTGTGCAGATGAGACCCACGCCGCCCCTGGCGCGTGCCTCGTGGTAGGCGATGAAACGGTCGGTAACCCTGCCGTCAAGTTCGCACATGTTGGTGATCATGGGGGGAAACACAATACGGTTGCGCAGCTCCATGGGGCCGATGCGGCCGGGTTTCATGCAGAGAAGTTCGGACATGATATTGCTCCTTTGAAGGTTTGTCGGCTTATCCGATAAGACGGGTCATCCACAGGGAAAGTTCTGGCAGATAGGTGACGGCGATCAGAATGGCCACCATACAGACCAGGAAGGGAAGCAGCTTTTTGGCGATGCTTTCCACAGGCATGCCGGATATGGCGCTGGACACGAAGAGATTCGCGCCGACCGGCGGGGTCACGAAACCGATGCCGAGATTCACGGCCATGATGATGCCGAAGTGCAGCGGATCCACGCCCAGCTTCACCACCACGGGAACCAGAATGGGGGCAAGAATGATGATGGCCGCGCCGGTTTCAATGAGCGCCCCCACCAGTAGAAGGAAGATGTTGAGAAGAAGCAGCATCGCGTACTTGTCGGACGTGATGGAGAGCAATGTGGAGGCGATGGCATCCGGCACGCGCTCTATGGCCATGATATAGCCGAAGATGCTGGCCATGGAGATGAGCAGGATGACCACCGCGCTGGTGATGCCGCAGTTCACGAGTATCTTCACGATATTGTGCCGCGTGATGCCCTTGTAGACGAACACCCCGACAAGCAGGCCGTAGGTTGCCGCCACGGCCGCGGCTTCCGTGGGCGTCATGAAGCCTCCGTAGATGCCGCCCAGAATGATCACGGGAACCATGATGGCCCACTTGGCTTCCCATGAAACCCTGGCCAGCCGGGACGCGCTGAATCCGCTGCTGGTTCCGCGCCAGCCGTTTCTGCGCGAAATCCACCATGTGATCGCCATGAAGCCGGTACCGAAAAGCAGCCCGGGAATCACGCCGCCGAGAAAAAGCTTGCTGATCGAGGCCTTGGTCACCACGCCGTACAGCACAAAGGTGTTGCTGGGAGGGATCAGCGTGCCTATTATCCCCGCGCAGGCCATCAGTGCGGCGGCGAACGCCTTGTCATAGCCGCGTTCCACCATGGCGGGAATGGTGATCATGCCGATGGCGGCAACGGTCGCCGTGGCGGAACCGCTGATGGCCCCGAACAGCATGCTTGCAATGACCGATGCAAGGGCAATGCCGCCCCAGGTCCCCCCCACCAGTTCGTCGCCGAGTTCCAGAAGCTGTTTGGACAGCCCTCCCTCCCCCATGAACACGCCTGCCGCAATGAAGAAAAAGACGGCCAGAATGGGGAAGGAATCCAGCGAGGTGAACGATATCTGCGCTACAATGTCCAGCGGCACGGAGCCGCTCATGATAATGCCGATCGCACCGGCCACGCCCAGGCTGATGGCGATGGGCACCCCCAGCAGCATGCAGAGCAGCAGCGTACCGATGAGTATCCAGACGATATCCGTTTCCGCGAACAGCAGTACGGGAATCGTCATCAGCGCGGCTATGGCGAGACCGATGAGAAAGTCCCGCGCTCCCGTTTCCCGGTACTGCCGGACGAGATCCTGCGCCAGACGCATGCTGATCAGCAGGAACGCGACAACCAGCACGGAATAGGGAATGGCATATGGTATGCCCAGCGCCGTCGTTTTCTGCCCAAACGCAATCTGCGTGCTGATGACGTTCCAGGAAAGACGCAGCACCAGCAGGGAAAAGCCGAGAAAGACAAGGCTGTCCAGCGTCCACAGGATGCTCTGCCAGCGCAGGGGCAGGCGATCCACCAGTACGGTGATGCGGATGGTTTCCCTGCGTCTTACGGACTGGGAAACGGCAAAATAGGTTGCCCAGATAAAGCAGAATATGGCCGTTTCCTCGGCCCATGCCGTGGAACCGGTCATTCCCAGCACGTCCACGATGATATAGCGGAATATGACCTGCCAGGTGATCAGCAGAATACTGATCAGCATGCAGACGACAATGACGGGTTTTTCCGCGTTTTCATTCAGCCAGCCAAGGGCTGCCCGAAAAAGGCCGGAAGACGGACATTCCACGCCGCGCGCACATGCGGCGGAATCCTTTGCGATCATGTTCATGACGCCTCTCCTTTGAGGGAATGCCTCTGAAAAATGCCGTTCAGCGGTTTATTTCTGGGTTTCCCGGATCAGACGGAGAAGTTCCGGATCAATGCTGTCAAACCTGTCGTAGATGGAGGCGGTCATCCGCTTCATGCGCTCGCGCTCTTCCGGAGAAAGCTTGTGGATCGTCACGTTCTTCCCTCGCACGAACTCCTCGCCCCTGCGTACCACGTCCCTGTTATAGGCATACTCCAGCCGCTCGGCCTCGCGCGCGGCCTCAAGAATGAGCCGCTGTTCCTCCTTGCTCAACCCATCCCAGAACTTCCGGTTCATGAAGGCGAAGATGACGGTATGGTTGTGGTCTGTCTGGAGAAAGAACTTGTCCACTTCCCACCGGCCGGAATTGTGCAGCGCATCATAGCCGAGCAGTTCACCGTCCACCGTGCCCTGCTGCAGCGCGGTGAACACGTCGGAATAGGCGATGGGAGTAGGGTTCATGCCCAGAGCCTCGGCGGTGGCCATGTCCACGGCAGAGGCCGTGGTGCGCATTTTCACCCCCTTCAGACTCTCCACGTCATCAAGAGGCTTCCTGGCAGTGGCGTATCCGCGATACGCGCTGTCCATCGACATGATCAGCTTGAGCCCGACCTCCGCGGCCTTTTTGTCCAGATACGCCGCTATCGGCCCGTCGCCGAACGCGGCCAGATACTGATCATGCTTGTCCGGGTTCAGCAGAAAGGGCAGATCAAAAGCGGCTGCCGTGGGAATGAAGTTACCCAGATTGGAGGAACCGCACATGGCTATTTCCAGACAGCCCAGCTGACAGCTTTCGGTCAGCACGCGGTCGGACCCCAGGACGCCGTTCGGGTAGAGATGAACCCTGATCCCCCCACCGCTGTTTCTTTCCAGGATTTCCTTGAATTTTTCGTAACCGTAGGTGAAGGCGATGCCGGGATAGCCTGTGTGGCCGAGCCGCAGCGTCAGCGGCTCGGCCGCGGCGAAACCGGGCATGCAAAACATGGCCGCGAATGACAGCACGGCCACCGTGGACAGGGAAAACCTTCTCATGTCAAGCTCCGTCCGGAGAAAACGGGTGGAAAAGGCTCCGCCCGCAGTTCGGGCGGAGCCGGGAGCGCGGGCCTAGCTTTCAAGCCCAAGCAGGCGGGCGGCGTTGCCGTAAAGGTATTTTTCCATTACGTCGTCGCGCACCTTGTAGAGAGGATGGCTGCGGAACGCGAGGGTTTCCTCGATGGGTTCCCTGATCGACGCGAAGGGGTAGGAACTGCCGTACACGAAGGTGTCGGGCAGGTTGTTCAGGTTCCAGGCATAGAGCTGCCCGCCGGGGAAG
>CALUUZ010000020.1 GCA_944324075.1 Candidatus Mailhella excrementigallinarum
GCGTATACGCCGTGTTTTTTCCCTTTCGGGAATTCCTCGTTGCATGCCCTCTTCTTAGCAAACTGCGTGCCAAAATACGCCTGTTTTTATAATATATTGAAATAAATATATTTTTTTAAAAATATCTGCTTGCCATCCATTTCCATTTTACGCTAGTGTTACCTTTCGTAACACCTTTTCGTTTCCAGCATGAGTAATTTCTACACATTTCATGGCATTATTACCCTTGGGTACGCTCCATTCGGATCTTCCGCTATTCGGCTCATACATAACTATTTGAAATACAAGATAAAATATAAATTTCCTCCAATATCGTTCCGAATGGCCCGGATTTTGCTTGAGTCGATTCCATCCATACAGGCATTTTCAGGGTGAATATGCTCCCGGAGCCGGGCAGAGCGGGATTACTCCGCGGTGCTCCCTGATATCCGAAGCCGCCGCGCTTCGCTTGCGAGGTCAGGCTCCGGCCTCGGGCATGAATGCTGCGGATCAGGGCACACGGTTCTGGCGGGCAGATATTTTCAAGAGCAAAACGCTCTACTGATACAGGGAGTATGATCATGTTTTTCCCCCGCATACTGAAACAGAAGGTGCGGAGCGGGGATGCCCCTGCGGGGCGGACACCGCGCCGCGCCGCCGTTCATCTGCGCAGCATGCCTTCATGGCTCGCGTTTTCCCCCTGGATTGTGGTGGCCGGCTCCCTTCTGCTCGCTCTGATGGTTCTGCTGATGGACTACCGCGGCGGCGACAAGGAAAGTGCTGTCGCTACCCGTATCTTTCTGGAACGAGGCACTTCACTGATCCACGCCTATGAGGCCACATTGCAGGCAGGCATGGGCTTTCAGTGGACGGATGAGGAGCTGCAGGCGCTTCTGGATAAAATCGGCACCAGTCCCGATATCCATTATATAGCCGTCACGGACGAACAGGGCCGGGTACTGGCCGCAAGCGACACGCGCCTGGTGAATTCCGATCTGGTCGGTCCGGAAGAAATGGAAGAGCTGGCTCCCTCTCGCCGGGCCAGAGGCCATATTGTGAATCTTGCCGGTGAAACTCCGATATTCCAGGTATATCAACTGCTTTCCGTCCGCCAGTATGAAGAGCGGCTGCGCAGGCACGGGCATATGATGATGAGCCGCCGCATGATGCACTCTTCCTCCGGCGCGGCGCGCATCCCCAATCAGCGTCTGACCATTTTTGTCGGCTACGACATGACACCGCTTCTGGAAGCGGAATCCGCCGACGCCCGCCGGGCACTCATCCACTGGAGCGTTCTGGCCTTCATCGGAGCAGCGGGCCTGCTGACCCTGTTTCTGGTCAAGGGATACCAGCGTTCACGCCTGCTGGTGCAGGAGACATCAGCCTTTACCTTCGCTCTTCTTGATACTCTGCCGCTGGGTCTTGTGGCCGTGGATCAGGCCAATCGCGTCACGTCCATCAATCCTGAAGCCGAACGCATCACGGGTCTGAAAGGCGGGGATGTTCTGGGCCGCGACATAAGCGAGGCACTCCCGGGCCTGTGGACCGCGCTGAACGAGACGGGAGTCATGGAAGAACATGGCGAAGAGCGGCATGTGCCGCGCGAGCAGGAAGTCAGATGCGTATTCGGGGACGGGCGCCGTGTTCCGCTTGCGCTGACGGCAACGCCCGTTGCCGTGCCGTCCAGGAATGGTCGGAACTCCGGATACGCCTTCATCCTTCGCGATCTGGGAGAAATACGCCGCCTTCAGGCGGAAATACGCCGTCAGGACAGGCTGGCCGCTCTTGGTCATATGGCCGCGGGCATCGCCCATGAAATACGCAACCCGCTGAGCGCCATCAAGGGACTGGCACGCTTCTTCCGGGAAATCAGTCCGGAAGGCGGCGAAGAAGCGAGGGTAGCGGGCATCATGACCCAGGAAGTGCAGCGGCTGGACAGAGTGGTCGGCGACCTGCTGGAACTCGCCCGCCCGGACAAGCTCAATCTGACAGGCATATCCCCCGCACTGCCGCTCGAACGGGCCGCGAATCTGGTGCGGGCCGATATGGACAAGCTCGGCATCCGCTATACGCAGGAAGTCCCGTCGCCATGCCCGGAAGTCATGCTGGACGCGGATCGCATGACGCAGGTTCTGCTCAACCTGTTCCTGAACGCAATACAGGCCATGCCCGGGGGAGGCACGCTGACCACGCGGATCCGTTTTCAGTCCCGCAGCGGGGAGGAGGACGCCCCCGGCAGCGGAGACATTCTGCTGCTGGATATTGAAGATACCGGCGAAGGCATTCCCAAGGACAAGATTCACCAGATATTCAGCCCCTATTATACCACCAAGGCGCGAGGAACCGGGCTGGGCCTGTCACTGGTGCAAAAGATAGTGGAAGCCCATGACGGTGAAATAGAGGTCGCCAGCACTGTGGGCAAGGGCACGCGCTTTACGCTGCATCTGCCCCTGCCCGCCGCGGCCCGGGAGGAACATCATGACAAGTAAGCCTTCAGTTCTGGTTGTGGATGACGACAACGGCCACCGCCTCATGCTGGAAGCCCTGCTGGGCAAATGGGGCTACCGTGTGCAAAGCGCCGCCAACGGCGTCCAGGCCGTGGAAAAAGTTCGTGAGGGACCTTTTGACGCGGTGCTTATGGATATCCGCATGCCGGACATGGACGGCATCACCGCCCTCAAGGGCATCAAAAGTTACAACCCCGCCGTGCCGGTGGTGCTCATGACCGCCTATTCCGCTGTGGAAAGCGCAGTGGAGGCGCTGAAGTCCGGAGCATATGACTATCTGATCAAGCCGCTGGATTTTGATGTGCTCAAGCTGACCCTGAGCCGTACCCTGGAACACAGCCGGCTCAAGGCCGAAAACTCTCAGCTCCGCGCGGAAAGCCGGAGCCGGGCCATTGTGGGCAATTCCCCCGCCATCCGCCGGATGCAGGAAATGATAGAAACCGTGGCGCCATCCGACGCCACGGTACTCATCATCGGCAAATCCGGCACAGGCAAGGAACTGGTGGCCCGCTCCATCCATCAGCTCAGCTCACGCGCCGACGGCCCGTGGGTGGCGGTCAACTGCGCCGCCCTGTCGGAAAACCTGCTCGAATCCGAACTGTTCGGCCATGAAAAAGGAGCGTTCACCGGAGCGGACAAGCGCAGGGAAGGACGCTTTCTCCAGGCTTCCGGCGGTACGCTCTTTCTTGACGAAATCGGGGAAATTCCTCTCCAGATGCAGGTCAAACTGCTGCGCGCCCTGCAGCAGAGGGAAATCCAGCGAGTGGGCAGTGATGAAACGATTTCGGTGGATGTGCGCATCGTGGCGGCCACCAACCGGGATCTTGCGGAAGAAATACGGGCGGGACGCTTTCGCGAAGATCTGTACTACCGGCTCAATGTCGTCAGCATCATGGTTCCCTCGCTTGCCGAACGGCGGGAAGACATCCCCCTGCTCGCCCAGCATTTTCTGCATATCCATGGGGAACGAAACCGCAAGGACGTGAAAGGCTTTACCCCCCTGGCCATGGATATGCTGCTCCGCTATGACTGGCCGGGCAATGTGCGCGAACTGGAAAACGCCGTGGAACGGGCCGTGGTGCTGCTGTTCGGGCAATATGTTTCCGAACGGGAACTGCCTCAGGCCGTGGTGGAGTCCTACCGTCCTCCGCAGGAAATATCCGCTCCCCTGCCGGACGGCGGAGGCGGTCCGGACGAACCCAGAACGCTGGAAGATGTGGAGCGGGATTTCATCATCAGAACAGTCCGGGAATGCGGCGACAATAAAAGCGAAGCGGCCAAACGTCTGGGGATCTCGCGCAAGACGCTGCATACCAAGCTCAAGAGCTACGGCCTGTCTTCAGGGAACGAGGAATAGCGGGCCAGTGATGGTTTGAAGGATGCAGGGAGGGGGCAGAACACGAGTCCATGCGTCGCTGAAACCTGCTCACATCCCGCGCAGCGAAGCCCGTATCCTGCCCGCGCGCTTTTTGCCGATGCCGGGCAGACGGGCGATTTCCTCCTCCGTGGCGGCCTTCATGTCCGCTACGGAGGCGAAGTGTTCCCAGAGCAGTTTTGCCGTGCCCGGCCCCACGCCGGGCAGACGCTGCAACTCCCCGCTGAAGGCGAGTCTGGCCCGCGCCTGGCGGTGCCGCCCGATGGAAAAGTCATGTGTGGCGTCACGCACGGCCTGCAGGAAAAGCAGCTCCGGACTCCCTTCACGGATATTCAGAGGATTGGATCGCCCCGGCGTGAAAATGCGATCCGCCACATTGCCCGCCCGGCGATCGGCGTGGCCGCGCTCATCTCTGGCCTTGGCGATGCCCGCCACAAGGAAGGGCAATCCGTTTTCTTCGCCCCGCGTGCGGGGCCAGCCTTCATACAGCACTCTGTACACAGAAGCGAGCTGCCCCCGGCCTCCGTCGATCAGCAGCAGATCCGGCCACGGCGCGCCATGCTCCAGACGTCGTTCCGCCCACATGGCCAGAGCGGCGTAATCGTCGCCGCCCGCGCCCTCGATATTCCAGACGCGATACTCATCCTTGCGGGGCTTGCCATCCTCATACACCACCATGCCCACCTTGGTGGCCTGCCCTCCGGTATGGGAAACGTCCACACACTCAATGCGGCTCACGGGCCGGGGAGAACGCAGCACCAGCGCCAGCCGCTCGGAAAGCGGCGCATCCGCCCTGCTGCGCGCCGCCTCGCGGGCATTGCTTTTGGCCATGTCCACCAGACGGTTTTCATCGGCATTGCGAGGCGCGGCGATATACACCGGCCCGCCCCGCAGATCCGACAGGGCGGAGGTCAATGTTTCCAGAATGCCCTTTTCCTCTGTCTCGTCTTCTCCCTCCGCATTGAGTCTGTCCGGCCCGCCTTCCCCGGCCGACATTCCGATCGGTTCCAGGCCGGAGCATTCCGCCGTCCTGCGCTCTGCGTCTTCAGCGCGTTTTTCACCGGGAATCCAGGGAATGACCACTCTCGGCGGCACGGCGCTGTGCGGCCCGTAGAACTGGCTCAGAAAACTCAGGATCAGCTCGTCCGCCTCTTCCAGCCCCAGCCCGGGCCAGAAGAAGGTGCTGCGATCCAGCACCGCGCCCTGCCGCACAAAGATCATGCCCAGCGCCAGCCCGTCCGGTCGGGTGACCACCCCGATGACATCCATGTCGCCGCCCCTGTGCAGCACCACTCCCTGCCGCTCCACGGTCTTTTCCACAGCGCGGATCTGATCGCGCAGCACGGCGGCGCGCTCGAAGTCCAGATCATCCGCGGCCCTTTCCATGGCGCCGCGCAGCAGATCGATCAGCTCGCGGGACTTGCCGTCCAGCAGCAGGGAAACACGACGGGTCATGTCCGCGTATTCCTCGCGGCTCACATCCCCCGCACAGGGCGCGAGGCAAAGGCCGATGTGATGGTACAGGCAGGGCCGCACCCGGTTTTTCATCGCGCGATCCGTGCAGCGCCGCAAAGGGAAGATACGGTGAATACTCTTCCATGTCTCCCGCGCGGCCTGGGCGGACGTGAACGGCCCGAAATAGCGCGCCCCGTCTCTTTTGCGCACCTTGCGCACCACTTCCAGCCGGGGGAACTCATCCCGCTCCGAAAGCCGGAACAGCACATACTGCTTGTCGTCGCGCAGAACGATATTGTAGTGCGGCCTGTGCTTCTTGATCAGGCTTGCCTCAAGCAGCAGGGCTTCCTTTTCCGTGGTGGTGTTCAGCGTGTCCAGCGAGACGGCATGCCCGATCATCGCCACGGTCTTGGGCGTGAGCTGCTCCTTCGGACGGAAATAGGAAAGGATGCGCTTGCGCAGGTTGCGCGCCTTGCCCACATAGATGATTTTCCCCAGAGCGTCCTTGTACAGATACACTCCGGGCGTGGTCGGTATGAGTGAAGCGTCGGGACGTTCCATGACTCTGTGACGCGGCCTCCCGTGAACCGCTGCTACTTTCTTGCGTACTCAAGCGAATACTTGTCCTGCACCGCAGGCAGCGGCGTGGGATAACAGCCGTCAAAACAGGCGGTGCAGTACTGATCCGGGCAGGACACGCTGCGTTTCAGGCCTTCCAGCGAAAGATAGTGCAGCGAATCAAGCCCCAGCAGCGCGGCCAGTTCTTCCGGCCCGTGCTGCACTGCCACCAGTTCCCTGGTGGAAGGAAAGTCGATGCCGTAAAAGCAGCCATGCCTGATGGGCGGGCAGCTCACGCGAAAATGCACTTCCTTTGCTCCCATGTCCCGCAGCTTGGCCACACGGGTCCGCACGGTGGTACCGCGCACAATGGAGTCGTCCACCACGAAGAGCCGCTTGCCCTCGATCATGGAATGCACGGGGTTGATCTTCACGCGCACGCTGAACTGACGCATGCTCTGGGAAGGCTGGATGAACGTCCGCCCCACGTAGTGATTGCGGATAAGCGCATGCTCATAAGGCACACCCGCGCCCTGAGCCACACCCAGAGAGGCATAGACGCCCGAATCCGGAAAGGGAATCACGCAGTCCACATCGGCGGGAGCTTCCTTCACCAGTTCCAGCCCCATGCGCTTGCGGCACTGGTACACATCCTCTCCGAAAATGACGGAATCGGGCCGGGCGAAGTAAACCAGCTCGAAAATGCACTGACGCACGGGCGCGCTCTTGCGCAGGGCGAAACTCCTGTATTCCAGGGCCCCGTGTTCGATGACCACCATCTCGCCGGGCCGCACGCCGCGCAGACGTTCGGCTTCCAGCAGATCAAAGGCGCAGCTTTCGGAGGCGAATACCCAGGCGTCGCCCAGGCGTCCCATGACCAGAGGGTGGAACCCGTGCGGGTCACGCACGGCAATGAGTTTGCCGCCGGCCTGAATCATCAGGCAGTATGCGCCTTCCACCCGGTCGCACGCGGACAGGATGGCCTCTTCCAGACTCATGTCCTTCAGGCAGTGGGAAATGAGATGCAGAAAAATCTCGCTGTCGCTGGTGGTCTGAAAAATGGCCCCGGCGTCTTCCAGTTCGGCGCGAAGCTCCGCCGCATTGGTCAGATTGCCATTGTGCGCAAGAGAAAGCTGCATGCCGCCCCGCATGCGCACCGTCAGCGGCTGGGCATTGCGCGGTTCGGGCCTTCCGGTGGTGGAATAGCGCACATGCCCCACGGATACGTCTCCCGGCAGATGCACGAGAACTTCCTCGGTAAATACATCGGGCACCAGCCCCATGCCCACATGACTGTGGATCTCGCCATCCGCCCACGTGGCTATGCCCGCGCTTTCCTGTCCGCGATGCTGGAGGGCGTAAAGACCGAAATAGGCCAGACGGGCCGCTTCCTCATGTCCGCTGATGCCGAAAATGCCGCACATAGCATGTCCTGAAACGTTTTGGGGTGGAGACTGCGCTTCTGCAAGCCGGAAGACAGCGCAAAGACCCCTTGTAGCCTACTCCGCCCCGCCTGTCACCCGCCTGAACGCCGCCCGGCACTGCAGGCCCAGCCCGCATGCGGCCGCGGCCCCTGCGCCGTACAGCAGCGTGAACCCTCCGGAAACAAAAAGCCAGCCGCACACAAGGGGAGCCAGCGTCTGCGAGGCGCGGAACAGCGTGGAGAAAAGGGAAAGAATGGTCGCCCGCGTATCCGGCGTGGCACAGCCGGCCACGCCCACGGTCACCAGAGCGGTCAGCATGCCCTGCGCGCCGCCGTACAGCGCCAGCGCCGCTGGCAGCAGCGCGACGGAAGGGGTCAGCCACATGCCGAGCAGCCCAGAGGCCGCAGCAAAACCGCAGCACAGACCGACGCGCGGCATGGGCATGGCGTTAACAATGCGCCCGGCCGAAAGACAACTGACGGCCAGGCTGGAGGAAAACACGGAAAACATGGGACCGACCAGATGCGGCGAGGCGCCGAGCCTGTCCGTCACCAGCGCGGGCAGATACGCATACAGCACGCCGAACATGATCAGCGCCATGAGCATGCGCGCGCCATACAGACTGAGCAGCGTTCGGGAAGAAACCAGCGTGCGCACGTTGGACAGATACCTTCCAAGGGAAGGGGCTGACGACGCATCGTAGCGCATGGGACGGCGCAGCCACAGCAAAAAGACGGGAATGCCCATGAACACAGGCAGCAGAAAGGCCGCCCGCCAGCCCGCAAGAGCCAGCACCGCGCCGGACAGGAGCGGAAAGGTGGCGACGCCGATGTACAGAATGGAAGCGCAGCGGCCAATCTGACGCACACGTTCCTCCCCGCGGAAGTTGTCCGTCACCAGCGTATTATACAGCGCCTCCAGCGGCGTCACCGCCAGTCCCTGACAGGCACGCCAGAACACCAGCCCTCCATAGTCGGAGGAAAGAAAGCACATGAACGAGCTGACGGCGCACAATGCCATGCCGCCCAGAAGAATGGGCCTGCGCCCCAGCCGATCTTCCAGCACCCCGAACAGGGGGATAATACATGCCCCCGGCAGCGCATACATGGAGATCATCAAGCCCAGCTCCATAGGAGAGAGCGAGAATTCTCCAGCGATAAAAGGCAGCAGAGGCATGACCAGAGGGTTGCCGAAGGATGCGAAATACGCCAGAGCATAAATGGACAGCACCGTTCCCCGTGACGGCGGAACATCCGGAATGCCGGCAGCAGGCATGGAACCGCTCCTCCATTGCAACCCCCAGGCCGTGAGCGTAAGGCGCCCTGCGGATAAGGAGAGCAGAGGCGGATCTCGCCCCGCCCGACTCCGCAGAGCATTTCAAGGGCGAAATGTTCTAACCCTCCACAACGTCTTCCACGGAAGGATAGGGATCATATTCCTTGGGATCGTCAAAGATATGCACGCCGTTGGGATAATTGGCGTGCTGCGGGCGGGGCAGCTTGTTCACCACATAGTCCACATGCTCGCGCAGATCTTCCGCCGCGCGGGTCCACAGGGGGTCCAGCGCAACCTTGATGCCTTCACGCCGCACCAGCTTCACCGCGGGCACATAGTCCGCGTCGTTGGCCAGCAGCACCACGCGCTCCGCCTGCCTTTTGAAGGCAATGGTGGCAAAATCGAGGCCGAGGCGCATATCCACGCCCTTCTGCCGTATATCCGGATAAATGTCCCGGCTTTCAATATCTTCCACGTCAATTTCTCCGGCCATGAGCTCGCCCAGCTTGTTGGAATCAAGCTGCCACTGACCGGCCTGCCAGGCGGACCGGCCAAGGCGCAGCGCGACTTCGGGCGTGGCCCTCAGGCTCTGAAGGAACTGCTGCTTGCGGGCAACCAGCGGTGTCTGGGAAAAGTCGACCGGACCGTCCAGAGGATGCTCTCCCCTGCCGGTGAACGGCATGGCATCATAAAAAAGAATGCGGCTGACGCATTCGTTCGGCCCCAGATGAGCGAGGCAGTGCCGCCGGATGCCCGGGCCGTCGAAATAGAACGCTTTGAGAGTGATGATGCGCTTGCGCATGAACTCGCCATCAACGACGAAAATAACACGATCCATGAAAACCTGCATTTCTTTTTATGCGGGGAAGCAGCTCCGCAAGTGAACGAAAGATATAACGTCCCCTGCCTGGGCACTGTCGTAAAAAGTCTGTCAGAGCGATTTCGATTTTCCGGCGGTTCTCTGCCGATCCGCGCCTTGAAAGGCGGCTTTGCCCTCATGGGAGAAAGTGCGCCGATATTTCGCCGGATATCCGTTCCGCACAGCCTGCAGGGAGGACGGAAGCCGTTGCGGCGGCGTTCTGCGGCGAAAAAAGACTATACAATTTCAACAGTACGAATTTTCAGAAAAATCTGTACAAAACCGCTTTTGCCTTCTCCTGCGTCCCGACAGCCGGAAACGGAAGTTTCAGACAAACATCTATCTTGCCTCACTCTGATTGAAGTGACGATAAATTCCGCACGGCAAATCGTCAAGTTTTTCCACGTCATCAGGCATGGACGCTTCCCGCGTTCGCATATACGTCCGTCAGACCGGGCAAACGTTTCCCGTCTTTACAGCAGAAGGCTTTGGCTCTATTGTTAAGGCTTGCCCAAGTTTCAGCGTCCGTTCCGGCAGGGCCGGGCGCAACAGCATCTGCGCATCCCCATGGAGTCTATCATGGCACAGATTCAGGCCATCAAGGGTTTCGCCGACCTTTTTCCCGAAGACAGCGCCCTCTTCCTGCGCATGGAGCAGGCGGCGCGTGAGGTGTTCCCCCGTTACGCCTTCGGCGAGCTGCGTACGCCCCTTCTGGAATACACGGATCTCTTCCGCCGTTCCATCGGCACGGAAACTGATGTGGTGCAGAAGGAAATGTACACTTTCGCCGACAGCAAGGAACGCTCCATGACCCTGCGGCCCGAAGCCACGGCGGGCGTCATGCGCGCGTATATCGAACACGGAGTGCATGCCCGCGAGGCCGTGAGCAAGTTCTTCACCATCGGCCCCATGTTCCGCCATGAACGCCCGCAAAAGGGCCGCATGCGCCAGTTCCATCAGATCAACTGCGAATGCCTCGGTCCGCGTGAAGCCGAGGCCGATGCCGAAATCATCTGCATGCTCATGGAGTTTCTCGGCAGGCTGAATCTCGGCGACATCACACTCCAGATTAACTCCCTGGGCTGTCCGAACTGCCGTCCCGCCTATCGAAAGATTCTGCGTGACTGGCTGGAGAGCCTTGATCCCGCCGGCCTGTGTGAAGACTGCCGCCGCCGCATGGAAACCAATCCCCTGCGCGTGCTGGACTGCAAGGTTCCCACATGCAGGGAAAACACGGCCAGGGCTCCGGTCATGCTGGAGCACCAGTGTCCGGAATGTTCCGCGCACCTTGACACGGTACTCCGCCATCTCAGGGCTCAGGGCGTGTCCTTCGAGATCAATCATCGCCTGGTGCGGGGGCTGGACTACTATACCCGCACCACCTTCGAGGTGGTTTCCGGCAGCATAGGGGCTCAGGGCTCCGTGGCCGGAGGAGGCCGGTACGACGGCCTGATCTCCTCCCTCGGCGGCCCGGATGTGCCGGGCATAGGTTTTGCCTGCGGCATGGAGCGCCTTGCCCTGCTCATGCGGGAAGACGGGGAGCATTTCCTCTCCCGTCCGGATTTCTATCTGGCTTCACTGGATGACTCCTGCCGCGACGCGGCGTTCGAGCTTGCCCAGATCCTGCGCGGAGCAGGACTCGGCGGCACGCTGGCCTTCGAAACCCGCAGCATGAAAAGCGCCATGCGTCAGGCCGACAAGTCCCGCGCGCGCTTTGCCCTGATTCTCGGCCCGGACGAGCTTGCGGCGGGTACGGTAGCCGTCAGGAACATGGAAAACGGCGAGCAGCGCGCCGTGTCCCGCGCCGAGGCCGCAGGCGCGCTCAAGGCATAACTTTCTCTTTTCCGTACTTCTCCCAAGGACAACAGAACATGAGCGACAGCAATCAGATGATGGACGATCAGAAATCGCAGGCAGACATCCAGAAGGAACACGCCCGCTATATAAAGCCCCTTGGCGACTGGAAGCGCAGCCACAATTGCGGCGCCCTCAGTCTGGCCGATGACGGCCGCGAAGTCTGCCTCATGGGCTGGGTGCAGTACCGCCGCGACCATGGAGGACTGATTTTCGTGGATCTGCGGGATCGCGACGGACTTACCCAGGTGGTGTTCAGCCCGGAAATCGCCCCGGAAGCGCATCGCGACGCTCATGTGCTGCGCAGTGAATATGTACTGGCGATCAGAGGCCGGGTGCGCCCCCGCCCCGAAGGCATGCGCAACCCCAATCTGGCCACCGGAGAAATCGAAGTGGTGGTGCTGGACTGGAAGCTGCTGAACACCGCCAAAACTCCTCCCTTTCCCGTGGAAGACCGCAGCGACGCGGGTGAAAACCTGCGCCTGGCCTGGCGTTACCTTGACCTGCGCCGTCCGCGCATGGCCAATAACCTGCGCCTGCGCCACCGCATTGTGCAGGCCGTGCGCAGCTATCTCAACGAACTCGATTTCCTCGAAGTCGAAACGCCCATTCTGACCAAGTCCACGCCGGAAGGAGCGCGCGACTTCCTTGTGCCCAGCCGCCTCAATCAGGGCCAGTTCTATGCCCTGCCGCAGTCGCCCCAGCAGTTCAAGCAGATGCTCATGATGAGCGGCGTGGATCGCTATTACCAGGTGGCCCGCTGCTTCCGTGACGAGGACCTGCGCGCCGACCGCCAGCCCGAGTTCACCCAGGTCGACATCGAAATGAGCTTTGTGGATGAAGATCAGGTCATGAGCATGGCCGAAGGTCTCATGGCCCGCGTGTTCCATGACGCCATGAATATTGATCTGCCGCTGCCCTTTCCCCGCCTGACATGGGAAGAGGCCATGCGCGACTACGGAGTGGACAAGCCCGACACGCGCTTTGACCTCAGACTCAGGGACGTTACCGCCTGCGTTGCAGGTTCCGGCTTCAAGCTCTTTGCCTCCGCTCCTCTGGTCAAGGCTCTGCGCGTGCCCCAGGGCGGCACACTGAGCCGCAAGGAAATCGACGATCTTACCGAATTCGTCAAGATATACGGCGCGCAGGGCCTTGCCTGGATCAAAATCCATGAATCCGAATGGCAGTCTCCCATCGCGAAATTCCTGTCCGAGGGAGAACGCGCCGCACTGACCCGCGAACTCGGGCTTGAGCCTGGCGATATCGTGTTCTTCCAGGCGGGCGAACCGGGCATGGTCAACGCCGCGCTGGGAAATCTGCGCGTCAGGCTGGGCCAGCAGATGAATCTCATTCCCGAAAATGCCTGGAATTTCCTGTGGGTGACGGACTTCCCGCTGTTTGAATACAGTGAGGAGGAACAGCGCTATGTGGCCTGCCATCATCCCTTCACCGCCGTGCAGGAGGCCAGCCGGGAGACCATGACCAGCGACAGGGCCAACGCCAGAGCCCGCGCCTATGACATGGTGCTGAACGGCAACGAGGTGGGAGGAGGCTCCATCCGCATCCATACGCCGGAGGATCAGTACCGCATGTTCGAGGCCCTCGGATTCAGCGACGAGTCCGCCAGAGCCCAGTTCGGCTATTTCATTCAGGCGCTGGAATACGGCACTCCGCCCCACGGCGGCATTGCCTTCGGCCTGGATCGTGTGGCCATGCTGCTGACCGGCTCTTCCTCGATCCGTGACGTCATCGCCTTCCCCAAAACACAGAAGGCAACCTGCCTGCTCACCGACGCGCCAGATACCGTTTCCGCCAGGCAATTGCGCGAACTCGGTCTCAGGCTGCGTGAAACCCCCGCTGCGAATCCCGGAACGGATTCCGGCCAAGAAGCCAAAACGGAGTAAGCATGCTGCGTCCCGTACTGCAATATCCCGATCCCCGTCTGGCCCAGAAAAGCGCGGAAGTGACGGAAATCAACGACGAAATCCGCGCCCTGGCCCAGGACATGCTGGACACCCTCAAGGCCATCGGCGGCGTGGGCATTGCCGCGCCCCAGATCGGCATATTCAAGCGGGTGATTATTCTCGACCTCTCGCAGGAGCTTAAAGATCCCGATGCGCCGCAGGAATTCAAGGCTCTGGTAAACCCCCGCGTCACCGTGCTTGATCCCGCGCTTCACGCCGAAAACGAAGGATGCCTTTCCGTGCCGGACTATCGGGCCATGGTCAAGCGCCCCCGCCGCGTCGCCCTGGATGCCCTTGATCTTGACGGCAACCCCGTCCACCTTGAAGGCGAAGGCTACTACGGCGCAGCCATGCAGCATGAAACCGACCATCTGGACGGCAGACTGTTCATCGATCACCTGAGCTACCTCAAGCGTTCCCTGTACGACAAGAAAGTGCGCAAGGCACGCTGAGAAATACGGAAAATGACCATGTGCGTCAGGGGGGAGGAACGTGTTCAGAGCTTTCCTCCCCCCTGACGTCTTTTCTCCTTTCCCTGCGGATACGGGGAATGCCAGAATCCGGGGTTCCGTCCGGCGGCGATGTTCCCCCTCGGAACGCCTGAGGATAAACGCATGGATATCAAGCGACTGGAATACTTCTGCGCCATCATTGAAAAGGGTCAGATAGGCAAGGCCGCGCAATCCCTCCATATCTCCCAGCCTCCTCTCAGCATGCGCCTCAGAGAGCTGGAGGAGGAGCTGGGCGTCACTCTCATCCACCGCCGGGGCAAAGCCTGGCAGATTACTCCGGAAGGCCAGCTGCTCTATCAGAAAGCCCAGTTCATACTTTCCTACATGGAGGGCGTGAAAAACGATGTCTCCAGCCTTTCCGGCACGTTGCAGGGACTGGTCAGAATCGGCGTCTGCCCGCCATGCCGCCGCATGGCTTCCCGGGTCTTTTCCGGGCTGGCCCATGAGCATCCGCGGCTGCGTTTCCGGGTATGGGTCATGGACAACCAGTCTCTGGAACGGCACCTCCAGGAAAGTCACCTTGACTTCGCTCTGCTTCTCCTGCCCGTAAAGGGAACAAACTATGCCATCCGTACCCTGCGCCCCTTGCCGTATTACGCGGTCTTCGGGCAGGGCCTGACGGCCCCGGAAAAAGACCATATCGGCGTGGAGGAACTGGTCGGTGTGCCGCTCATGGCCCAGCACCGGCGCGATGACGAGGCCGGAGTCAATACTGTGCTGCGGCGCGCCTTCCAGACCATCGGACACCAGCCGCGCTTCGCGCTGGAAACCCAAGACTCCGGTTTTCTGCAAAGCCTGCTGCTGGACGGATTCCCGGCTGTGGGCATTCTGAATGAACACGAAATCCGCAGCGGCGGGCTGGAAGCCTTCCCTTCCGTCCGGCTGGACGTGGAGGGACTTTCCCTGACGCCCGCCGCCATCACGCTGAAACAGGCCTATGTTTCCATGGCTGCGCAGCGCATTATTGAAAAATTTACCGAAATATTCTAGAGCGTTTTGTATTTGAAAATATCTGCCGGCCAGACACTGTGTTCCGGCTCGCAGGTTTCACGCCGCCACCGGAGCTTAACGCCGCCCGGCGCTGCCCGGCATCTCCCTTTTCCGCGCGGCAAGCTGTCCGGACAGCACCAGCCCGAACAGGACGAATCCGGCGATATCAGCCCGGAAGTCAGGCCAGATGAACACCATGCCCGCCGCGATCAGCAGCAGTCTGGCCCGGCGGCCGAGCCTGCCGCACAGCCAGCCTTCCAGCCCGCCGGCGAAACTGAATATGCCGAGAAAGCTGACAAGCGCGGCATAGATGATTTCCGGCGCACTGCCGTCAAGAATGAGCGCCGGGCGGTACATGAACACAAACGGCACAAGATAGGCCGCCACGGAGAGCTTCACCGCCTCTGCGCCGGTGGAATTGGGGTTGCCTTCCGATATGCCGGCCGCGGCATAGGCCGCCACGGCCACGGGCGGCGTGATGGCGGAAATGGCGGAAAAATACACGATGAACAGATGCGAACTCATCAGCGAAAACCCGAATTCCAGCAGAGCGGGAGCGGCCAGCGTGGCGGTCAGCACATAGGCGGCGGGCACGGGCATGCCCATGCCGAGGATGATGCACACCAGCGCGACCATGACCAGACACAGTCCACTGAAGCCGCCCGTGGCGGCGAAAACAAGACTCGTGAACTTGCCGCCAAGCCCGGTGAGCATGATGCCGCCGATTACCAGTCCCGCCGCAGCCGAGGCGTTGGCCACGGTCAGGATGCCGCCGCCGGTGCGGCGCAGCGCCTCGCAGATTTCCCGCAGTCCCATGCGATGCCCTGGAATGAACCAGCTTACGACGACAGTGGCCGCCGTAGCCGCAAGTCCCACTACAGTGGGATTGACCCGACGGGTGATCAGCCAGACCAGAACGGCGATGGGAACAAGGTAAAGCCAGTTTTCCCTGAGTACCGTGCGGGCTTTTTCCTGCCTGTGCCGAGGATCGTCGGAAAGGGGCCGCATGCCCGTGATGACGGAACGATCATGCACCTGCACCATGATCCCGAAATAGAACAGAATGGAGGGAATGACGGCGGCCAGAGCGATTTCCAGATAGGGAATGCCCGCCACGTCCACCATGAGAAAGGCGGCCGTGCCCATGATGGGCGGCATGAGCGAGGCTCCGGCGCAGGCAGACGCGGAAACAGCGCCGGAAAAGTCTGCTCCGTAGCCGAGACGCTTCATCAGCGGGATGGTGATGCTGCCCGTGGTCACCACATCGGAAACCGGAGACCCGGAAAGCGTGCCGTACAGCGCGGAAGCGATGACACTGATTTTGGCGGGACCGCCGCGCATGCGTCCGGCAATGGACGCGGCGAGGCGGAAAAAGAAGTTGCCGCCGCCCGCCGCGTTGAACACCTGCCCGAACAGCACGAACATGAAGACATAGGTACAGGCCACGCCCACAGGCGTGCCGAGGATACCGTCATAGGTATAGGCCATGCGGTCAAGAAAAACCTCCAGCGATGCGCCGCGGTGCCCGAAATAGCCGGGCAGATACGGTCCGGCAAAGCTGTAGGCAACGAACACGAGGATAATGCCCAGCAGCACCGGCCCCACGGTACGGCGCGTCACTTCCAGCACCAGTAGCACCAGCGCGGCGGTGACGGCCCGGTCCATGGGAAGAAGCGGATCCACTCCCGTCCAGCGATCAACAATATCCTTGCCGTTCAGGGCGAACCATACGCCGAGGAGAAGACTTGCGCACGCCAGAATGATGTCGGGAAGAGGAACCTTTTCCTCCGCTCCGCGCGGAGCGGAGGAAAAGAAGGGGGTGTAGCAGAGAAAGGTCAGCGAAAGGGCAAACGCGACAAAGACGCCGCGCAGGATGAAGGAATCGACAAAACCGAAGGGCGCGCCGTATATTTCCACAGCGGCGAACAGAAAAAGCAGCGCTCCCGTGATCTTCGTCCAGAACGGATTCAGCTTTCTGCGCCGCCCCTCCTCGAACAGTCGTGACAGAACGGGAAACATGGATTCCTCCTCGGGAGATCGGGTTTCACCCCGCCTCATGGACGGGATAAAGAGAACTTTTTCACGTTCAAAGGCTCGAAAAACGTCAAAACATGCCTCAGTTCTTTGAGATCGCGTGCCTGCGGAAAAACCTTTCCGCCGCCGGATGCATGGGGATGCCGGCATATCCTGCCATGCTCTCCGCGGAAAGCCCGCGCAGGTTGGCGTGCACACTGCGCAGATATTCGACATTCTCAAGCATGGCCGTCAGCATGTCCGTGACGATCCGGTCGGGCTGATCCGCACTGGTCACCAGCAGAAGCCGGGTGGATACAGTGGGACAGTCCTCCTTCTGAAAGGAATAGGTTCCGGCGGGAATGATCATACTGAAGGTTCCCATGTCCCTGTTGATTTCCTCCGCCTTGTCCGCGTCTATGGGAAGCATTACGAGATCGTGCTTCATGCCCAGATCATAAAAGCGGCTGAGCGGAAACTGCGACGCCTCGACAATGGCGTCCATCTGTCCGGCATCCCACAGGTCCACGGCTTCGGGCGCGGGCCCCTTGTGCACGACTCCGCCCCACGCCTCAATGTCTTCATAACTCACGCCATAGGCCTCCAGAACCCGGCGCGACACGAGATCGTTGACCGTGCCGGAGCGGTTGACATTGATCCGGAGCGGATATTTTCTTTCCCCAAGTTCCTTCAGCGATGTCAGCCCGGTTCGGGCATCCATATAAATCTGCACCGCAGCCGTGGGATTTACCACCGCTACCAGACGCAGCTTTTCCGACTTTCTGTTTCTCACATCAAACGGAGCGTCGCCCTTCAGCGCCTTGAGCGTAAGCACGTCGCTGGCCAGACAGAACTCCACGTCGCCCCGCCCGACAAGAACCTGATTCGGGCCGTCCTTGCCCGGCTCGGTGGTCACGCGATACCTGGGAAAACTGCGTCGCATGGCCTCGCCCACTCCCTCCGCGATAATGGCCCACAGCCCGCCAGAACTGCCTCCGAGGATGGTCACGACGCTTTCCGCCGCGCTGCTCGTCTCCCCCGCGCAGGCGAGCAGCATGACCGATGTCAGAATACATGCCAGTGTCTTTTTCAGCATACGTTTCTCCTCGATTAAAGCGTTTTGCTTTCGAAGATCTCTGCGGGCCAGACCCTGTGTTCAGGCCCGCAGGTTTCACGCCTCCGGCGTCGCGGCTTCAGTCTCGCCCCGCTCGACTGAAGGAGAGCATTTCGCTAATGCTCTAGTGATAGAAGCCGGACAGCCAGCTCCAGTAATACGCGCTCAGCACATACCAGATGACTGCAACCAGAGAGAGGGAAAGTGTACAGCGCAGAAACCTGGGCATGGTCACAAAGCCGAAGCTGTACATCAGGATGGCCGGAGTGTGCTCGTACGGAAAGATGAACGGACGCATGCCGTGCAGCGTCATATGCCCCATCAGGGCGGCGTCAAAGCCGTGCGCGGTGCCCCAGGCGATCAGCAGCGGCGCGGCCAGCGCCACGGTGCCCGTTCCGGAAGGAATGAGCTTGTGGATGATATGGCAGAGTACATACATGCCCAGCACAAAACCGATGAAACCGTATTCCAGGCAGGGTTCCAGAATGGGGGACACCAGGTTGTCGGTGATCCATCTGTCGATTTGCCCCAGCTCCATAATCGGGCTGATGGCAAGGCTCGCGCCGATGAACAGGATGCTGGGCCAGGAAATGCTCTTGATATCCTTGCCCGTGAGCACGCCGATCCGGGGCAGGAAAAGAATCAGCCCGAAAAACATGGCCGTCCAGGCGCTGCCCAGAGACAGCCCTGTCAGCCTGCCGATCTTGTCGCCAAACATCCAGGAAAGCACGCAGGCGCACACGATGATCAGCGTACGGCGCTCCTCCGGAGACATGGGGCCGAGTTTTTCATACTCGCGGCGCAGCATCTCGCGGCCGCCTCCTATGGTGGGACTGTCCGGCGGAGCCACAAAGTTGATGGTCAGCCAGGTCAGTACCATGAGCACTACCGCGCTGGGAAAGCTGTATACTGCATAGCTGATCCATGTCTGGTTCACGCCGAACTTGGCCAGAGCGGAAGTCATGATCGGGTTGAGCACGGAACCGGTCAGCCACATCATGCATCCCCCGCCGATGGCCGCAGACCAGATGGTGATCATGACAAGATTGAGGGCCGTCCTGCTTCCCTTCTCAATCTTCATGACATCGCACAGCCCCATGTAAATGGGGACATACAGCGCGGCGCGGGCGGTGCCGGACGGCATCATGAGACCGAGGATCGCGCCGGAAATGAGCAGACACATGGTCAGAGTGCCGTATCGCTCGCCCGTCAGGTTGATGAAACGGAACGCCACGCGGCGCGCAAGCCCCGTGCTGTTGCAGGCCTGCCCGATCATCAGCGCGCCCATCAGCAACCATGTGGTGTTGTCGGTAAAGCCGCTCAACGCCACTCCGGGCTTTGCCAGCCCCGCAATAATCAGAAACACGAGCCAGAGCAGCGTGATGATGGACGCATCCGTCACTTCGGCGGTGAGCAGAATGACCCAGGCGATGAGCGCGCCGAAAATCCTGTTCCCCTCCGGCGTCATGCCCTCAATGGGCAGGGCGATCCAGAACCATGTGCCCGCAATCAGCGCCGCTGCAACAGCCACGCTCTTCATGCGGCTCTTCATAAAGCCGGACAAGCCCCCGGCTCCTGCCGCACTTTCCGTTGACATATCCTTCCTCCTATCCGGGGAATTCCCCGGACAAATCCTGTTCTTCATGCCGCGCCGCCTCCGCATGACGACGCGGCTCTCCTGAAGCGTTCCGCGATGAAGTCCCGCCCTGTCCGACTCCGCGGAGCGCTTCAATGGTGAAATGCCCTCAGACTACAGACCATGCTCTGCGGTATCTGCGCCGTCCAGGCCGTAAAGCGTCTTGATGGAAAGGCCCGAAAATCAGTCGCTTACGGCGCGGTGCCTTCAGCCGTTGGCGCAAAGCGCCTTAGAGCATTTCGCTTATGAAATGCTCCACTTCAGTCGAGCGGGGCGAGACTGAAGCCGCGCCGCAGGAGCAGCCGCAATTCACTTGCGGCGTACAGCTCCGGCGGCGGCGTGAGACCTGCGGGTCAGAACACGGGGTCTGGTCGGCAGATATTTTCAAGAGCAAAACGCTCTACGGATGAAAAGCGCAGATATGAGCCGCAACCTGCTCCTTATTTTCGGGGCTGCTGACTTTGTCAGCAGCCTCAGAGCATCATCGTCAGCGGAAAACGGTACGACACGGAACCCGTCGAACAGGCGATGCGACAGCAGCCGCAGTGCCAGCACTGTTCGGGCCAGGCAACAAAAGGCCCATCCCCGCCCATTTCAAGAATATGGCCGGGGCAGCTTTCCACACAGGAGCCGCAACTGATGCAGTGCCCGCAGTGAAGACAGCGCGCAGCTTCCTTTGCGGCGTCTTCCGCGCAAAGCCCCCCTTCAAGCTCGGCAAAGGCCAGTTGCGGCCCCCTCCCGCTTTCCCGGCCATGGGATACGGCAACGCGCGGTGCATGTTCGTGATAGTCAACGTGCATAATCTCATCGAGTTCGACGACATGCGGCGCGGGCAGAGCCTTGCGTTCCGCCGTCTCGAGACGGCCTTCATCCCCAAGCCATACGTCAAGACTGCTGTCGGCCGCGAATCCGGAAAGAAATCTGTGTACGGCAAGAGCCGTCTCACGTCCGCTTCCGATGGCCGACGTCAGCAATCCCGGCCCGGAAGCAATATCCCCCGCGGCAAAAAGACCGGGAATGCTGCTCATGCGGGAAACGGGATCCACCGCGACGAAGCCGCGCGGCGTGAGTTCCGCGTCCAGCCCGGAAAGCGCCGTCAGATCAGCCTGCAGTCCGCTGGCGCAGATGACCAGATGCGCGGAAAACCGCTTCCGTTCTTCAACGGATTCCTGCACATGCAGCGCGCCCTTCTCGTCAAAGGAGAACCCGGAAACAGGAACAGCCGCGACCGTGAAGCCTCCCTCGCCGTCGCTTTCCACCGCGGCGGCGAGCATGCTGTTTTCCATGGCAATATGTTCGTCGCGGGCCTGGGCAACTTCCGCTTCGGGGGCATGCATGGCGCCTTCCGCCTCCAGACAGATCATGCGTACGCCGGCCGCACCCAGGCGCCTGGCCGTGAATGCCGCGTCAAACGCAATCCCGCCGCCCCCCAGAATGACCACCTCCTTCCCTTCCAGCCCAATGCGCTCCAGGGTGGACTTCTTCATCCAGCTCACGGCGGTCTGCAGGTATTCCCTGCCGGGAATATTCAGCAGACGCTCCTTCCACAGTCCGGCCGCCAGAATGCAGGCGTCGCAGTCGGAGAGCAGCCCGGACAGGGTCACATCCCTGCCCACGGTCACATTGGTATGCACGCGCACGCCCAGCGCCGCCACCGCGCCCGTTTCCCGGTCAACCACGTCCTTGGGCAGACGGAAATCGGGGATGGCCTGGCGCATGACGCCGCCCATGACAGGGGAACTTTCATATACGGTGACGTCATGACCGAACTGCCGCAGAAAGCGCGCGGCAGTCAGTCCGGCGGCCCCGGCGCCGATCACGGCCACGCGCCTTCCGGTGGGAGGCAGGGGCGTCAGTACAGGTGTACGTCCATGATCGGCCGCGTACCGTTCCAGAGCATGAATGGCCAGACCTTCGTCATACCCGCAGCGGTTGCATTTTTCCTCGCAGGGGTGGGGACAGACCCTGCCGGTTACGCCGGGGAAGGGATTCTTCGCATACATGGCGAGCAGGGCGTCATCCACCCTGCCCTCGGCCAGCAGGCTGTGCATCTTCTGAATATTGTTGCCCGCCGGACAGGCGGCCTCGCAGGGGGAAGTACGATTCTGGCGCATGAGTCCCTGCATGCTGACAACTGCGGTTTTCCATTCCTTGCTGTAAATGGGAGGCATAACTAAAACTCGTTGTTGGATGTGAAGACTGTCGGGTGTTCGGAGTCAGCGTCCCGCCCGGCGCTCGCGGCGTCCGGGCGGACGCCTACTTCATCCAGAACAGGGACGGGCCGTCCGCACTCTTGCTGACGGCAAGAACTTTCTCGTATTCAGGACTTTTTTCAGGGTAGTCGCTGCGCCGGTAGATGCTGCGTCCGCTTTCCCTGCGCTCGCGGGTGCAGAGCGTGGAAAGACGACAGCTTTTCAGCAGGTGAACAGCCTCATGCGCCATCATCAGCTCATGCATGTTCCCTGCCTGTATCCTGTCCTCGTATCCGGCCAGAAAGCCAAGGCGTTCCAGCGCGACGTCAATGCCCTTCTCGTTGCGCACAAATCCCATGTAGTAGGACATTACCTGACGGATGGAAGATTCAAACATCTTCTGGCTGATACCGTCCTCCTGCTCTTCCAGCGGTCTGAATATCCGCTCGCATTCGGCGGTAATTTCCTCTTCCAGTCCTGACAACCCGGCGGCCCGGCCCATCTCGCGCGAAGCCGACTCTCCGGCGAGGTATCCGCTGCACATGGAGCCGGAGAAGGTATAGAACACACAGCCGTTGTACAGGCCGGGCACGGTGCTGCGGAAAGCGTCATCCGTGGCGAGCATGCCGCTGAACTCGATTTCCCCTATCTCAACTTCCATGGGCGCTCTGGCGAAATCCACGCCCCGCTGTTCGCAGTAGTCAAGGAACGTGGCCTTGTCGCCGGGCATCAGCACATATTGCAGATGGCGCAGAAGTTCGGGGTCAATGTGGCGCATTTCCATGACAAAGGGCGGCCCGTTGCCCTCGATCTGTTCCTGATAGGTTCCCCCTATCTGAAACTGGCGGGGACAGTTTTCCATCTGCGGATGATATTTGGGCATGAAGCGTTCGCCCAGCGCGTTAAGCTCGTGCGCGCCGGAACCGTTGATGCCGTTCATTCCCGCACAGCCGAAGCCCTTGGGAACCAGCGTGGCCTGCTGCTTGAGATCCATGTTGATGATGGCCGCGCCCGCCTCGTAAGCCAGCGCGTACTGGCTGCCCGTGTCAAAGGGGCTGTGCCAGGTATTGTAGGGGTTGCCGGTGGAATTGGCTGTGGCGCGGTTGCAGCTGTTGCCGAGCGCCAGGATCACGGAAGCCGCGCTGATGACGTAGCATGTGCCGTCCAGAACGCCGTACCCCATGGCTCCGGCCACGCGGCCGTCTCTGACCAGAAGGCGGGTGATCATGACGTGATCGAGCACATCGGCCCCTCTGCCGCGCAGACAGGCGGCCACCAGCCGCTTGATGCGCTGGCCTTCGGCAATGTTGATGTGCCACGCCGGTTCTCCCCGCCCTGCGGTACGGAGATAGCTGCCGTCAGCTCGGTGAATAAACCTTACCCCCAGACCTTCCAGAAAGCTGACCATGTACGGCATGGCCCTGCCCCACTCTCTCAGCATATGCTCGGTGAAGCCGCTGCAGGGTTTGAGATAGTATTTTACAAGGTCATCGACGGTATCATCCGGTTCGCCGGTGCCCAGCACCGCCATGAAATGATCGTTTCCCCCTCCCAGGCAGCCGGAGCTTTCCAGCTTGCCCTTGTCCACCACAAGAGTACGAACCCCGGCTTCTCTTGCGGCCAGTGCGGCGCCGCATCCCGCCGCGCCGCTGCCGAGGATGAGCAAATCCGTTTCCAGATTCACCGTGTTGCGCGCTGCGCTCATAACTTCCTCTCCTTGGATACGTTGGCGAAAGAACGCTGCGGGCGTTCCTCTCTTCGGATTCTTTTGTATTTTTTTTCATTAACGCAGCATATTCATTTCATAAAATACTTTAAAAGTATTTTTTTCATATTCAAAACTTCTTGCCAAATGTTCCATCCTTCCTCTCCCTCTCGCCTTCATGCGCGATTTATGCGAAAGTCCTGCCGAGCGCGCCGCCCCGCCCATCTTCCGTATCCGGAAGATGTCCGGAACATGCCGTGTCATGTTTCAGGGGATTTTCAAAATGAACATGCTCCCGGAACCGGGCGGAGCAAGGTCCGGCATCAGGCGTGAAACCTGCGGGCCGGAAAGCAGGGTTCTGCTCGGCGGCGACTTTCGATCACAACATTCTTCAGAAAAAGGGGGATGCGGAAGAGACGACGTCTTCTCCGCCGCATGCTATGACAGATTCCAGACTTCGCATTGTCTTTATGGGCACGCCGGATTTCGCGGCGAAGATTCTCCGGGCCGTGGCGGCCTGGGAAGGCGGAGAAGTGCTGGCCGCCTATGCCCAGCCGGATCGCCCTGCCGGGCGTGGACGCAGGCTCAGGGAGCCGGATGTCAAGGTCACGGCGCGGGAACTGGGCATTCCTGTCCTTCAGCCGCCGAACTTCCGGGAACAGGCGGATCGGGCCGCACTGGCCGCGCTGAAGCCCGATGTGCTGGTGGTGGCGGCCTACGGGCTGATCCTGCCGCAGGCTGTGCTGGATATTCCGGCATACGGCGCCTTCAACGTGCATGCTTCCCTGCTGCCCCGGCACAGGGGCGCGGCTCCTATCCAGAGGGCGATCATGGAAGGGGACGAGATCAGCGGCGTGACCATCATGCGTATGGAAAAAGGGCTGGATACCGGTCCCATTCTGCTTCAGCAGGCGGTTTCCCTGGAAGAACACGAAACGGCAGGGTCTCTGTTCGAGCTTCTGGCCGAACACGGCGCAAGGCTCATGGTCGGCGCGCTGGGCATGATCGCGGAGCAGCGCGCGGCCTTTGTGCCCCAGAATGACGAACTGGCTACCTACGCAGCCAAAATTTCGCCTGCCGAGGAGTATCCGGACTGGACCAGAAGCGCGCGGGAAATTCATGCCCACATACGAGGCATTACCCCCTTTCCCGGCGCAAAAACCCTGTTCCGCCGCACGGACGGAGAGGAACTGCCGCTGCGTCTGCTTCCCGGCGAAGTTGTGGACGCCGGAGAGATGAAGCTTCCTGCGAATTCCGCGCCGGGTTCCGTAGCGGCTTTTGACGGCAGAGGGCTGATTGTGAACTGCGGTGAGGGAGCATATCGCATCACCAGACTCAAACCGGCAGGCAGGCAGGAAATGAGCGCGGCGGACTTCTTCAACGGCAGACTCAGAAATATGGATGCTCCGTACGGCATGCTGGGCGCGCAGGCAACAAAGGCGGACGGAGCGCGGCATGGCTGAAATTTCCCCGGCCAGGGCGGCGGCGTTCCGCATTCTGTGCCGCCTGCACGAAAAACCGGACGATCAGACGCCGCTTCCCGTTCTGCTGGAAGAATCCGGAAAGACACTGTCTTCACGCGACGCGGCTCTCGCAGCGGAAATCATCTATGGAGTGCTGCGCAACGAGGCATGTCTTTTCGCCGCATTGCGCCCCTTTCTTCCACGTCCGGAAGGACTGCCGCCCCGCCTGCGGATCATCCTGATCATGGCGGCCCTTGAGCTGACGGAGCTAAACGGAATCCCCGCCCGCGCCACGCTGGATCAGGCAGTGGAACTTGCCCGCCGAAAATTCGGCAGGGGACTGTCCGGGCTGGTCAACGCGGTACTGCGCAATGCCTGCCGCGCGGCCGCCCTTGTTCCGTCACAAAACGCTCTGACGAAATCCGGCGGGCGCAATGCGGATCAGGATGCGGATATCGCCCTTTCAGGCTCCCTTCCGCTCTGGCTGGCAAAACTCTGGCGGGAACAGTACGGACGGGAAACGGCACAGCGTCTCTCCCTGCTTTCCACGCTGCGTCCACTCCCCGCTCTGCGCCTTAACGCCGCCCGTGATGAAAAGTGCCTGAAAGAACTGCGCACGGTTCTTGCGGAAGCGGGAGCGAAATTTTTCAGCGCCGGGGGCTGTTTTCTGCCTCCGACGGACTCTTCCCGGTTTAAAGGCCCCTGTATGCTCGGAGAAACGCCGGAACAACCGGAGCCGTCTCAGGGTAAAGGATTGATGGCTTTTGTGGCTGATGCGAGCCGCAACGGCCTTGCTTCACGTCAGGGTTTTGCCTCACAGAGGCTGGCCCTGCGCGCGGCGGAGAAAATGCGGATGATGAACGGTCCGTTCTGGGACGCCTGCTGCGGTCGGGGAGGAAAAAGCTGTGCCCTGCGCGAGCGCGGCATTGCTCCGCTGCTGTGTTCCGATCCCTCGGACCGGCGGCTTGCCTTTCTGCGCACCGATGTGGAGCGGCTGGGGCTGGACAGGCTCGAAATCGTCGCAGGAGAGGCGCAGTCCATAGCCGCCGCACATCCGCAGGCATTCAACGGCATCCTGCTGGACGCGCCATGCAGCGGCACGGGCACCCTGGCGCGCAACCCCGAACTGCGTCTGCGCCTGACCCCGCAAAAACTGGAAGCGGCGGCGAGGCTGCAGAGGGAACTGCTGGATGCGGTATGGCCGGCACTCCGGCCGGGCGGCCTGCTGGCATATGCCACATGCGCCGTGAACCGGGCCGAAAACGAGGACCAGATTGACGCGTTCCTCGCGCGTGCCGGGGATGCCCGCCTGGAAGAACAGGAACTCGTCCTGCCTGCTTCGTCCGAGGAAGAGGGACAGGATATTCTTTTCCATGCCTTTATACGCAAAGACGGCATGCGGTAGCCCTGCAAGGGGCATTCAGCACGCGTCAAGCGCCTGCGCAAGATCGGCGATAATATCATCCTTGTGCTCAATGCCTATGGACAGCCGCACCAGTTCGGGCCGCAGCCCTGCCGCGAGCTGCTGCTCATCGCTGAGCTGGGAGTGCGTTGTACTGCCGGGATGGACGACCAGGCTCTTGGCATCACCCACATTGGCCAGATGGGAAAAGAGTTTCAGCCCATTCACCAGCTTTTGCCCGGCTGCCTTGCCGCCCTTCACGCCGAATACGACCATGCCGCCTGCCCCATGCGGCAGATAGCGCAATGCCAGCTCATGCGACGGATCACCCGGCAGGCCCGGATAACGAACCCAGTCCACCGCCGCATGATCCCGCAGAAACCCGGCCACGGCAAGCGCGTTTTCACAATGGCGCTCCATGCGCAGATGAAGCGTTTCCAGCCCCTGCAGAAACATCCAGGCGTTGTCGGGTGAAACACAGGCGCCAAGATTGCGCAGCGGCACCGTGCGCAGACGCAGCAGAAACGGATCCGCTCCTTCCGGAACGTCATGCCCCCAGCGCAAGCCGTGATATCCGGCGTCAGGCTGCTCATAAAGCTCAAAGCGTCCGTTTCCCCAGGGAAAGGCCCCGCCCGAAACCACGATGCCGCCAATGGCCGTGCCGTGTCCGCATATCCATTTGCTCAGGGAATGGATGACCACGTCCGCACCGTGTTCCAGCGGACGCAGCAGGCAGGGAGTGGCAAAGGTGGCATCGACAAGCAGCGGCAGACCATGGGCATGCGCCAGCTCCGCCGTGCGGCTCAGGTCGGCCACATCCAGACCGGGATTGCCGATGGCCTCCACATATACCGCGCGGCTGCGCTCATTGACGGCCTTTTCCATTGCGCTGAAATCATTGACGTCAACCATGCGGGTCTTGATGCCGAACTGGGGCAGGATGGCATCCAGCATGGTATAGGTTCCGCCATACAGGTTGCCGGCTGCTATAATCTCATCTCCCTGCCCCGCAACATTGATGAGCGCGGAAAAAATTGCGGCAGTGCCGGATGCGAAGGCGACAGCTCCGCTTCCTCCTTCCAGCAGGGCCATGCGCTGCTCAAGAACTTCCTGTGTGGGATTTCCCAGCCGGGTATAAATGTTGCCCGGCTCCTCCAGCCCAAACAGCCGCGCGGCATGCTCCGCATTGCGGAACATATAGGCTGTGGTGCGATGCACGGGCACACCGCGGGACAGCGTGAAAGGATCAGGCGCCTGCCCTCCATGAACGGCCAGAGTTTCAAGATGCTGTTTCATTTTTTCAATCCATCGCCGCCCCATCCGCCGACTGATTCCGCAGCCGACGGACAGGGGGCGTGCGGATGTCCTTCCGGAAAGGAGGAGCTGCAAAAAGGGATTTCATCGGCTTTGCCGTTTTGGCAAGTCCATTTTCCCCCTGAAGGGGGGAGCCTTCAAACCATAAAGGAATTTTTAGAGCATTTTCGTTTTGAAAATGCTCCCGGAGTCAAGCGAAGCGAGACTCCGCCGCGACATCGGAGCAGCCGCAATTGACTTGCGGCGTCAAGCTCCGATGGAGGCGTGAAACCTGCAAGCCAAAAACAAAGCCCTGGCCGGTAGATACGTTAATGGCAAAATGCTCTGCTGAAGCTTCTCCCTCCGGAACTGTTCCAGGCATGTCATCACCTTGTGTTCTGTTCCGCATGCCGAATGTTTCAATCCACAGTCGCCCTATCCGGCGACTGACTGAAGCAGCCGACGGACAGGGGTCGTGCGCATTGCCCCTCCCTGAAGGGAGGGGTTACGAAAAAGGATTTCATCGGCTTCGCCGTCTTGTCAACTCCTCTTTTTCCCCTGAAGGGGAAGGTCTCAAACCACAAAGGAATTTTTGATGAAATATCATGCTATGCCGTCTGGCACAGATTCTGAAGCTGAAAGGGCGTTTCCTGATACACATAATAGTTCAGCCAGTTGCAGTAGAACAGATGGGCATGGGCGCGCCAGTTCATGAGGGGAGTTCGTGCGGGGTCATCATTCGGATAATAATGGGCGGGCACGCAGGGATTCAATCCTTTACCGAGATCCCGACGATATTCTCCATCCAGGGTATCGCGCTCATATTCCAGATGTCCTGTCATGAAAACCTGACTGTGATCGCGCGATTCCACCATGGTTACTCCAGCCTCACCCGATTCCGCCAGAATTTCCAGTTCCGGAATTCTTGCGATATCCCCGGCGAGAACTTCCGTATGTCGGGAATGCGGCGCATGAAACACGTCGTCAAACCCTCTGAACAGGCGACAGGAAGGCCGCAGCACCCGGTGTTCAAAAATCCCGGAAAGCTTCACCGGCAAATTGTATTTCGGAATGTCGTAAAAATGATACAGAGCAGCCTGAGCAGCCCAGCAGATATACAGCGAACTGTACACATGGCCGCGTCCATATTCCATAATCCGAAGCAGCTCTTCCCAGTAATCCACCTCTTCAAAAGGAAGATGCTCTACCGGAGCCCCTGTCACCAGCATGCCGTCAAAGGAACGATCGCAGATTTCATCAAAGGTCTGATAAAAACGCTCCAGATGATGCAGGGGCGTATGCCTGGAAATATGCCCGGCTGTGCGCAGAAGCGTAATATTAACCTGCAGGGGAGAATTCCCGAGCAGACGCAGAAGCTGGATTTCCGTGGAAATCTTGGTGGGCATCAGATTGACAATGACAATTTCAAGCGGGCGGATATCCTGCCGCTCCGCCCGCTCATCAGTCATAACGAAAATGTTTTCGCTATCCAGCGCCTTGTAGGCGGGAAGTTCAGCGGGAATTTTAATAGGCATGCTTACCTCCGCAGCCGGAACAGTCAGATGCTCTGCAAGGGAAACTCTTTCCAGCCGGAATGCAAATCCCCGCTGCGGACTTCACGTCTTCACCGGAACGACCGCCTGTCTCTCCGACTTTCATGGGGAACTCTCAGATAAAAAGACAGCACATGGTTTCCTGTTGACGGCTCATCACAGGATGAGTACGCCATACGCCCCATAGGACAGTTTCCATTTCACGTGAAACATTTCTGGAAAAAATATTATACTATAAGACAAGATCTCGATTTATCTATATATCCTGAAGAAAAGCCTAGAATTATGGAAGAAGCTTGTCAAGCATGAGAATGAACAGAACTTTTCCGGGCCATTGAAAACCACGCTATCGCCAGAGCGTCATTTCCGGAGGACATGCTTCGATACTGGCGCGAATTTCCTCTACTGAGGCAGTTGAGGCCCCCACCTTGCCGACAACCACGCCGGCTGCATAGTTGGCCAGCACACATGCGGACAGCAACGGAAAACCAGCGGCCAGAGCAAGGGCCGTGGTAGCGATGACCGTATCTCCCGCGCCAGTGACATCAAATACCTGGCGTGCGGATGTAGCCACATGCCAGACATCATTTTCCTTCCCGAACAGGGCCATTCCATCCGCGCCAAGCGTAGTCAGCACATGCTCCACATCCAGATCGCGGCGCAGCGCCCTTCCGGCAGCCATAATCTCTTCTCTGCCGTCCACAGGCATGCGGGAAGCTTCACTTGTTTCTTTGGTATTCGGAGTAAGCAGATAGGCACCATGATAGCAGGAAACATTCTGCGGCTTGGGGTCGACCAGAATTTTCAAATTGTCACCTTGCGGAGAAGATTGACGGATATCCTGCAAAAGCGTGGCGTCAACTATTCCCTTGCCGTAATCAGACACCACTGCAACATCAAATCCCGGCGCCAATGCGGCAAGAGCTTCCCTCACTTCACGCCCGGCCTCTCTGGACACGGGAGAACTGTCTTCCTTGTCCAGTCTGATCATCTGCTGATTACGCGCCAGCACTCTGATCTTTATTGTAGTCGGACGTTCCCCGCACCTGACCAGATGAGGCGTTACCCCGGCATCACGCAGCATGCGGTTCAGACGCTCCCCGTCAGCATCACACCCGCATAGGCCAATCAGAGACGCCTCTCCGCCCAGAGCGGCAATATTCCGCGCGACATTTCCCGCTCCGCCCAGAAGATGCCGTTCCTGCTCTATTCTTACAACCGGAACAGGAGCTTCCGGAGAAATACGCTGTGCGTCTCCTACCAGATATGTATCCAGCATGACATCGCCGATCACAAGAACACGTTTGCCGCTCAGCGTATCCAGACGACTCAGCAGATCGTCGGGAGAACACAGCCTATGCATGTTTTTTCTCCCTGCGGCTGTTCCTTGTGCCTGCCACATTGTCAATACTGACAGGAGGATCAAGCCTTTCAATAAGCTCTGCAATAACGGGATCAGCTTCTCCACTCATATTTTTCTCTGCCTCGGGCCAGTTTTCGTCCTGCTTCGCAGTTTCAGGCCCACCAGACGCGGCATGTTCTGCCGTACTGCCGAGTCCCAGCAAATCCAGCAGAAATTCAAGCTCTCCGCGGGAAGAATAAGGAAGAGCAATACGCCCCTTTTCTTCCGTACCGCTGATGCAGGCTCCCTGCATGACCGTCAGACGCAGATTTTTCTGTATGTCCTTGAGCCATGCCGTCTTTGGCGCTCGCTTTGCACTCTGTCTGCCTGCCTCCCTTGCATCGTCTTCCCGCAAACTCAAGGCACTTTCAAGCCCGGGGGGCAAAGAACCTTTCTTTTTCCAGAAATCTGCAGCCGCTTCACACTCCCGAACGGATAAATCCAGTTTCAGAAGAGCATTCAGCAAGTCAGTCTGAGCGTGTTCATCACTTATCGCCAGCAAGGCTCTGGCATGTCCGGCGCTGATTTTTCCCGCTCCCAGAGCATCTCTGGCTTTCTCGGAAAGCTGGAGCAGCCGGAGAGAATTCGCCACGGCGGATCTGCTTTTGCCAAGCCTGACGGCAAGCTCTTCCTGGCTCAGGCCATGAGCCTCCTTCAGCGTAGATAGTGCTTCCGCTTCTTCCAGAGGATTCAGATTTTCGCGCTGAAGATTTTCTACCAGAGCCACAGTCATGGCCTCGATATCGTCATATGCGGCAATGACAACCGGAACTTCCGTCAGACCGGCAAGTTTTGCAGCCCGCCAGCGCCTTTCACCGGCGACAATTTCATACATCTGAGGAACACTGTCTGCCTTTGGACGGACAATAAGCGGCTGAACAATCCCCTGATTACGAATTGAAAGGGAAAGCTCGGAAAGACTGGTTTCCTCAAAATACTTGCGCGGCTGATGAGGCCCCGGAACAAGCTGGGTCAGCGCAAGTTTTTTTATATCACGCTCCGGCTGCTGTTCCGCATCCCGGGTTGAACGAAACAACGAATCCAGCCCTTTGCCCAAACCTCTTTCCAAAGCCATCTGCAACCTCATATCAAGATAAGTTCAACTTGCCGCAATTTCAAAGCAGGCAGAGAAATGAATGCAGTTACCGGACAATCCTGCATCTGCTTCCACAGATATCACGCATGAAGCCGAAGCCTCACACCATTGACTCCAGGCATATTTTCAAAAAAAGCCCCCGTAACTCTGCTGAAATTGTCGTTCCTGCCCCTTCATGAATACTGACGAAAAACTACGAGCTTTTACGCCCTGGGGATTTCCGGACAACTTCCTTTGCCAGTTCAAGGTAGGCTTCCGCACCCTTTGACTTGATGTCATAATGCAAAATGGACTTTCCATGGCTGGGGGCTTCCGACAATCGTACATTTCGCGGAATCAATGTCTTGAACATATCGCTGGGGAAACACCGCTCAGCTTCACTTTTCACCTGACGTGCCAGCTTGTTTCTGGCGTCAAACATGGTCAGGACCACACCAAGCAGTTGAATTTCAGGGTTCAGACGCTTTTTAACCTGCTCATAGGTATGAAGAAGCTTTACAATACCTTCAAGCGCAAAGAACTCACATTGGAGCGGTATCAGCAGTTCCTTTGCCGCGCACATGGTATTAAGAGTAATCAGGCCAAGCGAAGGCGGACAATCCAGAATAATATACTCATAGTCCTGACTGACCGGCTGCAGCAAATCGGCAAGATAGTATTCACGCGCCATCTTGTCCACAAGTTCAAGCTCAATTCCCACAAGATCAGAGCAGGAAGACAGCAAAGTCAGGTATGGAGTAGCCGTGGGCAAAAGGGCTTCCGAGAGCTTATCAGGTTTATAAAATGAGGTATATAAGTTGGACTCGATTGTTTCCTGATCAAATCCGAGCGCACTGGTGGAGTTGGCCTGAGGGTCGCAATCAACCAGCAGCACTCTGTTTTCCATGATAGCAAGTGAGGCGGCAAGATTAACAGATGTGGTCGTTTTTCCCACCCCACCCTTCTGATTTGCGACAGCTATAATTCGTGCCATGTTGCCCTCCATAGCAAAACTTCCTTTTCTGATAATCGACAGCTGATTACTTTGCAAGTTTATTGTTTCATGTGAAACAAGCGTAACCGTATACAACAAACTATTCTGAACAGATCTGTTTGGAACATTTCATGAGTGAAATGCTTCTACGGAGTCGAGCGAAGTGAGAATCATCTCTGCACTCCTTATCCGTAAAGCTCTTCGCGCTGAGCGCCAAAGGCGACGCCCCCCTTTTTCTTCCGGTGTCGCCGCAAGTGAATTGCGGCGTATAGCTCCGGTTTCAGGTGTGAAACCTCCAGATGGGACACAGAATCCGGCCGACAGATACTTTCAGATATAAAACACTCCAAAAAGAAAAGGAGGATTGTCTTGACCGCCGGAGGCATGTCACATCGGCAGCGCACGGAACGACGACTTTCCTGTCGCATGGCAGCAATACGACAGGTCTTCTGTAGTCCGCTCAGCGCGAAGTTTTGGATATCGAAAGCAGAAACACGGCTCAAACGCAATGTCACATGAAGAGATGCTTTTAAGCAACAAAGCTGCACAAAGGCACCAGCAAGCTGCGGATATATATTATTCTCATACACATGGAGATATAGGCTGCCTTTAAGACAACCAATATTACTTGCCTGCACGGCCCCGTGCCTCTTGAGCAGTTTCTAACCGAAACTTTAAATAGATCCTTCTGAAAAGTGAGGCAGGAAAGGGTGTTTCACATGAAACAGGTAAAGAAATGTTTCATGTGAAACACCCTTTTTGCTGAGTCTTTCTTCCACTCTTCCGTTTTATGATTGAAAATATCTGCCAGCCGGACCTTGTATTCTGACTCAAAGATTTCACGCTGGAGAAGGAGAATATGACACTCCGTGCCCCCTTCATGCCGCGTAACCATGCGGGGGGGGGAGCGTCGCTCCATAGCTCGCTGCGCCCACGCCTTCGGCGGTCAAGGTTATGTTCAACACTATTCTGGAACAGAGCCGACAAAAATGCTCTAATGACCGCTTATATTGTATTTCTTTAATTTATACTGCATCAGACTGCGGGAAATCCCCAGCAAATCCGCAGCATGAGCCTGAACAAAATCCGCCCGCACCAAAGCTCTGCGGATCAGCGCAGCTTCAATCTTATCCAGCGTATCTGCCAGATTAAGTTCGACCGGGAGCAAATCCACCGCACTTTTGAACTGAGACTCCTCATCCCGTATTTCCGGCGGAAGATCTTCAACATCAATGACATCTCGCGGAATCATCACCATGCATCGCTCAATGACATTCTGAAGCTGACGAATATTTCCCGGCCATTCGTAACCTGAAAGATAGTTCTGAGCTTCCTGCGTAAAGCTCTTTGGCGTTATGCCGTTTTCCGATGCAATCTGCGCGATAAAGTGGGAAACAAGCAAGGGAATATCTTCCCGACGTTCCCGCAGGGGAGGAATATGAATTTGCACGACATTGAGTCTGTAGTACAGATCTTCGCGGAAACGTCCTTCTTCCACCATTTTTGCCAGATCTTTATTGGTTGCCGCGACAATGCGGATATCTACCTTGACCGGTTCCGTTCCGCCGACTCTTTCAAACACGCGTTCCTGCAGCACACGCAAAAGCTTGACCTGAAGATCTGGAGGAAGTTCTCCTATTTCATCAAGAAACAGCGTTCCTCGATCTGCCTGTTCAAAGCGTCCGCGCCGCATGGCCACAGCTCCTGTGAACGAACCTTTCTCATGACCGAAAAGTTCACTCTCCAGAACACCGGCATTAAACGCCATGCAGTTTACGGCAACAAAAGGTTCGTCCTTGCGCGGCGACGAAAAATGTATGGCCCGGGCCACCAGCTCCTTGCCCGTACCTGACTCGCCCGTAATCAGAACGGTGGAACGGCTTGCGGAAACCCTGTCGACAATACTCAAGGTTTCGCGCATGGCCGGTGATTTGCCGATAATCTGATGCGTGCTGTAACGCTCTTCCAGACTTTCCTGCAAAATGCGGTATTGCTGATGCGCTCTCGACAGCTCCACGGCATTGTGTACAGAAAGCAGAAGTTCATCATTGGCAAACGGCTTTGTTATATAGTCAAATGCGCCGTACTTCATGACTTCCACAGCGCTTTCAATGGAGCCGAAGGCAGTCATGATCAGCACGGGAATGGACGGAGAACTGCGCTTTATCTGCTGAAGCACATCAAGACCTGACATCTTGGGCATTTTCATGTCCGTGATGACAACATCAACCTCAGCTTCCTCCAGATAGGAAACTGCCATTTCCGGATCATTTATGGGCGTAACGTCATATCCCGCATCGCTGAGCAGGGCTTCAAGCACCAGCAGGTAGTTCTTTTCATCATCCAGAATCAATATGCGGGATTTCTCGCTCATGACCTTACTCCTGAAAGTTTCACCAGACTGTTCCAAGTCAGCTTTTGTCCCCCCGCTCTATTTCCTCATCCGGAAGAACACTGCCGGAGGGAAGAACAAAGCGGATCAGGGCCCCGCCGTCTTTTCCGTTTTCCAGTTCAAGTTTTCCCCCATGCGAAGTAATGATGCTCTGCACGATGGGAAGTCCGAGTCCGGTTCCATTGTCCTTTGTCGTGTAGAAGGGATCCAGGGCCTTCAGACAGTTCTCGGCAAATCCCGGCCCGCTGTCCATGACTTCAAGCACGGTTTTCCCGTCATCGCGCACCTGTCCCTGTACGATGACCCGCCCCTCCCCGCCTATCGCCTGCAGCGCATTGATCAGCACATTATATACTGCGCGGTATAAAAGGTCTTCATCTCCCGAAACAGGAAGAAAGGGCGGAATCTCATCCACAAGCTCCACATTCTGACGCTGGAATTCCCCGGCCAGGAAGTTGAAGGCCTTATGCGCCACATCCGCCATATTGACCGCATCCCTGCGGGGCTGCCGGGGACGGGCATAATCAAGAAAGTCATTGACCGTGGAGCCAAGGCGGCAGGATTCGTCATAAATGGCTTCAAGAATCGGCCGACTGGAATCCTGCACAGCCTTCTCGCGCCGCAGCAAAAACTCGGAGCTGGATCTGATGATTCCCAAGGGATTACGGATTTCATGCGCGATGGAAGCCACCATACGGCCCATGCTGGCCAGCTTTTCACTCTGATGAAGCTCCGCCTCAAGCTGGAGATTGCGCTCCATGCGTTCGGCTATGACCTTTTCCGCCTTGCGCGCCACTACATGCAGCAGCGTGAACAGCACAAGGCTGGATACAAGGAAGCCCCCCATAATCAGCCATTGGTTGCGTATGGAAATCTGGTAGTGATTGCTTACATCCTGAATGATTTCCAGAGCCCCCAGCACGGTGGAAGCATCCTCCTCGCTGAGGTTGGGATACAGCTCCTGGTTTATCTTGAGAGGATAAATGGTTCTGAGCTGAAAGCTCCCCTCGGCCAGGCGCGGGCGCAGCATGGCCTGAAAGTAGGACATTGTGGAAAGTACATCGAAATGATGGTGCTTTCCCTGAAAAATTTCCGGCACGCCCTGCGTATACAGATCCGTCCGCCGCACCTCATCCCTGTTCGTGGAATAAGTCACCGCGTATTCATTATTGTAAATGCGGATGGTCTCCACCCTCAGACCATGCAGCAATGAATGAACAACTTCGTCAAGCAGGCGATATTGTTCAGGATCTCCAAGTTTGACCCGTCCAGAAGCAACAGTGACAGGCAACGTGAAGCGGTTGAATATCTGCTTGTTCAGATTCTCGGCCAGAAGCAGGGCATAATCCTCCTGGCTGTCCAGAAGTGTGGCCGTGGTGGCGCGGGCGATGAACAGAGAAAGAAAAACGCTGCTGGCAAGAACGAGCAGCAGAAAAAACCAGGAAAAAAATCGGGCGAGCCCGAACGGCAGATAGCGGGAATTAAGTCCGGATTGTTCCTGTTTGCCCTTGAACTTGAACACACACGCTCCGTGCGGGATTCCGCCCGAACCTGTACGGGCGGAATCCGATCAAAATTCCATAATCTCGCGGGGATGCGCAGCAAATTCCTCAAGAAGGCGCCGCTCGTCATCCGCACCCGGAGCCCCCAGTCTGGCACGGGCCAGACGTTTGCCTTCCTCCACTGCGGGCTGATCCAGCGGATCGATGCCGAGCAGCCAGCCTGCAAGAAGCGTGACGGCCTCAAGAAGGACAATGAGACGTCCGGCCTGCCAGGGTGAAGGTTCGGGCAGCTCAAGGGAAACCAGAGGCATTCCCGCCCGTACCAGCGACATGCGTGTGGCCAGAGCTTCAGCCTGGAATATTTCTCCCAGGGAAAGGCCGGAAAGCCAGGCCCACGGTTCACGAAGTCCTTCACCCAGCCGGACGCATCCTTCCGCAGCTTTCCGCACGCTGTTCCGCGTGCCGAGAAAAAGGCAGGCCTTATCCGGCGGGCCCTGCAGAAACATCTGCAGGAGAGAATGCTGATCCGTCGCTCCTACGGCGGAAACAGGCATGCTTCCCTTGCCTTCCTTTCCCAGGCTTTCCGCCCAGAGCTGGCAGAACCAGGGGCCGAAAGAAGCCAGCGCCGGCTCATAACAGAAGCTGAGGAGCTGCCCCTTGCCGTTTTCCGCCCAGAATGCCGCCCAGGAAGCTATTTTCCACGCAGGGTGGCCAGCGAAACCATCGGGATCGGAAGATGCCCCCTCAAGAAGCTCACGCCCCAGCGTACAGCCGCCGTCCAGCAGCGCCGCCCAGTTGATCCCGAGAAAAAGCGCGGGAACCAGTCCCACGGCGGAGAGTACGGAATACCGCCCTCCCAGATACTCGGGCACAGGCAGGGAACGCAGAAAGGCGGCATCCGTTTCGTCACGCAGGAAACCCTTTTGCGCATCCGTCACCATGAACAGATGTTCCTGCCATGTGGCGGGGAGATGCTGCTTCAACCAGGGCAGCACGGCCAGATACTGAGCCGCCGTTTCCAGCGTTCCCCCGGACTTGCTGATCACAACCACCAGAGTCTCCTCTGGAGGAAGCCTGTCCAGCATGGCAGAGAACGCCGCTTCATCCAGATTGTCGGCAATCCACAGCCAGGGGCCGTCATATCCCGGCCTGTCCTGACCGGGCGCAAAGGACTTCTGCAGGGCGCGCGCTCCCAGAGCCGAGCCTCCGATACCAAGAAGCAGCATATGCCGGAAGCTGCGAAGGAACTCCTCATGGCCCCGCAGCTTGAGACTCAGATCCCACGCATAGGGCATGGACAGAAAAGGCAGACGTTCAGCTTCCCGGGTCAGACGGGAAGCTGCCTCGGCCGCCCGGGAGTCGCGGGGGACTCCTCCCGTCCGGGATGAAGAGGGGAACGCATGGGTACAGTCAAGAATGGCGCGTTGTTCATCAGACATTGAAAGGACTCCGTCAGGCATACAGGGCCTTTTTGACCCGGTGGAGAGCGGATTCAAGCACTTCATCCGCAACAGAATAGGAAAAACGCACACAGCGGCTGTCGCCGAAGGCGGAACCCGGCATCAGCGCCACACGGGCCTCATCAAGCAGATAACGGCAGCAGGCTGTATCATCGGGCATCTTTTCGCTGTACAGGGCACTCACATCGGGAAAGAGGTAAAACGCTCCCTCCGGACAGGGACAAATCACTCCCTCCCAGGTGGAAATCTCCGCATAGGCCATGTCCCGGCGGCGCATGAACGCCTCGCGCATGGCCCTCATTTCACTGAAATCCCCTTCCAGCGCCGCGGCCGCCGCCGCCTGGGTGATGGAGCAGGGGTTGGAGGTCACCTGGCTCTGGACTTTCATACACTGCCGGATAAGATCCGCATGGGCCAGCGTGTATCCCATGCGCCAGCCGGTCATGGCGAAACTTTTTGACAGGGCGTTGACAACCGCCACACTTTCAGGATGTCTTTTCCACCAGTGGCAGGCGCTGGCCTGCCCGGCCGGCGGATACACAAGCTGATCGTACACTTCATCGGAAATGACGAAAATTTCATGCCGCCGCGCCCATTCAAGAATGGCTTCCATTTCTTCGGCAGTATACGTCACGCCCGTGGGATTGGACGGGGAATTGAGCATCAGCGCGCGGCTTCTGGGGGTACGGACCCTTTCCAGATCTTCCGGCGTGATGCGAAACCCCCGCGACGCGGGAGACGGAGCAAATACAGGCACGGCTCCGGCCAGAGCCGCCATGTCGGGGTAGCTTGTCCAGTAGGGTACGGGAATAATTACTTCATCACCGGGATCAACGACGCACATCAGCACATTGAACAGCGCCTGCTTGCCGCCGGTGCTGACAGCGACGTTTTCAACTGCGGCCTCAAGCCCGTATACGCGCTTGAAATACCTGAGCACCGCTTCCCGCAATTCCAGGCCGCCGGGAACGGGCGTATAATGCGTACGGTTCTCGTCCAGCGCCCGTTTCGCGGCGTCCTTGATAAACTCCGGCGTATTAAAATCAGGATCCCCAACCACAAGATTGGCAATCTCCACTCCCTCTGAACGCAGTTCAAGCACCCTGTCGTTCAGTGCCAGCGTCGCGGAAGGTTTGAACAGGTTCATGCGCTGCGAGAATCTCATAATTTCCTCACCCTTTTCATAAGAGCACTCTGCAGTTGAAAACATCCGTCCCGCATCCGAAGCAGACGGCTGCTCCGACGGCATGCGGAAAGGGCTTGCCTCGAAGCGTATATTGCTCCATGCTGACTGCATTCTCCGCTGCCAGCCTTTGCAGGACGGTAGCAGTTTCCCAAAGGAGTGTAAATTGACGCCCGCCGCCCTTCTGCCCTTTCCGCCCGGCTGCCGCGCCGCCCGCTTTCTCCGCAGAGAAAAACGATTTTTTGTTATTGCCGAACTGGACGGAAAAATCATAACCGCCCATACCAACAATACAGGCTCCATGCTGGGCATGCTGCGCCCCGGCGCGCCCGTGCTGCTTTCCCCGGCCACAACCCCCGGCCGCAAACTCGCCTGGACCGTCGAGGCCATCGGACAGCCCGGAGGGACGCCCGGCGCCTTCTTCTGGGCCGGAGTCAACACGTCCGTGCCCAACCGCTTTCTTGAAGCCGCGTTCAGGGCGCATCTTCTTCCCTGGACGGAGGGATATGATGGATTGAAACGTGAGGCGGCCTGCGGGGAAAGCCGTCTGGACGGTCTTTTCACTAGCTCAGACGCCTCCCTTCCTCCACTCTGGGTGGAGTGCAAAAACGTCACTCTGGTCGAGGACTGCGTCGCGGCCTTTCCCGACGCGATCACCGCAAGGGGAGCCAAACATCTGGCAACGCTGGCACGACTGGTTCGGGAAGGCTGCCGGGCTGCCATGCTGTATCTGGTACAGAGACCGGACGGACAGTGCTTCGGCCCTGCCGACTACATCGATCCCGCATATGCCGCAGCCTTTTACGACGCTGTTGCGGAAGGGGTGGAAATCCATGCCGTAACGGCAAAAGTGACGGAAGAAGGCATTTTTTACGACGGACTCCTGCCCGCGGTGAAACGAACAGCGTGATCTGCTTCTGAATCCCGCGGCATCTCCGCGCAATATCGGAAGCCCGGCATCAATGCGTATAATCAAAAATGGTGACGTCTTCCCCCACCTCCTTCCGGACAAGCTCCTTCATTTTCCGCGCAAAGGGACAGGGATACCCGATGGGATTCCCCTTCTGAACGCAGGAGGCAAAGGCAATGGCATCGGCCCCCCTTTTCACCAGCTCTCTTGCCCGCAGCACGGACTTTTTGGCCGGGCATCCGCCGCAGTTGGCAAAGCCGACAATCTCAATATCCCCTTCCACACCTTCAAACGCTCCCTTTTTTTCCCGGATGAAGGCAAAGTCCGTTGTTCCCGGACAGTAATCCTCCGTCTGCATGCACCTGATGATGCCCAGCTTCATCCCTCTCTCCTGTTCTGGCTGAAGAGTCCGGCAGAGAGCTTCAGAGCGGCTCCGCCTTGAAGTTGCTCCCGAAGTCAGGCAGAACGCGACTTCGCCGCGAGGCAGGAGCAGCCGCAGTTCACTTGCGGCGTAACGCTCCGGCTTCCGCCGTGAAACCTGCCGGTCAGACCCTGTGTTCTGACCGGCAGATATTTTCAAGAGCAAAATGTTCCGGGACAGGAGAAGCGGAGATGAGGCCCTGCTCATCTTCCCTGGATCACCGGCGTGATCTTCCCTTTTCCCCGCAGAAGTTCCTCGCGCCGCTGCGCGACTTCGGGGCTGGGATACCAGGATTTTGCCTGTTCAAAACAGACAAGGGCCTCTTTCCTCTTTTCCAGCGTCTCCAGAATATCCCCTTTAAGCAGCAGCGTCCGGCCCAGCAGTTCGCCTTTCTGCCCGGCCTCCTCCTCTTCCCGCGCGCCGCGCCCCAGCAGGTTCGCAAATTCCGGCATCGCCAGCACATCGTCCAGCATGGCGAGCGCCTCTTCCCGTCTGTCCTGCAGATAATAGGTATAGGCAATCTGATAACGGCACAAAGCCTGCTGCGCCGCGTCATCCGCATGTTCCAGTCCCATGACGAACATGTCTTCGGCCATGTCGAACTTCTGCCCGCGCTGGTAGTACAGCCCCATATGCTCGTACAGACGGGCGGCATCCCGGTCGGAAAGATCAGCCACATCCAGCAGCCGGAGCCATGTGTCGGAAGCCTTGTCCCATGAACGCATGGACTCGTAGACCGGGCCAAGTTCACGCAGTATCCACTTGAGCTGTTCCGGACGGTTTTCATATTCATGGAGCATGTTCTCGAGCGTTTCCACCAGCCATTCCCGCTCTCCCATGCGTTCATGGGACTGTGCCAGAAGCTTCCACGCCTCCCATCGCCGGGAATCGTCCATTTCATCGCGCAGATAGCGCTGAAGCAGACGGGCGCTCTGCGTCCAGTCCAGTTCTTCCGCCGCCTCTCTGGCCGCCTCGAGATCGTCCGACGGATAGTTCCTGTCGCACGCAGCAAGGCAGCACAGAAAGAACGGCACGATGAACAGACGGCACAGCCCGGAAGGAAGGAACATGGCTATTCGTCCGCCGCGGGATTTCCAGATGCGGCCTTTTCCCCGGCTTCAGCCGCAGGAGCGTTTTCGGAAACATCGGGAGAACCGTCATCACCTTCCGCGCCCGCGCTGTCGGCCACGGTGTCAAAGCCCACCACGGTCGCGCCGTCATCAAGCCGCACCAGCCTCACCCCCATGGTGGCGCGCCCCACGGAACGCACTTCATCCACGCTCAAGCGAATGATCTTGTTGGTGGATGTCAGCAGTATGAGGGAATCCGAATCGGTTACGGGCATGGCTCCGATAACGCCGCCCGTCTTGGAGGACACCTTGAAGTTGATAAGTCCGATGCCTCCCCGGCTCTGAATCCGGTACAGATCCACACGAGTCCGTTTGCCGTAGCCCAGGGCGGACACGGCCATGATTTCCGTGGACTGGTCTTCGGGCCTCAGAGTCAGACTGGAAACAACGGTATCGCCCCGGCGCAGCCCCACTCCCTTGACGCCGGCCGCGCTGCGGCCCATGGGCCGCACATCTGTGGCGGAGAAACGGATGGCCATGCCGTTGGCCGTGGCTATCACAATATGGTCATCCTCATGTATTTCCCGCACGGCGATAAGCTCGTCGTCCTCGCGCATGCTGAGCGCGATAAGTCCGCTCTTGCGGCAGCGGGCATACAGAGAGGCGCTTGAACGCTTGACCATGCCGCGCTTGGTGGTGAACAGGAAATAGCGGTTTTCCGCAAATTCCCGCACGGTCAGCACATTGGCCACCCATTCTTCCTTTTCCAGCGGAAGCAGATTGGCAATATGCACCCCCTTGGCCGTGCGGCTGCCTTCCGGCACCTGATGCACCTTGAGCTGATGCATGCGCCCCTTGCTGGTGAACAGCAGCAGGTACTGATGGTTGGTGGTGGTCAGAAAATCCTGCACGAAATCGTCATCGGAAGTGTGCAGGCCGGCAATTCCCTTGCCGCCGCGCTTCTGCTGCTGATAGGTCGCAAGCGTGGTGCGCTTGATGTAGCCGCGCCGCGACAGGGTGATCACCACATCCTCATCAGGAATGAGGTCCTCAATGTCAATGCCGCCCAGTTCATCCATGAGCACTTCCGTGCGGCGGGGCGAGGCATAGGAAGCCTTGATTTCATTCGTTTCATCGCGCAGCACGCCGCGCAGCACGGCAGAATCCTCCAGGATGGAAGTCAGGTAGGCGATAAGACGCTGAAGCTCGGCATACTCGTCCTGCAGCTTGTCGCGTTCCAGCCCGGTGAGACGCTGCAGACGCATATCCAGAATGCTCTGGGCCTGAACTTCCGAAAAGCCGAATCCCTCCATCAGGCCGTTGCGGGCGTCCAGAGGCGTGGGAGATGCCTTGATCAGCGCCACGATCTCGTCAATGACGTCCAGGGCCTTGAGCAGCCCTTCCACGATATGCGCGCGCGCTTTGGCCTTGTCGAGATCGAAGCGGGTTCGGCGGATGACCACCTCCCGCCTGTGATTGAGAAAGCAGGTCAGCGCGCTTTTCAGATTCAGCAGCTGCGGCTTGTTGTCCACCACAGCCAGCATGTTGATGCCGTAGGAACTCTCCAGAGGAGTATATTTGTACAGCGAATTGATGACGACATCGGGAATGGTTCCGCGCTTGAGATCCAGCACCACGCGAATGCCGTTGCGGTTGGACTCGTTGCGCAGATCGGACACGCCGTCGATTTTGTGATCATTGACCAGCTCGGCGATCTTGGCCACCAGCGCGGCAAGATTCAGACCATAGGGAATTTCCCTGATCACGACGGACTGCTGCCCCTTCTTGCGCTCCTCCACCTCCACGCGGCCGCGCATTTTCACGATGCCGCGGCCCGTGCGGTAGGCGTCAAGCAATCCCTGCCCGGCATAGACAAAGCCCGCGGTGGGAAAATCCGGCCCGTGCACCAGATCGATAAGATCCTCCACTGTGCAGTCCGGTTCGTCGATCAGCCGGATAAGCGCATCGCAAAGTTCTCCGAGATTATGCGGAGGAATATTGGTGGCCATGCCGACGGCAATGCCCGAAGAACCGTTAAGCAGCAGGTTGGGCACCTTGGTGGGCAGCACCTCCGGTTCCTGCTCGGAACCGTCATAGTTCGGGCGGAAATCCACCGTCTTCTTGTCGATATCGTTCAAAAACTCGGAGGCCAGACGGGACATGCGCACTTCCGTGTAACGCATGGCCGCGGCGCTGTCGCCTTCAATGGAACCGAAATTTCCCTGACCGTCTTCCAGCGGATCGCGCATGGAAAAATCCTGCGCCATGCGTACCAGCGCGTCATATACCGCCCTGTCCCCGTGGGGATGGTATTTGCCGATGACATCACCGACCACACGGGCGCATTTCTTGTGCGGACGGGTATAGGTATTCGCCATCTGCGACTGCGCGAACAGGATACGCCGGTGCACAGGCTTGAGACCGTCGCGCGCGTCGGGAATGGCGCGCCCTATAATGACGCTGAGGGAGTATGCCAGATATGACTGGCGCAAATCTTTCTCAATATCTATGGGAGTATATTGTTCCAGTTCTTCCACTGTTGCCTTCCTTTACGGAGCCTGACGCCAGCGCCAGGAAAAAGCGGGAAAGGAGCGGAAAAGCCGTCTGCGCTTTTCCGCATCCCGGATCAGATGTCCAGATCTTCCATGTCCAGGGCGTTGCGGATGATGTATTCGCGGCGAGCTTCCACACGGTCGCCCATCAGTTCCTCAATGGCTTCGGAAGCGGACTGCGCATCTTCAATGGATACCTGAAGCAGGGTGCGCCTGCCCGGCTCCATGGTGGTCAGCGCCAGGTCATTGGCGTTCATTTCCCCCAGGCCCTTGTACCGCTGGATGTCGTATCCCCTGCGTGCGAGTTCATAGGCTTTCTCCTGCAGGGTGAAGAAATCCGCCACCTGAACCGTGTTTTCCCCCGCATTGAGGGTAATGGGGAACTGGCCGCACTGGGCGTTCAGCCTGTCCAGCGCCTGTCTTCCGCCGCGGAAGACACGCCCGGCGAAAAATTCCAGGGGCAGGCGGGTGCGGTGTCCTCCCGAATTTTCAAAAAGCAGGAAATACCGCTCTCCGTCGTCGTTGGATTCGCTTTCCAGTCTGACGCTGTATTCCCTCGCTTCCATCCATTCACGGAACCCATCGGGTTCCACGGGATGTTCCGCATTCGGCAGAGGGCCGTTGAACTCCAGCAGGGCAAGAAACAGGGCGCGGGAGACAGAAGCGTTTTCCGCATCCTGGATACGGCTCTGAAACTCGTCCACCGTGTTCAGAATGGCGATGAATTCCTCACTTGCAAATTCCCTTCCGGCGGCATTGGACGCCCTGACTCCCGTGGCCAGACGCTGCTGAAGAAATTCCTCCAGCGCCTTTTCATCCTTGAGAAAACGGAGAATCTTGCTCCCCTTCTTGATCCCGAACAGAGGAGGCTGGGCAATGAACAGATGTCCCCGCTGGATGAGATCCGGATAATGGCGGAAGAAAAAGGTCAGCATCAGTGTACGGATATGCGCGCCGTCCACGTCCGCGTCGGTCATGATGATGATCTTGTGGTAGCGGAGCTTTTCATAGTCGACATCCTCCCCCACGCCCATGCCCATGGCCGTGATCATGTTCTTGATTTCCTGGCTGGCCAGCATGCGGTCAAAACGGGTGCGCTCCACGTTCAGGATCTTGCCGCGCAGCGGCAGAATGGCCTGCGTCTTGGGGTTGCGGCCCTGCTTGGCGGAACCGCCTGCGGAGTCGCCTTCCACGATGAAGACTTCGCATTCCTCGGGATTCTTGCTGCTGCAGTCCGCCAGCTTCCCGGGCAGGGAGTTGTCCGAAAGCGCGCCCTTGCGCCGCACCAGTTCCTTGGCGCGGCGGGCCGCGTCACGGGCACGGGCCGCATCTACGGCCTTGTCGATGATCGCCCGGGCATCCCTGGGATTCTCCTGAAAATGCGTATCCAAGGCGGGATACACCACTCCGGCCACAATACCCGATATCTCGCTGTTGCCGAGCTTGGTCTTGGTCTGTCCCTCGAACTGCGGCTGGGGCAGTTTGACGCTGACCACGGCAGTCAGCCCCTCACGCACATCATCCCCGGAAAGGGATTCCCCCTTGAGCTTCTTGACCAGATCGGGCTGAGTCTTGATATACGCGTTGATTGCACGGGTCAGAGCGGTTTTGAACCCGGCCAGGTGCGTTCCGCCCTCGACGGTGCGGATATTGTTGGCGAAGGTGTGGACATTTTCCTTGTACTTGTCGTTATACTGGAGAGCGAACTCCACGGTGACGTTGTCCGTAAGGCCGCTTCCGGCAATAATGGCGTGAATGGTCTGCTCGCCGCTGTTAAGATCCTGCACGAACTGGCGGATGCCGCCCTCGGCGTAATACTCGTGCGTTTCATTGGCGCGCTCGTCCACACAGACGATTCTCAGCCCCTTGTTGAGATAGGCCAACTCCTCAAAACGCTTCTGGAGTACGGCAAAGGAAAATTCAGTGGACTCGAAAATTTGATCGTCGGGCAGAAAACGTACCGTGGTGCCATGGCCTTCAGCTTCTCCCAGGCTGATCAGCTCCGTCACGGGAGTACCGCGTTCGTAACGCTGCCGCCAGCGTCTGCCGTCACGACGTACAGTGACTTCAAGCCATTCGGAAAGCGCGTTCACGCAGGAGACGCCCACGCCGTGCAGACCGCCGGACACCTTGTAGGCGTCGTTGTCAAACTTGCCTCCGGCATGCAGCTTGGTCATGACCACCTGTACGGCCGGCACGCCGAGCTTGGGATGAATATCCACGGGAATGCCGCGTCCGTCGTCACGCACGGTGATGCTGTTGTCCATATGCAAGACCACTTCCACATGGGTACAGTACCCGGCCATGGCTTCGTCAATGGCATTGTCCACCACTTCATAGACAAGATGATGCAGTCCGTGCGAATCGGTACTGCCTATATACATGGCCGGGCGCTTGCGTACCGCCGCCAGACCTTCCAGAATGGTAATGGAAGAAGCGTTATAGGATGAATTGCTCGGAGCGTTGTCCAGATATTCCTGCGTCATGTTTTTCCCGCGGCGTCAAGCGCCGAATGTTGAAGTTCGGATGTCCGCATGAGCGTATCCGTGAACGGACGTATCCTCAGCAGGATTCCCGGTCCTGCCGTGCGGAACGCCTGAAGAGCCGAACGGAAATCTTCTCAGGAAACAGTCGGGAGGAAATTTCCCTGTCCGTCGAAAACCCCGGAAACAGAATCACTTACGACTGCCGGACTCTTGTGTCGCAAAACATGCCAAGTATAGCCCGGATTCCCGAAAATGACAAACTCACTTTCTTTGAGGTGTCTGAGAGGCGTTTTCAGACGTTTAATGCTTCTGCCGATATGGGGTACATGGTCATCAAAAAGAGGCCCTTCCCGAAGTCCGGATGTTTCAGCCGCATGAGGTGCAGTGACACCGGCCGAAGCCATATGCTGTCTCTGCTCTCGCGAGCCTACGCCGCTCAAGCTGTTCACAGCTTCCGCGCCAGATACAGCGTTTCCGGACGTACGGTCTTGTTCCTCTGTCCGCAGGCGGTCACACGGGAACTCTTCCAGTCAAGAGCGGACATCCACGCATCCACGGCGGCGGCTTCTTCCACCGCACCCTCATGCCCGCTGTACGCATGCACGCAGAGAAGCCCGCCGTGCCGCAGGAACGGCCACACCGCTTTCAGCGCCTTCAGGGTGGATGCGGCCGAAGTGCGTATCCTCTTGTCACTGCCCGGCAGAAAACCAAGATTGAATACGGCTGCGCTCAATTCCCGTCCGACAGGCAGTTCCCTTTCCAGCAGCTCCGCCATTTCGGCATGATCTACCAGCATCAGGCGGACCCGGTTTTCCATTCCCCGCTCACGCAGCAGCACTGCGGCGGAACTCAGAGCCTCTTCCTGCCTGTCCAGGGCAAGCACACGCCCCTCTGCGCCTACCAGCGATGCAAGAAACAACGTATCATGTCCCCGCCCCGCCGTGGCATCAAGCACAGTGTCACCCTTTCCGCAGGAGCCGGAGAGCGCAAGATGGCAAAGGCCGATAAGTTCGGACAAGGGGAAGGCCATGCTTCAGCGATCCTCTTCCGGCTTATCCTCATACGGAGTGATGACAGTCACGCGCTGAACGGCCTGCCGCGCCGCCCAGGACCGGAAAGCCCTCTCCCATTCCTGAAACGCAGGCGCTCCGGAAGGCCGGCAGACAGGCTCGCTCTCCTCTCCGTCCGCCAGCTCCTGAACCCAGCCGTGAAACAGATCAAGACCGCGCCGGAAATCCGGATCGCTCACCAGTTCAAACATTTCCGCGCCAAACTCGGCATCAGGAACGTCCCGGCCAGCAGCCTGCGCGACATGACGAAATACCGCGTCCCGGGACAGCTTCATGGACAAGGGACGTCCCTGCAAGAATTCAAGCACGGGAAACAGATCCGGGTTTTCTCGACGCTCCAGCTCAACCTGCTCTTCCGGCACATGCAGGACAGCGTCCATACACTCATCTTCTCCGGAAGAAAGAATATCCTCCATAAAATGGAAACGCAGCCAGTGTTCATAGCGCAAGGCGCGCAGCAAGAGGGAACAGAGATCAGCGTGCTGCATGGAAAACTCCGGAAGAGGCACGGAAATGCGGATCAGAAATGAGGTTCCGGCCCGCGCGCACTTTCAATCATGTTTGTTACAATCCGCAGTCCCCCCCATCCTCCGACTGACTTCACAGCACGACGGAGAGGAATCCCGCGTATCGCCCCTCCCCGGAGGGGGAGGCTGTGAAAACAGGATTTCATCGGCTTTGCCGTCTTGTCAAGAATACTTTGCACCACACTTCCCCGCCCTTCCGGGCGGCGGGGAATCGTCGCTCCAGACGCCGCATGGTCATGCGGCATCCCGGGATGTGCGGAGAGCGAGCGCGTTTTTTTCGAGCATAACGCAGGAAAAAGGGTCGGCAGGCCAGGACGAGCGTCATCGGAATATCATGAAAACAATGTCTCGCGGAACCGCAGGCGCAGGAAAAGACGAAAAGCGGCATCCCTCATTTGGGAGATGCCGCTCAAAACTCAGGGAATGCTCCGATGGAAAGCGGCGTTCCTACATGACTCCCTGCTCAAGCATCGCATCGGCAACCTTGCGGAACCCCGCGATATTGCCGCCGAGAACATAGTTTCCGGGAACGCCGAATTCCTCCGCGGTATCGTGGGCGGCGCTGAAGATATTGGCCATGATGTTCCGCAGCTTCGCATCAACCTCTTCAAAGGTCCACGCCTGCATGCCGGCGTTCTGGGCCATTTCCAGCTGGCTGGTGGATACTCCCCCGGCATTGGCGCATTTGCCGGGCCCGAAGGCGATGCCCGCGCCAAGGAAGGCGCTGACAGCTTCCGGTGTGGAAGGCATATTGGCTCCCTCACAGACAAGGAAACACCCGTTTTTGATCAGACTCGCCGCATCCTCTCCGCTCACCTCGTTCTGGGTGGCGCTGGGGAAAGCGAGCTGGCAGGGAACTTCCCATACAGGATGGGTATTCTTCCCGTAGTCCTTCACGGCGATGTATCTGGCGTCGTGACACAGTTCCGCGTACCGTGAAAGGGAAGCGCGCTCCTCTTCCTTTACCCGCTTGAGAACTTCAAGGTTAATGCCGCCGGGCTGGTAGACGCATCCCCTGGAATCGCTGCAGGTAACCGGCTTCGCGCCAAGTTCGTACAGTTTTTCAATGGTATAGATGGCCACATTGCCGGAACCGGAAACAGCCGCCGTACAGCCCTCGATACTCTTGCCCCTGGCCCTGAGCATGTTTTCAGCAAAATAGACGCTGCCGTAGCCTGTGGCTTCCTTGCGGGCGAGCGACCCACCCCACTTGAGCCCCTTGCCGGTAAGAACTCCTTCAAAACTCGAGGTCAGCCGCTTGTACTGGCCGAACATATATCCTATCTCACGCGCTCCCACGCCGATATCCCCGGCGGGCACGTCGCTGGTAGCTCCGATATAGCGGGAAAGTTCAGTCATGAACGCCTGACAGAATCTCATGATTTCCCCTTCAGACCTGCCCTTGGGATCAAAATCGGCTCCCCCTTTCGCCCCGCCGATGGCAAGCCCGCTCAGGCTGTTCTTGAAAATCTGCTCAAAACCGAGAAACTTGAGAATGCTCAGATTCACGCTGGGATGAAAGCGCAGACCGCCCTTATAGGGACCAAGGGCAGAATTGTACTGGATGCGATACCCTCGATTGACCTGTACACGCCCCTTGTCATCAGTCCAGGCCACCCGGAACATGATCTGCCGCTCCGGCTCGACAATACGCTCAAGGATGCCGCTCCGCTGATACTTGGTCTCCTTCTCGAACAACGGTTCAAGCGACTCCAGAACCTCACAGAGCGCCTGAATGAACTCCGGCTGATGAGGATTGCTCTTTTTCACGCTGCGGATGACTTTCTGAACATAAGACGAGGCCATGGTGAAGCTCCTTCGGCAAACAGACGGAAAAAATGTTACATTTTTGGAAACAGACGGAAGCATATGCTCATGAGCACCTGCCCCAGCCGGATTTGTTATGTACCGTTGTCTTATTCTTTTGGCAAGCAGCATGCAGGAAGAAGCCTTCTGGCCGGTCTTTGTGGAGTCCGGTACTTTTTTACAAAATTGTTAATTCCATGCTTGCTTCTGATTTCCACAGGTCGGCTGCACTCAGAACAGACACGGTTCCTGTGAAAACCTCACTCATTGTGTCTCTCACGCGACGAATCCTGAAGCGTACAGCATTTGAAAATATCTGCGGGCCAGAACACAGGGTTCTGACCCGCCGGCTTCACGCCGCCGGAGCTATACGCCGCAAGTGAACTGCGGCTACTCCAGCGGTGCGGCTTCAGTCTTGCCTCGCTCGGTTGAAGTAGAGCATTTCATAAGCAAAATGCTCCAGTAACTGGTTTTATGAACAAAAACTTTAGATCAAGTTAACTCAAAAATAAAACAATCCTCTGGATGATGCATAAAACTTGCGACATTTAACATGATATCATGCTATGATAATATTCAAATAATATGCTTTCATATTTAAATCTGATTAGAAATATTTTCATACATAAAAAAAGATATTTTTTCATGACAATTTACATTTGTTACTTCTTTTACTTTTTCTCCACACTTTTTCATATTTCTTTTTTCATAAAAATTATAATTACAGCTTGTATCTGTAAAAACATAAAAATTATTAATTTTATTTATTTTAGCATAATTATAAAACCTATTATACAATTCATTTCCAATACCAAAATTACGATATAATGGATGAACCACAAAAAAAGACAATTCACCATCATATTTTTTTATCTGTAATGATAACAACTCCTTATATATTTTATCAATATTTCTAAAAAATCTCCATGCATTGCGCCCTTCTTTCGACATTGAAAGACATATAATATCATACATTGCATATAAAAAATAATTAAAATGAAAATGGCGCTTTAAAAAATTATTACCAATAATAATACCGACCGTTTTTTCATTAACCTCTGCTACCTGTGCAAATGTCTGTTCAGAAAGACAAAATCTCAAGTATGCATCAGCTACTCTACAAGAAACACCATAGCTATAATACTTACCATGATTCCATGTTATTTTGATAATTTCCGACAACATATCAAAATCGTTTGGCTGATACTCCCTATAAATGACGCCATCCATGCCATTCTCCATAAAAAAACGAATAAAATATCGATATACCACACACCTTCACGCCAATCCGTACGCAGATTAGAGGTAATGAGGCTATTTCGACTATTTTATTCGTGTCTTGCAGATACGTCTGCGTTCCATTTGTTGTTAATATATCATATTATATAACAAAGTCAATAACATACCAAACAACGTCCTGTTGCAGCGCTGTGTTGATGGCACTGTGCGTGACGTATGGCGCTGCTCCGGCATGGCGGCAACATTTGTGCCGCAAACACACGGGCGAACGGCAGTCGTCAGGCGACGCAGGAGCCTTGCGAATGGCGGCAGCAGAGATAAGGCGACATGTATCCACGGCCGGATCGCTGTTCGCTCGCGTTCGCTCCTCCGGCAATCAGGAATTCAGCTCGATATGACGACAACAAAAGAGGGGAGGAACAGCTCCTCCCCTCCCGTCACAGGTCAATACAGTTCCGGCCGCCTACTTCTTCGCGTTGGCGGCGGCGGTGGCTTCGCGCAGGAGCGCGG
>CALUUZ010000021.1 GCA_944324075.1 Candidatus Mailhella excrementigallinarum
CCCTCCATGCCGCATGACCATGCGGCGGGGACTCGTCGCTCCAGGCTCGCTACGCTCGCGCCTCCGGCGGTCAAGGTATTTTTCAACACTATCCTGCGGCAGAGCCGCCGGAGGTTCGTGATTGACAGAAGAAAACCCACAGCGTAGGTATTTTGCTTATTTTCGCGCAACAAATCTCGGACGTGGGAGGAAGACATGGCCACCCTTCTAGGGAAAGGTTTGACGTACGACGACGTTTTGCTTGTTCCGGATTATTCGGAAGTAACCCCCGATATGGTGGATGTGTCCGCATGGCTCACCCCGGGCATCAGACTCGGCATTCCCCTTCTCTCCGCCGCGATGGATACGGTGACGGAATCGGCCATGGCCATTTCCATGGCCCGGCAGGGCGGCATCGGGATCATCCACAAGAATATGGATGTGGCCCGCCAGCGGCTGGAAGTGGAAAAGGTCAAGAAGTCCGAAAGCGGCATGATCCTTGATCCCGTCACCATCGCGCCGGAAGACACCGTGAAGCAGGCGCTGGATCTCATGCGCGACTTCCGCGTTTCCGGCCTGCCTGTCGTGCGCAACTCCGCTCTGGTGGGCATTCTGACCAACCGCGACGTCCGTTTTGTCTCCGATCCGGAAAAGACCCTGGTCTGCGAGGTGATGACCCGCGACAATCTGGTCACCGTTCCCATGGGCACCACGCTGGAGGAAGCCAAGGAACACCTGCACGCCCATCGCATCGAAAAGCTTCTTGTGGTGGATGAGAACCGTCAGCTCAAGGGACTCATCACCATGAAGGACATCGACAAGGTGCAGAAGTACCCCAACGCCAGCAAGGACGACAAGGGCCGCCTGCGCGTGGGCGCGGCGCTGGGCGTGGGCAAGGATTGCGAGTATCGCGCCTCCGAGCTGCTTGCCGCCGGGGCGGACGTTCTGGTCATGGATTCCGCGCACGGCCATTCCGTCAATATTCTGCGCGCCATAGAGATGATCCGGGGCAGCTTTCCCAGCGCCCAGATCATCGCGGGCAACGTGGCCACCTATGAAGGCGCCAAGGCCCTGATCAGGGCAGGCGTGGACACCGTGAAGGTGGGCATCGGTCCCGGCTCCATCTGCACCACCCGCGTGGTGGCCGGAGTGGGCGTGCCCCAGGTCACGGCGGTCATGGAATCCGCCAGGGCGGCCCGCGAGGCCGACCGCTGCATCATTGCGGACGGCGGGCTGAAATTCTCCGGCGACGTGGTCAAGGCGCTGGCCTGCGGCGCGCATACCGTGATGCTGGGCAGTCTGCTCGCTGGCACGGATGAAAGCCCGGGCGAGACCATTCTCTATCAGGGCCGCACCTACAAGATCTATCGCGGCATGGGTTCCATCGACGCCATGAAGGCGGGCAGTTCCGACCGTTATTTCCAGGAAAAGAGCAAGAAGCTCGTGCCGGAAGGCATTGTCGGCCGCGTCCCCTCACGCGGGCCGGTGGCCGAAACCGTGTACCAGCTTATCGGGGGCCTGCGTTCCGGCATGGGCTACCTCGGCGCGGCCAGCCTTGAAGAGCTTTTCCAGAAGGCCCGCATGGTGGAGATCTCCGCCGCCGGTCTGCGTGAAAGCCATGTCCACGACGTCATCATCACCAAGGAAGCCCCCAACTACCGGGTGGAAAACTGATTTTTCCGCGCATGCCGGCCCCGTGCGGGGCGCGGCCGGGGAGGATGTTCAGGGTGAACATCCTCCCGGAGCGGAAGCCGGTTCCGGGGAAAAGGCTGCCGGCCGGAATACTGCTTTCCGCAGGGCAGACGCGGCCCGTCCCGGAATGTCCCGGGGACGGAACGGCAGATGTCTTCCAAAGCGGAAGGTCTGACGCGGAGCGGGAGCCGCGCGCGGCTTCACGGCGCGGACGCCCGGGCAATCCCTCCCCGGCCCGCCGCCTTCTCCTTCCGGGGCTTTTTTCTTCAGCCGCGCCGCCGTGCACGGAACGTCATACAGGAGATCCCCCTTCATGTCGAAAGTCGTCATCATAGACTACGGTTCACAGGTGACCCAGCTTATCGCGCGCCGCGTGCGCGAGGCGGGCGTATATTCCGAAATCCATCCCTGCGTGACCACGGCGGAACAGGTCGCGGCCATGAAGCCGGACGCCGTCATCCTTTCCGGCGGCCCGGCCAGCGTGGGGGAAAAGGATGCCCCCGCCCTGGACAGGGGGCTGCTGGAGCTGGGCGTGCCGGTGCTGGGCATCTGCTACGGCATGCAGCTTCTCGCGCACAATCTGGGAGGCGAACTCGCCCAGTCCGAAACGCGGGAATACGGCCCGGCGGATCTGGAATTCACCGGCGGCAGCCCGCTGTGGGACGGCATCGGGGACGACTTCTCCATGAGCGGCGGGCGCAAGACCTCCCGCGTGTGGATGTCGCACGGGGACAAGGTGAAAACGCCGCCCCCCGGCTTTTCCGTAACGGGCCGCACGTCCACGCTGGACGTGGCCGCCATGCAGGACGAGGCAAGACGCATCTACGCCCTTCAGTTCCATCCGGAAGTGTCGCACAGCGCGGACGGCGAGGCCATGCTCCGCAATTTTCTGTTCCGGGTGGCGAAGATCGAGGCGGACTGGAGCATGAGTTCCTTTGTGGATCGGGTGGTCAGCCAGAGCCGGGAAACCGTGGGCGACGGCCATGTGATCTGCGCGCTGTCCGGCGGGGTGGACTCCACCGTGGTGGCGGTGCTGCTGCACAAGGCCATCGGCCACCGTCTGCACTGCATCTTTGTGGATAACGGGGTGCTGCGCAGGAACGAGGGCGAGGAAGTGGTCAGCTACCTGCGCGAGCATTTCGATCTCAATCTCAAGTATGTGCAGGCTGCGGATCTCTTCCTTGAGCGTCTGGAAGGCGTCGAAGATCCGGAAAAGAAGCGCAAGATCATCGGGCATACCTTTATCGAGGTGTTCGACCGGGAAGCGCAGGCCATCAAGGCGCAGGGCGTGAAGGTGGACTTTCTGGCCCAGGGCACGCTGTACCCGGACGTCATCGAATCCGTCTCGCACAAGGGACCGAGCGCGGTGATCAAGAGTCACCACAATGTGGGCGGCCTGCCGGAAAAGATGAACATGAAACTCATTGAACCCCTGCGCGAACTGTTCAAGGATGAAGTGCGCAAGGTGGGGGCCGAGCTGGGCATTCCGGACTCCATTCTGTGGCGGCATCCCTTCCCCGGTCCGGGCCTGGCCATCCGCGTGGTGGGAGCGATCACCCGCGAGCGGCTGGACATTCTGCGCCGGGCGGATGTCATCGTGCAGGAAGAGCTGAAGGCTTCCGGCTGGTACCGCAGGGTATGGCAGGGCTTTGCCGTGCTGCTGCCGCTGAAGACGGTGGGCGTGATGGGCGACGGCCGCACCTATGAGCATGTCATCGCGCTGCGCATCGTGGACAGCGTGGACGCCATGACCGCGGACTGGACCCGCCTGCCGCCGGAGATCACGGCCCGGATTTCCGGGAGGATCATCAACGAGGTCAAGGGCGTCAACCGCGTCGTGTACGACGTTTCCTCCAAGCCGCCCAGCACCATTGAATGGGAATAGGCGGCGTGTCCGGCGTGAGGGCGGCCGGTCCGCTTCAACATTGAACACGAAGGTTTTCCGCTTCACGCGGACGGAGCAGATATGTTCGGCATAGGCAGCACGGAACTTCTCGTCATCCTGGTTGTGGCTCTTCTTGTACTCGGGCCAAAGAACCTGCCCAAAATCGCCCAGACCCTCGGGCGCGCCATGGGGGAATTCCGCAAGGTATCCACGGAGTTCCAGCGCACCCTGAATACGGAAATCGCATTTGAGGAAGAAAAGGAGAAACGGAAGAAGGAGCGGGAGGAGGAAAAGCGCGCAGGCGCCGCCGGGACCCCCGCCGCTCCCGACGCCGTTTCTCCCGCACAGGATGCCCGGCAGACTGCCGCTGCCGACGTGAAGAAAGAGGATCAGGCGTGTTCCACTCCACAGTCGTCCCATCAGCCGACTGACTGAAGCTGCCGGCGGATGGGGGACGTGCGGATTGCTCCTCCCTGACGGGAGGGTTGCGAAAAAGGATTTCATCGGCTTCGCCGTGTCGTCAACAGACTGTTTTCCCCCGAAGGGGGAGGTTTCAAACCATAAAGGAATTTTTGATGAACGAGCCGCGTCCCGAAATGATGCCGGAAGCCCCGGTCATGACGGAAGCGCCTGTTTCCGGGCAGGATGCCGGGGCCGCCCCGGACGTTCTGCCGTCCGCAGCCGATCTGCCCCCCGGAGATGACGACGAGGAGGAGCTGCCCCTGCCTCCCGAAGATTCCCGCCCCGAGCCGGGCGCCGTGACATGGGAAGGGGACGGGGATGCTCCCGCATCTTCCCCGGCCGCCGGGACAGGAGGCGGCGAACCTCCTCTGCCGCCCGCGCCGTCCGCCGCCGCGCCGGCCTCTCCGGACGGCGGGAAGAAAGAAGAGGACGACGCGCCCGAAGACGACGAGCCCATGACGCTGCTCGGTCATCTGGGCGAACTGCGCCGCCGCCTCACCCGTGTGGTCATTGCGGTCATTCTGGGCTTTTTCGCCTGCTACAGCGTGGCCGAACCCATGTATGACTGGCTGCTCATCCCGCTCAAGGCCAATCTGCCGCCCAACGGCCAGCTTACCTTCCTTTCGCCGCAGGGTCTGTTTTTCGTCTACATGAAGCTGGCTCTGCTGGCCTCGGTTTTTCTTACCAGCCCCTTTGCCTTCTATCAGCTCTGGGCGTTCATCGCTCCCGGCCTGTACCGGGAGGAAAAGCGGGCCATCCTGCCGCTTTCCCTGCTCTCCGCGCTGTTCTTCCTGTCCGGCGCGGCCTTCTGCTATTTCATGGTGTTCCCCGTGGCCTTCGAATTTTTCATGAGTTTCGCCACGGACGTCATCGTGCCCATGATTTCGGTGGATGAATACCTGAGCTTCGTGGTCAAGCTGCTTCTCGCCTTCGGCCTGGTGTTCGAGATGCCGCTGTTCTCCTACTTTCTTTCCAGGATGGGTCTGCTCACGCCTCAGGCCATGCGCCGCCACCGCAAATATGCCGTTCTGGCCATATTCATCGTGGCCGCCATTCTCACCCCGCCGGACGTGTTCTCCCAGTGCCTCATGGCGGCCCCCATGCTGGTGCTGTATGAGGTGAGCGTGTATGTGTCGGCTCTGGCGCGAAAGGGCAGGAGCGCCGCAAAGCCCGCCGACGCGGCGGACGCCGCCGGGGCGGACGGGGAACGCGCCGAAGACGCCGGCACGAAAAGGGAAGGAAGCGAACATGCCTGATGCCGACATCTCCATGACTGCCCCGGCATTTCCGGTCCGGACTGCCGAAATCTCCCGCAGCACGGGAGAAACCCGCGTCGCCCTCGCGCTCTCGCTTGACGGCGGAGGCAGGGCGGAAATCGCCACCGGCTTCGGCATGCTCGACCACATGCTTGCCCTGATCGCGTTCTGGGCCGGTTTTGATCTGAGCCTGCGCTGCGAAGGGGATTTGCACGTCGACGCCCATCATGTCACGGAAGATGTCGGCCTGTGTCTCGGGCAGGCGCTGTTTCAGGCGCTGGGCGAGCGCAGGGGCATCACCCGCGCGGCATGGGCCAGAGTGCCCATGGACGAGGCGCTGGCCGAGGTCGCCGTGGATCTCTCCGGCCGTCCCTGGCTGGAATGGCGGGGCGATGAGCTGCTTCCTCCGGTGCTGGCCCGGGAGGAAAAGGACGTGTGGCGGGAATTCTACAAGGCCTTCACCTCCGCCGGACGCTTCAACGCCCATATCGAGTTCCGGCACGGCAAAAACGGTCATCATCTGCTGGAATCCGCCGCCAAGGGCATGGGCGTCGCGCTGCGCGACGCCGTGCGGCGCACGGGTTCCGCCATCCCCAGCACCAAGGGCAGCCTGGACTGACAGGCATCACACGCCGCAACGGCCCGCAGGGCCAGACAAGGATTTCCCATGCGCTTCCGCATCCGTTCCCTCATGTTTCCGCTTCTTTCCCTGCTGCTCTGCATCGGCCTGTGGGCCTGCCAGAAAAGCGTCGCGCCGCACCCGCTCGAACACAGCGCCCTTACGGTGGGTGTGGCCCCGTTTGTCCAGCCGCTGACCAGAGTGGATCTGCTGGCGGGCTTCATCCCCGATCCGCAGGGACGCGCCACGCCGGAACAGCTTGCCGCGCTGGATTCCATGTTCGAGAAAAAGCTCCGGAGCCGCGCCGTGAACTTCCGCTTCCTCTCCCGCACGGGGCTTCCTTCCGTCCCGGTCCTGGATGAACAGGGTCGGCGCAGCGCGCTGGCCACATGGCTTGACTATGCCCGCAGGCAGAAGGTGGATCTTCTGGTGCTGCCCATGCTTCTGGACTGGCAGGAACGTCAGGGGGGCGACATGGGGGTCACCTCTCCCGCCGCCGTCAGCATGGACGTGTTCCTGCTCGACACCCGCGACGCCTCCGCCCGCGCCCTGCCCGGCGGCGGTGAAATTCCCGTGGTGCAGCGCTCCCATTATGCCGAAACCCAGGAGGCCCTGGCCAGCAATCTGCTGGGCATCGGGGAATTCTTCAAGCGCAAGGGAAAATGGGTAACCGCGGAAGCGCTGTGCGGCGAGGGCATGGACAAGGCCGTTCTTGAACTCGGCCTGTAACAGGTTATGGATTGCCGCGGCCATGTTTCCATCCACGCCCCCTGTCCGCCGGCTGACTCCGCAGCCGGCGGACAGGGGGCGTGGGGAGTGCCCCTCCCGGGAGGGAGAGGCTGCGGAGAGATTTCAACCCCTGAGGGAATCCTTGATGAGGGGGAGGGAAAACATTTTCCTCCCCCTTGCCCCTCTCTTTCCGGGGCGTTTGCCGGATTCGCTTTCCCGGCTTTCCCGGACATGCCGTTCCGGAATGTTTCAATCCACAGTCGCCCCTTCCACCGACTGACTGAAACAGCCGACGGAGAGGGATCGTGCGGATTGCCCCTCCCTGAGAGGAGGGGGTACGGAAAAGGATTTCATCGGGTTTGCCGTCTTATCAGATGCTCTTTTCTCCCTGAAGGGGGAGGTCTCAAACCACAAAGGAATTTTTGACGAAATGCCCGGGTCAGACAGTGCCGGAGCATTTCCATTGAGATGCTCCGCGGAGCCGGACAGGGCAGGACACCGCCTTCCCCGGCGCGGCCGCAGTTCACCTGCGGCGTCAGACTCCGGATTCAGGCGTGAAAGCTGCGGGCCGGAACACGGCGCATGAGCGGCAGAGACTTTCAATCACAGCATATTCCGGAGGACGCACCATGATCATCTTTCCCGCCGTCGATCTGCAGGGAGGCCGGGCTGTCCGCCTCAGACAGGGCAAGGCCGAGGAATCCACCGTTTTTTCCCCTGATCCCGTTGCCGCCGCGCTGCGCTGGCAGGAGGAAGGGGCCGAATGGCTGCATCTGGTGGATCTGGACGGAGCCTTTCAGGGGGAAAGCGTCAACGCCGGACAGGTGAAGGCGATCTGCGCCGCGCTGGATATCCCCGTCCAGCTCGGCGGCGGCGTGCGGGACGAAGCCGCCGCGCGCATGTGGTTTGACGCCGGAGTCAGCCGCCTGATCATCGGCACGCTGGCTCTGGAAGCCCCCGAAGAATTTTCCCGCATCTGCAGGCTCTTCCCCGGCCGCATCGGCGTGTCGCTCGACGCGGCGGACGGCCGTCTCAAGACAAGGGGATGGGTGAAAGACGCGGGCCTTATGGTGGAAGACGTCGTGCCCGGTCTGGCGGACGCGGGCGCGGCATTTCTGATTTATACCGACATCACCCGCGACGGCATGCAGAGCGGGGTCAATCTGCCCATGCTGGAAAAACTCGCCCGGGAAAGTCCGGTTCCGGTCATCGCGGCGGGCGGGGTGAATACACTCGCCGATATCGAGGCGCTGTATCCGCTCAGCGTCAACGCCGGACTGGAAGGCGCCATTTCCGGCCGCGCCCTGTATGAAGGCAGTCTGAACCTTCCCGAGGCGCTGGACTTCCTGCGGAAACGGCAGGAAAACTGCCCGCAGCGTCCTTTTCCGGCCTGATGCGCCGTGCCTGCGGGGGAAACAGAGCCGTGCCTGCGAAAGGGCCGGGAAAAACTTTTGTGAAACGCGCAGAAAAAGAGCTTATGACGACATCGCCGCATCTTTCCCTTGAAACTTTTATCGAGGAATCCGACGAACCATTATGGCTGTGGGAGGTTCCCTCCGACCGCCTGTATCTGAGTATGGGCGCGAAACGGAGGCTTGGGCTTTCCCGTGCGGACGCACCCGCCCGCATGGACGACTATCTGACGCACCTTCCTCCGGCGGAACAGGATGCCGTGCGTCACGCGCTGGAGGAATCCCAGTCTTCCCGCGAACAGCATTTCAGCCTGCTGCATTTCTTTGACAGGATGCAGGTGCTGGAACATGCGGGAGTTCTCCGCCGCGGCGAGGACGGCCGCCCCACGCATGTGCTCGGCAATATGGAAATCGCGGAAAAGGGAAAGGAACTTGTTCCCGTTGCCGGATACATGGCGGCCTTCCTGCCCGAAGGCTCCATCCGGTTCGACCGCAACTGCGCGATCCTCCTCGGGCGCGAACGCCCCGCTCCATTTTCCGCCCCCCTTGAAGAGAGCCTTGAGCTTGTTCACGCGAACGAACGGGAACGGCTCGCGGAACTGAAACTTGTCTGCGCTCCCGGCAGTTCCCGGGATCAGTTCGAGGATATTCTTCTCTTCCATCGGGAAGACGGGGCATGCACGCGCCTCAAGGTCAGCATCTCGGTTCTGAAACGCGATCACGAAGGCCGCGCCGCGCTGCTCGCGGGCAATCTGCAGCCGGCGGTCTGCGGCGCGACCGGGTCGGGCTCGCTGCTGACCCTTGCCGTGCACAGCACGGGCGACGGGCTGTGGGACTGGGACGCCACGAACGACACCGTCTATTACAGCCCGCAATACCTTTCCATGCTGGGCTATACCGAGGACACCTTCCCCGCGACCCTGGAAACCTGGGCGCGGAAGATCCACCCCGACGACTACGCGCGCACCTTCCCCATACAACAGGCCATTGTGGAATCCCCGCGCAACGGGAACTCCTTCGAGGTCACCTATCGCCTGAAAAAGGCGGACGGCACATGGGCCTGGATACTGGGGCGCGGGCATGTCACCCATCGTGACGAAAACGGCAGGGCCACCCGCCTTATCGGCATGCATACCGATATCAGCACCGCCCAGCTCGGCCGGGAGAAGCTCGAGGACATGGTCCGGCGGGATATTCTCACCGGACTGTGCAGCCGGGCCTTCCTTGAAGTGAGACTGGAGGAGCTGAACGCCCGCCCGGTCTGGCCTCTCAGCATCATTTCCTGCGATGTCAACGGACTGAAGCTCATCAACGATCACCTCGGCCATGCGGCGGGCGATGAGGTTCTTGTGCAGGGGGCCACGCTGCTGCGGCGCAGCATGCGCCTTTCCGACTGCGTGGCCCGCATGGGCGGCGACGAGTTCGTCGCCCTGCTGCCCGGCTGTTCCGCAGCTCAGGCCAGGCGCATCGCGGGAGATATCGTATACGGCCTTGAAGCCTGCAACAGCGATGTTTCAATCCACAGTCGCCCCATCCGCCGACTGACTCCGCAGCCGACGGATAGGGGTCGTGCGGATTGCCCCTCCCTGAAGGGAGGGGTTACGAAAAAGGATTTCATCGGCTTCGCCGTCTTGTCAACCACTTTTTCCCCCTGAAGGGGGAGGTTTCAAACCACAAAGGAATTTTTGATGAAAGCCGGATTCCCGTCCTCCTTTCCCTCGGCATGGCCACCAGTGAAAACGGCGACGTGCCGCCGGGGGAACTCATAAAGAGAGCCGACCGGGCCATGCTGGAACAGAAGGCGAAATCCCGCGCCGCCAGTCACCGGCATATCAAGGACTGGATCGAGCAGCGCCATCACATTGCGGTATCTCTGGAAGATATCCGTTATGCAGGCCCCTGTTCCGGCTGAGTCCCCTTCTCCCTGCATGCAGCGCTGTTTCCGCGACGCCGCCGGAACGCCCCCTCCCGCAGCGCGCCGGCGGACGGACGGATGTCCGGCCCGCAAGTCCCCCGAGGTCATCACATGCCCATCTGTTCAGCTTCCGGAAAGGCATATGTCATTGTCGTCTCGCTGATCACGGCGGCCTGTCTGTTCGGTGATTCCATGCTGTATATCGTGCTGCCCGTGCACTATCAGGACGCCGGGCTGTCCTCGCTGTGGGAAGTGGGGATCATCCTGTCCATGAACCGGCTGATCCGCCTTCCGCTCAATCCGCTTGTGGGCCGCCTGTACCGCGTGATCAGCATACGCGGCGGCATTCTGCTCGCCACGCTGCTGGCCGCCGTTTCCACCCTGGGTTACGCCCTTGCGGAAAGCCTTGCCGTCTGGCTCCTTCTGCGCGCGGTCTGGGGGCTTTCCTGGACGCTGCTCCGCATCGGCGGCTTTTTCTGCATTCTCGACGTGTCCGACAACAGCACGCGCGGATATTACATGGGGCTGTACAACGGGCTGTACCGCATCGGCAGTCTGGTGGGCATGCTGCTCGGCGGCATTCTTGCCGATTTCATGGGCTTCTCCGCCACCGCCGCGCTGTTCGGCTCCGGAACAGCCCTGTCCATGTTCGCCGCGCTGACGCTTTCCGGCGGAAGGGCCGGAGCCGGACTGCCGGAAGACGGCGGGAACAGTCTTCCCCGCGCCCGGACGCGCGCGGAAGGAATTGTTCTTCTGGTTCTCGTCACCGGAGCGGTGGAGGCTCTGGCCTATCAGGGCCTGTATGCCGCGACGCTGACCCGGATGATCAGCCGGCATCTCGGGGACGTCATCATGTTCGGGGGGCTGGTTCTGGGCGCGGCCACCCTGGGCGGAGCTCTCCAGGCGCTGCGCTGGGCCTGGGAGCCATGGGTCGCCCCCTGGTTCGGCAGGCTGTCCGATCTGCGATTCGGCCGCCGGAACATGATGATCGCCTCTCTCCTGTTCGCCGCGCTGACCTTCGGAATGAGCGCCCTGCCCCTGCCTCTGGTTCCCTGGTGCCTTGTTCTGCTCGGCGTTGAGCTTTCAGGAACCGCGCTGACCACGCTGGCCGACGCCGCGGCGTCGGATGTCGCCACCCGGCGCTCCCTCTCGGCCGGAAGCGAACAGGCCGGGCGGGACTTCATGCGCCGCTATTCCCTGATCGTTGACTGCGGCGCGGCGCTGGGCCCCTTTGCCGCCTACGGCATGGGAGAACTGCTGGGCATGGATGCGGCCTATCTCTGCCTCGCCGCGATCATGCTGGCGTTCGGAGCGGCATGGATGCGGGAGAGAGGCGCGTGACGCCGAACCGCCCATCGAGCGGTCCCGGAGGCCATGCAGGCATGGACAGCAGGCGGCGGCTTCCGGCGTCGCTCAAGGCTCGCTGACGCTCGCGCCTCCGGCGGTTAAAGGAGCATGAATTCTCCCTGTCAGCCGTAAACTTGAACAGAGCCAAACGTGGCTCTCCCTGCCCGACAGACACTTTCGATCACAAAGCGCCCTGAAACGCTGCGCCCGCGCCGGGGCAGGCAGTTCGCCGCCCCGGCGCGGGCCGGTACAGGATCAGGGGAAAATGCCGGAGCGCGCGCGGACGCGCGTCCCGCGCGGGGTTCAGCCCCGGGCCGCGTTCATGGCCCGGGTCACGGGATCGGTGGCGGTTTCATCCACAAGATGAATGTCGTCCCTGCCGCCGGTACGGTTTTCAAAGTGAGCCTCGCCGCCGGGTTCCACGGCTACAACCGAAGAAGACGCGCCGGAAGCCGCCGCGCTTTTCTCTCCTCCGGCGGGAGACGCGCCCGGCTCCGCAGCGGAAGATGCGCTCTTTTCCGGCGCGCCGTCACGCAGGGCCGCGCGCAGGCGGGCTTCATCCTCATGGGACAGGGACGTCCGGATCACCGTGCCTCCCGTGCCGCGCAGCTCTTCAAGCGCCTTGTCCAGCGTGATGCCGCGGAACAGGATGAAAAGCAGGGAATGCCCGGGCTGGAGCTGGCGGGCGACATTCTTCATGAACTCGTCGTTCACGCCCACATCGGACAATGCGCCGGAAACGGCTCCGGCCCCAGCGCCCACCGCGACACCCAGCAGCGGATTCAGGAAAATAAGCCCGATGAGCAGCCCCCAGAATCCCCCGCCCACCGCTCCGGCGGCGGTCAGACTGTACAACTGGTGCAGCTTTACCTTGCCGTCCGCCTTGCGCACGGCGATGACGGCATCCTCCAGATCCACCAGATATTCCTTCTGCATCTTCAAAAGCTGCAGGCGCACTTCCTCGGCCTGATACAGACTCGGATAGGCCACAACAACAAGAGAACTCATACATGCCTCCATGGTTATCAGACAGGCGCGCCGTTTGCGCGCGTTCCTTCACCATGCGGCACTTCTGCCGAGAAGGGAATGATTTTCGACATGCGCCCCGGCGGGAGGGGCTTATTCGTCCTTCCTTTCCCCCTTCCTGCCATGGGAGGAACGCAGACGGACGCGCATGGGCGCATGGGCGATGCCGAACAGCCCGCGCAGGGACTTCTCAAGGTAGCGGGCATAGGAATCCGCCACGCGCTCCGCGTCGTTGACGAAAAAGACGAACGTGGGCGGCCGGCTCTCGGCCTGGGTCAGATAGAAGAACTTGGGCCGCACCCGGCGCACCACCGGCGCCTGATGCCGGGCAAGCACCTCATCCATGGCACGGTTGAGCTGTCCGGTAGGTACCCGCACCGCACATTCCTCGCGGATGCGCCCGGCCATTTCCAGCAGGGCGGCGAGCCCCTCCGCCCTGCGCGCGGAAGCGGGCATGATCGGCACATGGGAACAGAAGGAAAGTTCTTCCGCGAACTGCCGTTTCAGAGCGGCGCGCGCCTTCACCGGCACCAGATCCATCTTGTTGAGAACGATGAGGAAGGGCGTCTTGCGTTCGTCCAGCAGCTCAACCAGGCGCTTGTCCTGCGCGGTCAGACCGCCGGTGGCGTCGATGACCAGCATGGTCACATGCGCCTTGGTCGTGCTTTTCAGCGAGGAATTGACGGAAAAACGCTCCACCGTGTCGGTAATGCGGGATCGCCGCCGCACACCGGCGGTATCCACGAAAACATAGCTGCGTCCCTTGCGCTCCAGCGGCACGTCCACACTGTCCCGCGTGGTTCCGGCCTCGTCGCTGACGATCATGCGCTCCCTGCCGACAAAGGCGTTGACCAGTGACGACTTGCCCGCGTTGGGACGGCCCAGCAGACACAGGCGCAACGGCCCCCCGTCGGGAAGCTCCGTCCCGTCTCCGGCGTCCTCCGCCCCGTCTCCGGTTCCCTCGTCAGGACGTCCGGCGCTTCCCGCCGCGTCATCCTCTTCCTCCCGGCCGCCGTCTTCCGGAGCCCGCGCGGAAAGCAGCGCCCGGATTTCCTCTTCCAGCCCCCGGACATTGTGCCCATGCTCGGCGGAAACGGCCATCAGGGGAAAGCCCAGCGCGTGGAACTCCGCCAGCATCATGTCCTCGCGCTCCATGCCGTCCACCTTGTTCACCACCAGCAGCACGGGCTTGCCCGTCCTGCGCAGGTGAGCGGCCAGATGCTCGTCAAAGGGGGTCAGCCCGTCGCGCCCGTCCACCACCAGACAGATCACCGCGCCTTCGGCCACGGCCTCCTTCGCCTGCCGGAGAATGTCTTCCTCAAAGCCGCGCAGACCACGCGGCCCTTCCACCGCGCTCTCGTGCCCATCCATGGTCACGCCGCCCGTATCCACCAGAATGAACGGAACCTTTCCACGGCCGCGCACCGTGCCCTCCATGCGATCCCGGGTGACGCCGGGACGGTCGTGCGTGATGGCCCTCCGGCTGCGGATCAGGCGGTTGAACAGCGTGGACTTGCCCACGTTGGGGCGGCCCATCAGGATGACCCTGGGCAGGGAAGCGGCAAGATTGACTGCGGACATGCGAATCCTCACGATGACAGAATGGGCTTTCCAGTGCCTGCAATATAAATTATCTCCGGGGTTTTGTCCAACTGTCTGAAAAATATAGTCAATCACCATTATATTGACAGCACTTGTCCAATGAGACATTTTATTGCGATACAAGTCTGAATTCTTCACAGGTTATGGTGATGCCATGAAAATTCCCCTTCTCTATGAGTTTGAACGTTTCTTACTTAAATACAAAAAGTCCTTAAAAATAAGATTACGTTATATCTATCACAGAAAACATATGAAAAAGTACTCACAAATTATTATGCTGGGAAAAAACTGTGAAGTTGCATTCTATTTTTTTCGTCAATTCGGATTTATCGATTCAAATCTTTTTGCATGGGCCTATATCCGCGAAGAACATATGATTTCTGTTCTTAAACATCCAGACATACTTCTTAATGGAGAACTATGCCCCCTCGAATACGGCATGATTAAACATATCCCAACAGAATTTCTTTTTCATGGCAGATCAAATGATTATACTACAGCAAGCAAGGAAACCATACAAAGTGATATTGATGAGTTAAAATCAAGATTACGTTATCTTATAAAAAAATTTACAAATTATTTAAATTCAAATGAAAAAAAATTATTTATCTTTACATTAAGAGATAATATCAATCATGAAAAATATATTTCATCAATACTTGAAATCCTTCAATCAAAGACAAAAAATTTTAATATACTCTGTATAATGGAAGAAAAACAACATCACAACAGCATTATATCAATGCAAAATGACACAATATATTTCCGTTTTGTAAATCATTTTGCAGATCCTGACTGTGTGACAAGCCTGGAGTCAGGAGATCCGAAAGGATGGAAGAAAATCTTTAATGAGTTTGGTCCAGAATGTTTGAAAAAAAGCTCCAAACATTTCAAGTTTGACAGCCGAGATTAAACCTTTTTCTAAGGTTTAACTGCGCTGCACCGCCCAAAGGCTCCGAAAAGCATCCTGGATTTGCGGAAGCAAATCCGCCAGAGGCAGTTTGTATCCTCGGCCGGCTGCGCAGCCGGCCGTTGCCAAAAGGGGCGTTTCACCGCGCTGGAAGTACAGTTGCCTTCACGGCAACATTTGTTGCCGTTGAAACCGGGGCAGATAACGACCTGTGATTGCTGATCAGCCAGAAATTTTAATATAACCCAAAGTATTTGCCAGCCATGCCCCATGTCCCGGCGCGCAGTTTTCACGCCGCAATTCATCTGCGGCGACACCGGAGAAGGGAAGCGGCGCGGCGCGTTACGGATAAGGACAGCAGAGATGATTCTCGCCTGCCCTGCTCCGGGAACATTTTCAATGCGAAAATGCCCCTGGCAGGCCCCTTTCCCCCGCCGGGAGGAGGAAGGGAAAACGGGTTATTCCAGCCGGACATGCAAAGCCCGCACTCCGGCATTATGCACATAATTTATTGTAATTACTTATAAAATAAAATATTTCTTGCATTTTTTCCGCAACGACACTACGTTATCCCAAAATATCTGCAAGGGAGTCCGCCATGACCCGCAAAGACCGTACGGAAGGCATCTACAGCCGCCGTGAAGTGCTCGACGAAAGCGAACGCCGCCAGTACAACCTGATCCAGCTCAAGGATCTGCTGTCCTATGCGTACCGCTATTCCGAGGATGTGAAAAAGCGCTTTGACCGCGCCCAGTTCAATGTCGAGAAATTCAAGACGATTTCCGACATCAAGCATATCCCCATCCTCAAGAAGAAGGAACTCATCTTCCTCCAGACCATGGGGCCGCGTCTGGGCGGTCTTCTGACCAAGGACATCGGCGAGCTGCGCCGCGTGTTCCTTTCCCCCGGGCCGATCTTCGATCCCGAAGACCGCAACGACGACTACTGGGGCTATACCGAAGCCTTCTATTCCGTGGGGTTCCGTCCCGGCGACGCCGTACAGGTGACATTCAACTATCACCTTGCCCCGGCGGGCCTGATGTTTGAGGAGCCGCTGCGCAACCTGGGCTGCGCCACCATTCCCGCCGGGCCTACCGACGCCGCCACGCAGCTTGACATCATGCAGAAGCTGCGCGTTTCCGGCTATGTGGGCACGCCCAGCTTTCTCATGCATCTGGCCCAGAAGGCGGAGGAAAAGGGGCTCAACCTGCGCAAGGACCTCTTTCTTGAAGTCGCCTTCGTCACCGGCGAACGTCTGTCGGAAAAAATCCGGGGACAGATGGAAAAGAAATACGACATCATCATGCGGCAGGGCTACGGCACGGCGGATGTGGGCTGCATCGGCTACGAATGTTTCCAGCGCAACGGGCTGCACATCTCCAACCGCTGCTTTGTGGAAATCTGCCATCCCGATACCGGCATTCCGCTCAAGGACGGCGAAGTGGGCGAAGTGGTCGTGACCAGCTTCAACAAGACCTATCCGCTGATCCGCCTTGCCACCGGCGACCTTTCCTACATCGACCGCGCGCCCTGTTCCTGCGGCCGCACCAGCCCCCGCCTCGGCAGCATCGTGGGCCGCGTGGACACCACCGCCCGCATCAAGGGGATGTTCGTCTACCCCCATCAGGTCGAGCAGGTGCTGGCCCGCTTCGAGGAAATCAAGCGCTGGCAGATTGAAGTCACCAACCCCGGCGGTGTGGATGAAATGGTGCTGTACGTCGAAGCCAGCAACTTCCGGCGTGAGGACGAACTGCTGCATCTCTTCCGCGAACGCATCAAGCTCCGTCCCGAACTGCGCATTCTTGCCCCGGGCACGCTGCCTCCGCAGATCAAGCCCATCGAAGACAAGCGCGAATGGGATTAGAGCATTTCAATGGCGAAATGCTCTCCTTCAGTCGAGCGGGGCGAGACTGAAGCCGCGACGCCCCCCCTTCTCCGGTGTCGCCGCAATTCACTTGCGGCGCAGAGCGACGGCGGCGTGAAACCTGCGAGCCAGAACACAGGGTCCTGACTGGCAGATATTTTCAAGAGCAAAACGCTCCAGGCTCCCCCGCCCGTACCACCACCCCCGCTTCCGAAGCGGGGGTTTTTCTTCCCCGAATTATAACCGGCTTGCTCTTGCCCCGTCCCTCGGCTAGACTGACTGCCAGAGCGCCGAGTGCGCCCGCTTTTCCGGTTTTTCCGCGCGGACTGACGTTTCCGCGCCGCAACACGCGCCGCGAGCGCGAAAGACAGACAAGGACAACCATGTTCAAACCCGACAGACATCATATTATCATCGCCGTCAAGACCCTGGCCGTTCAGGCCCTGCTTTTCTGTTCCATCCTCCTTGTGGTATGGGGCTCGCAAAAGCTTTACGGACTCATCGACCAGACCCGTTTTCCCGTTCCCTATCAGGTGACGGTGACGGAAGGCATGACGGACGAGCAGAAAGGCAAGGAACTCATTGACGCCCTGACCGCCCGGATGCGTTACGAGCTGAATTCCACCTTCGGCTGGAGCGCCAACGACATCCTGTTCAACCCCTATGTGCTGGACAACCGCGCGTACCGCCAGTTCGGCACCTACTACGCCACCAAGACACTGCTTGACCATTACTCCACCGTCATTGCCAAGCTGGGGTCCAGCGACCGCGAAAACCAGAGTCTTTATGACGCGCGCGTCAATGACTTCACCTTCGGCCCCAAGCGCTGGGGCTATTTCTTCGTGCCCTCGGCGGAAAGCGCCTACAAGCGCGGCCTGAAGCGCGTGGAGAAGTACAAGCAGGAGCTGGACGAGGGCAAGGCCATCTATAACTGCCGCACCGACGACATTTATTCCGCCTTCAACCTCATCCTCGGAGAGAGCATGTTCGGGCACGCGCTCGGCCTGCTGGAAAACAGCCAGCAGCTTCCCTTCTACACCCTGGACAACCGCATTTACGAGGCTCAGGGCATCATGCTGGTGGTGCGCGACTATGTGAAAGCCATTTATGACCTGTACCCGGAAATCGCCGCCAAAAACAACGAGGCCAACATGAAGGAAGCCATGGTCTATCTTGATCGCATCTGCGATTATGACCCCATGTACATCACCTCTTCCTTCAACTCCGGGGAACTGATCATCTCCTATATGCTCTTTGCCCGGAACCGCCTCTCGGATATCCGCGACAGCATCCGCATCTGAGCCGCTGCCCCCGTGCGGGACATCCCGCCATCCGCCGGGCCTGCGCCCGGCGCGGTCCCGGCGGCACTCCGGGACACTTCATCAAAAATTCCCCTGTGGTTTGAAATCTCCTCCCTTCAGGGAGGGCAATCCGCACGCCCCCTGTCCGTCGGCCGCTTCAGTCAGTCGGCGGATGGGGCGACTGTGGATTGAAACATGCCGCGGAGTGCGGGAATGCCCGCTGTTCATGAAGCATTTCCAGTTTGAACATGCCCTGAAGGGAAAGGCTCTGTCATGGAATGGTGGTGGACATATCCCTGAACGCCGGGGGCGCGAGGCTTGCGGGCATCAAGAGCCGCAATGGCGCCCCGCCGCATGACCATGCGGCATGGAGGGGGCATGCGGTGCGAGCGCGGCGTTTCCGCGCAAGGCGCAAGCGGGAGCGGGTATCGGCAACGCCGATCGAGCGTCATCAGGAGGTCGCGGAAGCCATGTCCCGCGGAGCGGAACCGGGTGAAGCGCGGCTTCACGAAGGCGCAAGCAAGCCGGCTGCGGATGCATGCCGTCTTTCGCCCGTATGGAACACGGGCCGCCTCGCGGCAATGAATACTGCCGCCGGTGTCGGAGCAGAACGATACGCCCCGCGCAGCGCTGTCAACACGGTTCCATGACAGCGCAGAGGGAAAAAATTCAAAACATGACGGACTGTCTGATGAACATCACCATACGGGAATACAGGAAAGAAGATGCGGCCGAAGCCGTCCGCATCTGGAACGGCATTGTGGAGGAAGGCCGCGCCTTCCCGCAGACGGAACTTCTGACGGAAATCACGGGGGACGAGTTCTTCTCTGCGCAGTCCTTCACGGGCATAGCCCGCGACGCCGGAAACGGAGAGCTTGCGGGCCTGTATATCCTGCATCCGAACAACGTGGGCAGGTGCGGGCATATCTGCAATGCCAGCTATGCCGTCAGCCCCGGCATGCGCGGGCGGCATGTCGGCGAACAGATGGTGCGGCACTGCATGGCGAAGGGGAAGGAGCTGGGATTCGGCATCCTTCAGTTCAACGCGGTGGTCAGAACCAACACCGCGGCCCTGCGCCTGTATGAAAAGCTGGGCTTTACCCGGCTGGGCGTCATTCCCGGCGGTTTTCTGCTGAAAGACGGAAGCCGTGAGGACATCATCCCCCATTACATTGCGCTGTAGAGCATTTTCGTTTTGAAAATGCTCCCGGAGTCAGGCGAAGCGGGGCTGAAGCCGCGACGCCCCCCTTTCTCCGGTGTCGCCGCAAGTGAATTGCGGCGTCAAGCTCCGGCTTCAGGCGTGAAACCTGCGGGCCGGAACACTGGGTCCGGCCCGCAGATATTTTCGCGAGCAAAACGCTCTGGCGGAAGCCCGCTCCGCTCAACCGCGCGGGCGGCGCTTGCCGCTGAGACTCTCCACGTCGATGCGGAGAATCGCCACCCGGGCGATGTCCCCGGGGCGGGCGGGCACATGGCAGCGGGCCTGATAGCGCGCGGCAATGGCGTCCAGAGCGTGCCCCTTTTCCTCCGCGTTCTCCACGATCACCGCTCTCCCCGTACCGCACAGGCATGTATAGATCGTGGTGGCGTGTTCACGATCGATTTCCACGCCCGCATGCAGCATGAAGGCTACCCGTCCGTCCGCCCGCAGCAGATCGAGCTTGCGCCCCTCGGGAGCGCAGTGAATATAGATGCGCCGCGCGCCGTTCGCCCTTTCCTGCGCGAAGTTGACCGGGATGACATAGGGAAAATCCCCCGCGTTCATCGCCAGGGCCAGATCGTCCGCCGCGCTGAAGACCTCGTCAAAAAATTCTTCCTCGTTGCATTCCCGTTTCTTCAGTCTCATCAGACGCTCCTTCGGGCTGTATGTTTCAATCTCCCCTCGCCCCGTCCGCAGGCCGGCTCCGCAGCGGACGGAAAAGGATGTTATCGGCTTCACCGTCTTGTCAAGAACTCTTTTCCCCTCGCTCTGTTGCAGAATTATGTTGATGGCGCCGTGCGTGACGTATGGCGCAGCTCCGGCATGGGCGGCAATCCGTTGCCGCAAAGGAAGACCGTGTTCCACACGGGCGAAAGACGACATGCATCCACGGCCGGCTCCGCTCCGCGGGACATGGCTTCCGCGACCTTCTGATGACGCTCGATCGGCGTTGCCGATACCCGCTCCCGCTTGCGCCTTGCGCGGAAACGCCGCGCTCGCACTCCGTGCCCCTCCATGCCGCATGACCATGCGGCGGGCGTCGTCGCTCCATACGCGCTGACGCGCGTGCCTCCGGCGGTCTGGGGCATGGACGGCAGATCAGAACGCTCTGAAAGTTCCGGGGAGAGTTCCGCACATATCCAGAAGCCAGCTCGTCCAGCCACGCACGGTAGAGGCCCTGCGGGTGAAGGTGCTTTCCCCTTCCATCCCGCCCGGCGCGGCGCGGCGCATGATGCGCACGATATCCCCGCGCGGGGGAAGCGCCGTCCCGCCGGTTGCGGCAAGCGCGGCGCGCAGGGTTTCCCGGAACACGGCATGTTCCAGTATCGCCGCGGCCAGTGCCAGCTTGCGTTCCCGCAGGGGCAGCCCCATGATCCGGCGCCCGCGCTCGGACAGTTCATGACGTGCGCCGCCCCGGCCTCCCGCGTGGACAGCCAGCCCCAGATAACGTCCGGCCGCACTGTAATAGGCCGCCTGACGCGGCGTAAAGGAATAGGCCGAACTGATTTCCTCCGGGCTCATCGAACGCGCGGCCAGCAGTTCCAGCAGATTGACCACCCTGGCGAAGTTGTCGGCCTGGGGAAATGGCTCTCGCGGCTCCGGCGCGGGAAGCGCCGCATCCAGCAGAGCTTCCAGATCCCGCCGGGTGATGTCCGTGGCGGCCACATAGCGTCCGGCCCGGACCAGACTCAGGGAATTATAGCGCATGGGGTCGGCAAACGCATATTCGTACAGCAGAAATACCCCGTCGGAATAATTGAGGAACACGCAGCGCACGGGCTTGTCCACACGCTCCCGCCACAGCCGGAAGGGGTAGTAGAGCTGACGGATGTGAAAATCTTCCGACAGATCCATTTTCGCCTCGATGATCGCCAGACAGCCGCGCCCCTCGCAGGCAATGTCGATTTCAATCTGGGCATTGCGCACGACAAGGGGAAGCTCGCCGCGCGCCGTATCCGCCATGCATGCAAACCCGCCCGAACCCATGCGCCCGCTCGCAGTGGGCACGACGGCTTCCTCCGCGAGAAAGTCCTCCCATATCCCGCAGGCTCCGGCATAGTGCAGGGCTGCGGCCTCGCTGGTCACATAGCGGGAAGACAGGCTCTGCAGCCAGGCCGGAGGGCGCACCACGCGCGGGGCCGCCCCGGAGGGAACGCCGGGAAGTTCCGCGTAGGCACGGAATGAGGAAATCACATACTCCCTGCGTGATACCGGCAGTATGGCCAGCCCGTTTTCGGCAAAAATCCGCGGCAGGTTGACCGCATGATCAAACTTGGTCATCAGCCGCGGCTCGCGCAGGGCGCGGATGCTGTCCGCCGAAATGCGGCAGAAACCGTCCCGTTCCAGCGTTTCCGCGATGCCATGCCGCTCGAACAGTTCTTCCCACGCGCCGTCGTTGACGCCCATCAGATCGTCCGCCCGCCGCGCGCGGAATCCTGTCTTTCCGGCACGGCCCTCTCATCCGCGGCGTAATTGCGCACCAGCACCTCGCGCACCGCGCCGCGCCCCTCCGCGACGGAATTCACCGCGCGCCGGGCATCCACCAGCGTCGTCCACTCCGCATACTCTCTGTACAGATCCAGAATGAACGGCGTGGCGGAATTGGACAGAAGAAAACGGATGCCGCGCCGGGTGAGTCTGTCGCAGCATTCTTTCAGGCGGATCTGTTCTTCCCGGCCGAAGCCTCCCCTGCTGTAGCTGGTGAAACTCGATGTCCTGGACAGCGGATCGTAGGGAGGATCAAGATAGACGAAGGAAGCTCCGGGCAAATCGTCCAGCACCGCGGCGAAATCCCTGCTCTCGAAACGGATGTCCGCCGCGTTGAAATAGGCGCTGACGGCGCGCAGCCCCTCGGCATTGACGATATTGGGATTCCTGTAGCGACCGTACGGCGTGTTGAACTGCCCTGCGGCATTCACGCGGTACAGCCCGTTATAGCAGGTGCGGTTCAGGTACAGCAGGCGGGAAGCCCTTTCCACCGGAGAAAGCGCGGCAAACGCCTCCTGATTGCGATCCAGATTGCGCAGCGCGTAAAAGTATTCCGGTGAATTTTCATGTCTGCCGAGATCGGTGACAAGAGCTTCCACATCATCCCGGATGACCCGGTACAGGGCCATCAGCTCGGCATTGAGATCGTTCACCACGGCCCGCTCCGGCCGCAGGGCGAACAGCAGGGCCGCGCCCCCGGCAAACGGCTCGCAGTACAGCGGCATCCGCGCGGGAAGCAGGGGAAGGATGGAATCCAGAAGCTGACGCTTGCCCCCGACCCATTTGACGACCGGCGCAGGCGAAGCGGGGCGGAAATCCTGTTTCAACGGGCAACCTCTTCCTTGCGGCATACGGAGAACATCGGAACGTTTTGCATCGGCTCTGTCATGGAACCGTGTTGACAGCGCCGCGCGGAGCGTATCGTTTTGCCCCGGCACAGGCGGCCCGTGTTCCACACGGGCGAAAGGCAGCATGTGTCCACGACCGGCCCGCCTGCCCCTTCGGACGGCGGAGCCGCGCGAAGGCTCCGCTCCGCGAAACATTTCTTCCGCTCCTCGCCCCGCATCTGCCGCCCGGCATACGAAGCCGGGCGGTCTGCCGCGCATGCAGAAAACGGGTTCCCCGCCGGAGAAGCCGGGGCTGCCCTCTCCCGGATTTCTCCGCATGGAACGGAAGCCGCAGCGGAACTACAGACTCCACTTGCCCTTGGTGTAGCGCGCGATTTCCGTCAGGCGGCGGCTCTTGATCCGGTGAAAGGGGCCTTTCAGGGCTTCTTCCCTGGTGGCGGCGACGCTTTCAAAATGATTTTCCACATATTTGACCCGGGCAATGTACTGAAAATGCCGCGAGTCGGAAGGCAGCACCTCTGTGGAAATGGAGGCGGGGTCCAGTGAAATGTAGGAAGCCACGACCTTTCCGTTCCGCTTGGAAATGGAAGGCTGGGTCTTGCAGGGACGCACGGCGAGATTGCAGCGTTCCACATGCTTGCTCATGAAGGCGTCAAGCCTGCTGCGCGCAGTTTCAAGGTCTTTCTGGGCCCTGGCTTCCGCAGCCCCGGTCGTTTTGGCCTCCGCCGGGCGGACGCCGGAATACATGCCTCCGGCGCACACCGCAAGCGCCAGCAGAACAGCAGCGAGTTTCTTCATCAGGATTCCTTTGTGGTTTGAGACCTTCCCCTTGAGGGGGAAAAGAGGAGTTGACAAGACGGCGAAGCCGATGAAATCCTTTTCCGTTGAAGCAGAGCATTTCAATGGCGAAATGCTTCCATGGTTTGAAATGTCCCCGCGCGGCGAACAGACGCCGATGGACGGGATATGGGCCTTTTCCGTTTTTCCATTGAGAGAGCCCGACATTCCGCAGGGAATGTCGGGCTCTCGACAGGCACGCGTTGCCGTTTATTCAAAAATCAGTTCAACGCGGCGGTTCAGGTAACGGCCTTCGGCAGTGCCGTTATCGTACTTGGTGGATTCGCCTTCGCCCACGGCGCGCATTTCGGAAGCGGGGATACCCTTCTGTTCAAGATACGCCTTCACGGAATCGGCACGGCGCTGGGAGAGGCCCATATTGTAGGATTCGGGGCCGGTGGTGTCGGTCCAGCCTTCGAGAACCAGCTTCACGCTGCTCTTGCCCTTGATCACTTCGGCCACTTCATCAAGGATGCCCTTGGCCTTGTCGTTCAGGGCGGCGGAGTCGAACGCGAAGTTGACGCCGCGCAGGATCACGACTTCCTCTTCCACCACGCCGTAGAACACACGTTCGACAAAGTCCTTCACGGCGGCGTCGCTGGCGAGCAGATCGGCGCCCTTCACGGACACGGAGCAGGGGTTGAGGGCGGCAATCTGATCAAGCACGGCCTGCCCTTCGGGCTTGTCGGCCATGGAGATCACATGGAAGCACAGGCCGGGGACGGAATCGTACACGGCGCGGGCGGCCGCCACGGGATCACCGCCGCGGTTGGCCATGCCGTCGCTCACGATGATGGCGGCGGCAGGCTTCTGCATGCCGGCGTATTCCTGGGTCATGTCGGAAAGGCCGGAGGCCATGTTGGTCATGCGGCCGACGACTTCGCCGCCGGTGCTGATCCTGCCGATGGCCTGGGCCATGCCGGCGCGATCCCAGTTGCCGAAGGGCTGGGGGGTGCCGTCAGGAGAGAAAAGATGCACGGAACCCTGATAGGGCAGGTTGGGAATCTGGGCGTTCACACGGGCCATGACATCCTTGGCGAGGTCCATTTTGGATCTGGCGTTCAGAAGCGGGCTGGTCAGCATGGAGCCGGAGTTGTCAACAAGAAAATCAAAGCTGGACACGGTGGGGATGACTTCTTCCGCCGCGTTGGCCATGGGAGCGATGCCCAGCGCCAGCAGTGCGGAGAGTACGAGAGAACGCAGTTTCATGTTTGCCTCCAAAAAAGATAGTTCATTGCGAACCCGTTGTGTCCACTATTAACAGAGGCGTCAGAGTTCAGCAAGTATAAAAAACGTCCAGCACCCGTTCCCGGCATCAAAAAGTCGAAAACAGGAAAGGCGGAAGCAGAACTTCCGCCTTTATTCTGGAATCATACGCGTTATGGCAACGCCCGTGTTCCGGAAGAGCCTACACGCAGCCGGTGGGCTTGGGCAGGCCGGCCATCTTGCAGGCTCCCTTGCCGGGGCCGGAGGGGAAGAGTTCGTACACTTCCTTCAGCTTGTAGCCGGTGTTCTTGGACAGGATGCGCACCATGGGAGCGATGCCGTTCTTCTTGTAGTAGTCCTGCAGGAAGTCCAGAACCTTCTGATGGTCAGGGGTGATTTCCGAGATGCCTTCGGACTCTTTCACATATTCGAGCCATTCGGGGCACCAGTCGTCGAAACGAAGCAGGAAACCGTCTTCGTCGACTTCAAAGGTCTTCCCTTTGTAAGAGACTTCAGCCATGCGCGTCCTCCTTGGACATGTTGACTGTTTGACGTTGGAGCCTCCGCACAGTGACGGAAGCCTGAAAACGATAGTACCTTGACAGGCAGGCGGCAATCAGGCCGCTTCAGGCAAGTTGCCACAAGCCTTTTCAAAAAGCAAGCCCATTCGCAAAATCCCCCTGCCCTTCCCGCCATGTCCGGGAAGGAAGGCGCTATACCTCGTGGACGTTTTCGCGCACCCAGTACAGCATGTGGAATCTGGCCCGGACTTCCTCGATCAGCCTGTTCTCCTCGCTGCGCTCCATGGGACTGATGCGCAGATACACTTCCCGCATGTCCGGCCCCAGCCTGCTGTCCGCCGTCAGCATGGAGACAAGGCTTGCGTTGTGCGCGCGCAGCAGGTCGAACAGGGGCAGCAGCACGCCGACGCCGTCCCTGAACGCCACGGCCATCTGCACGCCGCCCTTGCGCACGCCGCTCACTTCCACCAGAATCTTGAACAGATCGTGATCGGTAATGATGCCCACGAGCAGGCCGTCGTCATCCACCACGGGCAGGCCGCCTATGCCCCGCTCGAGAATGAGCAGCGCCACGCGCTCCACCGTATCCCTGAGATTCACGGTGACGGGGTTCGGCGTCATGATATCGCGCGCCTTCACCTCGGAAAGCAGGTAATACAGCTCGTGCATGTCCAGGGTTGTCGCCTTGGAGGGCGAGGCGTCCTTCACGTCCCGGTCGGAAATGATTCCGATCACATGATGGGAGGGGTCCACCACCGGAACCCGGCGGATGTTGTACTCCTTCATCATCTTGGAGACCTTGAGCATGGACGTTTCCGGCGTGGCGGTCACCACGTCCGTGGTCATCCAGTCGCGTATCTGCATCTTTCACTCCTCATGCCTGTGAAGGGGGGGCGGGGCGGAAGCGCCCGCGCGCGGCGGAAAACCCCGCCGTTTCAGTCTACATGCATCGCGGCATCCGCACAAGTCCCGGCGCTAGCGGGGCATGCAGCACTTCTTGTATTTCTTTCCGCTGCCGCAGGGGCAGGGATCGTTGCGGCCGACCTTGGGGCCTTCGCGGCGCACGGGCTGACGGGCGTGAACATTGCCTTCCACATAGAACCAGCGTCCGTCTTCCTTGCGGAAGAACGCGTCCTCGCGCAGCTCCTGCGGCATGCCCTGCACGCTGTAATGGGCGCAGAAGCTCACCTCGCCCGTTTCGTCTTCAGGGCCGCCCGCGCTGGTTTCGAGAATCTCAAGGCTTTCCCAGGTCATGAGGGAAGACCATTCCCTGATGTCGTCGGCGTCGGCCTCTTCCCGGAATTCGGGGTGGGTGGACTCGGTGAGAAAATCGTATCTGCCCAGGGCATGGGCGGCATAGCGGGCGCGCATCAGGGCTTCCGCCGTGGGAGCGGAAGACGCGCCGTCGAGAATCGGGCCGCAGCAGGCTTCAAGTTCCTTGCCGGAACCACAGGGACAAAGAGTCATAGGAATCTGCCTCCAGAAATTTGATGGCGGCAGTCTGCCCGGAAACGCCCCGGAAGACAAGAGGCGAACATGCCCGGAAAGAGCATGGCCGGCCCCGGAATGCCCCCGGAGTCGCGGCACAGCGGCAAAAACGGGCAGTTCCGCGCCCTCCCCCGCGCCGGACAGGGGGACAGTGCGGTCCACGCCGGGCTGTCAGAGCATTTTGCCATTGAAATGCTCTGCTTCAATACGAGCGGGGCGGGACTGAAGCCGCGACGCCCCTCCTCCGGCGCAGCCGCATGCGAACTGCGGCGCACAGTTCCGACGGCGACGCGGAACCTGCGGGCCGGAAGCAGGGGGCTGGTCGCAGATATTTTCGAGAGCAAAACGCTCCGGGGATGGACCGGCAGGGGATTGGAAGCTGTTCAAAAAACCGATGCCGCGTCGCGGGGAAGCGTCCGCACATGGCTCAGAAACGCGCGGGCCGCTTCCGCCTCCTCCGCGTCATACTCGTGCCCCCGGCGCTCTGCCAGCTCCCGCGCGACATCGCTGAACAAATCGCACATGACAAACACGGATTTCCAGATATCAGCCATACTGCCGCCGATATATGTTTCAAGAAACCTGTTCCATACCTCATCATCCAGATAATCTTTCAGGAATCGTGAAGCCTTTCCCGTCGAAACCCGAAAATCTGTTTCATACCCCACCTTCCAGTTCAGCATTTTCATCAACTGGGAATGACTGCCCTCATAAAACATCCTGTGCACATACGGTATTTCCTCACGCCACAGCCCCTTGGCGACATTGTTGAGACCCCACCAGAACTCATTGCAGCAGGCCCGGAATTCACGCTGCGTCGGTTTCCTGATCCGGTAGTCCTCATCCGAAGGTTCGGGAATCTCGGGCAGAATGCCGTCCTTGTCCAGCAGGATCACGCACAGCCTGTCATCCTGAACATTCGCTTCCCCAATCGGCACGACATGCAGATCAAGTCTGTTTCCATCCCTGAACTGCATCAGCCATCCATAGCATCTGTCAAAATCCACATCCAGCCCGTTGCAGCGATCCACCTCGTCAGGACGCTGCATATACAGCCTTTCTCCAAAAACATCGATCCAGCCCGTGTCCTCATAGAACGGCCTGTTTTCCCTTACCACATAGACAATGTCATAATCCTGAAATATATCCCTTCCAATCTTTCTGTTCGTTCTGGAACCATTCATGTACACGGCTCGTATCCTGTCATCCTTCCGGGCGACGCCGACAATCAGCTCCAGCATTTCTCTTTCATCACGCATTTCATCGCTCGTTTTTCAGAGTGCGCTGCATTTGAACATATCTGCCGACCGGCTTCCGTGTTCCGGCCCGCGGGTCTCACGTCCCCACCGGAGCCTGACGCCGCAGGCGAACTGCGGCGTCATCGGACAAGGCGGGCGGAGATGAGTTCCGCCCCGCCCGACTCCGGGAGCATTCTCAAAACGAAAATGCCCTGCGACCCGGCGAGTCATGTTTCAAACCACAAGGGAATTTCTGATGAACCGACAGATCCTTTTCCATGAAACCTGCATGGTTATCCATATATTTCCGATAGACCCTGTCTTCATTCCCGTCAAGATTCAGTTGATACAGGCTCTGTTGCAGAACCGTGTTGACGGCGTTGTGCGTGGCGTGCGGCCTTGCTCCGGCTTGAGCGGCAACATTCGTTGCCACAAGGTCAGCCCGTGTTCCACACGGGCGAGAGGCAGCATGTATCCACGGCCGGCTCGCTTGCGCCCTTGTGCGGCACAGCCGCACAAAGGCTCCGCTCCGCGAAACATTACTTCCGCTCCTCGTCCCCCTCCATGCCGCATGACCATGCGGCGGGGACTCGTCGCTCCAGGCTCGCTACGCTCGCGCCTCCGGCGGTCAAGGTATTTTTCAACACTATTCTGCAACAGAGCGTTGATACATTCTGAATGTCACCAGAAAATCCTTTGGCTGCCATTGCTCTCTGTATGTTTCAATCCACAGTCGGCCCATCCGCCGACTGACTCCGCAGCCGACGGACAGGGGGCGTGCGGATTGCCCCTCCCTGAAGGGAGGGGTTGCGGAAAAGGATTTCATCGGCTTCGCCGTCGTGTCAACTCCTCTTTTCCCCCTGAAGGGGAGAGGTCTCAAACCACAAAGGAATTTTTGATGAATAGCAGTATTTCATCCCCAGTCGGCGCATCACATTGCCGCTTTTGGGATTATTTCTGTCATGTGTTGCCGTTATGTATGGAATGCCGTCTTTTTTCAGCCTTTCAACGAGAGCCGCGCCAGCTTCCGTCACAATCCCCCTGCCCCAGAACTCCCTGCGAAGGGCATAACCGAAATCATGGCTGTCATCCATATCCATCTTTATATAACCAACAGGATAGTCATCCTGTTTCAGACATATGGCATAGTAATGCATTTTTCCTTCAAACCGCTTTTCATAAAACTCTTCCGTTTCCCGCATGCTGTTCACGGCAAACCACGGCAAAAACGCATTTACCTCCCTGTCCCTCAGAAGCAGATACAATGCCTCCATATCTCCTTTCCCAAACTTTCTCAAAACAAGCCGTTCCGTCTCAAGCCGCACCGCGCTCATTCAGCCTCCTTTCGTCCTTTGTCATAATTGCATGCTCAACGGGAGAAGGGCGGACCCGCTGCCGTTCATGCGGCCGCCTCTCTGCCGGGAGGGGCCGTCCGCCGCAGACACTGCCGGAACGTGTTTTACGCGGCAAGCCTGCCGTGAAAGAGCACCCGGCGGCCTGATCCCGGCCGGACGGAACGCCGACGCAAAAAAGGCTGCCGATAGGGGTCGGCAGCCTGCAAGGTGTGGCATCACGTTCAAATTTGTTTGAATGGATGCGTCTTTCTTTATGCAATACACATGCCATTCATGACAAATACTTTTATATCCATATGTTATAAAAATATCGACGATTTTTTGCGTCCACAGGGGCGCCGAAAGCGTACTGTTTTTTTTACACGGCGCGCGGCACACACCCCCTCCGCGCCCTCGCCGTACAATTTTTTATCCCGGCAGGCGCGGGAAATCCGGGGAAGGGAAGCCGCCGCGCCGCGGATTCGGCGGTTTCATGCAGGCCTGCGGGGCGATGCCGCCCGGAGAAGGGTTACGCTTGACTTGACGCCAAAACTTGCGTAACGCTAACGGGCTTGAATCAAGCCATACCGGGACATGCTATGTTTGACAGCCTGACAGACCGACTTTCCGACGTATTCCGCAAGCTCGGCGGACGTGCGCAGCTTACCGAGGCGAACATTCAGGACGCCCTGCGGGAGGTTCGCCTCGCCCTGCTTGAGGCCGACGTCAATTTCAGGGTCGTCAAGGAATTTACCGAGCGCGTGCGCGAGGCGGCCCTGGGCGTTGAAGTCATGAAGGGCGTCACCCCCGCGCAGCAGGTGGTAAAGGTGGTGCACGACGAGCTGGTCGCCCTGCTCGGCGGAGACGACACCGATCTTTCCCTCCAGGGCCGGACGCCCGCTGTCATTCTCATGGCCGGGCTTCAAGGCTCCGGCAAGACCACCTCGTCGGGCAAGCTGGCGCTGCTTCTGCGCAAGCGCAAGATGAAGCCCTACCTTGTTCCGGCGGACGTTTACCGCCCCGCCGCCATTGATCAGCTCCGCACCCTCGCCCGGCAACTGGACATCCCGTGCTTTGCTTCCAGCCCGGACATGAAGCCGGTGGACATTGTCCGCGCCGCCATCGCCGACGCCAGGGAACAGCAGTGCACCGTCGTCATTCTGGACACGGCGGGCCGCCTGCACGTGGACGAGGCGCTCATGGACGAGCTTTCCGCCATCAAGAGCGAGGCACAGCCGCAGGAAATCCTCTTCGTGGCCGACGCCATGACCGGGCAGGATGCCGTGACCGTGGCGGAGGCGTTCAACGAGCGTCTGGGCATTACCGGCGTGATTCTGACCAAGATGGACGGCGACGCGCGCGGCGGCGCGGCCCTGTCCATCAAGTCCGTCACCGGCGCCCCGGTAAAATTTGTGGGGATGGGAGAAAAGCTCTCCGAAATGGAGGTATTCCACCCCGATCGCGTGGCCGGACGCATTCTCGGCATGGGCGACGTCCTCACCCTGCTGGAAAAGGCCCAGGACAACATCAACGCGGAAGAGGCCGAAGAGCTTGCCCGCAAGATGCAGAAGGCCAGGTTTGATCTTGAGGACTTCCGCACCCAGATGCGCCGGATGCGCAAGATCGGCTCCTTCGAGTCCATTCTCAAGCACATTCCCGGCCTGGGCGGACTGGCGAACCAGCTTGCGGAGCTGGGCGATCATGAAAAGGAATTGAACCGCACCGAAGCGATCATCAATTCCATGACCATGAAGGAACGGCGCAACCCCGACATTATCAACGGCAGCCGGCGCGCCCGCATCGCCAGAGGGTCCGGCACAACCGTGCAGCAGGTCAATCAACTGCTCAAGCAGTTTGACCAGATGCGCAGGATGATGCAGAGCGTCATGCGGCCCGGCAGACGCATGCCGCAGCTTCCCGGCGGCATGGGCCGCTTCGGGGGAATGGGCGGGGGCCTGCCCGGCATGGGCGTTCCGGGAGGGCTTCCGGGCATGGGAGCAGGCATTCCCGGTCTGGGCGGCGGTTTTCCCTCCCTGCCCGGCAGCGGCAAATCCGCCGCCAGGAAAAAGCGCGACAAGAACAGGCGCAAGAACAAAAAAAGGTAGCCTCGCGCTGCTTTCACCTTACAGGAGTATCATATGTCCGTTAAAGTCCGTCTCACCCGTTCCGGCTCCAAGAAGCACCCCTTCTACCGCGTCGTCGCCATCAACAGCGACACCCGCCGCGACGGCCGCCCGCTGGAATTTCTGGGCTACTACAACCCCAACACCAATCCCGCCGATGTGAAGCTTGATCAGGAAAAGATCGACAAGTGGCTCGCCACCGGCGCGGAAATGTCCGCCACCGTGCGCTCCCTGTACAAAAAGCTGCCCCGCTGAACCACGGTTCCGGAGCCTGCGGGATTTCCCGACGCCGCGGCCGGATACGCCGGAAACAACCCACCGCTCTTTCGGAGCGCGTGGGTCTTTCGGTATATTCTTCCTTTTTCCGGGGCATGTTGTGACTGAACATCCCTGCACGCCGGCCCGCAGACCCGCCGGGGCCTGCCCCGGCCGGGAGGGCCGCGCGGCGGACGGGAGCGCAGGGATGCGCCTTGCTCCCGCCGGACTCCGCAGCTCATTTCCGGCGGCGAAATGCCTTCATCAAAAATTCCCCTGTGGTCTGAGACCTCCCCCTATCAGGGGGGAAAAGAGGAGTTGACAAGGCGGCGAAAGGGAGGGGCAATCCGCACGCCCCCTGCCCGTCGGCCGCTTCAGTCAGTCGGCGGATGGGGCGACTGTGGATTGAAACATCGCCGGGAGCGTTCCCATCACCTCGCCCCGCTGCGGGACCGTGCTGACGGCCTTGCGCGGGCAAGGGCGCCGAGATTATTTTCGACACGACAAAGAGCGCATCACATTGACGCCTGTCTCCCGCGATGCTAGTTTTTCCATGACCGGGAAAGTTCCATCAATTTCGGCCTCCGGACCGTATCCGGTCAAGGGAGTCATCATGCAGCAGAAAGAACTCGTCGAATTCATCGCCCGCTCCCTCGTGGACAACCCTGACGAAGTGGCCGTGCGCGAAGTGGAAGGCGAACAAACCTCTGTTCTCGAACTGTCCGTGGCCAGGGAAGATCTGGGCAAAGTCATCGGCAAACAGGGCCGGACCGCCCGCGCCATCCGCACCTTGCTGGGCGCGGTGTCGGCCAAGGCCAGAAAACGCGTCGTGCTGGAAATTCTGGAATAATAATGACCGAACCTGTTGTTCTGGGCCGCCTGGGGCGGCCGCACGGCATCCGGGGGGAAATCCGCGCGGAGTATTACGCGGAATCCCCCCTTCTTCTTGAGCAGCCCCTGCTGCTGAGGGCGGGACGCGCCGCGCCCCGGCCCGTGCGGGTGACCTCGTGGCGCTACTGGCAGGGAAGACTCATCCTCAGGCTGGACGGCGTTGACGACCGCAGCGCGGCGGAACTGCTGCGCGGTCAGGAACTGCTCATCGAAGGGGCCAGGCTGCCGGAAGCGGACGAGGACGAGGCATATCTTCACGACATGATCGATCTGCCTGTCTTTGTGCGGGAAGGAGAGGACGGGGCGCGCCCGCTCGGCGTGCTGGATCATGTGCTTTTCCCCGCCGGGCAGGAAATCTGGAGCATCCGCGCCTACAGGGAGGGCGAATATGCCCCCGGCGATCCCGGCCGGGCTTCGGGGCATGAAATCCTCTTTCCCGCCGTGCCCGAATTTGTGGAGGATATCGACCTCGACGCGGGGCGCATCCTTGTCGCGCCCCCCGCGGGGCTGCTTGAACTGTATGCTCCTGGCGGGGAATCTTCCGGCGCGCCCGACGCGGAGCATGCGCGGGCGGGAAGACGGCGCGGAGCGGCCGCCGCAGGAACGGACGCTCCGGCGGACCGGGCCGCGTCATGAAATACACGCTTGTCACGCTCTTTCCCGAATGGTTCGACTCTCCCCTTTCCGCCGGTCTGATGGCCAGGGCGAGAGAGGCCGGGCTGGTGGACTTTTTCTTCGCCAACCCCCGCGACATGACCACGGACCCGCACCATACGGTCGATGACCGTCCCTACGGCGGCGGCCCGGGCATGGTGCTGATGCTTGAGCCGCTTGTCGCCCTGCTGCGCTCCCTCCCCCCGGAGCGGCGCGGACGGATGCTGGCCCTGACCCCCGGAGGGCGCCCCTTCACGCAGAACATGGCGCGCGAACTGGCCCGGGAGCCGGCGCTGACGCTGATATGCGGAAGATATGAGGGCTTTGACGCCAGACTTTTCGATATCCTGCCCATAGAGCCTGTCTGCGTGGGCGATGCGGTACTCAACGGCGGGGAGGCCGCCGCTCTGGCCGTCATCGAGGCCACGGCCCGCCTTCAGCCCGGATTCATGGGCAAGGACGCCTCCGGCGATGAGGAGAGCTTCAGCAACGGCCTGCTGGAGTATCCGCATTTCACCCGGCCGGAGGAATTTGAAGGCCGCGCCGTGCCGGAGGAACTTCGTTCCGGCGATCATGGGCGCATTGCCGCGTGGCGGAGGCGGCAGTCGCTGCTGGCCACGCTCCGCCGGCGCCCGGAGCTTCTGGACGATGCCCCGCTCTCTGCGGCGGACAGAAGATTTCTGGCGGCCCGGGACAGATTTCGGCCGGGAAAAAACTTGTATCTCGCCCTGTTGCATCATCCCGTGCTGCTGAAACATAAAATCAGCGGCACAAGTTCTTTGACAAATCTCGACGTTCACGATATAGCACGGATTTCCCGCACCTATGGTCTCGGGGGCTTTTTTGTCGCCACGCCGCTGGATGATCAGCGCCGCCTGCTGAAAGAGCTTCTGACCCACTGGATCGAGGGCAGCGGAGCGGCGTCCAATCCGGATCGCGCCGAAGCTCTCGGCCTTGTGCGCCCCGCGACATCCCTTGCGGACATCGTGGAGACGCTGACGGAATCCTGCGGCATGGCGCCCCTTGTGATCGGAACCAGCGCCCGCCCGGAACTGGACAGAAAGGGAAGGGAAAAACGCCCCGCCACGCCCTTTGCGGAGGTGAGGCGAAGCCTCGGCAAGCGGCCCGTGCTGCTTGTGCTGGGCACAAGTCATGGGCTTGCGCCGGAAGTTCTGGCGCAATGCGAAGGCGTCCTGCCGCCCTTGCGCTGGATGGATTCGTACAACCACCTTCCGGTGCGCGCCGCTGCCGCCGTTCTTCTGGACAGGCTGCTCGGAGACCGGGGTTGATGACGAAAAAAAATCTCCCAAGGAGAATTCTCATGGATATTATCAAGCAGATTGAACGCGAACAGATGCGCACCGACATCCCGGCCTTCAAGTCCGGGGATACCGTAAAGGTGCATCTGCGCATCGTGGAAGGCGAAAAGGAACGCATCCAGGTCTTCCAGGGCAACGTCATCCGCATCCAGCGCGGCACTACCGGGGCCACCTTCACCGTGCGCAAGATTTCCGACGGCGTGGGTGTGGAACGCATTCTGCCCCTGCACTCTCCCTTCATCGACCATATCGAGGTGGTGAGCGAAGGCCGCGTCCGCCGGTCCCGCCTGTACTACCTGCGCGCCCTGCGCGGCAAGGCCGCGCGCATCAAGCCCCGCGGCCGCTACTAGAGCATTCTGCCATTGAAAATCTCCGCGGGCCGGGCCTGTTTCCGGCCCGCAGGTTTCACGCCGCCGGAGCAGCCGCAAGCAAGCCGCAGATGCTCCGGCGTCACGACAGACGCCCACGGCCGGGCTTCGCTCCGTTCAGCACCGGGATGGCCGGTTCCCTGCGGTTCGCGGAGAACGGGCGTCAGCGCATCCGGTTCCCCGGTGCATGTTTTCCCGCAGGGCTTGCCGCTCCGGCGGAATGTCCGGGGAGTCCGAGGCCCAGGGGAGTCCAAGGCGGAAACGCGGCCTTCCCCCGGCATGAAGGCATTTGTAGAGCCGGACGGAGCGCGGCTCCGGGATCGGGGTTCCATGACAGGAAAACAGGGATGTTTCAATCCACAGTCGCCCCATCCGCCGACTGACTCCGCAGCCGACGGATAGGGGTCGTGCGGATTGCCCCTCCCTGAAGGGAGGGGTTACGAAAAAGGATTTCATCGGCTTCGCCGTCTTGTCAACCACTTTTTCCCCCTGAAGGGGGAGGTTTCAAACCACAAAGGAATTTTTGATGAATCATCCCTGAGTCTGCCGACAAAGGTCAGCAGCCCCGAACATCACGAGCAGGTCGCGGCCTGGACGGCGCAAACTCCGCAAAGCGGGGGCTGTCATCAGTCTGAAGGCAGGGATGAATCATCCCTGCCCTTTTGTGTTGGCTGTGTGAGAGCTTTTGCTTATGTTTCAATCCACAGTCGCCCCATCCGCCGACTGACTGAAGCAGCCGGCGGAGAGGGGGCGTGCGGAGTTCCCCTCCCTGAAAGGAGGGGAACGGAAAAGGATTTCATCGGCTTCGCCGTCTTGTCAACTTCCCCCTGAAGGGGGAGGTTTCAAACCACAAGGGAATTTTTGATGAAATGCTCCGCGCCAGTCGGGCGGGGCAAGACTGAAACCGCGCCGCCCTCTCTTCTCCGGTGCCGCCGCAATTGACTTGCGGCGGCAGGCCCCGCCGGAGGCGTGAAACCTGCGGGCCGGAACGCAGGGTCCCGGCAGGCAGATATTTTCAACGGCAGAACGCTCTGAAGGAGCGCGATTCTCCTTATCAACCGCAACCCTGAACAGGGCCTCTGCGCTGACGGCCCGCGGCTCTGCCGTTCCGGGGCATGTCGGCGCGGAACCGCCCGCGGCCCGGGCTTGTCACCGCGCCCGCATGCCGGTATTGTTCAGCCAGTCTGTTCCCTTTCGGAGTTCCTATGGCCCGCACTTCCCGCAAACGCGCCGTCCTTGAGGATCAGGGGCTGCTTCTTGTCCGCCCTTCCGCCCGCGCCACTCTTGTCGCGGGCATAGACGAGGCAGGCAGGGGCTGCTTTGCGGGGCCGGTGGTGGCCGGGGCGGTGGTCTTTCCCGAAGGCTTCGATCTGATGGGACTGGACGATTCCAAGGTACTGAAGGAAGAGGAACGCAGGCGTCTTGCCGGAGAAATCCGCGCTCTTGCGCCCGGCTGGGGCATCGGGCTGGCCTGGATGGCGGAAATCGAAAAATACAACATCCTTCAGGCCACGCTCATGGCCATGACCCGCGCCGTGGCCGCCCTGCGGCGGCGCATGGGCGCGGGGCGCGAGGACGGAATTCCCGCGCGGGTGCTTATCGACGGAACCCAGCTTATTCCCCCCGCCTATTTCCGAAATTTCGGCGTTCCGCTGCCGGAACAGCGGGCCATTGTGGACGGCGACGCCCTGATTCCCGCCATTTCCGCCGCGTCCGTCCTGGCCAAGACATTCCGGGATGATCTGATGACCCGGCTTGACGCGCGCTGGCCGCAATACGGCTTTGCCCGGCACAAGGGCTACGGCACGCGGGAACACCGCGACGCCCTGCGCCGCTTCGGTCCCTGCCCCCTGCACCGCATGGGTTTCAGGGGCGTCGCGCCCCGTCCCGAACAGGAGCAGGGCAGGCTGTGCTGAACCCCTTCCGCGCGTTCCGCCGCCGTGCGGCTTCCGGCGCGAACGCGCCGCATCTGCGTCTCGGGCGGGCCGGAGAGGAGGCCGCGGCGGCGGAAGCGCGGGCGCGGGGCTGGATTATCCTTGACCGCAACTGGCGTTACGGGCATCTGGAACTGGACCTTGTCTGCGAAGACCGCGGCGAGATCGTCTTTCTTGAAGTCAGAACCAGGACGGAACGATATCTTGTCTCCCCGGCCGAGAGCCTGACGCCGGAAAAATGCCGCCGCCTCGTCCGGGCGGCACAGGCATGGCTCGGCGCCCATGACGCCTGGGAACGTCCCTGCCGTTTTGACCTCGCCTGCGTTACGGCGGCGGACGGGGGAGACGGCCCATACCGCACGGAGATTCTTTCCCATGTCATTGAACAGTAAGCGACCCGGCACTCTCAGCATTGTGGGCACGCCGCTCGGCAACGCGGAAGACCTCACCCCCCGCGCCCGCCGCTGCCTTGAGGAAGCGGATGCGGTGCTTGCCGAGGATACCCGCCGGGCCGGACTGGCCTGCGCCCGCTGGGGCGTGACGGCGCGCCGCTTCGTCAGCCTGCATGACCACAATGAGGAACGGAGGAAAAATGCCGTGCTGGACGCCCTGCGCGACGGCAGGAATCTGGCGCTCATTTCCGACGCGGGCATGCCGGTGCTGGCCGATCCCGGCTTTCTTCTGGTGCGGGCCTGCCGGGACGCGGGGCTGCCCGTCACCGTGCTGCCGGGTGCCTGCGCCCCCGTCACCGCCCTGGCGGGCTGCGGCATCCCCCCGCAACCGTTTGTTTTTTTTGGATTTCTGCCCCGCAGGCGAGCGGATCAGGAGGCGGCGCTCGCGCCCTACGCCCGTATTCCCGCAACGCTGGTCTTCTTCGAGCGCAGGGATCGCCTGACGGACACGCTGGAAAACGCCCTGCGTCTGCTCGGCCCGCGTGAAGGCTGCGTTGCCCGCGAACTGACCAAGACGCATGAGGAATATATCCGCTTCCATCTGGATGAAAGCGGCGCATACCGGGCGCTGCTGACAGATGTGCTGGGCGAGGTCACGGTCATTCTCGGCCCGCCCGAAACCCTGGAGAAAAGCCCGCGCGAGGAAGTGGAGCGCCTCATCACCGAGGAGCTTCCGCGCGGGGGCACGCCGCGCGAGCTGGCGCGCCGCGTGCAGGCACGCGCGCATGGATGGACGGGCGGCGAAATCTATTCTATGCTTCCCAAACTGCGGCCCGGCGACTAGCCGCCCGCAAGAACCTTTCAGGACGACATCATGGCCGACAGCCCCCGCATCGCGGAAAACCGCAAAGCCCGGCAGTATTACGAATTTCTCGAATTTTTCGAGGCGGGCATCTCCCTCACCGGCCCGGAGGTCAAAAGCCTCCGGGCGGGACAGGTCAGCTTCGGTGACAGCTTTGTGGAAAGCTCGGACGGTGAGGCGTGGCTGGTGGGAATGCGCATCGCCCCTTATGACAAGGCCGGATACGCCAGACAGGACCCCGATCGCAGGCGCAGACTGCTGCTTCATGCGCGGGAAATTCATCTGATCACCACAAAGGTGGAGCAGAAAGGGCTGACTGTCGTGCCGGTAAAGCTGTACTTCAGGCACGGCAAAATCAAGGTGGAGATCGCCCTTGCCCGTGGCCGCAAGCTCCATGATCAGCGCGAGGAACTCAAGCGCCGGGCCGAGGCCCGCGATACCGAGCGGGAACTGGCGCGGCGCTGAGGCTGGTTCCGGGCGTCCTTTCCGGTTTCCCGCCCCCGGCGGGACGCGCGGCGGAAGGATGCATCCATGTCCGGCCCGTCTGCGCCTCGTGAAGCCGCGCTGTCTCCGCCGCCTTGACGGCTGGCTCCTCCGGTTCCGCTCCGCGCGACGGCCGTGACCGCGGATGGCCCCGATCCGTCTTTGCCCGCGCTCTTGCCCGTGGTTCGCGCGCAAAACGCCGCGCCTCTGATTCGGCGGCGTCATGCAGCCCCGCGGGGCGATACCGCCGGACGTTCGGAACAGCCGGGGCCGCCATTCGGTCGGTCTCCATGCGTCGCCGGCGCGGCACGCCTCCGGCGGCCAATGTTATTTTCAACACGCTTCTGTGACAGAGCCAAACATAATCATATTCTATCACACGAAAGAGTGGTTCAACAGATCCATGGCCGGCGTCACGCGGCATCCGCGCATTCCGCGCGGAATGCGCGGAATCGGCCCAGACACAGAAAGGAGTCTGCCATGGACAACACTCTTGGTACCCGTTACCCCACTCTGGCTTTCATTTCCGGCGGCGTTGGCGAAGCGGAGGACGGTATTCCTCCCCAGCCCTTTGAAACCTTCTGTTACGACTCCGCCCTCATGCAGGCGAAGATCGAGAATTTCAACGTCATCCCCTATACCTCCGTACTGCCCAAGGAACTTTACGGCAACATCGTTCCCGTGGACAAGGTGGCGGACAAGTTCCACCACGGCGCCGTGCTGGAAGTGATCATGGCCGCCAACGGCGCGCGCATCGAAGACCATCGCGCCATTGCCACAGGCATCGGCATCTGCTGGGGCAAGGACAAAAAGGGACAGCTCATCGGCGGGTGGGCCGCCGAGTATGTGGAATATTTTCCCACATGGATCGACGACGACATCGCCAGGGCACATGCCGAAATGTGGCTCAACAAGTCCCTGAACCATGAACTGAGCCTGCGCGGAGTGGAAAAGCACAGCGAATTCCAGTTCTGGCACAACTATCTCAACATCACCAAACCCTACGGCTACTGCCTGACCGTCATGGGCTTCCTGAACTTCAAGCTGGCCGCTCCGGTCAAGCTGTAAGGCGGCGGCGTCCGGAAGGCCGCGGCCTTCCGGGCATTTCCTTCTCCACCGCCCCGTCCGGCCTCTCCGGCCGGACGGGGGCATTACCGCGCGGCCGATCTCCGCGCCGGGAGAAATACATGGCGCAAAACAACGCGAAAAAACTGGGCGTTGTGGCCCTCGCCAGCGTGGTGGTCAGTTCCATGGTCGGCGGCGGCATTTACAGCCTGCCCCAGAACATGGCCGCTTCCGCCTCCGTGGGCGCGGTCATTATCGCCTGGGTCATTACCGGGCTTGGCATGTTCTTTCTGGCCAACACCTTCCGCATCCTTTCCGACGCGCGCCCCGACCTGACGGCGGGCATCTACATGTATGGAAAGGAGGGATTCGGCTCCTTTGCCGGTTTCCTTATCGCCTGGGCCTACTGGCTCTGTCAGATTTTCGGCAATGTGGGCTATGCCGTCATCACCATGGATGCCCTCAATTACTTTTTTCCGCCCTATTTCGCGGGCGGCAATACCATATGGTCCATCATCGGCGGCTCCGCGCTGATCTGGGCGTTCAATTTCATCGTGCTGCGCGGCACCAGACAGGCGGCCGCGCTCAACGTCATCGGCACTGTGGGCAAACTTGTGCCCCTTTTCATCTTCATCATCGTCATGATCTTCGTCTTCAACCTTGATCGCTTCGATTCCGACTTCTTCGGCAGGCTGGCCGTGGACAACGGACAGCACCTGGGCGGTCTGGGGGCGCAGGTAAAAAGCACCATGCTGGTCACGCTGTGGGCCTTCATCGGCATTGAAGGCGCGGTGGTTCTGTCCGACCGCGCCCAAAGCCCGAAGGACGTGGGCAAAGCCACGGTCATGGGCTTTCTGGGCTGTCTGGTCATCTACGCGCTGCTTTCCATCCTGCCTTACGGCTTCATGACCCAGCCCGAACTTTCGGGCGTGGCCACGCCGTCCACTGCCGGGATTCTGGAACGGGCCGCAGGGCACTGGGGCGCATGGCTCATGAATATCGGCCTGCTTGTCGCCGTGCTGGCCAGTTGGCTGGCATGGACCCTGATCACCGCGGAAATGCCCTTTGCCGCAGCCAAAAACGGCACCTTCCCCCGGCAGTTCGCCAGGGAAAACGCCGCCGGTTCCCCTTCCGTCTCTCTCTGGGTAACCAGCGCGCTCATGCAGATCGCCATGATTCTGGTCTACTTCGCCAAGGACGCATGGAGCATGATGCTGAGCATCACCGGCGTCATGGTACTGCCCGCCTATCTGATTTCCACCCTGTACCTGTGGAAGCTGTGCATGGACGGGGAATATCCCTCCGCCGCGTCAACCAGGCGTTCCGCCGCGGTAGCCTGCGGCGCTCTGGGAACCATATACGCCCTGTGGCTCATCTATGCGGCGGGCCTGCACTACCTGCTCATGGCCACGATTCTGGTGGCGGCGGGCGTCCCCCTGTTCATCTGGAGCCGCAGGCAGGCGCACGACGGAAAACCGGTGTTCCTCGGCTATGAAAAGGCCATGCTGATCATTCTGACGCTGGTCGCCCTGTTTGCGGCATTCATGCTCGCCAGGGGCCATATCCGGCTGTAGTCCGCGAAGCGCGTGTGCCGGGGCGGGGACACTTTTTCGGCCCCGCCCGTCTCCGATACTTGACAGGAGGCGGACAGTTCGCCTAAAGTGCCTTTCGCCGCGTCGCAAGACGCTGCGGACGTGGGGATGTAGCTCAGCTGGGAGAGCATTGCCTTCGCAAGGCAGGGGTCGAGAGTTCAAATCTCTTCATCTCCACCACAGGAATTTCAGGCGGTCAGCCATATATGGCTGACCGCCTTTTTTCGTTCGGTGCCAACAAATTGCCAACTGCCCGCTCCACGGAGTCGAACAGGGCGCGACTCGTCTCCGAGCCGATACCCGCGCCCTGCCCGGTGTCCGCCACAGCCCGCGCAGGCGGACGATGCGGCACAGGAAAACGGCGCCTATGCCGCCTGCGGGGCCGCCATCCGGTCGGCCTCAAAGCTTGCTGCGCTCGTGCCTCCGGCGGTCAGGGGCATGTTCAGCTCCATTCCGCAACAGCGCGTCATTCGTTCTCCGCCTGCCTGTTTTTCTTCCGTATCAGGCTTCCCAGCTCCCGTTCCGGGGATGTTCCGTCCAGCCAGTCCCGGAAGGTTTCAAGAAGCTGAAGCTCCCGCGCGGTGATGAAGCCCGTGTCCTGTTCCGTGGTTTCCCGCCCGGAGAGAAGCTCCCTGCCGTCTGCCCCGTCCTGCAGCGCCTTGCCCGCCCGCGCGCCGAAGCGCATGGCGGAATCGAATGCGTCCTGCCAGGAGTCTTGGCAGGAGTCCGGGCAGGACTCCGGCGAGGCGGCTTCCCGCATGTCGAACACCATGCCGGCGGGGTGGAAAAAGGCTTCCTTCGCTCCCCAGGCAATCCAGTCTTCCGCGTCCGTTTTGTCCCCGACATTCCGGGTGCCCGGGCCGCCACCGGGCAATGCGCCCATGAGCGCAGGCTCCGCGAACCACGTCGGCAGGGCAAGAGTCGCCAGCCGGTAGACAGCGGCGGCATCCCGCCGCATGTCGAGCATGGCGACGCGCCGGGCGCTCAGGTTATAGAGCGCGGAAAAGCAGGAATAGAACATGGTCATGAGCCTGCCCGGTTCCCACCCGGGCCGGACGGCGGCAAGGTCCCTTGCCGCGCCGCCCGCCCGCGCGCGCTCCACAACGGCATCGGCATACAGCACAGCTTCCGCGATATCCCCGCCATTTTCCTTCAGCGCCCTGGCATAAGCTCCGTTCCATATGGGCAGGTCGGCAAAGTACATCCGCACCCACCCCATGGGCACAGAACCGCGCGTTTCCATGAACGACTTCATCCGTGCGAAGGGATCAGACGCACGGCTGGACGAATCCGGCTCCATGAGCCTTGACGATACCTCGAAAACTTCGCGGTCAGCACTCATGATCCTGTCCCGCATCATGGGCGAAAGTTCCATGACAGTGCGGCACACGTCCAGCGGACTGCCCCGGCCATAACTGTCAACCACGCCCCGCAGCGCCCAGCGCGGGCCGATTTCCGCAACCGGGGAAAGCAGCCCCGTCATCCGCGCAAGCATGGCGGAGAGCCTGAAACCCATAGTGTACAGCGCCGCATTCTTTCGCGCCCAGGACGCCGCCCTGTCCCATCCGCCGCGGGCGGGGCGCTCACCGGCCACATGACGCAGCCAGCCGTCAAGGGCTTCGGCCGCCGCCACGCCCGCCGTTTCCCGGATTGCGCCGTTCACTTCCCTGCGGCGCAATATCTTCGCCGCTTCCGTCACCGGCCGCCGGAAGGTCAGCATGTGGACGGTTTCGGCCACATGCCGGGGAATCACATCCAGCGAAAGGGAAAGCGGCGTCCCCAGCCCCACGGCCTGCCTCTGTTTCAGCGGGCCGCGAGACAGGGAAGGGAACATGCCGCCGGTTTGCGTCCCGAGTCTGTCCGTGTCCACAGGCCTGGCGGAAAGCTCCCTGTCACAGGCCACAGGGTAATACCCGCCCCGCAGCAGACCGAAGCGCGTCTGAACGGGCCGGGCCTCAACCGCTTCCGGCCTTACTCCGGTCAGACTTTCCTCAAGATCGGAAATCTCCTTCCCGAATGTCTCGAAGTAATCCCATACGGCCTGCGCAAAGCGCACATCCCGTTCATCCAGCGTGTCGACAATCGCCCGGATCTGTTCCTCCGCAAGATTCCGCCCGGCCATGAGGCGCCGCAGGTTTCCGGCGCTGCCGCTGTTCAGCAGCACGGAAAGAGCCTGCTCCTTCGTTATGGCATCAGGTATCCCCGGCACGGTAAAACGCTTGCCTTTCATGTCCTCCAGTTCCCGCCGCGAGTACACGGAGAACAGTTTTCTCAGCACATCGCGTTCCCGCCTCAGGCGTTCCGCCCGCTTCCCTGCCGCGTCACTTACGGGCCGGACAATCGCTCTCCATGCCGCCCCCATGATATCGCCGTCCAGCAGCGCGACGGTGTCCGCCTTCAAATGCGCCGCATGGAACTTTTTCAGCAGTTCAACCGCCTCATTCCGTTCCGCCCGCGCCTCCGGTTCCCGGCGCGTATTGTTCTCATGAATGCTGTCCGCGATTTCCCGCGCCCGCGCCTCCAGAGCCACGCGCCCCGACGCCGTTTCCGCCGTGCGGCTTTCCCGCTCCATGTGCATGATCATGCGCATGGTCTCGGCATAAGGCCGGAACTCGCCCCACTTCATGCCCTTCCATGCGCGGGAAGTCATGAACAGTTCCCTGTCAAGGGCGTCTTCCGCGCCCATGAGTCCGACTTCCCGCATCCGGGCGGCAAAGGCTTCCACGTTTTCCCAGCCCTTGCCTCCGGCATCGGCAAGCATCCCGCGCGTGGGATTGAACAGCCCGATATTCTGCGAAAGCACAAGCACGGCGAAACGGGCGTCGCTGTCCGCCCTGTCCATCTCCAGAAATTCCTTCGCCTTCTTTTCCAGCGTGCGGAGCATCCCGCGCCGTTCGGCGGACTGCCGGGCAAGCTCGATATTGATGCGGGTCCGGCAATTGGCTTGCAGCGCCTTCCCGAAATCCCCCCTCAGAATGGCCCGGCGTTCTTCCCGCATCCAGCGGCTTGCCGCCCGGCGGAACTGTTCGGGCATGACCTCCTCTCCCATGGGCCTTTTGTCCAGCACGGCCCGCGCCCGCGCCCGAAGCCGATCACGGCCCGCAAGACGGCGGGCCGCGGAGCCGCAGTCCGCACAATCGTCCGGCGCGGGGATGGCTTCTTCCCCGCTCACGGTTCTGCCCGCCGCTTCCCGGCGATGCCGCTGTTCCGCCGTGACAGCCTGAACCTTCGCTTCCAGCGCCTCCGCGATTCTCTCCCGCTGTTCGGCAAGCTGTTCCCGCCCGAACAGGTACTCGTCGGCATCGAACAGGGCATCATGTTCGGCCTGCCGCTTGTCCACAAGCTGTTTGACTCTTTCCTCCGGCGTCGGGCTGTCGATGATGTCCCGCGCCATGGCCGCCGCGCTCCCGTATCCCTGTTCCGCCGCGAACACTTCCGGTTCAACGCCGCCTTCCCGCCATGCGGCCGCGCCGGGGAGCTTTCCGACCAAAGCCCTGCCCAGTTCCTCTCCGTTCACGTCATTGAAGCCGGCAAGGTCGATGGGCGTCCGGCATATCGCCCTGCGCGTGACATAGACCTGCTCGCGCTCCATCTGCTCCCGGGCTTCCCTTGTCCATGCCCGGCGCTGCTCCAGCCTGTCCGCGTCCCGCGCGCGCCGCAGCCTTTCCGCCGCCTCGTCCTTCGCCGCCGTTATCAGCCCCTCGATTTCCTGCCGCCTTGCGCCCTTCAGTTCCAGCGCATCGAGCAGCCGCGCCGTTTCCTCCCGCACGTCGGCGGCTTCCGCCCGCAATTCCATTTCCTCTTCATGGGCAAGCATGCGGTCGAACATGTCCCGCACTTCGTCGGAAATGCCCTGAAACAGCGTTCCCCCGTCAATGCCGGAAGGCTTGACGGAACCGCGCAGGACTCCTAGAGTTACTTCAGAAATAGCGTCTGCTGTCTGCTTGGAATCCCCGTTTTGGGCCGGTTGCGGTACAGGGCAGGCGCTATTTCTATTTTTGTAAGTTTATGATCTTTGTAGCGTATATCCTCTTTCGTGTGATGTTGCTCTTTTTCTGCCTCCGTCACCACATCCAGCTTGAGCCTGACCGAATACAACTTGCCGCTCATTTCCAGAGCGGAGTAATATACATCCTGCCCGCCCCGATCAGGATGCCGTTCATCCGGCTTTTCATAGTGGTCATATTCGGCATTCTCCACCATCTCGCGCAATCCGGCGTAAGTATTGCGGTGTTCTCTTGAACGGGAACGCTTGACCGAAGCCTTTACATTTCCGCTGGAAAAACGTGCTTCCTGTCCCGTGGATTTGATAAGGACATTTCCGCCTTCCGCCAGCATGTCCTTGAGCCAGTCGGCAAAGTCCTTCATGCCGGAGAACTCCGGCACGGCATTCCCGGGGATGCTGACCACCTTCGCCGCCGCGCTGTCCGGCTTGCGCGTCATGCCTTCACGGACTAGCGGCGCCTCGTCATTGCCGGTCTGGAGAAACGACTGCTTCTGTTCGTTGACAGGCTTGGCAAGGCGCTCTATGATCTCTTCAAAGCTCCGGCCAGAGGGGGCAGTCGTGGTTGCTTCGGCAATCCCGTTGCCTAACGAACCCCGGAGCTTTTCTTCATCCATAAGTTCCACGGAATAAATCCGCAGGCCCGTGGGGGTTTCTTTTACCGTAAGCCAGGCGAACGCATCCTTTCCGTTCAGTTCCAGAGCTGACACATATCGCCGTATGCCGACATCCGGCATATTGTTCTTTTCATCTCCGGTACGCCTGGCCTCTGCCGCCCATTTCCAGGCGTTGGCTATCTGTGCCGCAACCCCGTTGTGTTCGCCAAAGTCAAATCCATTAGAAACAGATTTCTCACGAGCTTTTGCGCTTTCCAGTTTCCGTTTCTGGTTGGCATTGACCTGTGCAGTGACGCCTTCAATGAGGTTGGGCAAATCCTGTCCGGCCAGCGAGGACAGCGCCGCGTCCAGCTCTTCCCGTGTAACCGTTCCCTCTATTCTGGTCACTCTGGACAGAGGCACACCCGCAGCGTTTTTTTCCTCCGTCTGAAACACGGTCTGCCGTTCCCGCATCCCCTTCGGCCGTTGAATCAGAGGGGAGTAATCCGCTTCCGCCCGCAATTCCATTTCCTCTTCATGGGCGAGCATGCGGTCGAACACGTCCCGCACTTCGTCGCTCAGTTCGACATGCAGATCGAGCGCGTCCCGGTACACGCGCATGAGCCATTTGCGGAAGCGGGCAAACACGCCTTCGAGTTGCGGCGAGGGAGCCTTGCCTTCCCGCAGGTACTGTTCAAAACCGCGCGCGAGCATTTCCTGTTTGGCGCGGTTCCGGGCGTCTTCCTTCTGAAAATCGGACAGGCTCTCAAATTCCGCGCCGCCGTAGACAGACTGCTTCTGATAGCGGTCGTATTCCGCTTTCAGCGCCGCGTCGTCGTCCATGGCCGCCGTCCAGTCCCGCAGGGCGGCGAGGTCGGTCAGCATCCGCTCATCGGCCAGCCCCTCGCGCTCCAGCCGCTCCATTTCCAGAAAGAAGACGTGCGCCGTCTCGTGGGAGAGGGTGGACAGATTCGCACCCGCGAACAGCCGGATGACGTAATGGCCGTTTCCGTCCGGCGTGGTGGAGCCGAGGGCGGAGGAGCGGCCTGCATCATGAAAGAGCGGCTTGCCGTCCGCTCCGAGCGGTTGTATATTTGAAGAAGGCGATCCCGCTGCTCCCAGCTTGCCCTGTATACCAGAGGGGCTTGTTTGCGTAGGGCTAGGGGCGTTAACCGTCCCGGTTCCACCAGCGGGGTTGTCTTTCCATCCCGTTAAAAGCCATGTTTCTCTGCTCCCGAAACGGTACAGCGACAATACAGCGGTATGGCCGTCATGCGAGACATTCCGATGTTGTCCTCCCGGCGGGCCGTATTCCGGCCCCATTTGACCGTAGGCCAAAACTTCTACCATTTTACGGGCAACCGCTTCCCCATTCTGCCCTTCCGCATTCCTGCGGGCAATCAAATGTGATACGCCGGAGCCGCCTTTTAATCTCGGCCCCTTTCCTGGCGTTCCCCAGTAAAAGCTGATGCTCCCGACATCCGGCCTGAACATGGCGTCCAACACATCCGTCTGCTGGGCTATAACTTTTTCCATTGCCTCCGTGCCGGAGGCGAAGGCTTCATCGGGCGTCTGATAGCCTTTCGCCTGATAATAGGCGTCAAGGCTGAACTCGTCGAAACGGTGCGGCGTGCCGTGGTAGGCGGACTGAAGATACGGGTTGCCGTCGTTATCCTTGACGTCTTCGAGAAGTTCACGCAAACTATAGGAAGAGGTGCTTCCCGTGTGGGGGTCGGGGTTTCCCTGTGAAGCTGTGGCCCCAAGTTCGGCGGGAAGCATCTTTTTTTCCAGCCTGTGGTGATACAGCTTCATGGGGGATACAGCATCAACGCTCAGCACCCCGTTTTGAAATTCCTTGACAGTCAGCACAACAGAGTATGTATCTCCGTCGATGCTCAGAGGAGCATAGAAGCGGTGAACCTTTTTGACTTCCGCCCTGCCGTGACTGTCGCCATGCGACTCCACCAGAACAGCCCTTTTCATCATTTCCGGTAAAGCGGAGACGGCTTCATACTGATCCATGACGAATTGTGAACGGGCATCTGACTTTAGATGTTCGTCAAAGTCGGTTCCGCTCATACCTATAATCCATCCGGTATCTTCGTTACGGACGCCCTCCCTGAACGCCTGAAGGACTCTTGCTTTTTCTCCGTTGGACACAGCCCTCCGTTTCTCTTTCAGCGTGGCGGCAGGATATTTTCGATGAATGACTGTGGTGGAAACCATGCGATCCAGATTCACCCCTTCATTAAGAGGCTGGAAAAGAGCCTTCCCCCGCGTCTTCCTCGTAGGTCTCCGCATCCCCTTGAGCTTTTCCACCAGCGTGGAGGAATCGGCGTCCGCGTTCAGCAGGCCGCGAGTTTTCAATTCTTCGGCCAGCACGTCCACACTCAGCCCCTGGCCTTTTTTCGCAAACAGTCCCCGGCCAAGCAGATAGGCCAGTTCCTGCGGGGCATTGGGGAAGTCCGTGCGCAGGCTGTTCGCATCCAGCTTGCCCCACACTTCATCCCAGAAGGGGGCGAGGGCTTCCTCTTCCGCATTGCGCCCGGCAAGGGCGTCAGCTTCCTCCGGCGTGACCGTGCGCCCCTGTTCGTCCTTCAGCAGCCCCTGCAAGGAAACGCGGGAAAGCGTGTCGGACATGGGGATGCCCATGCGGGAAATATCCCGCGCCCGCCGCACAATCAGGCCGAGATGCTCATCCACATACCGGCCCACGCTCGTTTCCGCATCCGCGCCGGACGCAATCTGCCCCACAAGATGCGGGGCGGATGCTACCGCCTGTGTCATTTCCCCGCGCAGGCGCTCCAGTTCCCCTTCAATGGCGGAGCGTTCCAGCGCGTCGTCTTCCGCCTGTTCGATCAGCCCGTCCATGTCGGCGGGCAGGTCTTCATTGAGGTTTGCGGCTTCAAGGGCGCTTTTGGCATGCGGGCTTTCCCGCATGATATCGGCCACGGCCTTCATCTGTTCCGGCGGAAGCAGCGCCTGCAAACGGGCGGCGGGCATCACGAGGTCATGCCCCAGCGCGGCGGATTCCTCCATGTCCCGCACGTCCCAGCCCAGCGGCCCGGCCAGATCCGTGCCTTTCCGCTGCAATTCCCATGCGGCGTCCGCCGGAATCAGCACATCGCCATCCAGCCCGGCGGTTTGCAGATAGCTCTCCATCCGCGCCGGGGAAAGTTCCCGTGTTCTGGTCGCGGCCACCTTGTCCGCGAGTTCCTTGTGCGCTTCCGCAAATTCACGCGCGCGCAGCGCCGAGCGCGTATCCAGCGTCAGCCTTATCCCGCCGGGAATGGCGTAGAACCACGGCCCGGTTTTCGCGGCGGCCATGCCCGCTTCCAGCATCCGGCTCAAGCCCTCGCGGGAGAACGCCCCGGCCTGCTGCTCGCGGTAGTAATTCGCCCCCGCGTCGGAAAGCAGGTTCTTCGCGGTCGCTTCAATCTGCGTGGAAATCCCTTCCTGCGCAAATTCCTGCGCGCCCTCAACGGCGGCGGCCTTGCCCGCGCCTCCCGCGAAGGCACGCAGGGCGGGCCACAGTGACCTGTTCGCAGCGGCTTCCCGTATCGCGTCACGCGCCGCCCGCCTGCTGAAAGCCTCCCTGATTGTTCCGCCCACGGGCTTGAACAGCTTGAACATGAGCGCATCGCCGCCCACTTCCACCGCGCCGGAAAGCAGGCCATACAGGGAGGCGGCCTTCTGAACGGCCGCCGGGTCAAGGTAATTGCCCGCATCGTCTTTCTGCACCAGCAGATCCGCCGCAAAACTCCCCTGTTCGGAATTGGCGGCGGTGTAGGCCATGCCCATTGCGCCGCCGACACCTGCACCGGCGAGTGTGCCGATGCCCGGCACAGCCGAGCCGATGGTCCCGCCCACCAGCGCCCCGGCCCCCGCGTATTGCGCGTCATAGCCGATCATGCGCGGAAGCTGCTCTATTGCCCCGTAGATGCCCAGGGCGTCGGACGCATTGCCCCGCAGGGCTTCCAGTTCCTTCTGCGCCGCAAGGATGTTCGCGCGCAGTTCATCCAGATTTTCGTACTCGCCGCGCTGAAATTGCAGGCCATACCCGGCAATGCGGTTCAGGATGACGCCGCGCTTCCACGCTGCGGCCACATCGTCCCCCGCGCCCGAAGCGTTGCTCACCGTTTCCCTGTCCGCGTCGGCCTCATGCAGAATGCCGGAAGCCACAAGCGAGTCGTACACGTCCGCCAGCGCCTGCTGATCTTCGTTCAGAAAGGCGATATTCTCCTCGTCTTTCGCCGTCCACGCATCTGCCACGGGATTCTGTTCAATCTCCCGCGCCCGCGCTAAATCTGTTGCGGGTGGCATAGCGCTGGCAGCTTTCTTGCATGGTTAATGGCCTGCCTCCAAAGAGAAGTCATGCCACCATCACAAAGTTATTTATTTCTCTCAGATTTTCCCAGTCGCCGCCTCAGACTGCTTTTTTGTTGCCATTCCGTCCGGCACATTGTACACAGATACTCGTTACGCGGTCACTCCATGCGCTGACACGGCGCATACTCCCGAAAGGGTAAAGGAGTTGGCCGCCATGAAACGCTTCATCGTCTTGGCGCTGCTGACGTTCCTTTGCTTGGCTCTCCGGGCTTCCTCCCGGATCTAGATAAAACAAGGGCCCCCGTCCGGCGGCAACCGGCGGGGGCGTAAACGTGATGAGTCAAACCGCGTAACATGTGGGAGCGCGTATAACGCGCCGTGTCCATCGGGTTGGTGTGATGCAGCACCTGCCCGATGCCTTTTTTATAAACACTTCATGCAGAGTACGCAAGCCCTGGATAGGAATTCAAATGGGAAAAATCATCTGATTGCACCGATACGGGCGATTTTCGTTTTAAGTTCTCCATCGCGTACCACGAGCATATCCCAGATATCTTTCTGAGTA
>CALUUZ010000022.1 GCA_944324075.1 Candidatus Mailhella excrementigallinarum
CCTGTACAGGGCCTCGAACTGTTCGAGAGGTTCCTTTTTCAGCGCGTTGTAGCAGGTTACGCCTCCCGCCACCGTGAACTGGGTATGCGGGTTTTTCGCCCCGAACACGGCCATGGCCTGCGCGATTTTCACCTGTTTGCGCAGAGCCTCCAGATAGTGGGCGGTGGCGACGAGGTTGGTTTCAGGATCAAGATAGTAGGCGGGATGTCCGCCCAGGAAATAGGCGTTGGTAAAGGGGCCGAGCTGGCCGCTGTCCACCAGCGTTCTGACCTTGGTCTGCACGGTTTTCAGCGTTTCGGCGGAAAGCGGCTTCCCGGAAATGGACGCGTTGAGCTGCGCGGCCTTGACCGGATCTGCCTTGAGCGCGGCGGTCACATCCACGAAATCCAGCGCGTGCAGATGATAGAAATGCACCACATGGTCATGCAGGTACTGCATGCCCAGCACCAGATTGCGGATGGCCGTGGCGTTTCTGGGGATTTCCACGCCGATGGCGTCTTCAAGGGCGCGGGTGGAGGCAAGGGCGTGGGTGTAGGTGCATACGCCGCAGGTGCGCTGCGTGAAATGCTGCGCGTCACGCGGGTCACGGCCCTTGAGAATCATTTCCAGCCCGCGGAACAGTGTGGCGGCGCTGCGAGCGTCCTTGACGCGGCCGTTTTCCACTTCCACCTCGATACGCAGATGTCCTTCGATGCGGGTGATGGGATCCACCACAATGGGTCCCGTGTAGGAGCTTTGGGGAGTTTGTGCCTGACTCATGTCTGCTCTCTTGTTTTCAAAAATATGTTTCACAGCCGTCCCGTCCGCCGAATGACTCCGCGGCCGACGGACAGGGGGGCGTGCGGAGTGTCCCTCAACTGACGGGAGGGACTGCGGGAAGGGATTTCATCGGCTTCGCCGTTTTGACGGCAGGGCCTTTCTCCCTGAAGAAGGAGGTTTCAAAGCCGCAGGGAACTTCTGATGAAGCGAACGGGCAAATCCTCAGTTTTCATAGAACGGAGTCATGCTGTCCCAGAAGCCGTCTTCGCTGCATCCGATGCAGGGATGCCCCGCGCCCACGGGCCAGTTGGCGCCGTTGTTGAACCTGACCCCGGGGCAGTTGTTGAACGTAAGCGGTCCCTTGCAGCCCAGCTCATACAGGCACCAGCCGTTGCGGGCCTCTTCCGAGTCGAAGGAAGGCGCGAATTCGCCGGCGTCAAAATGGGGAAGCCGCTCGCACTGTTCATGCACGGACATGCCGTAGAACATGAGCGGACGCGAACTTTCGTCAAGCTTGATGTCCTGGCCGGTCAGCACCGCGACCAGCGCGCCGACAATATTCAGAGGATTGGGAGGGCAGCCCGCGATATTGATGGCCCTGATGCCCTGCTCTGCGAAACAGGCGTTGACCCCCGTGGCTCCGGTGGGATTGGGGGCGGCGGCGGGAATGCCGCCGAAGCAGGCGCAGGTGCCGTAGGCCACCACCGCCCTGGCCCTGGGCAGCACCTCCCTGCAGATATCCAGCATGGTTCGTCCGCCGATGGTGCCGTAGATGCCGTTTTCCGCCGTGGGGATTGCTCCCTCCACCACGCAGATGAATCCCTCGGGGCTGGCGACGGCCTGATGCAGCGCCGCTTCGGCCGCTTCCCCGGCCGCCGCCATGATCGTTTCCTGGTAGTCAAGGGAAATGGTGTCAAAGATCAGTTCATCAAGATAGGGATTGGAGGTGCGCAGCAGCGCCTCGGTGCAGGCAGTGCATTCCGCATTGTGCAGATACACCACGGAAGGTCTTCTGCCCGCGGTCAGCGCCCTGGCCACCGTGGGCGCGAACCCCGGCCCCATGCCCATGGTCACGGCCACAGCCGTACAGAATTTCAGAAAGTCACGGCGGCTCACGCCCCGCTTCTCAAGGCGTTCTTCCGCCCCGTCCCTGCCCATGCCGATAGCAAACCGCATGATGTCCTCCTGAATATGTCGCGCTTGATCCGGAAACAAGGCGCGCAGTGCCTCCTCATTTTCCGGCGGGTCGCCTGACGGCGGGAAAACCCGCACCACGCTGTGCGCAAGACAGCGCAATATATTGTTTTATTAAATATTATCGCATTATTTGCGGGAGAGCAAGCACCCGTCCTGTTTTGCGATATGTTGTGCGGGATAAGTCACATTTGCCGCCGGTCTTCAGGCAGCGCGCCTTGCGCTTTTCCGTTCTGTTGCAGAATGGTGCCGAGAATGGCCTTGACCGCCGGAGGCGCGAGCGCAGCGGGCCTGGACCGACGACGTCCCGCCGCATGGCAGTGCGGCATGAAGGGGGCGACCGGACGGCGGCCCCGCAGGGGCCGTGCCCGTTGCCGGACAGCGCGAGGCCTGCGGGCATGGAGAGCAGAGGTGAGGAGCGGAAGAAAGGTCACGCGGAGCGGAGCCTTCGGGCGGCGCAGCCGCGCGAAGGCTCATGCCGCCCGTGCCGGAGCAAAGCCATGCGGCACGCACAGCGCCATCAGCACCATTCTGCAACAGCGCCCGTTTTTTAATGACTGGCAAATATCTCCCGGATATGGTATATATGCTCCCCTGTCAGGTCTGGAGCTGAAAATCCATGCGGAAGCCAGACCTTTTCACGGCCCGGACGCCGCGAAGACAACGGGTCTTCAGTGCCGGCCGAACGGCATCTTCTGCAAGGAGCAGAGCATGAGTCTCTCACGCCGCGATTTCGTCAAACTTTGCACCGGCACGGCTGCGGGCTACGGGGTTTCCCGCATGTTCCACCCCGCCGTGCGCGAGGCTCTGGCGGGTACCCTCACGGGCGAGCTTCCGCCCGTGTTCTGGCTGCAGGGCCAGGGCTGCACGGGGTGTTCCGTGTCCATTCTCAACAGCATGCATCCGGCCATTGCCGAGGTGCTGCTCAAAATCATCAGCCTGGATTTCCATCCCACAATCATGGCCGACGAGGGCGCTCCGGCCATCGAATTCATGCGCAGGCGCGCGCGGGAAAACGACGGCGGGTTCTTCATCGTGGTGGAAGGCGCCGTATCCGATCTTGAAGGGGGACGCTACTGCGTCATCGGAGAAAGCGGACACGAGGAAATCACCATGTCCTCCATGCTGAAGGAACTGGCTCCCCACGCCGCCGCCGTGCTGGCCGTGGGCGCCTGCGCCGCCTACGGCGGAGTATCCGCCGCGCGCGGGGCCGTCACCGGCGCCATGGGGGTCGGCGCGTTCTTCGGGAAGCACGGCATTGCCACGCCGGTGGTCAATATTCCCGGCTGTCCGCCCCACCCCGACTGGATGGTGGGCACGCTGCTTGTCGCGCTTGACGCCGTGAAGCGGGACGGTCTGGAAAAGGGCCTTGCTTCCGTGGTCGCCCTGCTCGATGAAGACGGCCGCCCCAAGCCGTTCTACGGCGCGAATACCCATGAAAACTGCCCCTATCTGTATCTTTTCGATGAAGGCGTCTTCTCGGAGAAAATGACCGACAAGAGCGGCTGCCGCTATGATCTCGGCTGCAAGGGGCCGTTTGCCATGTGCGACTCCCCCGTCCGCCGCTGGAACGGCAGAGTCAACTGGTGCGTGGAAAATGCCGTGTGCATCGGCTGCGTGCAGCCGGACTTCCCGGACGGTCAGTCTCCCTTCTACGAGCAGCGCTAGAGCATTTTCAGAATGAAAATGCTCTGGGAGCCGAGCATGGCGAGACTCCTCCGCGACGCCGGAGCAGCCGCGATTCACTTGCGGCGCACAACTCCGGTTTCAGGCGTGAAACCTGCGGGCCGGGACATGGAATCCCGGCCGGCAGATACTTCCAATAGCAGAATGCTTCAGGAGCTGATATGTCCCAGACCATGAGCATTGCCGTCGATCCGGTCACCCGTATCGAAGGTCATCTTAAAGCCGAAGTGAAGGTGGAAGACGGCAAGGTTGTCGATGCCCGCCTTACCGGCGGCATGTACCGGGGTTTTGAAACCATCATGAAGGGGCGCGACCCGCGCGACGCTTCCCAGATAACCCAGCGCATCTGCGGCGTATGCCCCGTGTCCCATGCCCTGGCGTCCAGCATGGCGCTGGAGAAGACCGCCGGGATCACGGTGCCGCATAACGGGCGCATTGCCCGCAATCTCATGCAGGGCGCGAACTATCTCCAGTCCCATATCCTGCACTTCTACCATCTGGCCGGGCAGGACTTCATTCAGGGGCCGGACGCCTCGCCCTTCATGCCCCGCTACGCCGAGCCCGATCTGCGCCTTGACGCCGCCACCAACGCGGTGGGCGTGGATGAATATCTGGAAGCCCTGAACGTGCGGCGCACCTGCCATGAAATGGTGGCGCTGCTCGGGGGCCGCATGCCGCATCTGCACGGCATTCTGGCCGGGGGCGCGGCGGCCATTCCCACGCAGGCCCAGATCCGCGATTACGCCGAACGTTTCCGCGTGGTGCGCAGATTTGTGGAAGAAAAATACCTGCCCATCACCTATCTGGTGACCTCCAAGTACCGCGACCTGGGCGATACGGCCAGGGGATACGCCACCGCGCTGTGCATGGGCGTGTTCCCGCTGGACGACGAGGGCGGGGAATTCCTGTTCAACCCCGGCGCGTACTATGAGGGCAAGGATCATCCCTTCGACCCGATGAAGATCCGTGAATACATGAAGTATTCCTGGTTCGACGACGCGACCTCCGGCCGCATGTTCTCCGAAGAGGAAACCGTGGTGGACGTGAACAAGGCCGGAGCCTACAGCTTCTCCAAGGCCCCCCGCTACGACGGCCACGCCATGGAAGTCGGCCCGCACGCCCGCATGTGGGTGAACAACACCGAGCTTTCGCCCATCGGCAGGAAGCTCGCCAAGGAACTGCTCGGCGTGGATGCCGCGCGTATACGCGACCTTGGCGAGAATTTCGTATTCTCCATCATGGGCCGCCATCTTGCCCGCGCGGAAGAGGCGTGGCAGGTTGTGCGGATGGTGGAAAAGTGGCTGGGCGAGATCAGCCCGGACGGCGAGACCTTCGCAGAATTCGAGGTGCCGGAATCCGGCGAGGGCTTCGCGTTTACCGAAGCTCCGCGCGGCTGCCTGCTGCATTACATGAGGGTGCGCGATCACAAGGTGGACAACTACCAGATTCTGCCCGCCACGCTGTGGAACTGCTGCCCCCGTGATGACATGGGGCAGCGCGGCCCCGTGGAGGAAGCCCTCATCGGCGTGCCCGTGCCGGACGCGTCAAGCCCCGTCAATGTCGGGCGCGTGATCCGCGCCTTTGACCCGTGACTGGGTTGTGCCGTGCACGTGCTGCACGCTGACGGAAACAAGATTGAGGAAGCTGCCCGGGTGGAGCTGCGTACCCTGTAAAACACTTGAAGACGGAGCGCGGCGCTGAACGTGCCGCGTTCCGCCGGAAAGCCGGGCCGGACTCCGTGGAGTCCGGCCTTTGCTTTGTGAGGAGCCTCATATGGCCAAGGCATACGATCCGGTCATGCATACAGCCGAACATGTGCTGAACGGCGTCATGGTACGCCGTTTCGGCTGTGCCCGCTGCTTTTCCACGCATATCAATTCCGGAAAGTCAAAGGTGGATTTCAGGTTCCCCCGCGACTTGTCCGGGGAAGAAGCGCGGGCGGTTGAAGCGGAAGTCAATGCCGAGCTGGCCGAGGGGCATGCTGTTACGGCGCGCTTCATGCCGAGGGAAGAGGCCGCCCGCCGTTTCAATCTTTCCCGCCTGCCGGAAAGCGCGGGGGAAAGTCTGCGCATTGTGTATGTGGGCGATCCGGATTCTCCCGTGGATGCCTGCCCCTGTATCGGAGAACATGTGGAAAATACCCTGCGCTGCGGACGTTTTGCCTGGTGTTCGCATGACTTTACTCCGCCCCGTGAGGGGGAAAGGGAGGGCGTTCTGCGGGTGCGCTTCCGGGCGGCAGCCGAGTGACGCCGGCCGCGGAGCATTCCGCTGCCGGGAACAGCCTCCGCCCGGGCCGGAGGAAAGCCGCATGCCCGCCGCGTCGGCATCAGCCGCATTTCATCAAAAGCTCCCTTTCTGCAACTTCTCCCTTCAGGGAGGGGCAATCCGCACGCCCCCCCGCAGTCAGTCGGAGGATGGGGCGACTGCGGATTGAAAACATGACGGAGAGCATGAAAATAGTTCTTGCAATACCGCAGCTTAGGCGATAATTCCAGCGAACGGACAGATTCTTTACGAGAACATTCTGTTATTGAAGGCATCTGCCGGTCAGGAACCTGTGTTCCGACCAGCGGGATGCGGCTGTTGTTCCCCCAACGTATCCGGTTCGAGGCAGAGTGAAAGGAGAAGGTATGAGCATACGGATGAGAATTCTGTCGTCCATCGTGCTTTCGGTGTTCGTGGCAGTGGCGTGCGCGGCGGGCATCGTCTATCAGCAGAGCAGGAAGGACGCTCTGGAGGATTTCGGCGGCGCATCGCGCGAGCAGCTTCGCCTGGCCGGAGACTACATGGCTCTGCTGATGCGCGACGCGCGTGGCATCACTCAGGCTCTGTCCGAAATGTCCATCATCCGGGGAGCTGAAGGGCGTCTGACACGATATATGGAGCGGGCGGAGCCTTTCAGTACCGATGTCAGCACGCTTTCTGACCACGAAAAAGCTGTTTGCGCCGTATTTTCTTCCTATACAAGGGCGTTTCCCGCCTATGCGATCATCTATATGGGAACTGCGGACGGCGGTTTCGTGGAGATGCCCGATCTGCCGATGACGCCGCATTTTGATTCGCGTGAGCGCCCCTGGTACCAGGCGGCCATGGCAAGTCCGGACAAGACGGTCATGACCGAACCCTATTTTTCCGATACCGGGGAGCTGGTCTATACCCTTGCGCATACTGTACGGAATGGGGAAAACCGGATCATCGGCGTGGTCGGCATTGACATCACGCTCAAGGGGCTGACCGATTATCTTGCCGCAATGCCCGTGGGGCGGGGCGGACAGGTGGTGCTGACGGACGAGCACGGAACGGTGCTGTACAACCTGCTCGATCCTTCCATAAATCTGAAGAATGTGGCGGAACTGAACATACCTGAACTGCGCCGCATGTATGACATGGGAGACGGGATCTCCGAGGTGAGCGTCCGGGGCGAGGTCTATGCCGCGGCCTCCCACATAACTCCGGACGGCTGGCATCTGATGACGTTCATGCCGCGCGCGGTACTCATGCGTCAGGCCATGGACATGCTGAAAATCATGGTTCTTGCCGGAGCCGGACTGGTAGCCGTGCTGGCGCTGTTCGGACTGCTGCTGTCGCGCGGCATCGCCGCGCCCATCAATGTTCTGGTGGACGCCGCGCAGGGCGTGGCGCAGGGAAACTTTGACGCCGTGCCGCGTGACCGCGCATTCGGCGGAGAGCTGAAGCGCCTGCACGCCAGCATGGTCAGCATGGTGGATCAACTGCGTGAACTTCTTAAAACATCACAGGACAAGACCCGGGAGGCGGAAGCCGCTCTGGAACAGGGCAGGAAGGCCCTGACCGAGGCGGAGGACGCCAAGCGCCGGGCGGAGAACGCGCGGCGGGAGGGCGTGGCCCAGACGGCGGAGCGGCTTGACGGCATCGTGGTCAGTCTCGGAGATGCCGGGCGGCAGTTGGGCGAACAGGCCGGGGTCATCAATTCCTCTGTTGAAAATCAGCTCCAGCGCACACGGGATACCGCGAACGCCATGAACCAGATGAATGAGGCCGTGGCCGATGTGGCGCGCAATGCTTCCGATGCCGCGCATGTGGCGGAACAGGCCAAGGAGGAGACCCAGGCGGGCAAGCGCAGCGTGGATGATGTGGTGAGCGGCATTTCCGAAGTGGAGCGCTGCTCCGACGAGATAAGCGCGAGCATGGCCGGGCTGGTCAGGCAGGTGGATGATATCGGGCAGGTGATGAATGTCATCAGCGATATTGCGGATCAGACCAATCTGCTGGCGCTGAACGCCGCCATAGAGGCCGCGCGGGCCGGAGAGGCCGGCAGGGGCTTTGCCGTGGTGGCCGATGAGGTGCGCAAGCTGGCGGAAAAGACCATGCAGGCCACCAAGAGCGTGGGGCAGGCCATTCAGGATATTCAGCGCGGCGCGGCCGAGAGCGACCGGCTTATCGGCAAATCCGTGGAGTATGTGCGCGCCTCCACCGAGCTGGCGGGCAAGGCCGGAGAAGCTCTGCAGCGCATCGAGCAGATGGTGCTGACCACGGCGGATCAGGTGCGCGCCATAGCTGCGGCCAGTGAGGAACAGTCCGCCACGGCGGAGGAAGTGAACCGTCACACCGGGGATGTGAGCCGTATAGCGGAAGAGGTCGCCCATGCCATGGAAGTGGCCACGGCCAGCATGGGCAATCTGAGTTCCCAGGTGGATGCCCTCCAGAGGGTCATGGCCGAGCTGCGCGAGGACGGAAGGGCATAATGGCGCACGCTCTTTGATGAAGGTCCGGGCGTGGTGCGCAGACACCATGCGCGGCATGCCGCCTTGCGTGAACATATTGCGGGGCGGCATGTTGTTTTTGCGGGGCGTTGGAGCGTTTTGTCATTGAACATATCTGCCGGCCAGGGCCCTGTGTTCCGGCACGCAGGTTTCACGCCTCCATCGGAGCTTGACGCCGCAAGTGAATTGCGGCGACGCCGGAGAAGAGGGGGCGCCGCGGCTTCAGTCTCGCCCTGCCCGACTGACAGGGCATTTCAATGGCGAAATGCCTCAATCGTCGTCGGGCAGTTCGTCATGCGCGACCTTTTTCAGCCCGTCCAGATCGCTGATGACAATTTCATAACGCGACATCCTGACCAGAATGTCGTCTTCCTTCAGTTTTCTGATGGCGCGCGCCACGGTTGTCCTGTGTACGCCGAGAATATCCGCGATATCCTGCTGACTGTAGGCGATATTGAAGGTCAGCTTTTTGCCGTGTTCCCGGTAAAGCTGAAGGATGAATCTGGAAACATTGACAATATCCGTATCCGCCCGCAGGCTGGTCAGGGCATAATAGTGGAGCAGCATCTTCTCTCCCATGGTGGAGAGAAGGTTCTGGATGATATGCGGGTATGAACGGATGAAATCAGTACCCTTGAAGATTTCTCTGGAGAAGAAGCAGAGTTCGCAGTCTTCGACACAGACAAAGGTGCAGTCCGGGTTAAGTACGGAGAACGTACGGGCCTCGTTGAAAATGGCGTTCTGATTGTAGTACAGCGCCTTGACTTCCTTGCCCTTGCCGGAAAAATAGCTCAGGCAGACTCTTCCTTTCTGTATGTAGAAGATGCCGCGGTACTGATTATGTCGGATAATGGTTCCCGCAGGGAAGAAAAATTTCTGGCCGAGGTGTGCAATGCTCTGCCATATGGCATTATCGAAGGGCATACCCCATAATCCGGTGTTTTGGCCGCGGCGCGATTCCATGATATGCTGCTCCTCAAGGGACGAAATGCCGTATTCAGTATTGGGAGCAGCGTATCTTATTCTCTGTTTAAAAAAAAGAATTGTTGCTTCGTGAGCGCGGAAAAGTCATATCGCGGCATGTTATGATGATCTGCTCCGCAAGCGGCTCCGGAAGGAACGGCCGGTTCCGGCCGCGTGAACGCGGAACCGGCCGTGCAGTCTTGCAGGCGCAAACGCTCTGGAATGCCTTATCCGGCCACGCAGGAGCGGACGTTCTGCGGTTTGGCCGTCACCGTGCCGTCCGCGTTCTTGTCGGGATCAACAGTGCGGATGGTTGTGATCTTGTTCTGGGTGAAGAAGTCGATGCCGTCCTTGCCCTGCACCTTGTTGGTTCCGAGCAGCGATCCCTTGATGCCGCCGAACGGCACATAGGGATGGGGCGCGCACACGCCCACATTGACCCCGACCATGCCCACATCGGCGTCACGGCTGAACCTTTCGGCATAGAACTGGCTCTGGGTGAAGATGCACGCGCCGTTGCCGAATTCCGACTTGCGGATCAGGTCAAGCGCGTCGTCCATGTCCGCAATCTTGATGACGGCGACGAGCGGGCCGAAGACCTCCGTGGTGAACAGCGGATTGCAGGGCGTGACGTCCTTGATGATCGTGGGGCCGACGAAATAACCGTTCCTGTTTTTCTCCGGCAGTTCGGGGCGGCGTCCGTCCAGCACCAGTTCGCAGCCGTGCCCGTGGTTGAGGGCGATATCCACGAAACTGATGACATTGTCGGCGGCCTTGCGTGAGATCAGCGGCCCCATGTAGACGTCGGGATCCAGGGCGTCCCCGACCTTGACGGTTTTGGCCGCTTCAATCATGCGTTCCAGAACCTTGTCGTACAGTTCGGGCACAATGGCCACGATGGAGCCGGCAAGACAGCGCTGTCCGGCGGAGCCGTAGCAGGAATTGAGGTAGTTGGTGATGAACACGTCGATATCGGCATCTTCCATGACCACCAGCATGTTCTTTGCGCCGCCCAGCAGCATGGAACGCTTTGCCCCGCGCGCGCAGCCCTCGGCCATCTTTTTCGCGGTGGGGGTGGAGCCTACCAGACAGACGCCCGCGATGCGCGGATCTTCATACCATGTGTCGGCAAGTTCACGGTGTCCGTGGATGACGTTGACCACACCGGCGGGCAGGCCGATCTCCATGAAGATTTCGCACATCTTCTGCATGAAGTACGGGGACTGGGTGGACGGCTTGAAAATGAACGTGTTGCCGGTGACTATGGCGTAGGGGATGAACCAGCCGAACACCAGAGCCGGGAAGTTGAACGGAGCCACGCCCGCGAACACCCCGAGCGACTGCTTGACGACCTTGGCGGAGATGTTGGAGGAAATGAGTTCGAGGTTGTCGCCCTGCATCAGCGCGGGGGCGGAGCAGGCCGCTTCCACGATTTCAATGACGCGGCGCACTTCGCCGCGCGCTTCGGAAATATGCTTGGCCTGATCTACGGCGATGCTGTAGGCCAGTGCTTCCGTGTCGCGCACCATGCATTCGTGGATTTTGTACAGATAGGACACTCGCCTGGCGATGGGCACAAGCCGCCAGCTCTTGTACGCTTCGGCGGCCGAGGCGATGGCGGCTTCCGCCGTGGCAGGGCCGGAAACGGGAACGCTCCCGATTTCCTCGCCGGTGGAGGGATTGAACAGGGGATCCGTCCGTTCTTCCTGTTCACACCATTTTCCGTCAATAAAGTTCCTGACGTCAATACGTTCCATGATCTGCTCCTCCAGAGCGTTTTGCTCTCGAAACTATCTTCCGATCAGACCCAGTGTTCCGGCCCGCAGGTTTCACGCCTGAAGCCGGAGCTTGACGCCGCAAGTGAATTGCGGCGACGCCGGAGAAGAGGGGCGTCGCTGCTTCAGTCTCGCTTCGCTTGACTCCGGGAGCATTTTCAAAACGAAAAGACTCTTGCGGGTCAAAAGTCGGATCAAGTCATTAATACGACAAAACGAGAGCGGTTAGTGGTGAAATGCTCTATTCATATCTGACACATGGCATTGATCTGGTTATGATTTCAGATATGAATACAGTGTACATTGAAGCTGAAAAATATGATATCGCAATTGCAACATAGTGTTTTTTTGTCATGTTGCAGAGTTTGATGGATATCTGGAGCGTTTTGCGCTTGAAGATATCTGCCAACCAGACCCAGTGTTCCGGCCCGCAGGTTTCACGCCTGAAGCCGGAGCTTGACGCCGCAAGTGAATTGCGGCGACGCCGGAGAAGAGGGGGCGTCGCTGCTTCAGTCCCGCCCTGCCCGACTCCGCAGCGCACTTCAATGGCGAAATGCTCTAGTTTTCAGAATGGTTTACTGCGTTGATGACGGGGAAGAAAAAGGACACAAGCAAAGCCTGCGGGCCGGAAGATGAATCGTCGCCCAGTTGCGTGACCTCGGCCTGGAGAATGTTCACATCCACCATGCGCAGAAATTCCCCCATGGAATTTGCCATTTTTTTCTGATCCTCTGAAACATTCCGGGTCATGAACCATTCGTAACTGATGCGGGCGGGTGTTCTGGCCCGCAGAAGCTCCATGAAGCGTTTCCGAAACGCCTCGACTCCTTCCGACTTGATCAGGGTGAACAGATCCAGCGCCTTTTCATCCACGACAATTCCCAGAATTTCAAAGCCTTCTCCGGAAAGATGCCGTCTGACGGCATTGAAGCGTTCGCGCCCGTAACGGCCCAGCAGGGTAACTGTTGTCAGCTTCTCCCGCTCAAAGCCGAACTGGGCGGTCCATTCGCATCCCGCCCAGGAAACGCCCGGGAGAATGAGATCGCCCGCCATGCTCCCTTCGCCGGGCTTCATGCCCGGCCGGGCGAGAAGTTCACTCTTCGGCGCGCCCAGTTCATATTCGTCGAACAGGGCAGGGGCGGCCTGGGCGGGAGCGCAGGCAGACAGCAGGACAAGCGTCAGGACAATGTTCAGGGCGCAAAGAAATACGGCGGTACGCATCATGACTCCGGAGCGTGCTTTCCGCCGCTCTTCAGCGGGAGGAAAGCACGCCGTGTTTACTTGAGGGCCTGGGGCAGCCATGTGGCAATGGCCGGGAAGAGGATAATCAGCAGTATGCCCACGACCTGGCATCCGATATACTGGAACATGCCCTTGTAGATGTCGGTGATTTTCCAGTGCGGCAGCGCGCCTTTGATATAGTAGGCCGAAAGCGCCACGGGGGGCGAAAGCCAGGAAGTCTGGAGCGTGACCGCCACCAGCATGCAGTACCACAGCTTGTCATAGCCCATGGCGTCCACCACGGGCAGGGTCAGGGGCACCAGGATGAGGATGATGGGAATCCACTCCATGGCCCAGCCCATGAAGAAGATGATGATCAGAATGATTGCCAGCATGACCATGGGCGAAAGATGCATGGAAAGCAACTGGTTCGAGATGAAGGTCGCCCCGCCAAGACGGGAGAACACCGCGCCGAAGAAGTTGCAGGACGCGATCATGATCAGGATCATGGCGGACATCTTGGCCGTGCTGTACAGGGCCTTTGCCAGCGCCTTCAGGCTGAACTTGCCGTAGGCGATGACCATGACGATTGCGGCGAACGCGCCGCAGGCAGAGGCTTCGGTGGGCGAGGCGATGCCGAACATGATGCTGCCGAGTACGGAAAAAATGAGAACAAGCAGCGGAATGGCGCCGACGAGCAGCTCTTTCAGCACTTCCGCAAGGCTGTGCGGACGCAGTTCCGGGGGCAGGGGCGGGCCGTACTTGGGCCAGATGGCGCATTTGATCAGGGAGTAGCCGATATACAGGAAGGCCAGCAGCAGGCCGGGAATCACGGCGGAGATGAAAAGGTCGGTAACAGGCACGCCGACGATGGGGCCGAGGATCACCAGCATGATGCTGGGCGGGATGAGGATGCCCAGTGTGCCGGACGCGGCGATGGAACCCGCGCCCATCCGAATGTCGTAGCCGCCCTTGCGCATGGTCGGTTCGGCCATGACGCACAGCAGGTTGACCGAGGAACCCACGATGCCCGTGGCGGCGGCGAAAATGGTGCCGGTGGAAATGACCGCCATGTACAGCGAGCCGGGCAGACGCGCAAAAAGTTTCTGAAAGGCGGAAAACAGGCGTTCCATAAGGCCCGCCCCTTCCAGCAGATAGCCCATGACCAGGAAGAAGGGAATGGCCACCTGCACGGTATCGCTCATGACCTGATAGAACTGCACGGTCAGCAGGTAGAAGACAAGCTTCCCGATGCCCAGAAAACCGAACAGCAGTCCGGCAAAGAGCATGGTATAGGCAATGGGGAAGCCAAAGCAGAACAGCCCGAACATCCCGGCGAGGGACAGCATGGCAAGCAATTCATTATGCGACATGGAAGGCGCTCCCTATATCTCCGGTTTGCAGTCTGACGCGGTGAATTCCATGGTGTCCTCGTCGGGGCAGGTGTGCCAGAGATCCACGTTCGTTCTGTAGCGGTATACGCACTTGAGCAGTTCGGAAACGCCCTGGGACATGGTAAGCACGCAGTAGAGGGGAATGGCGAATTTCACCGGCCAGATGATGGGCATCCAGCTGCTCTGGGGAGAAACCTCATTCTGCATGTATGACTTGGCGAAATAGGCCCATGCAATTTCGAGAAACAGAATATGCGCGGGAAAGAAGAGTACGATATAGTGGATGATATCGCTGAGCGCCTTGCGGCGGACGGACCAGTTGTGGTAAAAGAAGTCCGTGCGCACATGCCCCCCGTCCCGCAGGCAGTACGGCGAGGCCAGCATGAACATGACGCCGAACAGCATGACCGTCAGATCCGCCGCCCATATGGTCGGCTGGACGAAGAAGTAGCGCATGATCACTTCGTACATGAGGCTGAAGATCATGGGGATGCACAGCCATGCCGCCGCCTTGCCGATCCGTATGCTGATATTGTCCAGAACTGTTATGGTTTTGATGACGCCCGGCGGAACCTGGGCCATTGCCTTTTCATATGCCGATTGCATACGCGCCCCCGTGTGGCCGGAAGGGAAAGCCGCCCTCAGTCTCTCCTTTCCGGCCGGAAAGAATGTTGGGGGAGCCTTGCGGCTCCCGAAGCGGATGCCCTACTTGTAGTCGGTGATCAGGCCGTCTTCCATGGCGGTCTTGGCCATCATGTAATACAGGCCGTTGCAGCGCATTTCATACGGCACGGTCATTTTCGCCCAGGCAATCTGGGAGTCCATGACCTTCTTGAAGAAGGCGTTGGAATCCGCGTACTTCTGGAAGACCTTGCGGGCGGACTTCATGAAGGCCGGATAGTATTCGGCCGGGGTTTCCTCAATGATCACGCCGCGGTTTTTCACCAGATCCTGAAGGGCTTCGGAGTTGGCCTTCACGTTGATCATCATCTGATCCATCACGCAGGCTTTCATGCTGATGTTGATGATGGCGCGCAGATGTTCGGGGAGCTTGTCATACCAGGTTTTGTTGATGTACACGTCGCCGATGGAGATGGCCTGATGCAGGCCCTGGAGGTAATAGTGCTTCCAGATCTGGTCGAGTCCCATGACGATGTCTTCGGCCGGTCCGATCCATTCGGAGGCGTCGATGGCGCCGCGCTGGGCGGAGGGTATGATGTCCGGCCCGGACAGGCCCACCACGGGCATGCCCATATCCAGGAAGATTTCGGTCGGCACGCCGGGAGGGGCGCGGAAGGTGAGCTTGTTGATTTCCAGCAGGGAATTATAGCGTTTGTGGAACCAGCCGAAACTTTCCGGTCCCATGGGCAGCACGGGGAACGCCACCAGGTTCATCTTGCAGGCGTCCTGATAGAATTCGTTCAGCAGCTTGAGGCCGTCGCCCTCCCACATCCAGGAAAGCTGGCTCAACTGGTCGAGACCGTAACCCAGGCCGGCGCAGGGGGCGGAGAACAGCGTCCCGGCCGGATGCTTGCCGGAAGCCCAGTGCGTCCAGCACATGCCGCCGTTGATGAGGTCTTCGCTGACGGCATCAAAGATTTCAAAGCTCTTGACGATGGCGCCTTCTCCGAACAGTTCCACGCTGATTTCGCCGCCGGACAGTTTTTCAATGTTGTCCTTCATCCGCTCAAGGGTCTTGAAGTACAGCGATGACGTCGCCAGAGCGGTCTGGATCTTCAGCTCATACTTCGCCGCCTGCGCCGGGACGCTCAGGACGCCGACAGCCATGCACATGGACAGCAAAAACACTCCGAGTCTCTTCATGAAAGCCTCCTTGACACAACACACACAAAAAACACCTTGACGCCGGTATATTCATTCCGACCGTGCGGAACAAATATCAAGAGTGAGGCAGCCTGTCCGCGCTAGAATATGTTGCTCCGGAGCTATACGCCGCAAGTGAATTGCGGCTGCTCCGACGTCGCGGCGGAGTCTCGCTTCGCTCGACTCCGGGAGCATTTTCAAAGTGAAAATGCTCTAAAAATGTTCCCGAATCAGAGCTTCCAACTGATCCGCCGTGGCCTGGCGCGGGTTGTTGTCCATGAGCCGGGCCGAAGCGGCGGCCCGCTCGGCGATGCCGCGGATATCCTCCTCCTTCACGCCGTATGCCTTGAGGCCCGGCTCGATATCCACGTCACGCATCAGTTTCGTGAAGCCCTCCACCGCCATTTCGGCGGCTTCGAACACATTTTTTCCTCTGGTGTCACAGCCAAGTATTTCCGCTATTTCCCCGTATTTTTCCGGAGCGGCGTGACAGTTGAACGCGATGCCCATGGGGGCGCAGGCCGCCATGAGAAGACCGTGCGGGAGATGATAGGTCGCGGGTACGGCCATGCCGATGGCATGAATGACGCCGTTCTGGGTATTGGAAAAACCCATGCCGCAGATGGAAGAGGCATACAGCATGGCTTCACGCGCCTGGGGATTTCTGCCGTTGGTGTATGCCTGACGCAGATTGCCGGAGATCATCAGCATGGCATGGAGATCGGGACCTTCGGTAAAGGGGGTCGCGCTCAGGTTCACATAGGATTCCATGGCGTGGACAAAGGCGTCCAGCCCTGTATAGGCAGTGTATCTGGGCGGCAGGCTCAGTGTCAGAGCCGGATCGAGCAGAACCGTCCTTGCATACAGATGGTCGCTGACAATGCCGATTTTGGAATTGGAAACGGCGTCCGCGATAACGCTGATGGAAGTCATTTCACTACCGGTTCCCGCTGTTGTGGGGATCATGATGGTAGGCATGCACGGACCGGGAACCTTATGCATGCCGAAGTATTTTGCAATCGGGCCGGGATGGCAGGCGCGGAGCGCCGCCGCCTTGGTGCTGTCCATTGCGCTTCCGCCGCCGAGTCCGATCAATACCGTCGCATTGAATTCACCTATTGCTGCAACGCAGTCTTCAATGGATTCAGGCGTGGGGTCAAGAACAACATCACCCCATACATTAACAGGGATGTCAGCCTTTTTTAATGCGTCTTCAACAGGTTTGTGCATGCCGTTTGCGACAAGTCCCCTGTCTGTAATGATAAGAACGCGCGGCTCACCAAAGCGTTTTACTTCTTCGGGAAGAAGATCAACGGCTCCGAATCCATACACGATGCGACTGATCGTCTGAAATACAGAAGGCATGACACACTGTCCTGTTGAGGTTAATATTTCCTTGTTATTAAAATACCATTTGACGATTTTTATTCTATAGCAATTGCTACAGACGGCTACTTAAAAAAATTTTATCAACTTGCCTGGAAACACGGCAGGGAAAGGCGGCTGCGGCGGGCCGCGCCATGGAAATCGAAAATCCCGCGGACAGCTCATTTCGTCGTTGAAATGCGCTCCGGAGCCGGACAGGGCGAGGTTCAGCCCTGCACTCCCTGTCCGTCGCCGCCGCAGGCGGATTGCGGCGTGAGGCCCCGGCTTCATGCCCGAACCCGCGGGTGGGAACACGGCGCCTGTCCGGCAGAGTTGCTCAACCGCAAAGCGTTCCGGAATGTTTGTGATGCGCGGCACGAGGCCCCTCGCGCCTTCATATGTTCAGCAGCCCGGAGGGACGATATGGAAGTGCTGTATTACGCGGTCATCGCGCTGGCCTGGACGGTGGGCGGTTTCATCTCCGGCGTCACATCCATGGGCTGTTCGCTGATTGCCATGCCCGTGCTGACTCTGGTCATGAGCCCGGACAGGGCCATTCTGATCAGTTGCGTCTGCGGCGGCGTCATCCCGGCTCTGCTTGTCCCGCTGCATCACCGGGGCATTATCCTCAGGGAACTGCTGCTTCTGCTGGGAGCCAGCCTGCCCGGAAGCGCCGCCGGAGTGCTGATTTTCGAACAGGTTCCCGCCGCATGGCTGAACATCGCGCTCGGCTTCGCGCTGGCCGGCTTTGTGATCTGGCAGGCGCACGGCGCAGGAGTGGGGCTGCGGCTTCGCAGGTACGGGCCGGCTTCCCTGCTGGCGGGTTTTCTCGGCGGGGCGGCCAACGCGCTGACCGGCATGCCCGGTTCAGTCCTGGGCGTCTATGCCACGCTGCGCACGTGGTCGAAGGAGAACATGCTGTCCATGCAGAGCGCCTTTTTTGCGCTCAGCGCACTGCTGACGATTTCAATCCAGTGGAGTCGCGGCCTGTATTCCCCGTCGATCCTGTTTGACATCGCCTGTTCCCTCCCCGGCGCGGCGCTGGGCATCCTTGCGAGCATTCCCGCGCAGAGGCTCATTAACCGGAGGATCTGCCGGAGGCTTCTGCTCGTTCTTCTGGGGCTGTCGGCGGTCACGCTCTTCTGCCGGGGCATGGCCATGCGCTGAGCAGCGGGGAGGGTTCAGCCCCAGACTGCCCGTATGCACTGCGCCGCTCCGATGACAAGACAGAGAAGGCCGATGGCTTTTTTCAGAATATGCGCGGGGATGTGAGGCGCGAGGCGGTTGCCCGCAACCAGCCCCAGCGCGATGGGAATGGCCACCGGGAGCAGAAGGGAAAAGTCGATATGCCCGCGCAGCAGATTCCCCGCCGACCCCGCCACGGATGTGGCAATCTGGAAGGGCATGCCCGTGACCACGGCGGGAAAGGCGGGCATGCCCAGGGCGATCAGCAGGGGAATGGACAGCACGGGGCCTCCCGCGCCGGTAAGCCCCGCCGCCAGCCCGGCTCCCGCGCCCACGGCGGCGATGATGAGGGAACGGCGCGGTGAGGCGTTGACATTGATGCCGGAGAATGCCCGCCATGCATGCAGCGCGCTGACGCCCGCCAGAATGATGATGCAGCCCAGCAGAAAGAGCAGCAGAGAGGCGGGAAAGCAGGCATTGAGCCAGGCTCCGGCAAAGGTGAAGGGCAGCCCTCCGAGGCAGAGAGGCATCCAGTTTTTCCGCTCCAGAACGCCCATGGCACGGAAATTGAGCGTGCCGATGACGCCGGTAAGCAGAAAGGAGGCCAGCGCCGTGGCCATGGCCGCATGCGGAGACGCCTTTGCAAGAAGGATAATGGCCGGAATGGCGAGAATGCCTCCCATGCCGGTAAGACCGACAATGACGCCGATGACTATGGAAAGCAGAAAAAGCAGCAGCATGAGAGACTCCGTGGAAAGAACGCCGTGCCGTCGGGGCGGTTCAGTTTTTCCGGACGAGGATCACGAGAGCGATGCCCGCCAGGATGACGGCCGACGATACGGCGATGCGCGGCGTCACTGCTTCTCCGAGAAGCGGCAGGGCGGCCGCCGTCGTAATCAGCGGCACGCTGAGCTGGACCGCCGCCGCGCCGGCATAGGTGTAGCGCGGCATCACCGCATACCAGACCGCATAGCCCAGAGCCGAGGCCAGGCCTCCCGCGGCCAGCGCCAGCATGACGCCCATGGCGGTCAGGCCGGCCGGGAGTTCCCCCGACGCAGGCGCATCCGCCGCGAAAATGCAGAGCTGCACGGCGAATACCACGGGCACGCCGCGCAGAAAATTGCCCGCCGTATCCCGCAGGGGATGTTCCGAATTTTTGCCGAGAATGGAGTACATGCCCCATGATGCTCCGGAAAGGAACATCAGCGCGGAGCCGGAAGGCGACGGAGCGGAAAGACCGGGCATGAGCAGAAAGAACAGTCCGGCCAGAGCAAGGAGCAGCCCGGCTCCGAGCCGGAGCGTGAAGGCTTCTCCGTGTGCGAGCCCCCAGGCGACCATGATGCCGGGCACGGCCGCGGCGATGATCAGCGTGCCCACGGCGGCAGGCAGATCCTGATAGGCCAGGGAAAAGAAAATCATGTAGGCTGCCAGAGCAAGAGCGGAAAGCCAGCTGCCTCCGGGCGGGGCGGGCGTGCGCTTCGCACGGACGAGCAGCCACAGCACGGCCGCTCCGGAACTCATTCTGAGGCAGACGTAGAACAGGGGAGGCATGCCTTCCTCCAGAAGCGCCATGCGGTTGAGCAGGGAATTTCCGGCGAAAAGCGTCATGGCGAAGAGCGTGGCCCACAGGACAGGGGCGGTGATTCCGGATACGCGCATGGCGTGCCTCCCTTCGGGGATGAAATGCGTTCTGGGCGTGCGAGGAGGAAAACATGCCCGGTCTTTCGCCCGGAAGAGCCGTCACCGGAATGCGGGACAGCCGTTCAGACGGCCGGACGGACAGGCATTTGCGGAAACATATCCGCGCCGGAAGGACCGGAGAACCTTTCAGATCATGTTGCGGAGCGCTAGGAATCCCGTTTCCGTATTTTGCGGAAAATGGTGCTGCGGTTGAGCATGAACAGCTTGGAAACCTTGGGAACCGAGCCGTGGTACTTGATGGCCCGGATCAGGAAATCCCGTTCAACGTCCGCCATGATTTCGCGCAGCGGCCTGCCGCCGTTGAAGTCCTCATTGGCAAAGGGCAGGGAGCTTTCCTCTCCCGGAATGGAGGAGGGCAGATCGCGCGGGGATATCTGCGTGCCCTTGGCGGTAATGACCAGAGTATGCACGACGTTCTGCAGTTCCCGCACGTTGCCCGGCCAGTTGTAGCGTTCCAGACTGTCCAGGGCGGAAGGCATGAAGGTCAGTCGCTTGTGATATCTGGCGCAGTAACGCTCCAGAAAGGCCATGGCCATGGGACGGATGGCGTCGGCCCGTTCTCGCAGGGGAGGTACGACCACGCTTGCGACATTGAGGCGGTAGAAGAGATCGCGGCGGAAGGTGCCCTTTTCCGCGCACTCGGCCAGATCCCGGTTGGTGGCGGCGATGACGCGCACGTCCGTGCGGCAGGCCCTTGTCCCGCCCACACGGACAAATTCCCCATCCTGCAGCACACGCAGCAGACGGGTCTGCATGGGCATGGACAGTTCGCCCACCTCGTCGAGGAACACCGTGCCGCCCCTGGCCTGCTCGAAGTAGCCCGCCTTGCCCTTCTGCGAGGCACCGGTAAAGGAACCGGGTTCATAGCCGAACATTTCCGCCTCAATGAGCGATTCGGAAATGCCGCCGCAGTCAATCTTGAGAAAGGGGCCGTCCTTGCGGGGGCTGATGTTGTGCGCGTGACGGGCAAATACGTCCTTGCCCACGCCTGTTTCTCCCAGCAGCAGGAGCGTGGCGTCCGTTGCGGCCACCTGGGAGATGAAGCGCATGACCCCGTGCATGGCCGAACTTTCGATGATGGGCTGGGCGGAACGCTGCTGTTCCTCCTCAATCTGCGTGTAGCTGGCCTGAATCTGCCGGATCTGGCGGTGCTGTTCGTCGAGCTTGTCGCGCATGGCGTCCAGCATGGTGATATCGCGCGCAAAGGTGCATACCAGACTGATGCTGCCGTTTTTGTCAAAAACGGGGATGCCGCTCAGCATGAGTTTTTTGCCGTTGCGCAGGGTCTGCACGCGGGAAACCGGTTTGCCTTCGCGCACGATTTCCGGATTCAGAATCAGATCAAAACCGCCTTCGGCGACAATGTCGCGCACCTGTCTGCCGCGCAGCTCTCCGAGCGTAAAGCCGGTGAGCTGTTCATAAATGCGATTCACAAACAGGGTGGTGCCGTCCACATCGGAGATAAACACGCCATCGGGCATGGCATTCAGGATATCTTCCATCTGGGCGGAAATGATATTGCGTTCCGACTTTGGCATGGGAGATGACTATTGTTTTAAATTGCGGACTTTGCAAGGCCGTACCCGGAGGCTAATGCGCCCTTTCAAAACGCTCGCCGAGTATGGCTGCGGCGGTATCCTGCAGCCGGGCGAAAAGCTCCGTATCAAGCTGCACGTCGCCCATGGGCGGGGTTCGATCGAGAAAGACGTATTTCTGCGTTCCCAGCCGGTGGTAGGGAAGCAGTTCATACCGCACATGCTCTCCGAAGGGTTTCAGAAATTCGGCAATGCCGCGCACGGCCTCCGGTGTGTCATTGAAGCCCGGCACGACGGGCGTGCGCGCCAGTATGACGCGGCTGTCATCCAGAGCGGCAAGCCGCGCGAAGTTTTCAAGAATGCGTTCGTTGGGTTGAGACGTCTGTGCCCTGTGCGTATCGGAATCCATGTGCTTGATATCGAAAAGCACATAGGAAAGCAGGGGAGAGGCTTCTTCCAGCGTTTCCCAGGGGACGAGTCCGCAGGTTTCCACCGCGGCGCGCAGGCGGCGGCGCTTCGCCTCGCGCAGCAGCGCAAGGGCGAAATCGCGGTGAAACAGCGGTTCTCCGCCGGAAATGGTCAACCCTCCCCGCGAACGGGCATAGAAGAACGCGTCCTGTTCAACCTTTGCCAGCACTTCATCCACGCTCTGCTCGGTGCCGTACACCAGCAGGCCCTGGGCGGGACAGGCCCGGGCACAGGGGAAATCGCAGCCTTCGCATTTCGAGCGGTCGACGGTCGCGCGGTTTTCCGGCGAGGGGACGATAGCGCCGCGCGGGCAGGCCTCAATGCAGTGACGGCATTTGTCCAGACCGAGGCAGCGTCCGGTGTTGACCGCAAGCTCCGGCCCGGAGTTCTGGGATTCCGGATTGCTGCACCAGCGGCAGCGCAGCGGACAGCCCTTGCTGAACACGATGGTGCGGATGCCGGGGCCGTCATGTACGGAATATTTCTGGATATTGAAAATGACGCCCCGCGTCTTCCTGTCTTCAAACATGCCCATGGCGTTTCCCCCGGAGCTGGAGCATTTGAACCCTCTGTTGCAGAATAGTGTTGAACATAACCTTGACCGCCGGAGGCACGCCGCGTCAGCGGCGTATGGAGCGACGACCCCCCGCCGCATGGTCATGCGGCATGGAGGGGGCGGGGGGCGGTCAAATGTCATGCGGAGCGGAGCCGGCCGTGGATACCTGTTGCCTTATCTCTGCTGTCGCCATTCGTAAGGCTCCGTGCGTCGCCTGATGACTGCCGCTCGCCCGTGTGGAACGCGGGCTGCCTTTGCGGCAACGAATGTTGCCGTCCATGCCGCAGCAAAGGCACACATTGCGCACAACGCCATCAACACGGTTCTACAATAGAGCCCATCTGAACTCTCTGTTAACGTTTGTGGCTGCAATACCGCAATTAACCTGCGGAAGCAGCGCGCTGCGCTCGCGTCTCCGGCGGTTAAAGGAGCATGCTTCTCTTTATCAACCGTAAACTTGGACAGAACCTCTCGAAAAAAAACTGAAGAGGGAGGCAAGAGCCTTCTGAAAGGCTCTTGCCGGTTCGGATGCAGATTACATGGCTTCGTGATCGGTGCGCGCTATGAGGTCGTTCTGCAGATCGGGGCTGAGATCGACGAAATAGGCGCTGTAACCGGCGATGCGGACAATGAGGTTGCGGTACTTCTGCGGGTCGTGCTGGGCGGCTATGAGGGTTTCCTTGTTCAGCACGTTGAACTGTACATGCCACAGCTTCAGGTCGCAGAAGGTACGGATGAAGTCCACCAGCTTTTCCGTGCCCTGATCGCCCTGCACGCATTTGGGGGTGAACTTGATGTTCACCAGGCGGGCGGCACGGGCGCGCATCCCCATGTTCTTGGTGGCCGCGTTGGAAAGCAGCACGGCGGTGGGGCCGTGAACATCCGCGCCGTGCGAGGCGGAAGAGCCGTCGGACAGCGGGAACCATTCGGTGCGGCCGTTGGGCGTGGCGGAAACCACCTTGCCGAAGGGCACATGCGAGGTAAAGGGCACATAGCGCACATCGTTGTTGATGCCCAGATCCTTGCTGTACTTCGCCGCGTATTCCACGGAGATGCGATCCAGCTCCTTGCCGATGGCGTCGGCGTAGGGATCGTTGTTGCCGTAGCAGGGTGCGGACTTCAGCAGGGCGCGCACATCCTCGTAACCTTCAAAGTTGGCATCAATGGCGGCCAGCACCTGATCCATGGTCAGGCGCTTTTCCTCATACACGAACTTCTTGATGGCGGAGAGCGAGTCCACCACCGTGCCCAGCCCCATGAATTCAAAATAGCCCAGATCCACGCCTTCGGGGATGTGCGGCTGGTGCAGATCGATGCAGTGCTTCATGCACAGATCGTGCAGGGCGGACCCCATGGGCTGGGCAAAGTGACGGGCGCGGATCTGGATGATCAGGTACTGCTGGATGAACGCGGTGCGCAGGAACAGCATGTGCTGCTGCCTGTACGCATCCCAGAACTGTTCCCATGTTTCAAATGTGCGGGGATCGCCCGTTTCCACGCCGAGCGCCCGGTCGCCGTACTTTTTCATGCGGCCGTTGCGCAGCGTCATTTCCACGGCGGCGGCAAAGTTGATGTATGCGCCGCCGGAGGTATAGGTGTCGCGGTTGGGCATGCGCGCTTCGGCGCAGCCGGAAACGGCGTAATCAAGCGCCTCTTCAAAGGTTGCGCCCTTGGAGACGTAGAGGGGGATGATTTCCTCGTCGTTGAGCAGTTTGGGGAAGCCCGCGCCGTCCTTGATGGTTTCCGCCACATCCCAGAGGTAGCTTTCCGGCGCGCGGGAATGGATGCGCGCGGCGAGATCCGGGTAGTGCAGCGGGAACTCGCGCTTGGACTTCAGAATGAGGTGGGTCAGTTCATTGGTGGCGTCGCAGCCTTCCGGCGTCTGCCCGCCCACGGTCACGGCCTCCCAGTGGGCGTAACCTTCGTTGAAGGCGCCGCCGGTGGGGGAGATGTACATGTCGATGAACTCGGCCATACCCACCCACATGCATTCCAGCAGTTCCATGGCCTTTTCCTCGGTAATCTTCCCCTCTTCAAGATCCTTGATATAGTAGGGATAGAAATACTGATCCATGCGGCCGTTGGAAATGGTGGTGCCGGTCTTCTGTTCGATACGGCTGAACATCTGCACGAACCACTGGCTCTGCACAGCCTCGTAAAAGTCACGGGCGGGTTCGGCGGGGACGCGTTCGGCGTTCTCCGCCATGCGCAGCAGTTCCGCCTTGCGTTCGGGGTTCTGTTCCTTCGCGGCCATTTCGCGGGCCAGGGCCGCATGACGGCGCGCCCACAGCACAATGGCGTCGCTTACAATGACGACGGCTTCCAGAAACGGCTTCTTTTCGCACATGTCCCTGGGGCTCATGGGATCAAGCGCGGCCAGCTTTTCCTGCGCCTCACGCTTGATGTCGTTGAAGCCGCGCCGGAGTACCTTTTCATAGTCATGTACCCACTGGATGGAAGAGCGGAAGGAAGAGGTTTCGTTGACAATGAAACGGGAGATGAGACCTTCGGGATCGTCGTAGGTCAGCTTGTGTACTTCCGGCGGCAGAGATGCGTTGAGATCCTCATGGTATGTCTTGCCTTTCCAGTAGGGGGCGATTTCCTCCACCACGCGCCTGGCGTCGCCTTCCGTGATGTACGCCGGGGATTGCTGGCGGGTGGGCAGATCGCGTACGGCGATATCCAGAAAGTCTCCGTCCAGTTCGGGGTACAGAATGCCGTAGCGGCCGTCGCAGCCGGCACGGCCGAGCAGGAGCTGATCTTCCTGCACGCAGACGGAGATGTTCTTCGCAATGTGCATCAGGGCCTTGGCCCAGCGCAGAGTAAGATGCTCGCCTTCCGTCTGACGCATTGATTCGGTGAAATACAGCGCGCGCTCGATGTCGATGCGCGGCTTCTGTCCGTCAAAGCGTTCCAGCAGGCGGAACACGCGGGGATGAGTTTTGCGGAAATGGTTTTCCTTTCCCTGAATTTTTTCCTGCAGGCGTTCTTCCTGTGGGGAGAGACAGGGGCATGCGCTGGAGATTGCGTTCATGATCCGACTCCATATTGTTTGCAGTGTTGCAGTGGGCTTCACGTTTTGCGACGGAAGTGCCCCCTCTCTTGCATGAGTCATGCCGATTAATATAATATACTGAATTAAATTGTATTTTGCTATTCCCTCCCATTTGTCGACGACTCTGTTGGAAGCAGCGGCGCGAAGGCGAGTCGCATTTGTGCGACACACTGGGAGAGGGAAGAGCATTTTACCGGAAACAGAGTCGCAGTTTTGCGACTCAAGAGGCTGGCTGTCATGCCGGGAGGGCAGAGCAGAAAAATTAATAATATATTATCCCAAAGAATTATATGAAAGATAAAAGTTTTTCCGAATAGTCGCCATTTTGAGATACAGTCGCAAAAATGCGACCATTTCGAGCCTCCGGAAAAACCTGATTGTATTCTATATGTTGAAATATAAGGATTTTTATATTTTTTTCAAGGCATAACCTGATTGGCATTATTTGTGCAGGAAGGCGCATATATTTCGGCGGCGCAGTCGGAATGCCTCCGCGCTTGGCGAAAGGGAGAGCGACTCCCTTGGCGCGCCGGCTTCCCGCGCCCGGGCGCTGCCCGTATGGCCGGTACGTTCACAACAGGAGACTGGATCATGAAAAACAGCGTTGCCTTCCTTGCCTCCCTTGCCGCCCTGTGCGGCGTTGCCTTCACAAGCCCCGCCCTTGCGGAACGGCCGCTTACCCTGCGCCTTGGGCATCCCATGGCGCCCGGCAATAATGTGACTGTGGGCTATGAGAAGTTCAAGCAACTTGTGGAAGAGAAAAGCGGCAGAAAAATCAGGATACAGATATTCCCCAATACCCAGTTGGGAAGCGACCGCGTGACCACGGAAGCGGCGCAGGCGGGTACGCTTGACATGTCCAGCTCTTCCACGCCGAACCTGGCTTCTTTTTCCCCCGCCTATATGGTGTTTGATCTGCCCTATGTCACCCGCCCCGAGAACCAGCAGAAGCTGTATGCGGCGCTGGATGAAGGGCCTCTTCGTGACGCTCTGGACAAGGTTGCGGAAAGCATCGGCCTCAAGGCCATCATGTACAGCGAGTTCGGCTATCGCCATTTCGTCACGTCCAGAAAGCCGGTGCATGCCGTGCGCGATCTCATGAATCTCAAGGTGCGCACCACTGACTCCCCGGTGGAAGTTGCCGTGGCCACCGAGCTGGGCATGAACCCCGCGCCCATTGCCTGGGGCGAGACGTATACCGCTCTTCAGCAGGGCACGGTTGACGCCGAGGGCAATACCTTTTCTCTGCTCAATGATGCCAAGCATACGGAAGTGCTGAAACACGCCATCAAGTCCGCCCACAATTATTCCATGCACATCCTGCTGATGAACAAGGCCAGATGGGATTCCCTGACTCCCGAGCAGCAGGGCATCATTACTGAAGCGGCTCGCGAGGCTCTGGCCTGGCAGCGCGCGGAAAGCGTGAAGCTTGAGGCGGCGGCCGAACAGGCGTTCAGGGATCGCGGCATTGAAATCGTCACGCCCACGCCTGAGCAGATGGACGAATTCAAGGCCAAAACACAGCCGGCGTTCGACAAGTTCGCCGGAGAGATTCCCGCGGATCTGCTCAAGCTCCTCCAGGATACGCAGAAGTAGTTTCCGGACGAAAGACGGGGATGCCGGACGTGAGTCCGGCATCCGCAGGCTGCCGACAAAGTCGGCAGCCCCGAAAATCAGGAACAGGTCGCGGCTTTGTCGCGCCGTACGTGAGTGGTTTTCGTGCCTTTCCGTCAAGCCGCCTTGCGGCTTGGACGGCGCAAACACCGCACGGCGGGGTTTGTCATCGGTCTTGAGGAGGCCGGGCCATGTCCGGCCTCCGGAAAATTTCTGTGATACCCTTGAAGGAGGATGTTCATGGCAAACGGACAGCTTGCTTCCAGCCCGCTGCACTGGCTCAACGAAAACTTCGAAAGGATTTTTCTGGTGGCGGGCCTGCTTTCCATCATACTGTTCATTACCTGGCAGGTCATTTACCGCTATATCATCACTCTTTTTATCGAACGGGCGGGAGCCGCCGTATGGACGGAAGAACTTTCCCGCTATGTCTTTATCTGGATTTCCTATCTTGCGCTGTGCGTCGCCATCCGCAAGCGTTCGTCCATCCGCGTGGACATGCTGTATGAAACATTTCCTCCCCGTTTGCAGAGGATGAGCTGGATCGTGGTGGAAACGCTGTTTCTTGCTCTGACCCTGGTCATCGCCTGGTACGGCTGGGGGCAGATCGAGCGCCTGCTGACCTTCCCGCAGTACACCACTGCGCTGCGCATTCCCTTCCTTGTTCCCTATCTGGTTCTGCCTCTCGGGTTCGGGCTCATGAGTCTGCGTCTTGTCCAGAACATCGCGGGCCAGTGCCGGATCTGCGGCATGCATGATTCGCTGGCCGGCTTCGCTGCCGCGGCGCTTATTGCCTCACCCTGCATATGTATCAAGCTGGCGAACGGATACCTTGATCCTCTGCCCTGTCTTTTCGGGTACTTTGTCCTGCTCTGCGCCATCGGAGTGCCCGTGGCCATCAGTCTGGGGCTGGCTACCCTGGCGACCATTCTCTGCGCGGATACCCTGCCCATTGAATATATGGCGCAGGTAAGCTTTACCTCCATCGACAGCTTTCCGATCATGGCCATTCCCTTTTTCATCGCCGCCGGGGTGTTCATGGGCGCGGGCGGACTTTCCCGCCGTCTGCTGGCCCTGGCTGACGAAATCGTGGGCGGCACCTACGGAGGCATGGGGCTGACTGCCATTGTCACCTGCATGTTTTTCGGGGCCATCAGCGGTTCCGGCCCCGCCACGGTGGCCGCCATCGGCGCGCTGACCATTCCGGCCATGGTGGAGCGCGGCTATGATCGCTTTTTCTCCGCCGCCCTTGTGGCCGCCGCCGGGTGTGTGGGCGTGATGATTCCGCCTTCCAATCCCTTTGTCGTCTACGGCGTGTCCTCTCAGGTTTCCATCGGTGATCTGTTCATGAGCGGCATTGTGCCGGGCATCATGACGGGCCTGGTGCTCATGGGCTATTGCTGGTGGTATTCCCGCCGGCGCGGCTGGCGCGGCGAAGTGAAGGAACGCACCCTGAGCAGTCTGGGCGCCGCCGTATGGGAAGCCAAGTGGGCGCTCATGGTGCCGGTGATCGTGCTGGGCGGCATTTACGGCGGCATCATGACTCCCACGGAGGCCGCGGCCATTGCCGCCTTCTACGGGCTTGTGGTCGGTCTGCTGCTCTACCGGGAGATGAACCTGCGGCAGATGTTCGATGCCTGCGTGGAATCATGCGAAACGTCCTCCGTCATTATCGTGCTCATGGCCATGGCCACCCTGTTCGGGAACATCATGACCATCGAGGACGTGCCGGGCACAGTGGCCCGCGCCATTCTGGGACTGACGGAAAACAAGTTCCTCATTCTGCTGCTGATCAACATTCTGCTGCTGTTTGTCGGCACCTTCATGGAAGCCCTGGCCGCCATCGTCATCCTCACACCCATCCTGCTGCCCGTGGTGACCGGCGTGGGCGTTTCGCCGCTGCATTTCGGCGTGATCATCGTGGTCAACCTTGCCATAGGCTTCATCACTCCGCCTGTGGGCGTCAACCTCTTTGTGGCCAGCGGGGTGGCCAGCGCCCGCATCGAGAGCATCGCCCGTCAGTGCCTGCCCATGCTCGCCCTGATGCTCGTCGTGCTTCTGATCTGCACGTACATCCCCTCCATCCCGCTTTTCCTGGTGCAATAACGCTCCGAAACCCCTCCTTCCAAAAGGATATGCTCCATGAACATCATCGACTTCCGGTTCCGGCCCAACACGCCGGAGATCATAGACGGCATCAGAAACAGCAACATGTTCCGGGCGGCCTGCAAGGCTATCGGCTTTGACGCCCGGCAACCCCAGCCTCTGGATGAGATTGTGGAAGATCTCGATCGTATGGGCGTTGAACTTGGCGTCATCACCGGGCGCGACAGCGAAACGACCTACGGTTCTCCCTCCAACAACGGGAGTGTGCTTTCCTTCTGCCGCGCGTATCCGAACAAGTTTGTCGGGTTCTGGGGAATCGATCCGCACAAGGGCATGGCCGCCGTGCGGGAAATTGTCCGGGCCGTGGAGGAACTGGGCATGAAAGGGGTTGCCGTCGACCCGTACCTGGCCCATATTCCCGCCAGTGAGGCCCGTTTCTATCCGATATACGCCAAGTGCGCGGAACTGGGCGTGCCGGTGTTCATCACCATGGCCCCCCCGCCGCAGGTGCCGGGCGCAATTCTTGAGTATGCCGATCCGCGCGACGTGGATCGCGTGGCCCGGGACTTTCCCGAACTGACGCTGATCATGAGCCACGGCGCGTACCCCTATGTCAACGAATGTCTGTTCGTCTGTCAGCGCAACGCCAACGTGTACATGGATTTTTCGGAATACGAGCGCGCGCCCATGGTTGATGTTTTCGTCCAGGGCATGAACGGCCCCGTTGCCGACAAGGTACTGTTCGCCAGCGCCCATCCTTTCATTGAACTGAAGGATGCGCTGGAGGCCTATGCCCGTTTCGATCTCAGCGAGGAGGTCCGGCGCAAGGTCATGTATGAAAATGCCCGGCGGGTGCTGGGGCTGGGCTGATGGGGGAAGGGAAAGATGATCCGCGAACGGAATAATCTGCGCCGCGTGGTTTTGTCCTCTCTGGTGGGAGCGGTCATTGAGTGGTATGACTTTTTCCTGTACGGCGTAGTGGCCGGGCTGGTGTTCAACAAGCTTTTCTTCCCCGAATTTTCCGAGGGCGTGGGCACCATTCTGGCCTTCGCCACCTTTGCCGTGGGTTTTGTGGCCCGCCCGCTGGGAGGCATGATCTTCGGCCATTTCGGCGACAAGATCGGGCGCAAGAAAATGCTGATTCTCACCCTGCAGATTATGGGGGCATCCACGGTGCTCATCGGCCTGATTCCCTCGTACGAGGTCATCGGCATATGGGCTCCCATCCTGCTGGTGATCTGCCGTCTCGCCCAGGGAATCGGTCTGGGCGGGGAATGGGGCGGCGCGGTGCTCATGACCTTTGAGTCCGCTCCGGCGGGCAGACGCGCCTTTTATGCAAGTCTGCCCCAGATTGGTCTTTCTCTCGGCCTGATGCTGGCTTCCGGCGTGGTGGGAATTCTCTCGCTGCTGCTGTCCGACGAGGCATTCCTGAACTGGGGCTGGAGAGTGGCCTTCATTCTGAGCGCAGCGCTGATTTTCGTGGGGGCGTATATCCGGACATCGGTGCAGGAAACCAGGGACTTTTCCGAAGCCAGAAAGGAAACGGAGCAAATCCGCTATCCCATGCTGGAAGCGTTCAGACGCTACCCCAAGACGCTTGCAGCCTGTGTGGGCGCGCGCTTTGTGGAAGGCATCGCCTTCAATGTGTTCGGCGTCTTTTCCCTTACCTACCTCACCCAGAGCTGCGGGGTGGATCGGACTGTGGCCCTGATGTCGGTGGTAGTGGCCTCGGCCGTCATGGGCAGCTTCATCCCTTTCTGGGGCATGCTCGCCGATCGGGCAGGCAAGGGCCGCATATTCGGCTTCGCCGCGCTGCTGCTGGGGCTGACCGTGTACCCGGTATTCTGGGTTTTTCACAACTATTCAGATAGCCTGGTGCTTATCTTTCTTGCCCTGATTGTGCCTTTCGGCATCATTTATGCGGCTGCATACGCAAGCATGGCCAGTCTCTTTTCCGAAGCGTTCGACGCTTCGGTGCGGTATTCCAGCATTTCCTTCGTCTATCAGTTTTCCGGCATTTTCGCCTCGGGACTGACACCCATGATTGCCACCGTGCTGGTGCAGGCCAATGGAGCCCAGCCCTGGTATCTGTGCGGCTATCTTTGCGCGGCGGGTATACTCAGCGCGCTGTCCACAGTCTGGCTCGGCAGACTGCGGGCTGGCGGCGAGGAGCCGCGCATGGGCGGCTCTTCCGTCGGAGAGGGAACTGTTGGCCTGTCGGAGGAGGCCGTCGGCTCCTGAGAGAAAAAGGCGTCCTGCAACATGCGCCGGGACGCCCGGGGAGCTTTCTGCGATTGGAAAAAGCCGCGGGCCGGAGCATGGATACCGGCCCGCGGTGAGGCTTTCGTGTCTTCCCGTCAAGCCGCTTTGCGGCGTGGAGCGTTTTTCGGAAAATATCTGCCGGCCGTCTCCTCTGTTCCGGCCCGCAGGTTTCACGCCTGAAGCCGGAACTCTACGCCGCAAGTGAATTGCGGCAACACCGGAAAGGGGGGCGTCGCGGCGGAGTCTCGCTTCGCTTGACGCCGCAGAGCATTTCACTCATGAAATGCTCTGCGGCGTTCCAAGGCGGACATGCTCTCGTGACGGCTGGCCGAGCGGGATGCTTATGGCTTGATGTATGCGAATCCTTCCCGCTGGAGGCGCACCAGTTCCACCACTCCGGCGGGAACAACAGAAGCGCTGTTCCACAGATGTTCGCGGTCGATGCCGAACTTGTTCAGCGCGTTGTTGCAGAGCATGATTTCCAGCCCCTGCCCGGCGAGCTTTTCCCCCTGTTCTGCCAGTTCCCGATCCTCACGGGTGAATCGCTTGACTGCCGGGCCGTTGGCCACCAGAACCATGCGGAAGTCTTCGTTCGGCAGGGCGGCCCTGTAGTTGGCGGCATTGCTGAAGGCGAGGGAGAGGATTTCAGGGGCGTCACTGTCCACATGGAGTACCAGATTGTAGTTCATGCCGTTATCCTTTGTTGAGCCTGACTGTTCAGTATTGATGGCAAACCCCGTTTAAAAATCTTTGAAAGGGAGGGGAGGCTTTCTGAAGAAAGCTTCCCCTCCCCAACAGTTCCTCATCTTTACAGTTTGCGCAGGTCGGCGTACCAGCCCGCGGCCTCGCCCATGAGCTTCAGGCTGCGTTCGGCCATGGCGTAAGGGTCGTTGAGGTAGCCGTCAAGCAGCAGGGTATTGTCGAAAAGGCTGCGGGTGATGCTTTCCACCAGGGGATCTTCGGCGTTGGCCTTGTAAATGCGCAGCAGGGCGCGCAGCAGGGGATGATCCGGGTTCAGTTCCAGAATCTTTTTCGGAATGCTGTCGTCCTTCTGCATGACGCGCATGAATTTTTCCATGGAGGAGCTTACGCCGTCTTCCGAGGCCAGCAGCGCGGGACTGCCCGCCAGTCGGTCGGATATGCGCACATCCTTGACCTGATCGCCGAGTATGGCTTTCACGCGCTCCACCAGCCTGTCAAAGCTCGTCTTGTCTTCGCCTTCCAGCGGCGCGGCCTTGGGCGCGGCATCCTCCACATCGGGGAAGGCATCAAGATCGGCGGCAGCCGCCTGTTCCACGGACTTGAATTCATGATCCCGGTATTTGCCCAGCCCTTCCAGCGCAAACTCATCCACGGCGTCGGTGAGGATCAGCGCCTCGATGCCCTTGCGGCGGAAACGCTCGAAGTGCGGATTGAGCAGCGCGGCTTCCCGCGAGGGCGCGGCAATGTACCAGATATGCTTCTGCTCCGCCTTCATGCGGTTCACGTAATCGTCAAAGCTGGTCAGTTCGCCGCTCTTGCCCTCTTCTTCCCAGGTAGTGGCAAAACGCATGAGCGGCGCCACACGGTCGCGGTGGACAAAGTCGTTGAAGGCAAACTTGAAGTATTTGCCGTGCAGTTTCCAGAACGCCGCGTATTTCTCCCTGTCGTTCTTCGCCATGCGTTCAAGATGGGCCAGGACCTGCCGCACGATGGTCTGCGAAATCTTGCGCAGCACCACGTTTTCCTGCAGCGTTTCGCGGGAGATGTTCAGGGGCAGATCCTCGGTATCCACCACGCCCTTGAGGAAAGCCAGGTAGTTGGGGATGAGATCGCGGTTGTCCCTGGCGATGAGCACCCTCCGCACATAGAGATCCAGACCCCATTCATCGCGCTGTTCGCGGAACAGATCCTGCTCGCTGTCCGGGATGAAAATCAGGGTGGTGAACTGTACCGGAGCGTCCACCGAAAGGTGGATGACGTCCAGCGGCGGCTTGGAATCGTAGGTCAGATAGCGGTAGAAATCGTCGTACTGCTCTTTTTTTATGGAGAATTTCGGTTCCCGCCACAGCGCCGGAGTGGTGTTGAAACGCTCGCCGTCAATCAGAATGGGGAAGGGCAGGAAGTTGGAATGCCGCCGGATCACTGACTCGATGCGGAATTTTTCCAGAAAGTCGGCGGCGTCTTCCTTGAGGTGCGCCCGGACCGCGGTGCCGCGCTTGAGGTCTTTCGCTTCTTCGGCGGAAAGTCGGCGGATGGTAAAGGCGCCGTTGCCGTCCGAAGTCCAGACATGGGCCGAGCCGTCGCCCGTGGCCGATACCGAGGTGACTTCCACCTTGTCCGCGACCATGAATACCGAATAGAAACCAATGCCGAAGTGACCGATGATCTGCGATGCGTCGGAACGGGGAGCATCGTCCGGAGCAAGACGGTCTTCCTCACCCGCGTCTGTCGCTTCCGCATTCGGCTCGGGCTTGTCGGCTTCCTCGGTGTGTTCAGCCGGCCCCTTGGGGTGCGGGGCATCTTTTTCCCTGTCTTTCAGGAACTGCTCGGAACCTGATTTGGCAATGGTGCCGAGATTCTCGATCATTTCCTCTTCCGTCATGCCCACACCCGTATCGGCCACGGACAGGGTCTTGTTCTCCCTGTCCAGCGTGATGCGGATTTCCAGAGGCAGATCGGCGTCGCGCACGCTTTCGCCCTTGCTCTGCATGAAGCGCACCTTTTCCAGCGCGTCCGACGCGTTGGACAGGAGTTCACGCAGAAAGATTTCCCGGTTGGTGTACAGGGAATGCGTAAGAATATTCAAAACTTTCCGCGTTTCCGCGCGGAACTGTCTGGTATGGACTTCCGCCATGACTCCACTCCTTGAAACGAAATAGTCCGGAATGCGGAGGAGGAGTCCGCCGCATTCCGCACATGACATGAATTAAGTCCGGGGAGGGGCAAGTCAAGAAGGAGGGGCGGCAAGCCGGTTTTCCGCGCGGGAGCGGATTGCTCATTTTTCTTCGGCCGTGCGGCCTGGCCCGGAGCGTCTGCCCCCGCTCAGCAGGATTCCGGCGCTGAGGGCGGTGAAGGGCGCGACGCTGACCAGGCCGAAGGAGCCTACCACGGTATCCACAATTTCCGCAGCCACATATTTATAGTTAAGAATATTGAAGATGGGAGTTCCCTGCGCCATGAACACCATGAGCATTGCCACATATCCGCCGGAATAGGCCAGAAGCAGGGTCGTCGTCATGGTTCCCATGGCCGCGCGGCCCACGTTCATGCCGGAGCGAGCGGCTTCGCGCCAGTCGAGATCCGGGCGTTTTTCCGTCACTTCCTGCACGGCCGATGTGATGTCCACCGCAAGATCCATGACTGCTCCCGACGCGCCGATGAAAATGGAGGCCATGAAGATGCTGGTCAGATTCAGATGCGGGTATCCCGAATAGAGCAGGCTTTCCGAGCCGCTCATGACGGCGCCGTGTATCTTGAACAGATCCGTGAAGAGCATGCCGAGCAGACAGGTGACGGTTATGCCGAGAAAGGCCCCGGATATCGCCGCCGCGGCGCGCCTGTCGAAGCCGTAGACCAGGCTGATGATGACAAGCGTCAGGCCCAGGGTGACCGCCAGTCCGGCGAGAATGGGATTCCAGCCGTTCAGATAGCAGGGGACAAGCACTTTCCAGATTGTGAGAACAGCCAGAATGAAGGAGAGCAGGGCGCGTACCCCGGTGCGCCCTGCAAAAAGAACAAGAAAAGCCGAAAAGCAGACGAGAAGGAGAAGCTCCTTGTCGAGACGATAGTGATCGATCAGGGATACGGAACGGATATCGTCATTTCTGTAGCTGACGACCGCCATGGCCCGATCTCCGGGAACAAAAAGCTTGTCTGCTTCCAGAGATCCGTTGAGCATGTTGACGCCGTGGGTGACGGTTCCTTCAAATTTTCCGTCAAGCAGTTTCAGTGTACAGCGCTGTTCTCCGGATTTGATCAGACCGGTGTCCACGATGGTGCTGTTGTCCGTATCCAGAACAAGGGCTGTGCATCTGTCCGCCCCCCTGTACTGGAGAAAGCCTTCGTACCCCGTGGGCAGGACAAGCAGGAAAATGATGACGGCTGCGCTGACGATGACGGGCAGATGATATTGGAGATTGCTGCGGAAGGAAAGAATACGGGACATTCAGGGCTCCGGCCGGGCAGACGGCGGTGTAGGGAAAAGTGAAGGGCTGCGCGGAACGAGCGGAACGCGCCGGACTGAAGAGGGACCGGCGGCTCCTCCAAGCCGCTTTGCGGTTTGGAGCGTTTTCGATTTGAAAATGCTTCCCCAAAATGTTCCGGACGTCGAACGGAGCGAGACTCGTCCCTGCTCTCCCTGTCCGTAACGCGCTTTGCGCTGACGACCGGGGGCGCCGCGACATCGGAGCGGCCGCAATTCACTTGCGGCGCAGAGCTTCGATAGAGGCGCGAAACCTGCGGGGCCGGCCATGACATGCCGGCCCCGGTCCTGCCTACTTCACGCCGAGAAGGTCGGCCATTTTGGCATAGATAGCCGTATTGTCGTAGAATCCTTCAAATTTTTCCTGCCCCGCGCCGCTGGCGAATACTGCGACGGGAAGGCCGGTATGGGCGTAGGAGGCGAAATTGATGCCCGACTTGTTGTTGAGCAGGTGTGTGATGGTGACGGACAGAGGTTCATAGGTGCCGTAGAGCAGATACTCCTCCTGGCCGGAAACCTTGGCTCCGCTCATGGTCTTGTCATAGGCCGCGCGGAGTTTCTTCATTTCCCAGTCGGTGAGGACCAGGGTATCTTCCTTGTCGCCCTCTGCCTTCAGGCCGAAGAGCTTTTCCACATCCTTCAGAACGTCGTCAAAGGAAGTGTTGTTTTTCCTGTATCCGGCCACGTAATCGCTGTCATAGCGGGCGTAGGAAATTTTCTGATTGGCCAGATTGGCCATATAGGTATCATAGTCGGTGCCGGCGAAACCAATGGTCAGTCCTCCGGTTTCATGATCGCCCGTGACCAGAATCAAGGTTTCGTCAGGATGTTTACTGGCGAACTCGATGGCAACGTCGACAGCGTCGGCCAGCGCCAGAGTGTCGTGAATGGTGGAGCCGGCGTCGTTGGCATGGCAGGCCCAGTCGATTTTGCCGCCTTCCACCATCATGAAGAATCCCCTGTCGTTGTCGAGAACCTCAATGCCTTTCCGCACATAGTCGGCCAGCGCCCAGTTGTCCCCGTCACGGTCGTTTTCGTAGGCCATGGCATCGGAGTCGGCAAGGTGTTCATCCACCAGAATGACCTTGCCATCCGCTGCGCTCACCTTTTCCGCGTCGGCCTGAGTGCGGATGATCCTGTATCCCCTGCCCGGAGCCAGATCATAAATACTGGCGCGATCCCCATCGGGGCCGGCGGGCTTGAGCAGCGCCCCTCCGGCAAAATATTCAAAGCCGGAATTCAGCATTTCCTCGCCGATTTCATAGTAGTTGTTGCGGCTCGGCTGGTGGGCGTAAAAGGCGGCCGGAGTGGCATGGTTCAGATTGACCGAGGTGATGATGCCGACCTTCCAGCCTTTCTGACGATGCAGCTTCTCAGCGATGGACTCGTATTTGCGGGTCAGACCTTCATCCATGTTGATGACGCCGGAATAGGTTTTGTGGCCGGTGGAGATGGAGGTCGCGGTGGAGGCGGAATCCGGGCAGAAGGATGTGGAATCGTAGGTGACGGCGGAACCGGCCACGGGGAATTTCATGAAGGACAGATATTCGTTGCCGTCCAGAATCTTGTCGTCCGTCCCCCGTCCGTCCCTGACGGCTCCAAGATAGTCCGAAGCGGCCTGGAACTGCGGGTAGCTCATGCCGTCGCCGATGAACAGGAAGACATAGCGCGGTGTTTCGTCTGCCCGGGCCATGCCCGTCATGGGCGCGGCCAGCATGAGGGCGCCCATGGTCAGGGCCAGAATATGCGACTTGCCTTTTTTGCTGTGGAACATTTCCAATCCTCTCGCTGTCGAAGTAAAATGTTTTGCGTCCGAAAGCGGCTGTCGGCCGGAACCCCATGTCCTGACCGCAGCCTCCGCGCGCTCCCGATCGGCTTCAGGGAAAAGCCGGTGCGGGAAGTTCGCTTCTTTCAGGCGCGCAGCAAATGTTTACCCGGAGGAGGAGCGCAGTTCCACCGCGCTTCGGAAAAATTGATGTAAAATGGACGTAAAGGCGGATGGTTCCGGTTTTTACGCGCGGGGAACGGTGCGCTTCATATGGGTCGAACCGAAACAGGTCGTGGCCCAGGTAACGCCGAGGACATACAGGGCGGCAAAAATGCTGGCGGCGAAGTTCCACGGCCAGGGGGTGGAGAGGGAAAGCCGCATGAGCAGCGTGCCGATAACGAAGGCGGAATTGCGGAAGACGGCATGAAAGCTGGGCATGAATCTCTGGGAAATGAGCACCAGCGCGATATCCGCGAAAATGAGCACGGTATAGATGGTTTCAAAAAAGGCGCTGTCTTCTCCGGAGTGGAAGAAGATGACGGCATCGCGCAGGGCAATGCCCGCGAAGAGCAGCACCAGACCCAGCGCCATGAGTTTTTTGCTCATGACATAGCGCATCTGTTCCAGAGGATCGCTGATATAGTTCTGATGGGCACGCAGCCTGTGATAAAAGCCGAGGCAGATGAAGATGATCAGCGCGCCCGCGCCCGATGACGCGATAAGCAGAAGCGGCTGCGGGTCCGTAATACTGACGGGTTCGGGCAGATGGGAAAGCTGCTTGAAGGCGTCGCGCAGCAGAATAAGGGCCATGACCTCGAACTGCTTGCCCAGGGATTTGGAGAGAGAGCCGGAAATGCTGAGGATAAGCTCCATCAGTTCCATGCCGAGAATCAGGGTGAACGCAAGCTGAATTGCCTGAAAATGACTGGTGGGGGTCAGGCGGGCCATCCATTCCGGCAGCAGTCCTTCCCGGTTGGCTTCGATGCCCGCCAGCGCCAGCAGGTAGGTCAGAAGGATCAGAACGGCCAGAATCTTCTGGGTGCGTGGATGCTCCCAGAAATGGTGAATGCAGTCAAAAATATTGGTGAGAGGCTCGCATCGCTCAATCATGGCAAACTCCGTGTCTGCGTGTCGGCGCGTTTTCTCCCTTTCCCCGCGGGGTTGTCAAGGGGCGTCGGACGGGAGCGGCGGAGATGTTCTTCCGTTTTCAGCGCGGACGGAATGCGGCGGGGTCGAGACCGGAACGGGCAAGCCTGCCGTACAGGGTGCTGCGGGACACGCCGAGCGCATCCGCTGCGGCCCGGACATTGCCCTGATGACGGGCAAGAAGTTCGCTCAGGCGATGCCGTCCGGCATCCGGGTTTTCCCGCGCAGAGGCGGAAGAGGCGGGCGGGGACAGAGAGTCTTCCAGACAGGCGGAAATGACAGCCGGCTCGATTAATGGAGAAGAAGCCAGCAGCGCCGCCCGGCGGACGATGTTTTCCAGTTCCCGGACATTGCCGGGCCAGCAGTGGCGCTTCAACAGGGCCAGGGCCGGCGGAGAGAATTTTTCCGCTCGGCGGCTTCCATGCCGGGCCCTGAGAAAATGGCGCGCCAGAATCGCTATATCTTCATCCCGTTCCCGCAGGGGGGGAATGTGTATGGGAAAGACATTGAGCCGATGAAAAAGATCCTCGCGGAACCTTCCCTCTCTGACGGCCTGACGGAGATCCCGATTTGACGCGGCGATAATGCGCACGTCGGCGCGCAGGGAAGTGCGGCCGCCTATGCGGCTGACTTCGCCGTTCTGGATGAGCCGCAGCAGGCTTACCTGGGCGTCCTGCGGCATTTCTCCTATTTCATCAAGAAAAAGCGTGCCACCATCAGCCTGTTCAAATCTTCCGGAACGCCCTTCTCTCACCGCTCCGGTGAACGCTCCCGGCGCGTAGCCGAACAGCTCGCTCTGCACCAGTTCGCGCGGAATTGCGCCACAGTTGAGAATGATGAAAGGGCGTCTTTTGCGGGGGCCCGCGCCATGAACCGCATGGGCGAACAGTTCCTTGCCCGTTCCGCTTTCGCCGAGCAGCAATACGTTCACGTCCTCCCGCGCGGCGATGCGGGCGAGGTCCAGGCAGCGGCGCAGTGCCGGTGAAGATCCGATGATGTCTTCAAATCCATATCGCGCCCCTGTCCGCTCATCGCTTTCCGCTGCGCGTCTGCGCATCTCTCCGGGAGGGGAAAGCCGGACGGCCATTGAACCTCCGGGCGTCATCCTTGCGGAGAGTTCACACTGCTGTCTCCCTGTTTCCAGTTCCAGCGTGACTTCGCGGGGGGGGACATTCCTCCGCCTTTTCAGGAGAGACAGGAATGGCTCCCCGCCCCGGACGATATCGCGGATATCTTCGGCCTGCCGGGGCGGAGAAGGCAGCCCCAGCAGCGCTCTGGCCTGAGCGTCGGTCGACTTTATGCCGCCCTGCGGGTCAAGAAGCAGGACGCCGCCTCCGCAAAGTTCAAAGAGCGCCTGCTGATCGTCCAGCAGATCGCGCACTTCGTGCCGGGCGTTGATATTGTTGGCGGCGGCGACGAGCATGCCGGTCGTGTGGGTGTGAAACTCCTCAAGCGGCAGGATGACCGTGAGCACGCCGACGAAAAAACCGTTTCCGCTGCGCAGCGGCGCGGAAACGCAGCACCAGCTGTGATCCTTCGCATTATAGTGTTCGGGGCCGAAAACTTCCACCGGACGCTTCTCCATGATGCACAGGCTGATGCCGTTGGTTCCTTCCCTGTCTTCCGTGGCGACGACTCCGACATCAAGATGTTCCATGCGGGCAATAATGCCCGGCGCTCCGTGCCGGTACAGGATGACGCCGTCCGAGGACGCCAGGAGGAAAACACTGTTGGTGGACTGGAGCAGCGCGCGGTATTGTTCCATGACCGGTCTGGCTCCGGTGATGAGTTCACGGTTCTCGTCCAGCTTGCGTGTCAGTTCATCTCCGCGCAGGGGGAGAACGCTGGCGATGGGATCCCTGACCCCCAGGGCATCGCGGCTGCGCCTCCAGGAATCAAGAATCAGCCTGCGTACGGTGGGGCTGGAACCAAGAGGAATTCCGTCGCGGAAAAGCCGCCATTCCTCGGCAACCATTTTGAGATAGCTTGAATCCTTCATGGTCAGGCTCCGGTATCGTGGGTACGGTGGAAAAATATGTTCTCTCCTGTCCATACATGTACAGGACATGTTGCGTCTTCGTAAAGATGCAACATGCTGTTTTTGTTTGTGTTAAAAATTTTTAATTTTGAAGTTGATATGGAGTGCTGTTTCAACATGCTTGTTTATATTGATAAAAAAATATTGGTATGATGTTTGCATGACTGCGCTGACAGGAAGATATGAAATGTATGGAATGGACAGCAAGTCGGGGAGTACGGAAATGAAACTGCTTCGCGTGGATATGGGAACAGAACGGATACAGAGTGAGGACGTTGCCGAACATTATGCCCTGCTCGGAGGGCGGGGGCTGATCGCCGCCCTGCTTCTGGCCGAGCTGGAACCGGCATGCGATCCGCAGGGACCGGACAACAGGCTGGTGATATGCAACGGCCTGCTGGCCGGAACGCTTGCCGCAAGTTCGGGCCGTATTTCGGTGGGCGGCAAAAGCCCGCTGACGGGAACGATCAAGGAGGCCAATGCGGGGGGAACCGCCGGGCTGGCACTGGCCAGGCTTGGTTTTCGCGGCATTGTGGTGTCGGGAGAGTCGGAAAGGCTGAAGGTGCTGGTGATCGGGCCTGAGGGGGCGCGGCTGGAAGACGCTCCGGAGCTTGCACTGCGCGGCACCTACGATACCTGCGACATGCTGCGCGCCAGGTATGGGGACGATATATCCATTCTCTGCATCGGTCCGGCCGGGGAGCGGCGTTATCTGAATTCTTCCGTGCAGGTCACGGATAGGGAAGGCCGCCCGGCGAGGGCGGCGGCCCGTGGAGGTCTGGGGGGTGTGATGGGAGCCAGGGGGCTGAAAGCCGTGGTGCTGCAAGGAGGGAAGGAGAAACCCGTCTTTGCTGACGCCCCCCGTTTTCGCGCCGCAAGCAAGGCATATATGCAGGCGCTGCGGAAGCATCCCATGACGGGAAACATTCTGACCAGGTTCGGCACCGCGTCTCTGGTAGGAGCTGTAAATGAAATGGGGGCCATGCCCACGCGCAATTACAGTTCCGGCAGTTTCGAGGGGGCCGCGGCGCTTTCCGGCGAACACATGGCTGAACTGCAGACAGGACGGAAAGGCAGCATGACCCACGCCTGCCAGACCGGATGCCCCATATCCTGTTCCAACGTATACAACGGGCCGGACGGCAAATATCTTACCTCCGGCATGGAATACGAAACCATTGCCCTGAACGGCTCGAACCTTTCCATAGATGATATTGACGTGGTGGCCCTCATTGACCGTCTGTGCGACGACGCCGGGCTGGATACCATGGAAACGGGCGCGACTCTCGGAGTGGCCGCCGAAGCCGGTCTGCTGTCATACGGCGACAGTGCCAGAGTACTGGAACTCATTCGTCAGATGGCGGCGGGAACGCCCCTTGGCATGGAACTGGGGCAGGGCACGGAACGTTTCGGAAAAAGCATGGGCGTGACGAGAATTCCTGTGGTCAAACGCCAGGCTCTGGCCGGATACGATCCCCGGGCTCTCAAGGGGACCGGCGTTACCTGCGCGACATCGCCCATGGGGGCGGATCACACGGCGGGCAACGCCATAGGCATGCCGGGAGTGGATCCCTTGTCTCCCCACGGTCAGGTGGAGGTTTCCCGCGGCTGCCAGCAGGTCATGGCGCTGTTTGACAGCCTGGGGATGTGCATTTTTGCCGGGATGCCCGCCGATAATCCCGAAGTTTTCGGACTGCTGGGAGAAATGCTTGCCGGCGTGTACGGCGGGGACTGGCCTCCGGAACGACTCCTCGGTCTGGGGACGGAGACGCTGCTGCGCGAACGGCGCTTCAACCTTCTGGCGGGCATAGGCGAAGAGGAGGATGACGTGCCCCCGTTCATGCGTACGGAAGAGCTCAAGCCTCATGACGCCGTGTTTGACGTCCCCCGTGAGGAGCTGAAGAAGGTCTTTGACTTTGCCGCTTCAGGGCAGGGAAACCAGCCGGGATGAGCAGGAAGATCCAGCATATGGCTGTTTTTTCATAAGCAAAGTTTTTTTTGACACATGTAAATGGAGGGATGTCCTATGAATTTTTCATTGCTGCAGAATGTCAGGATTGTGGAAGGCCCCGGCTGTGTCGCAAAGGTTGGCGAAATACTGAAAGAAGCGGGCTATTCCAAGGCGTTCCTCGTATTTGACTGCGGCGTGAAAGCCGCAGGTATTGTGGATAAGGTTGTCGCCGCACTGGATTCGGCGGGTGTGGCGCATGTGCTGTTTGACAGGGTTCTGCCCGATCCTCCCGCGGATATTGTTGATGAAGGGGCCGAGCATTGTCGCAGGGAAGGCTGCGACTGCGTTGTCGGCCTGGGGGGAGGCAGCAGCATTGACACGGCAAAAGGCATTAATCTGCTGCGTTTCAATGATGGCAATATTCTGAGCTATGCTTCCCCGGACACCCCCATGAAACGCTCTCCAGGTCTGCTTTCAATTCCCACCACGGCGGGGACGGGGAGTGAACTTTCCAATGGGTTGATCATTTCCAATCCCGGAGAGGGTGTGAAAGTGCCGATTCTTGCCGTCAATGCCATGAGCGAGTATGCGGTGATTGATCCCGAGCTGACCCTGGGCATGCCTCCCGGATTGACCATCGCTACCGGTCTGGACGTGTTTTCCCACGCCTGCGAGGGCTACACCTCCATTCTGGCCAATGCCATGACCGATATGCTGTGTGAAAAGATCATGGAAAATGTGGCGGCATATCTGCCTGCGGCGCACAGGGACGGGAGCAGTCTCGAAGCTCGTGAGCGCATGCTGGTGAGCGCTTCTCTCGGCGGCTGGATGCTGGCTCAGGCATCCGCCCATGTGGGGCATTCCCTTGCGCATGTCGTCGGCGGCAGACTGCATATTCCCCACGGGCTGGCATGCGCCTATTCTCTGCCGGTCACACTGGAACTCATCGCGCCAGCCGTTCCCTCCAAGGTCAGAAAAGTGGGAGAAATCCTGGGAGCGCAGTTCTCGGGAAGCGAAACGCTGGAGGAAATCGGAAGGAAGGCCGCGGATGCTCACCGGCATTTTACCTTCGAGGTGCTGGGAGTGAAGAAACTCGGAGGTCACGATGTTGATCTGGACATGCTGGCGGGGGAAGTGGAGCACGAGGTTCTGGCCGGCCTGAGTCCGGTGAAGGTGACGCATGAAAACGCTCTGGAAATGTTGAAAAGAATGTTTGCATGACTAATCCCTTATTCTGAGGGGTGCCGGAGGACCCGGGCGGCATGAACCGCCCGGCCCGTCCGGCGGGAAGGCGATCTGCCCGCCGGGGATATGCGAAGCTGTTCACTGCCGCTGCGGACGGCTCTCTTTCATCAAAAATTCCTTTGTGGCTTGAGACCTCCCCCTTCAGGGGGAAAGGCTCTGTTGTAGAACCGTGTTGACGGCGTTGTGCGTGGCGTGCGGCCTTGCTCCGGCTTGAGCGGCAACATTCGTTGCCACAAGGTCAGCCCGTGTTCCACACGGGCGAGAGGCAGCATGTATCCACGGCCGGCTCGCTTGCGCCCTTGTGCGGCACAGCCGCACAAGGGCTCCGCTCCGCGAAACATTACTTCCGCTCCTCGTCCCCCTCCATGCCGCATGACCATGCGGCGGGGACTCGTCGC
>CALUUZ010000023.1 GCA_944324075.1 Candidatus Mailhella excrementigallinarum
AGAACCGCCCGCCGCCGTTCAGCAGCGGCGAGAAGCGTTTATGCACCCTTCCGCCTCTCCTGTCAAACACTTTTTTCACCTTTTTCAAAATATTTTTCGGTATGCCCCACTTTCTCCTTTTTTAACAGTATGTTGCAATATCATTTTTTCACACCGACAGCAGGCGCATGTCAGGCAAAGGCAAGTCTGGGAATGACATGCCGAAAGAGCTTCAGCACCTTGCTTGCATTTTCCGCTGCCACGGCGGCAATGGCATCCCAGGTCACGGGGGCTTCGTCGTCTTTCCATGAGTCATAGTCCGTACTCATGGCGACAACTGCGTAGGGTACGCCGGCTTCATTGGCAAGCGCGGCCTCCGTAGCGATACTCATGTTGATGATATCCGCTCCCCAGGCGCGGAACATGCGTGACTCCGCCCTGGTGGAAAAGCGCGGCCCTTCTATGGTGACAACAGTTCCGCGCTCATGGCGGCGATACCCGAGTTCAGCCAGCCCCTCATTCAATGCGGCGCGCAGCGCGGCATCAAAAGGATCCGGCATGGCACAATGTACGGGATTCCCGGCCGTGAAACTCTCATGAAAGGTCATCCTGCGCTGTTTGGTGAAATCAATGAATTGATCCGGCACGACCAGATCACCCCGCTTGATGTCCTCTCTCAGCGAGCCAACCGCCGTGCTGGCCAGAATGCAGGAACATCCGGCATCTCTGAGAGCATGAATGTTTGCGCGATAATTGACCTGTGAGGGAGGTATGGTGTGTTCTCGCCCATGCCGAGCCAGCAGAACGACCGGAACCCCTTCCACCTCACCTTCGCGCAACGGGCAGGAAGGCTCTCCCCATGGTGTGGAAAAGTACACGTCGCGGGCATGCGAAAACATCTGGGGATTATCCAGACCACTACCGCCAATGATGCCGATTTTATGAAACATGACATGCTCCATGCGGGCACATTTTCCCGCAGCCGGGACTTGATAAGAAAAAATTGCGGACGGCAAAGGAAATAAGTGAGGCAACAGCCCGAATGGAAGGACCATAGGCCAGAATCCCCTCGTCGTGCCCCAGCATGACGAGAATCCCTTCCTGCGGATGCCGCCGCGCAATGTCAGCGACGGCCACCGCCATTTCCGGTGTGCCGTACGCCGCATTCCGCGGCGTATGCAATGCCCCTGCCTCAAGCAGTCCGTCGAACAGGGGGCGGCTGTGCGCATGCACAACACACCGGGCATCAGCATCCGCCTCATACACTGCTGCATGAGTCAATGCCTCTGAACTGGCCGGAAGAGGCCCCCTGCAGGTCAGGCGATTTCCGGCAACAGACCAGTCTTCCACCAGGCTGTATCCTTCCGCGCCGAGTTCACGCACCCCGCCGGTGGCCGTAGCGCTTACCACGAACCCCTTTTCGGAGCGCAGGGACACATTGCCGAATCCTGTTCCGTCCGGACGCTGCCCTATCAGTCCGGCATCAAAAAGTTCCGTGCGCAGGGCGTCAAGCTCCGCCAGTCCAGCCTGCTCTGGCGCGGGGGCAGGCTCGTGCCGACAGATGTACTTGACATACCCCTCCCCATCGGGACAGGCATCGGAAGTCACACATGAGGCCGTCATGCCGGACATCTCCCGGAATGTTCGGGATAGAGCCCCAAAATACCTTCTTCCGAAGCGGCACATATGCCCCGTTCCGTGATCAGACCGGTGACAAGACGGGCCGGCGTCACGTCAAAGGCCCAGTTTCTCGCGGGGGACGACTCCGGACAAAGCAGCACGCTCTCTGTCTTTCCCGTCTCGCCGAGTCCCCGGATACGGCGCACTTCCCCGCCGTCGCGTTCTTCAATGGGGATATCGCTCACGCCGTCGCCCAAGGAAAAATCAAACGTCGACGAGGGCAGGGCCACATAGAATGGAACGCTGTTGTCCGCCGCCGCCAGGGCCTTGAGGTATGTCCCTATTTTATTTGCGGCGTCGCCTCGGCGTGTGACGCGATCCGCCCCGGTTATCACCAGATCGACCATGCCATGCTGCATAAGATGCCCCCCCGCGTTATCGGCAATGATATCGTGCCGTACGCCATGTCTGCCCAGTTCCCAGGCGGTCAGGCTTGCCCCCTGATTGCGGGGGCGGGTTTCATCAACCCACACATGCACGTCGATTCCCGCGTCAAAAGCGGCATAGACAGGCGACAGGGCGGAACCGTAATCCACAAAGGCGAGCCACCCGGCGTTGCAATGCGTCAGCACATGAACGGTTTTCCCGCCCTTGCTGCGCGCGATGGAGGCGACAAGTTCCGCGCCGTGCCGACCGATGGAACGGCAGAATTCCGCATCCTCGTCGGCGATGCGCTCGGCTTCGCTCCGCAAAAGCGCCACGGCATCGTCTCTGCATGGCTCAGGCCCCAGGTCGGCGAGTCGTTTCAACTGACGCTCCACAGCCCAGGCAAGATTGCCCGCCGTGGGGCGCGTGGCTGTCAGCGCGGCTGCACACTCTTTCATCCAGGGAACAAACGGGCGATTTTCCGGCGCGCTCACGGCGGCGAGCCACATGCCGTACCCTGCCGTCGCGCCGATAAGCCCCGCGCCGCGGACAATCATGGAAGATATGGCATGACAGACTTCTGCCGGCGTACACAGCCGGGTTATGCGGAATTCGTGGGGGAGAACAGTCTGATCAATGACAAGCACCCCGTCCTCTCCATCCCTCCAGATGGTTCGATAATGCTTTCCGTCCACCAGCACGGGATTACCTGATGCGCAGTTCCAGCACTCTGGAACCGGCCTGTTTCAGCGTCGCCTTGTTCGGCTTCACTCTCATGTCGAAAACCAGCCGGATACCGTCCCCGCGCGCGCCCAGGCGCAGCTCGCGCAGCATGCGGTTGCTGGGCACGCGGGGAACGGCAAGCTTCCAGTCTCCGGCAATATCCAGTACAACCCTGTCCGGCGAAGGCAGCATGAAGCTTCTGCCGCTGATCGGACCATTCGCTTCCAGACGCAGGGTTACGACATCACCGTCCATGGTCAGCACGGCATTTGTAATCACCTGCTTTCCGGACTGGGCGGGAAGCGTACTTCTGGTGACCAGGGTTCCCGGCCTGACTTTCGGTGACTGTCGTCCGGGAGCATCCGCCCCGCGCTTCACCCTGCCCGTTTCCTGCGCATCCGCGGCGGGCGTCACGGAAGAAGCCCCTGCGGGAGCGGACTCATTCTGTGCGGCAGCGTTTCCGTCTCCCCCCGAAGACTTTCCGGCGGGCGCCTTTCCGGAGCCGGAAGGCTGTGCCGGGCGTTCCGCGTCAGAAACAGTTTTCTCTTCATGGACGCCATCCCCCTGCCGGGAGGCAGGATGCTTCGACCCTACCGACATGGTCATGGCCTCCGCCGGGGGGAGGGGAGGGGTTGCATCCGATTCCGCCGACGACGCCTCAGCGGGCGGCGTCTCCTGCGGGACATCACGGGAAACATCGGGAAAGACTTCCGGGCGCGGCGTACTGTCCAGACGGCCCGATACCTCCGGAACGCCCTGGGACTCGCTGGAAATGGCGGGTATCGGTTCCTGAAGAATCAACGGAACCAGCACGGCCATTCCCAGCATGGACACCGCTGATCCTATATAGAATTTCTTGCTCATGATTGTTTTTTCCCCTGCGGATCACCCGGCCTGTCACCGTGTATCCGCATCTTCAGCCGCATTGCGCACTTGAGGTCGGGCTCACTGTCCAGAGCGGCGTCAAGATACTGGGCGGCCTTGCCGAAGTTGCCCATCTCGTAATGGATACGGGCCAGATTGAACAGCGCGTGGCTGTCATGAGGCGAAAGATTCGCCGCACGCCGAAAACAGCGCGATGCCAGCGTGTACAGTCTGCTTTTGCGCAAATCAATGCCAAAATCGGTAAACATGTGCTTGTGGGCGGGCACGATGCCCTCCTCCACAGCAAGGAGACGTTCAAAATCCTGCAGCGCCCCTTCCTTGTTGCCCCGCCGGAAACGCATCAGGCTCATGGCAAATTCCGCACGGACAGCCTTGTCCACTTCCTCAGGCGCGAGCTTCGGGCCTGAACGGCCGGTCTGCGCACGGAAAGCGGGCGGTCCATCATGCGACCGGCCCGGATACGGCTCGGAGGACTCACCTCCGGCGTTTTTCCCGACTGCACCGGAAACCCGTACGGACTCGACCGGCGGGACCTTGAACGCGGCATCCAGATAATCCCCCACCTGCGGCTCAATGTCGGGAACGGCGGCAATGCCCGGCTCGGGCGTGAAATCCCGGCGGAACTGCTCCGGACGAAGCAGCATGGGGCTGCCCTCCGGCGTCAGATCCGGCGTCAGAGGCTGAAACAGGCAGGTTCTGGCCGCAACGTCCTTCCAGACAAAGCAGTAGCGTTTGCCTGAAGCATTTTTTGCCGAGCGCAGAGAGTATACACCAAGGAATTGAGCCTTTGCCATGACGCCCACCTTTATCCACGGCTGCCGGGACTTCCGGCAGTTTGCCGCTCCGGACATTCGGAACGGCAGCCGCAGACTGTTTCTTATTACCTGAACTCGCGCCAAAAGCAAAGAGCCTCCTGATGAGATCAGCCTGCGGAGGGCCGGTCATGTGAAAAAAAGAGTCTGGTGGACGCTCACGTCATTTTGCCTTACTGAGAGAACATGCATGAAATTTCACTGATGTCGGACATCATGCGCATAGCAACGGAAGAGCTTGTCCGCCACGGCGGACGCCGTCTGACTCTGGTGCGGGTTCGTTACGGCGTATTGAATCAAATTGTTCCCGACGCCATGCGCATGGCCTTCGATGCCTTTATCGCAGGCACTCCGCACGAGGGCGCGGCGCTGGAACTGAAGGAAGAACCTCTGCGCCTGCGCTGCCGCGGCTGCGGCAAAGAGAGGGAAGCCGCGTCGCGGGAGGAGATGTTCCGTCCCTGCCCTTCCTGCGGGAAATTTGCAGGTTTTGAATGCCGCGCCGGAGACGGAATATTTCTTGATCATCTGGAAGCTGAATGAAGGAGCCGCTTATGGAAATTCCCGTTGTACGCAATGTGCTTGAAGCCAATGACCGCATGGCCGCCCGTCTGCGCGACGAATTCAAGCGTTGCGGCGTACTCACGCTCAACCTGATCAGCTCCCCCGGCTCGGGCAAAACCTCTTTGCTGGAACGCACTCTGCGCGATCTGGGGACGGAATTCCGCATGGCCGTCATTGAAGGCGACCCACAGACAGACAACGACGCGAGACGCGTGGCCGCCACCGGGGCCGTGGCAGTGCAGATCAACACGGACGGAGGCTGTCATCTTGACAGCAACATGATCCTTGCCGCGCTGGAAAATCTGGAGCTGGAGCAGCTTGACATTCTGTTTATTGAAAACGTAGGCAATCTGGTCTGCCCGGTGGAGTTCGACTGCGGTGAAGACGCCAAGATCGCCCTCCTCAGCGTTACGGAAGGAGATGACAAGCCCGAGAAATACCCGCAGCTTTTCCGGCTGGCCAAAGCCCTGATCCTGAACAAGACCGATCTGCTGCCCTATGTCGACTTTGACGTGGAAAGCGCAGCACGGGGGGCATGCACGCTGAATCCGGATCTGGCCATATTCCAGATATCCTGCCGGGACGGGCATGGCCTGGAAAACTGGTACGCCTGGCTGCGCGAAGCGGTCCGGCTCAAAAAGGCGGACGCATGAGTATAAGCTGTTCCTGCCGCTTTCCTGAAAAGGGGCTGAAAAATTTTGCGGAAGTCCTGGCTCATTTGAACGGGCTGGGGCTTTTCCATATGGAAATGGGTCTTGAGCGCATGCGTGGAGCGCTGGAAAAGCTCGGCCTGACGCGCTTCCCGTGCCCTTCGGTCCAGATTGTCGGCACCAACGGCAAAGGCTCCACCGCCACCTTTCTGCATTCTCTTGCTCTGGCGCACGGTTTTCGGGCGGGGCTGTATACCTCGCCCCACTTCCTCAGCCCGACCGAACGCATCCGCATGATGCGCCGCTCCCTGCCGGAAAGCGCATGGCCCAACCTTGCCAACCGCGCGCTGGAAGCCGAACCGGGACTCACCTACTTCGAACTTCTGACCGTCATGGCGGCACTGGCATTTTCCGATGCCGACCCCGACCTGCTTGTTTTTGAAGCGGGACTCGGCGGCCGCTTCGACGCCACCTCAGCCCTGCCGCTGGACATGACCTGCTTTGTCCCCATCGGGCTCGATCATATGCGAGTTCTCGGACCGGATGTGGCAAGCATCGCGGCGGACAAGGCGGACGCCATGCACGAGGGAATGTTCGGCGCGGTAAGCGCACCTCAGGAAGACGACGCGTGGCGGGCGCTGGAACTTCGGGCCGGGGAGCTTGAACTGCCGCTGTTTGAGACCACGGGAACCCGGAAAGGTCATCGGCTTCCCCCGGATCTTGCAGAACTGGTCTCTCTGGCGGACACCGCCCCCCTCGGTCTGTACGGGCCGTATCAGCGGGTCAACGCGAAGGCGGCGCTTGCCGCCTGGCTGCTCATCTGCCGCAGGGAAGGCTGGAAAACAGACGAGAAGCGTATCCGCAAAGGACTGGCGGAGGCCTTTATCCCCGGACGCCTGCACTATGTGGACGCCAGGGGGGGCTACCCACCCTTTCTGCTGGACGGAGCGCACAATGTCCACGGCATGAAGGCCCTGCGCTCCGCGCTGCTGCCGGGAGGCATATGTGAAAAGGGCCTCGCGCCATCCGCCGTCATCTTTTCCTGTCTGGAGGACAAGGAACCGGATGAGCTTGTTCCTGTCCTTGCCTCGACGCTTGAGGAGATTGCCCCCGGCGTTCCCGTGTATATCCCGGCCATTGCCGACAACCCGCGCGCGGCGCAGCCGGAGACACTGGCGCGCATTGCCGGGAGCGAATCCCGGCCGCTCTCCTCCCTGCGCGAAGCCGTCGAACTGGCGCGGGATTCCACACGGCACGGTCCTGTTCTGGTCTGCGGCTCCTTGTATTTGCTTGCCGAATTCTTTACTCTTTTTCCGCATGCGCTGTACGCGCGGGGCATTGTGCCCGGCGCACAAACCTGATCCGGCGCGGCGAGAGAGGCTTCAATGCGAGAATTGTTCCGGGCGCTTCCCTCGGTGGACGCCTGTCTGAGCGCCATGGACGGCGTACTGCTGGAACTGGATGCACCGCACGCGCGGAGCCGCGAACTGATTAATCTTTTTCTGGATAGCTGCCGGAACGAGATCCGAACCGGCGCACTCTCCGACCCTGCCGAGCTGGATGCGGCACGCCTCATGCCCCGCCTGGAGGCATTCCTGCGCGAAGGACTGCGCCCCGCGCTGCGCCGGGTGCTCAACGCCACCGGTGTCGTCATCCACACCAATCTGGGCCGTTCGATCATGGCGCGACAGGCTATTGAAGCCGCAATGACGGCTGCCGGGGGATACTGCAATCTTGAATACAATCTGGCAGCCGGCTCCCGGGGCAGCCGTCACAGCCTGGTGGACAAGCTGATCTGTTCCCTCACCGGGGCGGAGGCGGCTCTGGTGGTGAACAACAACGCGGCGGCGGTGCTGCTTGTGCTGGATACCCTGTGCAGAGGCGGCGAAGTCATCGTATCGCGCGGGCAGTTGGTGGAAATCGGAGGCAGTTTCCGCATTCCCGACGTCATGGCCCGCAGCGGCGCAGCTCTGCGTGAGGTGGGCACTACCAACAGGACGCATCTCTCCGACTATGCCGGGGCCATCAGCGTGGACACCCGTGCCCTGATGCGCGTGCATACGTCCAATTACCGCGTTATCGGCTTTCATGCCGACGTCGCGCTGGAAGACATGGCCCGTCTTGCCCATGAACACGGTCTTCCCCTGCTGGAAGACCTGGGGAGCGGGAGTCTGCTGGACTTTTCCCCCTGGGGGCTTCCAGGCGAACCCACGGCCCGGCAGGTCATTGAAGCAGGCGCGGACGTGGTGACCTTTTCCGGCGACAAGGTGCTGGGCGGGCCTCAGGCAGGCATTATCGCGGGCAGAGAGGAGTTTATCGAGGCCATGCGCCATAATCAGCTTCTGCGCGCCCTGCGCTGCGACAAAATGACGCTGGCCGCGCTGGAAGCGACGCTGCGCCTGTACCTTGATCCGCACAAGGCCATTGCTTCCGTACCCACACTGCGCCGCATGACCATGAGCGCCGCCGAACTGAAACGACGGGCGGAAAAGCTGCGACGTGCCCTGCGGCGCGCCCTGCCCGCCGGACTGGCCGAACTTTCCCTTCTGACCGGAGTGTCGCGGGTCGGGGGAGGGGCCTTTCCCGAATGTGATCTGCCCACCACGCTGGTGCGTGTTCTCCCTCTGGCACGAACGGTGGAGGACACCCGCGCCCGCCTGCTGCGCACCGAACCTCCACTGGTGACCCGAGTGGAAAACGGCGCGCTGCTGCTTGATCCCCGCACGCTGGAGGATCACGAATTTCCGACGCTTGTCCGCGTACTGAACAGCGCACTGGATGGCGTGAAGAGTTGACCCCTCACTGTACAAAGGATACTCCGATGTTTCAATCCACAGTCGCCCCATCCGCCGACTGACTCCGCGGCCAACGGACAGCGGCCGTGCGGATTGCCCACTCCTGAGGGGAGAGGGTACGGAATAAGGATTTCAGCGGCTTCGCCGTTTTGTCAACAGAACTTTTCCCCCTGAGGGGAACTTTCAAACCATAAGGGAATTTTTGATGAAAGAACTTGCCCATAAAAACCGTTCGGCATGGGAAGTTTACGCTTCCGCGAAAGAACGCAAGGCCATGCGCTCCCTGGCCGAGAGCTATGTGGATTTCATCTCGCGCTGCAAAACCGAGCGTGAAACAGTCAGCCATGCAGAAGAGCGCCTCCGCACCGCCGGATTCCGTCCCGGCATGGAAGAATGCGGGGGATACCGGACGCTGTACGGCAAGGCGCTGTTTGCCGTACGGAGGGGGAGAAAACCCCTCTCTGAAGGTATGCGGCTGATCAGCGCCCATACCGACAGCCCCCGGCTGGATCTCAAGCAGCGCCCTCTGACCGAACAGGTCGGTGTAGGACAGGCAAAGACCCACTATTACGGCGGCATTCACAAATACCAGTGGCTGGCCCGGCCGCTCGCGCTGCATGGCGTCATCGTACGCGACAACGGCAAGAGCGTTCCTGTCGTTCTGGGGGAAAAGCCGGGCGAGGCCGTGTTCACCATCGCGGATCTTCTGCCCCATCTGGCCAAGGGGCTTTCCGGAAAAACCGTGGGGGACGCCTTTGAAGCGGAAAAACTGAATCTGATCCTCGGGCATGAACCGCTTGCCCCGGCCAAAGTCAAAAAAGGCGAAAAAGAACCGGAAAAGGAAAGTGAACCGGTCAAGGCGCACATGCTGGAACTGCTGCACAAGGCGTACGGCATTCGTGAGGATGATTTGCTTTCCGCCGAACTTCAGGCGGTTCCTTCCGGCCCCGCCTCTTTCGTCGGCCTGGATGAAGCGCTGATCGGGGGCTACGGCCAGGATGACCGCATCTGTGTATTTACCGCGCTGGAGGCATTCCTGGCGGTGGAAAAGCCGGAATACGCCACCTGTCTGATTTTCTGGGACAAGGAGGAAATCGGCTCGGACGGCGCAACCGGGGCAAGTTCCCGCTTCTTTGAATACTGCGTGCAGGACATGATCGCCGCATGGGAGCCACAGACCTCGTTTAGTACTGTCATGCTCGCCGCCAGGGCGCTTTCCGGCGATGTGCATGCGGCTGTGGACCCGGACTGGCAGGAACTGCACGAAAAGCTCAATTCAGCACTCATCGGGCACGGCCCCTGTTTCTGCAAATTCACCGGCTCACGCGGCAAATACGGCGCGAACGACGCCAACCCCGAATATATCGGCTGGCTGCGCGGCATTCTGGACAAACGGGAAATCCCCTGGCAGATGGCGGAACTCGGCAAGGTGGACGCGGGCGGAGGCGGAACAGTCGCCCTGTTTCTCGCGGCCTACGGCATGAGCGTCATCGATATGGGTCCCGCCCTGCTGGGCATGCACAGTCCCTTCGAGCTGTCATCCACGGCGGATCTGTACGCGACCAAACTGGCCTATCAGACCTTCCTGGAGAACTAGCGCATTTTGCCTTGAACACGCTCCCGGAGCCCCATTCCTCTCAACTCCGGGAACATGTTCAAGGCCAGCAGCCCTAGAGTGTTTTGCCATTGAAAATATCTCCCGGTCAGGACCCTATGTTCCGGCCCGCAGATTTCACGCCTCCATCGGCGCTTGACGCCGCAAGTGAATTGCGGCTGTCCGATGCCGCGGCTTCAGTCTCGCCCTGCTCGACAGAGGCAGAGCATTTCATGAGCGAAATGCTCTAAACGCGTCTTCCAAACCCGACCCGGAACGCATTCCCTTCCGCGTCGGATTCGCATGTGATGCGCCAGCCCATGTGCTTGCAGGCGCGAAGCGCCAGAGAAAGGCCAAGCCCGCTGCCGGAGGATGCGCCGGAAGTTCCGCGTTCCCCGCGCTCAAAAATACGCCGACGGGCTTCCTCATCCAGCGGCGGGGCGCTGTTGCGCACGCACAGGCCGCTTTCCTCCAGCTCCACCCGGACATATCCGCTCTCCGTATAGCGAACGGCGTTTTCCAGCAGGTTCTTCACAATCATGGCGGCGAGTTCGGCGTTTCCCACAGCGGAAACAGCGTCCTCCCCGGCCGTTCTGACAAAAACCAGTTCCAGCCCTTTCCGCTCCGCCACCGGACGCCAGAAATCCATCTGTGCGGCCATAAGTTCGTCCATGTCAAGATCACGCAATTCCAGATGCGCAGGACGGCGTGCCAGCAGCAGCATGGTTCCGAGCGTCTCCGCCATATCCCTCCCGGTACGCTGCATGCGCTCCAGGGTGGACAGAATCGCTCCCTTTCGGGCGGGAGACATGCCTTCCGCATCCCGCGTGAAATCCTCCAGTATTTCCACTCCGCTGCGCAGTACGGTAAGCGGTGTGCGCAGCTCATGACTGACATCTCCTGTAAATGCCTGTTCACGGGCCAGATAGTCGCTCAATTCCGCCTCGCGGCGGGCAAAGGCCCTGGCAAGAAATCCCAGTTCGTCTTTCCTGTGACACAGGGGAGAAGCGGAAACAGGCTCTCCCTCACGCACACGGCGAGCCAGCGCGAGCAGAGGCGACGTCAGCTGACGGCTCAGCACCGCGCCGGAAGCCAGCGACAGCACCACGCAGAACAGAAAGAACACGCCGAACACCCGCCCCAGAATGGCCCCCACCTGAGCGAAATCTTCAATCCTGCCCTCAATAACGTAAAGATCGCCGTCATCAGTGGCAAAGGAAAGCGCATAATGATCGCTGGCGATGCGGGTCAACTGATATCGCTCCGGCGTATACGGGCGATAGGGAAGAGGAACCTCCGCGTCCTTGTAGAGCCGAACGCCCATGGCTGCGGCCAGCTTGCCGCCGAAATGCGCGTCATGTTCCGCCTCATCTCCCCCGGAAAACCGCCGTGCATCCTGATCAGAGGCAATGAGCATGCGCAGCACGGGTTCCATATGCCACTGCACCAGGCGGGAACTGACAGTATCGTACACGGCATACAGCGCACCGCCGAATATTCCCCCGCAAATCAAAGCCAGCAGAAAAAAGGCGGCAAAAACCCTTCGCCGTATGGAGCCGCCGTTTTCGTCAGCTTCATCCTGCAGCGATGCGGAAAAATCCGTCCGTCTGTGCGACGGCAGGTCAACTCTGGACATTCTGTTCTTCCTTCCGGATCAGTGCATAGCCGACATGAGGAACCGTGCGGATCAGCGGTATGCCGAAAGGTTTGTCCAGTTCCCGCCGCAGTGAATGGATATGAATGCGCAGAGCATTGCTCTCCGGCGCGTCCTCTCCCCACAGCTCCCGTTCCAGTTCTCCACGGCTGACCACGGCAGGAGCAGCGCGCAGCAGGGCATGCAGGATGGTAAATTCCGTCGGACTCAGCTTGAGCGCCCGACCGTCACGGGTCACTCCGCGTGTGGCCGGATTCAGCTCCACGCCCTCCCATTGCAGCACACCGTCCGACATCATCCCTCCTCCCCCCGTACGCCGCACCAGGGCGCGCAGCCGGGCATCCAGTTCGCGCAGGGAAAAAGGTTTGACCATATAATCATCCGCGCCGCCATCCAGTCCTGAAATCTTGTCCTGTTCCGTATCCTTGGCGGTAAGCATCAGCACGGGGACGGAACTTCCGTGTTCCTCCCTCAGTTTGCGGCACAGCGTCACACCGTCCATTCCCGGCAGCATGACGTCCAGCACAACCACATCAAAGCCGCCGCTGAGCGCCAGGCGCAGGCCCTGTCTGCCGTCATATGCACAGTCCAGCTCATAGCCCTTCCCTTCCAGGAAGGTGAACAGGTTGGCCATGATATCCTGATTGTCTTCCACTATCAGCGCCCGGATGGCATGTTTGCCCATATGTCTCACCTCGTTGGCGCGGCCGCCTTATGCCCCGTCCATGCAAGACGGCGGGGTGCCCACCAGAGCATTCCGCTGCTGAAAGTATCTGCCGGCAAGAACCCTGTATTCCGGCCCGCAGGTTTCACGCTTCCGCCATCGCGGCGGAGTCTCGCTCCGCTCGACTCCGGAAGCGGCTTCGGAAACAGTTTCAAAGCGAAAAGCTCCAGGAGTCCGGCATGCCGCGCTCTTTTCCTCCCCCAGACGGGATTAAGGAAATGTTAATCCCGCCCCGTCCCGGCGGGAAAATGATGAAATGCCCTCCCTTCCCCTGCAGAATTCTGCTATTGAAAGTATCTACCAGCCAGGACTCCATGTTCTGGCCCGCAGGTTTCACGCCTGAAGCCGGAGCTGTGCGCCGCAAGTGAATTGCGGCGACACCGGAGGAAGGGGGAATAGCGGCGGAATCTCGCTTCGCTCGACTCCGGGAGCATTTTCAAATCGAAAATGCTCTGAGCATCGCAAATGAAGCGATATCTGACCGGCATCCTCTTCCCGCAGACGGCTCGAGCACTTCTCCAGAGCAGGCTCTGTTGCAGAACCGTGTTGAGGGCGTTGCTCAAGGCGTGCGGTTTTGCTCCGGCAGCGGGATGGCAACAATCGTTCCAAAGACTCCGCTCCGCGTGACCTTTCTTCCGCGACCTCCTGATGACGCTTGATTGGCCTTGCCGATACCCGCTCCAGCTTTGCGCGGAAAACGCCGCGCACTTCATGCCGCATGGCAATGCCGATCAGGACGGCTGCTCCGCAGAAGCCGTGCCGTTGCCCGGGCAGAACGAAGTTGCGGGCATCAGAAGCAGAAATGATGCCCCCGCCGACTAAAAGCCGGTATCCCGGAGACGAGGAACGGTAACAATGCCACGCGAAGCAAGGAGAAACGCAGCGTTACGGAAGCACAAGCGATATTGCCTTTGGCGCGTGTGGTACATGGGCTGCCGTTGCGGCATGCTGTGGTAAACATACACGTCATGTACAGCGTTATCAATATTGTTCCATAATAGAGTCAAGCTGAATTTCACCGGGGCGTCCTGCGTTTGAACATATCCGCCCGCCAGAACCCCGTGTTTTCCGACTCACAGGTTTCACGGCTCCGTAGAGCATTTCACTGGCCACATCGCCTGGAAAGGGAATGTTTCAATCCACAGTCGCTCCATCCGCCGACTGACTGAAGCAGCCGACGGACAGGGGGCGTGCGGATTGCCTCACCCTGAAGGGAGGGGATACGGAAAAGGATTTCATCGGCTTCGCCGTCTTGTCAACTTCCCCCTGAAGGGGGAGGTCTCAAACCACAAAGGAATTTTTGATGAACTGTTTCCACCCGGCACCGCTCGGATCAGCGATCAAGGGACGCCCCATGCCGAAAAACATATCCTCAAAAAAACGGAACGTGAACGCGAAGCGTCACACGTCCCGTCATGCGGTTACGGGAGCCTTCAGATCTTGACGCTCAGATGCGGCTTCGCGGCCTTGCTGACGATGACCTTGGCAGGGCGCAGCAGTCGCTCCCTGAGCTTGTAGCCTTTCTGCATAACGCGCAGGATATGTCCATTGTCCATTTCCGCGCTCTCTTCCTGCCCCATGGCTTCGTGATGCTCGGGATTAAAGGGATCTCCCTCCCGGCCGACCACTTCCAGCCCATGGTTCTTCAGCGCATCCAGCAGCAGCTTGCGCGTCATCTCCACGCCTGTCAGCATGTCCTTGCAGGCTTCCACCCTGCTGCCGTACTGGAGCGCGAGATCCAGATTATCCAGAGTGGGCAGCAAATCGGCCAGCACGTTTTCCGCCGCGTAGCGCACCTGCTCGTCACGCTCTCTCTGGAGACGCTTCTTAAAATTGTCCATTTCCGCAAGCGCGCGAAGCCGGGTTTCCTCGGCTTCCCTGCCCGTATCGCATGTCGGGCAGATCTGTTCCCGGCACAGCCGCTCCAGTTCCTCGCCGTCAGGAACGCAGCCCTCTGAAGGCACGTTCTGTTCCCCATCCATATGTTCCTGTCCGGCTTCCCTCGTATCGGGCTTCCGTTCTTCTTCAAAATGGTGATGTCTGCTCATGACAAAAAGTCCTCCAGTCTTTTCTCAAAGTAGACACGAACAGGCGGGTGTCAAGCTCCTCCGGTCAGGACCGCCCGTGCGTCAACAGATACAGTTCCGTCGCCATGCGATCCATGACCAGAGAGGGATTGACCTGGGCCTGAAGCGCTTCCTGGCACATGGCGAACAACTCATCCGCAGCGGGCACCAGACTCTCCGGCACACGTCCGAGCGCCCTGGCCAGCCCGGAACTTCCCTTCCCGGTCAGCCTTTCCGCCAGGGCCTTCTGCCCGGCAAGAACAATATTCTGAGCAAGAACAGCATCCACAGCTCCCTTGACGGAGGTCCGCTCGAACCAGCCCCGGCCGGAATCCGTAAACTCCGCAAGGGCTGATGCCCAATCCCGGACAGATTCCGGCAGAGGACGCGACGGATCCGGCCAGGGCAGGGTCAAGACCCACCCGCGCGACACCAGGGTGGGAAGCAGGCGTTCGCGCTGCGGCATGGTAAACAGAAAGCAACTGTCCGGGCACGGCTCTTCCAGAGATTTCAACAGAGAGTTGGCAGCCTCCACGCCAAGGGCCTGAGCCTCCAGCACAACGACCACACGCTTGCGGCCGAAACGCGGAGCTTCCCCCAGCAGCGGACGCAGCTCCCGCACCTGATCGATTTTGATGTTTCCCTCCCGCCCATCCAGAATGACAAGATCGGCGAAGAGTCCCGCACCGATACGCAGACATGCGGAACATGCCAGGCACGGTTCCGGTTGCAGCGCGCCGGCTTCCTCTGTGTTCGCGCAGTTGAGCAGTGCGGCCCACCACAGAGCCAGCCCCACCCGCTCGTTCAGTTCTCCGCCTTCCACATGCAGCAGCTGCGGAGGCCTGTCCGCCAGCGCCGACAGGCGTGAACGCGCCCGCTCCAGTCCCGGGGCAAGGGCAGAAGAAAAGGCCGCAACAGCCTCCTCCCGGCTGGGCAGAGCCTCATCCGCAGCAGCGGAGCCTGCACGGGAAGATGCCTTGGCGACCTTTTTCGTTTCAGCCATAAATCAGCAACCAGAGCGTTTCGCTGTTGAAATCTCTTCCGGCCAGACCACCTGTTCCGACCCGCAGGTTCCCCCCCTGAAGCCGAAGCTCAATGCCGCAGGCAAATTGCGGCGACACCGGAAGGAGGAGCCGCGCGGCGAAGTCCCGCTTCGTCTGGCTGCGGGAGCAGTTTCAGTGTGAAACTGCGCTAACGCCGGATGGTCTGATTGCGATCCGGACCGACGGAAATGAATCCCGCTTTGACGCCCATAAGTTCCTCAACCCGCTCAATATAGCGGCGGGTGTTCTCGGGCAGTTCCTCCCAGCTCGCACAGGAGGAGATATCTTCTCTCCAGCCGGGCAGCTTTTCGTAAACAGGCGTTACCCGGGCCAGAGCGTTGGGCGTCTGGGGAGGATAAAGGACTTCCTGCCCCTGAAACTTGTAGGCGACGCAAATCTGCACTTCGTCGAGCCCGCCGAGCACATCAATCTTGGTCAGGGCAATGGTGGTTGGGGCGCACAGCCGCGCCGTTTCGCGCAGCACCACGGCGTCAAGCCAGCCGCAGCGCCTGGCGCGCCCGGTGGTAGCGCCGAACTCGCCCCCCTTCTGCTGCAGATGCATGCCGAGCGGCCCGTCAAGCTCGGTGGGGAAAGGTCCGGCCCCCACGCGGGTGGAATACGCCTTGACAATCGCCACGCGGCTGTCAATGGAACAACTGGGCACGCCGGAACCGACAGAGGCGTTGTCCGCAATGGTGTTGGAAGAAGTTACATAGGGGTAGGTGCCGTGATCGATATCCAGCATCACTCCCTGCGCGCCCTCGAACAGCGCTCTGCGGCCTTCTTTCGCGGCGTCCGCCAGAACACCGCTGGTGTCGGCCAGGTAGGGCAGAATCCGCGGCGCAAGAGAAATAAGGTTACCGTGCACCTCCTGCGGATCCATGGCAGGCACGTCATACAGGGAAGTAAAGAGAGCGTTTTTCTCGCGCAGGGCTTCCGTCACCTTGCGCAGCACCAGTCCGGGCTCGGCCAGATCCCCCGCGCGAATGCCCACGCGGGCCTTTTTATCCTCATAGCAGGGGCCGATGCCGCGCCCGGTGGTGCCGATCTTCGCTTCGGCACTGTGGCCTTCGCGGGCGGCATCAAGAGCACGATGGTACGGCATGATGAGATGAGCCTTGGGGCTGATTTTCAGCCGTTCGGGGCTGACGTCGATTCCCTTGGCCGCAAGGGCGTCCACCTCTTCCAGAAAAGTCTGGGGATCAAGCACCACGCCGTTGCCGATGACGCATACCTTGCCCGGGTGCAGGATACCGGAGGGGATGACATGCAGAATGTACTTCTCGCCGTCCACAATAACAGTGTGCCCTGCGTTGTTTCCGCCCTGGAAACGCACCACAAGATCGACTCCGCCGCTGAGCAGATCGACGATCTTGCCCTTGCCTTCATCGCCCCACTGCGCTCCGATCACGGTAATATTGCCCATCTCCCACTCCTTGGCCGTCCGCAAACGGCAGAAAATCTTCGGCATGCATCCGAAAGGACGCGCAAAGCCATTCTTATACGGGCCTTTGGAAAAGGCGTCAACCATCGTATCCTGAAGGCTCTGCTGCAAAAAACGGCCGATCCCGGCGCTCCGGAACCCTACACGCCTGGTCCGGCCAGAACTTCCAGCATGACGTCCAGCGCCATGTCCATGCGCGCGGCATCAGCCTGCGGCCCCATGTGGCCAAGCCGGAATACCCGGCCTGCCATCGGCCCCAGACTGCCGCCCACCACCAGCCCGCGCCGGGCCAGGCTGTCGCGCCACACGGGCCAGTCCACCCCCTCGGGTACCCGCACGGCGGTAACGGTCGGAGAATTCACGGCGCCGGGGCGTGGCCAGAGCTTCAGACCGATGCGGGCCAGCCCTTCGCGGCACTGCCGACCCACCGCCTCATGACGCGCGAAGAGTTCGTCCAGGCCTTCCTCCAGCATGGAGGAAGCGGCAGCGTGCAGCGCGGCCACGCCGAACCAGTTCGGCGTATAGGGAAAGCGCATGGCGTCCTGTTCCGCCCCGTGGAAGGGCAGAAGCGCGTCATAGCCCTGGTAGCCGACTTCGGCCATGCGCGCCCAGGCGGCTTCACTCACGGCCACCATGCTCATGTCCGCAGGGCAGCCGAAACACTTCTGCGAGCCGCCAAGCAGGAGATCCGCATGCCATGCGTCAGCCTCCACCCGTGCCCCGCCAAGGCTGGCTACCGCGTCCACCGCGAACAGCGGTACGCCGCGCTCCGCCTTGAGACGCCCCAGCCCTTCCAGCGGGTTCAGCGTGCCCGAGGGCGTTTCGCAATGCACAGCGGTCAGCAGAACGGGACGAACGCGGCGGATTGCCTCGTCCACGAGATTCAGGGCGTTTTCATCAATGGTGGAATCATACGGCAGGGAAATCTTCTCCGCCCGGCAGCCCATGGCTGCCGCCATGTCCGCAAAACCATCCCCAAACACGCCCGTCCCCACGGAAAGCACCGTATCTCCGGGCCTGAGGACGCTCTTCATCGCTCCCCACAGCGCGACCATGCCTTCTCCGGTCGGCAGAACCACCTCGTGCGCCGTACCCGCAAAACGCCGCAGCATGCCGCAGACATCCCTGTACAATTCCAGATATTCCGTGCCGAAGCGGGGAGGCCCGTAGTCGCGGCGCAACGCCTCGGCAGCCGCGGGATGCAGGGTGACAGGACCGGGATAGAACGGCAGGCGCGCATAGGGGGTGAACATGATGAACTCCAATACAAGCCGGATTGTTTTTGTGACGTTGTTAAAGCTTCAGTTGACCGCCCCGTCTGCACCCGGAGCGGACGCCATCTCCAGAAGATCGTTTTGCATTTGAAGATATCTGCCGGCCGGCCTCCCACGTCCCGAGCACCGGGCTTGAGCATGCTTCGCCATTGCAAGGCAAATCAGCCCCGGAGATCACAGCGGAGCCGCCTGCCCTCCTGTTCCGAGAGCTTCGGCCAGACTCTTGCCTATGCGCAACAGCGCGGCCTCGTCCAGGGCGCGCCCCATAAGCTGCATTCCCACAGGAAGCCCTCCGCTGAACCCCACCGGCAGAGCCAGCCCCGGCAGGCCGGCCAGATTGAGGGAAAGCGTAAAGACATCCATAAGATACATCTGCAAAGGCTCATGCACCTCGCCGAGCTTCCATGCCGTCACCGGAGATACCGGAGCCAGCAGAGCGTCACACCGGGCGAGGGCCTCGTCATAATCCCGCCGGATCAGACGCCGTACCTGGGCTGCCTTGCGGTAATAAGCGTCATAATACCCGGAGGAAAGCACATAAGCCCCCACCAGGATACGCCGCTGCACCTCCTCGCCGAAGCCCTCCGTACGGGAACGCACATAGAGTTCTTCCAGCGTGGGCGGATTTTCCGTCCGATGGCCGTACCTTACACCGTCATAGCGGGCAAGGTTGGATCCGGCTTCCGCCGAAGCCATGACATAGTAGGCGGCGACCGCGTATTCCGTATGGGGAAGCGACACCTCCACCAGTTCCGCTCCCAGAGAACGCGCACAATCCACGGCTTCTCCGCACGCTTTCCGCACGCCCGGCTCCAGCGCCTCATGTCCGAAAAACTCCCGGGGCAGACCAAGCTTCACCCCCCGCAAATCCGCACCGGCCAACGCGGCCGCATAGTCGGGAACAGGAGCATCCAGACAGGTGGAATCACGTTCATCATATCCGGCAATCACGCCCAGCATGAGCGCGGCGTCTTCCACAGAACGCGTCATGGGGCCGATCTGGTCAAAACTTGACGCATAGGCAAGCAGACCGTAGCGGGAAACTCGTCCGTAGGTAGGCTTCAGCCCCACGCAACCGCACAGTGAGGCGGGCTGGCGGATTGAACCGCCGGTATCGGTGCCCAGCGCTCCGGCGCACTGGCAGGCCGCCACGCTGGCGGCGGAACCGCCGCTTGATCCGCCCGGCACACGATCCGTATCCCAGGGGTTGCGGGTGGGATGCCAGGCGGAATGCTCCGTGGTGGACCCCATGGCAAATTCGTCCATATTTGTTTTGGCCAGGATAACCGCGCCCGCTTCACGCAGCCGCTTTACGGCAAAGGCATCATACGGAGGCACAAAATTCTCAAGAATCCGGGAACCCGCCGTGCAGGGAACACCTCTCAGCGTCAGAGCATCCTTGATACAGACAGGCACACCCCACAGAGGGGCTTCCTCCACGGAGGGCATGCGGCCTGCCGCGCGCGCGGCATCCAGCGCCCTTGCCTCTTCCAGCGCCTCGGCACCGCGCCGGGCCAGAAGCGCGCCCAGACGCTCCTCGGTGGCGTCCATGCGTGCAAGGCAGGCCGCGGTCAGGTCTTCAGCCCGAATATCTCCCGCGCGCAGAAGATCACGGCTCTCCCTCAGGCCGATACGGTACAGTTTGCTCATGCCCTGCCCTCCACAATCCTCGGCACGAGGAAAAATTCATCGCCTTCACCTCCGCGTCCGGGCGCGTTGGCAAGGATCTCTTCTCTGGTGCGGATACGGCGGGCTTCATCTGCCCGCCCGGAGTGAAGCCCTCCCCGCGGACAGGCCGCCGCATTAAGTTCCACCGGCGAGTACAGCGGCTCGATATCCGAACAGTTCAGTTCCGCCAGCTTATCCATATACGCGAGAATATTTCCGCACTGGGAACCGTAATATTCACGCTTCTCCGCATCCGGCGCGAGCTTCGCCAGCCTGCACAGATGCAGGAACTCTTCTTTTGAAAGGGCCATGAAAGCCTCACATTTGGAACAGATTATCGTTATGTTTCAATCCACAGCGGCCCCTCCCCCAAGGGAGGGGCCGCAGAAAGGGATTTACTCGCCCCTGCCGTCCTGTCAGGAACATTTTCCCCCCTGAGCGGAACATGACAGGCTCCCGGGTCACGTTTCCGACTGCCCCTGCGGAGAGCTACAGCGCCGGCTCCACGACGCTTTCCCCGCCGGTCAGCGGTTCCCCTTCCGCGTCTCCGCCTTCCGTGTTCTCCGGCTCGGGAGCGACATTGGGCAGAGGCGCCAGTCGGGAGGCTCCCGGCATTTTGTTCAGCTTGCGATAGTATGCGCCGAAGGCTTCCCTGTTGACGGGGATCTTGCCCTGCCGCGCGGGCTGGAACAGCAGAAGCTGGCGATGGGCCAGACCCAGCGCGTCCCATACCACAGGCGCCCCCGCCCACTCCATGTCCAGTCCGGCGGCGAGCGCGGCGTTCAGCGCCGCACCGTCCCTGACGGAATCACGCAGACCCAGCGCGGCAGCGAAACGGACAAAATCATAGCCGAGCACGGACCACTCGCCCGGCTTCCCCCCCCGGCCGAGCATGGCGTTTCTGAACGCAGCGGCGGCCGGACTTTCCGACGAATCGTCCCATACCCCGGGAAACACGGAAAGTCCGAACGTCTCGGAATCCAGAGCATGCCCGCCCTTCAGCCCCTGCTCCCAGAGTATGGTGCCAAGCATGACCCTGTTATACGCGCCGTGATAGCGCAGCATGGAAATGAGCATGTCCATGCTGCTCCAGCTGTCGGGCAGGAATACCGCGCCGAAATCGGCCCTGGCGCGGGGAATCGCGCCGCGCGCCACGCTGACGGCCTGCACGAACTCGCCGGTAAGCCTGGTCCAGGATTTGACATCCCCCAGGGGATAGGTTGAGGAGCGGACGGCAAAGCCCTGCCGGCCGGCGGCGGCGGCAAACAGCGAACTCATGCGCTGTCCGTAGCTGTCGTTGGGAGCGAGTACGCCAAAGGAATGAATGCCCAGCTCATTGGCCGCAAACCCCAGTACCGCGCTGATCTGATCCTCGTTGCTGGTGAAAAAGCGCCATGCGGTCCGGCCCTCGTCGGCAGGTTCCGGCAGTTGGGACAGAAAGGCGAACACGGCGCGTCCGCCGAACCCCTGGGCCCTGAGCGCTGAATACGGTGCCGAGAGCATGGGGCCGCCCACCGTGACACAGTCCGCGGGCAGGGCGGCATATCTGGCCAGCCAGTCCGGCTGGTTTGTATCAATGACCACAAGATCCATTCGTGTGCCTGAAGCCTCAAGCTGCTGTACGGCTGCCTGCGCTCCGGCCTGCACCTGTTTGCCGAGGGAAGACGCCGTGCCGCTCAGGGGCAGCAGCAGGGCAACCTTTCCTGCTCCCGGCCGTGTGGCTACCGGCGCTGCGCCGATGCCGAGCGCCGCGGGGGCGGCAAAGACGCCGGGAGCGGACAGTCTGGTCAGCATGCCCGCATTGTCCGACAGAAGCTTGCGCTGCGCGGCCTCCCACAGCAGAAGCGACCAGGGAAAGACTGTTTCCTGCATGCGCGGAACGGCTTTGCCAGCGGCAGCCAGGGTCTGGTTGTCCGCCGTGCGCAGATCCGCCAGGAACACTCGTTCCATGGCCGTCCGCCTGCCGGTATCCGCTCCGGCATACACACGGGAAAGTTCCTGACGCGCCTGTTCCGCATACTTGCCGGGCCGGGCCGCGGCAAGATAGGCGGCACGCTCGCGCAGCGCCCTGTTGGCCGAGGCGTCACGCCAGACGGCGGCTGCTTTCCGGCCCTGCTGGGCAGGACTCAGCCCCACGAGAGTCTGCAGCCAGCTGTTGACCATGGCTTCCTCTTCCGGGCTGTAGCCCAGTGTCGCGTCGGAAGAGCCGTTCAGGCTGATCTTGAAAAGATTGGAGCAGCCCGCCAGCGCGAAGCAGCACAGCAGAACAAGCGGCACAACGCGCAGACGGACGTTTCGGATGGAATGGTGCATGTCGGCTCTCCTCGGGAGCGTTTGGCGCATGGACTTGCCGCCTGACGGCGGCGCGGCGGCAAGCGTTATCCGCCGGCCGCCAGACCGATTCGCTCATGTTATGCCAGCTTGCTTCAATGGGCAAGGAGCGGACGCCCTGCCGAACCAGAGGAAAGGCCTCTCTCTGCCCGCCTACTCATACCAGATCCGGGTCATGGTCAGCCCCTGGGGCGGCGCCGTCACCGGAGCAAGGCGGCGATCCCCGGCTTCCAGCAGCGCGGGAATGGCCGAAGGCTCGAATCTGCCCCGCCCGCAGGCAACCATGAGTCCAACCATGTTGCGGACCATCTGCTTCAGGAAGCCGTTGGACTCGAAACGCAGCAGCACCATGTCCTCCTGCCCGGGCAGGGGGGACGACGAACGGGTGATGGAATACACGGTACGCACGCTGTTCCTGGTGTCCGTACCGCGGTTGCGCATGCTGGCGAAATCATGCTCGCCAACCAGAAAGGGTATGGCGGCGTCCAGCCTGTCGAGATCCAGCGGACCGCATCCCCAGACAAAAGGGTACAGACGCGGGGGGACATAGCGCCGATTAAGCCACAGCGAATAGGTATAGGCCTTGCGCACCACGCTGAAACAGGCGTTAAAATCATCCGGCACATAGGCAAAGTCCGTGACACGGATATCATGCGGCAGGCGGGTATTGAGCGCCAGAACCCAGTCCAGCCGCGTCTTTTCCTCCGGCACGTCGCAGTGGGCTATCTGGGCATCGGCATGGACGCCCGAATCCGTGCGTCCGGCGCCCTGCACATGCACGGGCCTGCCCACGACGTCAGCAAGAGCGCGCTCGATCTCCCCCTGCACCGTGGGAGGGTTGGGCCTGTTCTTCCAGGCCTGCACCTGCCAGCCCTGGTAATGCGTACCCACATAGGCAATGGTCAGTTTCAGTCTGGGCATGTCGGATCACCGTGCAGATACCGGAAAAACACCGGAGCAAAAGAGTGCGGGGACATCATAGATCAACCAGTTCCACGCGAGATTCGGGCACGGGAAAGCCCAGAAAACGCTCGCCCATCCGGGCGAAACGCTCCGCGTCATCCGTGGTCAGGAAAAAGCTCTCCCCCGTCTCCGCAGCGGAACGCAGGCCGTGCTCCTCCAGCGTGCTTTTCACCGCCCGTGCCGTGGTGGCCGCGGAATCCACCAGCGTGACGCCCGGCCCGGCCACATGCGTGATGGCGTCCGCCAGGAGAGGAAAGTGCGTGCAGCCCAGCACCAGACAGTCGGGAATATTCTCTCCCCGCTCACGCGGCACGCGAAAAACCCTGTCCAGGTAGCGCGCGGCGATGCCTTCGGCCAGAGGGCCTTCCACCAGTCCATCCTCGGCCAGCGGCACGAACAGGGGGCAGGGCAGCCCGATGACGCGGGCATCCGGGCGAAGTTTCAGAATGGCTTCGTCATAGGCTCTGCCGCGAATGGTGGATTCCGTCCCGATGACCGCGATGAACCCCTCGCGTGAAGCCGCGCACGCGGCTTTCGCCCCCGGCTCGACAACACCTATGACCGGGATTTCCGGATACGCCCGGCGCAGAGCCGGAAGCGCGGCGGCGGTGGCCGTATTGCAGGCGACCACCAGCAGCTTGATTTTCCGCTCGACCAGCCGGGCCGTCACCTGAAGGGAATAACGGGCAATGGTGTCACGGCTCTTGGTTCCGTATGGCAGACGGGCAGTGTCACCAAGATAGAGAAAAGATTCTCCGGGCATGCAGGCCCGCATGGCCCGAAGCACCGTCAATCCTCCCACCCCGGAGTCAAAAAGACCGACGGGAAGCTCATTCATGTTTTTCCCCACCTTCCCGCCGCGCTCCCGGACGGGGCTTCGCGACGGATTTTCAATCATGCCGGCTGGCGGATTCTCATATGCTCAAACAGCACTCCCGGTCAAATCCGCAGCCGCCACGCGCAACGGCCGGACGTTCTGTTGCAGGACAGGGTTGATGGCCTTGCGCGAAGCGGCAACATGCGTTGCCGCAAGGACAGCCCGTGCTCCACACGGGCGAAAGGCTCCATATATCCACATTCGGCCCGCCTGAGCCTTCGTGCGGCTTCGCCGCCCGAAGGCTCCGCTCCGCGAACCCTTTTTTCCGCGACCTCCTGATGACGCTCGATCGGCTTTGCCGATACTCGCTCCCGCTTGCGTTCTGCGCGGAAAACGCCGCGCTCGCACTCCGTGCCCCCCAGGATGCCGCATTGCCATGCGGCGGGGGGGCATCATTCCATGGCTCGCTGCGTTCGCGCCTCCGGCGGCCAAGGTCATGTTCAACACTATTCTACACCAAAGCGCGGCCGGAAAGCATCTTGACAAGGCGCGGCCTTTGCCGCACAACTCCCTTGAATACCGCCCTTTTCAGGGCCGGAGCGTTTCAACTCCGAAGCGGCCCGCCCCAGACGGTTCCGGGGCTCCCTGCCTTCCGGCTCCGCGGGAGGTTCCGGGGCTGGCGCGCCCGTATCCGTTTCCCCTTTGTCCCGGCAGGATCGCCGGGAATGAGGTTGCCTTCATGAGCCTTTCCGCTGCTCCTCTCACGCTTCGCGGCACGCTGGTTCCTTTTACTTCCGCACCGTCTGATCCGCAGTGCAGGGTTGCGCTCGAACAAAGCGGCTCTTCCCTGCTGTTCGCCATTCTCCCCCGCGGCGCGGGCATTGATCTGGATGACATGGTGGGTTCCTCCCTGGAACTCGTCTGTACCGTCCAGCGTCCCGCTCCGGACGACGAAGGAGCGGCCTTTGTCCATGTCCGCTCCTACCGGGATCTGGACGCCGATATCTGACGCCGCCTGCCGCCGACATCGCCGCCGGACGGGCCTGACTTCCCGGCGGCCGTTTCCCGCGCGGTTTTCCCGGCCTGCCTTCACTCTCGCGCTGCCATCGCGGCGCACTCTGTCTTTCGCCCTTTTTTCCCGTCTTTTCCCACCCTTCCGAGATGGCTGGCCTCATGAAGCATCAGGCCGGCAAGACAGTTCCTTCAAAAAAAATCGAAAAATACGCCGTTCCCCTCTAGACGCCCTGCAAAAGCAACTTACTTTCTTCTGCGAAGGCGGTTGCAGATCGCCCTCCCCTGAAAGGTTTTGCGGTGCATGCGCCGCCGGGGCGGAACAGTTCGCCCTGCGGCGCGTACATGACGCAGATGTTCAGCAAAAATCCGCAGGGGCCGCCCGGCGTTTTTTTCTGTCCGGACGCTCCAACCCTACGCACGACGAGGAGGATATTTACATATGGGCAAGATTATAGGCATCGACCTTGGCACCACCAATAGCTGCGTCTATGTGATGGAAGGCAAGGATCCCAAGTGCATTACCAATCCCAACGGCGGGCGCACCACTCCCTCCATTGTGGCATTCACCGATAAGGAAACTCTGGTGGGCGATACCGCCAAGCGCCAGGCCGTAACCAATCCCGAACGTACCGTTTTCGCGGTGAAACGTCTGATGGGCCGCCGTTACGACGCTCCCGAGGTCACCCGCTGGAAGGAACATTCCCCCTATCGCATCGTGGCTGCGGGCAACGGCGATGCGGCGGTGGAAGTGGACGGTCGCCATTACAGCCCGCCGGAAATCTCCGCCAAGATTCTCGCCCAGCTCAAGAAGGATGCCGAAGCCTACCTTGGCGAAAGCGTGACGGAAGCGGTCATCACCGTGCCCGCCTACTTCAATGACGCTCAGCGCCAGGCTACCAAGGACGCGGGCCGCATCGCGGGACTTGACGTCAAGCGCATCATCAACGAACCCACGGCGGCTTCCCTGGCCTATGGTTTCGACAAGAAGGCCAACGAGAAAATCGCCGTGTTCGACCTGGGCGGCGGCACCTTTGACATTTCCATTCTGGAAGTGGGCGACAATGTCGTCGAAGTGCGCGCCACCAACGGTGATACCTTCCTGGGCGGCGAAGACTTCGACCAGCGCATCATCGAACACCTTGTAGAGGAATTCAAGAAGGAAAGCGGCATCGATCTGTCCAAGGATCGCATGGCTCTGCAGCGCCTGAAGGAAGCGGCGGAAAATGCGAAGAAGGAGCTTTCCTCTTCCATGGAATCGGAAATCAACCTGCCCTTCATCACTGCCGACGCCAGCGGGCCGAAGCATCTGATGATGAAGCTCTCCCGCGCCAAGCTGGAACAGCTGGTGGGTGACCTTGTGGATCGTTCCATCGAACCCTGCCGCAAGGCTCTGGCCGACGCCGGACTTTCCGCTTCCGAAATTGATGAGGTTGTCCTGGTGGGCGGCATGACCCGTATGCCGCTGGTGCAGAAAAAGGTGGGAGAATTCTTCGGCAAGGAACCCAACCGCTCCATGAACCCCGATGAAGTGGTCGCCATGGGCGCCTCCATCCAGGGCGGCGTGCTCGCCGGGGATGTGAAGGACGTGCTGCTGCTCGACGTGACTCCTCTGTCTCTCGGCATTGAAACCATGGGAGGCGTGTTCACCAAGCTGATCGATCGCAACACCACCATTCCTACCCGCAAGAGCCAGACCTTCACCACCGCCGCGGACAACCAGCCCTCCGTGTCCATTCATGTTCTCCAGGGCGAACGTCCCATGGCGGGCGACAATATGACTCTGGCCCGTTTCGACCTCACCGGCATCCCGCCCGCGCCGCGCGGCATGCCGCAGATTGAAGTGACCTTCGATATCGACGCCAACGGCATCGTGAACGTATCCGCCAAGGATCTTGGTACCGGCAAGCAGCAGTCCATCCAGATCACCTCGTCCTCCGGCCTGTCGGAAGCCGAGATTCAGAATCTGGTGCGTGAAGCCGAAGCCCATGCCGCTGACGACAAGAAGAAGCAGGAAGTCATTGAAGCGCGCAACCACGCCGACAGTCTGATCTACGGTACCGAAAAGTCGTTGAACGACCTTGGCGACAAGCTGGACGCCGGTCTCAGGGCTGATATTCAGTCCAAGATGGACGCCCTGAAAAAACTCATGGAAGGCGAAGACGCCGCCGCCATCAAGTCCGCCACGGAAGAGCTGGCCAAGGCTTCGCACAAGCTGGCCGAACAGCTCTACCAGCAACAGCAGGCCGGAGGCGCAGGCGCGCAGCCCGGAGCCGCAGGAGCGCAGGGCGCGGCAGGTTCCCAGGGCGGTCAGGACAAGGGCGACGATGTCATGGACGCCGACTTCACCGAAGTGAAGTAGACGGAACGCCCTCCACAGCCATACAGACCTGAAAGGGCCTCCGGTTCCGTTTGGAACCGGAGGCCCTTTCCTTCCTGCCGCAGGAAGGAAAGGGAAAGCAGCGGCATGCCCGCAGGCTTCCCGCTCCTTCCGGCACTTGCGCAAGTCTTTCCCGCTCCGTATACTTCGCCCTGCCTGATTGTCACATGATCGCGCCCTGCGCGTTCCTTCAGCCAACCTGCAACCCAAGGTTCCCGTTTCATGAGCTATACCAAGGAAGACGTCTGGAAATACCATGCCGAACCCCGGCCCGGCAAAGTGGAAGTGCTGCCCACCAAGCGCGGTGACACGCAGGAAGATCTTACCCTCGCCTACTCCCCCGGCGTGGCCGATGCCTGCCGCGCCATTGCCGAAGCTCCCTCCGCAGCAGCGGAACTCACCGCCCGGAGCAATCTGGTCGCCGTGATCAGCAACGGCACCGCCGTGCTCGGCCTCGGGGACATCGGCCCCCTTGCGGGCAAGCCCGTCATGGAAGGCAAGGGCATGCTGTTCAAACTGTTCGCTGACGTGGATGTTTTCGATCTGGAGCTGGACTGCAGGGAGCCGGACGAGTTCATCCGTGTGGTCAAAGCTCTGGAACCCACCTTCGGAGGAATCAATCTGGAAGACATCAAGGCTCCGGAATGTTTTCATATCGAACAGAAACTCAAGGAAGTCATGAATATCCCCGTATTCCATGACGACCAGCACGGCACCGCCGTCATCTCCGGTGCGGGGCTGATCAATGCCGCCCACCTCGCCGGTCGCAGACCCGAAGACATGAAGGTCGTCGTGGCCGGCGCGGGCGCGGCCGGCATTGCCTGCGCCAATTTCTACATTGCGCTCGGCGTGCGCAGGGAAAACATCTGGATGTTCGACAGCAAGGGACTCATCCATAAGCAGCGCCCCGGAGGTCTGGCCGCCCTGCATCCCACCAAGGCGGCATTCGCCCGGGAAAGGGACGCTTCTCTGGCCGAGGCGATGAGCGGGGCGCACATGTTTCTCGGCCTGTCCACTGCCGGACTCGTCACGCCCGATATGGTCAGGAGCATGGCTCCTCAGCCCGTCATCTTCGCCTGCGCCAACCCCGAACCGGAAATCAGCTACGCCGAGGCCAAGGCCGCCCGGCCCGACGTACTCATGGGAACAGGACGTTCCGACTGTCCCAACCAGATTAATAACGTCTCCGGCTTTCCCTTCATCTTCCGTGGCGCGCTGGACGTGCAGGCCACGGAAATCAACGAGGCAATGAAACTGGCTGCGGCCGAATCTCTGGCTCTGCTGGCCCGCGAGGATGTTCCGGAAGAAGTGAGCCGCGCCTACGGCGGCAGGAAATTCAGCTTTGGGCCGGACTACATCATTCCCAGCCCGCTTGATCCGCGCATCATTGAATGGACTACGCCCGCCGTAGCCAAGGCCGCCATGGAAAGCGGCGCGGCCCGCGCGCCCATTGCCGATCTTGAGGCCTACCGCGCCGGACTGCGCGCCCGCGTCGCCCGTATGCGTGAACGCGCCGCCGCCCTGCGGGCAACATATCAGAAGTAGAGCATTTCAATGGCGAAATGCTCTACGGAGTCGAGCAAGGCGAGACTCCGCCGCGAAGCCGGAGCAGCCGCAATTCACTTGCGGCGTCAAGCTCCGGCTTCCGGCGTGAAAGCTGCGGCCGGAACATGGGGTCTGGCCGGCAGATATCTTCGAGAGTAAAACGCTCTAAGACACATATGCGAGGGGCGGGGAACGTTTCCACAGGATGATTCCCTGCCACCTCCCCTGCCCTTCAAAAAAACGGCTTTTTCAGAGGAGACTTTCACCTTTTCGAGGATTTTCTGAAAACCCCGTTTTGAATTTCAGTGAAATGCAACTTTCATTGCAAAAGTGAATGGTTCTCTTGGAGAACCATGTTGACACTGCTGTGCGGGATGCGTATTTTTGTTCCCGCATTGTCGGCAACATGCGTTGCCGCAAAGGCAATCCGTGTTCCGCACCGGATCGCTTGCGCCGTCATGCGGCTTCGCCGCCCAAAGGCTCCGCTCCGCGTGACGTTTGACCGCGGCCTCCATATGGCGCGCGATCGGCCTTGCCGATACTCGCTCTCTCTTGCGTTTTGCGCGGAAAACGCCGCGCTCGCACTCCATCCCCCCTCCATGCCGTATCGCCACGCGGCGGGGGCCGCGCCTCCGGCGGTCAAGGTTAATTTCAACGCCACTCTATAAAGCATAATGGAACCAGAAACATCATATGGAGTGCCCGCATGGAATATCTGCAGGAACTTGTCTTGCCTCGTCGAGAAGACGACCTTGAGGAACTTCTCGCCGTATGGGACTCTTCCGTCCGCGCTACACACGGCTTTCTGACCGAAGCGGATATCGTCATGCTGACCCCGCTTGTCCGTCAGGGGCTGCGGGAAATCCCCCTTCTGCATATCCTGCGGGATGCTCAGGGGACAAAGCTGGGATTCATGGGAACAGACGGCGACAAGCTGGAGATGCTTTTTCTGCGGCCCGACGCGCGGGGCAGGGGATTCGGCAGACGCCTGCTCGATTTTGCGGTAAAAGAACTCGGCATCCGCAGGCTGGATGTCAACGAGCAGAACCCCGCAGCGCTGGCCTTCTATCTGCACCAGGGCTTCCAGGTGACGGAACGCAGCGAACTGGACGACATGGGGAACTCATGGCCCCTGCTGCGCATGCGCCTGAAAGAAGCTCCGCCCGCCGGCATCTGACTCAGGCCCGTGCTTACTCCACCGGGCTGACGTCTATGTTCTCCGCGTCCTCACGGGTCAGACCCAGCGTCGTCCCCATGATCCGCACGCGCACCATGCCCGGAAGACTGCCGCACACGCACAGTTCCGCTCCGGGGCACAGCCCCATGGAATACAGGCGGCGCGAAAGTTCGCGTTCGCCCCGCAGCCCGGCTACATGGGCAGTTCTGCATTCCGCAAGCTCACTCAGTTTGCACAGCACGGCACACCCTCCCGACGCATTCCGAACCATGGAACGCTCCATATCCGGAGCGTTTTGTGATTGAAAATCTCTGCCGGCCAGGCCCCCCTGCATTCCGGCCCGCAGCTTTCACGCCTGAAGCCGGAGCTGTACGCCGCAAATGCGTTACGCCGAACCGGATAGGGAGGGCAGAGATGAACCTCTGCCCTGTCCGACTCCGCAGAACATTTCAATAGCGACATGCTCCAGTGCCGCATGGCACAAAATGCTTCACATTCCGTGTCAAGCTCATTCGCCGAAAGGCTCTGCAGCAGAGCCGTGCTGATGGCGCTGTGCGTGACGCATGGCGCTGCTCCGGCATGGGCGGCACCCTTCACTGCCGTAAAACAGCCCGTGTTCCACACGGGCGAAAGGCGATATGTATCCACGGCCGCTTGCTTGCGTTTTCCGCGGAAAACGCCGCGCTCGCGCCTCCGGCGGTCAAGGTTATTCTCAACGCCATGCTGCAACAGCGCGCGCCGAAAACGTGGTTTTCGGCTTATTCACGACGGCTGGCATACCGGAACTCCAGATGTTTCGGCACGCTAGCTCGCGGAACCGCCCTTTCCGGAGTCCTGCCGCTCCTCTTCTCCGGAGTGAACTGTTCGCGGACGAAGGATATTCATCCATTCCTCCATCACGGCGGCGCCGCGCCGCCAGACCGCCCGTCCCCGCCGCAGTTCGCGTGGAAAAAGCAGCCCCGCCGTTACAAGCGCAAGTATCAGCAGCGCAAGCGCTCCCGCCAGCAGAGCCAGTCCGAATCCGGCCATCGCCGACATCAGACAGGCCGCCGCGGCGAACCGGAAGATACGGGCGGCGCCCGCAGCCCGGAAGCCGCCTACAGGCACTTGCGATACCTCACAAGATGCAGGGCGTTGAGCGCGAGAAATACCCAGCCGAAAGCCGCGTGCCCCGTGCCGCGCCCGGCCAGAATACAGGCTACCGAAGCCCCCAGGGCAAGCATCATGCCGCGATTTTCCAACTGCCGCGGCGTCATGCCGCCCATCAGACCGGACAGCGGACGAAACAGGGAACAGCCGCATTTTTCTTCCGTCTTTTCCCTGAAGTCGATATGCAAAGTTTGCTGCATTTCTTCCACAAATGCAAGAAGATGCAGCGGAGCAAGATGCTCCGGATCATATTCCAGCAGCAGCGAGCCGGTGCGCGGATTGACGGAGGCGGAGCGCACGCCCTCCTTCGTCTCCAGAAAACCTCGCACCCTTTCGGCAAGTTCCGCATCTTTCAGCGCGTCATGCCGAACCCTGATTCTTCCGGGAGCAATACTGCGAATACATTCTTCCATAACTCATTCTCCTTGACAAAATCCAGAGCTTATCCCTCGACGCCGCCGAACACGGGACGCATGGCGTTCACGCATACACCGAGAGTTGTCAGATTATGCAGCACCGCGCTGCCGCCGGGCGGCAGCAGGCCGAACAGACTTCCGGCAAGATACAGCGTATTGAGTCCCACCGCCGCGCCGAAATTGAAGCGGACGCGATCCATCGTCCGTCTTCCCAGCTCCATGGCGGTAATGATTTCCCCAAGGCCGCCGCGGGTCAGCACCACGTCCGCCACTTCCCGGGCAAGGTCGGCTCCGTCACGCAGGGTCACCCCCGCATCCGCTGCTGAGAGGGCCGGGGAATCGTTGATGCCGTCTCCGATCATCAGTACGCGGAACCCCTCGTCTTTCAGACTTTTTACTATTTCCGCCTTGTCCGTGGGCAGAACCTGGGCACGATATTCATCAATGCCCAGCCTGCGGGCCACCGCGGCTGCGCTGCGCTCGTCGTCGCCGGTCAGCATGACGATGCGTCTTGCGCCATGTTCCCGCAGGCTCCGGATGATTTCGGGAGATTCCCGGCGCAGGGGGTCTTCCACGCCGATAAGCCCGGCAATGTCGTTGTTGATGGCCAGATACAGCACGGACTGACCGGCTTCCGCCAGGCGGGCGACCTCCGGCAGCATGGATTCCACGCTGATGCCCTCATCCTGCTCGATATAATGGCGGCTGCCGATAAACACCCGCTGTCCGCGCAGTTCCGAAGCGATGCCGTGCGCCACCACATATTTGACATCGGCGTGTTCTTCCTGATGATGGAGGTTTTCCTCCTCCGCCCTGCGCACCACGGCGCGCGCCACAGGATGGGGAAAATGCTCTTCCAGACAGGCGGCGAGACGAAGCACCTCTTCACGCGTCCGTCCCGGCGCGGGCACTACCTCGCGCACATGCGGACGGGACTCGGTCAGCGTTCCGGTCTTGTCGAACACCACCGCATCCGCCTGCGCCAGAACCTCAAGGAAGCGCCCGCCCTTGACCAGCACCCCGCGCCCCGCGCCCTCGCGGATGGCGGCCAGGATGGCCAGCGGCGTGGCCAGCTTGAGCGCACAGGAGTAGTCCACCATAAGAACGCCGGCCGCGCGCATGGGGTTGCGGGTCACGAGCAGCACCAGCCCCGCAAGCAGAAAACTGAACGGCACCACGGCGTCGGCCAGCCGTTCCATCTTGCCCTGGATGCCCGCCTTGCGGGCTTCCGATTCATCAATGAAACGCACAATCTGATGAAAACGAGTCTGACGCCCCACCCCTGTCGGTTCAACGGCAATCCAGCCTTCCTCCACGACGGTTCCGGCAAAGACGAAGCTCCCCGGCGCGCGCAGCACGCCAAGAGCTTCCCCGGTCATGGAAGCCTGGTTGACGGAAGCCTCTCCTTCCATGACCCGTCCATCCACCGGAATGGCGGAGCCTGCGCGAACCACCACCAGATCGCCGTCAGCCAGATGCTCAAGCGGAATCTGCAATTCCTGCCCGCCGCGCCGTACCCATATGGTGTTCACCGTCAGGGCCAGACGTTCCGCAAGACTGGTCAGCGACTTCTTCCGTGTCCATTCCTCCAGGGATTCCCCGAAAGCGAGCAGCAGCGTCAGCAGACCGACCGTATTGAAGTCGCGCATGATCAGCGATGCGCCGATGGCCGTGGCATCCAGAACTTCCACATTCAGGCGCCCGTGCAGCAGCGATGCCGCCCCCTTGAACAGAAAGGGCAGGCCACGGCGCAGCGCGGCGAACATGCGCAGGGGCATGGGCAAAAGGGGACGCAGGAGGAAATAACGCAGCAACGGCGCAAAGCTCGGCCTGGAGTTCCGGCCGGATGTCTCCGGCTCCATAACCCTGGGCAAGGAGAGAGGATTCTGCGCCAGCAGTCTGCGAGCTGCCCCGAGAGCTTCGGGAAACGCGTAAAGCAGCAGCACGCTGCCCGTGCGGGGGTTGACCCGCACGCCCTCTATGCCGGGCAGGGCATCCAGCCCTTCAGCCAGACGAAGCGCGATATCGCGCCCGAACGGCTTGTCCGAACGGAAACGTATCCGCCCCGGCAGTTCGTGAACAACAACAAACATGATGACCTCAATGGCATGCGGTTAGAACCTTTTCGCCTTGAAAAGGCTCCCGGACCTGAACGGAGCGGGACACATCGCGCTCCTCACCTGCAAGAACCTGTATGCCGACGGCTGAATATGCCCACCGTATCCGGTGTCGCCGCAATTCACCTTGCGGCGTACAGCTCCGGCTTCAGGCGTGAAAAACCACTGGAACCTTGTGCCGGAAGGCATTTTCATGAGCAAACGCTGTATCCCCGAAATGCGCCCCCAGTGCAGACGTCGCCGCCGGAATGCTCTCGCGGCGGCGACGTCTGCACATTGAAGGCTACGGCGAATCAGGCCTTCTGTTCCTTGCGTTCTTCGGCCGCGGCCCGGGCTTCGGCCACCATGTCTTCCACATCTTCCTTTACGCCGTCCACCCTGGCAAGCACGGCATCCTTCATATCCATGCCCCGACTGATCAGCTCCGTGGCAAACGGCTTGAGATCAAGCTTGCCCCTGCTCACCGCAACGGCGCCCACCGCTCCCAGAGCCACTCCTCCCAGAAAAAACAAGCCATACTTCAGATTCTCGTTCATGATTCAACCTCTCCAGAAAAACATTCCATGGTTAAGTCTGTCTGCGGCCGGTCTTCAACAGTTCCGGGCCGCGGCCTTCACGCCTGAAACAGAGGAGGAACCGGCTCCGCAGGGAAGTCACGGCCTCAGCATCGCGGGGCTTCAGCCGCCGGTCCTCCCTCTGCTCCAAAATATCTTCCTTATTTTCCGGTCATCTTCATTTCTTTGGGCGACCCGCCGGACGACCGGCCCGACCAACCCGTCGCACTTTCCGGCGAGCCGCCCTTCGAAGGAAGGGTTTCCCCTTCGACGGCCGGTTCCTGTGCCTGCGGCCTTGCACGGGGGAGGAGGACAAGGCCCGCCGCAGCCGCATTTTTCTTCATCCGCCGGGGATCGCATGCGGACGATCCGGATGGGCGGACGGCACTGTGAACCGCCGTAATGTTTATACCCGTCCGTCCCGCCGGAGGCATACGCTCCGGCACGGGCACGAGGGGGGGGGGCGCATGCCCTATCCCCACACGGACAGACCGACATGGTAGGCGACGACCGCCACCCCATAGGCCAGCAGCGTATTGAACACCAGAGAGAACACCAGCCAGCGCCAGCCTCCGGCCTCGTTCTTGATGACCACCAGAGCCACGAAGCACGGGGAATAGAGGAGAACAAAGAGCATCAGGGAAAGCGCATTGGCGCGAGACCAGTCAGGCTGGGAGGCAAGGGTTTCAGCCAGGGAACCGGCGTCTTCGGGATCCACTTCACCCAGGGAATACGCGGTGCCGAGAGTGGATACCAGGGCTTCCTTGGCGGCGATGCCGCTTACCAGTCCGACATTGGTGCGCCAGTTGAAACCGGCGGGGCTGGTCAGAGGCTCAAGCGCCATGCCCAGGCGGCCGCCCACGGTATTCTGAAGCTCGGCTTCGGCCAGATTCTGCCGGGCCTGATCAACCTCAGACTGTGCGGCCGCGCGCATTTCCTCGGAAGCGTCGGAAGGCAGAGCTTCCAGCTTTTCCTCGGCGGCGGCAATGGCGGCCTCGTAGGGCGCGGCGGCCTGTTCGTCAAGCTGGGGGAAGGTCATGGCGGCCCAGATCAGGATGGACGCGGCAAGCAGCACGGTACCGGCCTTCCTGATGTACATCCATGCGCGTTCCCAGCAGTGGATGCCTATGGCGCGCAGAGTGGGCAGGCGGTAAGGCGGCAGTTCCATGACAAACGGAGTGGATTCTCCCCTGATGATGGTGGAGCGCAGCAACCGGGCGATAATCAGGGCGCTGACCCAGCCGGCAAGCAGCATGCACATCATCACGGTGGCCTCGCTGCCGGGGAAAAACACGCCTGCAAGCAGCAGGAACACAGGCAGTTTCGCGCCGCAGGGCATGTAGGGAAGCGTCAGCAGGGTGGCCAGCTTTTCCTTGGGGCTGCGCAGCGTGCGGGTGGCCATGGCGCCGGGAATGGCGCAGCCGCCCGCGATGCCGCCCGCAGTGATATAGGCCATCATGGAATTGCCATGCAGACCGAACGCGCGGAAGATGCGATCCACCATATACGCCATGCGCGCCATGTACCCGGTGTCTTCAAGAAAGGCCACAAAGGCAAACAGGATAAGCACCAGAGGAACAAAACTCAGAATGCCGCCCAGCCCGGCAATCAGCCCGTCAACAACCAGAGACTGAACCAGCCCTTCGGGCAGCACGGCGGTGGAAATCTCACCCAGCCATCCGAAAAATTCTTCGACCCACCCCTGAGGATAGGCCCCGATGACGAACGTCACCTGAAATACCAGATACAGAACGGCAAGCATGATGATCGGTCCGAGCAGAGGATTGACCAGAACCTTGTCCAGCTTGTCGCTGAGGGCCAGACGATCCCGATTCCCCACATGGGTGATCACGCCGTCTTTCAGCATGCCCCTGATGAACCCGTACCTGTAATCGGAAATCACCGCCTCCGGCGAGGTTCCCGTGGTGGATCGGATATGGGCGGCCACGGTATTGTATTCGGCGCGCAATACGGCTTCCAGGCGGGAGTCCGCCGCCTGAAGCTGACTCCATGCCTCGGCGTCCCCCTCCAGCAGCTTGACCGCGAACCAGCGCACGGGAGCCGCCCCCTTCCAGATTCCGGCCTCCGTGATCTGCCGTTCCATGGAACCCAGCACCGGATCGAGATCGGAACCGTACGAAATCCGCAGCCCCTTGCGGGCCGACTCCGAGTGACCGATTTCAAGCGCGGCGGAAAGGGCCGCATCCAGCCCTTCTCCGGAGCGGGCCACGGTTTCCACCACAGGCGAGGCAAGCGCTCTGGAAAGCCTTGCCGTGTCAATCTGATACCCGGCCTTGCGGGCCTCGTCCATCATGTTAAGGGCAAGCACAAGCGGCTGCCCCATCTCCAGCAGCTGCACCGTCAGGTACAGGTTGCGCTCCAATGCCGAAGCGTCGGCCATGTCAATGACGGCCAGAGGAGCGTTTTCGGTCAGCTCGCGGCGGACGACGACTTCTTCCATGGAGTAGGCAGTCAGGGAATAGGTGCCGGGAAGATCCACCAGATGTACGGCCTGACCGCGCGCATGCGCCACGCCTTCCTTGCGTTCCACCGTCACGCCGGGGTAATTGCCCACATGCTGGCGCGCGCCCGTCCATGCGTTGAACGCCGTGGTCTTGCCGCAGTTCGGATTGCCCGCGAGAGCAATCCGCGGGCGTCCTTCCGCGTAACCGAGGACAGTGCCCCCGCCCCTGACTTTCGCGCTTCCGGTCTGCTGCGCCTGGCTCATGCCTTCACCTCCACACTGATATAGTCCGCCTCACGATTGCGCAGGGCCAGGGTCACGCCGGACAGACGCAGCGCGACGGGATCACGCAGCGGAGCATGCCCCACCACTTCCACCTCAACACCGGGAATCAGCCCCATGTCACGGATACGGCGTCCCAGTTCGCCGTCCGCTCCTATGCGCAGAATACGGCCCTTCTGACCTTCTTTCATTTCTCTCAGTCCGATGGACTTGCCCTCTGCCATGTTCATGAACTCCTTTCTCGCATCCTCTCCGCCCCGCGAGGAGCGGGGCATATACAGTCAGCCGGCAGCCGCCCGACACGCCTTTTCATCAGGTTCGCATCCGTACGGCTTCTCCGGCATGAGTCTTTGCAGGTATCCCGATATCCGTACAAAGCCTTCACAACCGAAAACATCTGCCGACGCCGGCGGAAAACCTTTGCGGACCAGGGAAGGAGGAAACGGGCCTGCCTGTCCGACTCCGGGCGCATGCCCAAAAATACTCCGCAATCACAAATTGAATTCTGATTTCAATAACCTGATAAAAAAATATGATCAACCACTCAACATTCTTATGCATTCCTTGAAGAGGGACATGAGACCGAACCGTCTTTCGGAGCATGGCTGCAGCCGCTGCAACCACAGCCGCAGCCCCCTCCGGGTCTGGTCGTCTGCCTGACCCTGCGCACAAAATACAGCAGCGCCAGAAACACAATGACGCCAACAACAAAACCTTGCATGACAGCTCCTTGTGTGCGGAAATCCGTGTCGTTTCGGCGGCCTTTCACGCCCGGGAAAATTTCCCGGACGCTTCTTATATGGCAAGGCTTCCATTTTCTGTCAACAACAATGAAATACAATTTCAATTTTTTGCTGCGATTTTTTGATTTTAAAGGATCAATCCGTTGATTTTCTTATAAAAAAAAATAAACAGAAATGAAATGCAACAGCTTTGTCAGCTTATGCCAGCGGTGCCAAACAACCCGACGCCGCAGCGCCAGCCTGCCGCAGGAGAATGCTTGGTCAGCGTTTTCCCGCGGTTTTGCGGAGCATGCATGCTGCAGTTAACTCAGCGTTCTCACAGGAAAAGACTGCGGGGAAGGGAAAGCCGCGCACACATCCGCCCCATGTCCAGATTTTTTTCCAGCGCGTCAGCCAGCCGATCCAGAGAGGCGTCCGGCGACCACATCGTCACGGTTCCCTCACTCTTGCCCCGTCTGCGGCGCAGCCGGTTCAGGAACGCACAGCGCCAGGCGTCGTCATCGAAAAGTCCATGGCCGTAGGTCCCCCATATCGTCCCTCTTCCTCCACCCTGCTCCAGCATCCAGCCGTGCGCGCCGCCGTCGGGGGCACGGGTCCAGGTCCGCGCACATCCGCCCTTCCCCCCCTCCGCGGAGTCTGAAACGAGGACTTCCGTTCTGCCGTGATGGATCTCGTAGACAGACAGGGGAAGCCCCAGCACCTCATCCACGGCTCCGGCCCTCCGCAGAACCTTTTCCCCGACCAGCGCCGTGACCAGCGGCAGCAGGCCGAACCCTTTCTCCACATGCCCGGGGCCATCTTCCAGCCCGTCCGGATCGGCGATGTGTTCCCCCATCATCTGCATCCCGCCGCAGATGCCGAGGATATCCGCCCCGCCCTCGCGCCCGGCTTCTCCGTGCAGAGCTTCTTCCATTCCGCGCTTCCGCAGGGCGCGCAGATCGGATGCGGTACTCTTGCTGCCTGGCAGAACGATCAGATCCGGGCGGCCCAGCTCCTCCGGGCGTGTCACCATGCGCACGCGCACGCCCGGCTCCGCCAGCAGGGGATCCATATCCGAAAGATTGCTCAGATAGGGCACGTCAATGAGAGCCACGTCAAGCTCATCCTCCCGCAAGCCCGCATCGTCCGCCCCCGCCGCTTCCCGGCGCAGGATGCGCCCGGCCCGATAGGATACGGAATCCTCTTCCGGCAGAAGCAGGTCATCCACCCAGGGAACCACGCCGAGAAACGGCTTGCCTGTCAGGGCAGCCACCGCGTCAAGGGCAGGCGGCAGAAGAGAGGCGTCTCCCCGGAATTTGTTGATCACCAGTCCGTCCACCATGTCCTGTTCCCACTTCTCCATTAAAGCCAGCGTACCGGTCAGCGAGGCGAAGACTCCCCCCCTGTCGATATCACCGACCACGATCATGCGCGCGCGGGCTTCTCTGGCCATGCGGGAATTGACGATGTCGGCCGCCCTGAGGTTGATTTCCGCCGGGCTGCCCGCACCTTCCAGAATCATGAGGTCCCTCCCCCGGGCGAGTGAGGCGTACGCCTCGCAGACCTCACGGAAGAGCACAGGCTTGAGACGCTCATATTCCCGCACCCGGTAATGGCCGCGCGCCTCTCCCATGACAATAACCTGAGAGCCGGTTTGCGACTGGGGCTTGAGCAGCACCGGATTCATCCGGACATCGGGACGCAGCCCGCAGGCCCGTGCCTGAAGCGCCTGGGCGCGCCCCATCTCCTTCCCTTCATCAGTGACGGCGGAATTCAGCGCCATGTTCTGGGACTTGAACGGCGCGACGTTCAGCCCGCGCCGGGCGAAAAGGCGGCACAGGCCCGCGGCGAGCAGACTTTTGCCGGCATCGGAAGATGTGCCCAGCACCATGATCGCCGGGGGAAGCCGGATCTGTTCGAGCAGACCGCAGGGCAGCGGGACAACGGAGGGAAAGGAGGCTTTCGGCATGACATTCTCCTTGCATGAGGCAGCGAGTATGCCGGGGGCGGCGGCTTATGGCAAGACCGCGCGTGCCCATGAAATACAGCCTTGCAAGGTGGGCGGGAGGAGCGCTAACATAAGCAAAAAACAGGGCGGTGGGCCATGTTCCGCAAAATTGTTCTCGGAATTGTCATCACACTGGCGCTTGCAGTGGCGGGAGGCTGGATGTTTCTCAGGACGCAGGGCGACGTCATTCTGCAAAAGTTCAGTCATCTGGTGGAAAAAAATACCGGCAAGCCGCTGCATATGGAGACTCTGCCGGAAATCAGCCTGTTTCCCGGGCTCAGCCTGACGCTCGGCCCTTCTTCCTGGGGAGAGCAGGAAGATGCCGTTTCCGTTTCCTTCAGCCGGGCAAGCATCCGTCTTTCCGCTTCTGCTCTGCTGGCCGGACGCATGGAGCTTACCGGCCTTGAAGCAGATGATCTGCAGATTCTCTGCCGCTTTCCCTCCGCTCGGCCTCCGGCGGCCTCCTCTCCCGCCGGGCAGAGCGCATCTCCTGCCGCGGCGGAGGATTCTCCCGTGCAGGACGCGGCGGGACGCAGCCTTGAGGAGCGCGTCAACAGTCTGCTTGCCCTCGCTCCCGACGCGGCAATCCTGAACAGGGCGTCCATTGTGCTCACATGGGAGGACGGGCGTTCCTGCGCGTTTTCAGACATCGCCCTCAAGCTGACCAACGCCCGGCCCAATGCGACACTGGGACTGGAGGCGTCCGGCCATGTTTCATTCCGGCAGAAGCCGAACGACGTTCTCCGCCGGGCGGGCCTTTCCCTGGAAAGCAATCTGGCCTGCAAGAACGGCGCGTTCACGGCCATTGTCCACAAGGCGCTCATCCATCCGGAGGAGCATATGGGCTTTACCCAGGATGCCGCTCTTTCCGGCGGAATGTCCTGGACTCCCGAAAGCGGCGTACTGGAGCTGAACAGGCTGGAAACCAGCATGCCCGGCCTCACCCTCAGCGCCTCCGGAACGCTTTCCGCTCCGGACATGGCCAGGCTCCTCGCCACGGCTCCCCATGATCTGCCCGAGCATGTGCTGCTGAAAGGCACCGGCGGCATTCAGGCGAGCTGCAAGGGGTCCCCCCGTCTGCTGCTGCAGGCTCTCGGCCGTAATCCCTTTCCCGATGAAACGGCTCTGTCGGCGCTCAACGCCAGCGCCGTACTGAGTCTCAAAAGCGGTCACCTTGTGCTGGAAAAGCTGGAAGGCAGTCTGGACGGCACGAGTTTTTCCGGCTCGCTGGACGCCGGTATTGAACCGCCCATGCTGCGCGGCCGTCTGAATCTGGGCGAACTGGTTCCGACCCGCTATGCCGCTGAACCGGGAACGGAAGAAAACTCCGCCTCCATACCGCGCGTGACGGAACGCAGAACCGAAAACGGAGCGACTGTGCTGGTTGTCCAGCCCTGGCCCGCGCTCGATCTCACCCTGACCGTTGAGCGCCTTGTCTGGAGAAATCTGCTCCTGAACAACATCCAGGCCCGAATCAGCGGAGACCAGGGCACATACAGCGTCAACCCGCTCACCTTCACGGCATGGAACAGTCACGCAAAATCATCCGTAGACGTGGTTCTGCCTTCCATTTCCTCGCTGGTATCCGGCGGCGGCAGCCTGAAGGATACGGATGTACGGCTGCAACTCAGCGCGGAGGACATGGATCTGCGCCAGGTCATGGAAACATTGCCCAGATTCAAGGCGCTCCGCCCCGACCAGATTTCCGGAAAGGGCCGCGTCAACGCCAGGCTGGGCTTCAACGCGGCGGACGCCGCCGGAACCCTGAAGGGGCAGGGAAGCATCTCCGCTTCGCCGCTGCATCTCAGACTGACCGATCTTGCGTCCGTCACGCGGGATCTGAAAGGGCTGATCACACTTTTGGGCGGACGGACACAGGGCATGGAAAAAATTGAAAGGCTGACATCTTCCGGCACCGATTTTGAAAAAGTCCTGGTCACATTCAGCAGCGACAAGGGCGTCATTTCCGTGACTGACGCGCGCTGCGTCTCACCGGAACTCGAACTTTCCGGCAAGGGAACCATCAATCTGCCGAAGCGGACGCTGGACCTGGCGGGTTCTCTCCGCGTCGCGGGGGCGGCCAGCCTCCCGGTCAGTGTCCGCGGCACTCTTGACAAGCCTTCCTATCACCTGGATATGGGAAAAAAATTGAAGAATATCGATCTTTCCCTGCAGCCTGGAGGAAGGCTGGAACGGGAAATAAGCAGAGGACTCGGGAAACTTTTCAAATAGCCTTTTCCTCTCCCCCGGCGCATTTCAGCCTCCAGAGCATTCTGCCGGAGAATTGCGCCGGGGCGATGCATGCGGCGCACTGTTCCGCTCCGGCAGCGTCGCGGCATGTATCCGCGCGTGACATTTGACCGCGCCCTCCCGATGGCGCTCACCACTCGGCCTTGCCGATACCCGCTCCCGTGCGCATTTTGCGCGGAAAACGCCGCGCTCGTGCTCCGTGCCTCCTCCATGCCGCATGGTCATGCGGCGGGGGGTCATTTCTGCTCTCGATGTCCGTACGCCTTGTTGTGCCCGGCAACGGACACGGCCCCGCGGGGAGCCGTCCGGTCGGCCTCCATAGCCGCTGCTCTCGCGCCTCCGAAGGTCAAGGATTTGTTCAACACAACTCTGCAACAGAACTCCGGCACAAAACACTTGCATTCTTTTTATATCCCGGCATATAGAAAGGTACAAACCGTCCGCCGACTATACTATGAATATATGGCAGACCTTTTTCAGGAGCAGTATAATGGATGACTATTTGAAACAGGCGCTGGAAATCGTAAAAGCCCAGGCGTCAGTGCGTGTCATGTCGGAAGAAGAAATCACCTCCATGGTCCGCACTCTGGCCGCAAGCCTCAAGACGCTGGAAGAAACCTCCATTGGAGAGGAAGGTTCCTCCGCGCCTGCGATGCCGCCGGCCAAATCCATAAAGGAAAAGTCCGTCACCTGTCTGGAGTGCGGCAAAACCTTCAAGATTATTACCCGCAAGCATCTTGCCACGCATGATCTCGACGCGGAAAGCTACCGCGAGAAGTGGGGGCTGAAAAAGCATACCCCCCTTGTCTGCAAGGAACTGCAGCGCGAACGCCGCAAGAAGATGAAAGACATGCAGTTGTGGGAAAAGCGCCGCATCGGCGGCGCAAACAGGGAAAGCGAATAAAAGCGACCTCCTCCGGAACGGCTTCCTTACGCCGTTCCGGCCCTGCGGAAAACGCGTTTTATCCGGCCGGACATCATGCCGACAAAAAAGACCAACGCAGCCAGAATACTGGATGCCTTGGGCATCCCCTATGAAATATTCATCGCCCCCGTGGATGAGAGCGATCTGTCCGCCATCGCCCTGGCGCGCACACTGGGCGTCCCCTGCGAACAGGTATTCAAGACGCTTGTCGTCCGCGCGGAAGGAAAGACGGAAAGCGAAATTATCATGACCTGCATTCCCGGTCAGGCGGAACTGGATCTCAGAAAAAGCGCCGCCGCGTCCGGGCACAAGAGCGCGGCCATGGTGCATCTGAAGGAAGTATTGCCGCTGACGGGATATGTCCGGGGCGGCTGTTCCCCGCTGGGAGCCAGAAGGAACTATCCGGTCTATCTCGACGAAAGCGCCATTCTATGGGAACACATTTTCATCAGCGCAGGGCAGCGGGGCGTTCAGCTTCTGCTCGCGCCTGACGATCTCGTCCGTGCCGTTTCCGCCGTGTACGCCGATCTGTGCAAGGCCTAGCTGCTTCCGGGCGGCGTCTCTCTCTCTCTCTCTCTCTCTCTCTCTCTCTCTCTCTCTCTCTCTCTCTCTCTCTCTCCCTCTCTCTCTCTCTCTCTCTCTCTCTCTCTCTCTCCTTCCCCAATCTCGTCGGGGTCGCGCGGGGGGGCGCCGCGTGGCCGCTTTGGAAGCGCG
>CALUUZ010000024.1 GCA_944324075.1 Candidatus Mailhella excrementigallinarum
GCCCGCGCTGCCGCCGCCGAGGATGATGACGTCCGCTTCAATCTTTTTCACGCTCATGATGATCCTCCTCAACTGGAGCATTTTGTGGCTGAATGTATCTGCCGGCCGGAACCCCGTGTTCCGGCCCGCAGGCTTCACGCTTCCGCCGCGGAGGCGTGTTCCATCCGACTTCGGGAGCATGTTCATGTTGCGGATGCTCCAGAGAGGCGGATGACAAACAGCCGAAACGGAACAGATGCTTTCCCGGAACCTCCTTAAACCGGGCGGTAAGGATTCTTCAGAGTGTAACAAAGCACGCCTTGTCTTCAGCCCTGAAGACAATTCCATAAAATAACGCTGTACAAAATGCACGTTTTATAACTTCATCATCCGCATGATGGAAAATGGAAGAAATGTAAAAACGCTTTTTTGTACGCGTGCTCCCTGGTATGTTTTTTGATTTGTCTGGTCGGATGAGAGGAGATGGAGTCTTTCAGGAGTCTGTTTCCGTTTGAGTCCACTCCAGTCGAGTTTACAATACGCGTCCGGGTTATGTTGTCAAGAACTTTTTTTGCCTGTTCCTGTTTTTTTGCCCTTCGCGTCTGCTCCGGCATGCGGACGGTTTTTCTGCAGCTCGTGCCGGAAAGCTCAATCCTTGTCCGACAAGTCTCAGCCGGTTCCTCTTCGGCTCTTGAGGCTTTCCATTTCGATGGTTGGAGTCGGACAAGTATACACTACTCTTATGCATCCGGCTGTCAAGAAAAATTTTTAAAAAGGAAAAAGGTTTTGATATGTTCATCAAAAATTCCTTTGTGGTTTGAAACCTCCCCCTTCAGGGGGAAAAACGGAGTTGACAAGACAGCGAAGCCGATGAAATCCTTTTCCGTAACCCCTCCCTCCAGGGAGGGGCAATCCGCACGCCCCCTCTCCGTCGGCTGCGGAGTCAGTCGGCGGATGGGGCGACTGTGGATTGAAACATAATAGCGCATTTCGTTCATGAAATGCTCTGCGGAGTCGAGCAGGGCGAGACTGAAGCCGCGACATCGGAGCAGCCGCAATTCACTTGCGGCGTCAAGCTTCGATGGAGGCGTGAAACCTGCGGTCGGCACATGGGATCCTGGCCGGCAGACATTTTCAATGGCAAAACGCTCTGATATGGCTGTTATACATGGTTATAGTCTGGTATACGGGCGGAAGGAGCGCCGGGAAGACGCAGGGGACGCATGTTTTCCGGCCCGGAGCAGGGAGGCGGGGAGGAAGATTGAAAGATGTATCGTGATTTATATAACAATAAGGGATGTCTTCGTGCCGCTCTGTTCCCGCGCGGGGTTGAGGCATGAGCATTTCAAGGCGAAATGCTCCCGGAGTCGGGCAGGGCGAGGTCCGGCTCCGTCCCCTTGTCCGCAGGATCCGGCTTCAGGCGTGAAACCTGCGAGCCGGAGCCCGGGGGACTGATCGGCAGATATCTTCAAACACGAAACGTTCGGTCCTGACTGTCGGCCCGGCGTGTCCGCCCCCGCCAGCCGTGCGTGAATGCCGCGTCATAGAGGCGTGAACGGTCATCCGCGCGGGGCTGTCCGGGAAGCACCAGAAAGACCGTCTGACGGGTGAAGCCCTGTTCCCGGATGACGTCGGCCAGCGTATCCGCGCGGGCCCAGGCCATGCGCTGATCCGGCCAGCCCGCGCGGCAGGCGCAGAGTATCGGGGTTTCCGGCGGCAGGACGGCCAGAAGTTCCTCCTGCATGCGATCGGGCTCGGAAGCGGAGAGATAGATGGCCAGCGAGCTTCCGTGGGCGGCAAGCGCCCGCAGGCGTTCCCGTTCGGGAACGGGGGTGCGCCCCTCCAGCCGGGTGATGATCAGTGTCTGGGTTGTTTCCGGCACGGTGAAGGAAACCTTGCCCGCCGCCGCCGCCGCGAAGGCCGCGCTGACCCCGGGCACGACTTCCCAGGGAATGCCGTCCGCGTCCAGCAGGCGGGCCTGTTCCCGCACCGCGCCGTACAGCGAGGGGTCGCCCGTGTGCACGCGGGCCACCATGCCGCCGCCCAGCGCGCAGTCACGCATCAGCGCGTGCGTTTCTTCCAGACAGAGCGGGGCGGAGTCCTCCACCCGCGCGCCTTTTTTCGCGCAGGCCACCACCTCCGGCGGTACCAGCGAACCGGCATACAGCACCAGATCCGCCTCGCTGATCAGCCGCTGCCCCTTGAGCGTGAGCAGTTCCGGATCGCCCGGCCCCGCGCCGATGAAAAAAACCCTGCCCATGTTCACGGGAGCCTCCTGTCCGGCGCGTCGCCGGGAAATATGCCGATCAGAAAAACGGGGTTGAGAGGTTTCAGCGTCAGACTGCCGGCCAGAGGCGCGGATTCGGCGGCCTGTATCTGCATGACGGAATGGCGCAGGCCGCGTTCACGCGCGAAATCGAGAAGCGTGTTCAGGGTGGAGAGCAGGGCTGCCGCCGCCACCATGCGCCCGCCGGGCTTCAGCCGCGCGGCGACGGCTTCCGGCAGGATGCGGCCGTTCGGGTTGCGCGCGCCGCCCAGCCCTCCGCCTATGAAGACAGCGTCGGGATCGGGCAGTCCGTCCAGAGCATCCGGGGCGGAACCATGCACGATATCAAGATGCGGGATGCCGATGCGTCGGCGGTTTTCCCGGATCAGAGAGACGCGGGATTCCTCCCGTTCCAGCGCCACGACGCGCCCGCGCGGGAGCAGCGCGGCGGCTTCCAGCGAAAGGCAGCCGCTGCCCGCGCCCAGATCCCACAGCGTGTCGTCCGGGCGCAGCGCGAGCAGAGACAGCGCCGCCGCCCGGATCGGAGCCTTGGTATACAGCCCCTTGTCCAGCGTCAGCGCCCGCTCGTCCAGCCCGAAGCGGGGGCCGGGGGCCACGCCGTCATCCCGCCGGGGAAGCAGGATGACGCTTTCACCGCCCGGAAAGTTTTGTTCGGCTGCTTCGGGCAGATCGTATTCCCGAACGCTTTCCTCCGTCGTATTCAGCCGGGAGGCCACGGCCATGCGGAACCAGTCCGCGCCCCGTTCCAGCAGAAAGCGGGCAATGGCCGCCGGACTGTTCGCGGCGTCGGTGTACACGCACAGGGGACGCCGGGTCAGGGCCGCATGGGCCAGCGGCAGCCAGTCATTGCGGCCGTGCAGGGAGAGAACGGCAAGATCGTGCCAGGGCAGGCGCAGACGGGCGCAGGCCGTCTGCATGGCGCTGACGCCCGGCAGAATGCGCAGGCTCCCGGGCGCGGCGAACGCCGCCCGCTTGCCGAGCGTGGTTCCGATGCCGTAAAGCAGGGGATCCCCGTCAGCCAGCACCACGCAGCGCCGTCCTTCCTGACGGGCGGCTTCCAGTTCCCGCAGGGCGGGTTCCAGCGGGCAGGCGAGGGCAATATGCCGTTTGCCGGGAAAGCGGGCCAGCAGGCGGCGCGGCGCGGCCACCACCTCGGCTTCATCCAGCAGACGCGCGACATCGGGGGCAAAGGCCGGAGCTTCTCCCGTACCGGTTCCCAGCACCAGTACCGGGGGCGGCGCGGAGAGGGCGGCTTCCGCCGGCGCGTCATGAAAAAGGGGGAGATGAGTCATAGGCGTATAAGCTCCCTGCCGGTATCGTCATTCATGGAAAGGAGGAACAGCTCGATCCGCGCGCCCGGGGCGAAGGATTCCACGACGCGTTTTGCCCGCAGCGCCGGCGCACGGAGCAGGGCGTCCGCGTCGGGGCGGTGCAGAAGCAGATCCAGAGCCTGACCGGCTGTGGTGCAGGAGGCAATGGCGGATTCCAGCCCGCGCGCGTCGCCGGCGGCGGCCTCCGCGCACCAGCGGGCAAGACGCTCCATTTCCAGCGGAGCCGCATGGGCATGGGTATGCCCCAGCCCCTGCGCCAGCTTGACCAGCTTGCCGAAAAAGCAGCCCCACACGATGTCGCGGAACCCCGCGTCCACGGCGGAACGCAGGCTGAATTCCGCGAAATCCGCCACCTGAATAAAGGCCTGTTCCCGGTCGAGAGGAAAAATGTTCTGAAGAAGGCGTTCGCTCCGCCTGCCGGTGGAAAGGAAGACGCGCGGGCAGTTCACGGCCCGGGCCACGCTCAGCCCTTCCAGAATGCTCGCCTTCCATGCGTCGTGGCTGTAGGGCCGCACAGTGCCGTGCGTGCCGAGTATGGAAATGCCGCCCGTGATGCCGAGCCGGGGGTTCAGCGTTCTGCGCGCGATGTTCTCCCCGTCCGGAACGGAGAGGGTAACGCGGACGCCGCCCTTGTACCCGCGCAGCGCCGCGACTTCTCTCAGGCCCGCCTGAATCTGCCTCCGGGGAACGGGATTGATGGCCGGTTCACCCACGGCCACGGGCAGGCCGGGCAGGGTGACGCGCCCCACGCCGGGGCCGCCCCTCAGCAGCAGGAGGGGAAAGCCGGGCACAAGAATTTCTCCGCCGCCGGGCGCGGCGTCCGCCGGGGCGAGCAGTTCCGCTTCCGCCTCGATGCGGGCGCGATGCGTGGCGTCCGGGTCGTCCCCGCCGTCCTTGATCACTGCCGCTGTCGCCCTGCCGTCGCTCAGCGTTACGGCGGCAAGGGGAATATTCAGCCGTCCGGCGGCAGTGGGAGGCTCGCCGGGAGTTTCCGCAAAGGGAGGAAGAGGGCAGTCCACGGCGGCCGGAAACTCCAGTCCGAGCAGACGTCCGAAAGCGGCCATGGCCGCCGCCGTCGCCGCACTGCCGGTGGTGAAGCCTTCCCGCAGGCTCATGCGGCCCCCTCCTGCCGTTCGGGGAGCAGGCGTTCCATGGAACGCAGATAGTCGCGGTGGCGGTCGAGATAGAAGGAAAGAGCGCGCGCGAAATCCCGCCCTGCCAGCCCGTCCACGAACAGCCGGCAGATATCCTTTTCCTGTTCCAGCACCATCTGGGAGCGGAGGAGCGCCAGACGCTCCGCTCCGGAAAGCTCCTGGGAGATTTTTTTCAGCGCGTGCGCCGCGCGGGGCTGATAAAACCAGAAATACATGAGATCCAGAGCATTGGCGATGAGTTCGGTTTTCATGTGGCGGTGTTCCCGCTCCAGACGTGACAGGATTTTCTCCGGCTCCTTCAGCAGTTCCGGAAGATCCTCTTCAGGATACAGCAGTTCAAGACGGCCGTAGAGGGAAAATACCCGGCGCAGCTTGCTCCGGTAGTCCCAGAGGCGCAGCCGCATGTTGCCGTTGCGGTCGGCCATGCCTTCAATGACGCCTGCCACGGTATCCGATGCCACCTTGGACGTAATGGCCGCCGCGGAAAACAGAAGCGCCTGCGGCTCCGCCGCGCCGAACGCGCGCAGGATCAGCTCCAGCCCCTCGTTATAGGCCAGAGCCACGGGAATGGCGAAGACGCTGCGGAAGATATTGGCGATGATCACCTCGCGCGGAAATCCCCTCAGATAGTTGTGCCCCGCGATATAGAATCCGTTGACCAGCGAGATCACGGAAAAGATCAGCACATCGTGGCTCACCGGGTCCAGCCGGCAGAAATCCTGAAGAAACCAGACGCGCAGCACAAGTTCCAGCAGAATGACGGAAATGCCCGTGTACAGCAGGGAGTCGCTCAGGCGGCTCCAGCTTACATAGTCATTCCAACGCAGCAGGGGGGAACGGCGGAATCCGCCGCCGCCGAGTACGGCCTGCATGATGTTGCGCAGCCCGGTGATGAGAAACCACAGCGGCGCGCCCAGCCACATCAGCAGCGTGTTGTCCTGCGTCAGCAGGAATGCCGCCCAGGCCGGGATGAAGCCGCCCATCACCTTGAGCGCATTTGCAAGGGAGGTGTTGATGCAGAGGGAATCCGCCGTTTCGTCCCCGGCACTGTCGTCCGGAAGAAAGCCGTTGCTCACCGGGCGGCCCATGCCGCCGAGAGTGACGATATTTCCGGATTTCGCGCCGTGCGCGCTGCACTGTCCGCCGTCGCAGACAGTGGCGTCGCCATGAATCCATTCACGCTCCGGACGCCTGAGAAAATGGCGCAGTCCGGGAAGCGCGCGCAGCAGCCGGACGGGAAGAGACGGGCGTTCCTCTCCGGGAAGGCTTTTCCAGACGAGGCGTTCCTGCAGCGCGACGCGCAGGGGCAGCCACAGACGGGTGCTCCGGCGCGAACCGAGTTCGCGTCTGGCCCGGTAGGGAAGCGTCTCCGGAAGGGCCAGGCCCATGCCGTACCACATTCCGGGGCGGCTGGAAGAGTCGGTGCCCATCCGCGAATAGAGCTTTGACGTTGCGTAAAAGCCCTGGAGAATGGGAATATTGCGCAGGATAAGCCGGAGTTTTTCAGTTCGCGCCTCGCAGCCGGGCGTGAGCGGCCAGGGAGAAGCCACGTCCGTGCCTTCTCCGCAGTCACGGAGCATGCGGCGGATGAGCTGCTTGAGCAGAGGGGCGCTGCCGTTGTTGATGGCCTGCTGAAGCGCGCCGATTTCCGCCAGATGCGGCTCCTTGCCTTCCTGCCAGTCCTTGAGGTTGAAAATTTCCAGATGGGTGATGAACCCCTGGCAGTCCCAGAGCAGATTAAGCACGTCCTCGGGGCTGAGGCGGGCGAGATTGAGCACCACGCGGTTGCCGCTGTGCAGGCCGGAAAGCCAGTCCAGAAGCAGAAGGGGAGGGGTGCGCAGAAGCTCGGGACAGTCGCCGCCGCATTCCCCCGGGACGGGGGCGCGGGTGAGCTTTTCCCGCTCGGATCGGAAAACAGGGCGGCGCAGAACCTCCATGAGATATTCGGTGGTGCATCCGTCCAGCCGATGCAGTCTTTTTTCCAGCATGGCCCGGCAGGCGTCGTCACATCCGGGGCTTTCCAGCCGTTCGCTCAGGGCTGCGGCTTCCTCCCGCAGGGAAGAGAGCAGCGAGGCGTGGATGAATTCCGCCAGATGCAGCAGAAAGGTCTGCCCCGCGCCCACGAAGGCGAGAAACTTTTCCCTGTCCAGCTCTTCCGTGACGATGCCCAGCTCCCGCTCCAGTTCGTGCCGCCCCCGGCTGTTCCACAGGTCGAGCATGGAGAGGATATGCCGTTCCATCCAGGCCGAAGCTTCCCGGCCCTTTTCCATGAGGCGGCGCACGCCTGGCTCGGCCAGAAAGGCCAGAAAGCCCTCCGCGTCGGAAAAGCCGCGCGGGATCCAGATGAAGTCGATCAGGCCTCCCCGGTAGGGGGCGTGGAACAGCAGGCCGATACGGACGGTCACACCCATGATTTCCGCCGCTTCCATAAGCTCGCGGGCGGCTTCGGGACGGACGAAATGATAGTAGATGACCGTGAGGGAGCGGATGCCCTTGACCCAGGCGTCCATGATCAGATGGGTGGCGTTCTTGCGGCCCTTGGTGTTGGCGTCATGCACATGATGATCGAATACGGCCTGGTTCCACTCTTCCGGCATTTCCAGCAGAAAATAGCGGCGCAGCATGCGGCGTATCACGGCAGGCTTGCCCGACGCGGCCTGGCGGAAGTCATGGGCAAGGCGGAGCTGGCGTTCATCGTCGCCCTGGGCGCGCACGATTTCCTTCATGATCTGGATCAGCACCCGCCCCGTATTGCGGCGCAGATTCGTTCTTGCGCTGACCATGACTTCTTCCCGCAGGGCGCGCAGGGCATGGATGCGCTCTTCTTCCTGCCCCTGTTCAAGCGAGTCCAGCAGACGCAGCACGGCGGAGGCCATGCGCATTTCCGCCGGAATGGCCAGATCGATGATGCCGTTGGGATGCAGGGCGTCGGTATGCGGGAACACCGCCGCGTGCTCCGCGCGGTTCAGTTCGATGGCCCGTTTGACCTGGGAAAGAAACACAACGTCCTGTGTGTCGAAGCGCAGTGAGAATGCCATATGCGTATCCAGCCGGAAAATGGCTTCCAGAATGGAGGAAATGCGCGGCAGCGTCAAGGATGGCCCGCAGTCGGGCGCGTCCATGGAGCATTCCGCCATTGAAATGTCCCGCCGCCGGATACGCGGAAGGGGCGCTCCTTTCCACGAAAGGAACGCCCCGGAATGATGGCGGACCCCGCTTCGCGGGATACGCGTCGTCCGGAGCGTTTTGCTCTCGAAAACATCCGTCGGCCAGGACCCCATGTTCCGGCCCGCAGGCTTCACGCCGCCGGAGCCATACGCCGCAAGTGAATTGCGGCAACACCGGAGGATTGGAGGCGTCGCGGCTTCAGTCTCGCTTCGCCTGACTCCGGGATATTTTCAAATCGAAATCGTTCGCTTGGCGGCGCGGCAGAACCGCGGCCTGCTCGCGATTTTCAGGGCTGCGGACCTTGTCCGCAGCCCCGGCGCTCCTTTTCATGAAAGGCGTGCCTTCATGCAGCGTCATGACAGGGGGATTATTGCAGCAGGCGTGCCCGCGCGTACCCTTTTACCCCGCGGATGGTGCTTCTGGCCGAGACAAGCTGACTGCGGATCTGTTCCAGAAGCTCCCGGCCCTCTTCGTGGATAAGCTGATTATAACCCTGCAGGGCGATGAGCTTGACGCGGTAATCTTCCGAAGTTTCCTCGTCCAGCGTATCCGCGGCCTGGCGCATGAGTTCGGTTCGTTCGTGAAAATGGGACTCGGCGCTCTCCACGTCTCCATTGCGCATGGCTTCAAGCTCATGCTGGGCAAGGATAAGGGCACGATCCAGAAGCGTCAGGTTTGCGGACATGGAAATTCTCCGGATCGGGCCGGTTACGCCCGGGCAAGCGTGTCGGAAATGTCGGAACGCAGCTTTTCCAGCACCTTGTTCCATGAGCCGCACACCGGGGTGAACTCGAATTCAAGCAGGTCGGCCAGAAGTATCCAGTCTTCGCTTTCCAGCACTTCGGTCATTTCGCCCAGCAGGGCGGAAACCTTTTCCACCAGGGTGTCGAACTCGGGTTCGCTCACGGAAATGAAGTCATGGCGCAATACGCCCACCATGGACATGAAATCGCGGGTGACGTCCAGAAGATCCTGAAAAAGCTCCAGCCCCTGCTGATCGTCCCCCTGCCGGAAGAGACCGGCGCATCTGGCGCTGCCGTCCTCCATGATGCGTGTGACCTTGAACAGTTCATCCGTGACGTTCAGCGCCATTTCACCCAGAGGCATGGTGCTGATTTCCACCGAACGGATTTCGTCGCGTTCGATATCTTCCGCCTGATGCGGATAGATTTCCGAGAAAGGCTCGCTGTTCAGCAGCACGTCGGTGACGATGCGCTGCTCTCTGGTGCATTCGGTATTGGCCTCCACCAGAATTTCCTCAAGGTTGGCAAAGTTTTCAATGCGCAGATCCGAGGCGCGGCCGTCGATGATGATCATGATATCCTCCTGTCTTCCCGCTGGAGCATTTTGCTGTTGAAAGCATCTGCCGCCAGAACCCCATGTTCTGACCCGCAGCTTTCACGCCTGACGCCGGAGTCTCGCTCCGCTCGACCCCGGGAGCATTTTCGGGCCGAAAATGCCCTGAGGGGAATCTCTTTGACGTTGTCCGACCGCATGCAAGAATCGGGCCATCGGGAAAATCAGTCCCGGCGCGTCAGGGAGGAAAGTTCTCCGCGCAGCAGCTCGAAAAAGCGGAATACGGCGGGGAGGTCTCCGCCATGTTCCTGCAGAGCCGTGCGCCAGAGCAGGGACAGGGGGACGAAGTCCGGGCTGTCCGAAAATATCCCGGCCAGACGGGAACAGGTGGCAAGAAAGGCTGTACGGCTTCTTTCCGTGGGACGCAGCCCCAGCAGGCGACCCTGTTCCAGCGCCAGAAGCAGCATGGCGGAAGCTTTTTCCGCTGTGGAGAAGATACGCTCCCTGCAAGGCGAGCCGGGCGGAAAGACAGACAGGCTCTCCGGCGCGGGGGCGGAAAATTTTTCCCGACGGGCGTCCTGCGCCGCATCCCGCGTCCATGCGTCAAGGAAGTGACGGTAAAAGCCGCGCTGGACGCGGAACCAGAGACCGCGCTCGCTCTCATCGTCGCCGGAAAGGGAGCGCAGATTCATGAATCCTTCCCCGTCGCGCAGGCTCAGCCATACCCTGGCCTCGCGGCGGGCATCCGGCCCCGCCTCCCATGTTCCTCCGCGCAGGCGGGAAAGAACAAGACCTGCCGCGGTTTCCGGGCTGACGGCCTGACGGCAGGCATGGGCGTGCGGGCAGGGAGCATTGAAGGGGCAGGGATGACAGTCCATCCTGGGTTCAAGGCTGCATGAGCCTTCCCGGTAGGGGCCGGTGTCCCATGGCTGGGCCGTGGCCAGAAAGAGGGCAAGAACCGGCACGCCCAGCCCGGCGGCCAGGTGCATGGTGCCGGTGTCATTGGTGACGATCAGGCGGCACTGGCGGAGTACGGCGGCAAGAACGGGCAGGGAGGTCCGCCCGGTCAGATCGATTCCCGGACAGCCGAGAGCAAGGCAGCGCGCGGCCAGGTCCCTTTCTTCCGGGCTTCCCAGCAGCAGGGGGCGAAGACGCGCCTGTTCCCAGAGCATTCTGCCCAGGGCGGCAAAATGTTCCTCGGGCCAGCGTCTGGCTTCGGCGCTCGCCCCGAGCTGGAAGCCCACATATGCTTCCCCGCTTCCGGACGGCGCAGACTGTTCCGAAGTCTCGCGGAGCAGGGCGCGCGCCTGCGCGGCGGCGTCCTCCGAAGGGCTGCGCAGGGAAGCGTCCGGAACGCCGGAGCAGCCTGCCATGCGGAAAAATCCGTCCGTCAGGTTGAAGGGGCTGCATCCGCGTCTGGCCGTGACTGCCTGCACATAGCTTCCCCAGGGGGAGCTGTTCCGGCCGAATCCGTGCGCGTCCATGCCGAAACCGGCCAGATTTGCGGGGGAAGCGTCCCTTTCCGTCGGAAAGGCCATCAAGCGGCCGAGCAGACGGGCTCCGGCGCTCGGGGTCAGGTTGAATACCTCGTCCGGGCGGAGCCGCGCGCGGGCTTCCCGGAGCCAGGCGGCGAGATCGTCGGCACACAGACGCCAGTCCCGTGACAGACCGGCAAGAATGCTTCCTCCGGGAAGGGGCAGCACCTGCTCCAGGCCATCCAGAAGTTCGGCGGCAGGGGCGAAGTTTTCCAGACAGATCAGGGAAACCTCGTCTCCCTGTTCACGGAAGGCGCGGATGACCGGCTGGGTCTGAAGAAGATCTCCGAACCGGGTAAGATTAATCAGACAGCGGCGCATGGGGTCCTCCTTGTCGGTCCGCTCCGCGGCATATCGCGCCCGGCAGAGAAAGCGGGTTCTGCGGGACTGCATCCGGTCAGCCGCCAGGCCCGGACAGGATCGCGTCTCCGGCGGCCGGGACGCCGTCAGCAGCCCTTGTGTTCTTCGCGCAGCTCCGGCTCCCCGCCGCTCAGGGTGACGGCGTCGCGTCCGGCCTTCTTGGAGCGGTACAGCGCCTGATCGGCCAGACTCAGCAGCGCCTCCACGGAAAGGAGTTCTCCCGCCCTGCGGCAGGCGACGCCGATGCTGACGGTAATGATGCCGGAGGGAGCCCCCGGATGCGGCAGGGCCAGGCCGCGCACATTGTCCATGATGCGCCGCGCCACGGTCATTGCGGCGAGAGGGTCGGCGTCAAGCAGCAGGGCGGTGAACTCCTCGCCTCCGTAGCGGAACGCCGTGTCCGAGGAGCGCAGCATGGCGCTTTTCATCGCTCCGGCCACGGCCCTGAGCGCCATGTCGCCCTGCTGATGGCCGAAAATGTCATTATAGCTCTTGAACAGATCCAGATCGAGCATGAGCAGGGCCAGAGGCGTGCCCGGCATGTCCGAAGCCAGAACCTTTTCCAGGGCTCTCCGGTTGCCGATGCCGGTCAGCGCGTCGTGGAAGCTCAGGTCGGCGTACTGGTCGCGTTCACGCTCAAGGCGTCCGAAGCGGGCGTTCAGCTCTTCCATGTACCGGGTGAGGCCGGGCAGGACGTCAAGCATGTTCTGAATTTCCAGAATGCGAACCAGGGGCAGGCGGGGCATGTCCTGCCCTGAGCGGATGGCGTCCAGCGCACGGGATGTCATGGCCAGAGGACGCAGGATGTGACGGTGGACAAGAAGGATTGTTCCTGCCAGACCAAGCAGAAACACGGCTCCGGCGGCAAGGAACAGCCGCCGGATGCGGGAGGTTTCCTCGTCGATATGGGTCATTCCGCGTGCAATATGGGCGGCTTCGGTGGTGGAGGCGTAGTCGCTCATCTCGCGCAGCCTGCTGTCGACATGTTCCCATATCTGCCTTGATTCGGCTCCGGCGTCGACGAGAAAACGCCGGATTTGCCCGACATCGCGCAGACTTTCCTGAAAACTGCGGCAGTCGGCCGACAACTCCGGATTCCCTTTTCCGGCGGCGTCGGCGCAGAATCCGATCAGCGGGGCAAGGGTGTTTTCCAGGTGTTCATGTGTGCCCGCGCCGTCTTGCGGAGAACGGGAGTCCGGGCCGGGGCATCTCCGGTGAACCGGGATGCGTTCGGGCCGGAGGCCGCTGTGCAGGGCCAGCCGCTCCAGAGCGCCCGAAAGCGCGATTTCCCTGTCGTGCAGCCTGTCTTCCGCGTCGCAGAGCTGCGATTTCAATTCCAGCAGCCGGCGGAAGTCCGGCTTGAGGAGATCCATCATGGCGGAAAATTCCGGCGATTCGCCGAACACGGATTCAACGATCAGCGCCTGGGCGGTAATGCCGGCATTGCGGGCCTCCAGCGGGTCGCCGGAATGATAGGCAAGGGAAATGCTGCGGCGCAGATTTTCGATATTGATCAGCAGCATCTGCTTGGACAGGATGCGGGGAAGGTATTCGCGCCCTGTGGCGTAGGCCAGGGTTCTTATGCTTTCCAGATCCCGGAGCACAAACCAGAAAACCAGCCCGAACAGGGCAAGCATGGGCAGGACGAGAAACAGCGAGAAGCTGTGGATGCTGATATGACGGAATTTTTTTGCCATGGCGGATTTCAGTAAATGCTGAAGGGGAAATAGCGGCGGACGGCGCGGTCGTATTCGCCGTTCAGCCTGATCTCCCGGATGGCCTGATTGACCGCCCTCAGCAGGCCGGGGACCCCCCGGCGCACGCCGATGCGGGCGTCATTGATTTCATCGTCAAGGGGCAGCTCCGTTTCCTGCATGGTGAAGGCCGCTCCCCGGCTTCCCCGCAGAAATTCATAACCCGGCAGTCCGTCGGAAAGGACGAGATCGAGTCTGTCCGCGCACAGGGCGTCCAGCATCTCGTCGTAGTTCCGGAACAGGACGATTTCCGCCGTGCCCTTCCACAGCCTTTCGGCAATGACGGCCTGCAGCGTGCCGATCTGCGCGCCAAGCCGTCTGCCCTTCATCCAGTCCGGGCTTGTCCGGATGCCGGGCCGGCCGATATAGATGGTGCGCGAATGGTAGTAGCTTTCGCTGAAGTCCATGTAGGCGCGGCGTTCCCCGTTCGCGCCGAGGCCCGCGATGATCAGGTCAAGCTTTCCTTCCCGCATGGCATTCAGCAGTTCCTCAAAGGGCAGAGGAAGAATTTCGCAGGGCCGTTCCATGGCACGGCACAGGGCTTCCGCGACAGCAGGATCAAAACCGGACTGCCGGCCGTTTTCATCCGGGAAGGAGAACGGAGGGTAGTCGTTTTCCACTCCGATGCGCAGGGCGCCGCCCTGCACAGCGGAGGCGGACGGCGCGGGGAAGAGGACGGCCGACATGACGCACAGCGCCAGTATAATCGTGCGCGGCAGCCGCAAGGTGGAAAACCGGAACATAAGGCACCTCGGAAGGACATATGGCGGAAGAGACTATATATGCGTTTCCGCCCGGCAACAAGAAGCAAAAAATCCCGGCAGGCGCGGGGCCTGCCGGGAAAAGAGGGCGCAGAGACGCCCCCCTCTTCTCCTGTGCCGCCGCAATTCACTTGCGGCGGCAAGCTCCGGCTTCAGGCATGAAGCCTGCGGGCCGGAGCACAGGGTTCCGGCCCGCGGATATTTTCGAGGGCAAAACGCTCGGGGGAAAGCCTGTCCGGAAGATTCAGACCCGGTTGATGCGCGCGGCAAGTTCTCCCAGGTCCGCGTCCACCCGGTCTCTGAAGTGCAGCCCCACCTGCCTGCCGTCCACCCAGACGATCTGGGCCATGCGGTGTTTCAGAACCGTGTCAAGCGGGGGAAGGGGCGCGTCAATATGAACGCTGTTTCCTTCCATATAGGGGAAGGCCGGAGCTTCAAAGCGCATGCGCAGACCGGAAGAACTTATGTCGAGCAGAACAGCCGGAATACTGCCGCCGTTTTCACCTGAAACCTTCAGATCGTAGGGTTCGGTGACGGCAAATCGCTCGTCCATGCGGCGCTCGCTGCGCATGGCGGCAATCAGGTCGCGCAGGGCGTCGGAGAGGCTGCGCAGCTCCGAGGCGTGCCCGGCGGACTGCTCCATGTTCTCGGTAGTCAGATGCGCCTGCTGGCTGAAGTTTTCCATCATGCGCATCACATCTTCACTGACGTGCGACTGCCGGGACGTTTCCTCCGCAATGCGCGCGATATCGTCCACGGCCTGCCCTATGACGTTCTGGATATGGTTCAGGCTTGATCCGGAGGTGTCGGCAAGCTCCGTCGCCCTGCGCGTCAGTTTCACGGCCTCGTCCGTCGCGTTTATGCTGGAGCGCACGCTGCCCTGAATGGCGGAAACGGAGCCGGTTACCTCCTCCGTGGCCCGCATGGTCTTTTCCGCCAGCTTGCGCACTTCGTCGGCAACCACGGCAAAGCCTCTTCCCGCGTCTCCGGCGCGCGCAGCCTCAATGGCAGCGTTCAGAGCCAGCAGGTTGGTCTGATCGGCCACATCCTTGATCAGTCCCAGAATCTTTTCGATATCCGCGGTATGGACGTCCAGTTCCTTCATGCGGGCGGCGACCTGGGCAGTCTGTTCCGTGACCTGGCCGATGCAGGCGATGGTCTGACGAACCACGTCCGTGCCCTGTTCCGCTTCCCGCTGGGCTCCCTGCGATTTTTCCATGCTCAGCCCGACCTGTTCCGCCATGCCGCGCATGGCGTCGCTCATGTCGCGGATGGTCGACGCCGCGCGTGTGGCGTCGTGATCCTGCTCCTCCGCCATCCTCTGGGTGGTTTTCAACTGGTCGAACAGTTTTTCAAAGGCCGCGGTCTGGGTCTGGGAGATGTCCTGCGCCTGATTGGCGGACAGGAATATCCGATCGTTGAGGTGCGCGATGCGATCGCGCTGCTCGTACATTTCGCTGAGATCGTTATGCAGGGTGAACGCTCCCACCATGTGTCCGTCGAGATCCAGCAGGGGGGAGGCGTCCATGACCAGGTGTTTCTTCTGACCGGCAAAATTGCTCCGGGTGACCGCGTAGCCGGTGACGGCCTTTCCTTCGGACAGAATCCGGGAGAAAAGCGTCGGGCGCGCGGCGTCGTCATAGAAAAATTCTCCGGCGCTCATGCCGACATAGTCTTCCGGGTTTCCTTGCCGGCCCCAGCAGGCGAGCATTTCGCGGTTCACATAGGTCAGACGCTCTTCCAGATCGCAGGAGGCGAAGGGGACGGTCATCCCGCGCATGATGCCCTGGGAGACTCCGAGTTTTTCCTTGACCACGCCGGTCATGATGTTGAAGGCGGAGGCCAGTTGGCCGACTTCATCCTTCTGGTCGATGTCCACGGTCATGAAATCGCCTTCGGCAACGCGGCGGGCGGCCGCGGTCAGTCTGCCGAGGGGGCCGCAGATGCGGCGGACCAGCAGAACGGCGATGGTCAGCCCGGCAAGGAGGAAGATGAGGGAGGCGCTGACGGCCATTCTGGTGATGTCGTTCAGCTTTCCCTCCAGTCTGGCGACAATGCCGCTCTGCGCTCCGCGCGTGAGCGCGAGCGAATTGCGGAGCAGGTCTCTCACTTCCGTCAGAAGGGGAAGGCTCACGGTTCTGAAGTGTTCCTTCGCGGCGGCGCTTTCTCCCCTTTCCATGTCTGTGCGGATGACGCCCGCGCTCTGATGCAGGGCAAGGTGCTTCTGATCCAGAACGGCGAACAGCGGGCGCAGATCCGGCACCTCCTGTTCCAGCGCCGTGCGGTTCGGGCCGTAAAACCATGTGCCGAACACGCAGCGGCGGCCGTCAAGAGCCGCCTCCAGGGGAATCCTGCCCTCGTTCATGACGTAGTCCTGCACGCTCATTGCCCACTGCAGGTGGCCGACCTCGGCGGTCAGCAGTTCCGTGTCGTTGCGCGGCCTGCCCAGCAGTTCGGCATCTTCGCCCACATCGTAGAGAAAGCTCAGAATCAGAACCATGATGGAGATGAAGAAGCCGATGCCGACCACAAAAACGGCATACAGCTTTTTTCTGACGGCGATATCGCTCCAGCGCATACAAAGAACCTCGTGTTTCGCGTTCCGGCGATGCTGTTGACCGGATGCGGCGGGCATGTTCGTGCCCTCCTTCTCCGGAAAATCCGGCCTGCGCGTGAAAAACGCCGGAATACTCCGGCCCGGAAGTATTGCGGCAAAGCCCCTGTTCCCAAACTTATTCGGAAGAATTATTACCTCTATTCAAAGATATTTCAATACGGTTTCAGGGATATATTGCGGATTTCGTCCTGTTTTCGCTGACTGCGCCGGGAACGGCCCTGACCGCCGGAGCGGAACCGTATGTCCCGTGCGGTGCCGTCGGCATGGGGCCGCCGCAGGGCGCTCATTTTTTTGCTTGCCAGGCGGGGCGGAGGACTGGCACAAGGAACGAGCCGCCCGCAAGGGGCGGGAGGCTTTTTTCTGTGAGGTCGTATCGTGAGCAAGATCGCGGTTTCCATTCTGGGCATTGACTGCCCCGGCGTCGTTTATCTGGTTTCCGGCACGCTGTCCGCCCTGCGCTGCAATATAGAGGAGATCAGTCAGACCATTCTCAAGGGCCAGTTCGCGGCCATCTTCATTGCGGAGAAGCCGGACGCGCTGACGGAAGACAAGGTGCACAGCGAACTTGTCAAGGCCATAGACGCGCGGGACATGAGCCTGTCCGTCATCGTGCGTTCGCTGGATGAAAAGGCCGTCTATCATGGTGAACCCGGCGAACCGTTCGTGATCACCGTGGACGGCGAGGACGGCCTGAACGTGGTGGCCTCGTTCACCCGCATTTTCGCCGAAAACAAGGTGAATATCGAAAACATGAAGGCGCTCATGCCGGATGTGCCCGAAGATCAGCCCGAATCGAGGCGGCGCGCCCTGCAGGTGTTTGAAATATCTCTTCCGCTGTCCATCGACCGGACGGCTCTGCGGCGCACGCTGGAAGACAAGGCCCGGGATATGGGTCTGCGCGTGAGCATGCAGCACCGTGATATTTTTGAGGCCGTGCATCGCGTCAAATCCATCTGAGGCGGAGCGTCCGACTTCCGGCGCCGCGGCGTCCGCCGGCGGCCCGGATACCTTCTGAACCGGAGGAGTTCCCATGCTTACTGATCGTGAAGTGCTCAGCACTCTTAATATGTTGCGCAATGAACACCTGGATGTGCGCACGGTGACGCTCGGCATCAGCCTGTTCGATTGCGCCGCTCATGATTTCGACGTGTTCGCCTACAAGGTCCGGGCCAAGATTTCCCGCTACGCCGGCAGACTTGTGGAAACCTGCAATGATGTCGCGGACAAGTACGGCATTCCGGTGGTGAACAAGCGCATCAGCGTCAGCCCCATCGGGGTGGTGGGCGCGTCTTTCTCCCGCGAGGAGATGGTCAGGGCCTGCCGTGTGCTGGATGAGGCGGCCAAGAATGCCGGGGTTGATTTCCTCGGAGGGTTCGGCGCCCTGGTGGAGAAGGGCATGACTCCCGGCGAGCGCAATCTCATTGATTCCTTGCCCGAGGCGCTGGCCTGCACCGATCGCATCTGTTCCTCCATCAATGTGGCGTCCTCCCGCTCCGGCATCAATATGGACGCCGTCGCCCTGATGGGGCAGCGTATTCTTGATGTGGCGGAAGCCACGCGCGACCGGGACGGCATCGGATGCGCCAAACTTGTGGTGTTTGCCAACATTCCGCAGGATGTGCCGTTCATGGCCGGAGCCTATCTGGGGGTGGGAGAGCCCGATGTGGTGATCAACGTGGGCGTTTCCGGCCCCGGCGTGGTGAAGAAGGCCATCGACCGCGCCATGGCTGCGGGAAGGGCGAACGGCGGCATTACTCTCGGAGAGGTGGCGGAGGTCATCAAGCGCACCGCGTACAAGGTCACGCGCGTGGGCGAAATCATCGGCAAGGAAGTGGCGGATCGCCTCGGCCTGCCTTTCGGTGTGGCCGATCTTTCCCTTGCGCCCACTCCCGCCGTGGGCGATTCGGTAGGGGAAATTTTTCAGAGCGTGGGGCTTTCCTCCATCGGCGCGCCCGGTTCCACCGCCGTGCTGGCCATGCTCAACGATGCGGTGAAGAAGGGAGGAGCCTTCGCCTCCTCCCATGTGGGGGGGCTTTCCGGCGCGTTCATTCCCGTTTCGGAGGATTCCAGCATCGAGGCGGCCACCCGGTCCGGCGCGCTCAGCCTGGAGAAGCTCGAGGCCATGACCAGCGTCTGTTCCGTGGGCCTGGACATGATCGCCATCCCCGGCGATACGCCCGCCGCGACCATTTCCGGCATGATTGCGGATGAAATGGCCATCGGCATGATCAACAGCAAGACCACCGCCGTGCGCGTCATTCCTGTTCCGGGCAAGGGAGTGGGAGAGTCGGCGTGTTTCGGCGGGCTGCTCGGGGAGGCGGCGATTATTCCCGTCCCCGGCGGCGACGCGTCTTCCTTCATCCGGCTGGGCGGACGCATTCCCGCTCCCATTCACAGCCTGAAGAACTGAGCGGCGGGCGGGCTCGTGCGCCGCATGCGCAAGGGCCCGCCGTCAGGCTTCCCTTTCCGTCAGTTTTCTGGTGACCCGCAGCAGCAGCGCCCGCAATTGCTCAATGTCCGCCTGCTGGGTCTTCTCCGCCGTGTCCATCTGCAGCCGCATATTCCGCATTTCCTCCCGCAGTTCGCTGATTTCCCTGTCCGCGGCGTCCGCCCTCGCTTCAAGCTGTCCGGCTTTTTCCCGGCTTTCCGCCGTCAGCAGTTCCATGGCCTCGCTGATGCGCCGCATGAGTCCATTCTGTATGGCCCGCGCGCGGAGCCGCGGCCCGGCGTCCTCTGCCGGAGAACTCTCCGTCCATTCCGCCGGAAGGTTGTCGGGCGGCAGCAGTTGGGAGAAACGTTCGTGGATGCTGTGCTCACCCCAGTCATACGCGCGGGGTGACGGAAAGGCCGGAGGGTGCGGTCCCGCCCCGGGAGCGGAATCCGTGCCGGACGGTCGGATGGAAGAGGAAGGCAGCGTGCGGGGAAAGCGTTCGGCCAGGGCATGCTCCATGGCATCACTGCTGCGCAGGCGCGGAAGCTGCTTGCGGATGCAGGCGAGGACCTCAAGGCAGGCAAACGCGTAACGGCGTTTTCGTCCCTCGCCGGTTGAGGGCAGAAATTCGGCGAAGCGGGAACAGTAAAAGCGCATGGTGGATTCCGGCACATTGAAGTAGCGGGCCAACTCCGCCCTGGTGTAGAACGCGGCGATGTTTTTTTCCGTCATGGCGCTTCTCCGACAGAAATATGGTTTATTCCAGAATAGTCGGAATGGAACGGGGAGGCAAGCACGGCGCGCCCCTTCGCCTCCAGGCGCGCGCGATCCGCGTGACATTCTTCCGCGCCCTCCTGACGAGGGTCGGGCTGTCTTGCCGATACCTGCTCCCGCTTGCGTTTTGCGCGGAAAAAACTGCTCCCGCGCCCTCCTTCCATGCCCATGCCGGCTTCCAGCCGGCGGGGATGCGTCCTTCCATACCTCCCGCGCCCGCGCCTCCGGCGGTCAAGGTTCATCTCGACTTCACCCCGCTCAGGATATTTAAATAAAAAAGCGGAATGAATATCAGAATGTTATATGGTAATTTCACTCGCAAACCATTGGGGGCGGCATCAGGGGGCTTGTCTTTCGGAAATAATCCGTATACTGTTTATTCCAGTCATTCATCGGAGAATATATGGCACCTGTTTTTTCTGCGGCATCTTCCTTTTCGCCGGAACAAAATTCCTCCCCGCTTGAGTTGCAGCTTCTTCCTGACGATGAGCTGCTCAATCTGTGGGAACAGACGCAGAAGGCCGTATGGACGATGGAAGACAATGGATGGGACGCCAACCCCGCGCAGCATTATGGCCAGATCGTCGTCTGGGAAATGCAGCGGCGTGTGACGGTTGCCCGCTCCGGAAATTCCCTGTTCGGGGAAAGTTCCCACTTCCCGCCAGATAGCGGGGGGATGCCACATATCATGACTGTGGCGCTTGCCTGAACGGCAGGAAAGGTTTTTACCCTTTCTCCTCCCCCCCCTTCCGTGGTTGTGGTTTTTCATTCTTTCTTAACATCCGCGTATCTGTGACGGCAGTATAATGCCGGAATGCTTCCCGGAGAGGAGCATTCAGGTTGCGTATACTCTGCCGGGATGGACATCCCATGATTGTCATCCTTGAACTGCACCCTTTCTGCCTTCTTCTGAAGGAACGCCACACCCGGCGGCTCCGCCTTTCCGCCCGACCATAGGGTCTTCAGGCATCGCGGGCCGTTTGTTCCCTCTCTGGACTGCATTGTCCCACGGAACCGGCGGACAGGCATCTCATGCCTTTTTCCGGAAAGCCTCTTCATCTGAAAATCCCCTTTCATTCATACAGCCAGGGCATTTGAGACAGCCGATATGGCTTCCGACCCTGAGCGGCGCTGACTGCCTGTCCGGGATGGAACAATTTTTTGAAATTGTCCATGGAGTCAGGCGGAAGAAGATTTTTCTCCGCGTTTATCTTCCCCGGGAGCGGCACGATTCGTCTGCGGCAAGGGAGCCGGACGCGGGCATGAACGCCGCGGCTCATTCCCCGCAGGATTCCGGCAGGCGGAGATATTCGAGTAATATCCTCCGGTTTCCGGAAAAGTGGAGAATCAAAAATGAATAACCGGACGAAAAAAATATTCCCGGAAGGAAAAAACATGAATCGGAAAGAAACCGTTTATTGCGAACTTGATAACAATATTTATATTTTTTCGGATAAAACTTTGCAGCACAGAAGGCAGTTGTGTATGGATTCCTTTGGGGAAACGGGCTTTCCCTCCGGCGGATTGCCATGGAAAATGCCGGAAAAATATGCGCAATAACATAGTTATAATGGACGGCGGGTATGAGTTGCGCTATACGGGTTCTCACAGGGCAAGCCGCCCGAGCATGAAAAATATCTATATAGATACTTTTCATGAAAAGAGGTTTCAAAATCGGGAACCGCTTTATGAAGGACATGAGTTTTCGTGTCGGCAGGCATCGCCTCTTCCCTCACGAGATATTCCGCTGCCGGGAAATTCCCAGGTCAGGCAGAGAGAAATCCGTGAAGTCGGACAACTGTAATCCTCTTGCGATGGAACGCTCCGGCCCCATGTGCGGAATATTTTCTCCGGGGCGGGCGGGATGAAAACCCCGCCGCAGGGAAGCGTCAGCGCAGCCGCCGTCCCATGACAAGGCGTTTTCTCCAGTAACTGGAGGGAGAAAGGTCATCCACCCGGACCCTGCTGCGTGAATTGGGGCTGTGAATGAAGCGCCCGCTCCCGACATAGATGCCGGTGTGCAGGCCATTCGGAGCGTTCTTCGTGCGGAATACGACAATGTCTCCCGGCTGGAGACGATTAATCGCGACCTTGGTGCCGACTTTGGCCTGACTGCTGGTAACGCGGGGCACAGTAATCCCGTTCTGTCCAAACGACCAGTAGATAAGGCCGGAACAATCAAATCCGCTGCGGGGAGAGGCTCCGCCCAGGCGGTACGGTTTGCCCAGTTGCGTGGTGGCTGTTCGGACAACGTTCACCCCCATGCGGGACGCTGAGGCTCCCGATATTTCGGGGGGAAGATTGCCGTAACGCTTTGAGGCGCATCCCGTGGAGGCAAGCAGACACAGGGCCGTCAGGCCGCAGAGGAAAAGGTGAAAGATATGGTCGTTTTTCATGGCATGGGGCTTTCCGGTAATGTGACAGGCGGAAAACAGATTCCTGCCGCATGTCGAATCTCGGTAAAGAGGGTTATCGGAAGCTGTTTTGTGAAACCTAGCATGTCTGGAAAGAAAGGGGTAGAAAAAAATGATGATATAAAGACTGTTTAGAGTTTTTATAGAGTTTTTTTGAAAGTATTTTGAAACATTTTACAGATGAATGAGAATAACGGAAACAGTATTATTTTTTGTTTCCCGCATTATTGACCCGTATTATAGCCTGTGGAATGTTTTTATAAAAAAGCCATGACGTGTCTGGGGTGAAGAACAATCTTCCACGTCATGGCGGAACGGGCGGAAACTCCCTGCCAGGAGTTTCCGCGCAAGAACCGGGGAAAGTTCACCCCGGAAAAGAGGAAAAAACTATGGTCTCTGAATTCGCTTCCATCCTGCACGAACTGGTACTCGACAATCCCGTTCCCGCCAAGGATCTGGCCAAGTCCATCGGCAAACCCTATTCCACGCTTCTGCGCGAAGTGAATCCCTATGATACCGGCGCAAAGCTCGGCGCGGAAACCCTGCTGCAAATCATGACGCAGACCGGAGATCTGAAACCGCTGGAATTCATGGCCAGCTCCCTGGGATATGAGCTTGCTCCCCGCAAGGGAGAAAAGCCCGCCAAGTCCGCCAAGGCCCTGTAGAGCATTCCGCTGAAAATGCCTGTCAGCCGGACTCCATACTCCAACCCGCGGGGTTCACGCCTGAAGCCTGAGCCTGCCGCCGCAATTCACTTGCGGCGGCGCCGGACAGGAAGGGGCGCGGTGAAGTTCCGCCCCGCGCGACTCCGCAGGAGCGTTTCAACGGTGAAATGCTCCTGCGCATTCCGCATGTGAGGCGGATGCGCGGCGCCTTGCGCATACGCTTCCGCGCGGAGAGCAAAAAGCGTCCGTGCAGAAAGCATGGCAGCATGAACAGGGCGGCTGGCTCACGGAGTCCAGCCGCCTTTGCTTTGTCTGTCAGAACCGGGTTGATGCCGCTGCGCCGGGCGGCAGGCTGAGCTTCCTGTCCGGCTTGCGCGGCATGCCCCGCCGGGATCAGGTCTCTCAGTCACAGGTGCCGGCAGAACCTCCGGAAAAGACGGCTCCCGAGGCTGCCGAACTGACCTGCCCGGCATAGCGCCGGAGGAAGGGAGAAGACGTCTTCAGCGCACGGGGCCGCAGGGAGGCGCGGCGTTTGTCCAGCACGGCGTCGTCCACCAGCAGTTCGAGCCTTCTGGCCGGGATGTCGATCCGGATAATGTCGCCTTCCTCTACCAGCGCAATGGGGCCGCCGTCCGCCGCTTCCGGCGAAATGTGTCCGATGGCGGCCCCCCGGGTGGCCCCGCTGAAGCGTCCGTCGGTAATCAGGGCGACATCCTTGTCAAGGCCCATGCCCGCGATGGCCGAGGTGGGGCTGAGCATTTCGCGCATGCCGGGGCCTCCGCGCGGCCCTTCGTAGCGGATGACCACCACGTCTCCGGGCTTGATTTTTCCGTCCAGAATGGCGTGCATGGCGTCTTCCTCGCATTCGAACACGCGGGCCACGGCTTCCCGCCGTTTCATTTCCGGCGCGACAGCGCTCTGCTTGACCACAGCTCCCTGAGGCGCAAGGTTGCCGTGCAGGATGGCAATGCCCCCTTCGGGGGAATAGGGCTGCTCCAGAGGGTGAATGACGCTTTCATCCATGACGCGGGCGTTGAGATCCGCAATGTTTTCCGCCAGTGCGCGGCCGGTCACGGTGAGGGGGGAGCCGTCAATGTGGCCCTTGCGCAGCAGTTCGGCCAGTACGGCGGGAATGCCGCCCGCACGGTGCAGATCCTCGATATGATGGCGTCCGGCCGGAGCCAGCTTGCACAGGTTCGGCGTTGTGCGGCTGACTTCGTCAAAAATGTCCAGAGTAAGCGAAAGCCCTGCTTCCGCAAACACGGCGGGCAGATGCAGGACGGTATTGGTACTGCCGCCCAGGGCCATGTCACAGGCCACGGCATTGCGCACGGCCTTTTCCGTGACAATCTGCCGGGGGCGCAGGTCGCGCCTGATCAGCTCCAGTATCTGCATCCCCGCTTCCTTTGCCAGGCGGATGCGTGCGGAAGAGACGGCGGGAATGGTGCCGTTGCCCGGCAGAGCCAGCCCGACGGCTTCGGAAAGGCAGTTCATGGTATTTGCCGTGAACATGCCGGAGCAGGAGCCGCAGCCGGGGCACGCGCTTTCCTCGACCTGACGCAGCTCGTCTTCATTGATGAGGCCCGCGCGCAGTTTGCCTACCGCTTCAAAAACGCTGTTCAGATCGGTGTTGTTGTCGCCCGCAAGCATGGGGCCGCCGCTGACGACGATGGCCGGAATGTTCAGGCGCAGCGCGGCCATGAGCATGCCAGGCACGCACTTGTCGCAGTTGGGGATAAGAACGAGTCCGTCAAAGGGGTGGGCGGTAGCCATGATTTCCACGGAGTCAGCGATGATTTCCCGCGAGGGCAGGGAAAACCTCATGCCTTCGTGATTCATGGCCAGGCCGTCGCATACCGCGATGGCGGGCACTTCCATGGGGGTGCCGCCTGCGGCGCGGACACCTGCCTTGACGGCTTCGGCAATGCGGTCGAGGTGCATGTGCCCCGGCACAACCTCATTGGCGGCATTGACCACGCCGATGAGGGGACGTTCCATTTCCGTCCGGGTCAGCCCCAGGGCGTGCAGAAGCGAGCGGTGCGGAGCCTTTTCCAGCCCCTTCGTCATGTTGTGACTGCGCATGATGATATCCCTGTGTTTGGAAGGCCGCGCCGTCCATGGGGAGAAAGGCGGCGCCTGATAAAGAAAAAGGCGCAAGAGTTTCTTGCGCCTTTTGGGAACCGGACACCCGGCAGCAACCGTTGCCGTTGCTTCCTTTCGGATCTGGCGGGGTTGGCGGCGCTGCCGCCGCCCGGTTCCCGGAGAACGGCCCCGAAGACGGGGAGGCGGGCACTGCGCCCGCAGGGCAATCTTTCTATCCTTCCGGGGCCGGGCCTGTCAATGCCGCGGATACGAATTCCCGCTCCGCGCGGAAGAAATTTTCGGGCGGGCCGGATGATTCCTCCCGCAAAGGGGCAATATTTTTCCTCTGCGGTTTTGCCGCGATTTAACAGGGAATTCATGCCGCCCATACAGTCCGCGCGTACATTTCATGCCGGAAAACAGGGAACATGAACGATTTTTGGGTGATAAGCATACCGGAGCCGGAGGATACATGAAGCTGACAAAACGCATGGTGAAGTATGACTTCTTTTATGACAGGCTTCTCGACATGGAGAGGGAAAAAACGCGGAGACCGGGAGCTGAAAATGATCCGCTGCTGAACGGCCAGTTCGGAAATGACGCCGATTTTTTCATCAGCGAGGCGCGAAAGAGCAGGGACTTTGAGCTGCATGGGTATGCGGAGAGCTGAGAAGGCTTCCCGGCGGAGGGCGCATGAGCGTCCCTTCTTGACGAACGCGCGGCCGACTTTATCATGTCTCAGAGCATTTCGCTTATGAAATGCTCTCCTTCAGTCGAGCAAGGCGAGACTGAAGCCGCGCCGCCGGAGCAGCCGCGTGAAACCTGCGGGTCAGAATACAGTGTCTGGCCGGCAGATATTTTCAAGAGCAAAACGCTCCAGAGATTCGCCCTTGTCGGAATTTTCGCGCAGCCCCTCTCCGGCGGCGGGAATAATCGGCGGATAAGCGGAGCGGAGAGGAAGTCCATGTCAAGGAGTATCGTATGAGCACACTCGTTGTTGTCGCGTATCCCTCGCTGTATAAAGCGGAGGAAGTACGTCTGCATCTGCTCAAGCTGCAGAAGGAATACCTGCTGGAGCTGGAAGACGCCGCCATTGCGGTCAAGCAGGAAAACGGGAAGATCAAGCTGCACCAGCTGGTTAACCTTACCGCAGGAGGCGCCGTCAGCGGCGGGTTCTGGGGGGCGCTGATCGGTCTTATCTTCCTTAACCCTCTGCTCGGCGCCGCGGTCGGAGCGGGAGCGGGGGCCGTTTCCGGCGCGCTGGCCGATGTCGGCGTCAATGATGCGTTCATGAAGGAACTGGCAGCCCAGCTTCAGCCCGGTCATTCCGCGCTGTTCGTGCTGTTCCGCAATGCCACGGTGGACAAGGCGCTGGATGAACTGCGCGGCACCGGCGGAACCGTGCTTAAAACCTCTCTTTCCCACGAGGATGAGGCGAAACTGCGTGAAGTTCTGGCCGGCAGGGAATAGCCGTTACGGCAAGGCCCCGGTCATGCCGGGGCAGACTGCCGACAAGCCCGGTGAAGTCGGAGAGGGCGCCGTCCGGAGCGTTTTGCGCCTGAAGATGATATCTGTCGTCCATACCCCTGGGGCATTTTGTTATTGAAAATATCTGCGGGCCGGAACCATGTTCCGGCCGCGGGTTTCACGCCTCCGTCGGAGTTTGAGGCCGCAAGTCAGTTGCGGCTGCTCCGATGTCGCGGCTTCAGCCTCGCCCTGTCCGGCTCCGCAGAGTATTTCGGAAATGAAATGCTCCAAAGGCCGAAAACTCCCCGCTGAAGGAGGAGTTTTCGGCCTTGAAAACAGGAAACCCGTTGATAAATCAACGGGTTATATTCAGAGCATTTTACTGTTGAAAGTATCTGCCAGCCAGAACCCTGTGTTCCGGCTCACAGCTTTCACACCTCCGCCGGAGTTATACGCCGCAAGTGAATTGCGGTGGCACCGGAGAAGAGGGGGACGCGGCGGAGTCTCGCTTCGCTTGACTCCGGGAGCATTTTCAAAACAAAAATGCTCTAGGTGGCGGAGAGGGTGGGATTTGAATATCTCTTATTAACACATTGAAATAAAACAATATAAATTATAACAAAAAGTTTAAAAATGCACAAAAAGGTACACATTTTTAGCTGGATTGGAGCACACCAGCACGCACGATAATGGATGATAACTAAACTTCCATTCAAATTCAAGACTGTTGACAAAGGTAACTTACCTCATGTGTAATATTTTGAGTAAAAGGGGGAGTCGCAAGACTCCCCTTTGCTATATGTCTATTTTACGACATCTCTTACAATTTTGTCAGCAATACGCAACAGTAAAATAGAAATTGCGATCCATGTAGTCCACCTTATATCATCCATCATGTCAATTACCTTTTTCTTGAAGAAGCAATGTATGCAGTATACCAAACATCGCTCCTGCGAGTTCGTTCAAATTATTGACCTCAGCCTGTATGGGCAGGATATCTGCCAAAGCTGGAGAGCAGATGGCAATCCCTACCGGCTTAATTCCAAACTGCCTGAGTACCAGTAAAGCTTCTGTCACCTTTTCCGGATTATCAGGTAATCCGTCTGTAACAAGCAGAAGAATCTTTCTGAATTCCTTCAGAGGAACCATTTGCCCCGCAATCCACCAGAGAGCTTCCGCAAGAGGAGTTGCCCCTGCCGCCGGAACATCAAAATCAATTCCAACGCGCTGACCATGCCGAACCAGCGGGCATACGCCGGGGATATCATTGGGAGTGGTTGCAGGGAATGCCGTCACCCCGACATTGATTCCTGGTATGCCTGAAAGTGCGGAAGCAACGGCATAACAGGCTGATGTTGCCAGCCGGATACTATGATGCATGGATGCCGAGATATCCAGCAAAATGTGAACAGCCGTGTTGATGCCCGATACTTCTTCCCGCCGGAGAAAGACCCGTGGATTCTGGACGGACAGCCGATGCAGGAGCCGTCCGTCCAAACGTCCATATCTGCCCGGAGCAGTTCTTCGTAATGTCCGGGCCTGCATGAGAGCCCGTAGACGTGTTCTGAGTGCCCGTGAAGCGGTGAGACTTTCCAACCGCAAATTCTCCGGTAAAGGATGAACTTCAAGCTGACCTTCCACCGCAATACGGGTTCCTCTGTATGGGGTGTTTTTCCGGGTTGAATTGAGAGCCTCGGCAAGCTGCTCGTCAAACAACTGCGGTAAATCTTCTTCCGTCCCATTCAGTAGCCTGTCCAGACTCTCCCTCGCAGCCTGAGATGAGGCATTTTCCTGCCGGGCATTCTGAGTCGCGGCGGGAAGAAGCTGAGAGGAGTTTTCCGTTTGTTCCTGTGAACTGGAATTGTCAGACTGCTCTTGAGAGGGCTGGGGAGTGGAGTCATCGACCTCTTCCAGCAGAGCCACGATTTTTCGGGCATACTCGATACTGTCTCCGGTGGAATGGCCGTTGCCGGGAAGCTGATTCAATATGTTGTCGAGTTTACCCTGAAGACCGGGCCAATGGTTTTCGACGACAAGTGCTTCTTCCGCGCACTCTGTTTTGAGTTCAGGCACATCCCATGAGCGCAGGGTCAGTAGTATGTAGTTTAAAACGGAGAAGGCCGGGGGATTGTCCCCGGCCTTCCCATTGTCCCTTGTTTTGAATACATGCCGGATGAGCCAGTTAAAATGCTCGCGGCATCCGGGGTATCGCTTTACGAGTTCATGCTCAATCCTCCAGTCCTCTATCGAGTTCCAGATGTGTTTTTCAAATGGACTCATATTGGCATTGTCCAGTATTTGAAAATCTGTAAATCTGATATGAGCTGATTCATGATCAATGAAGCTACTGACAAGATAATACAACTTTTCATCAGTATCCACAGGTAGCGCGGGAAGATAGATTGTATTTCCATCCGTACAGGCATTTTCCCTGTTGCCAATATCTACCTTGACACCTAATTTGTTTCCGAGCATGGAAGCGATCAGAGGCAAGGCTCGTATTGTATTTGTGGGAATCATGGTATTCCTCCAAGTGCTACCATAAGCCCATGCTGTCAAGACTGGCAGCGGGGGCAATAGGTTCAAGCGGAATGGACAGGTCAGGCATATCCGGTATGGGATTCTCCGGCAGTTCCGCATCTCCAAGGTACAAGATCGGAGTTGTCCGGCTGAATCCATCGAACAGTTCGGCAAGAGTATCCTCGGAAGAGGCAGCAGTCAGAAGAGCCTGAGTTTGTGAAAGCAGGGTGTCCTGTTCCTTGAGAATACACACCATCCCCTGAAGCATGAGCAAGTGCGCACCCGTAATACTTCCCCTTTTGGGCATCTTTGCGAGAGCGGTTTCGAGAAGCTCAATTACAGGAACAACGTGCGGTTCCACGAAAGACAGGCCGACAAGTTTGTCCCTCATGGTTTTCAGGGGGGACAAAGCCTTGTGGGTTACTTCCGTTTTGCCCTCGAAAACTTTTCTCCATATCTCGGATGCGTCTCTGGCTATTTCCCCGAACAGGGTGTTTCCAAGGTTTTCAACTTCATCATGCAGGCCGGATTCTGTCATGGCTGTATCGTCATCCAGTCCTGCGGCGGGAGCGACGCGGTATAACTGCCATGCGAATTTCATGCGGTTGTCAACGTAATCCCGACTTACCGTAGAGTTTTGGATGATGCCTGCCCATGCGGGATGTCTGGCGATCCATTCAGCTATGCCTTCGTCATAGGAAGCGAGGAAGTTTTGCTTTTCCATGAAAAACTCATGGCGGATGGCGCAGAGTCCATTAATAATATCCCCCGCCTTGTCTTCGGGAATAGCCCATCCTGAAAGGAATTTGACGCCATGCCTGTTCAGGAGGTTGACGGCACGGGCCTTGAGTTTGGAGAACACGGTCAATCGGGCCGGGTCGCAAATCTTCTTGGAGCCAAGCGAGGCCAAATCCTCCGGGGGAAGTTCCGCTCCTCCAAAGTCTTCCTCTGTCAACTTGGTTCTGGCTGACCACAGACAGACATCCAAATTGAGGGCCAGAATTTTGTCCAGCACATGCAGAGGGGTGATGAGAGTCGTTGTTTCCATGATGATGCTCCTTATCATAAAGTCAAATTAAATAACATGGTTAGTCGTTTTCGGTCATGTTCGCATTTCTTGGGAAGTACCTTCGCACCATTTCGACAAGCGCGGCGCGGCTGGTTGTGGAAGCCCTGAATCCCAATGCCCTGTCCATAGCGTATCTGACAGGCGAGATGCCCTGCTTTGCGAGGGGCTGAAAGGCGATGGTCAGTTCCGCCCAGCGGATGAGCGTTCGCGTGGACAGCGTAACGTCCAAAGCATCATGGGCTACTGAATTTCCCATGAACTGCGTTCTCACGTCATTGGCGAATTCAACCATTTTCTCGATGATTTCAACAGGGATTGTCGGGAACATTCTGCTCAGCATGGCGCATTCAACATCCGGGGCGGGGTAGTCCATTTTGACCACCATGAACCTGTCCATAAATGCGAGATTCAAGCGCATGACTCCCTGATAGAGTCCTGTTTCGTCGCTTCCTCCATTGGAATTGGCGGTTACAATGAATCGGAACATGGGGCCTGGTGTAACAAGTTCTCCTCCGTTTTCAGCGATGCAAAGCGGAGATCCGTCAAGGATGGTGTTCAGCCCTGCCAGTGTTGCCGGAGAACACAAATCAGCCTCATTGAAAAGGAATATCCCTCCGGTTTTCATAGCCAGAGCCAACGGGCCATCTTCAAAGCCCATATTGCCGTTTTTCACGGACAGATGACCCACAAGATCCGGGAATTCAAGGCGATCATGTCCGGTCGCTTCGTAAACCGGGTAGTTGAGTCGCGCCGCTATCTGTCGGACAAGGCTGCTTTTCCCGGCGGAAGTCGGCCCGAAGATATACAACGGGTCAGGATTCCGCATGAGAAACCAGACGATCACATCCCTGCTGGATTCATGAAAAAGGTAGGCCGGATCAATTTTCGGGGTGTACTCTGACGGCTTTTCGTATCCTGAAATCATTGTGCCGGAAGGCTTGCCGCTGAATATTTGTCCGGCATCGAGTTGGACGGCTTTGGGCATGTCGTACTCCTTTAAGCGAAACCGTCCCCCTTTGACGGGGGACGGTTCACTCGGTAAAATGTTGAAAACTGGAGGTTATAATGTCTCAGACAATTTCCATCGACAACGCTACGCTGGCTTCATTGGATGCCGCCGCTTCTCTGCGGAATATGACGCGTGAGGACACGCTCAGGGAAGCCGTGGATCGCCTTGCCGAATATGACGCATGGTTCAGAGCGAAGGTTGAAGGAGGGGAAAGGGCATACCGTGAAGGACGTTTTATTTCTCAGGAAGAGTCCACTCGGCGTGCTCAACAAAGACGCTTTCGTCTTATGCAAAAGTTCGGACAATAATAATGAAAGTTGTCTGGACAATTCCTGCTGACGAGGATAGAGAGAAAATTATCTCTTTTATTGCTCAAGATAACCTTGATGCAGCTTTAGAAATTGATGATTTGTTTACGTCTGTCACTAATTCTTTGGAAAAATTCCCTCTAAGGGGATTTGTCGGGAGGGAAAATAATTCAAGAGAACTGGTTGTTCATAGAAATTATATTATTATATATGGTATTGATGGCGATACTATATATATAAAGTCAGTTCTCCATACCTCTCGACAATACCCCTAGAAGTAATCTCATATTACTTCACAGATATTGATGGCTCTGGATAACTTGAGATCAAACGGATTATCCCAAAAGTATCCCTGAACTTCCGTATCGTCATAATCTTCTCCAATACGGATAAACAGATAATCCTGCTCGTTCAATTCCTGCATCAGTTCCTCCAAAAAACTAACCTCTTTAAAATCATCGTACCATTTCACATAGTTCCAGAGATATACTTCAGCTCTGGTGTCAGCATCTTCATGGTGCTTGTCCGCGTAAATAATGAAATCCGTAATGACTGAGAACGCCTCGGAATTTTTATCCAGGGAGTTCAGTTTTTGGTGCATCCTCTGAACCGCTGACTGAGTGAGAGCCAGCCCGATATCAGACCTGTAACCCATTGTTTTTCTCCTGTCTGTTTGTGGTGTTGATAAAAAGCCGTGCGGAAGGCGCACCGATTTTTTCATGGCGGGCAATGAGGGCGGGAACATCGACATCATCCATGCCTCCCACATGAAACAGTTCGACAAGCTCTCCGGCGAGACTATCCCTGTCGAGCGTCCGTCTGCCGGGATTTTGCGTGACACGGAATCGTGTTGCTCCCGCCTCAATCCATTGCGCCTGAATATCCGCATGGGCGTACCATTCCTTCATCATTCCCTCCCGTTCCCTGATTTTTTCATCCAGTGCGGAGCGTTCATCCTTCCAGAGAGCGAGTTCATCCAGTGAGGGTTCCAGTTCCGGATGGGATGCTCCGGCAAATTTTGGACAGCCGGAGCTTGCCTCACAGCAGGAGCAAAGCGGATGAAAGCCTGACGGGGTAGGCAGTCCGTCCACGTCCAGTTCTCTCCGCTGAACCTGTTCCTGTATTTGCCATATGTCTCTTGCGCTGCTCAGACAAGCAGTGAGGATGCTTTCATTTGGAAGATATGGGCCAAACGCCGTGGCGTCTGTCATGGACAGAGCCAGAACCCATGCCTCCATATCCACCTGTTCAGGGTCTTCGGGAAAGGCCACTCCCCATAACGCCTTGATTACCTGCGGGAATGTCAGCCCGGAGAAAAGAGGATTTCCTTCGGCATTCCTCAAATTAAAGGATGGAGTGTTCCAGTACCGATTCAGCATGGAAATCTGACCGTATGCCTGTGTCTCATATGAGGCATGCAGCGTATCCGGCAGCCTGCCACAACTCTTCACTTCCAGCACACGGACAGTTGGACAGGGCTGGACGGACACGAGCAGAAAATCCAGATGCGCCCGGACAGGGCATCCGTCATTGTCCACCGCAATTTCAAGCTGGCGGACAACGGGCAGATTCAGGGCTGACAATGTCTTGGCGATTCCATCCTCAAACCAGTGGCCTCTCTGGAGTGTAAGTGTCCGGGACAGTTTTTCATCGGCTTTCTTTAAAGAAAGCCGATGGATAATGGACACCCTTGGACACTGGATGAATTGCCCGATATCGCTCATACCGACATAGGAAAGGCGTTCACCCAACATTGCCCGCGTCTGGTGTTCCCCTGAAATGACAAGGCCCCGCCGGATCAAGTCCAACAAAGCCTCACTACGATTTGTAGGCATAGTCTTTTTCTCCGATAGGTTGAGTAAAAAAGAAGGGCCGTCCATACCGGACAGCCCTTTATCGAAAATTTGCTTTTGTAATCATTGGTAATGTGTTCTACATGATAAAATTTCTATACATTCACCTTTGATACGGTAGACGAGGCGGTTTGTTTCAGCAATCCGGCGACTCCAAAAACCTTGAAGTTCATATTTCAGAGGTTCTGGCTTTCCAATTCCCTCATACTGATTTTTGTCTATATCTTTTAGTAACAGGTTGATTCGCTTCAATATCTTTTTGTCCTGGCTTTGCCAGTAAACATAATCCTCCCATGCCAAATCAGACCAGACCTTAATCATTGCACGTCCTCAAGCAAATCATGCTGGACACCTTTTCCCGCATCAAGTTGGGCGACAGCTTCCCGAAGACGACGCATATTGGTTTCGCTGTAAAAGGGATCATGAGGAGCGGAAATTTCAAATGGGATACGGCGTTCTCTGACCAGTGTTTTAACAAAAATGTTAACAGCGGTTGAAGGCGTCATCCCAAAATCCGCACACAGATCATCGAACTGCTTTTTAAGGTTGGCATCCATACGTACATTTAAGGTTGTTTGTGTCATGGTTGCTCCTTTTTACTGACAATGTGTTATTAATCATGAGCATTGTCAATACAATATCAGGCAATATCAGCATACTTCCACCAGAGCCTCTGCTGCTGGTTCCATGTGAACCCTGCCGCCATGAGCAATGTCTTCTTGCTGGCCGTTTCACCCCTGGCAATGATGCAGGGCCTCCCGTCCTGCGTCTGGACTGTATGGTAAGTGACCCCATCCAGTTTTGGCAAATTTTTAGAATCGCCTGCGGCTCGTTTTAAGGCTCCCAAATTCTTGGTTGCAGGTGTCGAGTTGTCCGAAGGCTCTTTTTGTCTCTGCGGGCTTCCTGCGCCTCTTCTTTGGGTTGTAGCCGTTTGTGGGCTGATTTTGGCGCTTTCTCCATCATCGTCCTCTGTCACGATACCGAGCATGGCACACAGGCTGTAGCGTCTGGCATAGGTAATCGCTGACCCCATGCCCTGCGGATCGTTTTTCGGCAGAGGGATGACTGCCATTGAAGAAATCCATTGTCCTGACTCCGCATGGATGAGTCTTGTTTCCAGTCCGATATGTCCCGCCCCCAATTCAACGGGGGCAGGACACGGAAGTTGAGTGAACAGTATTCCCTGTGAGAGCAGGGCGTCACGGCATGACTCCATAACGCTGTTGAGAGTTGCATAATTGCTTCTGGTGAAAGGATTTGTGGCATCCTTCATGGCGGGACGGATGCCTTGCTGTACCTGAAGCATGGCCCTGGATAATTCCGTAATGTCCTGAGACTGATTCATGGAGCCTCCTTAAATGAAAAAAGCCTTGTTATGACAAGGCTTGTATCTATTTCTTTATATTATATATAACTGAATAATATTTGATCAGCGTTTTTTGTTCAGCTTTTTCAGTGTGTAGACTGTGTTTTCAATAAGCTCCATAACAATATCCTGCATCTCCGGCGGGATTTCATCAAGCATATAACAGAGTTCCTGCGCTTTTGCATACGAAGGCGAGTCCGTCTGACGAAACAGGTCGGCCACCGAGCATTCGAGATAATCGGCAATCTGTTGGAGCCGTGACATTTTCGGAGCAATGGTGCCTTTTTCCATGCGGGAAAGAGAGTGCTGCTCAATCCCCAGAAGTTTGGCAAATTCGGCCTGTGTCAGCCCCTTGCGCTGCCTGCGTTTCATAATGGCATTCCCAACAAGCACACTGAGATTTTCTCTAATGATTTCAGGCAAATGCTTACTCCTTTTTTAAGTGAAAAGCGTACCGCAAACTTAAACAGGAGCAAGAGAAAAACGTAAAACGCTCGTTCAGTAACTTGATAAGGATAGGTTGTAAATGATATCTGAATAAGCAGTCCTGAAGCGAGAATAAAATTTGGGGCTGTAAGAAACGTGTTGATGTCGTCAAACTGACTGGTTGGCTGATCTCCTGAGCGGACAGAGGGTTACCTCAGCCATAGCGTATTGGAAACTGATGTAACTTGTTCGATTAGAGAAAGTTCATGCCGCTTTTCTAATATGGTTTTTAAAAATATGTAAAATTCCGTATAACGGAAAGTTTTTGCTGTAGGTTCCAGACAGGCAAGTGGCATAAATTTTCAAACAAGGAGTTTCACAATGGGTGTTTTGAGGTCTTTGCTTGTCGGCGCAATAACCGGTGCTGTGGCTCTTGGGGTAGTATCCGGCGTTGTAACCTGGTTCTTTGGGGATGAGGATGACGACGACTCGTCCTGCGAATTCGATACGGAAGAGGACTAGCCATGATTCCTCTCGCCTTTCTCGGTGGAGCCCTTGTGGGCGCGGCAGGTCTGTTATCGGTAGCTTTGCTGGATGCCAAAGAGACGGAATCGTCCTTCCCCTCATCGCTGAAGAATCTGGAGTCTCTTGATGATGAGGAAGTTACCAGCCTTCTTCTTGATTATTCAATCGCGGCAAATCTTTTGAGCGCAAAATGTAACATGCTTGAATTTGAAAGTGTTGGCCTGCACCTTACATCATTCAAAAAGGATGATGACAGCCTGTTCCAGAAAGCGGCTAATACTGTTTATGACGGCCTCGCAAGAACAGGCAGAAGTATGCGGTGTAACCAGCTTGGACGCCTGAAGGATGAGGCAGTTAATCTGTACAGGCGATATCATGGGGTTTTCAAACAGGCGAATGCTCTTTTGTGTGAACGCGGAATGTCTCCTGTTGATTTGCGGCCTCTCCGTGCAGGCGTCAGAAAAGTATCCATCAATAATGCAATAGACAACGATGACTGGTACCTCGATTTTGATGCGGCTGCGGATAACATCCGCACGTTTCTCGAAAATTCATCAGCGATTGCCGAGCAGCTCATTGCCATTTTTGAAGGCAGGGAGAACAGTTCCGCACATTAGGAAGAAGGCGTCTATGTTTGTTCCTTCACGTTATACTCTTTTACGAAATGATCAGTGTCTTTCGCTTTGTCAAAGTAGGAAAATATGTGCGGGGGCGAGCGGTATAAACATTGAGCATCCTTGTACGCGTTCCTGATGCGAAACGCGTACACGTGTCACGATAGCAATGATCAAACAAGATATTGACGCCACTCCGGGAGCAAAGCTCCTTCGACTCTTCCAGAAACTCATGCTGGATGGACGCAGGCATTTTCAGCAAGATCTCGCGGAGGAACTCAACTGCTCGGCGCAGACGGTCATGCGCCTGATTGCCGAAATTGAAGGAGTTATCGGCGCAAGTCTGGAAACAGGTCTGGATAGGCACCGCCGCTGGTATCAGATAAAAGCGATCTCTCGAAACCGTCTTGGTCTGGAATTTGAGGAATTGCGGTATCTATCCATTTGCCGAGATCTGGCAACACCGTATCTGCCGGAACAGGTAGTGAAGCGGGTGGATGAAAGTATCTTCAATTTTTCCATGCTTATGGCGGATCAGGCTTTCGCGGAGCGGGAGAAAGTGCAGAAGCGGCAGTTCGCCTTTTTCAGCAAGGGCAGGATAGATTATTCCCCGTATTTTGAGCAGATCGAGCTTCTGATTCAGGCAATGGAAGAAAAGCGTATCTGCCTGGTGCGTTATAAGGCGGCGGGTAAGAGTCAGGCTAAAGAACACCGTTTCGCGGTCAGTCGCATCATCAGCATGAACAATGCGCTCTATGCCCTTGGGGCCGGTGTGACTGAAGATTTCAAAAAGCTCCGCCATCTTACCAGTCTGGCCGTTCACAGAATCAGGGAGGTCATTCTTACGGATAAACCCGTTTTGTTTGACATTCCAGAGAACGATCCCGGCATGTTCGGTTTGCCCTGGCATGAGCCGCGCACGTTCCGCATTCGCTTCAAACCCGGCAAAGCGGCTGACTATGTGCGGGAACGGATATGGGCCGACCAGCAAAAACTGGAAGAAATGAATGATGGTGGCGTGCTGCTGGAACTGACTACGCGGAGCGAACCGGAAATAACGGCATGGGTGCGGAGTTTTGGGGAAGATGCGGAATTGCTCTTTGATGCAGCCAAGAATGACGGAGATATACATGTACGACGATAGCGTGGAAAAGAAATACGAGAAAGCCTTTGAACAGGCCGGTTATCTTCAACCAGGGTTTGCCGCCAATGCAAAGCGGGAAATGGCCCAAATGGTGGAAATAATGGCGCGTAGCCATGAAAATATGGACAGCATCCTGTCAACCAACCAGAATGCCGCAGTAAAGGGCGGCTTTATGGCTGAAGAATTTCATGCTGAAACATTTAATCTGGATGCTACTCTGAAGAGTGATAATGCCAGGGCCTATACAGACAGATATGAAGAATGGGATAATCTTGAATGGAATGGTGCAAAACTGCGCAAAAATGATGTACCAGACATTGCGGTGAGTAGGGATGGCAAAGTTACGACCACAACCCAGGCCAAGTATTATGATTCTGCTGAAAAGACAGCTGCCGAAATGTCTCAGACAAGTGACGGCAAGATCAAATATGAAAAGGTCGATCAACTGCTTGGGCCGGAGGATCAGGTAAATCGACAGTATAAGCAAGTTCCGGGTGAAAGCAAACCTGTTGCAACTACAACTATTCGTGACCATGCCAAAGCCAAGGCCAAGGCACTGCAAGCTAGAAATGGGGATAAAACTGAAATTGAAGCCTATCGGCAAACTGCGAAAAAGAATACGGACAAACTGACAGATGAGAAGTCATCTTCCACCGCGCTCTCCAAAGACGACGCCAACAAGCTTGGCTCTGGAGATAAAAGCAAGTTAGAGAAAATTGAATCTGAATATCAGACAAAATCTACGCTCAAACAGATGGGCAATGCCGCAGTGGGCGCTGCCGCCATGTCCGCTGTCGTAAGTGGTTCCATGAATACTGTCCGTTATATTCAGCTTGCCAGAGAAGGACGGCTTACAGCGGCAGAAGCCACGATAAAAATTGTGAGTGAAACCGTAGCCGCCGCAGCCGACAGCGCCGTTAAAGCTTCCGCAAATGCCGGCGTGCAAAGCTTGATGGTACGCTACGGCTCGGAAAAAGTTGCTATGGAGGTGTTGGCAAAGCAGGGGCTGAAATCCATGATGAAGTCCAACGCCGTCACTGTTGGCGTGGTCTGTGCCGTCGATGCGGTCAAGGATCTTGTGCTCCTTGGTATGGGTAACCTTACCAAGGAAGAATTTTTTGAGCACCAGGGCAAAGGCTTGATGACAACCTCGGCCGGTGTCGTTGGTGGCTCTTTGGGAATGGCAGGTGCGACTTCGATTGCCACTGTTTTGGGGGCGGGTTCAGGAAGTCTTGCCATGACTGCGGCAAGCCTTGTCGGTGCTTTGTCTGGCAGCATGATTGCCGGACTCGCCATGAGCTTGGCCACCGAAAACGGCGTTGAAAACCCCTATAAAGACCTTGTAAGCAACACAGTCACTCTGCACGCTGCCGCTAGAGAGCTGGACAGTGTTTCGCGGGTGGCCCTCCAAACTCAGACTTTTTTCCTCCAATACCTTCAGGCGGATGCAGAGTTGGAAGAAGCCCTACAAGATCAGTTTGACCGAATAGATCAGGCCGGAGCCCGTGCTCTTGATGCCATAAACAGGATATAAGGAGTTTATCATGTCTCTTATTATGAATGAAGCAGAAGTGAAGCAGATAGATTCCAAAGTGGAGCAAATGATGGATTGGGCCAAGGCCCGACAGGCAGAAGCCGAACAGTTGGCCCTGGATTCGGCACGACTCATTTCCTGTACTTCGGAACGGATGGAGCGCCTGAGCAACCAGGGATTTTTCAAGCGTTGCTGGAGTCGCTTCACGGGTGAGGCGGGAGGCATGGAGCGCGCCAATGCCAGTGATTTGTCACAAATGCAGAAGATGGCATTCAGCTATATTAATATGTTGCAGGAGCAAGAGTTACTTATGGCTCACTCCATGCTTGCTTTGAAAAATAATCTGCTATCTTTGTCTATCAAAGAAGAAGAAACACGCAACCTTGTCGGAATACTTGCACAACGTACTCTTGATCGTTTTGAAAAATTGGAAAGTCGCGTTGAGCAGCTTGAAATTTCAACAAACTTACAGGGATGGCTTCTTGGTCTGGAGGAGCGTGATTACGATAAAAAATTTCCGACTGAATATATGAGGTTTTTTCAGATTATCAATGATTTTTATTCCATCAAAAATGATAATTGGAATTATAACGATTATATATTTATGCGAAAATCAATTCGCATTATTGGATTAAATCCAAAACAAAAAATTTCATTAAATGAATTTATAGACCATTTAATAGATGAAATTCAATTGGAAGAAGTTGGATTTAATCGTTATCGTGAAGCTATTACGCTAACTGCCCCAACTAATATAGAAAATTATAGCAAGTATTCTATTGATAATATATCTTCTCCTGTTTTTGCGGCTATGCATGAATTGAATATTCAGTATATGGATTGTCGTGATATGATAGAAGAAATTCAGGATGAATTAAATTGTAATTTTTCAGATGCACTGAAAAAAATATTAAAAAAATGCATTTCTAATTTGAATGTAAATATTAATTATGCATTACCGTTAGCTGAAACAGCGATGGAGATTATTGGGAGCATGCGCCTTGTAAATTTACTCAAAAATTACGACAATCATATATGTAGTAATATAAATCAAGAACAAATGGAAATCAGTCAGTATGTACAAGATGAAAATACTGAGTGCGACTCAGCAACAAGTTTAGAGGAATTTAATACCATAAATTTAGACATACGAGAGGTTAGCGAGTGTCCATTTGATATACATGGTATAAAATTTTTATGTATGAATACAGAAAAATGTTTATTTTACTCTTTGAAAACAAATGAATATTATGTATATTCTATATTAGATAATTCATGGAGCATAATTGAAATTCCTAAAATTTTTAGGTTTTCTAATAATATTATTGAGATTTATATATATATGGATAATCTCAAAATTAAATATATAAATAATATTTTTGTATTGTGGAATAAAATACATTATAAAAAAATAATATTTTATTCTTATAACTGCATAGATTGGAATATTATAGATTTGTCTAATGATTACAAATTTGACAGTATTGAAGATATAGTTTTCTGTAATGATAAATATATAATTTATACACAAACAAAATCACACTATTCATATATTGAGAAAGGACTAGTTTGGGATTCATCAAAAACTGATTCCACATATGGTAGCACTTTTTTTGAAGCGGATAGTTTAGATTCTAAATGGAGAATATGTGAGAATATAAATTTACCAAAAGGATATTATATTGAGCGTGATATTTTCTCTAATACTAATATGATGATGTATGAAGTCTTAGGAGATTCTGAATATTGTCGTAGAAAACCATGTTCTAAATGTACTAATTATACTGTAATATCAAATAACAATAAGATATTTTGGTCTTCACTTAAATATAATCGTAATTCAGTATTAAAATATAATTGTATGTATACAGATGACTTATTTTTTGGAAAATATGGAATTCTATATTGTAAAGATAATATAAATTCATATTTATATATTGATAAATTAGACGAATTGTCAAATATTCAATATGAAGGATCAGGAAAAATATCTTTTCAGGAAAAAATTAATTTAATGTATAACGATAATATACAAAAAGGATATTTTGTTAATATGTTAAAATTAAATATTAATTATAATGGAAATAATGAATTTAATTTTGACAATATTGATATACATTGGGGAGAAAATGAATTCGTTTTTATTGCCGATTCAAGATTTATGATTGTAAAAGTGACTAAGACATATGATATCAATAAAGATGGTATAAATGAAAATAATAATGTAAGTGAAGTAGTATATAAAAAATTAGAAATTATGTAACTATATATAATGTTTTATTACACTTTAAAATTTGCCTAAATGCAACGCCTGTGTGATCATGTATCACAGCATCTTTTAATTGTTCTATTCACTGGAGGTGTTATGAACAGATTGACAACATGGATGAAGGCTATGGTGCCTATCGGTGGTATGGCTCTTGGAGCAGCAGCGACTCTTGGTGTACTCAGATATTGGAGGAAAGATACGGGTAAAAACGTGTGCATTCCCTCTGTTGACCCCGGTCTTCCTGATTTTTCCAAGTTCTCCAACACTTCCCGTCAGGAAGATGCTTGTCCCTTTGGCTCAATGAGGGGGCGGGCAGTTCCATCCCTGAAATCAGTCGCCGTTTCCGGCGAAGTCCACGGCCTTCTGTTCAAGTCTATGATCAGGCAGGAGTACCGGAACGAGACGAAGGACACTCTGGAAGTGATCTACACCTTCCCGATGGCCTGGGGCACAGTTTTGCTCGGTATGGCAGCGGAAATGGGCGGTAAAAAGCTGACGGGCGTTGTCATCGAGAAGGACAAGGCCGAAGAACAGTATGAGAAATCTATTCGGGAAGGAGACAGTGCGATCCTGCTTCAGGAGTCAGCAAAGGGGCTTTATACGGCCAATCTTGGTAATATCAAGCCGGGAGAATCCGTTGCCGTTGAAATTCGCAGCGCACAGCTTCTGCGCTTCGAGCAGGACAGGGTGCGTCTGTGCATTCCCACAGTTATCGGGGAACGCTACGGCGAATCCCATGGGCCGGGCAAGCTGGCTGCCCATGAGTTCGCTGAAGTTGATAGCTCAGCGCAATACGCTTTCGCCCTGCGTATCATGCTGACAGGCGATATGGCGAAGAGTGTAATCTCTTCGCCCACGCACGGCATCTCATGCGAAGACACAGAAAATGGTCTGCTTATGACTCTGAACGATGAGGCAAGTCTGGATCGGGATTTCGTACTGCTCATGGAGCAGATCCCCCAAAGTTCCCTAGCTCTGGACGCGCCGGGCGAGGAAGGACATATGCTGCTTGCCAGCTTCGTCCCACATCTTCCCCCACAGAAGACGGCCCCCCTTGCCCTAAAAGTGTTGGTAGATTGCTCGGGGTCCATGTCAGGTGAAAGTATAGAACTGGCCCGCAAGGGACTGCGGCAAATCGTCGCACTGCTGAAGCCGGAAGATCACATGTCATACAGTCGTTTCGGTTCGGAAGTCACACATATGACAAAGGCCATGCTGCCCTGTTCGGAAAAATCCATAGTGCATCTGGCCTCTCTCGTAACGGAAACGGATGCCGATATGGGCGGCACGGAGATGGAATCAGCTCTGGCATCGGTTATTACCGAAATTGGCCTTCCACGGGAGTGTGAATCCCAGCCTACGGTTCTGCTCGTCACGGATGGCGATGTATGGGAGGTGGAAGATATCCTCCAGACAGCGCAAAGATCGGGGCACAGGATTTTTGCCATCGGGGTGGGCTCTGCTCCGGCGGAAAGCCTGCTCAGGGAAATGGCAGAAAGAACAGGGGGAGCCTGCGAATTTGTCACGCCTGGAGAAAACATGGCGGAGGCCGTGCTGCGCATGTTTCATCGCATCCGTGGCGTAATCGCCAGAGATATCCGTATCGATTGGGGAGGCGAGCCTGTCTGGCAGTCGGCGCTTCCGCAATACCTGTATGATGGCGAAACCGTACACTGTTTTGCCCTGATGAAAAGTGCGCCCGATGCCTGCCCCGCACTGAACTGGAACGTGCGGGGTGACAGCGGCTCCGCACAGGCGACCAGTCTTGAGATAGTAAATGATGAAGATATGCTGCGTATGGGTAAAATGCGCCAGATGAGGGAAACGAAGAGTCCCCATGAAAGGCTGAATATTGCTCTCAAGTATCAACTCATTTCCGATCAGACTTCTTTTATCCTGACCTGTATTCGCGATGATGGCGACAAGGTGGAAGGCTTGCCCAAGGTTCAGCATGTAAAGCAGATGCCCGCGTATGGGCATGGATGCTTTAGTAATGGTGATTCTCTCATTTCTCCATATTATGGATTTACTAATGAAGACAGTTCCATTCCTACATGTCTACGCCTTAAGGAAAAACCGCCTACCGGCAAATTGTTAGGGTTTGTTTATGAAGACGAATGTGACGTTCCTACATTTTATCACAGATCTTACATTAATAAAAAAATTTCTACCGATGAAATGTTGCGAAGGCAAATAGGCAAAATTGTTTCATGCTGGAATATGAAAAAATATACCTCAGCAAGTGTGATGGAATGTCTTGCCGATATCTTCCAGAAACTGGACATGGATGTATGGCGGCATCTTGTCAGTGAATTCATACGTGCAACTAAGTTGAAGGAAGAACAAGTTTGGGCGATTATCGTTCAGTATCTTCTAGAGAAGAGCAATGCAGGTCAGGCCATCGACAGGCATTCCCTGCGGCTACTAAATGTCGCACTGAATTCTGTGCCGAAGGAAAATATGGATTTTATTACGGCACGTCTGGGAAATATATAGTCGTTTGACCATATAGAAATAATATCTCAATATTTTGATATTATTTCTATTGAAAAGATAAAATTTTGAACACGCCACCGGCTAGATAGTGTCGTCAAATTATATTTGACGACACTATCTAGAAGAAGGAAGTGTTGGGTGAAATTGCCAAGGAGGTTATAAAAATGCAAGAATCAGCAAATAATAAAAAAGGCTATGTCACAACAAACAGTTGATAAATAGCCATTTTTATAGGGGAGTATCAGAACTCCCCTACAAACTGT
>CALUUZ010000025.1 GCA_944324075.1 Candidatus Mailhella excrementigallinarum
GAAGGATGGGATGAAGGCAAGTGGCTGGAATGTAACGGACAAACCATATCGCAAACAGTTTACCCGGAACTGTTTGCGCTTGTGGGAAGCCGTGTGCCGGAACTGCGCGGCAGAAACGTCAGCTATTCCGGTACAACCACGCCTGGCCAGGTGGCTGCGGACAACAAGGGGTGGTTCAGGGTCATGTGGAATACATGGGGAACAGGGAATAATGATGACTTTGCGTATGTATTTGACCTGAGTACCCCCATAGGGGGAGGAACTCCCTCACACCAGGGGAATAATGTTTATAAATATCATGATCATAAAAGCGGAGAAAGCGGACATGATGTGACTGTATTATGGTTTCCAGTTGGAGGGACAGGGACTGAGACAATGGAAGTTCGTTACCTTATGCGGGCTTTACCCTGAATAATACTTGTCAGGTTCAGAGCTGGATATTATCAAAAGGGCGCGTTTCAGCGTCCCGTATGGTTATTGGTGTCCATGCGGGAGTAAAGATTGCCCTCATCTCATTAATAATGAGCTGGGGGCAATCAGCTTTTCTATGCAGCAGCGCGAATCAGATAACGGACAGCACGGTTAATCGGGCGGAACTCGTCAGCGACGTGTTCCGCTCCCCATGCTCCCGCGCCACTGAAAGAAATCTCGGTAAAACCATACTTCCCGTTGGTATCATCACCCCTGCCGCCGACATAACGCTGGGTAAAACCGCCAGAGGTAGTCGCCGGGCCGCCTGAAGTCAGCAGAAAACTCCCCGAAAATTCCTTCCCGGCATCATGCTGGATGACGCCCAGCGCGGCGGAGCGTCCCCCCGATCCCCGGAGAAACAGTCCCCGCAAATCCGGCACTGTAGCGCCCACAAGGGCGAACAGTTCCGGGTACGCGCGGATGCCCCCAGAGATGCTACGGCAGTGGCATTTGCCGGGCACGGATAAGATAACGGACATAGAGATGGTCTGGGGCAGTTTCATCATCACCTGTATAGTCTGTCGGATCGCCCCCGCCAGAGGCAATGGTGCCGTTGACTCGCCCATTATCAAGGCGTCCCGTCACAGAGCTTGATTCTGCCTTGTTTCGCACACTATCAGCAAAAAGATAGCCAACATAGGCATTATCTGCGCTTGTGACGACCTTATGAGTACCGTCTTGAATCGGTGAACGGCTGATGCCTGCTTTGGTATCATTAAAACTTTGTCCCGCCGCAGTACCGCTCAGGGCCGTACTTGCGAGCTGGCCTGAAAAGCTGTGGGTATGGACAGGCTGGGTGTGGTTATGCCTGCCCAGCGTGTTGCCCACCTTTTGCCCAAGGGTATAGCCGTCCCGAATTCCGCGCAGGAACTGTCCCCGCAGATCGGGTACTTTCGGGCCTATGGCCGCGAACAGTTCCGGGTACGCGCGAATGAGCGCGGAAAGCGTTGCTGAGTGCAGGTAAACAGGCTATAACGCGCCTGCACGGTTGCCTTTCTTTTCATTCAAGCCTGCGTCGGCGCGGCGTAAGCCCAGAAAGGAAGGCAAGCCATGAAGCGGTTCTTATTCGCTCTGCTTGTCGCTGTGTCCCTGGCGCTGTTGTTGGCCTCCAAGGCCAATTAAACGGCTGACCCCGGCTTAAGGTGATAAGCCGGGGCCGAAAGAAAAACCCTTTCTCTGGTAACCGTGCGGGGCGCTGTAACACGCGTCGCGCCAGCCCCGGTTCCTGTTAGCCGCAGGTGTCGGGGTTCCCTTTTTAAATAAGCTGTCCCGCTGGAATTGGCAAGTATTACGGTTGAGCGCGGATCAGATAGCGGACAGCCCGATTCACAGGGCGATTTTCTTCGGCTGTAGGAGTTCCCCGCGCACTGTCTATCTCTATGGTGTCGATTCCTAGTGCCCTCCCGTGATCTCCACTTACTCCAACGCCTCGCGGATCGGGGGTACCATAGATTATTCCAGATGATCCAACGCTTTCATTTACGACATCCAAGTATCCAGTTAAGGGTCGCGCAGCGTCTCCCTGTATGGCTCCGAGTGGGCCGGATGAGTGGAGAGTAGAGGTTATGCCTACCTGTGTCCCATTATTTTGACTATGGCTCTGAGAGCCATAGCCGCGCAGGAAAAGTCCCCCCAGATCCGGAACCGTCGCTCCCGTAAGGGCAAACAGTTCCGGGTACGCGCGGATAAGCGCGGAAAGCGTTGCGGAGCATGGACAAACAGGCTATAACGCGCCTGCACGGTTGCCTTTCTTTTCGTTCAAGCCTGCGTCGGCGCGGCGTAAGCCCAGAAAGGAAGGCAAGCCATGAAGCGTTTATGCTTGGCTCTGCTGATCGCTACGGCTACGGTCCTGTTGTTGGCGTCAAACGCCATTTAAACAGGTGAACCCGGTCCATGTAAGCGATGGGCCGGGTTCAAGTAAAACAACCTTCAACTAGGCAACCGTGCGGGACGCTGTAACATGCGCCGCGCCAGCCCCGGTTCCTGTTACCAGCAGGTTCCGGGGTTCCCTTTTTAAATAAGCTGTCCCGCTGGAATTGGCAAGTATTACGGTTGAGCGCGGATCAGAAATCGCACGGTGTAGGCCGCAGGCTGGACAGTCGCACTGCGTCCATACACGGGAGAGCAGCGGGAAGCGTCCATCATGACAACAGGAGATGAATACCCTCCATGTGACTCCCAATCATGTGATACAAAGGGGCCGTCATAATAAAAAGCTCCTGTAGGAGTTCCTTCATAAAGTCCCATTTGATCATCAACGCGGGTTACGCGCCCAGCTATGTTGGGCAGGCCAGCCTCCCGGTACTGCCCAGGGGAGCTGCTTCCCCAGGCAGTACGCTCTTGCAGATTGGGGATGTTCCCGCCCGTGAGGGCAAACAGTTCCGGGTACGCGGAATGGCACAGAGAAATTTGACAGAACTCAGGAGAATGTGAACGAGTCACCAGCAGGCGCTATGCGGCCTGCTCAATACTTTGTTTTGATTTCACTTGAGGCGCATTTTGGGGTAATTTAAGAATGTTCGGCATTTTTTCCACAGCCTGCCGCTTTTGCTGCCGATCAATATGCTGATAGGTACGCAAGAGCATGGCCACGTCATGCCACATAAGCTCTGCAACTGATTTGTAATCGGCGTGTTCGGCCAGCAGGTTGCTGGCGAAAGCGTGACGCAGGTCATAAGGCCGTATCCGGCGCGTGATTCCGGCCTTTTTGAGAGCGGAGTGCCATGCCCTGGATATGCTTGTCACTGGCTTTCCTCTGTAATGGATTACATACTCATACCCGCGCGCGGCGTCTTCCCGCTGCCATTTTTTCAATGTCGCCAAAATGTGAGGCGAGATCGGTATTTCGCGCCGGGCCTCGCGCTTTCTGTTTTTCCTGGCGCATGGCATCCACAGAATGCCTGCCTCCAGATCAATATCAACCCACCGCAGTTGGAAAAGCTCAGAAGGGCCGATCCTGGCTCCTGTATGCAGACCGAGTGCAATCACTCTCTGCACATGGGGAGCCGCCGCGTCATAGATGGCCTTGGCCTCGACCCTGGTCGGCGGATCAAGACGCTGCGGCTCCGCTCGGGGCAGACGGAGTTCCTGCAGGGGATTCGTGTGCAGTATGTGGAGAGATACCGCCCAATGCAGCGCGGCACGCAGGATACTGAGCCGACGATTGGCCGTGATTCGGGCCACTCCTCGCGCCTGCTGCGCGGCGATGAATGCAAACGCATCATCTGGCGCAAGACGAGTCGCCTGCCTTTGGCCAAAGGCTCTGACGATATGCGCTGCATGATATCCATTCTGCTTCTGGGTGACGGGATTCCCCTGGGATGCAAGATATTGTTCAATCAGCTCTTTCACCGTAATTTTCTGCCAGTTGACCTGTTCCCGTTTGCGCTTCTTTAAAAGCGCCCGTTCCTTCTCCGCGATCAGTTGCAGGGATTGTTCAAAAGCCCTGGCTTCCCGCTCGCTGTCAAAGCCCTGAGACAGAACGCTGCCTGTGGTGGAACGCCAGGTGACTACCCATTGCCGATTCTTGCGGTATCCATAAAATTTGACCATACTTCCTCCATGAGTTGAGAGAAAGTATGCTTAAATATAAATCGAACCAAAAGAATTTATTACCTTTTGAAATTTATTCGTCATACAGTTATACTAAAACAGTTTTTTCAGCGCATCCTCAAGCTGCTGTACTGTTATCTTTTTGGGTTGGCGTGATGTGGGGTACACGATATGTGATTTTTTTATATTTTTTAGTTGCTCTTCAAGCGCATTTACCTCCTCCCCGCTTGCTCCAAGTTTTTTCTCTATTGAAATAATATCATAATCATGCCTATCTTCTTCATTATTCATCATGCTTGTTAAATCATTTTGTATATTCTCAAAACTATCCAGCTCTCCATTATTATCGCCAGATGGATCTTCAAATATTCCTATATCATCGTCAGGCATAAAATTATGCATTACTGCATTTCCATGCTCTTCAATACGTTTATTTTCTTCATATTCTTTTAATATAATATTATTATCATTTAATTTTATAAAATTTATAAAAGAGTAAATAGCTTTATCATTGTTCTGGAGATTTATATCTTGACAAACTGAAAATGACTTGCGCAATTTCATGAAATAAACATCTGTTTGTTCACTTACATAAGGCTTGGCAAGCTTTTCCTGGTTTTCTATAATTTTGATCAACAATTCTCCAACATTTCGTGTTTTTTCCTTTTGAGCGTGAATCTGCTCTATATTGGGCGGCATGACAGGCAGTAATTGCGGAATCCTAAGTTGACTTGTCTTATTTATTGGTGGATCGGCATAAAATGCCGCTCCTCTTACAATGTTTCCATTAAAAAAAGAATGAAATTCACCTTCTGTCTGTTCTTGAAGGTCTCTGAGATGAATTCTGGATTCCAATTCCGCTTTTGCACTTTTATTATCAAGATAAGCTCCGGACATGTTTTCAGTTTCATATTCATAACCCTGAGTTTTCATTGTAAGCATTTCACCTGCCAATGCCTTGAAAAGCTCCCAGGTTCCCTTGGCATCTTCAAGCTTCAGACAAATTTTTATCTTTGTATTTGCCGCAATCTGCTGCGCTCCCTTTTTATCCGACTCTTCTATTCCCGCCCAATCCTGACTTGCCACTATTGCCGCAATCCCCAATCCCCGTCCTTGAGTAAGAACTTCCGCAAAACCAGGAGTAGGAATTGCCGCATATTCATCAGTAATAGTCAGAAACGGAATTGGCGCATCTGTAGGTAATGAAAATAAAACATCTTCCGCTGTTCCCTGTATTTTATTTCCTAATCCTACAGCCGTGGCATTGCGGATTGAACTAAGCGTAATTTTGCCAAGAGATTCAAGCTCTGGTGGAGACTTTTCCAATGAAGGAAGGATTACACAAAGTATTCTTCTCTGCATGATCACATCATGCATGTCAATTTCACCTATCTGATGACCAAATATATACCCATAAGTGTATCCCAGCTGAATCAGAAATTGCCCAAAGTATGCTCTGGCATATCCAAACTGCTCTGACAGGCTTTTGCTATTTTTTATCTGATCTTCTATACTCGCCTCCTCTCTCCACCCTACTGTCCGTAATGCTGTTTTAACCTGATGCGCCGAAGCTGCGGACAATCGAAAATCGCGGGCAAGAGAGTCTGCCTGTGTCAGATTTAAATGTTCATTAATGATTTGTGTTGAAAGTTTTATATATCCCTTGTCTCGCAAATCTACTAATCCATATATAATTCCGGATATAACAACTTGCGCATTCTGAGCAAAAATAGCGTTTCCACCTTCTGATTTTGGAATAAGTGACACAATTAATTGCACTATCGCATCAGCAGGAGCAAATGCAAAAGGATTTTGCGAATTGGACATCCGCTTCGGCCCATGCTGGGCAACACTTTTACCCCCCGTATTATAGTTCATAATCCGAAAATCATCGTCACGCCCTAACATGCGGCACATTGTGTAAATTTGAAATGGCAGCTTCGGAGCACCTTTAGGATCAACATATGAAAAACCGGATCCCATGGCGAGAGCATTAAATGCCATGGATACCAGAAACTCGGTCTTGCCGGATCCGGTAGTCCCGAAAACCAGCATATGTGTAAGCATATCCTTGGCCTTCAGCCAAAGCTGCTTCCGTGTTCCGTGTTCCCTGCCAAGAAAAAAAATACCCGAAGCCATTGCATTCCCGGATTCTCGTCCCGGCTTGGGATCATTCGGATCTTCACATCCAGCGGTTTTGGGTAATCTGAAAGGCAATGCTTCCGTCGGGTAGACTCGCATCCTGCGTCTATATACTCCCCATCCCAGAAAGGCACAGGGAACAGTCAGCAATGGCTGCACGAATGGCATGACAGCCAGAACAAGCAGACAAAGCAAAGCAGTATCACGTTCCCCCAGAGCGTCCCAAAGCTGACTTCCCAGTCCCCGCGTATCGCGTAACAAACGCTTGCGCTTGACTTCCTCCTCTGACCTGGTTCCCCGGATTTCAATACTCATTTTCTTCATCCTTTATCCAGGTATCGGATAATTCTTCGCAAATGGGAGAGCACATTTTGCGCATATGCCTTCCCCCTTCCCGGATTCCTGTCCGGAGGGGTATGGTATGCGGCTATGGCGCGCCATGTCAGTCCATATTTCCTTATTTCCTGTCGGAGTATCATTGCGCCAACCAAAACATTATTTCGTGGTTCAAGAATCTGCTCCGGCGTCAGCTTAAGTCTTCGGAGCCACCAGTTGTTTATCTGCATCAGACCGATGTCGAAACTGCGACCTGAAGCCATCGCCTTCCGTATCAGCCTGAGGGCTTCTCCCCTGCTCCCCGGCTTGTAGGACTTTCCGGCAATATTTAATGCCCATGGATGATAGTTTGATTCGTGTTTCGATATGGCCATAATCAACAGCGGATTAATATCCGCTTGACCTGCCTGCTCCACGAAAAGTACCCGCAGCTCTGAATCCGGCAGGATTGCCCCTCTCCCGGGCTGCGACCAGAACAAGAAAAAGACGAAAACACATCCCGCTAACCACCGGCAATTCATGGTGTGACCTCCGCAGGACGGATACATGCGGAAAATGCCACCGCCCGCGCATAGTCCGAGGGCGGATAAACCCAGCCGTCTTCCTTGTCAGATGTCAAAACACGTACCTTGATTTGCCAATGAGTATCATCATGGTTTACGGCCCATGCTTGGTAGGATGCCATGGGCGGTGTTTCCGGTCCGGAAGAAATGATACTCGGTGATACAAATATTTGAGGTTCCGTACCTGCCCTGCAAATCGGCTTTTCGATCAGTTGATCGTTGGAAACCAGTACCCCCTCCTGCATGAGAATAGAGTTGCCCGTATCAGCCAACAGCTCCATCACCCCATTCCGGCAAAGGTAGATACCATCATCTTTTACCAGGAATGCCCGTCCTTCGCTTGCCGCATCGCATGTTTCATCCGGCTCAGGTTCGCGCGAAGTCATTTGAAGCTCGTGTATGCCCCGAATCGCATGATCTGTCATATCAAGTTCTGTCTGCATTGCATTAAGCTCAGGATGACCAGGCACGGCAATTCTGTATAGATAATCCTTAAACGCCGCAGAACTTTCGTATGCGCTTAATGCCCCAAGATGCCCAGGGCCAGGATTTGGAATGGCATAGTCGGCGAGTGCTATTGCATACCCCCCGAAAACCCCTCTCAGGATGTCCTGCGGCTGCCCTGGAATAATCCCGGATGGGATGAAACCGGCGGCTCCTCCCGCAAGCGCGGCCGCTCCAGGAACAACTGTTGCGGCAAACTTGCCGTCATCCCCATCTGTACCGCCGGTAGTCAGCGTGATTGCCATCAATTCATCCGGCCTCGGGGCTCTGATATAAATCAGATAGTCTTGCGCCCATACATTCCGGGACCCAAAACCTTCCGGCAGGCATTCAGCCTCGATCAGGTCCTCCACTGTTACTGTCGGGCCAGTTGCGACTCCCACGGTCCCGATAAGGCTGTCACGTTTCACAAGCAGGTATTCATTGGCCGCCCTGGAAATTTGCATGAGATGGGTTGCCGCCGCACGCTGCTGTATGATTGTTGAACTCCGACTCACGAATTTTGCGACAATTGCAATCACAATCATCAGAGCCAGAGCAACCATGATTGATTCAGTAATCGAAAAAGCATTGAGTTTTAAATTACGCACTGCCATGACACACCCTAGCTTAACTGAATGACACTCACTATACTTCCATCAGGAATAAACGCGGGACTTGGGAGTATATAATCCCTGATCACTATATTTCCATTTTTTGATATTCCCAGTGACATACTATATGACAGTATTTTAAAAATACTTATATATACTTCATGACTGGATTCTCCCCAGATATAGCAGATACCAGATGAAATTCTTGCTCTCCATATATCATTCTTATACCAAGAATCATGTGTAATATCATCATACTCAATTATTCCATCCCTATGCTTATTTTTGTCTTGCAAATATTTTATAATTTCACTCCTGAAATTCACAAATTGTATTGCTGAAGGTGAAACCGCATCAGATTCAGAATACGAATAAAACCTTTCTTCTGCGGAAAAAAATGTGGCCACCAGAACAAGTAAAAAAACTATGATGACATATTTCAAAACCCTATTACTCCTTTCGGTGAATTTTTGATTTTTGTCATTTGTATATTTATAAGTTCATTCAGTTTCATATTTTTGGTTCTGATTGCCGATCTTATTTTTTCCCCAACCTGTTCACCTGCTGAATTTGTGCCGAAAGGAACCAATAATGCTTTTCTTAAATTCATCTGTATATCTTCATCAATATTCCGTGATATTTCCTGATGAAATACCGCCAGAATAACATTGGCAAGCGTATTATAACTCCAGTCTGTCCCCCCTATTTGCGCCGCATCCGCAATGAAATTTTCCAATCCAGAATGGATATCAAGTCCGTGCAATGTGGCAATAACAAGTGTTTCACCCGCTCCCAATGCCAGTTTAAGTGTATTATATGCGGCATTTTTGTCACGAATTTGCCCAACAAACAGGATATTCGGGGAACCAAGGTTTTTTACACTTTTGACCTTTGTTTCAAAATCACCACAAAATTCAGTCTGAAAACAATGTCCATATTTTCCCCATCGGCCATTTAATGGCAGCTCCGGAGGATCCTCAAATGTTATGGCATGACCACCCCAGAGAGCCAATCTTTCCGCTAGCAATGCGCTGGCTGACCATGTTTTTCCGCTGGCCTGATCCCCAAGAAAAAGAATCAACCCCTTGGTATGCTCGGGACGCAAAAGCCAGTCAGTATAATTTGGCGGAAATTTCAGTTCCTTCAGAGTAGGAACTGTCGCGGGTAATCTTCTGGCGATCCATGTCAACTCCCCATCGCCATCCGCAGCTGTCATGATGGGCGTGGCACGAAAGGAAACTTCATCAAAAGTTACTCTGACGGATAAGTCATATTTTTCGTTTTCGGGCAGTCGGATAAGCTTTTTGCACTGCGCATTACTGCACTGAGCGGCAAACGCCTGGGCATCGAAAGCCGGTAGTTCCTGCGCCACGCTCAGAAGCCGGTGTCCCTGACGGGGCATGCCTTTCAGGTATGCCCCATCAGGGAGGACCAAAAGATCGGTAAAATCTAGATCTTTCAGTGTCAGCATATATATCCCGGCGACGCTCTAATATGATCTGCTCGAGGTGAAGATCAGTGTATTTTTCCCCTCAATGCAAAGCCCGGATACCTGCCCTACTGTGCGCTGGTCTTCGGCAAGTTCAGACCCGTTTACCTCCACAGTCTCCCAGGCGGACGGCTGAAACATTGACAGCTTCACACATTCTCCCTGGGGTATTTCTGTAAATGTTATCGAAAAACTTTCTCCACCATCGGTAGGAGAAAATGTCACTTCTCCACCCCATGCATTGACAATTGTATCCCCGCGCAACATTGAATGAGGGACAAGTTTTGCTTTCAGAACAACATCATTTGTAAGATCGCTGAATCCTATACTTCCCGCATATGTTTGCGTTATATCACTCCGCATTTCCAAGAGAGCTTTTTCAGTATCAGACACATTAAGATATGATGTCAGTTTATTCCAGTTTCCCGCAATGGTTCCCACAACCACAATCACGATAATGGAAACTATTATCGCCTCTGTGAGAGAAAAAGCATTCAGCCTGTTCCTGAAACACCTTGAGTTCATAATTCCTCCGTATAATGTAATAAAATTAGAAGATCATGTTTCCCGCGCCGCGATCAACATAATCTGTAATTGCAAATATTGAATATACCAGCATTATTGTTATACCTCCAGCAAGAGATATGCATAAAAAATTAATTATTCTCATTGTCTTTTTAAGCTTGATAATACTTATATCAATAAAATCAGAAGCGATCATTGGAAATATCTTCTCAAAATTCGGCAAATTTGCATGCAGTCCAATTCTGTCAACAAGTTCGCCACTTGGAAAATCAAGTTTTGAATTGTATATTGCTGTCGCCAGCGATTTTCCTATTTTTTCACGTTTTATAATACTTATGATATACTTCATGTATCTTGTAATATATTTTGACTTCAGCATATTATCTAGAATATCTTCAGTTGTACTTTTACTGTTATTCATGAGTATTGCCATGCTGAACAACCATGATGATCCAACCAGCATTTTATAGATTTTATAAATAAATATTTTGTCCAGCCGGACACGGATAGGCCCTGTCAGATACGGTAAAGAAATAATTGACATGCTGATAATTAATATTATTGCCACAATAAAAAACAAACCTGCAGGCGATATGAGAAAATTTGAAAGCGCCACCATGAAGCCGACAGGACCATCCCATTCACCGCTCGGATTAAAGCTGTATAATGCGGGAATTGCTATTTTTATATAAACAAAAAGAGCCGCAATAACAAAACAGAATAAAATCACCGGATAAGTCAGGGAACTAAAAAAAGCCCCGATGATTTTATTTTTTGCCTCAATTATTTTTATGGCATCTTTCATACCCTTGGAAATATCGCCACGCTTTTCCGCACCGTCAATCAAACTGAATTCGTCATATGAAATGTACGGCGCAAATGATATACTTATATCTTGTCCTGATCGGATAGAATTCAATACATCATTATATATTGATTCAAGTACCTTGTTATGTCGTTTGGACGTGATTATGGCCAAAGCGTTCAATGCATCCGCGACATCGTGCTTGTACTTCAAAAAATCCACAATGAGATTCCATGTGTCAATACGGATTTTTCTGCCAAAAAAAAGTTTTTTTACAAATAACGGATAGCTCATTTCACTTTTTTACCTTTGGGTTTCAAAATCAATGGGCACACCGAGTCTTTCTTCAGCGCGAATCGGATCAACAAGCCCCTGCCGGATAAGCTCAATCGCATGCTGGACATATGTCTGTCCCTGCTTGTCCTGCAGCCAGTACTCACGCGCCTGCTGTATCCCTGTCCCCGGAGTCCGGAGAAGGGCAAGCATTTCCGGATCAACCGCTATTACCTCGGCGGCAACCGTTTGACCAACTATGCCCATCTTGTTGCAATGGCTGCACCCAGGACCGACAACGTAGAATTCTTCGATCCCCTTTCCTGCAAGGCGTGTTTTAATATCTTCCGGGTACTCATCCCCCTGGGTCATCTTCCTCTTGCACTCCGGGCAGAGCACAGGGAGCAGCCTCTGATAAACCAGACCGGCAAGCACGTTAACATCGCAAACGGTTTCCAGAGCCTCCTGGTAAGACGCACCTGCGGATGTCAGGAAGTTGACCATGCGCGACACGATTCCAAGCGCGTTATTTGCATGGAATGTACTGTACACGCTATGCCCGGACATTGCGATGTTGATCGCCGCCTTGACGGTTTCAGGGTATCGCATCTCCCCGATCATGCAGACATCAAGATCTGACCTCATCGTTCCCGCAATGGCATCATTATAACGCTTGGCAAGTTCTTCCAGTGAACTTTCCTCATCCGTGGCCGTGGATACCAGAAACTGGATAACTCCCCGGATCGGATACTCGGGAGGATCTTCAACACTGACAAAACATTTACCGGGGTTCTCCGCAGCCATGCTTTCCATGAGATGGACAAGCGCTGTACTTTTCCCGTGTCCGGTAGGTCCGGACAGCACGACAAGCCCCGTCCGCGCGGTCAAATACCTCAGTGTCCTGATTTGCTGCTCGGTAAAGCCCAGCTGCCCCATGCGCTGCTCCAGTGTCCCCGATGCCTTTGTACTGTCATAGAGGAGCCTCAAAAACATGGATGCCGCCTTTTCCCGGTGCTGGGTTTCCGTTGGCTCAGTGTGAAGGCGGGCTGAGTGTATAGCCTTGGGAAGAATATCGCTGCCGACAATTCTGGATTCCAGCCTGTGCTCAACCGACATTTCAGGACGACTTGTTGAGCTGGATTTGCTGTAAAATACACGCTGTACAGCTTTTCCCAGTTCCTTTGGATACGTTTCAAAGTCGATGAGCTGTCCATGGATTCTCGTTCTGACAATAGTATATGCTCCCTTGTCCAGAACATGAATATCTGAAGCATGTTTTGAATATGCGGCATTTAATATCTTTTTTATTACCTTTTCAACTTCGTTGTCATTGGTAGCATCGATGTCCTTGCTTTTATTAAGTTCATTATTTTTTTCGTTGAATTCTTCAGGTGGAAGATATGTAAAAATCTTGTTTCCACGAACCCTGTTTATTGCAATGAACTGGACAAGTTCAGGCTTTCCTTGCAGTTCCTCTGAAACATAGAGAATGCCGGAATCAAGGAAAACACGATCACGGATTGATACGGGAATGATTTCAGATGGAAGTGAATGTGATACTGCATGCGGCATGTCTTCTCTACTCCAATTCATGTCTACCATGTTAATTTTTTTGTCTGATTATCACGCTGGACAATGACATATGATGTCCCGATAGTGGTTACTTTCCATCCTGCTATCGATTCTCCTATTCTCAATACCGCTGATGTTCCATCCTGTACTCTCAATGAGACATAACGATTCTTTCCGGATCCAAGAATTCCCGAAAGCTGAATCTCCTCTTTTGCAATCCCCGCCAAATCCTTTTTGTTCCCCGCATTGCCTTCTCCATGCGCGGTTTCTTTCTGAACAACGGGAGATGGAGATACCTGCAAAATTGGAACTCCCAGGAGTTCCTGCTCAAGTGATTTTTTCTTGATAAGCAGTTCCCTGTTTTTTATTTCCTGCTCAAGATTCAGATTCGTCCTTCTGAGTTTTTCCAGTATCGCGTTATCTGTAATGATATCATCAACTGAATTTTGCGACTCCGCTGAAAAAGCATGGGTAACCAAAATAGATGCCAAGCACATATTCAGCATCACAATCCTGCAAAGTATTCTATTGTAATACATGGTATACTCCCTTTATTGTCCATTCCGAACCGGAAAACTCGATTTCCTTTATGACTATACCGGGAATCCGGTCTAAAAACACGGGAAAGGCACGATCAAGGAATAGCTGGTTTGGTACTCCCGTCAGTGTCCATTCCCCTGATGCCCAGGGAGAAAAAAGTTCTATTCCATCTTTTACCACGCGTGATCGCTTTACTCCATTTTTGGCAGGTTCAAATTTATGTATATATAATTCCTGTGTAATTTGATAGAATTTTCGCAGAACATCATCCTCTCGCGGGAGCTCCGTATATTTGATTTCTCTGTGCGAATTATCCTTTTTCAAATTGATCACTGTCTCCGCATTTCGTGAACCTTTTAATTTTGCATTATACGGAAGATGTATATAACTTCCCTGATTCAAATGCCCCCATAGAACTATAATTTTATAATCAGAAATATTTATTTTATCAATTTTCCATCCATTATATACATATTGAATCGGAAAAATACGTTCTTGCATATACATCCATATTTGTTCTGATGTTGGGCCTGTATTCCATGTCTCAAGAAAATATTTTCCCGGATTTTTCATCATCTCTTCTTTCCGTTTTTTTTCATTTAATCTGAATGCTATTTCAGCATTCTTGATTATCTGAGAATTACGGTACTCCAGATATTTATATACACCATAAATACTTGAAATTGATATAATCGGAATTGAAATAAGTGCAATATTTTTTATATTTTTATTCTTATCGTATATACGACAAATTTTCTTTCTGTATAACTCAAAATAATTAAATGACAGATTTTCAGTTATCCATGATACACTTGCATCAGGCGTTTCAAATCGATGAACGCTATCGTCAAAAATTGATGTTGCGCTTTTCAGTTGTGACAAAACAGAATCTATCTCATCATCAGAATCACATATATCATCACCTAAAGGAGAAATTTCTCCTCTCTGAAAACAACATATCCACCAAAATTTTTCTCCATAAATATCAATAAGTGGAAATATCCCTATAAAATCATTTTCCTGTTTTACAAGCATCGAAATAAGGGAATTTGATTTAAGAGCTGTTGCAAGACGCTTATCATCTTCCGGAAGTTTACCAAAACCTACATGTATATTATCTCCTCTGACAAATACATCAAATTGTGACGCCAATTCATCTTTGGCGATACGATGAATTTCCTTCATTGAAGGCTTTCGAGAAAAAGTACGCCAGTGAAAACCACATGACCATACTTTCTTTTGTATGTGGATCAAGCGCATTTATTCAACCTCCAATCCCCATATGCATCATATACATACAGATTTTCATTGGTTAAAATATCCGCATTTTCCACTTGTATTGTTATGATGACAATGCTTCTGCCGAAGCTTGCATTCTTTCTCGTACTCAGAAAGCCGAGTGATTTTGTATCTTCGGTATTTTCCTGCTGATAACCGGCAAGAATGAGAGTTTGTCCCAGCCGTAGAGCGGATCTCTGCGAAAACTTGAGATTGTCAACTTCAGGAAGCTGAATGGTTCCCCCTCCCGAGGTAAATTCACGCAGGGCAACCAGATTTGATAAATTCATATTATATTGCAAAATTACCTTTCTGTTCTCAAGAATGCTCGGTGTTATGGTCATTGCAAAGCCAGACGTAACCTCGCCCGCTGTCAACTCCGTAGTCTGTCCATAGTCCGTCGTGGAATTTGACATTCCCGCCAGATAACCGGTGCTTTTATCCGCATGCACCTGAAAAGGCTGGTTTGACATGACAATGCCGCTCATATTTGTTATCTGGCTGACCCTGCCCCATTGCTTGAGAGCCTGGACAACCGCCGCGCTGGATTTCATGCGGCCGCTGAGAATGGACGCCGAAACGGAATTGGGCAGAGTATCCGTAATGGAACCTCCATTTATCGCAACAGAACCGTTGTCAAAAAGGACGGACAGATCAATCCCCGCATCCGTTCCATCAGACAGCTGAATTGACCATCCCCGGACAGTAAGGGCCACCTGCCTTCCCAGACGCTGATTTGCATCTGAAATGTACTGTGCAATCTGCTCAAGCCGCGGTGCCGTATCACGGACGGTAATGCTCCCGGCGGCTTTATTAATACTCACAGAACCATTTGAAGAAACAAGCTGCCTGAGGCCCGTCTGGATATCCGCCCAGACATCAAGCTCAATAGTTGTTTTTGAACTCTGGGATGTCTGGTTCACCATGTCCGACGAGCTTATTGTCGATGTCCCATTGATACTTGAGGTAGAACCTGTATTGTCACGGGATTTGTTGGTTATCACATTTTCAATTGAAATTGTTCCTGGAGGCGCAAAAAAAGTAAATGTCCTTATCTGCATTTTGCTGAATGTAATAACATACTGCTTTGGATTAAAATCCCATCCATACCCTGACAGTGATGAAATAAGATTCAACAATCCTTTCAGAGGACCATCATATGATATCCGGTAAAAGTCCCCTGAGGCTGTAAAGTCAGAAGCCAGCAATGACGCAATGGAGTCCGGTTCCAGACTTTTATCAGCCTTTTCAGCCTTCGGCTGCCCCACGGACGCGTCGGCCTGAACTCTGACCATGGTTCCAGGAAGCAAAGCCCGTATACTTCCGCAGAGTTCCTCCAGGGAACCCTTCTGGTGCAGGGAAACCTTCTGCTCCAGCAGGGGATGCGCCCTGCTTATATCCCGGCGCATTGCCCCCAGATACGGCCCCGTATGGGTAGTTACAATCCTTGCCTTGCCAAGCCGCTGGACTTCTTCACTCTTTTGCGCGACTTCCTCATGGGATATTGAGGAAATCTGGGCGCACCCGGCAAGGACGCCCATGAAAAACAGGCTGCAAAGGGATTTGAAAGCTGTATGCGTGTTCATCATTGCCCCTATTGGTCGATGACTTCGAGAACTTTGTTTGCGGGGTAAATGGCCAGCCGGATAGGATGCCCAGCCTCATGGAGACCAAGGAACAGGTCATTGATGGCATCCTGAAAATCTCCGGCAAATGTGGCTGATGCCTGCATGTCCAGATCCCACGATGCGCGCCAGATGACTTTATAGCCGGCCTTGCCTGCCCAATCCTCAAGCTGACGCTGAAGCGAACCAGGCAACAGATTCCATGAACGAGGAGCCGTATCCGGGCTTGCCTTCCCCGGTACGACGGAAAACTCCTTCAATGCGCTTGAAACCGCTGTCTCTTTTGCAGCCGATGAAGGCAATGCCGAAGGAGTCGCGGCGGCACGCTCCGATTGCGCGGGGACGGGCTGAGGCTGTGCGGGAGCAGGAGAAAACACTCCAGGTGTTTTGACGCCGGATCGCGTCTCGACATTTCTTCCCGTCGCCTGGGCTTTTTGAGTTGTATCATGAAGAAAATAGCAATATCCTGTTCCAGCGCAGCATAAATTTATACCAAGAACGAAAGACGTCAGACAAACTGTATTTTTCATGTTTTTCTCCTATTGATACCAACAGCGTTTACGGAATGTGCGCGTATCATAAGCGGGACGAACATCACCCATGACGAAAGTCCGAATCATAATAATCGCTACATATATCGAAATGCCTTGTCGTTGAATTATAGCAAATATGATAATTGATGTTATGCATAAAACAAAAGTCGTATATGATATATGCATAAAAAAAGGAAATACAAGAATCAGGCAACGCGCATCAATAGGACCAAGTTTCGGATAATACCCTGTATCGCGCCACATCAGTTCGTTATTACCGGACATCATAATTACCCAATTTTAAAAGTTTATACGTCTGCTCCGATATCATTCCCTGATCAAGTTTTATCCTTGCCGCTCTTTCCAGTGAAACCCCATCTTCCTCAACCATTTTCTGTATAAGCTGAAAATAATTGATGTATGAATTTTGACGTAATATTTTTTTATGTTCATCGGTGAATATCAAATATTCTCGTATGGCGATACGTCCCCCACCGACTTTTGGAACAAGTCGCTGTTGAACTATAAGCTGTATTGTATTTACAATACTTGATGCGACATTATCCCTTTCCGCAAAAGGAAAAACATTGCATATGCGCTGGATTGTTTCAGGAACGGAGTCAGAATGTACAGTCGTGTATACCGCCATTCCCATATCGGCAGAATTGAGGACCCCCATAAGCGTGTTCACATCTCTTGATTCTCCTATGTAAAGTACATCAACCGCCCTTCTGGAAGATGTCACAGGTGCGTCTTTAAAACTTTCAATATGCCTGTGTATTTCACTTTGCGTTACAATCCCAACAGGATTCGGCACTTTCAACAAGTTGAATTCGATAGGGTCCTCAAATGTTGAAATATATCTGGGTTCATTTTGAAGAATATGGCGCAGGATTGCCGCCATAAGCGTTGATTTTCCATTTCCCATTGTCCCTGTAATCAAAACAAGTCCTTTCGGTGGATGGCACGTCTTCATGAGTGCCGGTTCCACATCCAGATCCTCAAGGCTTGGAGGGATTTCCTGAATAATTCTCATAATCAGTGACGCGCCCGCTCTTCCCCCCATATAATCTCTGCAGGCGGTCGCATTGCACCTGAATATATATTCCTTCTCCCTGTTTTCCGCATTAATCACATAATTGAAATCAATAAACTTGCCAGAAACAAGCATTGCTTCCGCCGTTTCGTCACGTGAAATCTGATTTATTATGGCTACAAGATTGGTGTAATTGATTTTACGCTTTGTTATTTTCTGCCATATGCCATTATTTTTTATAAAAACATGGCATCCTGAGTAAAACTGTATATCTGATATCGTCTTCAGCTCCGCGCACCATAGACAGAACCGGTTGAAATCATCATCCAGCCATACGCTGAACGGTTCGTTTTCATAAACTAGTGCATTTTCCATTCTTTTTCATCCTGGAATGAACTGTCCATGACAACACGAAATACCCTTTCCCCAATCATAAGCTCTTTATCTTTTACCGTAGTCCTGTAGTCGCCACGCGCAATAGTTGGAGGAGTAATTATATTCTGCTTCACAAGTTTATGATAAAGTATCATCCCTCTAAAATCACGTACAAGCTTCGAAAATTGAGATGAAAACAATATTGTTGCATGTTCCACGCCCTTTTTAAAGCCTTCCCGTGTTTTACTCTTCCATATCTCTTTTTCCTGCTCATTTTTCGGGAGCAATACAGCATTAATACTTTCCTTATTGGTAAATTTATACGAAAAATAATCACGCCATGATATCGGAACAGATGTAAATCTTGCATCTTCAATTATCTTGTAATGTTTGATGACAGATGTATATGCAGACTTTTTTTCTACTCGTATGGCAGGACCGACTTCCACAATTACAGGAGGAAGAACATCACCTTCCAGCAAAAGCAGCCCGAAATCAAAGATCTGACACAATTCCGTGTCTCTTTTTTCAAATTCATCAAAAAGTTTTCTGTATTTCCATACGACCCCCGCCTGAATTCCCGCAGCCATAGCGGTATCTTCAACTACTTTTATTCGCAAATTCCGCTCTTCAGTGTTTTCCGCTCCCGGCATTGACTGCACTTCATGAAGTGCTTCCCTGTCTGTCTGTGCCAGGCTGAAATCCGGGAATACTCCCAGGATAAGATGTATAAAAAGCAAGAAAAACGCAAGACACTGATTCATGACTATTTCTCGAAGAAAACATATATTGTCTTTTCACTTTCACGGACAACAACACCCATGGACGGACCGCATTGCCAGCCTATATCTTCCAGTACCGACAGTGCCGGACGCTTCTTTGCATCTATTCTGATGATGGGACTCACTTTTGAAAGGTGTCCCTGAACCTCAAGTTGAAAATCAATCAATTCCGCTACAGTCCGTATTGCCGGAATTGCCGGCCCGACCCAGGAAAACGTCACGGGTTTTGCAAGCGGCCCCGCATAGGGACGATTCGTATCCGGAACCTTTTTCTTGCCATCCAGCATGGAGCGAAGCTCTATCAACTCCTCGTGTATCTGTTTTGCCGCAGTTGTCACCATATCCTGCGTGTCCGAAGCATCATGCGGCTCCGTTTTCTGCATCGCGCACCCTGCAAGAAGGATGCAACCGCATACTGAAAGAGCTACATTTTTTACATGGAAATTGAATAGGTGCTGAGAATTACACATATCTTTCCTTGGATTTTCGACATGTTGATAATTAATTATTCAGACTTGCCGCACGTTGTCAACACAATGCCCACGCTCCGCCTGTCTCTCCCACGCCTGCTTGTATCGAGGCTGGAGGCATGAAGGTGGTCGAACGCCCTTCCCTGAGTTTTGACAGATAGTTCTTCCAGTTCCTGTCCGCCCGCTGTTCAAGCTCTTCCCGACAAACGGACGCTCCACGCTGTGACTCGACGGGAGTGGATGCGGCACTGCATGAAGACACCTTCACCGCGACCTTCTCTCTGATGGCCGACCCCGCCGAGACTGGAGGCATGAAGGCGGACGAACGGCCTTCCCGGAGTTTTGACAGATAGTTCTTCCAGTTCCTGTCCGCCCGCTGTTCAAGCTCTTCCCGACAAACGGACGCTCCACGCTGTGGCTCGGCGGGAGTGGAAGCGGCACTGCATGAAGACGCCGTATTCTCCTGGCCCATCTTCTGCTTTACGGCATCCAGAACCCAGAGTTGAATCGTATAAAAGTGGTTCTCCTTTGCCAGACTGTCGTTCTGCCCCACCTTTGCGCCGATGTATATGTCCAGATACCGGATTGAGCTTTCGCACATCTCGATGCCGAACTTTGTCTTGAGTTGTTCATATTCCTCCCGGGTCAGCAGAACATGGCCGAACTGTCCATAAGGCTTCTTTCCGTTTCCGGGGGATGCCTGTCGGCCGGCCGCCCCATCGGCTGGCCGGACAGGCGCGTATATATTCTTTTCTTCTGGTTCTTGATCGATTAATTTAAGATTCGGGTACCGTTTTTGGGACTGGTGTGGTCCCAATTTCGGTACAGGTGCTGTGCCGTTTTTGGTACTGGTCAATTTTTGACCAGTACCATTTTCGGTACTGGTACCGTTTTTGGGACTGGTAATTTTTTTGGCGATTTCAGTTTCGCGGAGTTCAACTCCGATTAATTCATAAACATTATGTTTTCCTGTTTCCGTGATTTTTCGGATCAGGCCTTTTTCAATTAAATCCGAAATACACGCTATTACCGTTTTTTTATTGAGGCATGTATCATGGCTAAGTCTCGTAAGTGACGGCCAGCAGCGGCAATCTTCAGAGGCTCTGTCCGCCAGCGACAGCAGGACAAGTTTTTGGGCGCTGCTCACATTTTGCTGGATCCATGCCCAGCGTGTAGCATCAATACTCATGTTTTACGCCTCTCAAAGCAATGGTGGTAAAACATTGTTGCACCTGTGTATAACTTTTTTCCTTGACAGAACGCCACGTAATGCCTACAGTAAGAACTGTAGCGTTAATTTGTTGTGTCATCATTTGATGCGCTATCCTCACCTAAGACGCCCCCTTTGTGGAGGGGGGCGTCTTTCATTTAAAACGTTTAAAAGTCCGTACCCCAGCCCTGGCTGGGTTCATTGGTTTCATCAGCCGCATTTTGCGCTGCACGAGCCTTCTCGCGCGAGGATGCACAGATGATCGGGCCGTTCGTCAGGACTTCTCCGCCATCCATCACATGCCGAAAATCGGGATCGTCAGGCGTCACGACCTGGTAAAGCACGTTGTTCCAGTAAACCACGCCGTTCTTTTCCACAGGTTCCGGGTTAAGCCCCACACAGACGGGAAACCTCAAACCATTCAGCTCTGAAAACGAGTCAATTACGCGGCAGGACTGCGCTCGCCCGGAGGCATCATCAGGGGAAATATTATTGGCGGCTTCGAGAAAGGCACGGATCATTGCCCCACCCCTCGCACATGCCTTTTCCTGGCCTTCATTCAGTGCGATCTTTTGCAGAAAACCCGGTGCCCATATCCGATCATAAAAATAGTGTCCGTCATATGTGCCAGCCACAACCAGGCACTTGATGAACAGACTTCGAAGCCCATTTTTGCTTTCTCCCAGAAACGGGTCCGGGCAATCGTTCTGCTGCTTGGGACGGATCAGGGAAAGTTCTATCAGTACCTTGCTCCCTGCAGGGATAGTCCATGAACCCTGCTGCCTTGCTTCATGCTGGAAATCCATAAGAATCAAAACTCCTTCAGTTGAAAGTGACAAAAAAAGGCATGCTCAGAGAAAGGAACATCCTCTGAGCATGCCTCTGGACAGCAAAAATGACAGAAAAAGCGATTACGGACGGTCTGCCTGCGGAAAGCCCATCTATACGGCAAAACCGTGTGGTTCCGCATGGATAGGGAAACCAATGGGAAACCACTACCCAAAATCGACAGAAAAAAGAAAAGGAGTTTACACAAAAAAAGTGCGTAAACTCCTGATTTTATTTGTGGTGCGCCCGGCAGGAATCGAACCTGCGGCCTACAGCTTAGGAGGCTGTCGCTCTATCCAACTGAGCTACGAGCGCATATCCATTTCTTTTCTCACGCAACTCGATGGATGTCAAGTATTCAAATCCTGCCCCCTGCTGTGGAATAGCCTGGACTCTCCGACTCTGGACAACGCGCGGGCAGGACTTAATTCAATACGGACTCACGTCTGAAACCGGAATCTGACGCCGCAAGACTTCCATGTCGGGGTCAGACAAGATCTCGAGGAGATATGCATGCCCCGCTTTCGCGCCTTGAAACACGATATCCGCAAATGGCTCCGCCGTGAAGACTGGTCGCCCGCTCAGCCTCTGCCGCCCGAACTCGCGCCGGACGCCCCGGACGATGTTCGTCAGGTCGATCCCACTTCTCTGGTCGGTCCCCTGTTCGCCTGTCTGCCCGAAGGCGAGCCGCTCACGGACAGAGCCGCCGCGGCTCTGGGGGGAGTCCTGGCTGTTCTGCGGAAGGAAAGGCCGGAAGAGGCGAAAAATGTGATCAGGCGTTTCATGTGGCATATGAATGAGGAATCGGGCAACATCGGCTGGGGTATTCCCGAAGCATTCGGCGAAGCTCTGGCGCAGTCGCGCCTGCTGGCCGACGATTTCTACCGCGTTCTTTTCTCCTATATCCGGAACAAGGAAGGAGACAATACCTGGTGCGATTACGCGCCTCTGCGTCTTTCCTGCTATCGAGCGGTGGAACGTGTCATGGCGGTGCGGCCGGATCTGAGACATGAAGCTCTGTGTCTCCTGCATAACGCCGGAGATGATCCGGATCCCGCCTGCCGTGCTCTGGCGCGTGAGCTGTTTGAACGCTACCGCCCCGCCCCCGGAGAAACGGCGAAAAACACCTTTGTCTGATACCTGTACCAAGAGGATTTTCCATCATTCACAGGTGCGCCGCATACCTGTCAGTCTCCCGACAGGATTCGCAGGGCAGCAGGTATGTGCGGCAGCAGTTCCGCCACCTGCGCGGCGGGCGCAGGTCTGGCCGCCGCCCCTGCAAGACGGTTGCAGCGTGCCGCCGCAAGTGCGGCGCTTTCCAGATCGTATCCCCGTGACAACAGGCCCGTGACCATGCCCGCAACGAAATCTCCGGTGCCGCCCATGGCCTCCATGGCGGGAACACAGGGCAAATCCACACGGGCCACGACCTCCCCTCCCCTGAACAGAATGTCGCTCGCGCCCTTGACCAGCATGCGGCGGGCACAGTTTCCATGCCGGAACGCGCGTTCGGCCAGGGAGGGAATATCTCTGTCCTCCGCAAGAATATAGCCGCGCGTGTAGAAAGGGTGCGGGGCCTTTTCATCCGCAAGAAAAGCCAGTTCCCCCGCGTCGGGAGTGAAAAGATCATAGTTCGCGGCATACCCGCTCATCTTGGCGGCGTACATGAATCCGGCGTCAGCTACTGCAAGCGGCCTTTCCTGCATTTCCTCCAAGGCCATAAGCACGCGGTTGTGCCCGTCGATATCCGGGAAAAGATAATGGAAAGTCAATCCGCCCAGCACATTGCCATCCGTCCCGGGGCCGGCTCCCCCCGAAGGCAGAATATCTTCCGCCAGCCTTTTATAAAGGGCGCGGCTTCCCGCGCCGGTTCCCTCGTCTCCCACCAGCAGGGCTTCCAGGGGCATGCGGGACGTCTCCGCTGCGCAGGCCAGGGCGGCGGCGACAAGCGCAGGGGTTCCTCTTTGCACCGGAATGCCCTGCCCGCCGGCCTGACCGTCAAGAGGCAGAAGAATCTCTCCTTCCAGATACCAGCGTCCCCGGCACAAGGGAAAGGAAGGATCGGGCACAGTGCCGCAAATCAGCCAGGGTCGTGGTTCCCCGGCCTGGCGGAGCAGCGGATGGGCGCCTCCCATATCTGCCTGCCGGACGCTGAAATCCTCTGTTTCAGGCATTTCCTCCGGATGCGTCAGCAATCGCCCGGTTTCCTCAAAAGCTTTCTGAAGCGAATAGGAACACAGGGTCCTTCCGTGCAGGCGCGGCGCTTCGGCCACCTTTTCTCCGACAGCAGAAGGAATGCCTGACGGAATCAGCCGGGTCCCCACCAGCAGCGCGGCAAGATACGGCACGTCCGGGCAGCCGCCTCCCGAAACATTTACGATGTGTCCGTCCGGCAGCTTCGTGGTCAGTTTCATATTCGCCGCACGCACCATCAGATAGTCCGCATAACGCCTGGCATGGAACAGGGATACCGGCTCCAGCAGCAGGTCATGCAGCGGTACAATCCGTACGGGGTGAAGATTCCCGTTTTCCAGGGCCGTCCGTGCGGCGAGTTCTGCCAGCAGGGGAAAAACCAGCACCATGTCGCAGCCCGTTCGCAGATCCGGCGGCGGCCCCATGACCCGGACAGGAAGTCCGCACATGCCCAGAAGTCGCTCGGCCCGGATCACTTCAGCCGTATTTTCAAATACCATGATCCCCTGCTCCGTTTCGTGCGGAGAGGGAACAGGGGGCCGCCCCCTCTCCGCCGCATGCGGAGCAGAAGAAGCAACGACCCCCAGAAGGCGCTTCCACAGACTCATCTGCGCAGTTCCAGGCGGCAGATGCCCCCGTCCAGCTCAACGGGGGTTACGGAAAAACCCTGTTTTTCAGCGGCCCGTGCCACATTCTCACGGCTGGCCTCGTTATCCGTCAGCACATCCAGTTCCCCCTCCCCAGCCCGGATCGCCTCATGCACCATAAGTACCGGCTGAGGACAGGAAAGCCCGCAGGTATTAATTTCTTTTGTCATAACAGCACTCCTTATGCCTTTTTGCTGTTCAGAAAGCCAATCAGAAGACAAACCGCAAAGCCGATGAGTGTAGCGTGGATGCCGTAAGGTCCGATACCCGCGCCGGAACTGGCGGTGCCGAAATTATGCGCCATGGCGGCCCCGACGAGCAGACCGGTGGCAAAAACGGCCGCATCGCAATCTCCCTCCCCTGCCAGAAAGAGCTGACGCCCGGGACAGCCGCCCGCGAGGGCAAAGGCCAGGCCTGCGGTCACCATGCCGAGAAAGTTCCACAGGCCGTCGGTATGCGCCACGGGTTGATTATCAAAGCCGGGATGAAAGCCGCCAAAGGCCAGATTCATGAGAAAGGCCGCTCCCAGCATGGCAAGCAGCCCAAGAAGGAGATGCATCTGACGGAAAAGAATGAGATCTCTGAACGCGCCCATGGTGCAGAACCGGCTGCGCTGCGCGACAAACCCGATGACCAGGGCAAGTCCGAGCGAAACAAGCAGCGGAGCATGCTGGGAACCGGGACCGGAAACGGAATAGAACAGGACGCCGCTTTTGTCCTTTCCCTCAATCTGCGGAAAGAACAGATACAGGGCAAGCAGACACAGCATGAGCAACGGAAAGAGCCAGCCAGTCAGCGTGGACTGCTGACCGCTGCGGCCGAGTGAATAGCCCCGGCGGAAGAACAGCGTTCCCACGCCGATTCCCGTGAACAGGCCGGCCAGACCAAGAAGGGCGTTGAGGTCCCCGCCTGCAAGGCGCAGCACGGCGCGCCACGGACACCCCAGAAAGACCAGTGCGCCCATGGCGGCGATAATGCCGAGCATGAAACGCGTAATGGGAGACGACCCTCCGCGCGCCCTGAAATTGCCGAAAGCCAGAGCCGCGCACAGGGAGCCGAGTACCAGGCCGATGATCTCGGGGCGCAGATACTGGACAATGGCCGCACGGTGCAGACCGAGCGCCCCGGCCATGTCGCGCTCAAAACAGGCCACGCAAATGCCCATATTGGGAGGGTTGCCGTTGAGCTGAAGGACAACGGCCAGAATGCCGATAACGGCACCGGTGGCCACAATGCCCGCTGTTGTGGCAAAAAAGTTGCTTTTCATGCTTTCTCCTCTGAAAGTCCGAAAGGTGGACGAGTGTGCAACACGGCTTGTAAACCATGTTCGGCCGGTCCGCCCGGAAATCAGGGGAGAAGAAAAGGGGGAATCAACTGCCCGCAGACGCCGGAACAGCTCTTTTCCTCCATCCGCGCGGACAATGAGGGGACCACTCCCGGTGGCACCCGGCACAGCCGCATCAAAGATACAGAAAAACCATGTTCCGACCTCGCTGAAAAAATATGTTCCATCTTTATCAAAACCTGCTCCGCAGTCAAGAAGCCCCCAGGAAACGCTCTGTTGCAGAACAGCGTTGAGGCTGTTCGCGGGACGTACGGTTTTGCCCCGGCAGCGAGGCGGCAACATCCGTTGCCGCAAAGGCTCCGCTCTGCGGGACACTGCCCGCATCACTTCCTGACGACGCTCGATCAGCCTTGCGGATACTCGCTCCCGCTCGCGTTTTGTGCGGAAAATGCTGCGTCGTACCCGCGGACCCTTCCATGCCGACGACCATGCAGCGGGGGCGTCATCTCTGCTCTCGATGCATGTAAGCCTTGCCCTGCCCGGCAACAGACAAGGCCCCTCGGGAAGGCCGCCGCCTGGTCGGCCTCAAAGCTCTCTGCGCCCGCGCCTCCGGCGCTCGAAGGATATTTTCGGCATTCCCCTGCAACACAGCCCTTGAAAATACCTGCTGCAAAGTGCTGCCGATGACGCTTTTCCTTCCCTTCCCGCGCGCTGCGCTGCAGGCTGGCTGAAATATAATGTTACAAAAACAAAAATACCATAATATATTGATATTATACAATATTATTTACCACTCCTCGACGTGCGGCTTGACAAGCGCAACCCAACAAATTGTATTAGGAGAACACAAACACGTATCTGAAGCTGTTCAGAGCTCCAGGAGGCGCAAGGTTCATTTCCGTTTTCGTCCTCCTCAGGACATTCATGCCGGCGCAGGAACCGCGTCTCCCCAGAGGCTGTTCTGCCATAACCTGTTCATTCAAGGATACTTTTCATGCATATGCCCCGTCATCCCGTATTCTGCGCCCTGCTCGCCGGTTCTCTCTGCCTGACGGCCTGCTCCGGAGAACAGAAGAAGGAACAGCGCGCCCCCAAACCGGCGCTGGTCACCGTCACCGAAGCCCGCCTGCTTGACGTGCCCTCCACCATTGACGCTGTAGGCACGGTGGAAGCCTCGGCTACAGTGACGCTCGTTTCCCGTGTGAGCGGAGAACTGATGGAAGTTCTGGTACGGGAAGGCCAGCATGTCAAAAAGGATGATCTGCTTTTCGTCATCGACAAAAGGCCTGCGGAAATCGCGCTGCACCAGGTGCTCGCGCAGCTCGAAAGCGACAGGGCCAAACTGGTCAAGGCCGAACAGGATCTGACACGCTCGCAGAAGCTGACCAGAGGAGGCTTTACCAGCGCCGCGCAGAATGACGAGGCCCGCGTGGCCGCCATCGGCTACCGGGCCGCAGTCAAGGTGGACGAGGCGGCAGTGGAGCAGGCGCGGCTCAACCTTTCCTACTGCGAAATCCGCGCGCCCATGGACGGCCGCGCCGGCGTCATTCAGGTGGATCCGGGCAACATTGTCACGGCGCATACCCAGCCGCTTCTTATCATTGATGAAACAGCGCCGGTGGATGTGACCTTTTCCGTGCCGGAGCGGTATCTGCCCGAAGTGCGCGGGCTCGCATCCGAATCCAGCCTCAGGGTCACGGCGCGGACCAAGGACGATACGGAAAGCGAAGGAGAACTTACCTTCATCGGCAATGTGGACAGCGCCACGGGAACGGTTCCCCTCAAGGCGCGCTTCCCCAATACCGACGGCAAAATGTGGCCCGGCGAATACGCCCGCATCACCCTGCGTCTGCGTCTGCTGAAAGATGCGGTCACTGTTCCGTCCCGGGCCGTGACCATCGGACCGGATGGAACCTTTGTCTATGTGGTGGGCGACGACATGAAGGCCCGTTACCGCCTGGTCTCCACCAGCGTTGAGCACAATGGCGTCAGCGTGGTGACCGGAGGGCTTGAGGCAGGGGAAAAGGTCGTGATGGAAGGGCATGTCCGCCTTGCGGACGGAATAGACGTACGCTTTCCCTCTGTGCGGACGCAAGCGGAGGACAAGCAGCCTGCTACCCCCGGAGCCGCTTCATGAACATGTCGGCGATTTTCATCAGGCGCCCGGTGGCAACCACCCTGCTCATGGCGGGAATACTCATCTTCGGTCTGCTGAGTTATACGCTTCTGCCGCTCAACGACATGCCCAATGTGGAGTATCCCTACATCATCGTCATAGGGGAAATGTCCGGCGCCGACCCCGAAACCATGGCAACTTCGGTGGCCAAGCCGCTGGAGAAGCAGATTTCCGGCATTGCGGGCATCAAGAGTCTCAAATCCACCAACAAGCAGGGCCGCACCATGGTCATGATCGAGTTTGAACTCGATCGGGATATCGACGGCGCCGCCCTGGACGTACAGTCCGCCATTTCCCAGGCCTATTCGCGCATGCCCGACACCATGACCGAACAGCCGCGCTTCATCAAGATCAACCCCGACTCCCTGCCCGTCCTGCAAATCGCCCTGACTTCCAGGTCCCTGACGCCGCAGGAGCTTACCCAGTATGCGGAAACCTATATTTCCCAGCGCCTTTCCATGGTGAACGGCGTTTCCAAAACTGAAGTGCGCGGCGCGAAACGCTTTGCCGTGCGCGTGCAGCTTGACCCGGCCCTCATGGTGGCGCGCGACGTCAGCATGGACGAAATTTCGGCCGCGGTACAGGATGCCAATGTCACCCTGCCCACAGGAACGCTGGACGGGCAGACGCGCATCCGCAACATCAAGGCTTCCGGCGAGATGCGCACGGCGGAGGAATTCGGCCGGATCATCGTGGCCTGGCGCAACGGCGCCCCCGTGCGCATGGAAGATGTGGCGCTGGTGGAAGACGGCGTGGAAGACACCAAGCAGGCCAGCTGGGTCAGCGGAGAAAACGGCGTCATCGTGCAGGTGACGCGCCAGCCCGGCGGCAATACCGTGCAGGTGGTGCGCGATATCCTCGATATTCTGCCGTCCATTGACGAATCTCTGCCGCCGTCCATTCAGATGGCAGTGATGGAAGACAGTTCCATCCCCATTCAGGATTCCGTGGATGAGGTGCAGTTTACCCTCATTCTGACCATATTTCTGGTTATAGCCGTCATTTATCTTTTTCTGCACGACGTCAGGGCGACCGTCATTCCCAGCCTCGCCGTGCCGCTTTCCATTGTGGCGACCTATGCCTTCATGTTTGCGGCGGGCTTCAGCCTCGACAACCTTTCCCTCATGGCGCTCATTCTGGTGGTGGGTTTCGTGGTGGATGACGCCATTGTCATGCTGGAAAACATCGTCCGCCACCGGGAAATGGGCAAATCCGCGTGGCAGGCCGCCATGGACGGATCGGGCGAAGTGGGTTTCACCATCATGTCCATGACCATTTCTCTGGCCGCCGTCTTCATCCCCCTGCTCTTCATGCCGGGCGTGGCCGGACGTATGTTCGTGGAATTCGCAGCCGTCATCATCATCGCGGTGAGCGTTTCCCTGTTCATCGCCATCAGCCTGACCCCCATGCTCAGCGCCAAGTTTCTGACTGACGCGTCGGTTCATGTGAAAGACAGCCGCTTCAGGGCAGCCATGGAAAACGCCTTCAATCGTCTGCTGCGCGGCTATGAGACCAGCCTGCATTTTGTCATGCGGCACCGCTTTGCGACCTTTGCCGCATCTCTGGGCCTCATTGCCGCCACAGGCGTACTGGCTGCACACATGCCCACGGGGTTCTTCCCGGCCATGGACGGCGGCCGTATCCGCATCACCACCAGAGCGGAGGAATCCATCTCCTTCACCGCCCTGGCCGAGGCGCAGCGCGGCCTGCACCCCATCATCGCGGCCGATCCCGCCGTTGACAGCTATCTTTCCACCGTGGGAGGCGGAACGCGCGGGGAAACCAACTCCGGCAACATCACCGTGCGCCTCAAACCGATCAAGGAACGCGACCATATCGACGTCGTCATCAACCGCCTGCGCGCTGCGCTCGGCGATAATCCCACCCTCAATGTGTACGTTCAGAACGCGGACAGCCGGGGTGCGGGCGGCTCCGGAGGCCAGTACACCTATACGCTGGTCGGCACGGACAGTGCGGACCTCTACCCCGCCGCGCAGAAACTGGAAAAAGCCCTCAAGGGAACCGCGAGCGTGCGTGACGTTGGAACGGACCTCCAGCTCATGAATCCCACCATCCGGCTGGATATCGACCGGGACAAGGCGGGGATGCTCGGTATTACCCTGAGGCAGATCGAGAACGCGCTGTATTCGGCGTTCGGAACACGCCAGATATCCACCATTTACACGGACGTCAGCGACTATACGGTCAAGCTGGAAGTGCTGCCCGACCTCCAGGATTCCGCTTCGGTGCTGTCCTCCATTTACCTGCGTTCCGACAGGGGGGCGCTGGTTCCTCTGGACACGCTCGTCACCTACAGAAACGAGGCCGGCCCCCTGACCGTCAACCATCAGGGGCAGTTCCCCGCCGTGAACGTCAGCTTCAATATCTCTCCCGGCTACGCCATGGGCGACGCCATGCGGGATGTGGAGGACACGGCGGAAACCATTCTGCCCGATACCGTGACAGGCAGCTTCACCGGAACCGCCCAGGACTTCCAGTCCTCTGTCGTCAGCATGATCCTACTGATCATCGTGGCTCTGGTGCTCATCTATATTGTACTCGGCATTCTGTATGAAAGCTTCATCCATCCCATCACCATTCTGTCTGGCCTGCCTTCGGCGGGATTCGGCGCCATGCTCCTGCTCTGGATATTCAATCTCGAACTGGACATGATGGCCTTTGTAGGCATCATCATGCTCATCGGCATTGTCAAAAAAAACGCGATCATGGTCCTCGACTTCTCACTGGAAGCAGAACGGAAGGAACATCTTGCTCCCGAAGAGGCAGTAATCAAGGGATGCCTCGTCCGCTTCCGCCCCATTCTCATGACCACTCTGGCCGCGGTTATGGGCGCTCTGCCTCTGGCCATCGGCATGGGAGCCACCGGAGCGGACATGCGCCGCCCCATCGGCATCTGCGTGGCGGGAGGACTGATCTTCTCTCAGATCGTTACCCTGTATATCACTCCCGTCTATTATGTGTACCTTGACCATTTCGGCAACTGGACGACGCGGAAACTCCGCCGCATCCTTCGGGGTTCCCTGGCCGAAGCCCCCGACACGGAGGGATAAGCCCCAGCAGCGGACTTCCATGAGTTTCATCCCGGATAACCGCAACAATATCTTGAAAGACAGACAAAGCAACGGTATTGTGACTGCCGGTCAGTCATGCTGCTTGTCCGCTCAGGGGAAATGATATGAAGAGCGGGGTTCTCCGGCAGGCGATTCCCTCCGGTCACCCGCAAGCCTTGCCCGACCGATGCCCGTTTTCTGCTCCGCCGGAACGGATACGGCGCGCGGCAATCACCCGTCATGCTTGAACAGTGACGAACGCCTCCCTCCCGAGGATAAGGATTTCCCCAATGCTGGCTCTGCGTATACACTCCCTTGACCCCGCCCATAACCTCGCCCTTGAGGAATGTCTGTTCGATTCCCTGAAACCGGGGGAACCCGGCTGGTTTCTGGTCTGGCGCAACGGCCCGTCCATCATTGTGGGCAGACATCAGAACACACTGGAGGAAATTGACGAAGCCTTCATTCGTGAGAGCGGTATTCCCGTTGTCCGGCGCGGAACCGGCGGAGGAGCGGTGTATCATGATGAGGGCAATCTGAACTTTTCCTTTCTGACCACGATAAGCAGGAACGAAAAGGCGGAATTCGCCCCGTTCATGCGGCTCATGGTGGATGCTCTGGGCGATCTGGGCATTCAGGCCGAACTTTCCAGCCGCAACGACATCACCGTCGCCGGGCGCAAGATTTCCGGCAGCGCCCAGCGCCGCAGCGGACAAAAACTGCTGCATCACGGCACCATGCTGGTGGATCTGAATATGTCCGTGCTGGGCCGCGCTCTGACGGGCAACCCGGACAAGTACCGTTCCAAGGGGGTTGCCTCCCATCGGAGCAGAGTGGCCAATCTGCGTGAATTCATGGATCCCGCGCTTGACCGCGATACCTGTCTGCGCATGGTCACGGACGCCGTGGTATGCCGCTGCGCCGGGGGCGAGGCGACTCTTCCGCCTGAAGTGGAGGCCAGAGCGCTGGAACTGGCGGAAAGCAAATATCGCTCATGGGACTGGAATTACGGTAAATCTCCGGCATTCACCACCAGGCTGCGGGAGCGCTTCCCCTGGGGAGCAGTGGACTGCCGGCTGGATGTGAAAAACGGTATTGTCCACACCTGCCGGATATTCGGAGATTTCTTTTCCTCCCGCAGTATTGTGGATATTGAAAGAATTCTCGCGGGGACGCGCTTTGTTCCGGAAGACATGCGCGCCGCACTGGCCCGGCTGCCCTACCCGCTGGAAGAATATTTCACGGGAGCAAATGCAGACGAGACCGCCGCGTTTCTGGCCGGAGAAAGCCCCTCTCCCGCAAAAAGGCAGGCTCCGAAAACAGCCTGACGCCGGCTCCCTGGCTGCCCCGCCCCGGATTCCTCCAGCCGAACCAACGGAAAACACGCTTACTTTTTCCGGTATTTCGGGTATGCTGGAAAAACAGAACGCCTCTTTCCTTCCCGGCGGAGGCGTCAAGCGAACCTGAAATAGCCACAAGGCAAACCCACAGGATATCGTCATGCAAGACACCTATTCACGCAGAAACTTCCTTCGGCTCAGCGCCGCGCTGCTCGCCGGAGGCGCGGCGGTCATGACGGGCGCCCCCGAACGCGCGCTCGGCATGGGCACCATTTCCGGCAGGGGAGAACCCGGAGGGCTTGCCCCCATCTCCTTTGTCAAGGGATTCTGTTCCTTCTGTCAGGCCCGCTGTACCTATCAGGCCCAGGTGCGCAACGGCATGGTGGAAAGTTTCATCGGAGAAAAGGACAACCGCTGGACCGGCGGCTCCATGTGTCCCAAGGGGCTGTCCGTCATCGAACTCATCAACAGCCCCTATCGTCTGACCGAGCCCATGCTGCGTCAGCCTGACGGCAGCTGGAAACGCATCAGCTATGAGGAAGCCGTGCGGATTACCGCTTCCAAGGTCAGAGAATGCCTGGAAAAGCACGGCAGCAAGGCGGGCGACCGCATGGCCCTGACCATGCCGCTGTGGGACAGCCGCGAAAGTGAACTTGCCGCCGAAATGACCCTGCATCTCGCCGGCTGCGTCCATATGATGCCGCCCGGTGAAACCTGCACCAGCACGGCATCCAACATGCTGACCTCCCTGACGGGCACAGGCAACTGCACCACCACGGTCAACGAGCTGTGCAACGCGCATACGGTGGTCCTGTGGGGCGCCAACATCAACGACCTGTATCCGCCTTACACCCGCTGGCTGGAAATGGCCAAAGCCAGGGGCGTCAAGCTTGTTTACATCGATCCGCGCAGAACCCGCACCAGTCTGTGGTGCACCACCCAGCTCCAGCCTCTGCCCGGCACGGACGGAGCGCTGGCTCTCGGTGCGATCCGATACGTCTTTGAACACGGAGCCTTTGACGAAACCAAGGCCCGCGCCCTGATCACCGACCTTGACAAGCTGAGGGAAGACGCCGCGCCCTACACACCGGAAAAAGTACAGGAAATCACGGGTGTTCCGGCAGATGAGGCTGTGGCCTTCTATGCCGCCCTGGCGGAAAGCCCCCGCACGATCCTCTGGCTGGGAGGCGCTCTCTCACGCTATACCAACGGCATCCAGACCGTACGCGCGCTTATTTTCCTTCAGGCTCTGACCGACAATATCTTCGGTTCCGGCAGAGGCATCATGACCATGCAGAGCGGCAAGCCCGGCGGCGATGACGAATTTGTCGACGCGCTGCTCGGCCCTCTGGACAAGGCAAAGATGAACTTCCGCCGTCTGCGCATGGCAATGGAAAAGGGCAATATCGATGTACTGTTCCTTAACTGCAGCTACCGCCGCTACCCGGACTGCGACAACGTGCGCAAGGCCATTGAAAAGGTGCCCTTTGTGGTGCATCGCGGCTTCTTCATGACCGAAGAAACCGAAGCCTCAGATCTTTTCATTCCTGCCGTATTCTCTCCCGAAAGCCAGGGTTCGGGATACGGCAACGAGAAACAGGTAGTCTGGCGCGAAAAAATCGTGGAAGCCCCCGGTTCCTGCGTGCCGGACTGGCAGTTCTACCGTGATCTCGGCATCGCGCTGTTCGGCGACAGATACCCCGGCTTCAAGGATCCGGCGGACCTGTATGAACGCTTTGTTTCCATCGTTCCCTCGTGGAAAGGCATGACTCTCGATCGTCTGCGCAAGTCTCCGGACGGACTGGTCTGGCCCATTTATGAACCCAATGGCGAGGAACATCTCGGCAACGTGTTCCGTGACGGCAAGCTCCTGACGCCCGAGGGCACGATGACTGTGCAGGATCGCGTTTTCGGCCGCATCAAGTGGACCTATCCCAAGGGCAGCCCGCTTGGAAAGGAACGGGACGAGAAATACCCGCTCGTGCTCACGCAGGGCAAGGTGCTTTGGCACTGGCAGCAGACGCTGACCAATTTCTCCAGGGAGCTGGCGCAGTATACCGAGGGACGCTTTGTTTCCATCAACCCGGAAACAGCCGCGAAGTACAAGCTCGCGCAAGGAGAAAAAGTTCTCATCGAAACCTTTGTGGGCAGCCTGGAGGCCTGGGTGGACATCCGGCCGGAGATCATCCCCGGCGTCATCTTCACGCCTTCCCACTGCACGGCTTCCAGCCCGCTGGAACAGAACCGCAGCCCGCACATCAACACCATTCTGCCCAACTACTGGGATCGTATCTCCTGCCAGCACAACGGCGTGGGCTGCGCCCTGCGTAAAATCGACGCGCAACCCAAGGCATGAGCCGCGCGGAAGCGCATATCCGGAGTTTAAGTATGTCACGTTACGTCATGGTCATAGATGCGACCAAATGCATGAACTGCAAGGCCTGCCTTGTCGCCTGCCAGCAGCGCAATCATGTGCCCCTCGGGCATGCCCGCAACTGGGTGCGCCAGACGCCCGATGTCTCTTCTCCGCTGGGGTTCGCCTTTCAGCCCGGTGCCTGCATGCACTGCGACAAGCCGCTCTGTGTGGACGCATGCCCCACGCATGCCACCTACAAAGCCGATGACGGCAGTGTCGTCATCGACAAATCCCGCTGCATCGGCTGCGGCTCCTGCATCATAGCCTGCCCTTACGACGCCCGCTACAAGGATACAGCCACAGGTACGGCAGACAAATGCGACTATTGCCGCGAGTATTCCGCGCCCGGTGAAGTGCCCGCATGCGTCCGGGTCTGCCCCACGCACTGCCGCACCTTTGGGGATGCGGATAATCCCGAAGATCCCGTTTCCCTGCTGCTCAAGGAGAACAAGCAGGTGCATGTCGTCGCCAAGAACTGCGATACCAAACCTTCGCTGACCTACCTCAACCATACTATCCCCACGGACTGGCCGCGTGACGCGGAAATTCCCGCCACAGTCAAGGCCATGGAGCATGTCGCTACAGGTACGCGCTGGCTGGGCGGCCTCGCCCTGTTCGGCGTCATCGGCGTTTTTCTCAAGCAGCTCGTCCTGCCTTCGGATCGTGAACACGGCCCCGAAAACGCGCACGACGACAACAGCCGTAACGATCAAGGAGGTCAGGCATGATCCGCCGTCACTCCATCTGGGGTATTTTTCTGCACTGGGGCAATGCCGTGTGCTGGCTTTTTCTGCTCTTTTCGGGTTTCGCCCTTTTGGTCAATCCGGAAATGAGCCCCGTGGGCGAATGGTGGACATCCGCATGGTCGACCCTGTTCGGCGGTCTGTATCCGCTGCTCAGCGCGCATGTAGCCGTCGGCATGGCATGGATCGCGCTGTGTCTCGTCTTCGTCATCCTGCGGGGACGCAAGGAAGCTCTGCCGTTCATGAAGGAAATCACTTCCCTTCATCCGGCTTCCGACATGACGTGGTGCATGCGCAAGGGACTGCGTCTTACCATAGGCGAAAAGGTCATGCGCCGCATGGGCATGGATCCCGCGCTGCCCCCGCAGGGCTTCTATAACGCCGGCCAGAAACTTGCCGCCATTGCTGCCGTAGTCAGCAGTTTCGGCCTGATCGTGACCGGCTGCATCATGGTGTTTGCCGGAACGCACGCGGGTACGGAAGAACTGCTGCGCTGGAGCATGCTCATTCACTTCTGCTGTGCGGGCATCATGGCCATTGTCCTGCCGATCCATATCTACATGGCCGCCCTGGCTCCGGGCGAAGGCCCGGCTCTGCGCTCCATGTTCACAGGCTTTGTCCCCGAGGATTTTGTTCGCCGCCATAACCCGCTGTGGTTCAAGAAGCTGAAGGGCAACTGATTCAGTATCGGCAATCGCCGTGAAAACGCCCCTTCCGTATGACGGAAGGGGCGTTTTCATACCTGTCAGGGAACCGCTGATGTACTCAGCAAATGAATCATCGCCATGGGAAATGCGCGCAGACCAGCTCGGTTAACGGGAAAAGTGAATTTTTCTTCCTTGCAACTTGCGGGCACTCTTGCTCAGCAATCCCGCAGGGAAACACGCTTTGCATTTCCTCAAGACGTTTTGCTCGACTTGCAGAGCGTTTCAATCACGAAATGCTCTTGAATCACGCCTGCCCTGAAACCGATCTGCGTTTCAGATGCGCGCGCAGGGTGGTGTAATGAATGCCGAGAAGCGCCGCGGCACCTTCCGGCCCGGTCAGGCGACCGCCCGTCTTTTCCAGAACGGCATCGATATAGCGCGAGCTGAGTTCCTCCAGAGTGGGCCAGCCCTGAAACAGATCTGGATGACTGTACTTCTTTTGTCCGACTTCCGGCAAATCAAAGTGCAGCTCACCTGCGGCGGAGCCGGAACGAGAATTGATGAGCGCTCTCTCCACCACATGTTCAAGTTCGCGCACATTACCCGGCCAGTGATACAGATACAGCCTGTCCTCCTCGACATGCGAGAGTTTCGGCGGCAGATGGAGCTTCATCCTTTTTGCCTTGCTGCCGATAAAATATTCCGTGAGCGTTCTGATATCCGCCCTGCGCTGACGGAGCGGCGGAACGGAAATGGGATATACAGCCAGGCGGTAATACAAATCCTGCCGAAAGCTCCCCTCGGCAACCATTCGTTCAAGATTCCGGTTGGTGGCGGCCACCAGACGCAGATCCACGGAAATCTGCCGGGGGTTGCCCACACGCATGATGGTCCGGCTGTCGAGCACACGCAGCAGCTTCACCTGGGCCGACTGAGGCAGTTCCCCTACCTCATCAAGAAACAGCGTGCCGCCTGCCGCAAGTTCAAAGTAGCCTACACGCGTGGCATGTGCTCCCGTAAACGCCCCCTTTTCATGACCGAACAGTTCGCTGTCCACAAGATTTTCCGCTATCGCCCCGCAGTTCACGCGCACAAAGGGTCCCTTGCAGCGAGGCGAAAGCTCATGTACGGCTTCAGCTACGCCTTCCTTGCCGGTTCCCGTCTCCCCCGTAATCAGCACCGTACTCTCCGTGGGAGCCACTCTGACCACGGCCTCACGCACAGCCGCCAGCCCCTCGCAGCGTTTCAGACCGGCGTATCCTGTTCCCGATTCCTCACCTGATGCGGGACTGCTTTCCATGTACGCAAACTTGTCCTGAAGTTCATCGCCCAGTGGACGAATCAGTTTTTTCAGGTGCTCCATGCTTTCATGGTTAAATGCACTCCGCCTGTTGCTCCAGAAATTGATCAGAAAAACATAGATGCCGCGCCGGAACAAGGGGAGTCTCAACAGTGAGGCATGTTCAAGAAAGGGGAGATGACAACCGGGCATATCCCGGTACAGCTTCTCCTTGTATTGTTCCAGGTCCCCCACAAGCAGAGGGCCTGAAAGATGTCCAGGTTCAATGAACGGCACGGATCTTCCGGGCAGCCTGTATACAACTCCCATATCCTCCGTATTCGTATCGGAAATAGGCACAAAAACGCTGAGATCCGTAGCCGCGCACATGATGTTGATGCGCACCACGGGCATGCTTTCCTGCAGGAGATTCAGCAGAAAGCGCATGGCGCTTTCCAGCCCGTTCATCCGGTAGAGTATGCGGCAGGAGAATCCTCCTCCCTCAAAGAAATCACTTCCCATGTTCTTCCGCCTTGCTGCGGCTCTGTTTTTAAATCCCGGGGTAATGACGTGCCGGCCCAGGTTAGCAGGAAAGTCATTTAAAATATACTGATTCACTATCATACAATATTGCATTTAACAACATATATATCCACCATTTGATCGTAATATATTGATTTCTATCTATATATATTTTGGCATATTTCTGGCATAACAAGATATCGCTTCATGCGGAAAACGTCACGATCCCGCATTGTTCTTTCAGGAGGATTTCATGAACAGCATTAAAAAGCTGCTTGAACCGGGCCGCATCGGGAATCTGGAACTTAAAAACCGCGTCATCTATTCGGCCATGGATCTGCGCTCTACCGACAGACAGGGCCATATCAGCGAGGAGGCCGCCCTTTCCCTTATTGAACGCGCAAGACACGGCGTCGGGCTGGTCAGCCTGCCCGGCGTCTATCCTTACCAGCAGGAAGGCGCCCCCCACGGCAAGACCATTTCACTCCAGAGCGACGATTTTATTCCCCAGTTCATTCCCATTGTAAAAAAGGTACATGAGCTGGACGCCAGAATCATGGTGCAGATCGTCGCGCGCGGCACCCGTATTGAAGGCACCAATACGGCCGCCGGCCCCAGTCCGGTGCGTTTCGGATACACGTCCATCATTCCGCGCGAGCTGACGGCGGAAGAAATTCGTGAACATGTTTCCCAGTTCGGCGACGCCGCGCGGCGCGCCCGTGAGGCGGGTATAGACGCTGTGGAAATCCATGCCTGCACCGGCAAGCTGATCTCCATGTTCCTTTCGCCGTACAGCAACCGCCGTACGGATGAATACGGCGGCAATACGGAAAACCGCACTCGTTTTTTGCGCGAAATCATCGCGGACATGCGGGCCAAGGCCGGAACCGATTACCCGCTCTCCGTCCGGCTTACGGTGGACGAAATGGTTCCCGGCGGGATAGACTTGGAGGAAGGCGTGCGCATTGCAAAGCTCATTGCCCCTCTGGTGGACTCCGTACAGCCTTCCGTGGGAACGCAGGAACGCATGTGGAACATTTCCTGCTGTTATTTCTTTCCGCCCGCTTATCTGCTGCCCACTACCGAGGCGATCAAAAAGGTCAGCCCCGTTCCGGTCATTGCCATGGCCAAGCTCGGCGAGCCGCTCACCGCGGAAAAAGCACTGGTGGAAGGGCAGGCGGACTTCATTTCTCTGGGCCGCCCTCTGCTTACCGATGCCCGCTGGCTGGAAAAGGCTGCGGCCGGGGATTTCGCCTCCATCCGCCGTTGCATCGGATGCGTGAACTGCTTCACTTTTAACGAGCGCAGGGAAATTCAGCCTGCCCGTGTGAGCTGTACGGTCAATCCTGAAGTCCTGCGTGAAACGGAATATGATATTCCGGCCAAAGCCGCTGTCTCCAGACGCGTGACCGTGGTCGGCGGGGGGCTGGCGGGTATGGAATGCGCCCGTGTACTCGCCCTGCGCGGACATAAGGTCAATCTGTATGAAAAATCCCCCGCACTGGGCGGACAGTGGATCATAGCCGCCCATGCCTCCTACAAGCACGAAGAAAAAACCTACATTCCCTGGCTCGCGCGCGAGCTGGAAAAAAACGGCGTCACCGTTCACCTGAACACGAAGGTAACTGCCGCCATGCTGAAGGAATCAGCTCAGGACGAAATCATCCTTGCCACAGGCGCGGTTCCGCGTTCACTTCCCCTTGAGCTTCCCCAGCCCGGCCCCAGTCTGGTTCAGGGCAACGATATCATCATGGACCGCGCAAGGGCCGGTCATCGCGTAGTTATCATCGGAGGCCGTTATGTGGGGATGGAGTGCGCCGTCAAGCTGGCCGGGGATGGACATCATGTTTCCGTGGTTGACGCAGCGGCCATAGGGCATGACACCAACCCGCGTATCCTCGGCCTGTACCGCAATCTCATGGTGGAAAAAGGCGTCTATCTCTATCCCGACTCACCGGTGCTGCGCTTCATGAACTACGGCGTGGATATAGCCCACCTGAACAGCATGCTCAGCCTGAAGGCCGATACCATTGTTCTTGCCGTGGGAACCCGGCCGGTTAACGATCTCGGACCGGAACTGGATGCTCTCGGCCTGAAATACCGCCTCATAGGAGACTGCAGGCGCATCGGCGATGCACTTTACGCCACGCGGGACGGAGCAGAGGCGGCTTTTGCCGTCTGAAACCGCAAATCGCTTTTTACCTCCCGTTCCTGATTTGCGGACATCACGCGGCATTTCCGGAGCCGCACCGCAACATCAGTCTGAATATCAACCCCAATATCAGGAGGCCGCATGGCATTTGAACATCTTTTCACGCCGGGTAAAATCGGCAAGCTTGATATACCGAACAGGTTCATTCAGTCTCCGGTGCAGAGCAGAGGCGGCGACGACGATGGATACGTCACCTCCGAACTCATAGCCTTTCACCGCGCCCGCAGCCATGACGGAAAGGGCCCCGGACTGGTCATCGCCCAGCAGACCTTCGCATGGCCCGCCGTCAGGCTGGCGAGGGGCCTGGCACTGTGGGACGACAAATACATCGAGAAAATGGCCGCCCTTGCCTCCGCCATCAGGAAAGGCGGCTCCAGAGCCGTGCTTCAGCTCGGAGGTTCCGGCTCCCGTCTGGCAGGCATAGAAATGGCCCCCTCTCCCGTGATCGGATCATGGAACATGAAGCGCCCGCGCGAAATCAGCCGTGAGGAGATGATGCAGTACCTCAAGTGCTATGCCGAAGCCGGACGCCGCGTTTATGAGGCCGGCTTTGAGGGCATCTCCCTGCACGGCAGTGCAGGCAAGTACATGTGTCAGTTCCTTTCCCCCTGGAGCAACCGCCGGACGGACGAATTCGGCGGCAGCGCGAAAAACCGCGTACGCTATGTCAACATGATCATCAGCGTCATCAAGGAACGTACCAGCGCGGATTTTCCCGTCATACTCCGCATGCCCTGTGCCGAACACACCGAGGGCGGCCTTACCATTGAACAGGGTATCGAACAGATCTCCCTGCTTTCCGAAGGCGGGGTTGACGCCTTTCTGCTCAGCACCGGAGGGCAGGAAAGTCTGTGGAGCGATTGTCCGCCCTATTGCGTGCCTGAGATCCCTGGCCTGGAAGATTTCTCCGCTGTCAAGAAGGCTCTGCCGGATGTTGCCGTCATCGCCAACTGTGGCATTCACGATCCGTTCAAGGCCGAACATATCCTCGCAGTCGGGCAGGCTGATTTTATCGGCATCTGCCGTCCTCTGCTGGCTGATCCCGATTATGTGGACAAGGTCAGACACAGCCGGCTCGAAGATATCCGCCCCTGCCTGCGCTGCAACAACTGTCAGACGTGGGAGGCACGCCCCGCTCTGGCCGGACGCGGCATGTGCTGCACGGTAAATCCCGCTCTCATGGTCGAAGAAAGCATGACGTCTCACCCCGCCTGCGCCCTGAAAAGCATTGTCGTGGCAGGGGGAGGTCTGGCGGGCATGTCCGCCGCCGCCACTCTGGCCGAGCGCGGTCATCAGGTCATACTGCATGAAAAAAGCGGCGAGCTGGGCGGCCAGTGGCTGGCTGCCTCAGCCGGCGAGGACAAGGCGGCCTTCCGTACCCTCACCGCCGGACTTGTCCGCCGCATGGAAAAGGCCGGTGTGGACATCCGTCTGAACTCCGCTCCGGACAAGAACGCCATCCTCTCCGAAAAGCCGGATGTCGTGATTCTCGCCACCGGGGCGCATCCCCGCGACTTGAGCGGCGTGGATATTCTGCCCTCGCCGGAACAGAACGGCATCGCCAGGCTTTTCGGCATCGACGTACTGCGCGGCGCGCGCGTGCCCGGCAGGAAGGCCGTAGTGGTCGGGGGCCGGTATATCGGTATGGAGTGCGCCGTCAGACTGGCAGAGCAGGGATATGAAACATCTCTGGTGGAAATGAACGAAATCGGACGCGGAGTCATCCTGCGCATCCGGGGCATAATGTTCCGGCGCATGATGGAAGCGGGAGTAAGGCTCTTCCCTTCATCTTCCGTGTTCCGCCTCACCCGGCATCAGGTGGAAATCGCCCACGGAGGCTCCGTCTTCCCGATTGACGCGGATGCCGTGATTCTCGCCATCGGCACCGTGCCGGACAAGTCGCTTCAGGAACATGACTTCGGCGTTCCCACCCATGTCATCGGAGACTGCAGGCGCATCGGAGACGCGCGCGACGCCGTTGCGCAGGGTACGGAACTGGGCCTTCTCCTCTAGAACGTTTTGCTCTTGAAAATATCTGCCGGCCAGCCCTTGTGTTCTGGCCCGCAGGTTCACGCCTCCGGCGGCGCGG
>CALUUZ010000026.1 GCA_944324075.1 Candidatus Mailhella excrementigallinarum
CATGTACATGTCGGGACAGATGTGCAGATGCGGATGTTTGGTGGCCAGACCGAGCATCTCGCTCATATACGGGTAGCCGCCGTGCGCCAGCACGACCTGAAGCTTGGGATGCGCCTGAAGGAACCTGTCCAGCGCGGGAGGATTGTTGTTGCCGATATCCGCGCCGCCCAGCATGCCGGTCTGAATCTGGAGGAAGGCTCCGCCGGCTTCCAGAACTTCCATAATCGGGCCGAGAGCCGGATCGTCAATGGAAATCCCGCGGTATCCGTCCTTGTAGCCCGGTTCGATGTTCGCGCCCTTGAATCCGTACTCCTTGATGGCCTTTTCCACATCCTCGGCGGCGGCCTTGGGAGAATTGTCCAGATCAATGGCGGCCAGACCATGCACACGGCCGGGATACTTCTGCGAAAAGTCGTGGATATCCTTGCTGGTCATGGTGGAGGTCGGAATTCTCCAGAACATGTAGCGGCCGTTCACCACCACGGAAGACACGCCAGCCTCGTCAATTTCCTTCATCCATTCGGCCAGCCCTTCTTCCGTACCCACGGTCTTCATTTCCATGGACTTGGTAAAGGTATTGGTGCCCCGGTTGTAGACATGATGCAGCTGATCCTGAAAATAGGTTTTCTTCATGTCGAAGATCAGGCCGTACTGAGGCAGAGGAGGACGATTGCGGAAGTCGATAACCTTGAAGCCGTCGTTCATGATGCACTCCTTGTTGTTATATGCACAAACAAAAACAGACGTCTGTTCACGCCGTTCGTCACGCCTGGAGCACAAATCATGCCAAACCATAAAAAACAACACATAATCATGTGGAATAATTATATTATATAAAAATATTCAACGGTTCTGAAAAACCGTATGCCTGCTGCACAAATGCAGTCGTGCTGCATGAACGCAGCATATCCGGCATCTGCAATTCACTGAATTATGGCTGCCTTCTCCTTCCCGTTTTTTGATATCATCTCTTTTTTTTCTGTAATATCAATATATAATGCAAAAATGCAGCACATCGGACCATGCACAAGAGAATTCTTGCCCAATCCATACCTGCATGCTAACATGGAATCAAAGCCATATGGTTGAGCGACGGGACACTTCTGCCCGCATTTTCGGGAAAACAGGGGCATATCCGCACAGCGCGCCCCTTGGCCCGTCCCCCAAGAAACTCCGTGGGAACAAACATGAGGAGGAGCCGGACATGCCTCCGGCAGACGCCAGCATATACCGCGCCGCTTTTGAAGCATCCCCCAACGGTCTGGCCGTGTGCGCCCTTGACGGAACCCTGCTGTTCCGCAATGCCGCCATGCTTGACATTCTCTCCCGCCTGTTCGCGGATCCGGACAAAACCCTGGAGGATTTTCTCTCCCGCAGCCTGAGAGGAAAATTTCCCTTTCATCCCTTTCACCGGAAAAACGGTTCCTTTTGCGTACCGGTGGATCTTCCGGACGGTCGGCGCTCTCATTTTACCTTTACCCTTTTTGCCGAGAGAGAGAGAGAGAGAGAGAGAGAGAGAGAGAGAGAGAGACTGGTGCTGGCCTGCATGCAGGCTCCTCCCCCGGGCGGAGCGGAACCGCAGCCTGCGCAGAACATATCGTCCCCCCAGGCGGCCAAAGCCATCCGGGATATGGGCATCAGCATTTCGGATTCCCCGAAAAACGCCCATATGCGGGAAATGGCCGAACGCGCCGCAAAAACGGCGGCCACCGTGCTTATTGCGGGAGAATCCGGTGTGGGGAAGGAAGTTGTGGCGCGCTTTATTCACAATCTCAGCCCTCGCGCGCTTTCCCCCTTCTGCGTCATCAATTGCGGAGCCATACCCGCCACGCTCTTTGAATCGGAACTGTTCGGATACGAGCGGGGAGCATTTACCGACGCCCGCAAGACCAAGGCCGGAATTTTCGAGCTTGCCGACAAGGGCAGCCTGTTTCTGGATGAAATAGGCGAATTGCCCCTGGCGCTTCAGGTCAAGCTTCTCCGGGCCATTCAGACCAAGGAAATTTTCCGGGTGGGCGGCACGCGCCCCATCCCGCTGGACGTGCGCATCATCGCGGCCACAAACCGCAATCTTGAAGCCATGGTACGCGAGGGCGGCTTTCGGGAGGATCTGTTTTACCGCCTCAATGTCATACGCCTGGAAGTTCCGCCGGTACGGGAACGGGGCGAAGGACTGCGCAGGCTCATCCTTCATTTTCTGGAAGAGCACAATGCCCGCTACGGATGCGCGAAAACGCTCTCCCCGGAAGCCTTCAACATGCTCATGACCTATTCCTGGCCGGGCAACGTGCGGGAAGTGGAAAACATCATGGAGCGGCTGGTCATTCTCACTTCCGCGGATACCATTACCCCGTCCTGCCTGCCCGAAGGCATCCGGGACCACAGGGCGCCCTATACGGAAAACAGCGACAACACCGACGTCATCCCTCCTCTGAAACAGGCTCTGGAAAAAACGGAACGCGAACTGCTGCTCAAGGCGGCGCGCCTTTATCCCAGCAGCCGCAGAATGGCGAAAGTTCTCGGCGTGGACGATTCCACCATCGTCCGCAAAATGCGCAGGTACGGGCTTCGCCCTGTGCCGGGAACGAACTGACCGCAAAACGGAACGCCGTCACATCTCCACGGGCGACGCAGGCCCCCCTCTCTCCGCGTATCCGGTCAGCATCAGGGTCAATGCGCCGTCTCCGGTCACATTGCAGGCCGTGCCGAAGCTGTCCTGCAGGGCAAATATCGTGAGCATCAGCGCCAGCCCGTCGGCATCGAAGCCCAGTACTCCCCCGATAAGCCCAAGGGAAGCCATTACCGTGCCTCCCGGCACGCCCGGAGCGCCGATGGCGAATATCCCGAGCAGCAGGCAGAACAGGATAATCGTGCCCGGCGAAGGCATGGAACCGTACAGCATGAGGGAAATGGTCAGACAGAAGAACACCTCCGTCAGCACCGAGCCGCAGAGATGGATATTGGCAAACAGCGGCACGCCGAAATCCACCATGTCCCGCCGCAGCACGGGCGATCTGCGCGCGCAGGCAAGCGCCACGGGAAGGGTGGCGGCGGACGACATGGTTCCCACGGCGGTCAGCCAGGCCGGGCCGTAAAAGCGCAGCACATCCAGCGGATTGCGTCCGGAGTAAAGCCCCGCCGCGGAATACAGCACCACAAGCCAGATCACCTGCCCCAGCAGAACCAGCCCGATAACCTGCAGGAATACAGGCAACTGACGGACAATCGCGCCTTCATAGGCCAGCGCGCAGAACGTCAGGGCGATAAAGACGGGAAGCAGCGGAATAATCACGCGCGTGACAATTTCCGTCACGATATTCTGAAATTCATTCAGGGCCGCGCCGATGACATCCGCCTTCGTCCATGCGGCGGCCAGCCCCACGAGAACGGCAAGGACCAGCGCGCTCATCACCGGAAATATCTGCGGGATATCCAGTTTAAACAGCAGCTCCGGCAATTCGCGCAGACCTTCGGGATTGGTGGCGATGGACAAATGGGGAATGATCGCGTACCCCGCCCCGGCGGAAAACAGCGCCGCTCCCAGCGAGGAGCAGTACGCCAGCGCGAGGGCCGCTGTCAGCATCCGGGATGCCCCCCTGCCCAGCCGGGTGACGGAAGGAGCGATGAAGCCGATGATGATCAGCGGCACCACAAAGCCGATCAGTTGATCAATGACATATTTAAAGGCTTCGATAACGTGCATGATTCCGGCACTGCCCGCGGGCCATGTTTCGGACAGGGGGCCGCCCAGACCGCTGCCGGACGCAAGCCCGAGAATGACGGCAAGAAGCAGACGGACAGGCAGGCTGGAAAACATGTTCATGGCGATCTCCCGGATGAAGAATCTGTTGAGCCCCCAGTATGCTCCGGGAGCGCTCCATGAGGAAGGATTTTTTCCTCCCGCAGAACCGGACGACATGAAGGAAGGGGGCGCTCCTTTGCGGAGCGCCCCCTTCCTTCATTCAGGCTGCGGCAGAGCAATGCTCTGCCGGGGCGTTGTCTAGTACATGCCGCCCATACCGCCCATGCCGCCCATATCGGGAGCGGCCGGAGCAGCTTCCTTCTTGGGCTTTTCGGCAATGGCGCATTCGGTGGTCAGCAGCAGGGAAGCCACGGAGGCGGCGTGCTGCAGGGCAAAACGGGCCACCTGCTTCGGATCGATGACGCCGGCCTTGAGCAGGTCTTCATATTCGCCGGTAGCGGCGTTGAAGCCGAAGCCGTCCTTGCCCGCGCGCACCTTTTCCACCACCACGGAGCCTTCAAAGCCCGCATTGGCGGCAATCTGACGCAGGGGTTCCTCCACCGCGCGACGGACAATGTTCACACCGGCGATTTCGTCGTCATCGGCGACCTTCACGTCATCAAGAGCCTTGATGGCACGGATGAAGGCAGTGCCGCCGCCAGGCACGATGCCTTCGGCAACGGCGGCGCGGGTGGCGTTCAGGGCGTCCTGCACGCGATCCTTCTTTTCCTTCATTTCGGTTTCGGTGGCCGCGCCGACCTTGATCACCGCAACGCCGCCGACCAGCTTGGCCAGACGTTCCTGCAGCTTTTCACGATCGTAATCGGACGTGGTTTCTTCCACCTGGGCACGGATCTGCTTCACGCGGGCCTTGATGTCCTCGCTCTTGCCGGCGCCGTCCACGATGGTGGTGTTATCCTTGTCAATATGCACGCGCTTGGCGGAACCGAGATCATTCAGGGTAAAGTTTTCCAGCTTCACGCCGCGATCTTCGGAAGCCACGGTACCGCCGGTAAGAATGGCGATATCTTCCAGCATGGCCTTGCGGCGGTCGCCGAAGCCGGGAGCCTTGACGGCGGCAACCTGGAGCACGCCGCGCAGCTTGTTCACCACGAGGGTGGCCAGAGCTTCGCCTTCCACGTCTTCCGCAATGATGAGCAGAGGACGATTCATCTTGGCGATCTGCTCAAGCACGGGCAGCATTTCCTTCATGTTGGAGATCTTCTTCTCCTGCAGAAGGATATAGGGGTTATCCAGGTCGCACACCAGCTTTTCGGTGTCGGTCACAAAGTAGGGAGAGAGGTAGCCGCGATCGAACTGCATGCCTTCCACGGTTTCCAGCGTGGTTTCCAGCCCCTTGGCTTCTTCCACGGTGATGACGCCTTCCTTGCCCACCTTGCTCATGGCTTCGGCAATGATGGTGCCGATGGTGGCGTCGGCGTTGGCGGAAATGGTGCCGACCTGGGCGATTTCCTTCTGATCGCGGGTGGGCTTGGCGATGTTGCCGAGTTCCTTGATGATGGCGTCAACGGCCTTGTCGATGCCGCGCTTGATGGGCATGGGGTTGCGTCCGGCAGCCACAAGCTTCACGCCTTCGCGGTAGATGGCCTGCGCCAGCACGGTAGCGGTGGTGGTGCCGTCACCGGCGGCGTCGTTGGTCTTGGAGGCGACTTCGCGCACGAGCTGGGCGCCCATGTTTTCAAACTTGTCTTCAAGTTCGATTTCCTTGGCGACGGAAACGCCGTCCTTGGTGATCACGGGAGCGCCGTAGGCTTTTTCGATAAGCACGTTGCGGCCCTTGGGACCAAGGGTAACCTTCACGGCATTGGCCAGCTTGTCCACGCCCAGGGCCATACGGTCACGGGCTTTGGAATCGAACAGAATTTCTTTGGCGGACATGATATTATCTCCTCAAATTCGTATGATTAGTCGATGATGGCCAGAATATCGTCTTCACGCATGACCAGATGTTCAACGCCGTCCAGCTTGATCTCGGTGCCGGCATACTTGTTGAACAGCACATTGTCGCCCGCCTTGACGGACATGGCGATGCGCTTGCCGGAGTCGTCGCACTTGCCGGGGCCGACAGCCACAACCTCACCGCGAGAGGGCTTTTCCTTGGCGGTATCGGGAATGAACAGGCCGCCGGCGGTCTTTTCTTCGGATTCAAGGCGTTTCACGAGCACACGGTCGTTGAGGGGCTTGAAACTCATAGCCACATATCCTCCCAAAAAATTTGGAATACGTTATCAGCCGGTAAGCGGGCAAATCCCGCGGCCACATCCGGCCTCGCGCCCCGGCCGGGACGCATCGACCGGAGAAGCGCCCCAAAGCACTGCATGCTGAGGCATCATTTCCGGCATCAACATAGATAAGTCCGGTTTCCGGCTTGGGAAGGGGGGAAGAAAAAAATTTTGGAAAAAATTTATCAGAAATACCATTATTACAATCTTTACACAATGTTATAATCAATGTGCCTCTGCTGCAGAGCTTGTGCCGGGCATGCCCCCGCCGACGGAAACGCAAGCGCAGCGAACCCTGAGGCCGACCATGCGGCCCCGCAGGAGCCGTGTCCGCCGCCGGTCCGGCAGCGCGGTCATATCCGTTGCCGCAAAGGCAGATCATGTGGAACACGGGCAAGGGCAGCATGCTTCCACGGTCGGCTCGCCCGCGCCTCCGGCGGCCGGGGTCACTCCCGGTCCGCTGCAGAGCGATCGGCAGCCACTCTGCGCTTGACTCCTGCCCTCCCCGCGTTACTATGGATAAAGAAAGCAAAAGGAGACCGTATGCTTACCGCCCGCGACATCATGACGCCTTCCCCCCTCTTCGTCACTGTCGGCACAAAAGTCACCGAAGCCGCCCGCATCATGCTTGAACACCACTTCAACGGCCTCCCTGTGGTGGAACAGGACGGAACCCTGCGCGGCGTCATCTGTCAGAGCGATCTTGTCGCCCAGCACAAACATCTGCACATGCCTTCCTATTTCGTTATCCTTGACGCCATCATTCCTCTCTCCTCGCCCAGGAAATTCGAGGAAGAAGTGAACCGCATGACCGCCACCACCGTGGAACAGGCCATGAGTTCAGATGTCCGCACGGTTTCCCCCGACGCCACCATTGAGGAAATCGCCTCCGTGATGGCCGAGGAAAAATACTATACACTGCCTGTAGTGGAAGCCGGCAGGCTCGTCGGCGTGGTAGGCAAGGAGGATGTGCTGCGCACCCTGGCGCATGCCTGAACCCGATGAGCGCATATTCCGAGTTTTCCGAACTTCCGCAGGAGACGCGCCCGGATCATTCCGGGGCCCGCGAGTCCGAAGCCTTTCCCGACCATGCGGCATCCTCTGCTTCCGACGGCAAACCTTTTCTGAAGGCGTCTTCTGTGCCGTCTTCCCTTTCGCCTTCGTTTCCTCCCCGCGCGGGAGTTCACGGCGAAGGGGCGGCACGGGCAGTTGCCGCACTGGCGCTGCTGCCGCCCGCCCTTGGCTTCAGCGTATGGCTGACCCTGTGCTGCGCGGACTTTCTGCCCCTTGAACGGGCAAGCTATGAAGCTGCCTCCGCCTGGCTGCTTTTCGCCCTGCATGTCGGCATGGGCTGTCTCCTGCCCCCTGCCCTGATCGGGGGCTTTACCCGGCTGCTCCCCCGGGAGAAGGAACCCGTATCACCTCTCCTTCTCCTGCGGGAAAGCGCCCGAGCGGCACTGCTCAGCTATGCGCTGTTCGTGACGCTTTTCTTTCTTGCCGCCTGGCTGCTCCAGCGTTTTCTGCCTGCCTTCCATCCCGTGTATGTACCGGCGCTGCTGTCACGCATCCAGGCTCTTGTCTGCTGTCTCCTGCTCTGGATTTCCTGGAGCATTGCCGTCTTCCTGCTGCCTCCCGCCACGAGGCACACGACTCCGCCGCCGGGCGTACGCCTCTTTTTCGTCCTGGCATGGATTCTGGCGCTTCTGGGACTGTTCGCGTCCCCCCTCTCTCCATACGCGGACGGTTCCGGCACTCCCGGAGGAACCTTCGGCCATCCTCTGGATTTCTTCCTGCTCGCCGCCTCTTCATGGCTGCTGTTCCGGCACGGCCTGAGAAGCATGCGCGTGATCTTTATCGCTCTCTGTGCAGCCGGTCCCCTCGCCGGTCTGGCCTGGCTGCCTCCGGATCTGCCCCCTGCGGACGCCGCTTTTGCCCTGAGCCGGGCGATTCTGGCGCTTGCCGCCTGTATCTGTCTCTGGCTTCCCTCCTCCCGCGCATGGCTTGTGGAGTAAACCATGCCGCGTCATCCCCTCTTTTCCGCACTGCTGCCCTCTCTTCCGGAGTCCGGCGAACTTCCGCGGGCGCTTGCGGGGCTGTTCGTCCCCGCTCCGGAAAAAAAACGGGCGGAAACCGTCCGCAATGCGCGGCAGGGAACCGGGAGCGTCCGCCGGATGACGCTGCCCGCGGAGCAGAACCTGCCCGCCCTGGTTCTGATGCTGGAAAAGGACGATTTTTCCACCCTGCGTCTGCGGGTGCGCCCTGATGGGGAAGTGGTTCTGCGTGCGCCGCGCTTTCTGACGGATGCCGAGGCCCTGCATTTCGCCCGGCGGAAACGGGCATGGATTGAACGCAGGAAGGCTGAAATTTCCGCCCTCCCCGACGTCTTTCCATATCGTGACGGAGCGGTCTTTCTTGAGCGGGGTGAAAGGCTGACCCTGCGTGTGACGGACGAAGGGCTGGCCCGCACGCGCGTTGAACGGCGGGACGGGCTGCTGCTGGTGAGGGGAGGCCCCGCGGACGAGGCTTCCGTCCGTCGCGCGCTGCGACGGTATCGGAAACAGGAAGCGCGGGAGTTTCTGCCGCGCCGTCTGGAAGAACTGCATCTGTCCGTATGCCGCAGGCTGGGAGATGCCGCGCCCATGCCGGATATTGTCCTGCGTGATCTCAAAAGCCGCTGGGGAAGCTGCGCGCGCCGGGGAAACGGCTGCGCGGCGAGCTATCGCATCACACTGGCGCTGCGGCTGATGGCGCTCCCCCCCGTTCTGGCGGATTATGTCATGTTGCATGAGCTGTGTCACATGCGGCACATGAATCACGGCACGGCATTCCACTCGCTGCTGGAACGGCTCTGCCCCGGGCATCGCGCCATGAAACGCGCTCTGCGCAGCTTTTAGAGCATTTGCCACGAAGGTATCTGCCGGCCAGGCCCCCATGTTCCGGCCCGCGGATTTCCCTCCCGCCGCCGCAAGTGCAGCACCACCCGAACACCATGCCGGCGCCGCGCCCGCGGAAAGCCGCCCTGACGCCGCCTTCTTCGTTCTTGACGCCTATCATGCGGAATTATAACCTGCTTTTTTTATGCGGAAGGCCTGAGCCTTCCGGTGTTCCGCAGTTCACCCGTTCCGGCGGAGAAGGAGAACCGGCCGCGCCGAAGCTCCCGGATCGGGAAATGCGGACTTTTTTTCCTTACAGGAGAGGGTTGTTATGAGCGGTTTACTGATGCTGGCGGTGGCGGGGGTTCTGTTCCTCGCCGCCTATTTTCTTTACGGCGGCTGGCTCTGCCGCATATGGGGAGTGGACCCGAAGCGCGTGACACCGGCCGTGGAATGCAATGACGGCGTGGACTATGTGCCTGCGCCGCGCTCCGTTCTCTTCGGTCATCAGTTCGCCTCCATCGCGGGGGCGGGGCCGATCAACGGGCCGATTATCGCCGCCATGTTCGGCTGGGGGCCGGTGCTGGTCTGGATCATCATCGGGAGCATATTTTTCGGCGCGGTGCAGGACTTCTCCTCCCTGTTCGCTTCCGTGCGCAGCAAGGGCAAGGGGCTGGGCCTGATCATCGAGGAATACATCGGCGGGGCGGGCAAGGTGCTGTTCCTGCTCTTCTGCTGGCTGTTCTGCATTCTGGTCATCGCTGCCTTTTCGGATATCGTGGCCTCCACGTTCAACGGCTTCAACGCCGACGGCACGTTCAACGACGCCAACGGCGCCACCGCCACCACCTCCGTACTGTTCATCGCCTCGGCCGTGCTGTTCGCCATGATCCTGTACCGGGTGAAGCCGGGGGGAATACTCACCCAGATTATCGCCATCGCCCTGCTTTTCCTGTGCATCGGACTGGGCCTCATGTTCCCCATGCATCTGCACAAGATGCCCTGGCTGTATCTGGTCTTCATCTATATTTACATTGCCTCGGTAGCGCCGGTATGGATTCTGCTCCAGCCCCGCGACTACCTGAACTCCTTTCTGCTGCTGTTCATGATCGGCGCGGCGGCGCTGGGCATCATCGTCGCCAATCCCACCATCACCCTGCCCGTATATACCGGATTCACGGTCAACGGCATGAGCCTCTTTCCCATTCTGTTCGTGACCGTGGCCTGCGGCGCGGTATCCGGTTTTCACAGCCTGGTGTCCTCCGGCACCACATCCAAACAACTTGCCGATGAGCGCGACATGCGCCTGATCGGTTTCGGCTCCATGCTGCTGGAGGGCTTTCTGGCCGTCATCGCGCTCATTGCCGTAGGGGCGCTGTACAACGGCGGCATGCCCAAGGGCACCCCGCCCATCATCTTCGCCAACGGGGTGGCGGCCTTTCTCGGCACGCTGGGCATCTCCGAAAACGCCTCGCGCACGCTGATTACCCTGGCCGTTTCCGCCTTTGCCCTGACTTCCCTGGATTCCGTGGCACGTATCGGACGCCTTTCCCTTCAGGAGCTGATCCGCCGCACGGATGCGGAAAACACCGGCTGGCGCGCAGCGCTGTCCAACAAATACGCGGCCACGTTCATTACCCTGACCCTCGGCTATCTGCTCTCGCTGGGCGGCTACATGAATATCTGGGCGCTGTTCGGCGCGTCCAACCAACTGCTCGGCGCGCTGGCCCTCATTGCCGTGTGCGTGTTCATGAAACGCACGGGCCGGAACGGAAAAATGCTGGTCATCCCCATGATCGCCATGCTCGTCATCACTCTGAGCGCGCTGGGGCAATCCATCATCGGGCTGCTCGGCAAGGCAGGCACACCTGACTTCGTGATGATGCGCGACGGGCTTCAGCTTGTTTTCGCCGTCCTGCTCACCGCGCTGGCTCTTGTTGTGGCCGGGCAGTCCTTCCGCGTTCTCGGTTCCGTCAAACGGCCCGACCACACGGCATAAACGCGGTGACATCGGACAAGGGGCGCCGGAGGAGCAACTCCGCAATTCACTTGCGGCGTTACAGCGGCGGCGCAGGCGTAAAGCCCGGAGGCAGAACACAGGGGCCGGCCAGCTCTCTTCGCCAGCAGCATATTCTGCAGACAGGAAGAACAGAAATGCTCCCCGCTCTGCTGCTCCGGGAATATCCTGAAGCCGGAACGGGTTCCGCCTCCCTCTCCCCGGCATTACCGGGGAGAGGGAGGCGCTTTGACTCCAGACAGAAAGGCGGATCACGATCGTGTCGCAATCCGCCCGTTTTCAGAGCCTTTTCGATGAAACGAACTGCCGGCCTTACCCGTTGCCGTTTTCCAGCACTGCCTTCATGGCCTGAACGGCAAGCTCTTCCGCGCTTTCATCAGAAGCTGCCGTGCAGTTCCCCCCGTACTCCAGCATGCTTTCAAGCTCACTGCCGCTTCCGGCGGTTCCTTCAGCAGGCCCGGCGGAGGTCTCTTCCCCGGGAATGCGTTCCAGACCGGTCAGATCGATCTTCCCGGGAACTTCCCGTTCCGTTTCTTCCCTCCCGTCAGGCTCCTCGACGCCGCCTTCCGTGAGAATGCCGTCAAGCAGGCCCCCCAGTTCTCCGCCGTCCTCTTCCGGCAGGAGTTCTGCTTCCGCTTCCTCACCGCCATACCATGCTGCATGTTCCGACGCGGAAACTGTGTAGTCTTCACCGGAATCTCCAAACAACGGTTCATCGCCTTCCGTGTCATCAGGATTCCAGTAGTCCGCAAAGCTTACGTTTATCTCTTGCGCGGCAACACCGCCATAACCGTCATCCACCATAATGGTGAACGAATCGGAATCCGCTCCGGCGGGAATTTCGTCGTCCGGCGCATAGGTGAAGCTGCCGTCGGCGTTGAGCTGTACAGTTCCGTACTGCGGGGCGTTGTCTTCATCCAGTCCGAAGGACAGTTCCTCCGAATGATCGTCGGATACGCCGATCAGTTCGCCGCGCAGAATATCCCCGTCAACGTCGAGCGAAACACCCTCAACAGTCGGGGCCTCGTTGGTGCTGTACACGGGCAGACTGACGTTCTGCGTCACCATGCCGTGACCGTCATCAAGCGTGACCGTGAACTTGAGCGTTCCCTCCCCGCCCGGAGCCATGGCGTCGGTATCAACTCCGGCAATCACGTAGCGCAGGATACCGTTTTCATACCTGAAGTTCACATCACCAAAGGCATATTCCTGTCCATTCTGCGGGATCTCCATACTCCCCAGTCCGACCAGGGCAATGGTCAGGGTCACATTGCTGCTGTCCGCATCACTGACACGCAGCTCACCTGCATTGGCCCCGGCTGAATCGGGACGAGGTTCGCCGAGTTCCGGAGCAGCGTTAGAGCTGCTGATGGCAATGGACAGATTTTCCTGCGCGACTGAGTCATGGCCGTCATTCACGGTTATGGAGAAGTCCAGCCTGAGGTCTTCACCGCGGTTCATGCTCCCAGTGTAATCCGTATCGGGCGTGAAGGTATAGTGCAGGCTATCGGCAGCTCCCGTCCCCCTGGCGAAATCCAGGCTCAGGGTTCCCACCCTGTTCCCCTCGTCATACACTTCAAGAACCCTGCCATTCCCCATCGCCCCCAGGTCAACGCTCAGAGGCTTGCCTTCCGCATCGAACAGCCCGGCAAAGGTTACCGTATGGGTATCCCGCACGTCCGCATCACTGAAGGAAAGCCGGCCCGTGTACACGCCGTCGGCATTGTGGGTCAGGGACGAGCTTTCAATCTTCGGAGCGTCGTTGGCGCCCTCGATATTGATGGTCACCACCGACGCTTCCGACTGCGCGCCGTACCTGTCCGTCACCACAACCCGGAAGCTTTCCTGCGTCCTTTCCCCCTCGGCAAGGCCGTCGGCCCGCTTGCTGTCCAGGGTATAGACGTATTCGCCGCTGTCGTTGAGCCTTACCGTACCATAGGTCGTGGTCAGGGTTTTGCCGTCCGGGCTGACGCGCCAGCCGTCCGCCTTCTGATCCTCCGTCAGAGCAAAGCCGTAACCGAGCCTGTCCCCCTCGTCGCCGTCCACGTCTCCGGCGGCAATGATGCCGCTGAACGTGGCGTCTGCACCGGCAGCGTCTTCACGAATCGGAGCGTCGGCGGCATTGCCGAAGATGGACACATCGGCGTCAATCTCGGGAGCGGTATTGGTGCCCTTGATATTGACGACGATCTGTCCGGTATTTTCCTTATCGTCATGATCGCGCACCGTCACGTCAAACCTGATTTCGTACAATTCGCCCGGCTTCATGGCGCGCACGGCATCACTGTCGCTGTTCAGTTCAAAGCTGTACCTGCCCGTGGAGGGATCCAGAACCAGTGTGCCGTACTCGTTGACAAAGGTCAGTTTTTGCCCGCCTTCCGCCGTGACGGAAGAATTTCCGTCCACATCGGCAAGCTCATTTCCGTCCTTGTCCGAGCCGGTGACGGTATAGGTCAGATTTTCTCTGCTGTCCGCTGCGTCCGGATCAACGATATGGAACTCTCCTTCCGCCGTTCCGCCGTCCCGCGAAGCTTCGGTAACGGCAAGAGCCTTTTCGATGATCAGTTGCGGCACGTCCGCAGTCCCCTCGATGGTGACCTTGACGTTCACACCTTCCTCACTCAGCTTGCCGTGTTCATCCCTGGCATATACCTCAACGGAAACCGGCCATATATCTCCTTCGCCCAGTCCCTGCACAGCGGCACTCTGGTTGTTCAGGGTGAACACGACGTTGCCGTCGTTATCGATCTGCCAGGTGCCGTACCCGTCGGGATCTTCCATGAAGGTCTTGCCGTCGGCAAACACGAAGTGCAGATTGCCCGTGCCCTGGTCATCCGTGAACGCGGCCGCAAGGTCGCCCTTGGCGATTACGCTCTCCACGGTATTGGAGCCGACAGGGAAGCCGTCTTCCGTGACGCCCGTGCCAGTGACGCTGCCAACCGAGGCGTCAGGTTCGGGCGCGAAGTTCTGCCCGTCGATCTTGATGGTGATCTCCTGATCCACGGTGGCCGTGCCGTCCGTAACGTGGACGGTGAACTTGTCGTTAAGATTTGTGCCCGCGATAAGATGCCACGTGCCGTCGGCGTCCTTGCAGAAGTACTTCGAGGCTTCGGGATCCGCTTCCAGCTTGGCCGGGTCCAGCGTGTAGGTGTAGGTCCACTTGCCGTTCTCGCCCTCCACCAGGGTGATCGTGCCGTACTTGCCGACCATGGTGTCCGTGCCGTTATCGAAGCGGGCGGTCAGATCTTCCATTTTGCCCGCGTCGTCGCGGTCCACATCCGTGGCGGAGATCGTGCCTTCGGCGCTCAGGACGCCCCCTTCCACGCCGGTGATGAGCTTTTCCGCATCGGCATGGGTGATTTCGGGCGCGTCGTTGGTGCCGGTGATCGTAATGGTGATCTTCACCGGGTTGCCCTGATCGTCCGTCACTACCTTGCCGTTGAGCATGACGGTGAATTCTTCTTCCACGGTCTCGCCCGCAGGCAGGTTCTGCACCGGGTTGTCACTGCCGTTCTCGCCGTTGAACAGAGTATAGGTCCACTCGCCCGTGGCCGGGTCGACGGTGATATAGCCGTACTTGCCGTTGACCGGCTCGGGATGATCGATCATCCCGGTCTGGGTCTGGCCGTTCGCGCCCTGCACGCCGAAGAAGACGGAGGGGGCGGACGCATCGACATTGGCCTTCAACTGCCCGGAAACGGACTCACGGGTCATGTCATCCTGGTCCGAATCGCCGTCCTCGACCACCGTCCCGGCAAGATCGCCGTCGACATATTCGGGGCCTGAACCGGGGCCGCCGGGTAGGTCGTTCCTGCCGATGGAAATCTGGATTTCCCTGGTCGTCTCGGACTGCGCGCCGTGCGGATCCACCACCACAACCTTGATGGTGTCGGTAAAGGTGTCCTTATCCGGATTGTTCTTGAAGTACTCCGCCAGCCTGGAGCTGTAGCTGTCCACTGTATAGGTGTACTCGCCGGTCACGGGGTCGATGGTAAATGAACCATAGTCCGTCTTGATGACGGCGGACGTGCTGAAATCGCCGTTCGCCTGCGTGCTGCCGTCGGTGAGCATGTATTGCACGGAGCTGTCGTCGATGTCTGTGCCGCCGCTGACCGTGCCTTCAAAGCGCATGTCGGCGTTGTCATCCTTGTGATCCGCATCCTTCACAAAAGGCTTGGCCACGCCGGTGAAGTCGTCGACGCCGTCCATCCATTTCGGGCGGTCGTTGGCTCCGTTGACCGTGACGTTGATCACCTTGTCCACAGTCGTGCCGTTGACTGTCACCTGAATGGTGAACTGTTCCGTATCCGATTTTGCGTTACTGCCTTCGGAGTTCCACTCCTGAATCTTGCTGTTGTCCAGCTCGTAGTGGTACTTGCCCGTGGCCGGGTCAAGCACCAGCTTGCCGTACTCGCCTTCTACAACGATAGTGCCGTTCTCGCCGGGCTTGCCGCCCTCGGCACCCCAGGTCACATCGCCCCCGGCGATGGAATCGATATCTTCCTGATCCACGCCTTCCAGCTTGTGCCCGCCGTCCTTCGAATGAGTGAGATCTTCCTCGCTGCTGAGAGCGCCGTTGTTTTCCGTAACCGTCAGGTTATCCGCGCTCAACTTGAAGTCGTCGTGTTCACCTGCGACCGTGATCCGGAACTTGCCCTGCGTGGACGCACCGTGCTCGTCCGTGATGCGGACATCAAAGCCTTCGGCCTGGAGCAGTTGATCCTTGTTCAGATGCTCGAACTCGTTTTCGGGAACGGTCAGCGTATAGGTGTAGCTGCCGTCCGGGCGCAGTTCCAGAATGCCGTACTTGCCTTCAATCTTCTGAACCAGGCTGCCGTCAGGCTTGACAATGGCAAAGGTGAAATGGTCGTACTCGCCGTCAGCGTTGGCATCAACATCATTTCCGCCCAACTTGCCTTGAATGGTACGCTGTCCGTCATTTTCCGTGAAGGATATGCCGTTGTTGCCTGCTGTCCAGGTTACACCGTCCTCATGCAGTGTGGCGTTTACCGCGCCGCCAGCCTGATCGAAAACCGGGCGGTCGTTGGCGCCGTCAAAATAAATATCCAGCTTCTGATCCGCCAGCTTGCCCGCGTCGTTCACCGTGCCGTCTGGATTGAAGGCGTCATGCCGGTCGTCCCAGGCCACCAGCTTGAGGCTGTCGCCCAAAAAGTCGGAAAGCTTGGTATGCCAGTTTTCGTCCTTGCCGTTCAGAGCGTCATGATCCAGTTCAAAGGTGAACTTGCCGCCGGCGTCGATGGAAAGCGTGCCGTAATGGACACCGTCAATGGAGATCTCCAGCGAACTGCCTGCACCATCGCCCGTGCCTACGATGCTGTAGCTGTGACCGTTCGCCTGGCCGGTAGTGGTGACAGGGGTGCCGTTTCCATCTACGGCGCTGAGCAGCCTGCCGTTCAGCATGAAGCCGAAGTGCTGGTTCTGCTCGCCCTCCGCGTTATTGTCCGTCCACTGGATATTGAAGTTTCCGCTTGCCACGCCTGTGGAATTGTTCAGCGTATTACCACCGGGGACAACGCCGAATTCCTTCACTTCGAGCACATGGGCGTCCGCCGTGGCCACGGTCAGCTTGGGGCCGTCGTCCGTACCCGTGACCGTAAAGGTCACGTCCTTGATGTCGAACGCGCCGCCGCTGTCCCTGACCACGATACTGAAGCTTTCCTCAACCTTGTCTTCACCGCTCAGACCCGCGACCTTGTCGTGATTCACATGGTATTCATAGACAGGCTTGCCGTTCGCGTCCTTGGTGATGACCAGCGTACCGTACCTGCCCTCCACCGTGGTGGAGGTGGCATTGTTGAGGATACCCTGCCCCTGGCTTTCCCAGAAACCGTGGTTGCCCTGGTTCAACGCCTCGCCATTCACGGTGACGTCGTTACCGTCCGCGTCCTTCCTGACGATGAAGTACGTGTGCTTATCACCCGCATCCGGATCAAGGGCGGAAAGGCTGCCGGTAGCGACCATATCCGTCTGATCGGTCACGTCGTGATCGGGGTTGTCCTCCAGCTTCAGTTCGGGGCGATCATTGGTGCCCTTGATGGTCACGTTGATCGCGGTGGTCGTGGAGCCGCCGTTCGGGTCGGTCACTTCAACCCCGAAGGTGCGGTTGCTCCCGTAACCAGCGCCGAATATATTGTTAATCAAGGCACCGAGACTGCCTTCGGGGGCCGTGGTGAACGTATATTTGCCCGTGTCAGAATCAAGCGTCAGCGTACCGAGGCTGATATCGGAAAGAATGCTCCTGGCCTCATCATCCGACACCTTGGCAATATCAAAGTCTTCACTCCGGATCAGCGATTTGAGGCTGTCACTGACATTCAGGCTGCCGCCCTCAACAGCCGTCCTGAGCGCCTCATTCAGCCGGGCAAGCTGCTCCTGCGGGAACGTGCCGCTCCCGATCTGTCCCCATACGGTCTTGAAATCGCCGCTGCCGCTCAACATGTACTCGGCGCTCAGGCCATTCCCGTTCACCTGGATGTGCTCACTGGAGACGAGCTTGAACGTGAAACCGTCACCCTCTCCGGCGTATTTCCAGTCCCCGCCCGCACTGCCGCCGCTCAGGTCGTCATCCACATCCTGCACCCTGATCTGTCCGTCGGCCCCGAAACGATGCTCTCCATTGAGCAGATTTCCGTCCCTATCCGCGACGGTATCCACGTTGCCGCCGAACACGCCGTCTTCCTTCACGGTCAGACCGGAAGCCGTGGCCCTGGGCGCGTCGTTGGTACCTTCCACCCGAACGGTGATGGCCTCCTGATCATGGGCCCCGTGTTCGTCCGTAACGCGCACATTGACCGTGACGCCGTCGGCAGGCTCAATGACGTCGCCGTTGTTCATTTCCTGCACCACGGCACGATCATTGAACAGTTCAAAATGATATTCGCCTGTGGACGGATTGATGACCAGCCTGCCCACGCAGGCGGCTTCATTGTCATCCGTCAGCAGATTGCCGTCCCTGTCCATGTACAGCGTGGTATGCACCCGAGCATCCGATGCGTCACCGAGGGTGAACCCGAAACTGCGGCCTGCATTATGGTCGTCGTCCGTGCTGTCCGCCGTGCCGCCGTCCGTACTTTTGGAATCGTCCACGCCCGTGCCGGCTTCCCTGACCACAAGCTCTCTTTCGTCATCCCTCAGGATAATATCCGGCACGTCGTTGGAACCTTCAATGGTCACACCGATCTGGTGATGGCCCTGCGCGCCGTGTTCGTCCGTGGCGGTGACGGTGAAGTTGAAATCCAGCTTTTCACCCTTGGCCAGGTTCTGCGCCGCGTCGCCATTCAGGGCAAAGGTATAGTCCCCCGCCTTGTGCGTTACGAAGCTTCCGTCGTCCAGAGTTTCCGTCCAGTCCTGCTTGTGGAAGGTCAAGATGCCGTAATTGGTCTCGATAATCTGCACGTTTTCCGAATCCGAAGACCCTTGCGGATTGACCACAATTTCAGACTGGTAGGGATTGCCGGCCGCATCCACAAAAGGCGCAGAGCTGTTGCCGCTTCCCTGGTAATGCTTCACCGGATTGCCTGTGCCGAACGTGTCGCCAAGCTTCACGGAAAGCTCAAAACCGCCCTGCTGATCCGGGTCGCTCACATTGACGTGGCCGGAAACCTCGACGCGGTGGTTTTCAGGGAAGACATGGCCGTTGTCTCCGCCGTCGTCCGTGGTGGCGGTGTTGCCGTTGCCGTTCTCCATGAACACGCCTTCTTCCCTGAGGTGTACCTTGCTGTATTCCACCTTCGGGCCGTCATTGGTGCCCTTGATCAGAATGTCCACCTCATGCTCAACCGGGTCGGATCTGCCGTCCGTCACGGAAAAGGTATATTTGCCGCTGTAGTGATCCACACCCTCGACATGTTCGGCGCCTTCCCGCTCGTCATACTGCCTGAGCCCGTTCACGGCCTCGTTGTCCAGCTCGTAGCGATAGCCGTACGTCGTGTCATGGCTGCCGTCGGGATTGGTGACGGTATTTTCGGTAATGAACAGGATGCCGCAGGCGTCCTTCACATACAGCTCGCCTGTGGCCGGGTCCCTCAGCAGGGTCACGGCATTGCCGTCGGCATCCTTCACGGTCAGCGTCAGCGTGTCGTCGGCATCGGTTTCATGTACGGTGAAACTCCCGTCATCCACCGCTGTGCCGTTGATCTTCGCCTGATCCGGGCCTTCCGCCCAGCCGTCGTCAATGCCGGTTACGGTCCGGTCGCCCACGCCGGACTCCTTGAGCACCAGTGTTCCGCTCTCTCCGTCAGCGACGGGGCGGTCGTTCGTGCCCCTGAGCACTACGGTGACGGATTCGGTGTCATGCGCCCCGTGGCGGTCGGTCACGGTGATGTCGAAATTCAGGGTGACGTCTTCGCCCTCGCCCAGATTCTGGGCCGCGTCGGAAGGCGTGAAGGTATAGGAGCCGTCCGCATTGACGGTCAGCGTGCCGTACATGGTCTCAAAGACGGCGGCGTCTCCGAAATCGGCGGAGGGTACGGACCTGTCCGCGGTATCGTCGTCATTTTCCCCGGGCCGATGCGCGATGCTGAACCTGTGGTTGACGGTTTCGCCGTCTGTCAGCGCGCCGTCCGCATCGTCATCCAGCACGGTATGCAGGCCGCCGCCCGTCTCGTCCTCCCCGATCACCAGATTCGTGTGACTCAGTTTCAGCTCCGGCGCATCGTTGGTGCCGGTGATGGTCACCTTCACATCCTGCGAAACGCTTGCTCCGGCGTGATCCGTCACTGTCAGCCGGAAAGGCAGTTCCTGCGTCTCCCCTTCATTGAGTCTGCCCGCCGCGTCCCCATAACCGGGGTTGTTTTCGTCAGACAGATTGAAGACATAGCGATATGTGACGGTTGTGGAACCGTATTTGTCCGCAGCGACGGAGGGAGTAATGACAAGCACGCCATAGGCGGTGGCCACGGTGGTGACGCCGCTGTCCGGATCGGTGGACACAGTGTAGTCGCGGCCCTGAACAAGACCCTCGATAGTCACGGAAAGCTCATGCGCGTCATTGGCGTCCTTGTCGAATACGGTGAAGCTGCCGCCGTCATTCATGACGCCGTCCACCTTCTCCATGCCCGCGCCGACCACACCGCTTTCCTCCAGAACAAGGCTGCTTTTGCCGTATGTGATCTCGGGCGCCTCGTTCGCGCCCCTGATCACGATGACAAGTTCCCGTTCCGCATGCGCGCCGTATTCGTCGGTCACCACCACGGTGACGCTCCGGCGCACGTCGTCCGTGCCGTCTCCCTTCAGCGCCTTTACGGCGCCGCTGTCCCTGTTCAGGGTATAGACATATCCGCCCGTATCCGGATCGATGGTCAGCGTGCCGTATTCGTCCGTAATACTGGTGACGGGCTCGCCGCGCTCATCCGTGCCGAAACTGTAGTGAAGCTCGTGTCCGGCATCGGGATCGTCCCCCATGGCCGCGCCCCTGTCGCTGATGTTCCCCGTCACGTCAGGCATGTCGTCAACACCGACGGAAAGGCGCTCGTCGGTAAGTTCCAGCGTGGGAACATCGTTCGTGCCGGTAATGATCACATTCACGTTCGCGGTGGCCGTGCCGCCGCGTCCGTCGCTGACCTGCACGGTGAAGCTTTCCCGCCGGGTGTCGCCTTCCGCCAGACTTTCGGCGCTGTCGTTGTTCAGCGTATAGGTAAAGGTTCCGGCAGCGGGGTCAATGGAAATGGTGCCCCACTCCGTGGTGATGCTGGAAGTCACGTTCCCCGACGCGTCAAGAAAGCCGTAGCTCAGTCTGTCGCCGTCGGGATCAAGGGCGCTGACCTGACCGTGAAATACGGGCACGCCCGCCTTGACCTCGTTTCCTCCCACATGCACGCCCGCTTCCACCACAGCGGCGGCGTCCACAAAAAGAATGGAAGGCATGCCGTTGACATCACCGTCGTCACGCCCCGCGCCGCCGTCATGTTCGTCCTGCCGTTCCCGGAAACCCATGCCGAGATCCAGCCCGTCCAGCCGGTCAATGCCGCCGAACAGGGCGGAATTCGTCCATTCCGCGTCATGGCGTCCGGCCTGCGGAGCCGTGGCGGCGGGACCGGCCGCGGGCATCAGGGAAGGATCAAGCGCGGCAAAAAAGTCCGCCCCCGCAATGTCCAGCCCCTCGATCTCGAAGTCGGGCAGACTCTCACCGGTATAGGCGGCATAGAAATTCTCCAGCGCGACGCTGCCGCCGTCTTCAAAACTGAACACAAGGCTGTCGCCCTCGCGCGAAAGAACGGCCTCATCCGGGGCGAACCCCAGCACCAGACGCGCGTCCGCCACATTGCCCAGTGTCATCCTCCGTCCCGCTTCGGGACGAAAAACATGCAGATCAGCCATAAGGCATACCTCGGAAAAAGCACGGCAGAACCTCGCGGCCTGACCGTGAACAGGAAAAACTCGAACAGGGAGAAGGAGGGAGGAAGAACTGCCGGACGGCAGTTCCTGACCGAACCGCGGCATGAGCGCGGTGGCCGGAAAGAAACGCGGAAGAAAAGGGGGCGGGACAGGCCCGCGCGTACGGAATACGGGGAGCGGAAAAGGAAGAGGAAACCGGAAGCACCCCGCCCGTCGCTCTTTTCTTGTAGATATGCCCCTGCATGTTGTCAAGAAATACCGGGACAGGGAGCTTTTCTCCCATGGAGGGACTCTCCGCGCTTGCATGAAAAAGAGCATTTTCTTATGCCTTGTCCATGCCTGAACATCACTTCATGACTTCGTTCCCCGTGCCGCCCCTCTCCTTCCCTGCCGGAAGCTTCCCTGTGGACAGTTCCCTGCCGGAGCTGAAACGCGCCCTTGCGGAGCATGGCGTCGCCATCCTCTGCGCGCCGCCCGGTTCAGGCAAGACCACGCGCGTGCCCCTTGCGCTTGCATCAGGATCGGACGCGCTTCCCGGCACGATACTGACGCTGGAGCCTCGCCGTCTGGCGGCTCGCGCGGCAGCGGCCTTCATGGCCCGGAGTCTGGGAGAGGAAACGGGGCGCACCGTGGGATACCGGGTAAGGCTGGACAGCCGGGTTTCTCCCGCCACGCGGGTGGAAATGCTCACCGAAGGGGTGCTCACCCGCCGCCTGCTGCACGATCCTGAACTTGCCGGAGTTTCCTGCGTTGTTTTCGACGAATTCCACGAACGCTCCCTTCAGGGGGATCTGGGGCTGGCGCTGTGTCTGGAAGCGCGGCAGGCGCTGCGCCCCGATCTGCGCCTGCTGGTAATGTCCGCAACGCTGGATGTGGAGCCGCTGCGCGACTTTCTGGAACGTCAGTGCGGCTGCGCGGTTCCGCTCGTGCGCGCCGAAGGGCGAAGCTGGCCCGTGGAAATCCGCAATCTGCCCATCCCCCCCGCTGACAGGAACGCTCCGTTCGGGCTGGAGCGTCATACGGCAAGAGTCATACGACAGATGCTGAGCGGAGAGAAAGGGAGCATCCTGGCCTTTCTGCCCGGCGCGGCGGAGATCAGCCGCGTGGCGGAACGGCTGGACGGCTTGCCTCCGGATACGGACCTGCATCTCCTGTACGGGGATCTCCCGTCTGCCGCGCAGGATGCGGCCATCGCCCCTTCCCCGGCAGGCAGGCGCAAGGTTGTCCTGTCCACGGCTCTGGCGGAAAGCAGCCTGACCATTGAAGATGTGCGCATGGTGGTGGACGCGGGGCTGGCCCGCGTGGCCCGCTTCAACCCTGCCACGGGGATGGGAGGGCTGGCGACGGAACGGGTTACGCAGGCCGGAGCGGACCAGAGGGCGGGACGCGCCGGACGTGCCGGACCCGGTCTGTGCTGCCGCCTGTGGCATGCGGGGGACATGCTCCTGCCCCATCCCCGGCCTGAAATTCAGGACGCCGATCTCGCCCCTCTGCTGCTGGACATTCTCGGCTGGGGTGCCCGTCCGGAAGACCTGCCCTGGCTTACCCCTCCCCCCGTTCCTGCTCTGGACGCCGCAAGGCGGACCCTGATCGCGCTGGGAGCGGCGAAAGAAGAACGCGGGCGCATGAGCATTACTCCGCACGGTGAACACATGGCGCGCCTGCCTCTGCATCCCCGTCTCTCTCATATGGTCCTGCGCGCGGGTGCGCAGAATGCGGCCCTCCTGCCGCTGGCGGCCTGTCTCGCCGCCCTGACGGACGGACGCGATCCCCTGCGCGGCCGGGCCGGAGCGGATATCCGCCGGCGCCTTGCCGTCCTGCGGGATAACCGTTCGGCGCACATGCGCCGCAGCGCCGAACAGATTTATCGCCTTGCACTCGCCTCCGTCCCGCAGCCGGACATGCGGCCTTTCCGCCTTCCCTCCCCGGAAGAGGAAAACGAGGCAGGTTCGCTGATTTCTCTGGCCTGGCCCGAACGCATCGCGCGCAGACGCGGATCGGGCTACCTGCTGGCCTCCGGGCAGGGCGCCGCGCCGCTGCCTGACGACCCGCTCGCCAGAGAGGAATTTCTTGCCGTGGCCGAACTGGATTCCGGCCCCTCCCGGGGACAGGGAAGAGACGGACGCATCTTTCTGGCCGCGCCGCTGGACGTGCAGACACTGCGCGAACTGCACGGCGGCCGTATCACGGAAGAAAACATCCTGTTCTGGGATAACGCCGCGCAATGCGTACAGGGGCGCCGCCGCACGCGGCTGGACGCCCTGACGCTGGAGGAAACGCCGCTTCGCCTTGCGGACATGCCGTCCGAAGAAGTGAAGGCCGTCCTGCTGCGCGGACTGAGAGAGAACGGCCCGGCCCGGCTGCCGTGGACGGATGAGCTGCGCCAGAGGCAGGCCCGCATTCTGCTGCTGCGTCGAGTCTTTCCCGAAGAAGGCTGGCCCGATGCAGGCGATACGGCGCTTTTCACCGCACTGGAGGAACCGGAAAACTGGCTTTCTCCCTTTCTGGACGGACTGACGCGCCTTGCCCAGTTGACGCCGGACAGACTGGAACGGGCTTTTGCCGCCCTGCTGCCCTGGCCGCTGGAACGCCGTCTGGAGGAACTTGCTCCCCGGCGGCTGACCGTGCCTTCCGGCTCATCCGTGACTGTGGACTACAGGGCCGAGGGTGGCCCCGTGCTGGCGGTGAAACTGCAGGAAATGTTCGGACAGGAAGACACGCCGCGCGTGGCCGGAGGCCGCTGTCCCGTCACGGTGCATCTGCTTTCCCCGGCGGGAAGGCCGCTTCAGGTGACGCGGGATCTCGCGGGATTCTGGCGCGGAAGCTACGCCGCCGTACGGGCGGAGATGCGCGGCAGATACCCCAGACATCCCTGGCCGGAAGATCCGCTCTCCGCTGTGCCGACAAAGCGAACCAGGACATAGCCCCCGGAAATGCGCATCAGCGAACCGTGAAGCCCATCCGCCGCATGACGATGCGGCATCCCGCGGGCCGTTCCCGTTGCCGGGCAAAGTCTGCCCCGGGAATCGAGGACTCTGCGGAAAACGCTTCGCACGCGCTGCGCGGCAGGCACATCCCGCGCCCGACTGTCAGCCGACCAGTTCCCTGACCCTGCGTATAAACTCCGGACGGGGAATTTCCCTTGCGCCGAATCTTACCATATGCGCCGTGGTCTGCTGACAGTCAATCATCCCCACCCCCAGCTCCCGGCAGACCGCCACCAGCGCCGCTACAGCCGCCTTTGATCCGTCCGGCCGGGCATAAAACATCGACTCGCCGAAAAACGCCCGCCCGAGAAGCACTCCGTACAGACCTCCGGCCAGAACCTTTTCCCCGTCCACGTTCTCCCACGCCTCCACCGAACGGGCCAGCCCCCGCTCATGCAACTGCCTGTACGCCCTGATCATCTCCGGAATCAGCCACGTTCCATGTTGTCCCGGACGGGGCGCGGACGCGCATCCCTCGATTATCCGATCAAAGACGGCGTCAAAGGTAAAATGAAAGCGTCCCCGCCGCATATCCCGCGCCAGACGGCGCGGGATATGCACCTCTTCCGGAAAAAGCACGCAGCGGGGATCCGGTGACCACCATAATATGGGAGAATCCTTGTCGTACCAGGGAAAAATTCCCGACGCATAGGCCAGAACAAGTCGTTCCGGAGAAAGATCGCCCCCAGCCGCAAGCACGCCGTCTTCCGACGCCTCTTCCACCGGAGGAAACCACAGCGGCGCGCCGGGCGGAAGCAGAGGGATCACGCTCACAGCGCCTCCGCCGCGCCGCGCAGCAGCTCAAAGCGGTTGCGCTCAAAACGGATCAGTCCCTCGTCACGCAGCTTGCCCAGCTCGCGGGAAAGGGCGCTGCGATCCACGACCAGGAAATCGGCCAGTTCTTCCCGGTTGAAAGGTATTTCGACCACAACGCCCCTGCCGTCCGGCGCGGTCTTCCCGCCCTGTTCCGCCCTGTCGGACAGGTAGGCCAGAACCTTTTCCCGTGTGCCGGGACGGGTCAGCAGGTCAATCTGATGCAGCAGCCCCATGTTCTTGCGGGCCAGCAGGGCCAGCACGTTGCGGATCAGACGGGTGTGGAAGGAACAGGCCGATGTGCAGCTGAGCATGACCTTGTTGTAGTTGAGAAGCAGAATCTCGGAATCCTGCGCGGCCACCGCGCTGACCGGAGCCGGGCCGCTTCCGCCCGACAGACCGAGAGAAAAACTCTCCCCGAAGGTTTCTCCCGCTTCAGCCCGGCCGAGGATGGTTCTCCTCCCCCAGAAATCCGGCCGCTCCACCCTCACCGCACCGGAAAGCACCAGCCCGAGTTCCGGCGCGGAAGCTCCCGCCGCAAACACCACGCTGTTCCTTTCAAACCGCTCCGTGCGCGCTCCCAGACAATCCAGCAGCGCGGGGAGGGAACCGGAATCAATACCCTGAAACAAAGGATTGGCCGGGAATATCCTCATAATTCCTCATACATTCCCGCCGGTTTCATGTTCCGGCGAAAATTTTGCTGTTCGTTGCAAAAACAACGGCGCTCTCATGCGAAACGGGATAAGGTGTCTTCACCTGTTCCGCTTCCCTCCGCAACTACCCTTGATAAGGGAAATAATCAATGCGGAACGTCCCACGTATATAAAAGGAGAGTCATCATGGAAAACATGTTCTGCTTCCAGTGTCAGGAAACCGCCGGCGGCAAGGGCTGCACGCGCCGCGGAGTGTGCGGCAAGGAACCCCGGATCGCGGCCCTTCAGGATATGCTTGTCTGGCTGAGCAAGGGCGTCGGCGCACACGCCGCGGCCCTTCGCACTGAAGGAAAAACGGTGGACAGGGAAATCTTTGAACTGTTGATCGTCAATCTTTTCACCACGATCACCAACGCCAATTTTGACGAGCATGCCATTATGGAGCGTATCCGTCTGACCCTGCGCATACGGGAAGCTCTGCCTCTGCCCCAGGCCGATCTGCCCGCCGCTTCGCGCTGGAGCGCCGACAGCAGCAGGCCCAGCCTTGAGGCCATATTGGAACAGGCCGCTTCCGTAGGCGTGCTGTCCACGGAAAACGAAGATATCCGCAGCCTGCGCGAACTCGTGACCTATGGTCTGAAAGGGCTGTCCGCATACGCTCATCACGCCGCCGTGCTGGGCGGCTTCTCTGAAAAACTCGAAGAATTCCTGCCCCGCGCTCTGGCCTCCACCCTGCCTGACGGCCCTCTGGGCGGTCTTGAAGCCGATGCGCTGACCGCGCTGACGCTGGAAACGGGCAATATGGGCGTGGAAGCCATGGCCCTGCTGGACAAGGCCAACACGTCGAGTTTCGGCAAGCCGGAAATCAGCATGGTGAATCTCGGCGCGGGAGAACGGCCCGGCATACTCATCTCCGGGCATGATCTTCGCGACCTGGAAATGCTGCTGGAACAGACCGCGGACAGCGGCGTGGACGTGTACACCCACTCCGAAATGCTGCCTGCCCACGCCTATCCGGCCTTCAAGAAATATCCGCATCTCCGGGGCAATTACGGCAACGCATGGTGGAAGCAGAACGAGGAATTCGAGGCTTTCAACGGCCCCATCCTCATGACCACCAACTGCATCATTCCGCCCCGCGAAAGCTACAAGGGGCGTCTGTACACCACGGGCGCGGCAGGCTGGCCCGGCTGCCCGCACATTGAAGCGGACGAAAAGGGGCACAAGGATTTTTCCGCGATTATCAGGCAGGCAAAAGGCTGTCCCGCACCCGGAGTCCTGGAGGAAGGAAGCCTGACCATCGGTTTTGCCCATGATCAGGTGCTGGCCCTGGCCGACAAGGTTGTCGAAGCCGTGAAGTCCGGCGCGATCAGAAAATTCGTGGTCATGGCCGGATGCGACGGGCGCATGAAATCCCGCCGGTATTATACGGAATTCGCCGAGGCTCTGCCCGGGGATACGGTGATTCTTACCGCAGGCTGCGCCAAATACAAATACAACAAACTCGCTCTGGGCGACATCAACGGCATCCCGCGCGTACTCGACGCCGGCCAGTGCAACGATTCCTATTCCCTGGTGGTCACGGCTCTTGCGCTCAAGGACGCCTTCGGTCTGGATGACGTGAACAGGCTGCCCATCGTGTACAATATCGCCTGGTACGAGCAGAAGGCCGTGATCGTACTGCTGGCCCTGCTGGCGCTGGGCGTGAAAAACATCCATCTCGGCCCTACCCTGCCCGCCTTCCTTTCTCCCGCCGTGGCGAAAGTGCTGGTGGAAAACTTCGGCATTGCGGGTATCGGCACGGTGGAAGACGATATCAGGGCATTCTTCGGATAACGCCGGATTCCGAAAATCCCCTGTCAGCATGAACGCTCAGACTCCGCTCCTGCGGAGTCTGAGCGTTCACGGCCTGATGATTGAAAATCGTCTGCATTGCCACATCGGGCACGGTATGCCGGATACGGAGATATCGACGGCAGATATTGCCGCAGTATGGCGGCACGTTCTTTGCACGGAATTCCTTCCATAAAGGCAGGAAGGAGGATTTTGCCGTGCATATAGGCAACCGCTTTTCTTTTGTCCGCGATGTACAGCTTCCGGCGGCGTCAGATCCCGTCCGGCGCGGGAGAACGAAACAATCGGCACAGGAACAGGATTCCGCCTCTCGTTCAAAAGATACTGCCGTTTTTTCCGACGAAGCTCTGGCTCTGGCGAAAGACATATGGATAAACACCAACCTGAAACATATGGCCGGGCTGGAAGAAGACAATTCTGGCGCGGCCTCCGCTCAGTCAGGCTCTTCAACAGTAGGCTCTGCCGAACTCAAAGCCGAATTTCGCAAAAAACTGGATGTGACCTCAGTCTCCGGAGCGAAATCCCCGGACGAACAGCTCTCGAAACTGGAAAAGCAGATAAAGGATTTACAGAAAAAAATCGAACAGACCTACGCTTCCGATCTGCCTGACAACGCCAAGGAAATCATGGTCAAGCAGCTTCGTGAACAGATGGATCAGATGATAACGCGAAAAAGCGCGTTAAAGGCTATCTCGGCTTATGCCAGGAATACATGGTGAATCTTTAGAGCGTTTCGTTAATGAAAATATCTGCCGACCAGGCCCCTATGTTCCGGCCCGCAGGCTTTACGCCGCAAGTGAATTGCGGCTGCACCGGCGGCTCTGCTTCAGTCGAGCGAGGCGAGACTGAAGCAGAGCATTTCATCAAAAATTCCTTTGTGGTTTGAGACCTCCCCCTTCAGGGCGGGACAATCCGCACGCCCCCTCTCCGTCGGCTGCTTCCGTCAGTCGGCGGATGGGGCGACTGTGGCTTGAAACATAGGCAAAATGCTCCAATGGCTGTGTGAATGCGCTCTGTTGCGGAATTACGTTGACGGCATGGCGGCCCATGATCTGCCGTATAGGCAGCTCATGGGCCGCGCGGAGAAAGGCGACATCCCGATAACGCTCGTTTGCCCCTGCTGATGCCCGCTCTCGCTTGCGGTTTGCGCCCAGAACGCCGCACGCGCCTTTCGGGGGTTCCCCTCTACATGCCGCATTGCCATGCGGCGAGGCGTCTTCATCTCCGCTTCCGATGGCTGCAGGCTTCACTCTGCTGCGCGGCGCGCCTCCGGCTGCTGGGGGCATTCCCAGCCACGCTCTGCAGCTGGACAAAACGATATCACTTCCGCGACGTAACGCTGAAGCTCAGGTGTTCCGCATCGGGGGAAGGGGCATCCACGGAAACTTCACCGCCACGCTCCAGATCACCGAAAAGCACCCGCTTCGCCAGTTCATCCTCCAGCTCCGCGCGTACAAGCCGCTGGAGAGGACGTGCCCCCATCTTGCCGTCAAAGCCGCGCGCCGCCAGCCAGCCGCGTGCGGCATCAGTCAGGATCAGGCGCACCCTTTTCGCTTCCAGCCCGGCAAACAGTTCGCGCACGGTCTTGTCCACAATCCTCCCCATGAGTTCCGGCGTCAGACTGTGAAAGGCGATCATGGCGTCCAGACGATTACGGAATTCGGGGCTGAATTCCCGTTCCACGGCCTTGGTCCCGCGCCGCGAGGCGTCGTCTTTTCCTCCGCCTGCTCCGCCCGTGGGAAAGCCCATGGGCGAAGCGTCCATTTCCCGTGCGCCCGCATTGGTGGTCATAATCAGGATCACGTTGCGGAAATCCGCCTTGCGGCCGCTGTTGTCGGTCAGCGTGGCGTAATCCATCACCTGAAGCAGAATATTGTAGATATCGGGATGGGCCTTTTCGATTTCATCCAGCAGCACCACGGCGCGCGGCGCGCGGCGCACGGCCTCGGTCAGCAGACCGCCCTGCTCGAAGCCCACATACCCGGGGGGTGACCCGATCAGCCGGGCCACGGCATGCTTTTCCATGTATTCGCTCATATCGAAGCGCAGGAAAGCCACATCCAGAATATCGGCCAGGCTCCTGGCCAGTTCCGTTTTCCCCACGCCGGTGGGTCCGTGGAACAGAAAGGCCGCCGCGGGACGCTCCGCCTTGCCCAGCCCCGCGCGGGAACGCAGAATGGCCCGGGTGACGCCGTCCACGGCCTCGTCCTGCCCGAAAATTCTGCCCTTCAGATCGTTTTCCAGATTGCGCAGACGTTCCTTCTCGCCCCGGTTCACGGCGCGCGGCGGCAGCCCGGCCATACGGGCGACAACCCGCTCCACATCCTGCACGGAAACCACCGTGCCGGGCTTGAAGCCCGGGCGCAGGGACGCAGCCGCGCCCGCCTCGTCCATGACGTCAATGGCCTTGTCCGGCAGAAGCCTGTCCCGCACATAGCGGGAGGAAAGTTCCACGGCCGCCTGCACGGCACCTCTGGAATAGCGTACCCTGTGGAACATTTCGTATTTCGGCTGGATGCCGCGCAGGATTTCCAGACTGTCCGCCTCGGAAGGCTCGTTGATTTCAATGCGCTGGAAACGACGCGACAGGGCGCGATCCTTCTCAAAGTGGTTGCGGAACTCCTCATGCGTGGTGGACCCCACACAGCGCAGCCCGCCCGACGCCAGTACGGGCTTGAGCAGATTTGAAGCGTCCATGCTGCCGCCGGTCGTGGCCCCCGCGCCCACAATGGTGTGAATTTCGTCAATAACCAGAATTGCGCCGGGCTTTTCCCCCAGTTCACGCACCACGGCCTTCATGCGGGATTCAAAATCCCCCCGGTAGCGCGCCCCGGCCAGCAAGGCCCCCATGTCCAGAGAGTACACCGGCGCCTCGCGGAAACTCTCCGGCACGCGCCCTTCGGCTATGCGCAGAGCCAGCCCTTCGGCCACGGCGGTCTTGCCGGTTCCCGGCTCTCCCACCAGCAGAGGATTGTTCTTGCGACGGCGGGAAAGCACTTCCATCAAGCGGGAAACCTCATGCTCACGCCCCACCAGGGGATCAATGCCGCCCTGCCGGGCCAGCTCCACCAGATCGCGGGTATATTTCTCCAGCGCCGAAGCCTTGCGGCTGTCCTGCGCCTCCCCGGCTTCCTCCTCTGCCCCGCCGCGCCGGGCTTCCCCCACGCGGGAGATATCGGCCTCAAGATTCCGCTCATGCAGAATCTGCGGCAGATCGTGGGAGATGAACTCCAGGATATCCAGCCGGCTGATGCCCTGACGGCGCAGAAAATAAACGGCGAAGCAGTCTTCCTCCTCGAACATGGCCGCCAGCAGATCGCCGACCTCGGCGCGGCTGCGTCCGGCGGACTGCATATGCCTGAGCGCCCGTTCCAGCGCGCGCTCCACAGCAGGACTCTGGATCACTTCCAGCACGGCGTCTTCTTCCAGCGCAGGCAGATAACGGGAAATATGTTCATCCAGTTCATGCCGGAGTTCGCCCAGATCCACGCCCAGACCTTCAAGGATCACGCGCCCCATGTGTTCATGGGTCATGGCCAGCAGAATATGTTCAAGAGTCAGGCATTCGTTGCGGCGGCGGCGCATGTCCATTACCGCCAGAGCAAGCGCCTGCATGAGGGAACGGCCCATCAGCTTTCTTCCTCCATTGTGCAGCGCAGCGGAAAGCCCGCGAGCCTCGCCCGCTTTTCCACCTCACGCACCCGGAATTCCGCAATTTCACGGGGATAAACACCACACACGCCCATACCGTTCCTGTGCACGGCCAGCATGATCTCCGACGCTTCCTCCGCCGTCTTGCGGAAAATGTCCACCAGCACCAGGATCACAAACTCCATGGTGGTATAATCGTCATTATGCAACAGTACCCGGTACATGCGGGGTTCCCGCAGCTCCTCTTCCGAAAGAACGCCGGACTGTCCCTGTTCTTCGTGACCGGACTCAAAATCACTCATGAAAGTATCCTTATCCGGGGCTTCACCCCATCTCCTCCGGAGAAACAATTCTCCGGCCCTCGTTCCCCCCCCCCGCCGTCGCTCCACGCCACAGGTGAATTGCGGCGACACCGGACAGGGCGCTTTCGCGGCGCCATCAGCCATTGGCATGAAACGCCTCATGATCAAAAAAAACAGAGATGGAACCCTCCACCCGGCTCCGGGAGCATTTCCATTTTGAAAATGCCCCGCGGCGGGAGAGAAGGCTCTTCTTCCTCCGCAGCCTGAAATCCTCTATTCCTCCGCGCCCTCGGCTTCCGCCCTGAGAGCCTCGGCCTGAGCCTGAGCGGCGAGTGCCTCGATCATCCCCTCAATATCGCCGTCCATGAAGCGATCCAGCGAGTACAGGGTAAGGTTGACGCGGTGATCTGTCACGCGGCCCTGCGGAAAATTGTAGGTCCGGATGCGTTCGGAACGATCGCCGGAACCGACCTGGGACTTGCGGTCCGCAGCCTGTTCGGAATGCTGTTTCTCACGCTCGGCCTGAAGAATGCGGGAAGCCAGCACCTTCATGGCACGGGCCTTGTTCTTGTGCTGGGACTTCTCATCCTGACAGGTGACAACCACGCCGGTAGGAATATGCGTGATGCGTACGGCGGATTCAGTCTTGTTGACATGCTGTCCTCCCGCTCCGGAGGCCCGATACACGTCAATGCGCAGGTCTTCCGGCCTGATGTCCACATCCACCTCTTCCGCTTCGGGCATCACGGCCACGGTGGCGGCGGAAGTGTGAATGCGGCCCTGGGATTCCGTAGCGGGCACGCGCTGCACGCGGTGGGTGCCGGACTCATATTTGAGATGGCTGTAAACGCGATTGCCGGAAATGAGCGCGATGACTTCCTTGTACCCGCCGTTATCGGTAGGACTTTCATCGATGATTTCCACCTTCCAGCCCATGATTTCAGCATAGCGGCAGTACATGCGGAAAAGATCTCCCGCGAACAGGGCGGCTTCTTCGCCGCCGGTGCCCGCGCGGATTTCCAGCACAATATTCTTTTCATCCAGAGGATCAGGCGGCAGCAGCAATACCTTGAGGCGCTGTTCCATCTCGGGAATTTCCGCCTCGATGTGCCGGATCTCCTCCTGCGCCATCTCACGCATGTCGGCATCGGCGTCATTCAACAATTCCCTGTTTTCAGCCAGCTGCCGATCAAGCTCGCGGTAGCGGCGGAACAGGGTAACCACCTCACGCAGATCCGCGTGGGCCTTGGCGAGTTTGCGGTAACGCTCCTGATTCTCGTAAGCGTCCGGCGCGGCCAGCTGTTCTTCCAGCTCCATGTAGCGTTTTTCCAGACTTTCCAGCTTGGCGAGCATGGGCACTCCTTGCATGATCTTGATCTTGAGGGAGGTTTTCCTCCCGGTTATTCCAGGACAGTATAGGATACGGTGTGCATATGTTCCGGGGCGCTGTCGCCCAGAGCCTCACGCAGGGCCACCACGGCGACCTCCAGCTGTTCCCTGTCCGGCTCCCGGGTAGTCAGAAGCTGAAACAGAAAGCCCGGAGCGCGCAGAATGCGCCCCGGCAGGGAAGCCCCCATCCGCGCGGCCAGCCGGATCATCTCATACGCCAGCGCGCTGACCGGAATCATCAGCAGAACCTTGAACAGCAGCACGCCCGCGTGGCGCAGCACCGCATTTTCCGGCCGCCACAGCGCGAGCAGAGACGGTACGGCCGCAGCATGCGCCAGAACGGCAGCGGAAAGAACGAACAGCATGAACGTGGTGCCGCACCTGGCATGCAGACGGCTGTGCCGCATGGCACTCCGCGCAGAGACAGGTTCGCCGGCTTCCAGCGCGGCAATGACCTTGTGTTCCGCCCCGTGATACTGAAAAACCCGGCGGATCTCGGGCACGAAAGAAACAGCAGCGATGTATCCGATAAAAATGAAGAACTTGAACAGGCCGTCCCACATATGGAAGGTAAAGCCCTCCATATCGCCTCCCAGGTCAAGCCTCTGCATCCCGAGAGAAAGCAGATGGGGCGCAACCACGAACATGAGTGCCGCCAGGCCGAACGCGGCCAGCAGGGTAAAAAGAAGCTGCACTCGGGAGGGACCGTTCCCCGCCCTTCCGCATTCTCCGGTCAGTTCCGCGGAACGGTTCAGCGCGCGGATGCCGTTGATCAGCGTTTCCACCAGCAGAGGAAAGCCGCGCAGAAAAGGACGGGAAAGCGGCCCCCGCCGCGTCATCCCGAGCCATCCTCTCCTCTCGGCCACGATACTTCCGTCCCTCCGGCGCACCGCCACGGCATACCTGCCGCCGTTGCGCATCAGAATTCCCTCCATGACCGCCTGCCCTCCCACAAAGGGGCAGGTTCGCGAGGCCGCTTCCTCCGCGCCACCGTCTCTCCCGGGGGCAGGCCGCTCCATATCCGCCACCATGTCATTCCATGCGCCGGAATCATCACGAGTTGTGTCCGATTTGCCCGGCGCGATATCATTCCGTTCCGGACAAGGCCCGGCCTTGAACAAATCACCCACGTCCTCTCCGGAATATGCCTCCCGGATCGGGACAGCCAAAGGCATCATCAATATGGCGCGCAATGCAACCGCTGTCATTGCCCCTACTCTCCTTCACGACCGGGGTCTCCGCTCTTCCCGTTCTGCGGAGAGAACGGCGAAAAACGGGCACGCAGAGACACGGCAGAGCTTTGCTCAAAAAACGACGGCGGAACAGGGCCTGTTCCTGAAAACGCACAAAGCCTCCCCACAGCAGCCCGGATGGGTCGCCCTGGGGAGGTTGCAAATCCGGCGCGAAGCGGCAAGCCGGTTCTACTTCTCGAACTTGGCGTACTTCTTGCGGAAGCGGTCAATACGACCGGCGGTGTCCACAAAACGCTGCTTGCCGGTAAAGAAGGGGTGGCAGTTGGAACAGATTTCCACATGCACATTCTCGCCCTTGGTGGACAGAGCATCCACCTGAAAACCACAGGCGCAGGTAATCTTCGCATTATACACTTTGGGATGAATGCCGTCTTTCATGATACACTCCTCATAAATTCGGAACGAGAAAATATACGACCTTTCTTCCGTCTTGGCAAGAGGCAAGCGCTCTCCGGCAAAAGGAAAAAACATGGTCACCAGCCGTGAGCCCCTCCGTATTTCCTGCTCCTTCACGCGCCGCTCCCCGGCACTGCAGCGAACTGGCATTTCCGGGACTTGCCCCCGCTTTCGCCCACCGTTATCATGCCGCCATGTCCACTCTGCGCCGGCGATATGCCGCATTCCCCCTGTCCGGCTCTCCCGCTTTCCTGCTGGCGCTCCGTCTGCAGCGAGCTCTCCTGGCTGACGCCATAGGAATTTTCGCGTTGTGCGCCGGGCTTGGCGCGGGCGTCATCATTCAGCAGCACGGGGGCGAACTCACTCCTCTGAGGGGGGTGACTCTCGGCGCGGTACTGGCCGGACATTCAGGGCTGTTTCTGTACCGGGCGCGTACGGGTATCGAATATGCGGCATGGCTGATGCTTACGTTCCTGTTTGTCTGCTCAGGTCTGCTGCTGTGGGGAAAACAAGGTCTCAGTCTTGGACTTGGCTGTTCCTTCGCCCTCCATCATGGTCTGTGCGCATGGGCCTTTCATCTGAAGTACGAACTTCTTCTGTACCAGCAAAAAGCGGATGAAGCCGCCAGACAGATGGACTCCGCCTTCGCCCGTCGAATCCGCAAGCGGAACGGCTCCGCCTGAATGCGGGGAAAGCATTTCATCATTCCCGTCTTGCCGACCGCTTTCCGGCCATGTATGATGCCGACCGGAGAATGCCATGCCGAAAAAAAATGTAGCCCGCCCTGTTTTTCCCTCCCCTGCAAACGGCAAGCGCCGGGCCGACGAACTGGTCTTCCGTCAGGGGCTCGCGGAAAGCCGTGAACAGGCGCAGCGCCTGATCATGGCCGGCAAGGTATTTCTCGCCCCCACGGAGGAAGAAACGGCGGGGGGACATCCCCTTGTCCCGGTGGACAAGCCGGGGAGGCAGTTCCGGCCCGATACGTCTTTTCTGCTGAACGGGATGGAGCGTTTCGTAAGCCGGGGAGCCTACAAGCTGCTGACCGCCATTGAGCATTTCGGCCTGAATGTCTCCGGTTTCGTGTGCCTGGATGCCGGAGCGTCCACAGGCGGCTTCACCGACTGCCTGCTTCAGCACGGCGCGGCCAGAGTCTATGCCGTGGATGTCGGCCATGCCCAGCTTCATGAGCGGCTGCGCGGCGATCCTCGCGTCATCTCGCGTGAAGGCGTCAACCTGCGTTCCGCGGAAGAGTCTTTCATCCCTGAACCCCTGGATATGGTGGTGGCCGATGTCTCCTTTATTTCCCTCACGCTCGTTCTTCCCCCCTGTCTGCGCTGGCTTCGGCCCGGCGGACTTGTGGTGGGGCTGATCAAGCCGCAGTTTGAAGTCGGTCCGCACCAGACGGTGAAAGGCGTGGTACGGGACGAGAATGCCAGAAGGGAAGCCGTGGAAAAGGTGTTGAAGTTCTGTGAAACGCTCGGGCTGAACTGCCGGGGAGTCGTGCCTTCAGCCATCAGGGGCCCCAAGGGCAATCAGGAATATCTGGCCTGCTGGGGCAGGGAGACTTAGAGCATTTCGCCATTGAAATGCTCTGCTTCAGTCTCGCCCTGCTCGACTGAAGCCGCGACGCCCCCCTTCTCCGGTGTCGCCGCAATTCACTTGCGGCGTACAGCTCCTGTATTTTCAAGAGCAAAACGCTCTGGCAGAAGCTCTTCCCGACGCCGCAGGCTCATGGCATTTTTCCTCTCTGCCGACGCGGACTGGAGAAACCGGCTTTTCCTCATTTCCACTGTTCACCGGGAGAACGCGACATGAATCATACGTCCCCATACAGCCAGACGCCCCGCAATATCCTCGTCTGCCAGCAGCGTCAGATCGGGGACGTACTGCTGACCACGCCGCTGCTGGAACTGCTTAAGCGCCGCTGGCCGCAGGCCCGCGTGACCCTGTTCACTGAAGCCAAATGTATTCCGCTGCTGGAAGGCAATCCGCATGTGGATGCCTTCCTCGCTCTGGACAAGAGCCGCCTGCACGGTCTTCCGGCTCAGCTTGCCTGGTGCCGCCGGGCCGCAGCGCGCGGTTTCGATCTCGTTGTGGATTGCCAGCAACTGCCGCGCTGTCGTATGCTTACCCTCTTCTGCGCCCTGAGCGGAACGGAAACCCGCCTGTCCTTTCCTTCCGCATGGACGAAACTCGGCCTGTACAATCTTGCGGCCGCGCAGAAAACAGATCTGTATGCCGCCGCAACCAAGGCTTCCCTGCTTGCTCCGCTGGGAATCGCCTGGCAGGGGGAAAAACCCCGCATCTATCTCGCGGACGAGGAACGCAAAGAGGCTTCCGCCCTGCTGGGCAGTCTCGGTGTTTCCGGCAATATGCGGCTGATAACCGTGGACCCCACACATCGCCGCGCCTCCAAGCGCTGGCCTGCGGAACGATGGGCCCGCGTACTGGATCTCCTGGCCGAAGACGACGCATCACTGCGCTTTCTGCTTCTGCGCGGCCCTGGAGAGGATGAAGATGTTCAGTCCCTGAAAGCCATGTGCGCCCACGCGGATCGTATCCTCATTCCCGCTCCCGCTCCCGTTCTCCGGCTTTCCGCAGCCTGCATGGCGCGCGCCGCGCTTCATCTCGGACACTGTTCCGCCCCCCGCCATATGGCTGTGGCGCTGGATGTTCCGAGTATTGTCGTTCCCGGCGCGTCCGGCCCGGAATGGAACTATCCCTCCCCGGAGCATGTGGAATTCCGTCCCGAACTGAGCTGCTCCCCCTGCGGGCGGGCAGATTGCGCCGATCCGCAATGCCTGCTGCGTGTCATGCCGGAAGAAGTGGCGGCAAGGGCACGGAACATGCTGGACAGCCTGAGCACTCCATCCTGAAAATGTTCACAGAGACGGGTGAAGCATGTTTCACCGCGCCCCATATCCGGCGTTGCGTGATTCCCTTGCGGTGTGTCATCTGACGGCCCCCCCGAAACGCAGAGGCTTCAAGAGGGAGCCTGCAGGCCAGAGTATCGGACCGGCAGATATTCTCAATTGCAAAATGCGCTCTTAACGCATGGTAACGACTACACGTCTGACTCGTATATTGCGGAGGGATGACAAGCAGATTTCCGCCAGGCCATGCCAGCTTGTAGGCCAGTTGTCGCCTGAACTCGAACCAGCCCTGATCCAGTATGGACTTATTTAATCCTGCTTTTGCACGCACATTTTTCCCCGGTGTTTCAAGTGTGCCGGAGGCCGAACGCGACATATTCCGCACTGTTAAGTCTTCAATCACGATAACAGCGTGGTTTTTGCTGATTGCCGTGGTTGCCTTGTGCAAAAAGTCATTGCGTACATTGGCTATTTTACGGTGCAGGCGCTGGATTCGGGCTTTGAGCTTCTGCCAGTTGGCGGAAAATTTTGTTCGCTTTGCCAGCTTGCGTTGCAAGGCCGCCAGTTTCTTTTCATGTTTGCGGAAACTGTGTAGCGGTCTGATGGAAGAGCCATCGGAGAGCGTCACAAAACGGGCTACGCCCATATCCATGCCGACAGCGACTTGAGAAGGATGCACAGGTTCAGGAACTTCCCGTTCCGTCTGGATGGAAACATACCATTTTCCGGCGGCAAAAGAGACAGTCACCTGCTTGGGCATCCCTTCTGTGCGACGACTGTTCCGATAACGTACCCTGCCGATTTTGGGAAGAAATATGCGGCTGTTCCCCTCGTCCAGCTTGAAACCCTGCGGAGAGCGAAAGGCATCATGCCCCCCCTTTCTCTTGAAACGCGGGAAATCCGCACGCTTCGCAAAGAAATTTTTGTAGGCCCTGTCGAGGTCTTTCAATACCTGCTGCAATATCTGGGAATGGGCTTCGACTAAAAAAGATGTATCGTTTTCCTTTTTCCAGTCCCGAAGGAACTTGCAGAACAAGGAAAAACCCAGACGCTTCCCCTCGTTTTCACAGGTCTCCTTTTCCAATGCAAACGCCTTGTTCCAAAGGAAACGACAACATCCGGCAAAACGCCGCATGAGGTTTTCCTGTCCGGCTTTTGGTCGAAGCTGAAACGTATGGGCTTGCAATTTTTCCATTTATGTAAACAGGCCCTACTGCAAACTCAAATCCAGAGTATACAGCGTCTTCACATCCGCCTCCCTTTCATCCGGGCGGACATAACGAATCCGTGCCTTGTCGCCGTTCACATCCACCACGGTAAAACCGGAATCCGGAATATAAAACTCATATCCTGTTTCTTCTGTACCGAACTTCCACGGAGCGCCGACTGAACCGTTACAGATATAATGGATGCCATCCACCTCCATATCGGTGAATACATGATCGTGCGCGTAGAAAAAGACCTGCACGCCATATTTTTTCATCATTTCATGAATCTGAGCCTGTTCACCCACATGAGCGGCCCGGCCGCCCCCCCTCCCGTAACGGGTGTTCACATCATCTCCGGCATTACCGCCCACGGCATGGTGGATGAACAAAAACTTCCATGGCTCGCCGGATTCCCTGAGGGTCTTTTCCAGCCAGGCATACTGCTCCTTGCCGAGGGTCCAGTCATCACCCCGTCCGGGGCCGAGCGTATGTTCATGATTAATGACGTTGTAGCCCGTGGCGTTGAGCGTCACGAACAGAGCATTCCCCCAGGTAAAGGCGTAATAGTCCTCATGCGGACTTCCGCCCTGCGGATAGGTTGCGCCATCCGGAGCAGGCGCGAACAGCATGCGCGCATCCCTCGCCCACTTGCGGTTCAACTCGGGATGCCAGCCATTCTCTCCCTCCCAGTTGCCATTCAGAACAAAATTCGCTGTCTCGCCCTGCAGCTTTCCCATGACCTGACGCCAATAAAGATAAAAGATGGACGGATGTTCTTCCTGAACTGCCGGCCCGCCGTGCGAAGACGCAACCGTCTGAATATTATCCCCCATATGGAAGACAAAATCAGGCCGCAGCTGTGCCGCCGCATCCGCGCAGGTGCGAAGGACAATATTCCGCTCGGGATTGAGGGGATTGACATGCGCATCTGTCATGGCAAGAAAGCGGAATGGAACGGTACCGGCGCGCTGCGTCACAAAACTCCCCTCTCCATTGGAGACGGTTTTTCCATTCGTGTCCCGCACTTCAAAACGATATCGGGTAGCCGCCTTAAGATTCCCAATCTGAATAAGCCGCGTGCCGCCCTTGGGATTTTCCTGACTGGTCACTCCCATGGTCAGGGGCAGGCAGTTCCAATCACCACTCCCTTCCTCTCTGGTGCAGAGCTGTCCGGTAAATGGTTTTTCCCCGTTCACAATACTCATGGTTACGGAATGTTCAGTCGGTTTGGCGACGAATACGGAACACAGCAGACCTGATTCATGAGTCATATTCTCCTCCGCCCCTTTTGCCGTCATGACGGCAAAGGCCAGCCCTGCCCAGCATGCACCAACTGCCATATATCTAAATTTCATGTCCTCTCCTTCCCTTTCGGCAACACAATCAGCTTCACAGCCTCATGATGTTTTCTCAATAAAGCATGCCGGAACACCGAGAAAAAGGGAACAGCCATAGCTCTTTCTTCCTGCGTTTTTTTCGCGTTTTCCGTGCGGCTCAAAACACAACAGCCCCGGCAAGAATCTTGCCGGGGCTGTGGAATATACCTTGGCGTCGACCTACTTTCCCACGCAA
>CALUUZ010000027.1 GCA_944324075.1 Candidatus Mailhella excrementigallinarum
GCGTATACGCCGTGTTTTTTCCCTTTCGGGAATTCCTCGTTGCATGCCCTCTTCTTAGCAAACTGCGTGCCAAAATATGTCTGTTTTTATAATATATTGAAATAAATATATAAATAAGGATAAGTCCTTAAGCATATTTCTGTTGACGGCACAAGACTGTTTCGTTTGGTAACATACGCAAAAGGTCAGCGAGTAAATTTTACACAGGAGCAGCATGCTTCGGATGGGGAGGCATGCGGAGCGGCGCTCCCGGATTTCAGGTCGGACAGGGCATGGAAGTGCAGGTTTCCTTCTTGCGGGATCTGAAAGCGAGAATACGGTTTGCTCCTCATGATTCAGATTTTGGGTGCTGTTGTGCAGAAGCGCAGGGCAGGGCGGAGACTTATCCCCGCTCTCCTTATCCGCAGGCGCTGCGCGCTGACGATCATGGTATCGCCGCAATTGACTTGCGGCGTCAGCCTCCGGTGGAGGCGTGAAATCTGCGAGCCGGAACACAGGAGCTTGCCGGCAGACAGTTTCCGACGCGAAACGCTCTAAAACTGTGGAGTGCCGCTCAACGGAGATGCTGTTCCCCTCTCTGCATATCCTGTCCTTATGCTCCGCCCGGGGAAAGAGAGGAGGACTCTTTGCGGACTGCGGAACTGTGAACGGGATGAGTCAGCGGTGTTTGAGCGTTCAATCTTTTTACAAAAATGTCACATCTGCTGATGAAGCGGCGTTCCTGTTTCTGAATTTTTATTGTACTTTCAGCGCGTTTCAGATTTAATTTACATTTTGCTCCATTCATTTTTGACAATATGCGAGAACTCGTTATAACAGAAGCGTCGTGGCCCGGACGGGCCGTTCACGAGTCGTTTTTTTCCTTACAAGGAGGGAAAGAAAGGTGAAACGTTTTCTTGCAGCCATGTGTCTGGGCGCGATGGCCTTTGCCACCCAGGCTTCCGCCGCGGAGCCTGCCAAAATTCATATCGGCATCTGCACCGGCACGGTTTCCCAGTCTGAGGACGACCTGCGCGGGGCCGAAGCCCTGATCAAGAAGTACGGCGATGTCGCCAACGGCGGGATGATCAAGCATATCACCTATCCCGACAACTTCATGACCGAAATGGAAACCACCATTTCCCAGATCGTGTCCTTTGCCGATGATCCCGACATGAAGGCCGTCATCGTGAACCAGGGCATCCCCGGCACCACGGCCGCCTTCCAGCGTATCCGCGAGAAACGCCCGGACATCATGCTCTTCTGCGGCGAAGCCCATGAGGACCCGAACGTCATCGAAAGCGCGGCGGATCTCGCCATCAATGCCGACAACATCCAGCGCGGCTATCTGATCATCGCCGCCGCCAAGAAGCTCGGCGTGACCGACTTCGTGCATATTTCCTTCCCCCGCCACATGAGCTACGAGCTGCTTTCCCGCCGCCGCAACATCATGGAAGCTGCCTGCAAGGACCTCGGCATCAACTTCCATTTCATGAGCGCACCCGACCCCACTTCCGACGTCGGTGTGGCCGGTGCCCAGCAGTATATTCTGGAACAGGTTCCCCAGTGGCTTGACAGACTCGGTCCCAAGACCGCATTCTTCTGCACCAATGACGCCCATACCGAGCCTCTGCTCAAGCGTCTTACCGAAGACAAGGGCGGCTACTTCATTGAAGCTGACCTGCCTTCTCCCCTCATGGGGTATCCCGGCGCCCTGGGCATTGATCTTGCCGACGTGTCCGGCGATTTCCCGGCCATCCTGAAGCGGGTGGAAGATACCGTCGTTTCCAAGGGGGCGGCCGGACGTATGGGCACCTGGACCTATTCCTACGGCTTTACCAACTCCCTCGGTCTGGGAGAACTGGCCATCAAGTATGCCAAGGAAGGCGTGACCGGCGGACGCAGCTTCAGAAGGGCCTTCAAGCTGGAAGATCTTTTCAACGCCTATAATGCCGCTACCCCCGGCTCAACCTGGAGCGGCGGCTACTATGTGGACATCGCCACGGGCAAGGAAAAGAAGAACCATGTGCTGGTCTTTGAAGACCTGTATATCTTCGGCAAGGGCTACATGCACATGACCGAAGTTGAAGTTCCCGAAAAGTACAAGAAAATCAAGTAAATAGTCTTTCAGGCGGGAAGGCCGGAGCCTTCCCGCCTTTTTTTACGGGCGCTCTCTGCCGGGGCGGCCGGAAGTGCTTTTGCCGTTTGCCGCTTTTTATGCTAGGCTGAACGCCTGCCCCGTGCCGGACCGGACGGGGAAGGCGCTGAACAGGTCTCCGCAGTATGGAATATGTTGTTATGTGATGAAAGGCGCGCGGAGACATATCAACTTGTCCAATACAAAAGGGTTCCCATGGGCGCAGAAGAACCGTTGCTCCGCGTGGAAGGAGTCGGCAAGGCTTATTTTTCCAACCGGGTGCTGAAAAACGTCAATTTTACCCTCGGCAAAGGGCGCATTCTTGGCCTGGTGGGTGAAAACGGAGCGGGCAAATCCACCCTGATGAACATTCTTTTCGGCATGCGCGTCATTCAGGAGACGGGCGGCTATGAAGGAAAGATTCTGATTGACGGCTCCGAGGTCAGTTTCCGCAGTCCGATGGACGCCCTGAAGGCGGGCATCGGCATGGTGCATCAGGAATTTTCCCTGATTCCCGGTTTTTCCGTTGCGGAAAACATCGTTCTCAACCGCGAGACGCTGGTGTACAATCCTCTGGTGGAAGCCTTCGGCGACCGGCTGACCACGCTGGATCGCGCGGCCATGACCCGCCGCGCCGACGAGGCCATCTCAAAGCTGAATATCGAGCTTGACAGCTCCACTCTCATTTCCGAGCTGCCCGTCGGCTACAAGCAGTTTACGGAAATTGCCCGGGAAATAGACAAGAAAGGAACCCGGCTTCTGGTGCTGGACGAACCTACTGCCGTGCTTACCGAAAGCGAGGCGGAAATTCTGCTTGATTCCATGCGCCGTCTGGCCCGGCACGGCATTTCCATCATTTTCATTTCGCATCGTCTTCAGGAAGTGATGAGCGTATGCGATGACATCGTCATCCTGCGGGACGGCGAGGTCGTGCTTCAGACAACTCCGGCGGAAACCAGCGTGAGACAGATTGCCGGAGCCATGGTGGGGCGCAGGATCGACAGAGGGGAAAGTGAAGGGCGTGAAGAGCGCGCGCCCGGCAAGCCCGTCATGGAGATTGAAAATCTGTGGGTGGATATGCCCGGCGAAACCGTGCGCAATGTCAGCCTGACCGTTTACGAGGGCGAGATCCTCGGCATCGGCGGCATGGCCGGTCAGGGCAAGCTGGGCATCGCCAACGGAATCATGGGGCTGCATCCCGCCGGAGGCAGCGTGAGTTTCGAGGGCAGGGCCATTGAACTGAACAATCCGGAATCTCCCCTTGCCGCCGGAATTTCCGCCGTTTCCGAGGACCGGCGCGGCGTGGGCCTGCTGCTGGAGGAATCCATTGCCTGGAATATCATTTTTACCTCGCTCCAGATGCAGGGCCGTTTTCTCCGCCAGTTCGGCCCGGTGAAAATCCGTGATGAAGAGGGCATTGCCGAGTGCGCCCGCAAGTATATCCGCGATCTTGAAATCAAGTGCACGAGCGAAAGGCAGCATGTGCAGGAGCTTTCCGGCGGCAATCAGCAGAAGGTCTGTCTGGCCAAGGCATTTGAAACCCGTCCCAAGCTGCTGTTCGTGGCCGAGCCCACGCGCGGCATCGACGTGGGCGCGAAGAGAGTGGTGCTGGATACGCTCAAACGCTACAACCGCGAACACGGCATGACCATTGTGGTTATTTCCTCCGAACTGGAGGAACTGCGCTCGGTCTGTGACCGTATCGCCATCATCGACAAGGGCGCCGTGGCGGGCATTCTGCCCGCGGCCACTCCGTCCGAAGCCTTCGGTTATCTGCTTATGGGGGCCGGAGCGGCGGAGGCCGAAAAGGCCGCGGCGGATAACTCCAACGGCATGGAGGCGGCAAACGCATGAACCGCGTCAGAAAATTCATCGAGGAAGCCGGCTGGCCCCGCATTCTTATTGCGGTCTTTCTGGTCGCGCTGTTTATTACCGCGCCCTTTGTGGGCGTGCCCGTGGATGCGGCGCTCAGCGACACGCTGGTGCGTTTCGGCATGAACGGCGTGCTGGTGCTGGCCATGGTTCCCATGGTGCAGTCTGGCTGCGGACTCAACTTCGGTCTGCCTCTCGGCATCATCGCCGGGCTGCTCGGCGCGGTCACCAGCGTGGAACTGGAGGCGAAGGGAATTCCCGGCGTACTTGCGGCCATGCTCATCGCCACGCCCATCGCCGTGCTGCTGGGCTGGTGTTACGGGCTGCTGCTGAACAAGGTCAAGGGTGAGGAAATGATGATTGCCACCTATGTGGGATTCTCTTCCGTGGCCTTCATGTGCATCATGTGGCTGGTGCTGCCCTATTCCAGTTCCAACATGGTATGGGGATACGCGGGCAAGGGGCTGCGCACCACGGTTTCCGTGGAGGAATTCTGGCAGAAGGCGATCAGTGATATCGGGGCGTTCAATATCGGGGATGCCTTCTACTTCCCGACCGGGATGTTTCTGTTCCTTCTGCTGCTGTGCGGCCTGATGTGGATATTCATGCGCACGCGCACCGGCACGGCCATGACGACAGTGGGGTCCAACCCCGAGTACGCCAAGGCCAGCGGCGTGAACATAAACCGCATGCGTACGCTTTCGGTCATCCTTTCCACCTGGCTGGGCGCGTTGGGCATTATCGTGTATGAACAGAGCTTCGGCTTCATTCAGCTTTACATGGGACCGTTCATGATGGCCTTTCCGGCCGTGGCCGCGCTGCTCATCGGCGGCGCGTCGGTCAAGAAGGCTTCCATCGTCAACGTGGTTGTGGGCACCTTTCTGTTCCAGGGCATTCTGACGATGACTCCTTCCGTCATCAACAGCATGCTCCAGACCGACATGTCCGAAGTTATCCGCATCATCGTGTCCAATGGCATGATTCTCTACGCTCTGACCCGCGTGACGAAGGTGAGATCATGAAAAGAATGACCGGCGGCGAAGCCGTCAGACTCTTCTGCGTCCGGAATGCCGTGCCCATCGTCTTCCTGTTGGTAAGCGCCATCGGCATCTATTATTCCCAGTTTACCGCCGAGTATCTGATTCAGGAAATGCTGACCAGACTTGCGCGCAACGCCTTTCTCGTTCTTTCCCTGCTCATCCCGATCATGGCGGGCATGGGCCTGAATTTCGGCATGGTCCTCGGGGCCATGGCAGGGCAGATCGGTCTGATTTTCATCAGCGACTGGAATGTCTCCGGTCTGTACGGCATGACCCTGGCCGCGCTTATTGCCACGCCTCTGGCCATTCTGTTCGGCTGGATGTGCGGAGCAGTGCTGAACAAGGCGCGGGGCCGGGAAATGGTCACTTCCTATATTCTCGGCTTTTTCATGAACGGCGTGTATCAGCTGGCGGTGCTGTACGGCTTCGGCAGCGTGGTGCCCATTCTCAATCCCGAACTGGTGCTTTCGCGCGGGTACGGCATCCGCAACGTGACCAATCTGGACGGCATCCGCAACACTCTGGACAATGCCATCCCGCTGGACATCATGGGCATCCATATTCCTCTGGCCACCTTCCTGGTCATCGGCGTGTTCTGTCTGTTCATCGTGTGGTTCCGCCGCACCAAACTCGGTCAGGACATGCGGGCCACCGGGCAGGATCTGGGCGTGGCGCATGCGGCGGGCATTCCCGTCATGCGTACCCGCATCATTTCCATTGTCATTTCCACCGTGCTCGCGGCCTACGGACAGATCATCTTTCTCCAGAACGTCGGTACGCTCAACACCTACAACAGCCATGAACAGGCGGGCGTGTTCGCCATTGCCTCCCTGCTGGTGGGCGGGGCCACAGTGGCCCGGGCATCCATTCTCAACGTGTTCACGGGCGTTCTGCTTTTCCATCTGATGTTCGTGGTTTCTCCCATGGCGGGCAAGTATCTGGTGGGTGACGCGCAGATCGGCGAGTATTTCCGCGTGTTCGTCTGCTATGCAATCATTTCTCTCGCGCTGGTGCTGCATGCCTGGCGCCGGCATGCCGACAAGGTGCGCGCCCGCGCCGCCCTGCGCGGTGAATCGGGAGGTGCCGCATGAGCCAGCTTCCCACTCCGGTCAGCCGCAGGCGCATCATCCTCAAGCATGTGCTGGTCAATGTCGTTCTGGTGGTTCTGCTCGTGCTCCTGGGGGCGTGGTGCTACTCGGAGGGCAAGACGTACAAGATTACCCTGGGCAATTCCGCCTTCACCGGCAGGGACGGGCTTGAATATCCCGCTCTGGAAGCTGTGGAGGTGTTCATAGACAGGGAGGAGCCGGTCTTTCTTCTGGAGGATGACAGCGCCTCCGGCAAGGCCATGGGCAAGAAGCATACCATGGAGATCAGGCTGCTGGATGAGAATGACAAGCCCATCGAGAGCCGCAGGATTCAGTTCACTATCGCCGAACTGGGCGAAGAGCTGGAAATAAACGTCGCGGAGTTCTGGCTGCGCGCGAAATAGCGCAAGAACGGCGCTCCGTGAACGGAGCGCCGTTCTTGCGATCTTGCGGACATTTTCAAATGCTCCGTTGAAGCGGGGAGCCGAGATTGCCCCGGACCTCTGGAGGAGCGGGCATCAGCGGGCTTTGATGCCGACCGAATGGCGGCCCCGCAGGGCCGTGCCCCATGCCCGTTGCCGGGCAGAGCGAGGCGTACGGGCATCGAGAGCGGCAAAGCCGCGCGAGGCGAAGCGTTGCCAGCCGTTGCCCGGGGGGGCTTTCACCCGCGGCAGCGAATGCCGCCGCTGAAACCGGGGCAGGTGAACGACCTCCGATTGCTGTATCAGCCAGGAGCGTCAGCACAACCTTTTCAGGAAGGGCATGCGTTACTTCAGCGGACATTCCAGCTGGAAATAGTCGTCGATCAGGCGATGCAGCAGGCGGGCTTTTTCATTGTCCGCCAGGGTATAATGTATTTCCTTCCCCTCCCGGCGGGAACGGAGCAGACCGTGCAGTCTGAGGGTTTTCAGATGATGGGACACCGCCGCCGGGCTCATGCCCACGGCGGCGGCGATGTCGCACACGCATTCCTCGCAGTGACAGAGCAGCCACAGAATACGCAGGCGCGATCCGTCCCCTATCTGCTGAAAGGTGGCAGCCGCATCCGCAAAGGCATCCGGAGAGGGCATGCGCTCCAGAACTCCCTGCGTGGGCTGCCCGTGATCGTGCGGGATGAGGGTGGTGCTCATATCGTTTTTTCCTGCACGGCGGATTCAGTTCCAGACATGGCGGATATAGGGCTGAATGACGGCAAGTGTCTTTTCCGGCGGCAGATCCACAGTTGCGCCGGCAGCGTTCCTGTGTCCGCCTCCGCCGAACTGCGCGGCAACCTTGCGCACATCGTCCGCGCCGCTGGAACGCAGACTGACCCTGGTCATGATCCGGCCGTCCTTTTCCACTTCGCGCAACAAAAGAGCCACGCGCACGCCCTTTATCCTGCGCAGTTGCTCCACAAAGCCTTCAGCGTCTTCCCTGAGCGCGCCGTACTCATCCGGCAGAGAGCGGCTGATCAGCGCCACGCCGAGCCTGCCGCCGTCGAGGATACGGACGTCGCTCATCAGGCGTCCCCACAGACGCAGTTTGCCTTCCGACCAGTTGTTGTCCAGCTTGGCGCGGATGCCGGCGATGTCCAGTCCGCCTTCCAGCAGGCGGGCCGCCATGCGCAGGGTGGAAGGCCGGGTATTGCCGTAGGCGAAGGAACCGGTGTCGGACACCAGCGCCACATACACGGCCTCTGCCAGAGCGCCTTCCAGCGGCAGTTCCAGCGCTTCGGCGAGATGTCCGATCATTTCACCCGTGGCGGGCATGGCGGGGTCAACCCAGTTCGCGGCGCTGCCGTATTCCGGGTTGCCCGGGTGATGGTCGATATTCACCACCGGAACTTCGCGCAGTAGCCCTTGGATGCCTTCGCCCAGACGCGCGGCGTCGCCGCTGTCCAGCGCGACGACCAGCCCCGGCTTGCCGGGCAGGGCCGAGATGTCCCGCAGCACGGGGCTGGGAAGACGCAGCCAGCCCAGATAGTCTGGAAAGCCGGTTTCGTTGTACAGCAGCACCTCCTTGCCCAGCGTGCGGAGCGTCCAGCCCAGCGCCGCGCTGGCGCCGGCGGCATCGCCGTCGGGGTTGGCGTGGGCCGCGATCAGAACGCGGTCGTGGCTCTTCAGCGCCGCAAGCAGAGTTTCCGGCACAGTGACGGTTGAATCTCGCATACAAGCTCCTCGCGCGGGAAATTCCCGCGGCATGTTCATGTTCAGTCCGCCTCCATCATTTCCAGATCGCTCCACGTCATTTCCTCTGTGCAGACCGCCTCCATCATGGCCAGACATTTGTCCATGCGGGACTGGAGATGCCGTTCGCTGTTGCTGATGGAAACAACCTTGAGGCGCAGGCGGACAAGGGAATCTTCCGTGCCCGCTTCGGCTATGGCCACGTTGAAGGTATTGCGCACCTTCTGCTTGAGACTGTTGGCCACACGCCGTTTCCCCTTGAGGGAATCGTTGCCGTATAGGGCGTATTCCACCGTCAGCACGCCGATGATCATGGGCACGGGGAGCCTCCGGAATCAGGAACGATAGTCCGCGTTCAGGGATACATAGGCATGGGAAAGGTCGGAGGCAAGCAGGCGGGCCGCGCCCGGGCCGTCGCCAAGGCTGATGTCCAGCGTCACGTCCGTGCCGTCCAGCGGTTCCCGCAGCAGCGCGTCAAAGTCTTCCGTGGTGGGGCGGCCATCGTGGAAGAGCGTCACTCCGCACAGGGTCACGCGCAGCCTGTCCGGATCGAAGGTTGCTCCCGAGCGCCCGGCGGCGGCCACAATGCGGCCCCAGTTCGGATCCCTGCCGAACATGGCGGTTTTCACCAGTTGGGAATGCCCCACGGTTCGGGCTACCCGTTCGGCGTCGGCGTCACTGGCCGCGCCGGTCACGCTGATGTGCATGACCTTGGTTGCCCCTTCGCCGTCCTTGACCAGCATGTAGGCCAGATCCCCGAGAATGTCGGTCAGCGCCTCTTCCAGCAGGGGCAGTTCCCCTTCCGTTACCCTGATGCCGGACGCACCGTTGGCCAGCCCGAACAGGGAATCATTGGTGGAGGTGTCACCGTCTACGGAAACGCGGTTGAAGGTGGCATCGGCCGCGCGGCGGAACATGCTGCGCCAGGCGGCGGCATCCACATCGGCATCGCACAGAACCAGGGAAATCATGGTTGCCATATTGGGGCAGATCATGCCCGCCCCCTTGGCCACTCCGGCCAGACGCACCGTGCCGCCGTCCAGGGCAAGCTCGGCTTCCGCCAGCTTGGGGAAGGCGTCCGTGGTCATGATAGCCCGGGCGAAGCGTTCCAGATCCGCATGTCCGAGCGATGCCGCGAGATCCGGCATGGCCGCGCGCCACTTGTCCATATCCATCAACGCGCCGATGACTCCGGTGGAGGCGGGCAAAAGGGAACCGGCGTCCACTCCGGCGGCCTTTGCCGCCATATCCAGCGTTTCGCGGCAGTGGGCAAGACCTTCCTCTCCGGTACAGGCATTGGCCTGGCCGGAATTAATCAGAATCCCGCGTATCCCTTCGGGCGCGCGGGCGAGATTCTCCTGCGCGACCAGCACGGGCGCGGCCCGGAACAGGTTGGTGGTGAACACGCCGGCGGCCGCGGCAGGCCGTTCGCTGATCACCAGTGCCAGATCGTCACGGGTTTTGCCCTTGCCGCGAAAATCCGCCGCAGCGGCGGCCAGTCTGAACCCCTGGGGAAGCGCCATAATTCACCTCGAAAAAAAAGCTGCGTCAGAGCAGAAAGCGAGATCTCCCGGTGGGGAGCGGACTGCTCCGCGCTCGTCTCTTTTCCTGCCACACTTGTCCGTCCTGCGCAAGAAAGGCCACGATTCGCCCCGGGCGGACAGGAGAAGAGGACATGCCTGCCGCATAACGTCCGTGCAGGACGCGCAGGGCATCGGAATACGGGCATTTCCGGCCGCATTGCGCGAGGGGAAACAACCTGATATATTAACCGCTTCACTTTCACACTCTTACACGCAGCGGGGTCGTCCGGGCCTCCTCCGCATATTGTCATGAAAAGCAAATCCGAAGATTCCAGGTCGTCCATAGTCGACTTCATCGAGGCGCTGGCCGTCGCGCTGATACTCGCGCTCGCCATCAGGGCCTTTCTGTTTCAGGCATTTACCATTCCCTCCGGCTCCATGCTGAACACCATCCAGATTGGTGACTATCTGCTGGTGAACAAGTTCCTTTACGGGGTGAAGATTCCGTTCACGGACAAATACCTGTTCCGGGGCAGGGACCCGCAGCGCGGAGATATTATAGTCTTCAAGTTCCCCGGCGATGAAAGCGTGGACTACATCAAGCGTATCGTGGGCGTGCCCGGCGACGTGATTGAAGTGAAGAACAAGCAGTTGTACCGCAACGGCGAACCCGTGCAGGAGAGCTACATCCGTCATACGCACCCGGATTTCATCGGGCGCCTGGACAATATCGGGCCGGTCACCGTGCCGGAGGATGAATATTTCGTGATGGGCGACAACCGCGACAATTCCGAAGATTCCCGCGCCTGGGGCACCGTGAGGCGGGAAAAGATCCACGGCAAGGCCTGGCGCATCTACTGGTCGTGGGAGAAGGGCAGCGGCCCGCGCTGGAGCAGGCTCGGGCATCTGGTGGAGTAAATCAGAGTTCCGCGGCGCAGAGCGGCAGGCCCGGAAAACCGTGTTTTCCTGACCTGTTGCATGGAAGAGAAGTCAGAAAACATTGCAGCATGGAGTGCTGCGCATCGAATTCCGGGCCTCCCTTTTTCCTTCCGCTCTCCCGGCGGGGACAAGGGAGGCCGCGTTATCTGAGGCGCGGGGCATTGCGTATCGTTCTATTGAACACAACAACATGGGATGGTTCACGCCCAGCCCTCCTGCGTCCCCCTTGTCAATCCCCTTCGGAACACCCCTTTTATGTTTCGATGCCCAATCTATTGCGAGCCGGCAATCCCGCTTTCTCCGTCAAACAGCCTCTTTTCAAGCTCGCGTGAAAAATGATCCAGCCCCGCGCCAGTGAGAGCCGAAACCGGCAGAGCGTCCGGAAAGGCAGCCAGCAGCGCGGCGCGGGTATCCGCGTCCGCAGCGTCCCACTTGTTGAGTATCAGCAGACGGGGAATGCCGGAAAGATCAAGGTCGGCCAGAATGCTTTCCACAGATTCCATCTGACGGTCAAACTCAGGGTGGGAGGCGTCCGCCACATGCAGCAGCAGAGAGGCGGATTCCAGTTCCTCCAGCGTGGCGCGAAAGGCTTCCACAAGTTCTTTCGGCAGATTGCGGATGAATCCCACGGTATCGGCCAGCACCAGCTCGCGCTCCCTTGGAAAGCGCAGACGGCGGGTGGTAGGGTCCAGCGTGGCGAAGAGCCTGTTTTCCGAAAGAACGTCCGAGCGGGTCAGCGCGTTGAGCAGGGTGGATTTGCCCGCGTTGGTATAACCCACCAGCGCGGCTGCGGGCAGACCCTGGCGTTCGCGGCGGGCGCGGGTGTTGGCCCGCTGACGGCGCAGATTGTCCAGTTCCTTGCGGATGCGGGTCATGCGCTCCCGGATGCGGCGGCGGTCTGTTTCCAGTTTTGTTTCACCGGGACCGCGTCCGCCTATGCCGCCCATGAGACGGTCCATGGCCCGGCTTTTGCCCGCGTTGCGCCCGGCCAGACGCGGCAGGGTGTACTTGAGCTGGGCCAGTTCCACCTGGAGCTTGCCCGCCCGCGTGGTGGCGTGCTGGGCGAAAATGTCGAGGATGATCTGGGTGCGGTCCAGTACCTTGCGTTCGGTGAGTTCCGTAAGGTTGTGCAGTTGGGCGGGGGCCAGCTCGCCGTCAAACACCACCAGGGATGCCTGACCGCGCAGGGCGAGCACTTCCAGCTCGGCCAGCTTGGTCTGGCCGAGTATCTGGCGCGGGTTGACTCCGGCCACGCGCTGGATCAGCCGCCCTGTCACTTCCACTCCGGCGGTGCGGGCCAGTTCGGCCAGCTCGTCGAGAAAGGCTTCCTGCACCGGACGCGGCGCGGACGAAACGGATACCAGCACTGCGCGGGTGCCGCCGGACGCCGTGCTTGCGCCGTCGCGCAGACGGCTCCATTCTTCTTCCAGAGCTTCGGCTTCGGCGGCGAAGTCGGTTTCCACCCGATCCCACGGCACAAGGGGAGCCACGCGGCAGGCGTCTTCCGAGGAACCCGCCTCCGCTCCGTCTTCCAGACCGGCAGGCAGCAGATGGGCACTCTGGAAACGCTGGGGCGCGCCGAACTCATCCACGGTCAGCACACCGATGCCGTCCAGCCGCAGAAAGAGGAGATCCATGAGGTCTTCATGGGAAAGCCCGTCCGGCGTGAGGTGGGTGTGCAGCAGGCGCAGGCCGCGCAGACGGCCTGCCCCGGTGCGGGCGCGGGGAAGTTCGGGGATGAGGATGGATGAGGCATCACCCACGATGATGAGTTCAACCCGGCCCTGCCGGTCGATAATCAGACCAATCTGCCGGGAAAGCAGACGGGAAAGCGCGGCCAGCTCGCGGGCCTGCTCCGCGCTGTATCCGCCTGCGGGAGAATAGCGGCGCTGGCCCAGACGGGTCAGCGCCTTCATTTCACTCGGTTTGAGGCCGGATGTGCGGCCTTCCACTTTGGCGGCGATGGCGGAACCCCTATGCGCTGAGGTAGCTGGAGATCATGGCGTCGTAGCGCGAGGTGGCCGCAAAGGTCAGGGCCGCCATGCGTTTGCGGAAGGCGAGATCCACGCCGCCTGTTTCAATCCGGGCACGGGCCTCGTCATAGTACCTGGGGTCGGACACCACGAGGATGCTGTGGAAGTTCTTGGCCGAGGCGCGCAGCAGGCAGGGGCCGCCGATATCGATTTCCTCCACCATGTCGCGGAGCGGGAGTTTTTTTTCCAGTGCGGAGGCGAAGTCGTAAAGATTCACGCACACCAGATCAAAAGGTGTGATGTCGTGTTCCTTCAGTGTGGCGAGGTGTTCGGGCTTGTCCTTGTCGGCCAGGATGCCGCCGTGAATTTTGGGGTGCAGCGTCTTGACGCGGCCGCCCAGAATCTCCGGGAAGCCGGTGACGTCGCTCACCGCCGTGACGGGCAGCCCCTGTTCCTTCAGGAATTTCATGGTTCCGCCGGTAGATACCAGTTCCACCCCCCTGTCGTGCAGGAAGCGGGCGAATTCCGCCAGGCCGTCCTTGTGGGTCACGCTCAGGAGCGCGCGCCGGATGGGCAGACGATCCATTCTCTTTCCCCTTTTTCAGCTTGTTTTGCCGCATTCCTGCCAAATTCCGGTGGAAGCGCGGCCGTTTCCCCATTGTGCCAGAGGCGGGGCAGGCTTGCAACGTGATTGTCAGGCGTGCGTTTCTCTGCGCCTTGCGGAGAAAGGAGAAACGCCGCGGCGGGAGAGGACAGGCTCTGCTTCAGGGTTGTGTTGAAAATATCCTTGGAGCGTTTTGCCATTGGAAATATCTGCCAGTCAGGCCCCTGCGTTCCGGCCCGCAGGGTTCACGCCTCCATCGGAGCAGCTTCAGTCTCGCCCTGATCGACTTCGTGGAGCATTTCATAAGCGAAAAGCTCTCGCGCCTGAGGCACCGGCCACCGGCCCACGCGTTGCGGAAGACACCGGTTTGATGTTTCAATCCACAGTCGCCCCATCCGCTGACTGCCTCCGCAGCCGACGGAGAGGGGGCGTGCGGAGTACCCCTCCCTGAAAGGAGGGGGTACGGAAAAGGATTTCATCGGCTTCGCCGTCTTGTCAACTTCCCCCTGAAGGGGGAGGTTTCAAACCACAAAGGAATTTTTGATGAACCAGATCGAACAGTTCGCCGGCAAGGCCGGATGTCGGCGCGGCGGCCGTGTCGTCCCGCACCCCGCAGCATGACATGATGCGGAGTGCGGGACAATTTCGGATTCCTCATTGCAAAGGCTTCCGGCGGCGGGAATACCCGCCTGCGGCATTGTTATTTTTTCATGATCAGCCCTGCCGCGGCCTGCTCGTTTTCCATACGTCTGACAATATCGCGGGTGGCGAAGCTGCCCACCGTGCCGCAGGAAATATTGGCCAGCAGGTCAATATGGCCGCCGGTGGAAAGCCTGGCAAGGTTGACGCTCTTGTTGCCGTCCGCATCTTCAAAATGCCAGGCGTTGATCCGGGTTCCGTCAAAGTCGTCGATCACGATCTTGAAATAGCCGTTGGGACCAACAAACACGTTGTTGGCGCTGTCCAGAACCACTTCTTCCTTGTTGGTGAGAAGGATTTCGTTCAGCTCTCCGCAGGAGGCTCAGGTGTCCGGGCGGGCCAGGAAGCGTGGATCCGAAGGCCATTCCTGCGGGTTTCCGATTTCATAGATGTCGGTGTATATGTCGAGGAAAACCCTGCCGTTCTGTACCACCCCGCCGGGCCTGAGCATGGCCAGCTGTACGCTGATTTTTCCGTCCGGAGAGTTGAGCTGCCACTTCGCGCGGTCATGGGCGCTGCTGGGCAGATAATCCAGAACGGAGGAGTCGTCCAGTCCCCTGAAGGTTTTTTCCGTGACGCTGCCGTTTTCTTCCGTCAGACGAAGGCTCACGGCCGAAGGAGAAACAGCCAGCACGTCAACTCTGGCCCCGCCTGCTGCTGCGCTGTCTCCTGGAGCGTATGCGCCGGAAATGCGGGGCGCGGAACTCAGCCAGATGCGGGTGAGGCTGGGAGTGCCGAATTCCTTGATGCTGATCTCGTCCATGCCCGCCTTCTCGGCAATGAGATAGGACTGCCCGCTGGGATAGGTGGAGCTGGTGAAGTAGGTATTATGCTGGAGCGGACTGGTCTTGTCCGCGGGAAGAGGGTATCTGCCTTCGGGCAGGCCCAGGCCGTCATTGTATTTGCCGGAGGAAAAATCTTTCAGCGTGGGACTGATGGCCACGGTAAAATTGGTGCCGTAATAGTTGCCCGACGCTTTCATGATGCGCACGGTGGCCGAGTTTGCCGCGTTGCCGTAAGGGTGTCCCTTGCTCGCCGTAAACTGGAGCAGACGCGACCCGTCCTCATGCAGCTTGAGAGACTCGCCCAGTTTCAGCTTGCGGTTTTTGACGATAATGTACTCGTACTCTTCGTTGACTACGGGCTGACGCTTGCCGAGCATGACGACATCCAGCCCTGTCATGGTGCCGATGCTGCCCAGACGTGAGGAATAGTACAGTCCTTCCGGCGGGATGATGATTTTGCCCTTGTCAATATGGCTTTTGCGGATCACCACTCCTTCATTGATGGTGCGTTTGCCGATGTAGAGATCCAGATCATAGGATTTAAAGCCAGGCACCCTGGCGATGATCGCCGCGGAACGCGCCGGGGCCTCGCACAGAGCGGATTCCGCGCCCTGCGCGCCTGCTGGCGAAAGGGCTGTCAGAACCAGCCCTCCCGCCAGCAGGCCGAGAATATGACTTTTTTTCATGGAGAAACCTCCGGTTATGGGGTGAACCGGGTAAACCCGGAAAGAAACAGTATGTATGCCGTGCGGCTCATCAGAAATTTCTTTATGGTTTGAAATCCCTCTTCAGGGGAAAGGGACTCCTGACAGGATGGCGAAGCCGATGAATCTTTTCATAACGTCTCACCAGAGGAGAAGAAGTCCATGTATAAAAGTGTCGCATTCCATTTTTCTCGTCAACTATATCTTTATGCTTTTCAACATGGATGAATGGCTTCAGGATCATATGGTCAAGACACACTGCTCCGGCCACCGCGTTGATGCGGGCTCCGGTACGGACACGGCACATGCCGCTGCAGGGACAAGCCCTTGTCTGCCGCGCTGTTGTCAGCCGCAGACGCTGAAGAGGCCCTTGAAAAAAACATCCCCGGAACCGTCGCGGTTCCGGGGATGTATGCATGCCGGGAAAGAGAACGTCTCAGAGCGTTTTGCTTTTGAACATATCTGCGGGCCGGGACTCTGTTCCCGGCCCGCAGGTTTCACGCCTCCATCGGAGCAGCCGCAATTCGCTTGCGGCTGCTCCGGTGTCGCGGCGCCCCTGGCCGTCAGCGCATGGCGCTTCACGGATAAGAAGCGGAGATGAGTCTCGCCCCGCTTGACTCCATAGAGCACTTCATGAGCGAAATCCTCTATGCTCCGGGAGAAACCTTCGCGGCCGGAGCCGCAGGCCGGCTGTCGTCTTCCCATCCGCCGCCAAGGGCCATGCACACGTTGATGATGGAGGTAAGATGGGCCGCGCGGGTGCTGGCAAGCTGGATTTCCGCCTCGAACAGGGAGCGTTCGGCGTCCAGCACGTCCAGATACGAGGCATAGCCGTTGTCATAGCGCAGGCGGGCCAGATCCGTTGCCTTGCGCAGACTGTTCACCGAGTCGTTCAGCGCTCTCACCACATACACGGTACGATCCTGGATGGTCAGCGCGTCGCGCACTTCCTGAAATGCCTGCTGGACAGCCAGCACATAGCTTGCGGCGGCTTCGCGCTGAGCTGCTTCGCTGGCCTTCACATTGCTGGAAATACGCCCGAAGGTCAGGATCGGCAGATTGATGCCTCCGCCGATGTTCCAGATATTTGTGGCGCTCTCGAACAGGTGGTCAAGCTCGCTGCTCTGCGTGCCGAGCTGGCCGGTCAGGGAGATGGACGGGAACCATTCCGCCCTGGCCGCGCCGATTTTGAAGTTTGCCGCCTTGAGCTGGGCTTCCGCCGCGATGAGATCAGGGCGGCGTTCCAGCAGGTCGGAAGGCATGCCCACGGGCAGTTGCGGCGCGCTGGGCATGGCGTCCAGTTCGAGTCCCCGCTCCGGCGAGGTCTCGAAAATATCGCGCGGGGATCGGCCGGTCAGCACCATGAGGGCGCTTTCCGCCGTGGCTACCTGATACTGCGCCGTGTACAGGCTGGCCCGCACGCTGTCCACTTCCGTCTTGGCCCGCAGGAAGTCCAGTTCGCTGATCAGCCCTTCATCGAAACGGGCGCGGTAGATCTTCAGAGCCTCCTCGCGGGAGGCCAGCGTCCGTTTGGCAATGGCGAGCTGGGCATCATAGCTGCGCAGGCTGATATAGGCCGAAGCGGTCTGCCCGGCCAGGCTGAGCACCACGCCGCGCTGTCCGGCTTCCGAGGCCAGCAGTTGTTCGCGCGCGGCGGCGGTGGAGTTGCGCACCCTGCCCCACAGATCCATTTCCCACACGGCCTGGAGGCCGAGGGAGAAGGAGTTGTTGACGCGATCGGGCGCAATGGAGGGATTTTTGAGGATCTCGCTGATGGCTGTACCCGCCGCGATGTCGCCTTCCGTCACTCTGGCGCGTCCGGCACTGCCGGAACCGGAAAGGGTGGGAAAGTAATCGGCTCTGGCCAGCCCCAGATAGGCCCTGGCCTGATCCACGCGGGCGACGGCCGCCGCAAGATTCTGGTTATGCAGCAGCGCTTCTTCCACCAGCTTGTCCAGCACGGGATCATTGAAGCGTTTCCACCACTGGACTTCAAGACTCCTTGTCGCCATGGGCAGACTGTAGGGAGCCTTGCTCCATGTTTCGGGGATGTCCATCGCCGGGCGGTTGTAGTCCGGGGCGAAGGAACAGCCGGACAATGCCATGCCCGAGATCAGGCAGAGCGCCGCGCCCGTGCGCCGGAATGCAGTACCAGTCATGTCAGTTCTCCCCATCAGCCGGCCTGGCCGCCGGAGTTTTGCGTCCTCCCGCCTTCTCGGCGGCGGACATGATGATTTTGTAGAAAAAGGGAACGATAAGCGGAGCGAGTGTGGAGGCCGCCAGCATGCCGAACACCACGCTGATGCCGATGGCCCGGCGGCTGGATGCGCCGGCTCCGGTGCTGACGGCCAGCGGCACGCAGCCCAGAATGAAGGCCAGCGAGGTCATGATGATGGGCCGGAAGCGCAGCTTGGCGGACTGCACGGCCGACTCGATGACGCTCATGCCCTGCCTGTGCAGATCCGCCGCGAATTCCACAATCAGAATGGCGTTCTTGCAGGCCAGACCGAGCAGGGTGAAGAAGGCCACCTGCGTATACACGTCGTTGTTCTGTCCGGTCAGCCAGTTGCCGACAATGGCTCCGAACACCGCGAAGGGCACGGCGGTGAGCACGGCCAGAGGCAGGGTCCAGCGCTCATACTGGGCGGCAAGAATGAGGAAGACCATGAGCAGGGCCAGACCAAGCACCGAGAAGTCCGTGCCGCCGGTCACCACTTCCTGGTAGCTGGAGCCGGACCACGCCAGAGAATAGCCCTGCGGCAGCACCTGGGCGCAGACCTCCTGCATGGCCTGGAGAGCCTGCCCGGAACTGTAGCCGGAAGCGGGATTGCCGGTCACCTTGGCTGCCAGCAGGCCGTTGAAGTGGGTAACGAGCTGCGGGCCGCTGTCATTGTGAATGGTGACCAGCGAAACCAGGGGAATATTGTTGCCGTCGCGGCTCTGCACATAGATGCTGCCCATTTCGTCCGGCAGGGAACGGTAGGGCGCGTCCGCCTGCATATACACGCGGAAGGTGCGGCCGTTCATGTTGAAGTCGTTGATGTAGGACGCGCCGAGCGTGGCGGCCATGGTGTTGAACACATCGGCCACGTTGACGTTGAGCATGCGGGCCTTTTCCCGGTCAAGGTCGACATAGAGACGCGGGGAGTTCACGCTGTAGGTGCTGCTCACGCCGGAAAGCTCGGGACGTTTGGCCGCCTCGGCGGTAACGGCGCGGACGATGTCGGAAAGCTCCTTGGGGTTGTCCTCATTGGACATGATCATGGCTTCAAAGCCGCCGGTATTGCTCAGGCCCATGATGGGAGGCGGGTTGAAGGGCAGGATCAGGCCCTTGGTTTCGGCCATGCCGATGCCGTATATCCTGCCGATGGTATCCTGCACGCTGATGCCCATTTTTTCGCGTTCCGCCCAGTCCTTGAGGGTGACGAACATGACGCCGGAGTTGGTGTTCAGCGCACCGTTCATCAGGTCGAAACCGGCTACGGAGAGCAGGCTCTCCACTTCGGGCAGTTCCTGAATCTTCGCCGCCACACTGTCCATGACCTCAATGGTCTGGGGCAGGGCCGTGCCGTCGGGCATCATGCCCATGACCAGAATGGAGCCCTGGTCTTCCTCGGGCACCAGCGCGGTGGGGACGCGGCCGAAGATGTCCCATGTGGCCGCGCACACGGCGGCAACCACAAGGAGGGTAATGACGCTGCGCCTGATGAAGAAGCGCACGCCGTCCGTAAAGCGGTCGGTGAGATGTTCAAATGCCGTGTTGAACCAGCGGAAGAACCGGTTCGGCTGCTTGTGCGACTTCTTGATCAGCATGACGCACAACGTGGGAGTGAGGGTCAGCGCCACGATGCCCGACAGGGTGACGGAAATGGCGATGGTAATGGCGAACTGCCGGTACATCACGCCCGCCAGACCGCCCATGAAGCCCACAGGGATGAACACGGCGCACAGCACCAGCACAATGGCGATGACCGCGCCGGTCACTTCGTGCATGGCCTTGGCTGTGGCCTGGCGCGGCGTGAGGTCCTCGGTTTCCAGTATGCGGGCCATGTTCTCCATGACCACGATGGCGTCGTCGACCACGATGCCGATGGCCAGCACCAGGGCGAAAAGCGTCAGGGTGTTGATGGAAAAGCCCAGCGCGTAGATGCCCGCAAAGGTGCCCACCAGGGAAATGGGCACGGCAATGCAGGGAATGAGCGTGGCCTCCCATTTCTGAAGGAAGAGATACACCACCACGAACACCAGGAACATGGCTTCCACCAGAGTATGGATGACCTCTTCGATGGAGATTTTCACGAAGGTCGTGGTATTGTAGGGAATGGAGTATTCAATCCCGGTGGGAAACGCCTTGGACACCTCCTCGAAGTAGGCTTCCACCCGCTGCGCCGTATCCAGCGCGTTGGCGCCGGTGCCGAGGTACACCGCGATGGGCACGGCAAGTTTGCCGTCGGTGCGGCCCTGGGCGGAATAATCCTTTGCGCCGAGTTCCACACGGGCCACGTCCTTGAGGCGCAGCACGCCGCCGTCGGGCGTGGTGCGCAGGATGATATTGCCGAATTCCTCCGGCGTGGTCAGGCGGCCGAGACCGCTGACCTGCCATGTCATCTGGATTTCGTCCGAGCTGGGCATGGCCCCTACGGAGCCGAAGGAGTACTGGTTGTTCTGATCTTTAACGGCCTGGCCGATTTCCGCCGTGGTCAGACCGAGCTGAGCCATGCGCTGGGGGTTGAGCCAGACGCGGATGGCATAGTCCTTGGAACCCATGATTTCCGCGTTGCCCACCCCGGGGATGCGCTTGAGGCCGTCCATGATATAGAACAGCGCGTAGTTGCTGAGATAGGTATCGTCATAGACGCCTCCGTCGGAGGACAGCGAGGCCACCAGCAGGAAGGAGGAAGACTGCTTTTTCACCGTCACGCCGTACTGGCGCACGATGTCGGGCAGACCGGCCTGAGCGGCCTGCACGCGGTTGTTCACGTTGACGGTGGCCATGTCGGGGTCCGTGCCGATTTCAAAGTACACGTTCATCGACATGGTTCCGCTGGTGGAGCACACCGTGTTCATGTAAATCATGCCGTCCACGCCGTTCATCTGCGCCTCAATGGGCTGGGCGACGCTCTGGGCGATGGTTTCGGGCGTCGCGCCGGGATACTGCGCGGCTACCTGCACGGAGGGCGGAGTAAGTTCGGGATACTGGGAGATGGGCAGCTTGCCGATGGCCAGAACGCCGAGCAAAATCATGAAAATGGAGATGACCGCGGAGAACACGGGCCGTTTCAGAAAGAATCCTTCCTGAATGGGGGCCTGATCCAGCGGGGATTTATTTGAGGTCTGGGACATGTGCTATTCCGCCTGGGTCTTGCCGCTGCCGGCGTTTTCGTCTTCGGGGAGAGCGGTGAGGGTGGTTTCGCCCGCGCCTCCTTCCGGCGGGGTGATCGAATCGGGAGTGGGGAGAGCCGTTTCCCGCGAGGGACGCGGCACAGGCCTGCCCTGCACGGGAGAGCCGGGACGCACCTTGTTGGTGCCTTCCACCACAACCACGGAGCCGGGTTCAAGCCCTTCATCCACAATGAATTCATTGCCGAAGATTTCGCCCAGCTTCACGGGCGTCAGCGTGGCTGTGCCGTCCTTGCCCACGGTGTAGACCATGGTGCCCTGCGCCGTATTCATCACCGCCGTCTGGGGAATCATGATCACATCCACCAGCATGGTGCCGCCGATGGTGACGGAAGCATACTGGCCGGGCAGCAGGGAACTTTCCGGGTTGGGGAACTGCGCGCGGGCGCGGACTACGGAAGTCTGCGGCTCCACCTGCGTATCCACAAAGGTGACAAAGCCGGGATACGGGTACGTTCCTCCCTCCAGCATGGTCAGACGGGCGGGCGTGCCCTCCGTGGAAAGTTTCGCCTTGCCCTGGGCCGTCAGGCGCTTCATGCGCATCATGTCCGCGCTGGGAATGGCGAAGGTGACGTACATGGGGTCGGTCTGGTTGATGGTGGTGAGCAGGCTCCCCTGGGAATCCAGCGTGATCAGATCGCCCTCGTCACGCGCGGCCAGACTGGTATAGCCGGAAATGGGAGCCACCACATTGGTGTAGTCCAGTTGAATCTGCGCTTCGTTCACCCGCGCCTGCGCCGAAGCCACCTGCGCCCTGGCGCTGTCAAAGGCGGCCTTGGCGGTATCGCGGTCTTTCTGGCTGACGGCGTTGCGGGAATAGAGCGGCTGGATACGGTTCCATTCGCGCTGGGCGTTGGCATATTCGGTCTGGGCCACGGTCAGCTGGGCCTTGGCCTGATCCAGCGCGGCCTGGGCCGAGGCCGGGTCGATTTCAAACAGTGTCTGCCCCTGATAGACGTAATCGCCTTCCTTGAAGAAGCGGCGTTTCAGAATGCCGGAGATCTGGGCGCGCACCTCGACCGACAGATAGCCGAGCGTCTGCCCCATATAGGTGGACTGAAGCGGCACGTTTTCTTTGCGGAGTTCCATGGTGCCGACCAGGGGAGGCGGCGTCTGGGACGCGGCCTGCTTGTCCTTGTCGTCAAAGCAGGCCGTGAGGCTGAGCGCCATGGTTACGAGCAGGGCGGCGGAAAGGCCGCGGGAAACAGTGGCATGAGAGCGCATGAACGACTCCTTGATCTGAAGGGGGCAAAGCCCGTAACGGCGCGTGAACGGGGTATTCCGGACGGCCGGGTGTGTATGGACAGGCTCGCGTGTTGCGGCCATAATGAATGCCTGAACATGATGTTTCCCTTAGCATGAGCGGCATGAGCCGTCCATGAGAGGGGGATGCGGAGGCGGAAATGAATCCTTTTGTTGTGCGCGGCATTCTCATCGGCGGATCACTCGGCGTTTTCGCCGCGCTGGCCGGCGTGGTGGACAATATGCCCAGGGCCTTCGGACTGGGCATGCTCGGCGGTTTTTTCGCCGGCCTTACCCTGGCCAGAATGCGCAGAGGCAAGGCGCCGCTTGAGTGAGCCGGCGCGCCGCCCTGTGCGGGGCGGCCGGAAAGACCTCGCGCCGTCATGCCTTTTGGAAAGAAAACCCCGCAGCAGAAGATCGAACATGCGCATCCCGTGTTCCACTTCCTGCCTGAGGCCGTCTTCGCTGTCGGGATATTTCTGCTCGACCTGATCGGCGATTTCCCGGATACGGTGGATGTTGAAGGGAAAGGGGGTGTCCATCCTCAGGGTGGGCAGGAACACGCCGGGCATGACGGCCATGAATATTTCGGCGGGAGAAACATCCCTGCGCAGATCTCCCCTGCGCCATGCGTCCTCCATCAGCCCATACATGATGCGGGTATGGCTGTTGCGTTCCTGCAGAATTTCCGAAACAACCGGTTCGTCCGCGTAGGCATCGCAGATGAGATTGCGCAGGGTCAGCCTGCCCTCTATGGTGTGGCGCAGGCAGACGCGCACTCCCCGGCGCAGGCGGTCCAGCGGTGCATCGGTTCCGCGCGCGCTTTCTTCCACCTCGCGGGAGAAGTTCTTGTAGCCCCGCACCAGCAGGGTGCGGACAAAGTTGTCCTTGCTTTCAAAGTAGTAGTTCAGCATCCGGGGGCTTACCCCGGCTCTGGCGCAGACAGCGCGCACGGAAAGCCCCCGTACTCCCTTGAGACGGAGTTCCTCCTCCCCGGCTTCAAGCAGGGCGAGATCAAGCTGCTGTGAAGGTCTGGCCATATGAAACGTTTGTATAAAAATGTTGCAAACCGTTACATTATAATTTGCAAAAATCATTGAACCTCAAGAGTCAGAGGTTTTTATACTTGCGTATCAAAACTGTCAAGCGACTGTGAAGCTCTTGTGACCGGGCACAGATCGGCTGCGGAGCATCCGCGGTGTCGCCGCAATTCACCTGCGGCGTATGGTTCCCTCTTCATGCGTGGAGCCTGCGATCCGGAACGGCGTGTCCTGGCCATGTGATCTTGAGGCCAGTCTGCTCTGAAAGGGACGATTTGAACCGGGGGCGCCTGCTTGCGGGAGAAGGGGGGAGCGCGTAGAAAAAGAGGAGCTGGGTATGTTTCCGCGCATGGAGCGGAAAGGCCATATGCAAGGAGAATTCATGAGACAGGGCTTTTTCCTGAAGGCGTACGGAGTGCTGTGGCGTCTGCTGATGCCTTTTCTGCGGCGGAACAGGCGCCTGGCTGAGGGGTGGGAGGAGCGGCTCGTTCCTGCAGACTGGCTGGCGCATGTGCCCTGGGCGATGCGGGAGAGGCGGGGCTGCGATCTCTGGCTTCAGGCCGCGTCGGGGGGAGAAGCCCGCCTTGCGCTTGCCGTGCTGGAAGCCCTGCCCGAACGCCCGACGAAACGTGATGCGCGGCCCGGTTCGGAAGACGGAGCATGGCGCGTGCTTATGACAACATGGACAAGACAGGGGCGGGATATGCTGGAACGCGGCGCGTCGCGGATCTGCGCGCTGCGCGGGGATATGCTCTGCGCCGTGCGCTTCGCCCCTCTGGATGAGCCGGATACGGCGCTGCGCGCGCTGGAACTGGCGGAACCCCGTGTTCTGGCGCTGCTGGAAACGGAACTCTGGCCCGGCCTGATGTCAGCCTGCCGGGAAAAAGATGTTCCTCTGGCGGTGCTCAACGGGCGGATGACCAGCACCAGCCACGAATGTTACCGTATGCTGCGCGGCGTGCTTCGCGGCATGTCTCCCCGCCGGGTTCTGGCCATGAGCGGAGAGGATCGATCCCGTTTCGCGGGTATTTTTGAGGGCGCGGGGAGTCCTCCCTGCCGTCCGGAGCTCATGCCCAACATCAAGTTTGATCTGGCCGCGGTTTCTCTGGCCGAAGAGCATGCGGCCACGTTCATGCCGGAAATGGCCTGCGGCGGAGAGGTGCGTCTTCTGTTCGGCGGCGCTCCCCTGGCGCTGTTCGCTTCCATCCGCGAACAGGAGGAAAACCGGCTCTGTCCCCGGATTCTGGAGCTTCGCAGCAGGAATCCTTCCTGCGTCATCGTGCTTGCCCCCCGGCACATGCACCGTGTGGAGCCGTGGAAGGCACGTTTTTATGATCTGGGACTGCCCTGCGTTCCGGCATCGGCACTGAATACGGACGCGCCGTGCGAATCCCTCCCGCCGGGAACACTGGTGCTGTGGGATCGCTTCGGGGATCTCCCGCGCCTGTATGCGGCGGCGGACGCCGTATATGTGGGAGGAGGCTTCGGGCAGGGGGGACAGAATTTTCTGGAGGCCCTGACGGGGGGAGTCGTGCCCTGTGTGGGACCGGGGCTGGGAAATTTCCGCTGGGCGCTGGGGAACGACTGCCCGCCCGGTCTGGTTGAGGCGGGGCTCCTGCGGATTTGCCGCCGCGCCGCCGACGTGCGCGAATACATGCTGGAGGAGACGCGCGTGCGTCGGACGGAGACGGAAAGAGAAGCGGTGCGGGCGAGGTTCCGGAGCTGGCTGGAAATGAGAACAGGGGGAACGCGGCTGGCGGCATGCGCGCTGACGGAGATGCTGGAAGCAGCGGACGGGTGAAGTTCGCCGGGGGAACCTCCCCGTCCCGGAGCGTTTTGCATTTGAAACTGTCTGCCAGCCAGTCCTGTGTCCGGTTCGCAGGTTTCGCGCCTTCACCGGAGTCTCGTCCTGCCCGACTCTGCAGAGCATTTCAGTGTGAGGCTGCTTCCGGCGCTTCCGGATTCAGCGTCGGCCAGCCGAGAAGCATCTGGGCCAGCCTGAAGATGCCGGGCCTGTACAGTACAAGGGTTACGTCCAGCGGTTCTGCCGCGGTGAAGGACGTGATGGCTCTGCCTGCTATTTCAATGGCCCTGGAGCGGGGAATATGGTAGTCGCCGGAAAAGATCAGCGGGAAGGCCACTTTTTTGCAGTCATAGGCCACAGCGGAGTGCAGCGCGTTCCGGTAGCACTGCTCAAGCAGAACCTCCTCGCGCCGTGAGCCTCCGTACCATTCGCTGCCCGCCACATGGATAATGTAGGCGGCGGGGAGGTGGAATCCGGGCGTGACAACCGCGTGTCCGATGGGACAGCGCCCCAGCTCTTCACATGCCTGCCGCAGCGCATCCGCTCCAGCCGCGCGGAAAACGGCGTCGCAGATGCCGGGCTGACGGGTGAGTTCACTGTTTGCCGCATTGACTATGGCATCCGCCGCGATTTGGGTGATATCCCCCATCCAGAGAAAAGTCGCCATATGTACCTCCCGTTTACATCGCCAGTCCGCAGACGAGATAGCCCGCGGCGGCAATGGCCGTGGCCAGCAGCGCATAGGGAAGCTGGGAAAGTGCGTGTTCCATGTTTTCCATCTTGCAGCAACTGGAAGTCAAGACCGTGGCGTCGGAATAGAAGCAGGCGTGACTGCCCAGTGTCGCGCCGGAAACGATGGCTCCCATGACAAGCAGCATGTTGGCATCAATACTGGCGGCAAGGGGAATAAGGATGGGGACGACCATGGCGGGGATGCCCCAGACGCTGCCTGTGCTGAAATTGAGTACGGCCACGATGAGGAAGGTGGCCACGGGAAAGATGGTGCCGTTCATATAGGGGCATACGGCGTTGATGACGTAGTTCGCAATGCCGATGTCCTGCATGCTCCGCTGCATGACGAAGGCGAAGTAGATGACCGCGATGGTGGGAACCATGTTGCAGAAGCCGTGCATGGCGAGATCGCAGAAACGGGAGAAACCTATCTTGCCGCGCGGCACGTACAGGAGAAAGCAGGTGATGTTGGCCGCCACGATGGCAAGAAAAAGATCGCCCGTGATGACGGCCAGAGCGATGAGCATGCCGATGGGAATGGCGAAATCAAGCAGGTTGGCGCTGCGGGACAGATCCGGAGCGTCGTTCTCATCCTCCAGATTCAGCTTTTCGCTGGCCGGGGAATATGTCATGCCGGTACCGGCGACGCGGGCATAGGCTGCTTTCATCAGGCCCATCCGGGGTACGATGCCGAAGATGAACAGCGGAATCAGAAAGACCGCCGCAATGGCGTAAAACGCATACGGAATGACGTGATAGAAGGTCTGAAGTCCCGATCCGTAGCCCAGAGCTTCCACGGCGGGCTGAGAGAAGAACAGTCCGGCGAAGAACACGGCCCAGGTGGAGAAGGGCAGAATGGCGCAGACGGGGGCGCCGGTGGAGTCGATGATATAGGAGAGCGTTTCACGCGGCTGGCCGAACTTGTCGGTCAGTTTCCGCATGCAGGAGCTCAGCGTCATGATATTCAGGTAATCATCCACAAAGATGAGAATGCCCAGAATCCAGGTGGAAAGCAGCGTCGTGCGCGGGCCGCGGCAGATTTTTTCCAGATGGCGGGAGAAACCGGCCGTGCCGCGTGAGGCGCCGATCAGGGTAATCAGGCTGCCGAACAGGGCGCAGACCATGAATATCCACTGGTTGTCCCGGCTTGTGGCCACGGAGAAGAATGCCTCAATCCATGCATGGAGAAAGCCGAAACCGTCAGTGATGATATAGGTCGAAAGCGTGCCGACCATCAGAGCTTCAAGGGTGCGCCTGGTTGTCAGTGCGATGAGAATGACAATGAGAATGGGAACCAGTGTAAGGACGCCGTAGTCCATGATATGTTACCTCGATGTTGCGTTCTGCAGGAGCGGCATTGCATTTTGAAAGGACAGCATGTCTGCCGCCGTCGTCTGCGGTATCCGCCGGGTTCGGAGAACGCGCTGTCCCTGCTTTTTCTGCTTCTTTCAATATATTGATACTATTGAAGAAAACAGATTCTTATCCTGTGCTTTGCGACATGGGGAAATGGCGCGTGCCGTCCGGACGCGTACCGTTCAGCAAAAGTCGTGCCGGAAGGGAGGGGTTCCGTTTTGAAGCTTCCGGAGTTGAGCGGAACGAGACCCTGGCTCGACGTCGTCTGCCCGGTGCCGCCGCAATTTGCCTGCGGCGTCAAGCGTCGTTTTCAGGCGTGAAATCCGCGAAGAAGAAAAGAGCATGGAGCCTTGGCCATGCAGCATCCTGAGGAACCGCCGAGTTACGATGCGGATGCATCGGAGCCATGCCCGGGGAGGTAAAATCGCGGCAGGCGGGAAGTTGCGCCGGAAAGGCCTTATTTCAGACGCATCTGATCCGGCGCGAGTCCCATTCTCCGCAGGTGCAGGTAGATTTTTGCGCAGGCCAGAGCGTCGGAGTCCGCCTTGTGGTGATCGAGCGCAATGCCGAGATGGGCGCATACGTCGTTCAGGCGATTGCGGCGCAGGCGGAACCCCCTGCGCGATCCGGATACCGTGCACAGAAAAGGGATATCCGGCGTTGCTATATCCGCCGCGCGGCAGCAGCCCCGCAGCACCCGGCGGTCGAAGCTGGCGTTATGGGCGACAAGATAGTCCGCACCGCTCATGAATGCGGAAAAATCCGGCCAGAGATCCGCAAAGCAGGGGCTGTCCCTGAGCATGCTCCAGGTAAGACCGTGGATTTCCGTAAAGCAGACACGGGGGCGCGGCGGGCGGATGAGCGTATACAGCGTATCCGTGATCCTGCCGCCCTCAATGCGCGCCATGCCGAGGGCGCAGGCGCTGTCCGGATATGTGTCCGAAGTTTCAAAATCCAGAGCCACAGCCGTTTCCGGCAGGGCAGGGATGAAGATATTCTCCGTGGGCGGCATTAAGGACTCTTTTTCCCCTGAAGAGGAAGGTTCAAACCCATAAGGGAATTCCTGATGAACACCTGCCCGGCACTTCAGGAAACCCGGCCCCGGAGCTGGCGCCTGTCGCCCACGCGCATGGTAAAGCGTTCCCGGTCAAAATATTCCAGCAGGGGAATAAGGTACTTGCGGGTCAGCCCTCCCGTCACCTCCTTGAAATCGCCGGGGGTCAGGTCATCATGGCTCTCAAACCAGGCACGGGTACGTTTTTTCAGATCCTCGACAGCGGCGGCATCATACCACAGACCTTCGGAAACCTTGACCAGCGCGCCTTCCTGCTGGAGCAGCCGCAGGACGGGCGCTGCCTCCTTGAGGGTGACGCCCAGCTCCTCAAGCACATCCTTGAGATTGGGCGGCGTCATGGGCGCGGCCCGGTGAGCTTCCACCAGTTTCTCCCGCAGCGCGCTCTGATCGGAAGCCAGAGAAACCCGGTGATCCGCCAGTCGCAGCAGTTCGCCTTCCGCCACCAGCGCTCCCGAGCGGATCAGTTTTTCCAGCATGAAGTGCGCCAGCCTGGGCGGAACCTGAGCGGGAATGAGCACGCCCTTGGCCATGCCCGGCTTGAGCGGTTCGCGCTTGTGGAATTCCGCCGCGCGGGCCAGCACCGCGTCGGAAAGCTTTTGCAGAGCCGGGGCCGCAATCCATGCACGCCCTTCTCTGTCGTAACAGGCAATGCGCCCTTTGCCGGACAGCGTCTGCACCAGTTTTTCCAGACGCCGGGCTTCCAGGTTGGTCAGCACGGAAAGCGCGGCCTGCGTTGCGCCGTGCGGCCCGGCCAGTTCCAACTGGGTGACGAGGCGATCTTCCTCTCCTGTCTGATCGACGGCATCCGGCATGGTCAGCAGTTTTTCCCGCATGTGCGGCGTCATATCACGGCGGCGCGGGGCGCTGTCCAGAGGGATGAGCACGGAGCCGCCCGCCACGGTGCGCAGAGGGGAAAAGGCGCGGATGACACAGCGGTCGCCGAATACGCCCGCCATGCGTGTTTCCTCCCCGTTTTCCGGGGAGAAACGCACTTCCGCCAGCGCGGTTTCACCGGGAGCGAGCTTGTCGCGATCATAGAAGTAGAGGCGCGCGGGCACTTCTTTCGCGCCGTGGTGGAAATGGATTTCCGCCCTGTGGCGCAGAGCGCGGGGCGAGGAGGAAAGGCATCTGAGGGAAAGCACCCAGCGCGAAGAGGGAAAAAGCGTGCCGGGCCGGGCGATGACGTCCCCGCGATGGATATCTTCCACATCAAGACCGGCAAGATTGATGGACGTGCGGTGTCCGGGCGTGGCTTCCTCCACGTCCGTGCCGTGGGTCTGGATGCTGCGGATGCGCGAAAGCCTGCGGGAAGGCAGAAGCTCGACATCGTCGCCGGGTTTCGCCTTTCCGGAAATGAGCGTGCCCGTTACCACCGTGCCGTGGCCCCTGAGGGTGAAGACGCGATCCACAGGCAGGCGGAACAGATCCTGGCGGCGTCTGGGGGCAAGTTCCCTGCTCTGCGCACGGATGGCCTGACGCAGGGCTTCCAGCCCCTCTCCGGTCACGGAGGAAACGGGAAAGATGGACGAACCTTCCAGGAAGGTTCCCTCCAGAAAAGAGGCCACGTCCTCTTTTGCCAGTTCCAGCAGATCGGGGTCGACCATGTCGATCTTGGTCAGCGCCACCATGCCGTGGCGGATGCCGAGCAGAGAGCATATTTCCAGATGTTCACGGGTCTGGGGCATGACGCCCTCGTCCGCAGCGATGACCAGCAGCACAAAATCGATGCCCGCCGCTCCGGCCACCATGTTGCGCACAAAGCGTTCATGGCCCGGCACATCCACCACGCCCATGCGCTCGCCGTCGGGCAGGGTGAAGTAGGCGAAGCCCAGTTCAATGGTAATGCCCCGGCGCTTTTCCTCTTCCAGGCGATCGCAGTCGATGCCGGTGAGCGCGCGCACAAGGCTGGTCTTGCCGTGGTCGATATGTCCGGCGGTGCCCATGATGACGGCCATGCGTTTCTCCTTGCTGATGTTCCGTCATAGCCCACAAGCGGGCTTCTGCCAAGCGATCGGACGTGGCCGGAACTTCAGGGAGGCTCTCCGCGCTGCCGGCTCGAAAACCGGAAGCGGTTTCTCCCGGAAGAGCGTCAGGAAAGACATCCTGCCGCGGAAAGCGGCTGATGCCGCCGGGCATCCCGTGTGGAATGCGCGGCCGGCGTCACCCCATGCCGCATTTTCACAATGTCTGGAGCATATCACTTTGAAAACGACCGCGGTATCGGGGAAAGCGGAGAGAACCTCCGCCCTTTTCACCACTGCGGGGCCGGTTACTTCAGGAGAACGCTGCCCGGCGCGCTGCCGTCGTTTCTGTGATCCTCGACTTCCGTGCCCTTCGGGGGCGTGAAGGTGAAATCCCGGGCAGAAAGCCTTTCATCGGGCCGGAAATCCGTGAAGGTGATGCGGTTGGTGTTGCCGTAGAAATCCATGACCTGCGCGCGGCGGATGAAGCCGCTCCTTGCGTCGATCCAGAGCTGAACCTCCACCATCTGCGGGGAGGGGTCCCTGGGATAAAGCAGCAGGTGTACGGCATCAAGCGTTCCCGCGGCGCGCTCTTTCGCCGCGTCTTCCCCGGCGGGAGTCTCGTTCATGAATTCCACGTCAAAATCGCGATCCAGCGGACTCTGTCCGGTCAGTACGGCGATGAGGGAACGGGAATCCTTCACCATGTCGAGGCTGTACCGGTAGGCAAGCTCCTCGTCTGGCAGCCAGTTCCAGATATCCCTTTCTCCCACAAGCAGCAGTTCCGCATGCGGGGGAACGCTTTCCCAGCGTACAAGCAGAGGTTTTCTGAACAGCAGGGTTCCTGTACGGGTTTCGGTGGTACCGCTTTCCTGATGGGTGAGTTCCTGCGTGAACTCGGCGCGGAAGTCGTTCAGCGCCTTGTATGCGGCCTGTGTTTTGGCCGTGACTTCACTGACGGAAGGCGCGGCAGAAGCCGGAAGAGGGAAGAGGGCGAGGCAGGCAAGCGCAACGCAGAAGCCGGAACGAAAAAGATGGGAAACGGACATGAAGTCTCCGGGCGAGCAGGTCGCTGTGACGCCCGTATACGGGAGCATTTTCGGTTTGAAAATGCTCCCGGAGTCGAGCGGAGCGAGACTCCGCCGCGACGCCGGAGCAGCGGCAATGCGCTTGCGGCGTACAGCTCCGGCTTCAGGCGTGAAACCCGCGGGCCAGAACATGGGGTCCTGGCCCGCAGATATTTTCAATGGCAAAATGCTCTGAAAGGTTTTGCAGGCTGGAGGGGGAGGAAGAAACTTTTGAAAAAATATCCTTCCTCCCCCGCATGATCTATTCTTCGTATTCCTCTGCCTCATCGGCGGCAAAGCCGAAGTTGTCCGCAAGAACAGGGCCGAAGTACATGGCGGTGTCGTCGAGGTCTTCCTCGATGCGCAGAAGCTGATTGTACTTGGCGATGCGGTCGGAACGGGAGAGAGAGCCGGTTTTGATCTGCCCCGCATTCACGGCCACGGCGAGATCGGCGATGAAGGCGTCTTCGGTTTCACCGGAACGGTGGGAAATGACCGTGGCATAGCCGGCGGTCTTGGCAATTTCAATGGTATCCATGGTTTCGGTCAGAGTGCCGATCTGGTTCACCTTGATCAGAATGGCATTGGCGATGCCGTCTTCAATGCCTTCCTGGAGGATGTAAGGGTTGGTCACGAACACGTCATCCCCCACCAGCTGCACGTCGTCGCCAAGGCGCTCGGTGAGCATGCGCCAGCCGTCGCGGTCGCCTTCGGCCATACCGTCCTCGATGGAGACAAGGGGATAGCGTTCGGCAAAATCGGCCAGCCATTCCACCATTTCAGCGGAGGAAAGCACCCTGTTTTCCCCCCTGATATGGTATTTGCCGTCCTGATAGAATTCCGACGCGGCGGCGTCAATGGCGAGGGCCACTTCCGTTCCGGGAATGTAGCCCGCTTCCTCGATGGCGGCTACAAGATAACGGAAGGCCTCGTCATGGCTCCTGAGGCTGGGAGCGAAGCCGCCTTCGTCACCCACGCTGGTGACGTGGCCGTCGCGGGCGAGCAGGGCCTTCAGGGTATGGAATACTTCCGCGCCGATACGCAGGGCGTCATGGAAGGTTTCCGCCCCGAGGGGCATGATCATGAATTCCTGGATATCCAGATTGTTGGGGGCATGCGCACCGCCGTTGATGACGTTCATCATGGGCGCAGGCATGATTTTGGCGTTGATGCCGCCGAGATACTGATACAGCGGCAGACCGAGAAATTCGGCGGCGGCGCGGGCAGTGGCAAGGGAAACGCCGAGCATGGCGTTTGCGCCGAGACGGGACTTGTTGTCCGTGCCGTCAAGATCAAGCAGGGTGGTGTCCACCTGCACCTGGCGCAGGGCGTCAAGGCCGATGACGGCTTCAGCGATTTCTCCGTTCACATGCTCCACCGCCTTGGAGACGCCCTTGCCCTTGTAGCGCGCGGGATCTCCGTCGCGTAGCTCAAGGGCTTCGCGGGTTCCGGTGGAGGCGCCGGAGGGCACGGCAGCGCGGCCCACATGGCCGGATTCCAGCCCCACTTCCACTTCCACCGTAGGATTGCCGCGGGAATCCAGAACTTCGCGGGCCCAGACCGAGGTAATCGTGCTGCTGTCCATATCGTCTCCTTGTGTTTGACGGGCACGCGGCCCGTGATGTCTGTTAGAGCGTTTTGTTGTTGAAAGTGTCTGACGGCCAGGTCCCATGTTCCGCGCCGGCTTCGCGGGGCCTCGGCCGTGAGCGCGGAGCGCTGTACGGATGAGGAGAGCAGAAGACAGGACCCGTCTTGCCCCGCTCCGCAGCATTTCATGCACGGAGTGCCGGGCTGCCGGGACTATCCCGGCACAGAGCCCGTGCGGGCGTGAAAGCAGACATTAACTCCGGCTTTGTTTCCACGCAAGGCGCAAACCTTCGAGGATGAGATCCGGCCGTACATGGTCAAGGCATGCGCTGACTGCGGCAATGGCCTGAGCGAACCCGCCCGTGCCTATGACGAGGCAGGGGCCGGGAAGTTGCATTCTGAGCCGGGCGCACAGTCCTTCCGTCATGGCGGCGAAACCGAAGACAAAGCCGTGCCGCATGCTGGTGGAGGTATTGCTGCCGATGAGCGGAGCGTCCGCGTCGACTTCAAGGGAAATGCGGGGAAGCTTGGCCGTGCCCGTGGCAAGTGCCCCGTGCGAGGAGAGTACGCCGGGGCAGATCAGACCGCCAAGGTAGGCGTCGCCCGTCACGCAGTCAAAGGTGGTGGCAGTGCCGAAATCCACGGAAATCAGCGACGCCGGCTCCGGAAAGAGACGGCGCGCGGCAAAGGCCGCCAGCAGGCGGTCCGCGCCGACCTGGCCGGGGTGGTCGTAACGGTTTTCCAGTCCCGGAGCGAAATCTTCGGGAAAGTTCAGCACGGGGCAGGCGAGATAACGCCCGACCGCGTCACGGAGTACGGGGGTAAGGTCGGGCACGACGGAACATACGGCGCAGACCGCGAAATCTCCCCTGCCAAGCCCGGCCCCGCCGAGCAGCCCGGCCAGGGCGAGTCCCAGACTGTCGGCTGTGTGCGGCATGCGTGTGGGCAGAGACCATGTCTCTCCCAGTCCGGAGGTGTCGGCCAGGCCGAGCTTGATGCAGGTATTGCCGATGTCGGCAAGAAGGATACGTTGCATGGCGTTTTCCGGAAAATGGCTGATGGTGCGCTCCGTTCAGCGTGGCCTGCCCACGGACTGCGTGGCCTGCGCCTTCCATCCTTCAGGCAGAAAGGGGAACATGCCCTGATCGCGGGTGGTGGATGCCTTGACCACATTGGCCAGCCCGGCCGAGGCGCAGAAAAGCCCGACGTTCTGGTAAACGGAACCGACATGCATGCCTCCGCAGGGATCACCTTCCGGCACGGCGAAGATCAGCACCACGGGCGCGTCATCCAGCGGTTTGCCCGGCGGGATGTCGGATACGCGGACAAGGGCATGGTCATGCGCGTCGTAGAGCCATATGCCGTCAGCCTTGCCGACATACAGTTTCAGGGCCTGCCTGTTCAGCGCGCTGGGCGCGGTGCGTCTGCCGTCGCGGCGGTTTTCGCCCCATGCGGCCCAGAGCAGCCCGCCGAGAGTGACTTCATCCGGAGCTTCCGTGCTGAAGTTCCGGATGGATCGGCGTTCCGCCAGAGCCTGCATCAGCGGCATGCCGCCGATTCTGTCCGGCTCGGGCAGGCGGACCGTTTCGCCCGCGGCAAGCGCCGTGCCGGAAAGGAGAAGCGCAAGAAGAAGGGCGGGAAGGATACGCATGGAGGCTCCTTGCTTACTCCCGGTTCGCGCCGGAAGCATCGGCTTCCGGGAGTGCCCGGGGCTGTTTTGCGGCTTTTGCGCCGTCTTTTTCCATATCTTCGATCATACCCGTTTCCGTGCCGGCGTTCTGCGGGCCGCTTTCCTCTGCGCTGCCGGCGGGGGAGTCATCCCTCGCGAACATGGCGCTGACGGAGGGCATGGCTTCCAGGCGGGCCTTTTCCCTTTCAAACATGACTTCCAGAGCATCGGCGTCAAACACGAGGCGGCCGCTCCTGACCAGCCAGGCGCGCGTCATGGGCAGGTACATGTTGTGCAGAAAAAGCGGTTCCAGCAGACAGTCAAGGCCGCATGAAAAATCCTCCCGCATGGGGCCGCGCGCGGAATAGGCGTTCAGGCGGTAGAGCTGGATGAAGGCGCAGAGATCCTTGACTGAGGCAAGACCGAAATCCGCCATCACCCGCCGTGCGGAGACGGCGCGGGTCAGACGGCGGGGAAGCAGCCGGGCGGCAAGGCGGTTGCCGTAACGTCCCGCCAGCAGGCGGGAGAGCAGCAGGCCCGCGCTGGTGAAGCTGAACAGCAGGCCGAGCATGCGCCAGCGCCCGAAACTGGCGAGAAAGCCCCAGCGCAGAGCTTCCACGGCCAGCAGCAGCGTCAGCAGCGTGCCCGCCGCGTACATGGCCATGACGAAAAGGCGGGCCAGTTTTTCGTGAGTGAAATATCCATCGCGCATGGAGTTCCCCTTCGACGTCATAATCCCGTGTTTCGGGCGGGATGTCCAGCGGGGGATTTCAGGGCGGCGCCGGACATTCCGGAATTATTCCACCGCGTCAGGCTTGGCGTAGCGGCGGTAATCCATGCCGTATTTCTTCATTTTGTAGTACAGCATGCGGTATGTGACGCGCAGTTTGCGTGCGGCTTCATGAATGTTGCCGTTAGTCCCTTTCAGGGCGGCGTCGATGAGGTGTTTCTCCAGGCGGCTGACTCTTTCGGTCAGGGAAGTTTCGGGAGAAGCCTCAGGAGGGCTGTCCCCCGGTCGTGCGGCGGAGCGGATGTCGGCAGGCAGATCCCGGATACGGATGATGCCGTCTTCGCAGAGCAGAAAGGCGCGTTCCATCACATTCTGGAGTTCACGCACGTTGCCCGGCCAGGACCATGCCTGGAGGGCTTCCTGCACCGGCGGGGAAAGTGTGGGCGGCTGTTCCGGGCCGCAGGGGGAACTCCCGTATTCGGACTGGAAGCGGCGGAGAAAGTGTCCGGCCAGCAGGGGGATGTCTTCCTTGCGTCGGCGCAGCGGGGGCATGCTGATGGGGAAAACATTGATGCGGTAATACAGGTCTTCCCGGAACAGACCATCCCGTACCAGCTTTTCCAGAGGACGGTTGGTCGCGCAGATCAGGCGCACATCCACGGAAACGGACCTCTCGCTGCCCAGAACCTGGATGCGGCGTTCCTGAATGGCCCGAAGCACCTTGGCCTGAGCGGGAAGGGAAAGATCGCCGATTTCGTCAAGAAAAAGCGTGCCGCCGTCAGCCTGTTCAAACATTCCCCGGTGATCCCGCACGGCGTTGGTGAATGCTCCCCTGCGCCAGCCGAAGAGTTCCCCCTCCAGAAGTTCGGAGGGCAGGGCCGCGCAGTTCAGCGTCACAAAAGGGCGGGAGCGTCGGGGGCTGGTCTTGTGGATGGCTTCCGCCATGAGTTCCTTGCCGGAACCGGATTCCCCCAGAACAAGCACGGTGGCACGGCTGGGTGCGGCCTGGAACGCCTGTCGCAGGGCGGCCCGCATGGCCGGAGCCTGTCCGACCACAAAGCTGTCCATGCCGGATGGCAGGGATGCCTCATGACTGTCTTCCCATGAGGCGGAATCCATTTCCTCCTGCAACCATGCCACATGGCTGCCGATCATCAGGGCCACGGATTCAAGAAATTCCCGCAGATTCTCCAGTCCGGCCCTGCCGCCGTCGCATCCGGATGGCGTGTCCGCGCTCAGGGTACCCAGCGTTCTGCCTCCCGCCGGAATCGGAACGCAGATAAAACCCAGCGAGGCCAGCTCTTTTTCCGAGCGGGAGAAAAGAAGGTTGCGGAAGTCGGGATGCTCCTTCATGAGCGGGACAATGATGGACTGCCCGCGCGCGAAAACCTGCCCCGTCACGCCCCGGCCCGGCATGTAGGCGACATGGGAGCATGGTTGTCCAGGGCACAGGGAAAGACGCAGGTTACGGCTTTCCGGATCCTGAATGACGATATGTGCCCGCAGCAGACCCAGACGAGTTTCCAGCGTTTTCAGAATATCCGTCAGAGTCGTACGCAGAGATGACTTGTCGGCAAGAGATACGGTGATGTCATGCAGGGCATTCAGAAAGGGAGCGGCAGGGCATGCGGGCATGGCGGCGTCCGGCAGACGTTTGTTTCAAAAATGTAAGGTGAGGCTATGTATTCTTACAACTTGGTGAAAATATTATAATATAACGTTTTTGTCAAAATAAGGTATTTGCGGCGTTCCGGCGCGGAGACGGACAGTGTCCCGTTCAGGGACTCCGGTGACGGCGGGGCCGTCACCGGAGGAGCCGCATGCTCCCCTATTCCGCTGATGAGAAGTGGAATCAGAGAGATTCTCCGGTACGCACGCGGAAGCCTTTCAGCCCTTCCACCATGTAGATGACGCCGTCACCTTCCTTTCCTGTACGCGCACCTTCGGCAATGGCCCGCATGGCGTTTTCCGCCTTGTCGTCGTCGACGCACAGCTCAAGGCGCAGTTTCTTGAGCAGGGTGACTTCGGTGATGACGCCGCGGTACATTTCCGTATAGCCCTTCTGGCGCCCCGCGCCGAGGATGTTGGTGACGGAAAGGGAGTACAGTTCATGGGCGAAAAGTTCCTTCTTCACCTGGGACAGACGTTCGGGCCGGATGTAGGCGATGATGATTTTCATGGCTGTTTCATCCTTATTCATTGATGAAGATCTGGAAGCCGCTGTAAGCGTCCGCGCCGTGTTCGGGAATGTCCAGTCCCTTGAGTTCCTCTTCGGGGCTGACGCGGAGAGGCATGAACAGACTGAGCGTCTTGAAGAGAATGAAGCCGCAGCCGAAGGCCCATGCGAATACGGCAAGCGCGCCGACCATCTGGACGAAGAGCTGGTCCGTCCCGCCGCCGTACAGCAGGCCGGTGCAGGAGCCGTAGTCTGGAGAGGCGAAGATGCCCACCATGACGGTGCCGAAGAAACCGCAGACCCCATGTACGGAGGATGCGCCCACCGGGTCGTCGATCTTCAGCTTCTGGTCGATGAACAGCACGGAGAATACCACGAGTACGCCGCACAGCAGGCCGATGATGATGGACGCTCCCGGCGAGACTTCGGCGCAGCCGGCGGTAATGCCCACCAGCCCGGCCAGAACGCCGTTGAAGGTCATGGAAGGTTCCGGCTTGCCGAATTTCGCCCACATGGTCAGCATGGCCGCAAGGCCGCCCGCGCAGGCGGAAAGACAGGTGTTCGCGGCGATGAATCCTATGCTTCCGTCCGGCGCGGTGGTGGAGCCGCAGTTGAAGCCGAACCATGCGAACCACAGGATGAACACTCCGAGACCGGCCATGGGAATGTTGTGGCCGGGAATGGCCCGGGCGATGCCGTCGGCGCTGTACTTGCCGATACGGGGACCGATGACGACGGCTCCGGCCAGAGCGATCCAGCCGCCCACGGAATGCACCACGGTGGAACCGGCGAAATCAATGAAACCGAGATCTTCCAGCCAGCCTCCGCCTCCGCCGAACAGGCCGCTCCATGCCCAGTGCCCGCTGACGGGATAGATGAAGGCTGAAATGACGGCGCTGCCGAGCAGATAGACGCTGAAACGGGTACGTTCGGCCATGGCTCCGGAAACAATGGTGGCCGAGGTCGCGGCGAACATGGCCTGGAAGAACCAGAATGTCCACAGCCATGCGCCGCCGCCCGTGCCGCCGGAACCGGACATGCCGAACATCGAGGTGCCCAGCATCCCGCCTGCGTCGGCTCCGAACATCAGGCCGAAGCCGACAAGGAAGTAGATGATGCTTCCCATAAGAAAATCGGCGTAGTTTTTCATCATGATGTTGGCTGCGTTCTTGGCCCGGGTCAGGCCGCACTCCACCAGTGCGAAGCCGGGCTGCATGAACATGACCAGCATCCCGCCGATCAGGGTCCACAGAATGTTGGCGTTTTCCTGCGAAAGCCCGTCTCCGGCCGCGGCCGGAGACGGCATGAGCAGCAGGCAGCACGACAGAGCCGCCGGAAGGATTCTGATGCGTGTCGACATGTCCGTTCATCTCCTTGTTTGCGCGGAGGGGTCTCCGCCTTCCTGGTTGAAACGGACAAAGCATGGAACGTGCCAAACGCGGCATCAGTGTAACATATTGGTATTATAGAATAAAACAAGAACTGTGGGCAACCGGCGCGGTACCGGATGGTACTGGCGAGAGATGTGTGGTACAATTCTGTAATTTTGGCTCTGTTGTAGAACCGTGTTGACGGCGTTGTGCGTGGCGTGCGGCCTTGCTCCGGCTTGAGCGGCAACATTCGTT
>CALUUZ010000028.1 GCA_944324075.1 Candidatus Mailhella excrementigallinarum
CAACCCGCTGCTGAACAACAAGTTCATCCGCATTGCAAAGGAAAACGGAGAACCGCGCATCACCTGGCGTGACATACGCCGCTGATGTTTCTTCCCCGGGTCCTCGGCAAACAGAGGTCCCGGGGATAAGCTCCGGAAGAGCCTGCCGCTCCGTTTTCGGAATTGCGGGAATACGGTGAAAATCCTCGGGCGTGAAACCTGCGGGCCGGAACATGAGGTTCCGGCCCGCAGGAGGCAGCCGACCTCTGTCAGCAGCCCCGGAATCAGGAACAGGTCACGGCTTGGCCGAGACGTAACAGACTGATTTTCATGGGTTTTCGTCAATCCGTAGCGGCCTGGACGGCGCGAACTCCGCAAAGCGGGTTTTGCCGTCAGTCTGCAGATTCATTCATCAGCATACGCCAACGCGCCGGCCGGAATCAGAAGCGGTTTCCGGAACAGCGGATCTCACGCGCCGGTCTCCATGCGGCGCAGCGCCGCATCCAGCAGAATTTCGTTGGTGGAGAGAATCGGCCTGCCAAGCCGTTCGGCATAGACGCGGCGCTGTTCCTCTTCCAGTACGAAAAGAGGGTGATCAACCACAACGGCTTCGGCTTCGTCGGGCATCTGTCCGGCAATGATATCCAGATACATGCCGTAGTCGATGGGCACCAGATGGGAGGGTTCGGAACCTATTTGTTCCTCAATCCGGATAATGTGACGCACGTCAATCCCGTGCGTGGCGAAAAACAGCTTTTCCAGAATGTTCAGTTCCACGGAAAAAATGGAAACAAGCGCGATGCGCGGGGCGTTGAGCGCATGAAGGGCGTTTACGAATTCCAGAGAAGGCACGACTGTGGGAATCCCGGTATGCTGCTGGATGACGTTGATGATTTCATTTCCCTTGATGCAGCTGCCGGTCATGCTTGGTATGGCGAAAACCCGGGGGCGGGCGCTCAGCAGCAGACGGGCCGCGGCGGGAAGCTGGGCAACCATACTGAGCAGTCCCAGATAGGATACCTCCTCGAATGCGACTCTGGTAGTCGCCACTTCGACATGGGGCGGGATATGCCTGTGGAAATAGGTTTCCACGGATGCGCTGGTTCCCATGGTGATGAGTCCGATAACTGGTGAAATGGTATTCTGCGTCATGATGCAATTCTGAATAAAAGATGTATGTATGTCAAATAAATATTTGCTCTGTCGCAGAGTCGCGCTGCGGCGCATATGACAGAGAAGATTCATATGCGGCTTGCAGGAGTATTCCCTGCAAAAAGGGCGGAGCCTCGCGCCCCGCCCTTTTTGCGTTACCTGCGGAACAGCTCTCCCAGTTCCGGAATGCGGGTTCCCACTCCGGCGTGGCGCAGACAGGCCCACAGTGAGGCCTGATTGCTGGTGACGACTGGCATGTTCAGGTCTGTTTCCAGCAGTTCGATGATATCCAGCACATTGAGTCCGGAACAACTGATAAAGAGACAGTCCGCGCCGCTCTTGTCCAGCTTTTTCACTTGCTGATACACATGGCTGGGCTCGATATCGGTAATGGACTGGTTGACGTAGTCGTTGCCCAGACCGGAGATGTTGACGACATGGAAACCGTGGTGTTCAAGAAACTGCCGTTCCACTTCGTTGGTGTCATCCGGGTAGGGGGTTATCACCGCCGGACGGGAGACCCCCAGTTCGCCCAGGGCTTCAAGCACGGCCGTGGAGGTGGTCAGCCCCTGATCTCCCGTAATTTCTTCAATGATTTTTATAAGCTGTTTGTCGTAGTCAAAACCGCCGATCAGACTGCCCGAGGTGCAGCCGAACATGACCACGTCATGCTTGTAGCGCTTGAAAATCTCGCAGGCATCCTCCAGATGGGCGACCATGTTCCGCAGTCCTTCCGGTGAAGGATAGGTAAAGGGAACACGAGTGGTGGAAAGCGCCACTCCCCGCGGCAGAAAGCGATGAAAATCCTGCTCCATGTTGGGGCCGGAACCGGGGTTGATAAGGCCGAGATAGGCGCGCCATGAATACATGCTTCACTCCTTGTTTGAATTGCAGGTCTTGCCGGTGTGTTCACAGAGGCAGCATTGTGCCTCTGCTGGCGGCAAGAGCCAGTTCAAAAATGCGCCGGGCCGTGCTTACATCATCCAGAGCCAGACCGTTATTAAGAATGATGATGCGTTCACCATCGTTTTCCCTGCCCGGAATACGCCCCGCAAGGGCCCGGCAGAGTTCCTGCGGACGGTCGGGCACGGTGGAGAAAAAGCCCATACTGCGGAAATGATCGTAAACTGCCAGGTCATCGGTAAAATACTTGTCGCATGAGGCCATGGCCCCGGGCGTATACATGCAGTCCAGATCCACGGGAACAAGCGTTGCTCCGGGGCGGAGCCATTCCGCTTCAATGGTTCGGCTGGCGGAGAGGGATATCCACCCGGCCGAGACAAGAACATCGCTTTCCTCCACAACCTCACGAGGGCTGCGCACCGCCCGCACCGGAATGCCCAGCCTTTCGCTCTGGCTGGAGGCGAGGCGTTCCGCCGGTTCGGGAGAAGTGTTGTAGACCAGCACCTTTTCCAGAGCGGGCAGTGCGATGCTCATGGCCTCCAGGTTGGAGTATCCCTGCCCGCCGCAGCCCAGAATGCCCAGTACGCGGCTGTCGCTGCGGGCAAAACGGCGGGCGCAGACTCCCGACTTCGCCCCGGTACGCTTGGCGGTGATCCAACTGCAGTCCATGACGCACACGGGCATGCAGCTTTCGGGATCATTCAGTATGCAGAGCCCGCCCAGAAAGGGCAGCCCTCTGGGCTTGTTGGCCGGGGTTCCTCCCACCCATTTCAAGCCTGCGGCATGCATGGACGGCAGCCAGCACGGCATGGCATGGGCAAATGCTTCCGGCGCGGGAGAGATGCCGAGCTTGGGCGGCATGTCCAGCCTGCCGCCGTGTTTTTCGATGTAGGCGTTTTCAAGAAGATCCATGATTTCCGCCATGGGCAGATTGATTTCCTCAATATCCGCCCTGGAGAGATAGAGCATTTCATATCCGATATTCATCCAGCCTCCCTCTGAAAATTGCCATGAGCCTGAAGCGTGTTGCGATTGCAAGCCTCTGCCGGCCGGGAACCTGCGGAACCGCTGATTTATTCCGCGAATAAACCGGCTCCATGCCCGGGGAGGCAAAAGCCTCTTTTGGAAAATGCGCGCCAACTCGTTCATTTAACGGGAAAGGCGAACTTTCCCTGTTCACGGCTTGCGGGCGGTCCTGTTCCGCAAGGCCGCAGGAAACATTTTAATCAGCGTTTCCTCATGTTCTGACACGCGGGGGGTCACGCCTCCGCCGGAATCTCGCCTTGCCCGGCTCCGCAGAGCATTCCAATCGTGAAATGCTCTAGCAAACCTCATGCCAAAGCCGCTGCGGGAAGGGCTTTTTCTCCCGCAGCTCCCGCCGGTATTGCGCGCATGAGGCACGGCTTCCGGCTTGACGTGGAAAAAATGAGATTATATTCTGTAAAAACAAGAATATTCTTGAAAAGAGGAGCCATGAAAGAACGCAGGCGCGCGGCAAGAATCTTGAAAGCCGTTACGGAGGCGACGCTTTCCTTTGCCCCGGAGAGAGGAAAGGAGGGGTTGGCTCATCTTTCCCTGCGGGAGCTGGCAAAAAGCGCTTCTGTGGCGCCCAACAATGCAAGTACCGAATTGAACCTGCTGCATCGGACGGGCGTGGTGATCAGGATCAGCGGCCGTCCTTCCCATTATCTTTCCCTTGCCCATCTGGAAACCCTGCTGGGCAGGCCGGTTCCTTCCACAAGCTTCACCTTGCGTGACTTTCTGCTCTTTCTCGGCCCGGATACTTTCCGGCAGGGTTCCCTCTCCGGGGCGCAGACTCCGTACTCTTCCGGGAATCATGCGCCGGCAGGGCCGCCGCTGCCGGACATGCGGCGCACGGCAGCGCGTCTCCGCCTGCGCGTGTCTTCGGCATTCGATATGCTCATCGGGGCGGGGCACAGCCTTGCGCCGCTCGTCAAGCAGGCCAAGGCCGCCATGCTGTATCCTCCCGCGGGCCTGCATACCCTGATTACCGGTGCCACCGGCACGGGCAAGAGCCAGTTTGCCCGCTGCATGTATGATTTCGCCCTGAAAAGCGGAGCAAGGCCAAAGCATGCAGCCTTTGTCACTCTCAACTGCGCCAACTACGCGGATAACCCTCAACTGCTGCTTTCCCAGCTTTTCGGGTATGTCCGGGGCGCCTATACGGGGGCGGAGCGCGACCAGCCGGGACTGGTGGAACGGGCCCATGAAGGAATACTTTTTCTGGATGAAATTCACCGCCTGAGTCCGGAAGGGCAGGAGAAACTTTTCCTGCTCATGGATCAGGGGGTTTTTTCCCGGCTGGGCGAGGCCAAATCTCCCCGCAGGGCCAGTGTACTGATTATCGGGGCTACGACGGAGAACCCCGTGGAAAGCATGCTGGCCACGTTTCTGCGGCGCATTCCCATGCATATCGTGCTGCCGCCATTGGAAGAGCGGAGTTTTGAGGAGCGCGTGACCCTTATTCTCAGGTTTCTCTGGCAGGAAGCGCGGAACGTGGACAGGCCGATCCTCCTGAGTTTCGACGTCCTGCAGGCTCTCTGCTTTTATGACTGCGCGGCCAACATCGGCCAGCTGGCCTCGGATATCAGACTGACCTGCGCCAGCGCATGGTATGATTGTCTGTATGAGAATGGAGAGTCTCTGGAGATCGGGCTGAAACACCTGGCGGAAAGGGTCCGTCAGGGGCTGCTTATTTCCACCCGGCGCAGCGTTTCCCTGCTGGATGACTTTCTGCGGGGAGGGGACATGATCGTCGACGGGCGGCGGGAATTTTCCGAAGTGCTGGCCGCGCTGCTCAAAACGGAATAGAGCAGCTTGAGTCGTGCGCTTGCTGCTTCATGCGCGGCTGCGGATTCCTGCACTCCCGCTCCCGGGCACCCCGTCGCTGAGGCTCCGGAGCACTGCGTCTCTCCCGGAAGGATGTCCGATGCCTCATCTTGCCAAGGGGCCGCCGCCTTGCTATGGTAAAACCCATATTTCTCAGGAAAGAATATGGACAGTTCTTCATCGGATACGCCTCATCGAAGTAAGCCGCGGCGTCGGAGCGCCGCGGCGGGCATGCCGGGCTTCATGGAAGGAAACGGACGGAGAAGCGCGGGATACCGCGCGCACGGGACATTTCCTTTTCCTGCCTTCTGCCGTGCGCCCGGATTCTTTTCCGTGTTTTCCCGCGCAGCCGCGGGGAGCGCGTGCCTGCCCCTGCTCGGGGGCTGCGCCGCCGGGCGCGGTGCGGCGGAGGGCAGCGTCTGGTTCTGGGGAGGGCTGCTTGCCGTGGGCCTTCTGGCGTTCGGCATCCTGTCATTCCGCATGCGCGACGAAACTGCGGAAAACGGGGCTTCAGGCGTTTTTCCGGCTTTGCTGTCCAACAGGTCGTGCGGTTTGTTCCGCATTTCGCCTCCGACGGAGGAAGGGCTTTCCCTGTCCGCATATGCTTCCGATCCTGCGCTGATCGATGAGATTTTGCTGCGGGCATGTGACAGGGGGGCGGATATTCTTCTTGCTCCCGCGCCTGTGGATACGGCGGACGGGGAATCCGATGCCGCGTTTGACGAGCCTCTCCCCTCTTCCGGCGTTTCCGCCTTTTCTGACGAGCTGGAAGCCTCTCTGGCGGAGCCTTCTCCAGGGTCTTCCCTTCTGCGCGGAATCTGTCTTCAGACTGATCCGGCCCGTTTCGTGATCCGGACGGACGAGCCGCTGGACGAACGGGAATGGCATTTCTGGGCCGGCCGCCCTGTTCTGGCGAGAATTGCGGTCAGACAGGGGTACGGGGTTTTCTCCGGGCGTCAGGTTTTTCTGTTTTCCAGCCGGATATGGGGCGGGCATCGGGGACGACGGGCAGATCTGCTCAGTCTGGTCCGGCCGGCGCGCGTCGAACGCGTCCAGCACCGGCTTTTTCCCCGTACTGTTCCCGAACCGGAAGATGCGGCTCTGGGATTCTGGGCCTGGCCGGTGCCTGTTTCCCTGCCCGCCGGAGCTCCCGCCGGAAAACCCGTTCTGGTATGCGGGCGCCCGGCGCGATGCGGAGACAATGCACGTCTGGAAAATATTTCCGCTTCGGGGGTGGGCATTGCCGTCCCCCGCGAGGCCGCCGCGGATGCCCCCCGGACGGGCATCCTGCTGCTGTCGCTCCGGCGGAGCCGGGGCAAGCCTCTGACCCTGTGGCTGGGCTGTTCGCTGCGGCATGTCACCATATGCGCGGACGGTGTCCGGCGCGCCCATGCCGTGCTCGGATATGCTCTGGAAGCCTGGAGCCCCTGGGAACAGGGGCAGGACTTCCGAAAGGAGCTGGACTGGCGGCCCGCGGCCCCGGGGGGAGACGTTCCGCCCCTGCTGCGCTGGGTTCTGCGCGACATGGCGGCGCGGCATCCTCTGAGGCCCCGATTTTTCAACCTTCAAACCCCAGGAGCATCCCTTGGACGCTGATTCCCACAGTAGCATGTGGTCGCGGCTTTTTTCCCGTTTCGGCGGCAGAAACGAGGATCATCTCGAACAGGCCATCAAGGAGGCCCGTGAAGACGGAGAGCTGAAAGCCGAGGAGGGGTCCATGCTGCTTTCCATCCTGACCCTGGACGAGCTTCAGGTGCAGGATATCATGACGCCCCGTACCGATATCGACTGCGTCGCATCGGGCACATCCGTCGCCGAGGTGGCGCGCGCCATCACGGAAACCGGGCATTCCCGTCTGCCTGTATACAATGGTACCAGAGACAATATCATCGGTATCGCCTACGCCAAGGATACCCTTGAGCATCTGGTGCGTCCGGAAGGACACGAGGTGCCGGTGGACAGGATCATGCGTCCTCCCTTTTTCGTGCCGGAAACCAAGATTTCCAGCGAGCTGCTGCAGGAATTCCGTGCGCGCAAGAATCATCTGGCCATTGTGGTGGACGAGTACGGCGGAACTTCCGGCCTTGTAAGCATTGAGGATCTGCTGGAGGTCATCGTGGGAGATATCGAGGATGAGCATGACGCCCCCCGCGAGGAGGATTTCCGCCAGGTAGCGGAGAGCGAGTATGAAATTTCGGGCAGAGCCTACCTTGAGGATCTGGAGCCGCTGGGCATCATGCTGGAGTCGGACGAGGTGGATACCCTCGGCGGGTATCTGAGTCTTGATGCAGGGCATGTGCCGCAGCAGGGCGAGGAGTTTGATCTTGCCGGCTGGAGATTTATCGTGACGGATGCCGACGCCAAGCAGATTCACAAGGTGCACGCCCGTCGTCTGACCCCGGAGGAGCTCCGTGAGGATACGGAGGACGGGGAATAGCCGTTTCAGCGCAGATTTGCTTCGCGCAGCGCCGTCGACGCGGCTCCGTGACAGGGCGCGTCATGTTTTTTCTTGACATGCGCCGGGAGCAGGTCTAATGAAATCTCTTTGACCGGACGGTCCGGTTGAAAAAGTGTTTTCAAATTTCTGGAGGAACCTCATGCCCACTATCAACCAGCTTATCCGCATTGAGCGGAAAAAGGTTGTGAAGCGGAAGAAGACCCCGGCCCTGCAGGCTTGCCCCCAGCGCCGCGGCGTGTGCACCCGCGTGTACACCACCACCCCCAAGAAGCCGAACTCGGCTCTGCGTAAGGTGGCCCGCGTGCGTCTGACCAACGGTATCGAAGTGTCGGCCTATATCCCCGGTGAAGGCCACAATCTGCAGGAACACTCCGTGGTTCTCATCCGCGGCGGCCGCGTGAAGGACTTGCCCGGTGTCCGTTATCACATCGTTCGTGGTACGCTGGATACCTCCGGCGTGGCGGATCGCCGCCAGCGTCGTTCCAAGTACGGCGCGAAGCGTCCGAAGTCCTGATCCCGTGTCAGCTCGTTTCTCCGATCGCATACATGGTATACGCCGCATGGCGTCCGGGCAGTTCCTGCCCGGACGCCATGCGTTTTGCCGTATCGCGGCGGAGGCGTCCGCAATCCGGAATTTGCCCGCCCCCGCATGGGGGAGTTTCACAAACAATGCTGGCTGCAGTTTTCAGTGGTTCTGAAAGCTGCCTGTTCAGAAACCACGCGGAGGAATCACCATGCCCCGTAAAGGTCCTGTTCCCAAGAGGGAAATTCTGCCCGATCCAATTTACAACAGCCGCCTGGTGGCCCGTTTCGTCAACCGTCTGATGTATGACGGCAAGAAGGGGCCTGCGGAAACCATCGTGTACCGCGCTCTGGAAAACCTGAGCGAAAAGTCGGGCGAGGAGGCTCTGCGCGCCTTTGAAAAGGCCCTTGACAACGTGAAGCCCCATCTCGAAGTCAAATCCCGCCGCGTTGGCGGGGCCACCTATCAGGTGCCCATGGAAGTGCGGCCGGAACGTCAAATTTCTCTTGCCCTTCGTTGGCTCATCACCTACTCCCGCGCCCGCGGAGAAAAGGGCATGGTGAGCAAGCTTTCCGCCGAGCTGCTCGACGCCTTCAACGGCCGCGGCGGCGCCGTGAAGAAGAAGGAAGACACTCATCGCATGGCTGAAGCCAACAAGGCCTTCGCCCATTACCGCTGGTAGGTCATACTATGTCTCGTACGTTCCCTCTCGACAAACTGCGCAATATCGGCATTATGGCCCATATTGACGCCGGCAAGACCACCACTACCGAACGAATTCTGTTCTATACCGGCGTATCCCACAAGATTGGCGAAACCCACGACGGTTCCGCCACCATGGACTGGATGGAACAGGAGCAGGAGCGCGGCATCACCATTACTTCCGCCGCGACGCACTGCCAGTGGAAAGGCTACACCATCAATATCATTGATACCCCCGGGCATGTGGACTTCACCATTGAAGTTGAGCGCTCCCTGCGCGTGCTCGACGGGGCTGTGGCCGTGTTCGACGCTGTGGCCGGCGTGGAACCTCAGTCCGAAACCGTATGGCGCCAGGCCAACCGCTATGGCGTGCCCCGTATCTGCTTCATCAACAAAATGGATCGCATCGGCGCGAATTTCTTCCGCGCGGTGCAGATGATTCACGACCGCCTGAAGGCCAAGCCCATTATGCTCCAGCTCCCCATCGGGGCGGAAGATCATTTTGAAGGGGTTGTGGATCTGGTGACCGGCAAGGCCATCAAGTTCAACAAGGAGACCAAGGGCGCCGAGTTCTGGGAAGAAGAGATCCCTGCGGACATGCGGGATCTTTACGAAGAAAAGCGCATGGAAATGATGGAAGCCGTGGCGGAGGAAGATGAAGAACTTCTCAACCGCTATCTGGAAACCGGCACTCTTTCCGAGGAGGAAATCATCTCCTGTGTGCGCAAGGCGACCATTTCCCAGGCCATTGTGCCCGTGGTGTGCGGTTCCGCATTCCGGAACATGGGCGTACAGCCTCTGCTGGATGCCGTGGTGCGTTACCTGCCTTCGCCTCTGGATATTCCTGAAATGACCGGCCATGTGCCCGGCAAGGAAGAGGAGAGCGTCGCCTGTTCCTGCAAGGACAGCGAACCTCTGGCCGGCCTGGTGTTCAAGCTGGCCGCCGACCCGTACATCGGGCATCTGGCGTTCTTCCGCATCTATTCCGGTTTTGTCGAATCCGGCATGACCGTGCTGAATGCCAACACCGGGAAGAATGAACGTGTGGGCCGTATCCTGCGCATGCATGCCAACAAGCGTGAGGAAATCAAGTGGGCCGGTGCAGGCGATATCGTTGCTCTGGTCGGTCTGAAGCAGGTTGCCACCGGTGATACCCTGTGCGATGAAAAGCGCCCCGTGGTGCTGGAGTCTCTGGATATCCCCGAGCCGGTCATCGAAGTTGCCATCGAGCCCAAGACCAAGGCTGACCGCGATGCGCTTTCCGCCGCCCTGAACAAGCTTGCGAAGGAAGACCCCTCCTTCCGCGTGAAGGGCAATGAGGAAACGGGCCAGACCCTGATCGCCGGTATGGGTGAACTCCATCTGGAAATCATCGTGGATCGCCTGACCCGCGAGTTCGGCGTCAACGCCAACGTGGGCAAGCCTCAGGTCGCCTATCGCGAGACCATCACCAAGGGTTCCAAGTCCGACACCAAGCACGTCAAGCAGTCGGGCGGCCGTGGTCAGTACGGCCATGCGGTCATTGAAGTGGAACCGAACCCCGGCAAGGGGTACGAGTTCATCAACTCCATCACCGGCGGCGTGATTCCCAAGGAATACATTCCCGCCATCGACAAGGGTATTCAGGATGCCCTGAAGTCCGGTGTGCTGGCCGGGTTCCCCGTGGTGGATGTGAAGGTCAATCTTGTGTTCGGTTCCTACCATGACGTGGACTCTTCCGAACAGGCGTTCTACGTTACCGGCAGCATGGCCATCAAGGATGCCATGCAGAAGGCTGGTCCGGTACTGCTTGAACCCATCATGGATGTGGAAGTTGTGACTCCCGATGATTACCTTGGCGACGTGATGGGCGACCTGAACGGCCGTCGCGGCAGGGTGCAGTCCATGGAAGCCCGCGCTGGTGCTCAGGTTGTCCGTGCCCAGGTGCCGCTGTCCGAGATGTTCGGTTACGCCACGGATCTGCGTTCCCGCACGCAGGGGCGCGCGACCTTCACCATGCAGTTTGATCATTATGAAAAGGTTCCCGCGAGTCTTGCGGAAGCCCTGATCACCAAGAAGGCTTAAAAAGCCTTTTGAGAATGCTTGACATCTGTCGAAAAAACTGCAATATATGCAATGTTGTTTCGGCAGTGTGGCATAAGCCGCGAGATGTCGGGCATATGGGTCATTAGCTCAATTGGTAGAGCAGCTGACTCTTAATCAGTTGGTTCGGTGTTCAAGTCACCGATGACCCACCAGAGAAAGCAAGTCCCCTTATGGAAATCCATAAGGGGACTTTCAGCATACATGAGGCATGAGTGCCCCTTGATGCGACCCATGGGCTTCGCAGGGGCCGTTCCTGTTGTCGGGAGCAGGATTCCGGGCATCGGGAGCAGAGAAGAGCGGAGAAATATCCTGCAACGCCTTTGTGCGGCTTCTCCGCGATGCATGCTGTCTTGTCGCTTCTGCCGCTCTTCGCAAGGCTTCCTTCGCCGCCTGACGACTGCCGCCTGCCCGTGTGGAACACGGGCTGTCTTTGCGGCAACAGTCGCTGCCGCTCTGTATGGGCAGACAGAGTGCCTCCTGAACGGTTTGGCAACCGGATTAAACAGATATCCAGCTTAAAAACTGCTCACGCAGTCAAGCGAAGCGAGACTCCGCCGTACCGTCCCCCCAATATGCCTGCGGCGCATGGCTCCGGCTTCAGACGTGAAACCTGCGAGCGGGAACAGCATGCCCCGGCTATATAATCTTGGAGTTAATCTGTTCCGGCAGAAAGGTTCAGATGCCTGCGGGGCGGATATCTTCAATCTCAAAGCGTTTCCGGTGAAGCGGCCGAATCAGCGCCGGTTCCACGGCATGCGTGAGAGCAGAATGCCCAGCCCGCAGAACCCGGTGATGCCGGCAAAAATGAGACCTGCACCGACAAAAGCCGAGAGCCAGTACATGGGATGCCAGACATAGCTCCCCAGAATGCCTGACAGCACCAGCACGCCTGCGCCGATCTGAATTTGCCTGAACAGAGGGAAGGGCGCATTGCCGAGCTTCACGGGCAGTCCTTCCTTTTCCCATGCTGTCATGCCGCCTTCCATCTGAAAGGCGTCCACGTTTCCGGCAAGACGTTCCAGACGTTCCGCGTTTTTGTCGGTGCGTTTTCCGGAACGGCAGAAGAAGACAACAGGCTTGTCCGGAGAACTGGCATCTTTCAGATCCTGACCGTCGATGGCCGAGAGCGGGACAAGGCGTGCGCCGGGGATGAACTTTTCTGCATATTCCGAACTTTCGCGTATATCAATGAGGCGAATTTCACCGTTCCGGAACATGTCAAAGACTCGCTGGGGAGGTATGGCGGAAAGCATGAACGGACTCCTTTTTCTTTGCTGAAGCTAACACCGGGAGCGGATGGATGCAATGAAAGAAAAGTTTGCGCGCTGTTGCAGAACTGTGTTGAAAATAACCTTGGCCGTCGGAGGTGCAGGCGAGTCGGCCGTGGATACATGTTGCCTTTCGTCCGTGCGGAACACGGGCCGCTTTGCGGCACCGAAGGTTGCCGCCCATGCCGGAGCAACGCCATACGTTACGCACAGCGCCATCAACACGACTCCTCTACAGCGCCAAAGCCTGGCATGGGGAGTGCCTCTCTGTCAGGGAGAGTGGGATACGCGGCAGGAAAAATGGCAGGCAGGACCTTTGAACCGTGAAGGGGCATCCCGGATATCCGGGATGCCCCTTCACAAGGGTACGTGTATGCAGTCGGGCTACTTTCCCAGAACAGTCATGAAGCTCATGCGGTGGATGAGCAGGGCATCCTTGTTGATATCGGGCAGTTCAGCGCCGGGACGCAGGGAGGTGACGACTGCCCGCCCGAGTACATGCCGCCCCGGCCATCCTCCCGTGGCGGGGGAAGGCTCGGTACGCAGCCCCCAGATATTATGGAAGAAGGCGGGGCGTCCGTTATGCGGGCCGACATACAGTCCGATATGACCGGGTAGCTGGAGCAGGGTGAGGAAGGGGATGCCGTCCGCAAGAATGCGGCGTTCTTTGTCTTCCGGAGAAAGCTTCCGGAGATCGATCTTCAGGCCGGCCCCGGCCTGTGCGGAGGAATTGCGGGGCAGCCAGACGCCGAAGGGGGCAAACAGATCGCGCAGGGTGGAGGAACAGTCCCGATCTCCGTACATGCCCCCCCATCCGTAAGATTGCCCCATCATGCGATCTCCGAGTTCGGCCACTCGTCCCGGTGTCAGCGGCTGAGGCATGGCGCGGAAGGAAGAGGCGCTTGTCCGCGCCCGCGCGATCCGCACGTTTCCATCCGTGTCCCGCATGGGAACCAGTACCCTCATCGTGCCGTCCACGCGCTCGAAAGGAAGAACCGTACCGATATCGGCATGGGCCAGAAAACGTCCGTTTTCGTCTTTCAGAGGCACATCGTCATCATGGCAGGCCGCAAGGGGAGCATCCCGCCAGAGCCTGCGAAACTCCTCGTCTGTCCCGGCCACATCAGCGGCGGGTATCCAGCCGCAGGCCACGCCGCTTTCTGCATAGAACCATGCTCCGTCACGGCTGGCATGCAGCAGAACCAGAGGAGTGCCCACATGCAGGGAGGTCTGCTGTGCTTCGTCAAAGGGGAAAGACTGTCCCGGCGCTGCGGGATTCGCCAACTGGGGGCGTTCCGTCGGCAGCAGGCGCAGACTGGTTCCGCGTACGGTAACGGCGCTTATGCGCAGGGAAGGCATTGCTCCGAGATCGGCATTCTCCCGCATGGCGGACCATCGGGTGCTATTCCAGGGCTGAAGGTTTTCCGCAAAGCCGCGTTTCACTCCGCTGCGGTTCAGTGCGGCGCGCATATATTCCACATTTCCCCTGCCCGGCTTGTTCTGGTTCCATGCGGCGAAAAAACGCTTTTTATACTGCTCGTACAGCACGGAGCTTCGCTGCTGCGGTATCAGCGGAGTATCGCGCCCCGCGCGCATGGCAAAACCGGTGAGGTTCTGGGGAAACTCCGCCAGATCGCGGACTGTGGCAGCTTCATAGACAAGCCGGGGGCGCGGAGTCTGGGGGCCGCAGCCCGTGAGGACGAGCGCCAGGACAAGAACGGCGGGAAAGGTGTGGCGTAATGTTTTCATGCAGGGAGTATAGCGTATCTTCCCGGTGTTTCCAATGAGGGCGTATGGGGAGTTTTCCGTCTGCCTCTTGCGGAGAGGGCAGGAAAAAGGCAGAACGGTTCGCATGCAACTGCGTCCGCTTCAGGCGGAAAAGGATGGAAGCATGAGTCATCTGCATATTCCCGGCGGGGTGGAGTGCCTTGAGGATATTGTCTACAAGCGCGTGCATGACGGCGCGGGAGGCTTCATGGAAATGAAGCTTGATCTGTACCGTGCGGCAGGGCGCGCCCCCGGCAGGGCTCCTCTGCTCATGCTGGTGCATGGCGGGTGCTGGTGTCATCAGACCAAACGGGAGGGACTGCCCGCATGGTACATGCATTTCATGGGCAGGGAAACGCTGCTGGAAGACGGCTGGCTTGTCGCTTCCGTTGAATACCGCAAATATCCGGAAGGCTCGCCCTTCCCCGATCAGTTGTACGACTGCTGCGACGCGTTCCGCTTTCTGGCCCGGCATGCGGAGGAGTACGGTGTGGATACGAACAACTTTTTCATTGTCGGCGCGTCGGCCGGAGGCTATGCGGCGGCAATGCTGGCCTGCGAGCGGGCCAGATGGCGGGATGCGGAAAACGCGCCGGAACTGGCGGATGTGGATTTCGACATTGCGGCCGCGGCGTCCTGCTCCGGCGTGCTGGATATTCCGCGCTGTGTGACGGAGGCGGAGCGCAAGGCCGAAGCCAATGGGGACGGACGTTTTCGCTACTGTCTGCAATGTCTGCTCTCTCCCGAGCGCCTGCACGATCCCGACGTACAGCGGGAAGCCAGCCCGAGGACATATCTTTCCCCTGCCTGCGCGCCCTGTATGGTAGTCTGCGGGACGGCAGACACATTCGTGCCCTGCGGACAGGCTCTGGACACGGGAGCCTGCGCCCGCTCGCTCGGGCTGGACTGGCCGGAACTGCTCGTGAGCGGAGCGGAACACAACTTCAACCCGGCTTCCGCCGATACCCCCACCGTGCCGGATGCCAGGAGCGTGTATGCCGCCGTCCGCGACTTCATGCGGGCGCATGTGCGGTGAGCTGATGAAGTGCTTCTTTCCATGTGCGGAGAAAGCGGGCCGTCTTTTATTGAGTTAAAACGCCGGATGCACCACGGGCAGACCTCCGGCAAGCTCTCCGCGCGAGCATGCGCCGCCGTACAGCTCGGTCAGTGCGGCTCCGGTCATCACATTTTCCGGAGCGCCGGAGTCCAGCGTCCGGCCGTTCTTGAGCAGCACTGCCTGATCGCAGAACCACAGAATATGGTTCGGATCATGGCAGCATACCACGACGGTGAAGCCGCGCTCGGCAAGGGAGCGCAGGGTCTTCCAGACTTCAAGCTGATTCTGGAAATCCAGGGCGGAGGTTGGCTCATCCAGCAGCATGAGCGGCGCTTCCTGGGCCACGGCGCGGGCGATGAGCGTGAGCTGGCGCTGCCCGCCGCTCAGCCGGTTGCAGGGCTGTTCGGCCAGATGCCGGATACCCACGCGGGCAAGAGCCTGTTCCGTGGCTTCCTCGTCTTTTTTTCCGGGGCGGAACAGCCCCGCCATGCGGGGGCTGCGCCCCATACGCACCACATCCCGTACAGGAAAGGGGAAGGCCATGCGGTGTTCCTGCGGGACATAGGAAGCGAGCTTCGCCAGACGGGCCGGAGAAAGGCTGAGAGTGGACCGCCCGTTCATGAGAATATCTCCGGAAGATGCCCTGTGGAAATTCAGGCAGCAGCGGAACAGCGTTGTCTTGCCGGAACCGTTCGGTCCGAGCAGGCCGCATACCGTGCCCGGCTCAATCCGCAGGGAGACGCCGCTCAGCACGGTGCGCGTGCCGTAGCGGCAGCCCAGATCGCGCGTTTCCAGCGCGGGATGCTTATCCGGCATAAAGTTCCCTGCCTTTGCCGCGCAGCAGCCAGAGCAGATAGGGCGCGCCGAGAATGGACGTGATGATCGCCACGGGAATTTCCGCGCCGGTCAGGGTTCGGGCGATGGTGTCGCACAGCAGCATATACATGGCTCCAAGCAGCGCCGCGCCCGGCACGACATGGCGGTTGTCCGGCCCCAGCAGCATGCGGGCCGCGTGGGGCATCATGAGTCCTACCCATGCCACGATGCCAACGGTGGAAACGCATACGGCGGCGGCCAGAGTGGCCAGAGCCAGAAAGAACAGCCGCGCCCGGTCGGGATGCAGTCCCAGGGCGCGGGCTTCCTCATCCCCGAGAGAGAGCAGGTTGAGCTTCCAGCCTGTCAGGGAAATGAGCGCCACGCAGGGCAGCACCGCCGCCGCATTGGTGAATACATCGTCCCATGTGGCGTAATAGAAGCCGCCCATCATCCAGAAGGTGATTTCCCGGAGTTCCGTATCCGCCGCAAGGTATTTCATGATGCTCACCAGCGCGGAGAAGATGGCCCCCACGATGATGCCTGAAAGTATGAGCGCCACGGGCGGGGTTTCGCCGTCCCTGCGGGCCATGGAATAGGAAAGCAGCACGGCGAGCAGGGCGAACCCGAAGGCGCTGACCTGTCCCTGCGGAAAGAGCGCGGGGAAAACGATGGACAGCGAGGCTCCCCATGCCGCCCCGGAGGAGACGCCCAGCAGATAGGGCTCCACCAGCGGATTGCGGAAACAGCCCTGGTACGCCGCGCCGGAGACGGACAGAGCCATGCCTGCCAGTACAGCCAGCAGCAGGCGCGGCAGGCGGATGTTCCATACGACGACCTCGTCCATGCGGCTGATGCCCGCTTCCCGCATGGCGTCCGGCCCCAGTGCGTTGAGCCTGGCCCATACCGTATGCCAGGCGTGCGGCGGGGAAATGGCATATTCCCCGGCCGTCAGCGCCCAGACGAACAGGACGAACAGCAGCAGCGTCAGCAGCGGAAGCAGAAGGGGACGGGCGCGGCGTCCGCGTGGAACGGAAAGGGATTCCATGTGGGGAACCTCAGAAGTCAATATCTTTCATCCAGTCGAGAAGCTGGTGCGAGCGCAGCGCTCTGGCCGTTTCGTCATCCACATGGTAGATGTCCCTGTAGAAATTCAGGGCGAAATCATATACGTTGATATCCCTGAAGCGGTCCGGATAGGCGGCCTTGGCCACAATCAGCATGTCCAGGGGGTATTCCACGCGGCGCGCGCAGTTCATGGGCGACCACGGCATGGCGTAGACCCTTTTTTCCCGCACGGCCCGCAGTTCGCGCAGATTTCTGAAATACGGCGCTTCCATCAGCTCGCGGGGAGGATGGTAGCCGTTGGAGGTGGGCAGCAGAATGACGTCCGGATCCAGCGCGTACATCTGTTCCGCGCTCATGGGAACGCCCGCTCCCGTGCCGGTGAAGGCGTTTTTTGCCCCGGCCACGTTTTCGATGATGTAGGATTCCGGCGTATCCACGCCGTGCGCCGTGCCCGCGCCGCCCTGCTTGCGGATGTCGGGGTTGAGTCCCATATACAGCACGCGGGGCTTTTCCGCTTCCGGGATATCTCTTGTGCGTTCGCGGATAAGCCGTTCGGTGGCGGCCAGCCTGTCCATGAGTGCCGCAGCCTTGTCTTCCATGCCGAACATGGCTCCGATGATTCTGCCTTCCTCTTTCATGGAGGAGAGATCGGAAGCCCTGAACCATGTGGGGGCGTAGATGACCACCAGAGGCAGGCCCAGCGCTTCGATGGTTTCCACGGTTCTGGCCGCGGCTTCCCTGTTGCCCGCGCCCACGGTGCAGTCTCCCAGGCGCAGGATGACGGCCTCCGGATTTCCGGCGGCCAGGGCTTCAAAACTGATCACGTTGCCCTGCGGGGAGTTGACGCATACCTTGTCGTTCAGCCAGGGGTGGAGAAATTTCATGGTATTCCAGCCCCGGTGTTCCCATGTTTCTCCGTTTTCCGCCTCAAAGGCGTACTTGTAGTCGCGTTTCATGCTCCATGAGCCGATCATGTCCACCCTGTCGATGACGCCCAGATGGGTCATGACCCCTTCCACAAAGCCGTCGTCAATGGTGGCCACACGGGTCAGCGTATCCGGAAGCGTGATCTGTTTGCCGCGCATATCCGTCACGGTACGGGCGGAAGCGGGGAAGGCGAGGGCAAGGCTCAGAAGGAAGGCAAGGGCCGGAAGGGCGAGTTTTCTGCACATGGGAAACAGTCCTGAATGATGGAGGTAAGGCGGAACGGTTCTGTTCACAGAATACGGGAAGGATCGGGCCGGCAGTCAAGGCAGAAGGGCTGCCCGTCGCGCAGCCGGACGGCGTGCTCCGCGGTCATTTCGCCGCAGTTCGCACAGGCCAGGGAGCGGGAAACCAGCGCGCGGGAAGGCGGCGCGAAGGGAATGGCGCGCACTGCGAGCAGTGCATCCTCCGGGCCGGAGAGGAAATGGGCCATTTTTTCACCGCGGGACATTTCCCGGCCGTCCGGGGCATGGATATCGGCCTGCCAGAGTATGCGGACGGCGAGCCGCGCGGGGCGGTGATAAAAGCTCATGGCAGTCTTGCCGCGCGGTCTGAGCAGCAGATTGCCCTTGCCCAGGGTGCAGCCGAGAAGAAGCTGTACGGCGTCCACGCAGCAGGCGTCGGTTTCCGCCACGCAGACCAGTTCCTCGTCGGGGGAAAGAGTGCGGCGGAAGGCGGCGTCCGTGCGGGTAAGAAAAGAGGCGTCGAGGTCGAACGCCAGGACGGCGGCCAGGGCCATGCGGCATCCGATGGCGAGGCCGGGGCAGGCATGTCCGTGAAAGCGCACGGCGGCAAGCCAGGCGGGAGAGTCAGGGGAAAGAACTGTTGAAGACATGGCGGCGGAAGGTTGGTGTTACAAAAATTGTAAAAATAACACTACACCCCGGAAGGAAGTCCGTCAAGAAAGAGAGGAGACATGCCGGAAATGCCGTGGGAAGCCGCCAGACCCGCATTTGACAGCGATCCCCCCTTGCGGCTACCTTGCCGGAGCATGGCAAAGCATGCCGTGCCGCTGTTTTCCGGCGCGCCCGGAAGGCGTCAACGCGAGAACCGACGGAGAGCATATATGCGTTTGGGCCAATGGACACATGAGGAATTTATGGAAGTGGCGCGCAAGTTCCACGGCTATCCCGCGCCCGGCCTCATCATCGGAGCGTACATGGTGGAGCTGGCCAAAAGCCATATGCCCGGCGGGGTGCTGTACGACGCCGTCAGCGAGACATCCTACTGCCTGCCGGATGCCATTCAACTGCTTACGCCCTGCACCATCGGCAACGGCTGGATGAGAATTCTCAATTTCGGCCTGTACGCCATGAGCCTGTATGACAAGCGCACGGGCGAGGGCGTGCGCGTGCGTCTTGATCTGGACAGGCTCGATGCCTGGCCGTCCATCCGCGCATGGTATATGAAGACCACGCCCAAGAAGGAGCAGGACAGCGATCTGCTGCAGGAGGAAATTTACGAGGCGGGCATTTCCATTCTCTCCGCCCAGCCCGTCACGGTGAAGGCTGAATACGTGGGCCGCCTGGATCGGGGAGGCATCGTGCGCTGCGCCATCTGCGGCGAGCCGCATCCGGGCGTGTTCGGCGCGGTATGCCGTTCCTGCCGGGGAGAGTCGCCGTATCTCAGAGGTCCGGGGCTTTCCTTCTCCGGGCCGGATCTGACGCGCATTCCCGTGAGCGAGGCCGTGGGCAGGGTGGCCCTGCACGACATGACGCGCATTGAGCCGGGCGTGTCCAAAGGCCCGGCCGTGATCGCCGGTCAGACCATCAGCGGGGGCGATCTGTGCCGTCTTCAGCTCATGGGGCGCAATTCCATCTATGTGGAAGACAAGGCCGTTTCCCCGAACTGGGTTCATGAAAACGAGGTGGCTGAAGCCTTCCGCGAAGACATGCCCGGCGACGGCGTCGACGCGTCGGACGATATCCGGGAGGGGAAGATCAGCTTCCGCGCCGCACGGCAGGGGGTGTTCTGGGTGGACGAAACGCGTCTGCGCGAGTTCAATCTGGTGCCGGAGGTGATCTGCGCCACCCGGCATTGCGGCAGCATGGTGGGAGAGGGGGCTCCGCTGGCTTCCGCCCGGGCCATACCGCTGTACCTTGCCCGCGGAAATTTTCTGCTTGCCCGCGGAGCCCTGGCCGAAGGGCCGCTGTTTTCCGTCCTGCCGATGCGCCGCAGGCGCATCGGGGTACTCATCACCGGGACGGAAGTGTTTCAGGGGCTGATTGAAGACAGGTTCGAGCCGGTCATTACGCGGAAAGCGCAGGCGCTGGGCTGCGAAATCGTCAGTGTGGGCAAGGCGCCGGACAACGCCCGCCTGATCCGCGAGGGCGTGGAAAAACTGCTGGATGCCGGGGCGGAAGTGGTGATCACCACGGCCGGGCTTTCCGTGGATCCGGATGATGTGACCCGCAAGGGGCTGGTGGACGCCGGACTGCGGGATATGCTGTACGGCATTCCGGTTCTGCCGGGAGCCATGAGTCTGGTGGGAAGCCTGGGCGGAGAAGGCCCCTCCGCGCCCGCCCGTGTGCTGGGTGTTCCCGCCTGTGCGCTGTTCCACAAGACCACGGCGCTGGACGTCCTGCTGCCCTGTGTGCTGGCCGACGCCCCGCTGACCCGCGAATACCTTTCCGGCCTCGGGCACGGCGGGCTGTGTCTGGACTGCAAGACCTGCACCTATCCGAAATGCACCTTTGCCAAATAATGGATTATGCGGAACGAAACCGATAAGCGGGAGAGACGCTCCGCCGCGCCCGCTCCCCGGCCTTTTCCTCATTCCGGCAGCCCAGACTGGCGGTCGGATGCAGAGCTTGCCGGTGTTGTGCTGGCCGGGGGAAGAAGCCGGCGTTTCGGCCGGGACAAGACCGGCCTGCTCTTCCCCGGCAGGGCGGAAGACGTGCGGGGAGAGCGGACGCTGCTGCTGCACGCGGCGGGTGTGCTGGAACGTCTGCTCGGCGATCCGGCGCGCGTGTACATAAGCTGCCGCCCTCCGGAAGACGACGGGCAGGGCGCGCGGATCAGACGGGAGGCGGGAGAACACGGCTACGGCATTGTGGAGGATATCTTTCCCGGCGACGGAACCCTGCGTGCGGTTTATTCGGCCCTGGAAAGGACGCGGCGCTCCTGTCTGGTCATTCCGTGCGATCTGCCCTGCATGGACGAGGCCACGCTCGGAGAGCTTCTGGCGTTTCGGGAGCGGAATCTCCGGACAGGCGGGAAGAGTCTGTGTTCCTGTTTTTTCGATACGGTATACGGGGCGACGCAGCCGCTGGTGGCGGTGTACGAGGCGGAGGCTCTGGCTCTGTTCCGGGAGGCGGTGGAGGCCGGGCGGTACAAACTGGCGGCGGTGATCCCCGCTGAGCTGACGGCCTGCCTGCGCTATGGCGGGGAGAAGGCGTCCTTTTTCCGGAATGTGAATTATCCGGAAGACTGGGAACTGTTGCGGCGGGAACTGGAACGGCTCCCGCCGCGTCAGGGGTAGCAAAATTTTGAGAAGGCGGGCGTTGGGGTTGGGCGGGGAGCCGCCCCCATGCCGTCTTTCATTTCTGGCGGGAGCGTACGGATGTTTTTTCAGCGCGGGCGCAGGACGCGGGCCGAGGCGGATCGCATTGTGATCGTGGGCGCGGGGGAAGTAGGGGTTCATATTTCGCGGCGTCTGGCGGCGGAAGGCAAACGGGTGCTGATCATCGATCTCAGCCGGGAGCGGCTTTCCGCTGTGGAAGAGGAACTGGACGTGCAGACGCTGCAGGGGTCCGGCACGACCCCTTCGGTGCTGCGCAGGGCGGAAGTGGAAAATGCCGCCATGTTTCTGGCCGTGACCGACAGCGACGAAGCCAATATCGTTTCCTGCCTCTTCGCCGGAGAGCTTGCCCCGAATCTGATCAAGGTGGCCCGCATCCGGCACCCCGAATATGCGGACATGCCCTCGGTCTTCGCAAGGGAACCTCTGAAAATCAACATGATGGTCAATCCGGAAGAGGAAGTCGTGCGCAGTATCGAGCGCCAGCTTACTCTGCCGGGAGCAATGGAATATGCGGAGTTCGCGGACGGCACTCTGCGCATGGCTTCCATGCGTATTGAAGGGGAACCCCTTGCAGGGCGGAGCCTGATGAAGTTTCCCGAACTGGCAGGGGATCCCGGGCTGATGGTGGGGGCGATCAACCGGGGCGGGCAGCTGCTCATCCCGTCCGGCCGGGACACGCTGGAAGAGGGGGACGTGGTCTACTTCGTCTTTCTGCCGGGCAGTCAGCCTTCCCTGCTCCGGCTGCTGCGCCGTCGGGGGGGATACCCTTCGTCGGCCTGCATCGTGGGCGGAGGAGATATCGGCTTCCGTCTGGCCAGACTGCTTGAGCGCCGCGAGGTGGACGTGAAAATCATCGACCGCGATGCGGCCCGCTGCGAATTTCTGGCGGAACATCTGAGCGACGCTCTGGTGCTGCACGGCGACGGCACGGATGCCGATCTGCTGCGTCAGGAAAATGTGGGCCGCATGGATGCGTTCATTTCCGTCACGGAGGACGAGGAAAATAACATGCTGGCCTGTCTGCTGGCCAGATCGCTGGGAGTGAGGGAAACCGTGGTTCGGGTGGACAAGGCCGCCTATCTGCCTTTGGTGGAACAGGTGGGCATAGGGCACAGCGTCAGCCCCCGCCTTTCCGCCGTGAACAGTATCCTGCACTATTTCCGTCAGGGGCGCATTCTGTCCAGCGTGGCGGTGGGCGGAGAAGCGGCGGAAATGATGGAAGCCCTTGTGGAAGGGGATTCCTGGCTGGACGGCAGGGCTGTGCATGAACTTGGCCTGCCGCGCGGAGTGCTGCTCATCGGCGTGAGTCGTGACGGGGAAACGCGCATTCCTTCGGGCGGGACGATCATCCGCACGGGGGATACCATCGCCATTCTCTGCCTGCGCGCCCGGGTCGGCGATCTGGAAAAGGTGCTGGCCGGAAGGAAGGCCTGATCCCGGAACTTTTTTCCTGCAAGCCTGACAAATGGCGGAAGATCATGTATGTGCGAGCGGTATGTTTTGTATTGGGTGTCCTGCTGGTCTGCATCGGGGCGAGTTTTATTCTGCCCGTGGGCGTTTCGCTCTGGTTTGAGGACGGCGCGGCGGCTCCGCTGCTGTTCAGCATGGCGGGAATTTGCGCGGCGGGGCTGATACTGTCCTTGCCCAACCGGCCCTCCCGCGATGTAGGCATGTCCGCGCGGCAGGGCTTCGCCGTGGTAGGGCTGTGCTGGCTGGCCGCCAGCTTTGCCGGGGGGGTTCCCTATATGCTGGCCGGTGAAATGGGACTGACCGATGCCGTATTCGAGGCCGCTTCCGGCTTCACCACCACGGGGGCGACCATTCTGACGGACATCGAGGCGCTGCCGCGGGGGCTTCTGATGTGGCGCAGCCTGACGCATTGGCTTGGCGGGCTGGGGATTATCGTGCTGACGCTCGTCGTGCTGCCCCTGCTCGGCGTGGGGGGGATGCAGCTGTATCGGGCCGAGGCCAGCGGGCCCCACCCCGGCAAGCTGACCCCCCGCATGCGGGATACGGCGCTTGCCCTGTGGAAAATATACCTGCTGCTGACTGCGCTGGAAACGGCATTGCTCATGGCGGCCGGCATGGACTGGTTCGATGCGCTCAATCATGCGTTTTCCACGCTGGCCACGGGCGGATTCTCCACCAGAAACGCCTCCATTGCCGCCTACCCCGGCGCGGCGATCCAGTGGATCATCATTGTGTTCATGTTTCTGGCAGGGATGCGCTTCAGCCTGCACTACGCCTTTTTGAAAGGGGATTTGCGGGCATACGGGGGCAGCACGGAAAATCTCGCCTACGCGGGGATGCTGCTGATCTGCACCGTCATCGTATCGGCGCTGCTGGCTCTGCGCGGGACTTTTCCGCTGGAAAGCCTCGCGGATATGGAGCGTATCGTGCGGGCAAGCGCCTTTCAGCTTGTCTCGCTGTGCACCACCACGGGATTTGTTTCGGAAAACTATATCGGCTGGCCCTCCCTGGCGCTGGGAATACTTCTTCTGCTGACCCTTGTGGGGGGCTGTACGGGGTCCACAGCCGGCGGACTGAAGTTCATGCGTGCGGTGGTGCTGGTGCGCGCGGCATACGGCGAGCTGTTCCGCCTGCTGCATCCCCGCTCCGTGCGGAGCATCAAGCTCCGGAGCGGCCCCGTGCCTCCGGAAGTGCTGTCCGGCATCGTCAATTTTTTTATTCTCTATGTGCTGGTGACGCTGGCGGGAACCTTCGCTCTCGCGGCGCAGGAGATAGACCTCGGCACCGCCTTCACCGCAAGCCTCACCTGTATTTCCAACGTCGGCCCCGGCCTGGGGAAGGTCGGGCCCGTGGACAATTTCGGCTGGCTGCCCGCCTTTTCCAAATGGGTGCTTTCGCTGGTCATGCTGCTGGGACGTCTGGAGTTCTATGCGCTTCTGATTCTGATTGTGCCCGAATTCTGGAAGAAGTAGGACAATGCCTTCAGAACGGAGTTTAGAGCATTTCGCTCATGAAGTGCGCTGCGGAGTCGAGCAGGGTGAGACTCATCTCTGCTCTCCTTATCCGCAAGCGCTGCGCGCTGACGGCCAGGGGCACCGCGCCGCTCACCCCTCCTCCGGTGTTGCCGCAATTGACGTGTGGTAACACCGGAGGAGGAGGGGGGGAAACTGTGAGCTGGAACACAGGAACTGGCCGACGGATATTTTCAAATGCAAAACGCTCTGGAAGGAGGTAGACCGTGCAACACGCGAACAATCCTGTTTCCGTCATCATTCCCGTGTTCAACAACTGGGAACTGACACGCCAGTGTCTTTCCAGCCTGGCGGAAAACAGTCCTGCTGATCTGGAGGTCATTGTTGTGGATAATGGTTCCACGGATGAAACGGCGACCGGTCTTGAGCCGTTGGGGCAAACACTGTTTGAAAAACATTTTCGCCGCATCCGCTTCGAGGAGAACCGAAACTTTGCTCCGGCGTGCAATGCGGGAGCTCAGGCCGCCCATTCCGAGTTTCTCTTTTTCCTCAACAATGACACAATCATTCGGCCCGGCTGGCTGCCGCCCCTGCTGGCTGAATTCTCTCTCTCTCTCTCTCTCTCTCTCAAAAGCTTGGAGCGGTCGGTCCGCTTCTGACATACCAGGATGACACCGTGCAGCATCTTGGCGTGGCCATATGGCCGGGAGGAGCAGTCGGGCACATTTATCGGAATTTGCCGGCGTCACACGGTCTTGCGGCCCGCAAGCGTTTTTTCAAGGCGCTCACGGGTGCGGCGCTCTTGATGCCCCGCGCACTGTTTCTGCGGGAAGGAGGCTTTGATGAAGGCTATGTTAATGGATTTGAGGATGTCGATCTCGGGCTGAGACTCACGCGGAGCGGATATAAGCAATGCTGCATTCCCAGCAGCAAAATTATCCATTTGGAAAGCAAGACGCCGCAGCGGCATGACCATTATCATGCCAACAGCAGGCGCTTGCTGGGAAAATGGGATATGTCCGCCTATGCGGATCTTCCAGACTTGGTTGCTGATGACGGGTATGTCCTGCATGTGATGCCGGAACTTGAGCTGAAAATCGCTCTTTCTTCCGAGCGTTCAGGAGAGTATGTCCGCCGTTTGCGTCCGTTCAATGCCGTTGACTGTTTCTCCTTTCTGGAAGAAGAACCTCTGTGGCTTGAAGGTTATACCTTGCTTGGAGAGTATTGCGAACGGGCCGGAGAATGGGAAATTGCCCTGCAGCTTTATCATGACGCGGTAAGATACAGCCTGTGCTGTTCTTTTGAAGACTACAAACGATTGATCCGTGTCATGAAGGCGTTAAAGCGGGACACTTCATCCCTTGAGGCAGGTATTGATCTTTTATATCGACGCATCGGCAATAGGCAGAACTATGAGTCGAAGCGTCAGAGAATCATGCAGCAGATGTCTGAAGGTTCTCCGGCTCAACATGCGTTGATACCTCTTTATGAGCATGCGGGAGAACAGGCACGGCTGCTCCGGGTGACCGGGATATGAGTCGGGTCCTGCACGCGGAGCGTCTTGCGCGTTTTCCGGGCATCCGGCCTGGCAACGCAGGCGGAATCATGCGCAGAATGCCGGAAACACAGGCCGCACGAGGGAAGAAGGTAAAGAGCGTGTCGGCGCGGGCATGAAGCCCGCGCCGGGCGCTTTGCCGCGTTTTTCTTGCCCCTCCCCGGACCTTTTGCTATAATGATCCATCTTAATTTTCAGGAGTGATTTTCATGGCGAAAAAGGCCTCTGTTTCCGCAGCATCCACGGAGGACGCCCGCAGGGAGGCGCTCCGCACAGCTTTGTCCACCATTGAACGCAAGTACGGGCAGGGCGCCGTCATGAAGCTTTCCGATGACGCCCATGTGCGTGTTCCGGTTATACCCACCGGCTCCATAGGGCTGGATCTCGCCCTCGGCATCGGCGGCATTCCGCGCGGCCGCGTGACGGAAATCTACGGGCCCGAGTCTTCGGGCAAGACCACCCTGACACTGCACATCATCGCGGAATGTCAGAAGATGGGCGGTACGGCAGCCTTTGTGGACGCCGAACACGCGCTGGATGTCAGCTATGCCGCCCGTCTGGGCGTCAGGATCGACGAGCTGCTGATTTCCCAGCCCGACCACGGCGAGCAGGCGCTTGACATAGCCGATATGCTGGTCCGCTCCGGCGCGGTGGATCTTGTGGTCATCGACTCGGTAGCCGCACTCATTCCCCAGGCCGAACTTGAGGGAGTCATGGGGGAAAGCCAGGTGGGCGGTCATGCCCGTCTCATGAGCCATGCCATGCGCAAGCTCACCGGCACCATCCACAAGTCCCGTACCTCGGTTATCTTCATCAACCAGATCCGCATGAAAATCGGTCAGATGGGCTACGGCAGCCCGGAAACCACCACGGGCGGCAACGCGCTGAAGTTCTACAGTTCCGTGCGCATGGACATCCGCCGCATCCAGACCCTCAAGGACAAGGACGAGGCCTACGGCTCTCTCACCCGGGTCAAGGTGGTCAAGAACAAGATGGCTCCGCCCTTCCGCGAGGCGAAGTTCGATATCGTTTGGGGGACGGGCATCTCCCGCTCCGGGGAAGTGCTGGATATGGCCGTTGAGGCCGGCATTGTGGACAAGAGCGGGGCGTGGTTCGCCTACGGTTCGGAAAAGCTGGGGCAGGGCCGGGAAAATGTGCGCGCCCTGCTGGAGGAAAATCGTGCCCTGCGTGATGAAATCGAGCGCAAGCTCATCGAGCATCTGGGCGTAGCCTCCGGCCCGGCCGTTCCCGGCGTTCCCGATGACGCGGACGGCATGTCCGATGCAGGCATGGTTGAAGACGATTTTGACATGTAACGCTGTTCAACCGGCGTCCCGGTTTCGCCCGGGGCGCTTTTCGTTTGGGGAAACGTATGCTTACCGCCAAGGAAATTCGTAAAAGGTATCTGGACTTCTTCAAGAGACAGGGGCATGCCGTGGTGCCCTCTTCTTCCCTTGTGCCGCGCGACGATCCGACGCTGCTGTTCACCAATGCGGGCATGGTGCAGTTCAAGAAGTGTTTTCTGGGACAGGAGATCCGCCCCTACAGGCGTGCGACGACTGCCCAGAAGTGTCTGCGCGTGAGCGGCAAGCACAACGATCTGGAAAATGTGGGCCGTACCGCGCGCCACCATACCTTCTTTGAAATGCTGGGGAATTTTTCCTTCGGCGACTACTTCAAGGAAGACGCCATCCGCTGGGCCTGGCAGTTCGTTACCGAGGAGCTGGGACTGCCCAGGGAAAAGCTGCATGTCACCGTATTCAGGGAAGATGACGAGGCGTTTGAACTGTGGCGGAAGATCGCCGGTCTGACGCCGGATCGCATCACCCGCATGGGCGAGAAGGACAATTTCTGGACCATGGGCGATACCGGCCCCTGCGGTCCCTGCTCGGAAATATACATTGATCAGGGCGAGGACATGGCCTGCGGGCCGGACTGCGGCATCGGCAGGTGCGATTGCGATCGCTTTCTGGAAATCTGGAATCTGGTGTTCACCCAGTTCGATCAGCTTCCCGACGGCCGCCGCGTGCCGCTGGAGCATCCCAACATCGACACCGGGATGGGGCTGGAACGCGTGGCCGCCGTGTGCCAGGGCAAGCGCTCGAACTTCGACTGCGATCTGTTCCTTGATCTTATCGAATACACCGCCTCCGTCGCGGGCGTGACATACAGCCACAGCGCGCCGGACACCAATGACGTGGATACGGCCCTGCGCGTCATTGCGGATCACAGCCGCGCCGCCGCCTTCCTCATTTCCGAAGGCATCCTGCCTTCAAACGAGGGCCGGGGCTATGTGCTCCGCCGCCTCATCCGCCGTGCGCTGCGCTTCGGTACGCTGATGGGCCTGCATGAAGCCTTCATGTACAAGTCCGTGTCCAGGGTTGTGGACCTGATGGGTGAAGCCTATCCGGAACTGGCGGGCAACGCCGGTTTTCTGGAGCGGGTGGTGCACGAGGAGGAGGATCGTTTCCGCCTGACCCTGGACAAGGGGCTGGCCCTGCTGGAAGACGAACTCGCCGCGCTGGAAAAGACGGGCGGCAGTGTCGTTTCCGGGGAAGTGGCCTTCCGCCTGTATGACACCTACGGCTTCCCGCTTGACATTGTGGAAGACGTCGCCGTGAAACGGGGCTTTTCCGTGGATACCGAAGGGTTTGCGGGGCGCATGAGGGAGCAGAGGGAACGCGCCCGCGCCGCCCGCAGAGACAGGGGCGGCAGCGATATCCTGACCCGCTTCCAGGCGCTTCAGGATGAAGGCGTGCAGTCCGAATTTTTTGGATATGACGCTTTGTGCGGCAAAAGCCGCGTGGTGGCGCTCCTGGATGAGGATGCCCTGCCGGTGGACGCGCTGCCTTCCGGTTCCAGAGGTTATGTTGTTACCGGGCGCACGCCGTTCTACGGCGCGTCCGGCGGCCAGACCGGCGATACCGGACTGCTGGAGTTCCCCGGCGGCCGGGCCGAGGTTGTGGATACCATCAGGCCGCTGCAGAAGATTATCGCGCATCATGTGGAAGTGAAGGAAGGTGAAATCCTGCCTGAACAGGAAGTCAGTCTGACGGTACAGGAAGGCGCGCGCATGGCCGCCGCCCGCAATCATACCTGCACCCATCTGCTGCATGCCGCGCTGCGCAGGGTGCTGGGCACTCATGTGCATCAGGCCGGCTCTCTGGTCGCGCCGGATCGTCTGCGTTTCGACTTCTCCCATATTGCGGCGGTAACGCCGGAGGAACTGGCCGCCGTTGAGGAAGAGGTGAACCGCCTCATTCTGGCGGATTATCCCGTTTCCACCAGAGAAATGGCGCATGAGGCGGCCGTGGCTTCCGGCGCCATGGCGCTGTTTGATGAAAAATACGGCGAAACAGTGCGCGTGGTTTCCGTGGGCGAGGACGGGGCCGACCCCGCTTCCGTGGAGCTGTGCGGCGGCACGCACCTTTCCCGCACCGGACAGGCGGGCTGTTTCGCGATTCTTTCGGAATCCGGCGTGGCGGCCGGCGTGCGCCGCATCGAAGCGGCCACCGGCTGGAACGCGCTGAGACTGCTCCGGGAACAGCGCCGGGAACTGGCTGAACTTGCGGCCCAGCTCAAGGGACGTCCCGGCGAACTGGCTTCCCGCGTGGATGTCCTGCAGAAAGAGAACAGGACTCTGCGCAAGGAGCTGGAAAAGGCCCAGTCACGATCCGGCGGTTCAGGCAACATCATGGAGGCCGCGGTCGAGGCGGGCGGCGTCAGGCTGCTGGCCGTAAAGGTGGGGAGCATGGGCATGAAGGCCCTGCGCGAACTCATGGATGACGTGCGTTCAAGACTTCCTTCGGGTGTGGCCTGCCTGGCTGCCGAAGACAGCGGCAAGGCGCAGATTATTCTGTATGTCTCCCGGGATCTGCACGACCGCTTTACCGCGCCGGAGCTGATCCGGGCCATTGCCGCTCCGGTGGGCGGTTCCGGCGGCGGTCGTCCGGATATGGCCCAGGCCGGAGGAACCAATCCCGCCGGCATCGACGAAGCCCTTGCCCTTCTGAAGGCGAAACTGGAAGCATAACGCGCAAAGACGCCTTTCGGATTATCGGAGATCACAAGATGAAAAGGGGAAGACGGCATGGCTCACTCTGCCGGGCAAGAGCAGCCGTCGCCGTCTTCCCTCCCCCTGAAACTGTGCGTGATGTTGGAATGTTCCGGAAGTCGAACAGAGCGGGATTCTGCCGCAGTGTCCCCTGTCCGGTTCGCCGCTGGCGGATTGCGGCTGCTCCGGTGTCGCTGCGTCCCTGGCGTCAGCGCGAAACGCTTTGCGGATAAGGAGAGCAGAGATGAGTCTCGCTCCGCTCAATGTTCGGAATCCTTTGGGGGAGCATTTTCAAAACGGAAATGTCCCAGACGCGTGATTTTCGTGCCTTTCCGTACAAGCCGTTTTGCTGCCCGGACAGCGCGGATTCCGCGAAGCGGGGGCATCATTCTGCCGTTGAATACGCAGTATCCGGTGTTAAAGGGGACTCGTCCACACCGTCCGCTTCTTCCTGCATGTCATTGAACAGTTTTGCCGTGTGCCAGCCGTCGGCTGCGGCGTGGTGTACGCAGACCGCCACGGGCAGCGCCGTGCGCCCGGCTCTTGTCTCGTACCTGCCGAAGCGGATCAGCGGGAAAAGCAGCGGAGATTCCTCCCACGAGTCGAGGGAAAACGATGTGAAGCGCAGCCACGGCAGGGCGGAGACGGAACAGAAATTCGGCGGACGCCCGGGCCGTGCGCAGAGCCCCTTCACTTCACGGTATGTTTCCATGTCTGCGCGCACGGCGTCGTAAAATATCATTCTGTTTTCGTGATAGTCGCTCCAGATATCGGAAAAGGTGTGGTCGTCGGCGTGAAAAATGGTGTAGGACGGCACGACGACACTCCACCAGCCGGGGGAACCGTCCGAGTCATACGCCATGCGGAACTCGCGGCTGCGGTTCACCGCCCTCATGATTACATGCAGAAACAGCGGGAAAAATTTCAGCCCGCGGTCAAGTCTGAATTCCATGAGCCGTGTGACGTCTACTTCTGCATTCAGCGTATAGCGGCACTTGATCCGATCCCGGAAATACAGAAAATGCTCCGCTCGTTCCCAGGTGGAAAAATCCGCTTTTTCAAACAGGGCTTCCATCTCTCCTCCTTTTTTTCGATGGAGCGGCGCAAGGGGATAGGGTGCCCGATCTGTCTGTCCGTGCCGAAACCGCGTCACGCCGGAAAGAAGGAATTTCCCCTGCGTTTCGGGCAGAGCGGGGCAAGCTTTTCGGTAACAGCCCGGATCATGGCTTCATCCGCACGGCGTGCGCCGTGCGGACAGATGTTCACGCAGCGCATGCAGGAAATGCAGCGCCAGGGGTTCACCATGGCCGGATCGTTTTCGTCTATGGCGCGGGTAGGACATTTCTGCGCGCACAGGCCGCACCTGACGCAATGGTTGTTGTCCACTGTCTGGGGCAGGGGAGAAGGTCTGAACAGACGGTAGGGACGGTTTCCGGGCACAGAGGGCACAGGCGGCAGGGCGTGGGCGGATGAGGCCAGAATCCTTCCGATGGAGGAAGCGAACGCGGCGAGGTCCTTTTCATCGTCGGCGTCGGGGCGTCCGGCGGCGTACACGGGCGCAATGGTATGTTCGGCCACGCAGGCCGCCGCCGCGATAGGCAGGAACCCCTGTTTTTCCGCGATGTCCTTCATTTCCAGCAGGGCATCATCAAAGGCCCGGCTGCCGTAGCTGACCACGAGAATGGCGGGAGTTTCTTTTCCGCGGCACAGCATCAGGCGCTGGGCGGCGGGATAGGGCAGACGGCCGCCGTATACCGGAGCGGCCAGAATGGTCAGATCCGAGGGGCCGAAAACGAGCGCGGGGCTGGCCTGGGAAAAGTCCGTGATGTCGTGTTCGGCGGGAACGCCCGGCAGGGAAAGCTCCTTCGTCACATTGCCGCCCAGCATCCGCGTGATGGCGCGGGTATGAAAGACAGGGCTGAAAAAAACGAGATGAAGATGTTCGATATTCATGACGGACCTCGGTAAGGGGGGAGGAGAGATAGACAGTGTAAGCGGCGGGGAAGCTTCTGTCCACAACACGGGCGGGCGGAATGCCGCTTGCCTTGTCCGGCGGATATGCTCTAGAACAGAATGCCGCGGCGGCAGAAAATTCCCGTATATTTTTACAGGGTTCAGCATGATTGATATCTATTTCGGCGACAATCTCCCGGTACTGCGGGACATGGCGGCGGGGGCCGTCAATCTGATCTACATTGATCCTCCCTTCAATACGGGCAAGGCGCAGCGGCGCACCAGCCTGAGCACCATACGGGATGAGGAAGGGGATCGGGTGGGCTTCAAGGGAAGGCGCTACAAGACCGTCCGTCTGGAAACGCGGGGGTATAATGACAGCTTCACGAATCTGCCCGCCTTTCTGCGCCCGCGTCTGGAGGAAGCGCGGCGCGTTCTGGCGGACGATGGCAGCATGTTTTTCCATATTGACTATCGTGAGTCCCACTACTGCAAGGTCATGCTGGATGAGATTTTCGGCCGGGACTCTTTCATCAACGAGATCATCTGGGCTTATGACTACGGGGCGAGATCAAGAACACGCTGGTCAACCAAGCATGACACTATTCTGTGGTATGCGAAGAATCCCGAATCCTATGTCTTTGATTATGAAAGCATAGACCGTATTCCCTACATGGCGCCGGGGCTGGTGGGACCGGAAAAGGCCGCCCGCGGCAAGACGCCCACGGACGTCTGGTGGCATACCATCGTCAGTCCCAACGGCAGGGAAAAGACGGGCTATGCCACGCAGAAACCGCTGGGCATCCTGCGGCGTATCGTGAAGGTGCATTCCCGGCCGGGGGACATGCTGTGTGATTTTTTTGCCGGAAGCGGCAGTTTCGGCGCAGCGGCGCTGGAGCTGGGGCGCGACTGCGTGCTGGTGGACGAGAACCCCGAAGCCCTGCGCGTCATGGAACGGCGCTTCGCCGGAGAGGACGTGCGCTGGCACGGCTGGCCGCCCGATTTTTCCGCAGCCGGGGGCGGGGACAGCCCGGAGGGGAGGTGAGCGGAACGCCCGGGGCGCTCCGCTCACGGTTTTGAGGAGCCGCATTGAGAGAATTCACTTTGCATTGCTCGGCATCTGACAGAGCGCGGTTCATCCCTGTTCTCCCTCTCCGTAAAGTTCTCCGCGCTGGCGGCCGGGGATTCCGCGAAGTTTCCCCTGTCCGGCGTCGCCGCAATTCACTCGCGGCATGACGCTCCGGCTTCAGACGTGAGGCCTGCGGGCCGGAACACGGGGGGGCGGTGGCGGATACGTTCAGTCAGAAGATGCTCCAGAAAGCCGGATTCTGCCGGAAAGGGAGGGGGCGTCGGGATTTTTACAGCACGCCTTCCGCGTGATGCCGGTTTGCCTCCGCCACATGGGGGTGGAATTCGTAGAAGTTGTAATAGGCCATGGCTACGTCCTCAATACTGTGGCGGACATTGGCCAGCAGGAAATATTCCTGCCCCGGAAAACGGAACAGCCGATGCGCCCGGGTGATAACGGGCCAGCGGTTGAAGCCGAAACTTTCCACTTCAAGCGGTGTTTCCGCGGGGAGCGGCGGCAGATCGAGAGCTTCCAGCGTGCGGTTGCGCAGCAGAGCCAGCACTTCGTCCGCCGGGTGCATGCCGCTGTGGAACAGTCTGCGCGCCGTATAGTGCCGCGCCACATAATCCCCGGTGGGAATATCCACCCCCTGTTCCCGCTTCGCATAGCGCTCCAGGGAGGCCGCCACGTTCTCCAGCATGGCTCTGGGCCCGAACATGGGGTGGGACAGATAGATCCGTTCCACCTCGAAAATGGAAACGCCCCTGACATAGCAGGCGAAAATAATCCTGCTGTCCCAGTCTTGTACGGGCGCGAAGCGCAGCCGCGTCTTGCCGGAAAGCCAGCATACGTCGGGAAAGTAGCCCCCGAAATCCGGCGCGGAAAAGGTGAGCAGCTTCTGGCCGGGAGAGAGGCGGTCACGGAGCTGCCTCGTATTGCAGGGACCGAAGCTGAACAGCGGCTGGCTCAGGATGATGTCACAGGAAAGTGCGCGCCGCGCCAGACGTTCCAGTTCGGTATCCCTGTCCGGCAGGCGGGCGATTTCATAGACTGTGGGCATGTATACGAGGGCATAACGCTCCGTCAGTTCCGCATGTGCCGCGAGCATCATCTGAAGCCGGTACGCGACGCAGTTGCCCAGCACGCAGATACGTTTGCGTTCGTTCATGCGGCGCTCCCGGCGGGCGCGCGGAATTTTTCCGCCCATTTCATGCTGCGCCAGCGCCGCGCGAGCAGCAGCGCCCGGATGAGTTCATCCAGGGTGAAGGCCGCCCACATGCCGATAAGCCCCCAGCCCAGGGTAATGCCGAATACATAGCTCAGCGCGGTGGCCACACTCCACATCACAGTGACTCCGACAAGAAAGACATAGCCAGAGTCGCTGGCGGAACGCAGCATGAAGCCTGCCAGAATATTCACCGGCCGCCCGAATTCCAGCAGAATGTCCACGAACAGGATGATGACGCAGAGATGGATGATCTCCGGGTTGCCTGTCAGCAGCGGCACGATGAAGCGGCCGAGCAGCGCCGTGACGGCGGAAATGCTTACCGTCACGGCAAGCGCGGCCCTGAAGCAGAACCGGCCCATCCTGTAGGCGGCCTCGATGCGGTGCCTGCCGATGAGCCAGCCTACCAGAATGGAGCCGCCCTGTCCGATGGCGCTGGCGAAGAGATAGGAGAACATGATGATGTTCACGCAGTAGGTGCGGGCGGCCAGAGCCTCGTTGCCCAGTTTGTTGATGAAAAAGGTGATGACAAGTTGCGAGAACTGGTAGGAAAAGAACTCTCCCGCGGCGGGAAGGCCGATGGCCAGCAGTTCTTTCAGCCTGCCGAAGGGAAAAGGGCGGAAGAGACGGAGGGGGATGCGCACGCCCTTGCGGAACAGGATGAAGGCCAGCAGGCAGAGCGCCACGGCGCGGCAGGCGGAGGTGGAGATGGCCGCCCCGGTCACCCCCAGGGCAGGCGCTCCGAAGTGTCCGAAAATCAGCGTATAATTGCCCGCCATGTTCAGAAGGTTCATGAGCAGGGTGACGAGCATGGGATATGAAGCCATTTCCATGCTGCGCAATACAGCCGAAATGGTGAAGGCCAGTCCCTGCAGAAAGGCCATGCCGCCCACGATGCGCATGTACGAAGCCGCATCGGCCATGAGATCCGCCCGGATGCCCATGAGGCTCAGAACAGGTTCCGCGAACACAGCCAGAGCGGCGCTTACGGCAAGACCGGAAATTCCGTTGAACAGCAGGGAAATGCCGATGATGCGCGTGACATTTTCCGGGTCGCGTGCCCCCCTGTAGCGCGCGCAGAGCACGGTGGTTCCTGCCGTGAACACCTCGAAAACGAGAAAAACCATGTTCAGTATCTGGGCGTCCACGCCCACCGCCGCCACGGCGTTGTCCGAGTGCTGGCTGAGCATGATGACATCCACGGCGCTGAGCAGCATGATCAGAAGAAGCTCCACAAAGATGGGGCTGGTCAGGCTGAAGAGCTGACGGCGCAGATGAGCGGCGGTATGCATGGAGCTTCCTCCGGAACGTCTTTCCTTCCCGTGCGGTTCCCAGAGCGTTTTGCTGTTGAAAGTATCTTCCTGCCGGGACTCCATGTTCCGGCCCGCAGGTTTCACGCCTGAAGCCGGAGCTTGACGCCGCAGGTGAATTGCGGCGGCACCGGAGGAGGGGCGTCGCGGCGGAGTCTCGCTTTGCTCGCTTCCTGGAGCATTTTCAAAACGAAAATGCTCCAGGCGGAATGTGCGAACAGCTCTCGCGCCGTTCCCTGCAAGGTGCCGGGGAAGGCGGGATCGGCGGCTGCGGATTGAACATGTCTTCCGGCGCAGTCCAGACATGAAACCCCGCGAGGCATTTTCAGCGCCGCGGGGTTTCTTGAAACGGAAAGTTGGTGGGTCGTGCAGGATTCGAACCTGCGACTCTCTGCTTAAAAGGCAGGTACTCTACCGCCTGAGTTAACGACCCGAGATGTGGGTTATTACCTCCAAGGGAAGGCCAAGTCAAGCAAAAAAGGAGATTGTCCCGGAAATTTGTTTTCGGCATGGAACCTGCCTGATTCAGCCCGCGCCGGTGCCGGATCTCCCGCCGGAATCTGCGATACTCTCCTGCAGCGGGCTTGAAATGAGGTTGCCCTTCGCGTCGGGCATACGCGTACCGTGTTATATAGGGCTATATAGCGGGGTCAGTTCATGCAGCGTGCGATACTGAGCAGTTGCTTCAGCCCCGGCTCGCTGCTCTGCTCCACGAGCTGATGGAGCAGATCGCGCATTTCCTTCTCGCTCTTGTACTGCTCGCTGTTTTCAAACAGTTCGCTCAGAGAGATGTCCAGCGCGTCGGACAGTTTCACAAGGCTGTTCAGGGTGGGAATGCCCTGTCCCCGCTCGATTTCGCCTATGTGCTGCAGGGAAACGCCCGCAAGCTCCGCCAGCTGTTCCTGGGTAAGCCTGCGCTGTCTGCGCAGGGCGCGCACCTGCTGTCCGAGCGTCATCTGAATGTTCATGAAAACCTCCATCTCCATCATAAACATTGGGAGAGTGGAGAAATAGCAATTTAAATATATATATTTGCTTATAATTTTTATTATAGTAGGCAATTTTGACGCCCCTCCTCTCCTGCTGCGGAAAAAAGTGCCGGTTTTCCGGCAGGATCGGCGTCGGAAAACCGGCAGGAACCGGACGGAAACGGCTAACCGTCTGAAATATATATTATGGTATATGTTTTGCATTAAAATATTTATCAAAATAAACAAAAAGAGGTGTCACCATGAGTCTTGTCGTTAACCATAACATGATGGCCGCGCACAGTTCCCGGATTCTGAACTCACATTATCGCAAGCTGAGCGATTCCACCCGGAAGCTGTCTTCCGGACTGCGGGTGGAAACCGCCGCTGACGATGCCGCCGGGCTGGCCATCCGGGAACTGATGCGGGCGGAGATTTCCACCCTGAATCAGGGCGTGCGCAACGCCAATGACGCCATATCCCTGATCCAGACGGCGGATGGAGCCATGCAGGTCATTGACGAAAAGCTGATCCGCATGAAGGAGCTGGCCGAGCAGGCCGCCACGGGAACCTATGATTCCACCCAGCGCCTGATCATTGAATCGGAATACCAGCAGATGGCCTCGGAAATCACCCGAATCGCCAACGCCACGGATTTCAACAATATCAAGCTTCTGGACGGGAACCTGAGCTCATCGCAGCATGACGGCTCCGGGCTGAACTCCACAGGCAAGCTGAAAGTGCACTTCGGCACGGGCAATGATTCCGCCGAAGACTACTATTACATCCAGATTGACGACTGCCGTGCGGCGGCGCTGGGGCTGGGCAGTGCTTCCACGGTGGAGGACGCGGCGGCGAATATCGGGAACCGTATCCGGGGAGCGTATGAAGAGAAGTTCCGGCCCATGCTGGAGGCAGGAAACATTACACAGGATCAGTATAACGTTCTTATGGGTGAGGCGGATAACTTGGCAAGTAACATAAAAACAGTAAGCTCTCCTGCTGCCGAAAATTTATTCACAGAGCTTTATAACGGCACATATATCAATCCACAGGAAAACTACACACTTCCTCCTCTTGAAGGCGCTACTATGGCAGATAAATTAGCTTCTTTCAATGCTCTGTCATCAGATGATCGACAAAAAGTAGCATACGCATTTACCAGAACATATCTCAGGGCAATAGAGGAAGATGCAACATCATATAATGCCGTTCTTCCACAGGTATTACTCGCTCCTCAGGGTCCTGCAACTACCGTAATGCGTCAGTCAGTCATCTCCGGGGCAGCAGCCTGGGGATTGTCGCGCTACAACTATGACGGGATGAACATCGCCACGCAGGAGAATGCGCAGATTGCTCTGGACGCCATCGATCAGGCCATTGAAATAAAGGACAATATCCGCGCCAACCTCGGGGCGATGCAGAACCGGCTGGAAAACACCATCACCAATCTGGAAATTCAGGCGGAAAACCTCCAGGCTGCCGAATCGCAGATATCCGATGTGGATGTAGCCACGGAGATGACCAACTTCACCCGGAATCAGATCCTGACGCAGAGTGCGGTGTCCATGCTCGGGCAGGCCAATTCCCTGCCGCAGATGGCCCTGCAGCTCATCGGCGGATAGGACATGCCCCTCTTTGAAGGGAATGGGCGTTCCTTGAGGGTTTGCGTATATCGGGAGTTCGTCCCCTTCATCAGGGCGGGAACTGCATCTGCACAGGGCAGTTTCGGTTCCCGCCCGTCCGGAATCCATGCCTGTGTTTCAACATCCAGAGCAGTGCGCTGAAAGCGCAGTAGGGGGAGCCTATGTCCCAGCTTGCCGCCGCCCGGCGCCGGCTTCATTCCATCAGGTCGCTCATTCGCCAGGGGGAACCGTTTTCAGCCGTTCAGGTACTGCGGGAAGCCGTGAGCATTGTGTTCAGCGAGCCGCTCATGAAGTCGGAAAAAAGGGAATTTCAGCGCATGATTTCCGATGCATCGTATTATATCGTCTGTGACCAGCATATCCGGAAGCTGGCGCCTGAGCTGGAACTTGCCTATGTGCCCGGCAGGGAGCGCGTCTTTCTGGCAAAGGTCGACATGCTGCTGGAAAAGATTGATGAAAAAGTTCATGAGGATGCGCAGGAAGCCGCCCGCCTGCTGCTGGAAGACAAAATGCGGCAGGATATGGAGCTTGGGCGGCAGATGCTTGATGCAGGGCTTATGGATGACGCGCGCGGCGTATTTGCGGAGCTGGCTCGTGAGCATCAGAACTGCGGAAAGCTCCTGCATGATATTGGCGGAAGTTTTCTGCGTGCAGGGGCGTATGCCGATGCGGTGTGCTATCTGGAAGAAGCTCTGAAGCTCGAGCCTGGTTCACTGCCTGTTTCCAGCTCTCTGGCCGTGGCTCTGCGCAGGATGGGCAGGTATGCCGAGGCTGAGCGGGTCTATCTTGAGGCGCTGCGGGAAGGAAACGGGGCTCCCCATCTGCTCTTCAATCTTGGGCGGCTGTATGTGGACTGGAAAAAGTGGGACAGAGCGGTCAAGGCCGCCCAATGTGCCCTGCGGCTTGAGCCGGGATTTTCCGAGGCTCGACGGCTCCTGGAGTATTCCGAGAGAGAGAGAGAGAGAGAGAGAGAGAGAGAGAGAGAGAGAGAGAGAGAGAGAGAGAGAGAGAGAGAGAGAGAG
>CALUUZ010000029.1 GCA_944324075.1 Candidatus Mailhella excrementigallinarum
GCCGGTTTCGGCAAGGCTCATGCCGAAGTCGTCTGTCTTGCCGAGGCGGCCCGCAATGGCATTGATCCATCGAAGTGTACGCTGGTGGTAACCCTTGAGCCGTGCAACCACCATGGTAAAACGCCTCCTTGCGTTGAGGCGATTCTCACGGCGGGAGTCCGGCATGTGGTCATCGGAATGCGCGACGTCAACCCCGCGGCGCGGGGAGGGGTGGAAACGCTTCTTGCTGCAGGGGTGACTGTAGAAACAGGGGTGATGGAAGATGCCTGCCGTCTGAGCATGCTGGATTTCATCACATGGCAGACGACTGAGCGGCCTTACGTCATTTTGAAAATGGCTTCGACTCTGGATGGACATATTGCATCCCGCATGGGCAAACCTGAGGCAGTGAGCAGTGAAGCCTCGCGAGAGGTTGTCATGCGTTTGCGCGGCGGCGTCGGCGCTGCCGGAGGGGCAGTTCTGGTGGGAGCGAATACTCTGTTTATCGACAATCCCCGCCTTACTGCCAGAGTGGAAGGAACGGAGCGAGAACCTCTTGCGGCCATGCCCACACGTCGCCTTCCGTCGCCCGAAGCCAATCTCAATATTCTGCAGCAACGCCCCGCAGATTGTGTCTTTTTCACCACAGCCGCGCAGGCTGCTTCACCCGGAGCACAGGCGCTGCGCGAAAAGGGCGTGCGCGTATATGGTCTGGAACCTGATGAGCGCGGCCAGGGGCTTGACCTGCTTCAGATGCTGCATCTGTTGCGCGAACAGGAGCAGTGTCACTATGTTCTCTGTGAAGGAGGCGCGCGGCTGGCCACCAATCTTCTGGAAAACGGACTGGTAGATGATTTTCGCCTGCATCTGGCTCCGCGTGTTCTCGGTGATGAGGATGCTCCTTCCCTGTTCTGCGGTCGCGTTTGCGGCAGTATGGAGGAGACACTGAATCTGCGCCTGGTCTCCATGCGCAACATAGGCGGAGATTGCCATCTGCGCTATGTTTCCGGGTTGGAGGCGGCATGTTTACAGGGTTAGTTGAGGGGTGTGGAACGGTAACATCTGTTGCCGCGGCGAGCGGGCAGCTCCGGCTGGGCATCCGACCTCATTTTGCATGGGAAAAACCTCTTCAGGGGGAGTCTGTCGCGGTTAATGGAGCCTGCCTCAGTGTTGAGGGGTGGGACGGTTTTTCCTTCAGAACCTATGCTTCCGCGGAGACGCTGGCCTGCACCATGCTCGGCTCTCTTTCCCGCGGAGATGAGGTGAACCTGGAACGAGCGCTTTCTCTCGGAGATCGGCTGGGCGGACATCTGGTGAGCGGACATGTTGACACGATTGCTCATGTAAACAGCGTTTCCGAGCGAGGGGCTTCCCATTGCTGCCGTTTTTCCTTTCCCGAAGAGTGGAGCCGGCAGGTCATCACCAAGGGGTCGGTCACCTTGGGGGGGATCAGTCTTACGGTAAACGCATGCGGCCCGGGGTGGCTGGAAGTCAATATTATTCCTGAAACATGGAACGCCACCGTTGCCCGCAACTGGCAGCCGGGGCAGCCGGTCAACATGGAAACCGACATGCTGGGGAAATATGTCGGCCAGATGCTGGTGTATTTTCTGCAGGCCGATCTTGGTATACAACAAGAGGTACGGAGAGACCGGAGCCGTTTGAGCCTGGAATTTTTGAGAGAACATGGTTTTTAAGTCCGTCTGATGCGGATTGTCAGTCGCGTGAGGATAACACTATGCCTATTTGCAACACGGAAACAGCGATTGAGGATCTCCGTTCTGGCAAGATGATTATTCTTGTCGATGACGAAGATCGCGAGAATGAAGGGGATCTAACCATCGCGGCTGAATTCGTGACACCCGAAGCGATCAATTTTATGGCTACCTACGGGCGGGGGCTGATCTGCCTGCCCATGTCATCGGAAATGGCTGACAGGCTTAATCTCCCTCTGATGACAAAGCGTAACGGCTCCCGTTTTGGCACCAACTTCACGGTTTCCATTGAAGCCCGCGAAGGGGTGACCACCGGTATTTCCGCAGCGGATCGCGCCAGAACCATTCAGGCCGCCGTAGCTGATGATGCCAAGGCTGAGGATCTTGTCACTCCCGGACATATTTTCCCGCTTCGAGCGCATCCCGGAGGCGTACTGATGCGCGCGGGGCAGACCGAAGGAAGCGTTGATCTCGCCAGGCTCGCGGGAATCAAGCATGCCGCCGTCATCTGTGAAATAATGCGTGATGATGGCGAAATGGCGCGTATGCCCGATTTGGAAATCTTTGCGGAAAAGCATGGGCTGCATATCGCAACAATTAAAGATATCATCAAGTACCGTATGGATCGAGGCCAGGTGGCGGTGCGCCGGGTCGCCGAAGCCAACATGCCGACCAGGTACGGAGACTTCCGTATTTACGCCTATGAAAATTCTTTGGACAATCAGACCCATGTGGCGCTGGTGAAGGGCAATGTGGCAGACGGCGAACCGGTTCTGACCAGGGTACACAGCGAGTGTTTGACCGGTGATGCCTTTGGTTCGCTGCGCTGTGACTGTGGGGATCAGCTTGCCGCCGCCATGCGGCAGGTTGAAAAGGAAGGACGGGGGCTTATCCTGTATATGCGTCAGGAAGGCCGTGGCATAGGCCTTGCGAACAAGATCAAAGCCTATGCTCTTCAGGACGAGGGGCTGGATACGGTGGAGGCCAATATCCGGCTTGGCTTCCCTCCGGATCTGCGTGATTACGGTGTGGGTGCGCAGATCCTTGTGGATCTGGGGGCTCATCGTTTGCGTCTGCTGACGAACAACCCGAAAAAGATTATTGGTCTTGAAGGGTACGGCATTGAAATAGTCGAACGCGTGCCCATTGAGCTTGAAGCCGGAGACTACAACGAAGAGTACCTGCTGACCAAGAAAGAAAAAATGGGGCATCTGCTCTGTTGTATGCACCATCATAAGGGCTGAGATGCCGGAGGATCTCCATGGAACAGATTCGCTGCATAGAAGGGATGATGGAGGCCAAGGGGCTTCACATCGCGATTGTTGCAACCCGTTTCAATGATTTTGTCGTGGATCGCCTGGTGGGCGGTGCTGTCGACTATCTGACCCGTCATGGTGCAGCGCGCCAGGATCTGACTCTGGTGCGCGTGCCCGGCGCCTTTGAATTGCCGGTGGTCTGCCAGAAGCTGGCTGCATCCGGCAAATATGACGGTGTTCTGGCTTTGGGTGCTGTTATCCGGGGCGCAACTCCGCATTTTGATTTCGTGTCGAGCGAGGCGACCAAGGGTATTGCTCATGTTTCTCTTCAGTATGGTATGCCCATCGGCTTCGGGCTGCTGACTACTGATAATCTGGAACAGGCCATTGAGCGGGCTGGGAGCAAGGGCGGCAATAAGGGCGTGGAAGCTGCTTCCGCTCTGCTGGAAACATTACGCGTCATGGAGCAGCTTTAATGGGTGTTCGTACTGTGCCGCGCAGAGTTTCCCGCAACCTGGCCTTTCAGGTTTTATACGGACAGGAATTTCTGCATTCGACCACGCCCGAGGAATTGAGCAGGGCTTTCCGCGCCGCGCCGCGTCAGGATGATCAGGAAGAGACCGAGGCAAGCGGATTTGCCTGGGAGCTTGTGGAAGGAGTGTGGAGCAAGACGCACGAGCTGGATGAGCTGATTCGTCGATATACCCGTAACTGGCGTCTGGAGAGAGTTGGACGTGTCGAGCTTACCCTGATGCGTCTGGCGCTGTATGAAATGCTGTATCGTCCCGATGTTCCACCCAAAGTTGCCATGAATGAAGCTCTGGAGTTGAACCGACAGTACGGGGAAGAAAAATCCAGGGCATTTCTTAACGGCGTACTTGATGCTGCCGCGAAAGGACTGGAAAACGGGGAACTTTTGGGCAAGTAAGTTGCTGGTAAATGTTTTTTTAAGCTTTACTTGAAGGAATAAGCTTTATGACTCTTTCCTCCCGTTATGATCCGCAGAGCATTGAAGAAAAATGGCAGAAACTGTGGGCGGAACGTCGGATTTTTGCGTGTGAACCTGATTCTTCCCGGCCCAAGTATTATGTCCTGGAGATGTTTCCTTATCCTTCCGGCAACATTCACATGGGGCATGTGCGCAACTATTCCATAGGCGACGTGGTGGCCCGTTTCCGCCGAATGCAGGGATATAATGTCCTGCACCCCATGGGGTGGGACGCGTTTGGCCTTCCCGCCGAGAACGCGGCCATCAAGCACAATATTCATCCCGCCAAATGGACTTATGCCAATATCGACAACATGCGGGCGCAGCTGAGACGTCTGGGGTATTCCTATGACTGGCGGCGCGAGCTGGCAACCTGCCATCCGAAATACTATAAGTGGGAACAACTGTTTTTTCTGCGCTGGCTGGAAAAGGGACTGGTATATCGCAAAAAGGCCCCGCAGAACTGGTGCCCCCAGTGTCATACCGTACTGGCCAACGAACAGGTGGAAGAGGGGCGCTGCTGGCGCTGCGATACTCCGGTGGAACAGAAGGAGCTGACGCAGTGGTTTCTGCGTATTACCGCCTATGCTGACGAGCTGCTGGAAGATTTGAAGAAGCTGGAAGGCGGCTGGCCGGATCGGGTACTTTCCATGCAGCGTAACTGGATAGGCAAATCGGAGGGGGCAGAGATAGTCTTTCCTCTTGATGGACGCGAAGGGGAAATCAGGGTTTTCTCCACCCGTCCGGATACTGTATTCGGCGTAACCTTCATGACCCTTGCTCCCGAACATCCTCTGGTTGAATCATTGATCGCGGGGCGGGAAAACGAGGGGGAAATCCGAGCGTTCATCGAACGTACACGCAATATGGATCGTCTGGATCGCCAATCTGATGCGCTGGAAAAAGATGGTGTCTTTACAGGAGCATACTGCCTCAATCCATTCACAGGCCGGCGCATTCCCATCTGGCTGGGCAATTTCGTTCTGGCCGAGTATGGAACGGGGGCGGTCATGGCTGTACCCGCGCATGATCAGCGTGACTTTGATTTCGCGCGCAAGTTTGGGCTGGACATGCTGGTAGTCATCCAGGCAGAGGGAGAACGCCTTGATCCTTCCACAATGGACAAGGCATGGACTGAACCGGGAATCATGGTCAATTCCGGGGAGTTCGACGGTATCTCCAACGAAAAGGGCAAAGAGCTGGTTGTCAAGGCGCTGGAGAGCATGGGCAGGGGCGGGAAGACCGTCAACTGGCGTCTCCGCGACTGGAATATTTCCCGTCAGCGTTTCTGGGGCGCGCCTATTCCTGTTGTGTATTGCGAAGAGTGCGGCATGGTGCCTGTTCCCGAGCAGGAGCTCCCTGTCCTGCTGCCGCTGGATGCGCAGCCTCTGCCCGATGGACGCTCTCCTTTGCCGCATCTTGACTCGTTTGTACATACCGTCTGTCCCCGTTGCGGCAGACCGGCGAAGCGTGAAACCGATACAATGGATACGTTTGTGGAGTCCTCCTGGTATTTCGCCAGATTCACGGATGCGCGCAACGACAGCGGAGCCTTCGACAAGAAGGCGCTTTCCTACTGGCTGCCGGTTGATCAGTATATCGGTGGAGTGGAACACGCCATTCTGCACCTGCTGTACTCCCGTTTCTTCACCAAGGTTCTGAGAGATTTCGGGTTTTATCCTGCAGATTTGGAAGAGCCTTTTAGTAATCTCCTGACTCAGGGAATGGTGCTGAAAGACGGTTCCAAGATGTCGAAATCCAAGGGCAACGTTGTTGACCCGACTGACATGATCGACAGATATGGCGCGGATACCGTGCGCCTGTTCTGTTTGTTCGCCGCCCCCCCGGAACGCGATTTTGACTGGAGCGATACAGGGATTGAAGGCTCCTCGCGTTTTCTCAATCGCATTTGGCGACTTTTTGTCGAGCTTCGTCCACATCTGGAGGCGACGGCTGCCTGTTCTTCCACGGAAACATGTGCCGCTGTTCCCGCCGCGCGGGAACTTCGCCTGCGCGAACACGCTACAGTCAGGAAAGTCGGGGAAGACATCGGCAATCGGTATCAGTTCAATACCGCTATTGCCGCTGTCATGGAGCTGGTAAATAGCCTGTATCTCGCCAAGGATGAGCTGACAGCCTCACCGGAGGGCAGGGAAGCGCTCTCTTCCGCCATGGCCACAGTATTGACGCTTCTGTACCCCATTACGCCGCATATGTGCGAGGAGTTATGGCAGGATTTGGGCCATTCTGATTCTCTGGCAGAAGAGAGGTGGCCTCAATGGCAGGAAAGCGCTCTCAAGCGCGACATGATTACGGTGGTTCTTCAGGTTAACGGCAAGCTGCGCGGCAAGATTGAAGTTCCGGCGGAAGCTTCCCGTGAGGAAGCGGAAAAGCTGGCGCTGGGGGATGAGTCCGTGAGGCGTCATATTGACGGTCTGACCGTCCGCAAGGTTGTCGTTGTGCCAGGGAAGCTGGTCAACGTGGTGGCGAACTGATGAACATGGGGGGCTTTTTCGCAAGGATAGCGCGACCTTTGCTTCTTGCTGCCATCATATCCATGCCGCTGACTGGGTGTGGATATCAATGGCAGGGAGGCGAAGGCGCTTCGACGTCCAGTGTGCTTGGCGCAGGGGGCAGTACGGTAAAAATTGTCGAAGTGGAGCAATCCTCGCTTTACCCCTGGGTGCCGTATTATCTGCGTACTCTGATGCGGGACGAGATAACGCTCCGGCGGCTGGCCCAGTGGCGGGATGAGGGCGAAGCAGATTATACCATGGAAATACGCATGCCTTCGTTTTCCGTAAGTTCCTATGTCAGCAATACACAAGACATCACATTGCTCAATGCGGCCACTGTCTATCTTGAAGTCATCATACATGAGGGGGGCAGTGATGCTGTTGCCTGGCGTTCAGGACTTATCGGTTATTCTGAAAACTTTGAAAACCAGCGGGAACATACCGCCATCAGGGAGCTGCTGCGGGAAGTCGTCCGCCGTGCGGTAGATCGCATGCAGCTGAAGTTCTGATGTCTTTCAGCATGGATATTGATGCCGTCCGGAACATCGGTGTTCCGATCGGCTGAATCGGTATGGGGTGGTAGCACAGTCGGAGTGGTTGTCATTCTATGGACAGACCAGGGTTTTATTTCTGTATTTGTCCAGACAGCATGCTCGCGCGTGAGCATGCACGGAGTATGTTGTCGGCCTGCGGGCAGGGTGACGCGCCTCTCAGCATATTCTGGGCGGATGAGGGGCTGGATGGGGGATTCTGGGATGCCTTGACTCTGCAAGGCCTGGGGGGGACAAGAAAAAATCTGTTTATCCGCAATGCCCAGCTACTTTCTTCCGAAGTCTGGAAAAAGCTTTCCGCCGTGCTGGGAGTGCCACGGCCAGGCATACTTCCTGTTTTTTTTCTGGAAAGTGTCTGGGAAAAAGGGCAGCCCAAACTGCCCCCGCATCTGACAAAGTTGCGCTGTCTCGAATTTGCGGAAAAGAAACGCTGGATATGGCGCGCTCCAGCTCTTGATGCGCGCGGAATCCGTCGCTTCATTCAGGAAAGGGCCTCCGCGCTGGGGCTGACCATCCGTCCTGATGCCATGGAGGTTCTGGGGGAAAGCCTTCCCCCGGATGCGGCGTCCGTTTCATCTGCTGTGGAACAATTGTCCCTGCTGGCCCATGACGGGGTTATTGAGCTTGAGCATACAAGAAACATCGCCCGATATACGCCGGATTTAGTATTGTTTGATTTAATCCGTCATGTTCAGGAGGGCAGGGCCGACAAGGCATGGCATGCCGTACTGCGGGAAGGCGACAGCGGGGATGGTATCCTGTTCCCTCTGCTTGGACTCATGGCAAGGGAGGGGCGGATGCTCTGGCAGCTGCAGGCGGGGGAATCCGTTTATGTACCGCAGCACGTCGCAGGCATGAAACGGCAGCTTGCCGCAAGGCTTGGTTCCGCCGGACTTGCCAGGATATTTGCCGCTCTGTGCGAGGCGGAGTGGAGCGTCAAGAGCGGGCGCCTTCAGCCCGGACAGTCTTTGGAACGGTTGATCGCGGAGCTGACCTTGCTGTTTGCTTCCACCCCAATGTGTGACATGGCGGGTTGAATGTGGCAGAGTCGAAGAACTATGCGGAAGGCCACCGTGCCCGCCTGCGCGCCAGAATTCTGAAAGATCCCCATAGCGCCTACTCATATGAACTGCTTGAAAGTCTGCTGGGTTATGTTCATCTGCGCTCCGATACCAAGATTCTGGCCAAGACACTTCTGGAGAAGTATGGCGGCATACGCGGCCTGCTGGCCTCACACCCGACAGAACGTCACAATATTCCCGGCTGCGGCCCCGCGACGGAAACTTTTCTGACCCTGCTGCGGGAAATCATTGCCCGCTATTTCACCGAAGCGGTAAAAGGCAGGAAAAGCGTGACAGTAAATGAAATCGCCCAGCTTGGCATGTCTGTGCTGGGCGGACTTCCGCATGAGGAAGTTTGGGCGGCGCTTCTGGACAATGGCAACAGACTGCTTACTTTTGAAAGAGTCAACAAAGGATCCGTCGGTCAGGTTTTACTGTCCACTCGTGATGCCGTGGAAATTACTCTGAAATACAAGGCAACCGGCCTGATTGTTCTGCACAATCATCCCGGGGGCTCACTCAGGCCTTCCACGCTTGATACCGAGAGTACGTTCATGTTGTGTCAGGCTCTGGAGACTATGGATCTCCGGCTGATAGATCACCTGATACTGGCTGACGGCAGATGTTACAGTATGATGCAGGAAAAGCTGTTGGGGTAGGTACGATCCCCCGACGGAGGATCCATATGAGCAATGAAATTAAAAAGGATCAGATTCCCACTGAACAGAACGGGATGAATAACTCTTCTGCCATTCGGGATGCCGAAGAATTGTCGGATATTGAAAACGAAGCCGCGGCGAATGTCGTTCATGGCGGTTCCGGAGAAAAAACTGAAAACGGCATGGACAGCCTGACGCCTCGAGCTGAAGGAAAAAGCATGCGCCGTGCCGTGCGGCTCCGCAAGGCTTCACAGAGCCGTGACGGGGAAGAAGGGCAGGAAAAGAAAAGCCCCCGCAAGAACGCAGGGAGGCGCAAGTCTTCTCCTCAACCCCAGGACTCCGAGATTTCCATGAATTCACTGCTGGATGAGATTCCTTCCCGGATGCCTGTACTGCCTCTTCGAGACAATGTGGTATTCAACTCCATGATTGTCCCCCTTTATGAGGGCAGGGAAAAGGCAATTCTCGGCGTGGATGCGGCGCTGTCGGAGAAGCGCTATATGTTGCTGTGTACACAGAAAGATCCAATGGTTGAAGACCCCGGGGAAACAGATCTGCACCCTGTGGGAACCGTGGTCGTGATTCTGCGTATGCTGCGCATGCCGGACGGACAGGTCAAGATTCTGGTACAGGGGCTGACGAGGGCCCGTCTTGAGGGCATCATCTCGAATGACCCTGTCCTGACGGGGCGTGTGAGCATCCTTGAGGAAGAGGCGTCATCCGTTCCCGAAATTCAGAGGGAAGCCATGATTCGTTCGGCACGTGAGCAGAGTGAAAAGATTCTTCATCTGCGCGGCATACCGACCGGTGATATCATGGGTGTCCTCATGGCGGTGGATGATCCGGGCAGACTCGCGGATTTGATTGCCGCCAATATGCGTCTGAAGGTGCGTGATGCGCTGATGTTGCTGGACTGTCTTGATCCTGTCAGGCGACTGCAGCTTGTGAACGAGCATCTGGCACGGGAAGTTGAAGTGGCTTCCATGCAGGCACATATTCAGAGTGTGGCCAAGGAAGGTATGGACAAGGCGCAGAAGGATTATTTTCTGCGGGAACAGATGAAGGCCATCCGGCGTGAACTGGGTGATAATGCGGATTTTGAAGAAGAGTTTGAAGAGCTGAAAGCCGCACTGGATAAAGCCGGTTTGCCGTCGGAAGCCCGCAGGGAGGCCGACAAGCAGTTGAAACGTCTGGCTTCCATGCACGGTGATTCCGCTGAAGCCACGGTAGTGCGCACTTATCTTGACTGGCTTGCGGAACTGCCCTGGAAAAGGGCGTCAAGGGATCGTCTGGATATCGTCAAGGCCAAGGAACTTCTGGATGAGGATCACTTCGGTTTGGAGAAAGTCAAGGATCGTATTCTTGAATATCTCAGTGTCCGCAAGCTGAGTACGGATTCCAAGGGGCCCATTCTCTGCTTCGTCGGGCCTCCCGGTGTGGGCAAGACATCACTGGGGCGTTCCATTGCACGGGCAATGGGCCGCAAGTTTCAGCGCATTTCACTGGGGGGCATGCGTGATGAGGCGGAGATACGGGGGCATCGGCGCACCTATATCGGCGCCATGCCCGGGCGCATTATCCAGGCACTTAAACAGGCAGGAACGCGTAATCCGGTCATTGTGCTGGATGAGATTGACAAGCTGGGCAGTGATTTCCGGGGAGATCCCGCATCCGCCCTGCTGGAAGTGCTTGATCCGGAGCAGAATTCCCATTTCAGTGACCATTATCTGAATCTGGAATTTGATCTGTCCAAAGTATTGTTTATTTGCACGGCTAACCAGCTTGAAAGCATCCCCGGCCCCTTGCAGGATCGCCTGGAGATTATCAGTCTGCCCGGCTATACTGAACAGGAGAAACTGGCGATTGCAAAGAAATATCTGCTTCCGCGTCAGATTAAGGAAAATGGTCTGAAGAAAGACGATATCCGGCTGGCGGATACGGTCTTGGCGAAAATTATCCGTGACTACACGCGGGAAGCAGGGTTGCGCGCGCTGGAACGTGAAATGGGCAAACTGTGCCGGAAGCTCGCCCGGCGAAAGGCTGAAGGTGAAAAGGGACCGTTTGCGGTCAGCGCGGTGCAGCTTCCCAAAGTTCTGGGGATTCCCCGTTTTCAGGATGAGGACAAGGAGGAAAAACTTCTGCCGGGGGTCGCACTCGGACTCGCCTGGACGGCAGCCGGCGGAGAAGTCCTGCACATCGAAGCCTCCGTTATGAAAGGTAAAGGAGGACTGATGCTTACCGGACAGCTCGGAGACGTCATGAAAGAAAGCGCTCAGGCCGCTTTGTCCTATGCCCGTGCGCATGCGGGAGAACTGGGGATTGCCCCGGACTTCACGGAGACAAAGGATATTCATATCCATGTTCCGGCAGGAGCGATTCCCAAGGATGGCCCTTCTGCCGGAGTAACCATGGTGTCCGCCCTTGTTTCCGCCCTGACGGAGCGTCCGCTGCGCAGCGATACCTGTATGACAGGAGAAATCACGCTCAGGGGAAGGGTGTTGCCGGTCGGTGGCATCAAGGAAAAAATTCTGGGGGCAGTCGCGCGCGGATTGAAGCGGGCTGTCATTCCCAGACAAAACAAAAAGGATCTTGATGATATCCCTGCTGAACTTCGCCGCAAGATAGATATTATAACGGTGGACAGCATTGATGCGTTATTGCCGCTTGTCATGACGGAAGAGCCGGGAAGCGGGAAAAAGCGAACCGGGCGCGGAAGCAGGAAATAGGGTCTGTTAAGACATAGCGGTGTCCGCAGACTCATGCGGGACATCGTGTATCGGCATGGAAAAGGGGAAAGCCGCAGCTTTCCCCTTTTCAGCTCTGTTTCAGCGAAGTGCAGGGAACACAGCGTTATCAACAGGGCTCCAGGGGAGTCTTGTTTTTCAGATCTGCAATGGGCCTGGCATATTGGACTTCAGAATCCCAGGGAAACAGAATCCATGTATCCTGGCTCACTTCCGTCACAAAACTGTCCACGAGAGGCTTTCCTGCCGGTTTGGCGTACATGGCGGCAAAGTGGGCCATAGGCAACATCTTCCGGACAGTCTGCAAGGTCTTGCCGGTATCCACCAGATCGTCGATGACCAGCATCCCCTGCCCGTCTCCGGTAATGGCTTTCAGCACGGTTTCCGTAGTGTTTTGTTCCTGCCAGTCGTAGGTGACCATGCATACCGTATCAATCATGCGGATATTCAGTTCCCGGGCAATAATGGCCGCAGGCACAAGGCCACCTCGTGTAATGGCTGCAATGCTCTGAAATCTTCCCTGTTCAAGCAGACGCCAGGCAAGTGCCTTGGCGTCACGGTGCAGTTGATCCCATGTGACGGGGAATGTTTTGCGGTAACGTTCGGAAAAGCCCATAACTTGCTCCCTTTGCTCCGTCAACTTCCTGTGACATAGCCTTTACTTTGAATTTGCTCATGGAGTTCAGCGGAGCAAAACACCATTTTGTGCTCCCCATCCGTCAGTACAGCCGTAAGAACCCTTGAAGTCAATTCGCTCTGAGTGAACCTTGCGAAAACCGCATGCTGAATCCCGTCTGGCGTTCTTTACGCTGGGTTTCCGAGGTTCGACTCAGGCTCATCCATGCGTTGCGGACAGCCGAATACGGTTCCAGTGACGTATCTGTCAGTTGCCTATATGCTTTGAATGTGTTCCCAAAATCGTTGAACATCAGCTCCGCAGTAACGGGAACGGAAACTTGCCAGTCCATGCAGTAGGTCTGCGGCGCAAGGAAGACATCCGTCAGGTCTCCTGCACTTCCGCGCAGAGTGTACGGCCCGAAGAAGGGCCAGACAACAAAGGGACCTTCGGGGACGCCCCATGTGCCCAGTGTATGGGAAAATGTGGCGAACTGCGGATAGTAGGGATACAGGGGCCTGCTCTGTGAGGCTACGTCAGCAAACCCCAGGCTTGTGCAGCTGTTGATGATGAATCGTCCTATTTCCACCCCTGCCTGTGCGAATTCTCCCTGGAGAAGATGGTTAACAAAGCGGACAGGGGCCTTGAGATTTTCTCGGAAATGGGAAATTCCTCCCCGGACTTTTTCCGGTACGATATGGGAATATCCCCGATATGCCGGGTCCAGAACATGGCGCATGAGCGTGTCATTGAAGCCGAACCATACTCTGTTCCATGATTCGAAAGGATCAGCCGTACCGGCATCATCGTCATCATAGTCGTCGAAGTCGGGTTCCGCATCGACCGCGCTCTGGCTGGTTTCGACGGTGGTGGGGAGTGTGTCCTGGCGGCTCGCGCAGGCTCCAAGAGACAGGAACAGGCCAAGAAGGAGAACGCGAAGAAGATTGGCGCGGAACGGCATGAGGAACTCCGACTATTTTTGCTTCGGTTGATTTTTCACTTCCTCTGCCTTGGCGGAAATTCTGCTGATCAGCTCATCCGGATTTCCCTTGGCCAGCAGATCGCGGAATTGATCCCGGTAGTTCTTGATCATGCTGATGCCCTCAATGAGCACGTCATAGACAACCCACCTGCCGTTCTTGACCAGCATGCGGAAAGCGACGGGATGCACGGCGTCCTTGCCGAGGAAATTCATTCTTACCTCCGATCTCGTTCCGTTGTTGCCGCTGATTTCGCCGGTGAATTCCACCTTTTCACCACTGTAGGAATCCAGCGTGTCAATATAAGTATTGCGCAGCAGGGTGGTAAATGCTTCCTGAAAACGCTTCTTTTGATCAGGTGTGAAATTGCGCCAGTTCGGCCCCACGGTGCGGGAGGAAAACTCGTCGAAATCGAAAAGGCCAAGCATGGCGTTTTCGATTTTTTTCCTCTGTGCTTCCTTGGTGGCGGGATTATGGAACGCAGGGTCCTGCAGCAGAGCAAGTATCTGATCCGCGCCTCTGCGCGCGGCATCAGTAGCGCTTTCCATTGTGCCGGAAGCCGGGCGGACGGAAGAACAGAACAGACACAAAAAGACCATGAAGGCGATAATGCGGCGCATCAGTTTACTCCTCCAAAAACCATTTTTCCAATCAGAGCTTCGAGATCCAGCGTCGGCTCGGTATCTGTGATCAGGCTTCCCTGCTTGAGCATTTCACTCGAGCCGCCGGGAGCCATGGAAATATACTTGTCACCAATGAGACCGCTTGTTTTGACTGAAGCCATGCTGTCGTCACTCAGCTTTACGTCATCATTGAGCCGAAGATCCACATCCGCGGAATAGGTGGCAGGGTCGAGCCGGATGGCGGAAACCCGGCCTATGGGGACTCCCGCGATTTCGACATTTGCTCCAACCCTCAGTCCCGCGACGGACGAAAATCTGGCCGTCACAACATAGCCGTCCGAACTGAACACTTCCATGCGTCCCAGTTTGATGGTCAGATAGGCCACACAAAGCAGTCCGATAAGGACAAATACTCCCACCAGGGATTCTTTGGTGAACGACATGATATACCTTCCTTTGTTCTGGCGAAGGGGCTACTGGTTCAGCCATTCCGCAAGAGCCGCGCGTACCGATTCATCCAGAGGGGGCGCGGTCATGCGGCGCTCTTCCTGAGCTTCGCGGTCGAGAAAACTTCGGAGATAAGGGTCTGGGCTGGCGTAAAGTTCTTCTTTTGAACCGGAAAACGCCGCTCTGCCGTCTCCGATGACGAGAACATGATCTGCAATATGACGCACGCTGCCGAGATCATGGGTAATGACTACAGTAGTCATGCTCGGATAATGCTTTTTCATGTCAAGCAGCAGTTGATCCATCTGGGCCGACGTGATGGGATCGAGCCCCGAGGTCGGTTCATCGCAAAAAAGCAGCGGAGGCTCGGTGACAATGGCCCGGGCCAGCCCGGCACGCTTGCGCATGCCGCCGGACAACTCGCTGGGATAGAAATCGGCGAACTGTTCAAGGCCCACCAGTTCAAGCGTACGCAGTGCCGCATTGCGCAGAACCTTGCGGGACAGCTTCGTGTGTTCGGTAAGCGGCAGGGCGACATTTTCCGCCAGTGTCAGCGCACCGAGCAGTGCGCCATCCTGGAAAAGAACTCCGAATCTCCGTCGGATTCTGCGGAACTGTGAAGGCGTCAGTGAGAAAATATCCCTGCCCCCCATGAAAATCCTGCCGGAAAAAGGCGGTGTCAGCCCCAGCAGGATACGGAGCAGGGTCGTTTTGCCGCCACCGGATTCTCCGAGGATGGCAGTAATGGCGCCTCCCGGAAATGTGGCGTCCATACCCTTAATGATGCGGCGTGAACCGTAGCCGCCTTCGAGGCGTTCAATGCGTATATCCCATGCGGCATCTTTGGCTGGATTCATGATTGCCTCACAGCAGGAAGGATGTGAGCACATAGTCGCTCATAAGAATCAGCACGCAACTGACCACGACAGCGGAAGTCGTGGCATTGCCCACGGCTTCCGGTCCCTTGCCGTCGCTGCGCCGGTGGGCGTTATACCCCTGGTAACAGCATACGGTGATGACGATGACAGCGAAAACTACAGCCTTGAGGAAGCTGCCGCTCACGTCGCTCATGGTCACGCTTGACTCAATGCCTGAAAAATAGCGCCCTTCATTCAAACCCAGCAAAACGCAGGCCGAAAGATACCCTCCGAAAATGCCGATGACATTAAATATGGCAGTCAGCAGCGGGAACGCTGCAAGTGAGGCCAGCAGACGAGGGGTTACCAGATAGCCTACAGGAGAAATATCCATGACTGCAAGAGCGTCGATCTGGTCGGAGATCCGCATGACGCCTATTTCTGCCGTCATGGCAGAACCGGCACGGGCTGTCACCATGACAGCCGTCAGCACCGGAGCCATCTCCCGGATCAGGGTCAGCGAGAGCAGGGAGCCGAGCATCCCTTGAGCCCCGAACATGGACATGGCGTAAAATGCCTGAAGGCCAAGGACCAGGCCGGTAAAAATACCAATCAGCAAAATGACAAACATCGACTGAGCGCCGATGGTGTATATCTGCCTGACGACCTTCCCCGGAAGACGGTGAGTGAAAAATGACTGCCTGAAGGCGTCCAGAAGAAAGAGCGCCATTTCACCGAATCTGTTCAGACCCGAAAGAAGTGGTGCGGCAAGGTCCTGCAAGGTAAGCGATGTTTTTTTCATGACGATTTTCCTTGTGGTATCTAGCATTTCTCTTTGCGTTTGGCAATGAATGCCGTCCTGGGCCTGATGCAGAAGAGGGTTTTGGAGGAAAGACTCCTGATTCCGCTTGCGAGAGGCTCCGGCATGAGCTAAGTTTTCTCGGCCATATGATGGAGTGGTGGAAAGTTTGTTCCGCCAGAACGGTTTCAGATGCCTGCGAGGTTGCCATGTGTCTTGCCATTCCCGTCCGGGTCACCGAATGTCTGCCCGACAGCAAGGCAAAAGTTCGGGTTGGAGAAGGAGAAACCTATATGGAGGTTTCCACCTTGCTGTTGCCGGAAAATGTTCATGTGGGAGACTATCTCATTGTACATGCCGGTTTCGCGTTGCGAGTGCTGGAACCGCGGGAGGCTGAGGAGTCTCTGAAGCTGTTCAGGCAGATTGCCGAGCAGGACGGCCTGAGCGTCAATTTCTGAAGGTTGGGGGATATATGGACGGTGTGATCAGCGAGTTGTTCAGTACCACTTTGCGTCTTTTTGCACTGATGACGCCGCCCGCCGTGCTGAGCGCGTTCCTGAGCGGCACAAAGAACTATAGTGCCGGACAAAAGCGGAGAACAGCCCTGAGTACGGGAAGTGCCGTTTTTATCATTGCTCTGGTGCTTTACTTTTTTGGAGACTCCATTTTCGGAGCATTCGGCTTCACGCTTGATGCTTTCCGCATCGGCTCAGGTACGCTTCTTTTTCTGACTGCCGTATCTTTAATGAATGAAACTGCTGATCATCCTTCCATGCCAATCGACGCAGACATCAGTGTTGTACCTCTGGCCATTCCCCTGTGCATGGGACCGGCGTCCATTGGTACGGTGATGGTAATGGGTGCATCGGCCGTTACACTGAAGAGTCGTCTTATCGGGGCGTGTTCGCTGCTTATTGCCTCACTGGGGGTGATAGCGCTCCTTCTCATGGCTGAACGGGTGGAAAAACTGCTGCACAGAACAGGGATAGCTGTTCTTTCCAAGCTGACGGGGCTGTTGCTGGCTGCTATTGCCGCACAGGTCATCTTCACAGGAATTCGTTCTTTTCTCCAGTAAGTTGTTTTTTCTGCAATTCCGCAGGGAAACGCTGATTAACGCGTTTCCCTGACTTGTTCAGAAAACTGAAGAAACAAGCTTGAGAAAGCCGTTTCCCAAAGGGTGCGGCTTTCTCAAACCGATACCGGGAATATGTTTATTCGTCCTCGTCATCTTCCTCCTGCAATGCATCGTGTACGGCATCGGTAAAGATGCCATAGGCGATGCGCTCAATGGCCGTCTGTGGCTCATAAGTAAAGACGGTGTCGGGAATTTCCTCCGAGTTGGCGCAGTAGTCATCAAACCGGGCCGTGTACTCACTGATCAGCCGGCCTACTTCCCGAACAACAGGATCTTCCGGTTCCCCGTCCTGCAGATGTTCGTCTTTTTCCGCCTCGGCTTCTTCAAAACGATCAAGGGCGGCAAGAATTTCTTCTTCTCCCATATTCAAAAATTCCGTACCAGCTTTGACTTGATTCATGTTTACTCCTTTGTTCAGCGGGCATCATCCCTGATCAGGGAAGCTCATGCAAGGCCTGTTTAACCGCTCCCCGCATCTGTTCAACGGTATAAACATCACGCAGAATAACGGGGAACTTCGCAGCGTCTCCTTCCGGAAATATGGCAAGCAGCGGAATACTGGCACTGCCCAGCGACTTCAGCAGGTTATGGGCGTGTGGATCGTCCCGGGTCAGATCCACTCGAATCAGCAGCAGATTGTTCTCTTTTGCCAGCGGCATCAGATGCTCCGGAGAGAGGGCGGTTCGCTCAAGCACCTTGCAAGTGGGACACCAGTCGGCGGTGAATTCGACGAACAGGGGGCGTTTGCCGAGTTGTTCTGCAAAAAGTTCCGGAGAATATGTTGTCCATCGCACTTCCTGTCCGGAACGTGGAGAAAAAACTGTCCACGCAGCGCAGAGAGGAATCGCGGCACACAGTACAACCAGGAAGAACCGGCGCGCTCCTCCTGCCCGAAGCTCTCCCCATGTTCCCCATATCCAGGCGCTGAAGGCAATGGTCAGCAGCAGAATGAGGGCGGGAAACACCAGAGTGTCGGGCAGAATACTCAGAAGATAGAGGCAGGTGCCGATCAGGAGAAAGCCGAGCATGCGTTCCATATGCAGCATCCAGCTTCCGGGGCGCGGCAGGCGGGCTGCCACGCCCGGCCAGATTGCCATGCCAAGGTAGGGTAAGGCCATTCCCAACCCTGTGGCCATAAAGACAGTGATCAGGACAGGCAGCCCTTGCATGAGACTCCAGCCGAGAACACCTCCCAGCAAGGGACCACTGCACGGTGTTGCAAGCAGAGTTGCCAGGAGACCGGTCAGGAAGGCGTTTGTACGCGGCATGCGATCTTCATCTTTTGTATTCCGGTGTCCGCGCAGATCAAGCACAGGCAGATGGAATACATCAAACATGGTCAACGCCAGAATAAAAACGACTCCCAGCATAACCAGAAGAAAGATATTATTCTGGAAAATTTGTCCCCATGCGTATCCAGCCAGGCCGAACAGAAAGGCCAGCACGATGAACCAGAACAGGATGCCTGCTGCAAACCACAGATTATGACGGCGGAAACGGCATATGTTTTCCGGATCATTTCCCGCCTGAAGCATTGCATTGATTTTCAGGGTAATAACCGGCAGAACACATGGCATGACGTTCAGAATAAGTCCGGCCAGCAGGCCGAAAAGCACAGCCCTTCCCAATCCTGCGACTTCAAGCGAGGCTGTGAAAGGCCGGGGAGAAAAAAACGGAAGTTCTTCCTGCACCGGGGCCTCATGGGAAAACAGGGAGACGGGGTCTGTATCGTCGGGAGATGTTTGCCGGGATGAGGAAAAGACCGAGGTTGCCGCACCAAGTTCTATGCGTTCGTTCTGCTTGTCTGGCTTGCCGCCCTCAAGCGTGACGGGAGCAATGCCCTTCCACGCCCCTTCTGCCCATGGCAATGAATCCGAGAGTGCGGGAAGAGGATCGGGGAGGGGAGGGAGAGGCAGCGTGGCGCGGATGGGAACGCAGTGTTCTTCGGAGCAGGCCAGCATGGCTATGTGCAGCGCCGTTCCCGGCGCGGGCAGAACATCGGGGAAAAGCAGCAGCACAGGAGTGCGCCCTTCATGAATGTGGACAGTTTTGTCCGGTTCAAAGATATCCTGCGCTTCCCTTCCGGCGGGATAGACGATCTTCGCCCCTTTGACAGACTGAGTCAGACTTACGGTAAGCGGATAAACTCCGCCCGGAGAACTATGGGCATAGCTGTGATAGGCATCCTTCGCCGTCATGACCAGTGCCAGAGCAGCAGTTTGTTCACCCACTCCATCCTGGACGCCTCTTTTCCCTGACATGGAGTCCTGAGCTTTTACCCAGTACAGGGAAAAACTGTAGGGAAGGGAACTGCTCTCCGCTGCCGCGGCAAGCTTACATAGTGTGGACGAAAATGGTACATATGCTGAAAGACAAACGGCCAGAGCGAGAAATAAGCTGAGTTTGATATTTTTTTTCATGGAGGAAAAATACACACATTTAGGGAAAAGGCAAAATTTTTCTTGACGACTTCAGACAGATTCTATAGAAAAGCCAAGTTGCTGCGGCAACGGGTCATTAGCTCAATTGGTAGAGCAGCTGACTCTTAATCAGTTGGTTCGGTGTTCAAGTCACCGATGACCCACCAGAAGAAGTAAAGTCCTTGAAGTTTTTCAAGGACTTTTTTCATTATGGGTTTGGGCCTGTTTCAATCGCTTTGTTGAGCAAGAGTTCTGGAGCGTTTTGCGATTGAACATATCTGCCGGCCAGCTTCTGTTTATGATTTGCAGGTTTCATGCTTGGAGTCGGAGCCTCATGCAGCAATCGGATTGCGGCGGTACGGCGGAGTTTCGCCTTGCCCGACTCCGTAGACCATTTCAACAGCGGAATGCTCTGACGTAAGCAGGGCCGCCCGCATGAAACGAACGGCCCTGCCACAGACAGTATATGCGCCGCCTCAGCGGAAACGCCGGAGTCTTCTCTTCAGACGCAGCGAGATCCATCTGGTACCGCCGCATACTACTACAAAGAACGTGGGAATAAAGAAAATACCCAGTACGGTGGCACATACCGTTCCCCAGAAGACTGCCGTGCCCACGGCGTGCTGACTGGCCGCGCCGGCGCCGGAGGCGGACATCATGGGAATTACTCCCAGGCCGAAGGCCAGGGATGTCATAAGAATGGGGCGCAGGCGGATGCGGCATGCTTCTACCGTGGCATTGACGAGAGAACGCCCCTCTGCTTCCAGGTTCCTGGCGAATTCCACAATCAGAATGGCGTTCTTGGAAGACAAGCCCATGACTGCCAGAATGCCTACCTGAAAGTAGACGTCGTTGGTCAGCCCTCTCAGCCATGTGCCGATAAGCGCGCCCAGAATACCCAGAGGGATAACGAGCAGGACTGCGAAAGGAATGGTCCAGCTTTCATACAGGGCGGCCAGAGCCAGGAAAACCACCAGCACCGAAAGCGCATACAGCATGGCAGTCTGGCTTCCGGCCATTTTTTCCTGATAGGAGAGTCCGGTCCATTCCATGCCGAAATCATTGCCAAGCTTTCTTACTTCTTCTTCCATGGCGGCCATGGCGATACCGCTGGCGATGCCTGGTCTGGGTTCACCCTGGAATTCCAGAGCGGGCATGGCGTTGTAGCGTTGAAGTACGGCAGGTCCGAATGACCAGTCCGTAGAGAAGATGGCGTTGAAAGGCACCATTTCTCCTTTGTCGTTACGGAATTTGATTCTGTTCAGATCTTCCGGTGTCTGGCGTACATTGGAGTCCCCCTTGACAAATACTTTCTTCACTCGTTCATTGTGCACAAAGTCATTAATATAGGCTCCTCCCAGATACGTGGAAACATCGGAGTTTACCGAGGACAAGGTCAGGCCCATGCTGGTGGCTTTGGCATTATCCAGATGGATGTTGAACTGTGTGATGTCGTCCATACCGGTAAGACGCACATATGCGATAACGGGGTTGGCAAAGGCTGCACTCAGAAAGTTCTGACCGGTTTCACGCAGTTTTTCATGGCCTACCCCTCCTCTGTCCTGCAGTTCCAGCGTAAAGCCGTTGGTCATGCCCAGCGAGATAATAGCCGGAGGAATGGCAGCAATGAGCTGACCGTCCAGAATTCCTGAAAACCTCTGGCGGATGCGGGCAGCCACGGACGCCGCATCCTGTCCGGGCTTTGTGCGTTCGGCGTAGTCCTTGAGCTTGACAAACCCCATGCCGGTATTTTCGGCAACGCCGCCCATACCGTAACCGGCCACGATCATGACGGACTCCGCGGAATCCTTTTCCTCGTTGAGGATATAATCCGAGAACTCCTTGAACTGACTGGCAGTCTGCTCAAGGGTAGCGTTGGGCGGCATTTGAAGCATAACCATGACCGCCCCCTGATCTTCCGTAGGCAGGAAGGAGGTGGGCAACTGTTTGTAGATGAAGGCAAGTCCGCCCAGCAGAAGCGCATAGATCAGCATGAGGCGGCCCCCACGCAGTACAATGCCGTGCACGCCTCTGGTATAGCGGGTCTGATTTCTGGTGAACATGCGGTTGAACCAGCCGAAGAAACCATGCTGGGCGCCTTGGGAGTGCGCCTTGAGCAGGCTGGCGCAGAGTGAGGGGGTGAGGATCAGTGCGACCAGCACGGAAAGAGTCATGGCAGCTACAATCGTCACGGAGAACTGGCGGTAAATGACTCCGGTAGAACCGCTCATGAACGCCATGGGCAGGAATACGGCTGAAAGAACCACCCCGATGCCGATCAGGGACGAACTGATCTGATCCATGGATTTTTCCGTAGCGGCTACAGGATCGATATGTTCTTCCTGAATCACACGCTCCACGTTTTCCACGACCACAATGGCGTCGTCCACCAGCAGACCGATGGCCAGAACCATGGCGAATAGTGTCAGCGTGTTGATACTGTAGCCGAAGGCCAGCAGCACACCCAACGTCCCCAGCAGCACCACGGGAACAGCAATGGTGGGAATAATTGTGGCGCGAAAACTCTGCAGGAACAGCAGCATGACGAGAAACACCAGGAAAATGGCCTCTACCAGCGTTTTTACCACTTCATGGATGGAGGCGAGCACGGGAGGCGTGGTGTCGAAGGCGAATTCATAGGTCATGCCATCAGGGAAGTAGTGCGACAGTTCCTCTATTTTGGCTTTCACCAGATTGGCGGTTTCCAGTCCGTTGGCTCCGGGGGCCAGCGTGACGCCGATGCCGGTAGCGGGATGGCCGTTATAAAAGCTTGTGATGCTGTCCATTTCCGTGCCCATGGCTACACGGGCCACGTCGCGTACATGCACGCGCTCGCCGCTTTCCGTCACTTTCAGAAGAATGTCAGCGAACTGTTCGGCGTTGGTGAGCAGGCTTTGCGCCTTGATGTTGAAGTTCAATACCTGAGTGTTGGGGCGATCGATCATGTTGGCGCCCATCTGTCCGGCGGTCACTTCCGCATTCTGGGAGGCCACCGCGGCACGGACATCAGATGGAGTGAGGCTGTATTTTGCCATTTTGTCCGCATCCAGCCAGATGCGCATGACGTACTTGCCGCCGAAGACCTGAACTGTACCCACACCCTGCGTGCGGCTGATTTCATCCTTGATGTTGGTGCTGATGTAGTCGGCAAGATCTATCTGGTGCAGGCTGTCATCCGGCGAGTACAGGGTGATGACCATGAACATGTTGTCATTCCCCTTGGAGACTTCCACACCGTTTGACTGCACGGCAGACGGCAGCTGGGACTGCACCTGCTGTACCTTGTTCTGCACCTGCATATGGGCCACATCCGGATCGGTACCTACTTCAAAGGTCAGGGTAATGGTGGACATGCCGGATGAATCAGAACGGGACTGCATATAGATCAGGTTATCAATGCCGGTCATGTTCTGTTCTATGACCTGGGTGACGGTCTGATCCACAGTGGAGGGCGATGCGCCGGTGTATTGTGAATGAATTCGTATGGAAGGCGATGCCACTTCAGGATACTGTGAGATTGGCAGTGTGAAGATGGCCAGCACACCGAAAAGCATGGTGACAATGGCCAGCACCCACGCAAAAATAGGATGATGAATAAAGAAGCGTGACATCAGTTATGGCCTCCGGCGGGCTGCGCTGTCTGAGCGGCCTTTTCGGCATCACTCTGAGTGACTTCCTCTACTGCCATGCCGGCCCGAACATTATTGACGCCATTGAGAATGATTTTTTCTCCCAGATGCAGGCCGTCGATTACATGCCAGTCCGTCCCTATGGCGCGGCTGAGTGTAATGGAACGGCGCTCAGCCTTGCCGTCCTTGACCAGGTACACATAGGGCTTTCCCTGGAGGTCGCGCAGAACAGCTTTCTGGGGAACCAGAATGGCCCGGGGATCCTGTCCCATAATGACCCTGGCGTTCACAAACAGGCCGGGGAGCAGTTCTCCCCCCGGGTTGGGGAACTCGGCGCGGAGCGTGATGGTATTGGTATTCCGATTCACGTCTACTCCCGTGAAGTTCAGATGGCCGACCGATGAATAGGAACTGCCGTCAGCCATGGTCAGAGTGGCCCTGATAAGGGAAGGGTTTATATTTTCAACGTCTACATCCTCTCCCATCTGCTTTTTCAGCGCATAGAGATCGTCAGAAGACTGGGACAGTTCCACATACATCGGATCTGTCTGATAAATGGTGGCCAGCGGCGATGTCTGGTTGGCTGTCAGCAACGCTCCTACGGTGAAATTGCTGATGGTGATGCGGCCGCTGATCGGGGCGCGGACTTCAGTACGGCGGTAGTTGATTTCCGCCGTTTCCACGGCAGCCGCGCAGGACTGTACCGTGGCCTGCGCCTGCTGGAGAGAGGCTTTGACATCATCATAATCCTGCTGGCTCACGGACTTGCCGCGCAGCATATCCGCCGTCCGGCGCTCGCGCAGGCGGGTTACCTTGAGATTGGCTTCGGCACTGGCAAGGTCTGCGCGCGCCTTGTTCAGGGCGGCCTTGTAGGTATCTGGCTCAATGCGGTAGAGTACGTCGCCTTCCTTGACCATGGCGCCTTCGGTAAAGCAGAGCTCCTTGAGAATGCCGCTTACTTCGGGGCGCACTTCCGCCCAGCGATAGGCTGTGGTACGGCCGGTGAGCTCGCGCTCGATTTCCACTGTCTGCGGGGTCAGTTCCACGGTAGTGACCCTCACTGCCCGGCCTGAAGCCCGCGCTGGAGCGTCATTTTTGCTGCCTCCGACAAGTTCGCGAACCTGGTCGCATCCGGCAAGAAGAAGTGGAAGCGCCAGCAACAGGGGCGCGAAAGTACGTAATCTGGCCATTATGGGTCTCCTTGAAAAATCCTGAAGCGTTTTACGGCGGGAGGCATTCACAGGAATATCGTACCCGGACTGTCATTTCCCGGGATGTCTATTCCTGCCAGCCTCCGCCAAGAGCGAGACAGACTTCGGCTATACTCACGAGATGCTGGGCATGAGCGGCGGCAAGGCTCTGCTGGGCAGTGAAGAGGTTGCTCTCGCTGGTCAGCAGATCCAGATAGGACGCGAAACCACTGTCGTAGCGGGTACGGGCGTGTTCCACGGCCTTGGTCAGATATTCCACCTGGCTGGTGAGGGCCTGTACGGAGTTGGCGTACTCCTGCTGTTGCACAAGGGCGTCACGGACATCTTTAAACGCATTGAGCACGGCAAGCTCGTAGGCCGCCACGGCGGAATCCTTGGCGGCCTGAGCGGAATCCACGCCGCGCTTGATGGTCCAGAAGTTCAGCGGCAGGCTGAGGCCGCCGGAAAGAGCGGAGTATGCGTTGGCCCCTCGCAACAGCTCATTCAGCTCCAGGCTGGCGGAGCCGAGCAGACCGGTAAGCGAAAAGGAGGGGAAGAACTCTGCGCGGGCCACGCCGATATCAAAATTGGCAGCCTGAAGGTTGGCTTCGGCCTGTCTGATGTCCGGGCGCTGCTCAAGCAGCCGGGAAGGAAGATCCGAAGGCAGCGCGGGGGTTGTGGGCAGAGAGGTCATGAGCGAGGAAGGTGCTTTGAGATTGTTCTTTTTCATGATTTCCGCGGGGGAACGGCCCAGTAGCACTGCCAGGGATGTTTCGGCCGCATTCTTGGCGATACGTGCCGAAGCCAGAGCGTTGCGTGCAGTTTCCACATTGGCGCGGATGCTCAGAAGATCATATTCGCTGATTTGTCCGTTATCAAAGCGGTTCTGGTACAGAACCAGTGAATCTTCGCGGTTCTTGAGGACGGATTCCGCGATTTCCTCCTGCCAGGTATAGGCGCTCAGCCAGAACCATGATTCCACGGTACTGGCGGCAACGGTAAGGATGACATTGTCGCGTGCCGCTTCCGTGGCGACCAGAGATGCACGGGCGGATTCCGAGGCGTTCCAGTACTTGCCCCAGAAGTCAAGCGTCCAACTGGCTGACAGGGAACCGGAAAATGCGTTGGTGTTTCTGCCTCCGTGCTGAAGGGCTGTGGGAGAGGAAGCATCGCGGGCCATGGTGCGGGCACCATTCGCGGCAGCCGATGGCACGGGCAGCAGGGCATCGCGAGCCATTCCAAGCGCCGCCTGAGCCTGACGTACTGAGGCCATGGCCTGCGCAATATTCCTGTTGTTCGCAAGAGCTTCTTCAACAAGCGCGTTCAGGGTATCGTCATGAAAGCGTTCCCACCATCTGGTCTGAATCGCGATTGAAGAAGTGGCGTCCCATGCCTGGGGAAGTTCCATCTCCGGGCGCTGATACTGAGGGGCCAGGCTGCAGCCCGTAAGCGCCAGGACGAGAGCTGGCGCAAAAAGCGGCGCAATTTTTATCATGTATGTGGACTCCCGTGTGCCATTATTTGTCATGATGTGTTGGCTGGCTTGGTCAGTCGCAAATCCGGGCTCGGAAAGCAGGCATCGGATCTCGCATGACGACAGCAGAATATTTTATAGTATAAACAGCCTTCAAAAAGGAAGCGCATGTTTTTTTGTTACAAAAAGTTAATTATTGAAACATATGAGGCTCCTTGGCGAAGGGTGAACCTATGGGCAGTTTGAGAAAGGTTTTTTAATGCGTAATTATAATAACGATACTCGTAATTTCAATGCATCACGATATTTTTCCATCAATCTTAGATATTCTTGTTGTTCTTCGTCTGACCATTCTGAAAATATTTCGTATTCAATTTTGAAAAGAGGGTATATTTTTTTGAGTGCAAATAGTTTTCCTTTTTCAGTTAAATGAACTATTTTATTTCTTCCTGTTCCTTTACTAAGGTAAATAATCCCATCATTTTCCAAGTTTTGTATTGCTGAATTTATTGTTTGTCTGCTAAGACCAAAAAATTTATAAATATCACTTTGCAGACAAGAATTTTCATTATCACAAAGTACATATAAAATACATTGGATGCTATTTGAAATTCCTTGTTTTGCAGCAATATTATGATATAACATGCTGATTTCACTGTATAAATAGTTGCGCTGTTTTAATTTTGCACGGACAAGATCGGTCATCGTATGCAATCCTTTCTCTGGCGGAATTGAAAGCGGAGTCAAAAATATCCGATTTCGGACATTCGTCAAGTGACCTTTACTTAACGCTCTGTTGCAGAATTGTGTTGAACATACCCTTGACCGTCGGAGGCTCGCGCGTCAGCGCGTATGGAGCGACGCCCCCTCCCGCCGCATGGCCATGCGGCATGGAGGGGGGGGGAACAGAGTACGAGCGTCGCGTTTTGCGCGGAAAACGCAAGCAAGAGCGAGTATCGGCAAGGCCGGTCGAGTTCCACCCGGAGGTCGCGGTCGAATATCTCGCGAAGCGCGGTTGAGAGCGACGAAGCTCAGCCAGCTCTTGCCGAAGGGGCCTTTCACCGCGCTGAAAGGGCGGCTGCCGCTGAAACCGGGCTGGAACGACCGCCGATTGCTGTATCAGCCAGGAAATTTAATACAGCCTTTATTTTTCTGATATTTGTTTTTTATTCCGAATAGCTATAAAACAGCGTTCATCGAAAGACAAAATTTTTCAGACTCGATATCTATTTACATTTCAGTTAGCTTGTTGATATCCATTGTATGGCTGCATTATAGAGAATATTTTATTGAGGAGCATATATTTATGAACGAATCAGATATGTTCAATGGAGATATTAAGATAAATTATTATGGTGCATTATGTACGATGATGTATGAAGAATTACATAGAGATACACCTCAAGACGAATTGGAATTTTACTTGTCTTATGCAAAAAAAGAAGTAAATATTTTAGAGGCGCTATGTTGGAGTGGAAGATTTTTTATACCATTTTTAAAAAGAGGTTTAAATATTAAAGGAATAGATAATTCCCATGAAATGCTGGAAAAGTTAAAACTAAAATCACCAAATGCAGATACTTTTGAAGTTGATATTGAACAGTATCAATCGAGTGAAAAATTTGATTATATTTTTATTTCATCTGGTTCAGTATCGTTATTTACAGATATACGGCAATGCAAGAAAATATTAAAAAAAATAAACTTACTGCTAAAAACAAATGGAAAATTTGTTTTTGCTGTGGATACGGTAGCAAGCCGCTGTAAAAATGATAATGATTACAATATTAAAGTGTCATTAAAATTAAAACATGACTATATACTGATTTTAAAAAGCAAAAATTGGTATGATGAAAAAACTCATACTCAATTTTCTCCAAGCATATATGAATTATATGATGGTAAAAAATTGTTACAAAGTGAGTTTATGAATTTTCAAATACATCTTTATGAACTGGGAGAAATGGATAATCTTTTGCAGGAAACAGGTTTCACAAAATTTTGTGTCTATTCTTCTTTGAATATATAAATTTATAATTGTTTTTTTATGGGAATATTAAATTTCCATTTCACGAGGCAATCCAGTGGCGTTCCTCCACTAATAAAGAAATTGCTGTTGATAATAAAGCTGAAATGTTTTTGTATGAATGCAGTCACTTATCATGCAAATGCATTGCCGGGCCAGCGACTCAACGGCGTACCTCATTGCGGCTGTCAGTGCCAAGCTGAAAAACCTGACGAATCGTGTCGATGGACCGAATTTCGCGGTCATGTTTTCGTGCTTCCGCAAAGCCGCGTTTAAGATAGTCAATGGGAGCATGGTTGAAACGGCGCACCAGAGAAGATGCCATAATTTCCAGGGCTTCCCGCGTTTTTTCGTCCACGTTTCCCAATCTGCGGCAGGTCAGCGCCAACTCTTCACGCATGATGTCTTCCCCACGCTTTACCAGTTCCACGATGGTGGGCTGGAGAGCAAGGGACTGCAGCCAGTCGGTGAAAATCTCTGTTTCCTCTTCCACGATGCGTCTGGCCTTGAGTGCTTCGGCCCGGCGCTGAGCCTGGTTTTCCTCGACCACTTCCTTGAGATCGTCAATATCGTAGAGATAGATATTGTCCAGATTATTAACGGCAGGGTCGATATCACGCGGCATGGCAATATCTATGAGGAACATGGGACGGTTCCGCCGCCTGCGCAGGACGTCCCGCACGTTATCCGCATGAATGACGGCTTCGGGGGATCCCGTGGAACTGATGACGATATCCGTGCGCGGCATGACCTCGAAAATGGCGTCAAAGGCTATGGCTTCTCCGCCGATACGTTCCGCCAGTTCCCGAGCGCGTTCCAGAGTACGGTTGGCTACCAGGACACGCCGGATGCCGGCTTGAATAAGATGCATGGCCGCCAGCTCGGCCATTTCTCCCGCACCTATGAGCAGCGCCTCATGTTGCGGCATATCGTCAAAGATTCTTTTCGCCAGCTCCACCGCTGCATAGCTGATGGAAACCGCACTGGAGGCGACAGCGGTTTCCGTACGCACCCGCTTGGCTACGGAAAAAGCCTTGTGCAGAAGGCGGTTCACGATGAGCCCGGCACTTTGGGCGTTGCTGGCTTTTCGGTAAGCCGCCTTGAGCTGACCGAGGATCTGCGGTTCGCCTAGCACCAGAGAGTCGAGACTGGAGGCCACGGAAAAGATATGCTTTACAGCCTCTTCATTCTGATATCGGTAGATATAGGGAGTCAGGTCATCGGGCGTTTTGCCGCAGATGGCGCTCCAGCGTTCCATGACATGACGCGGGCAGCGTTCAGAAGGCCCTACGGCAAGCACTTCCACCCGATTGCAGGTGGACAGGATCAGGGACTCCGCGACATCTTCGCACGGAGGAAGCGCCCATGTTTCGGGAGAGCAGAAGTTGGTCAGGGCAAACTGTTCCCGGACTTCTACCGCTGCAGTGCGGTGATTCAGCCCTATGAGATGAATGGTATGATCCATGATATACAGCTTTGCGGGCAATCAGAAGGTGAATTGGAACGCATGGCGTGTAGGCAGCAGAAAATTGACCACAAGCAGGGAGAAAAGTGAAGCTGCGAAGATACCCAGCGCCATGAGCGCCGGCTTGCGCCCCTGCCAGCCGAGAGCCTGGCGCTGATGGAAAAGCAGGGCGTACAGCGCCCACACAATCAGAGATATAAGTTCCTTGGGATCGCCGGAAAATATGCTTCCCCAGGCCAGACGCGCCCAGGCAAAACCGCAGATGACCCCAAGTGTATAGAAGGGAAAGCCCACAAGCGTTGCCAGGCTGTTGATGCGATCCAGAGCAGCCATGGAAGGCAGATCTCCCCGCAGCCCCGCGAGCCTGATTTTCATTTTGAGTTTTTTCTGCTGCCAGAGAAAGATCACAGCCGCTCCTGCGGCAACGGACATCAGCCCCAGCCCGGCAAAAATGCTGACAAGATGCAGGGCAAATACGGGGCCGGTCATGGCGGCGGCCACAGTGACGCCGCGAGCGTCCAGGAGCTGGGCCACCATCAGCAGAATGAAGGCTACGGGAGGAATGAACAGAAGCAGCACCGTCGTTTTCTGCCACAGCCACATGACAAGGCCTATGCCCACGAATGCCCATGACAGGGGCAGCAGATACAAACTGCGGACGACCATATTCCACCCGGCGGCCGCCGTTACGGCAAGAAGCAGCGTATGCAGGCCGAAGGCAGCAAGGCTGATTCCGGCAGCAAGGCCTTTTGCTCTGCCGCTGCGGCCGATATAGCCGGCCAGCAGTGCTACCGATGCCACAGCATACAGCAGAAGCGTCAGAAGAAAGAGGACATCAGTCCAATCCATTCAGCAACTCCTTGAGTGAACCGTGAAGCCCGGGGGGAAGGATCGCCTCCGCCATGCGCAGAATTCGTTTATGATCCCGTGCCGCGTACGCGGCACGGAAACATGAGCGAAATTCAGGCGAGCAGAGCGCACGAAAAATTTCGGCATTCCGATCGCTTCCAAGTCCCAGATTCAGCAGTATGGGACGCAGTTTCTCCAGAAAACGCGCCAACGGAACATAGCCTCCCCCCAGCCAAGTTTCAAGGTCTTCTTTCAGGGCTCTGGCGAGAGCGGGGCTTGCCCCGCCGGTGGACAGGGCGAGAGAGAGAGGAGGGGCATCCACATGTGACGGGACAATGAACGCGCCTTCGTGCGGAGCGTCTGCGACATTGCAGAGTACGTTCCTGGCGCGGCACGCGGCGGCGGCAGTCCGGTTGACCTCTCTTGACGAGGTGCAGATGAAAACCAGAGCTTTCCCGGCCATGTCCTCTTCCCTGAATGGGCGGCGTTCGAAGCAGAAACGGGAATCTTCAACAAAAACCTGAAGTTTTTCGGCGTCCGCAAAGGGATCCAGAGCTACAACGCCGGCAGCTCCGCATTCCAGCAACGCGGCGATTTTGCGGCGCCCTACACGGCCCGCGCCGATCACGAGGCAGACGGCCCGGCTCAAGTCAAGAAACAGAGGGTAATAACGCATTTGCTCCATATAGCATGGCGCGGAAATGAAGGGAAGCGCAATGACAGGGCGGAACTTGCCGCCGCTTTGATTTCGGGCTAGTTTGCGCCATGACGAAACGGCTTGTTGTGCAGCTGGCGCGCTTTGGCGATATTGTCCAGAGCAAGCGCCTGATTCTTTCCCTCAGGCGGGAGGGAGACGTGCATCTGTGCGTCGATCGGAGTCTGGCGGCTCTGGCTCGCCTGGTTTACCCCGACTGCGTGATCCACGCGCTGCCCGCTCACGGCTGTGATGCGCGGACGGTGCTGGAAGAGGGACGCGCCGTCTTCGAGCATCTGCGTTCCGAACATTTTGCCGAAGTCTATGCGCTGAACAACGCTGGACTATGTAAAGCTGTCGCTTCCCTGTTCCCTCCGGAAGTTGTGCGCGGCTATCCCGTGCGTGGGGGGCAGGCACTGCGTTGTCGCTGGATACGCATGGCCTTTCGCTGGATGGCGGAGCGGCGTCGCTCTCCCCTCAATCTTGCGGATTTCTGGGCGTCGCTTGCGCCTGTGCCGATTTCTCCCGCTCTGGTGAATCCCCCGGCTGTCCCTGGCGGGAAGGGGCTGGGCATCGTGCTGGCCGGGCAGGTGCGCCGCCGTTCTCCCTCGCCAGACGCTCTGGCTCTGCTGACCCGTATCCAGGCAGAGAAGCTGGGCCGCGCAGGAAAATGCCCGGTGTATCTGCTCGGGACGTCAAAGGAGCACTCTGCCGCACGTGATCTTATGGCGCGACTGCCGGGTACGGTTGTGGAACGATGCCTTGATCTTACAGGAAAAACAGACTGGGCGGCCCTGCAGGATATACTTGCCGGATTGGATGTTCTGCTTTCTCCGGATACCGGCACGGCGCATCTGGCCGCGCATCTGGGAGTGCCGGTTCTCGGTCTGTTCTGCTCTTCGGCCTGGGTATGGGAAACCGGGCCTTATGGCGTGGGGCATACTGTCTTGCAGGCCGACTTGCCCTGTGCGCCCTGTGCAGAAAGTTCACCCTGCCCGAAGAACGCTCCCTGCCGTGCCGCCTTCACTGATCCGGCCCTTCTGGCCTATCTTGCGGGGCGCGGAAAAACTGAACGGCGTTTTCCCCGGCATGTGCGTATTCTGCACGGAACCTTTGACGAAATGGGACAGACCTGGCGCGAGGAGGGAGGGGATTCGCCTGATCACGACGCTCCATTGCGGAAAGCCCTGCGCGACCAGCTCGCGGAATATCTCGGTCTCGGCACCACGCATGGCTCGGATGCCGCTGCCGCTCTCTACCGGGAGACGGACTGGATTCTTCCTCCGATCAGACCCTGACGCAATTTTCTACTGCTTTCTGCTGCTGATTTCAGCTCCCCCGCTCTCATGTCGCAAAAAGGACGAAAAAACATGGAACAGCACCTGCGTATTCTTGTTGTGCTGCCGCTGTATGGCGGTTCCCTTCCCATTGGGCGCTATTGTGCTTCCGCCTTGGGTGAACTGGGCCATATGGTGGATGTCTTCGAGGCGCCAGCCTTCCATGAAGCCCATGCTGCGCTGCGCGGTCTGCGTGTGGCCGAAGACAGGATGGAACAGTTGGAAAACTCCTTCGTAAATCTGTTGGGGCAGGCCATTTATGCGCGCGTGGAACATTTTGAGCCGGATCTCGTGCTGGCTCTCGCCCAGGCTCCCATGAGCAGACAGCTCCTTCAGCGTCTGCGCAGGGAAGGAGTCCCCAGTGCCATGTGGTTTGTCGAAGATTATCGAGTGTTTTCCTACTGGAGAGTCTTCGCGCCGCTCTATGATTTTTTCTTTGTCATCCAGAAAGAGCCGTTCCTGTCCCTGTTGAAGGAGGCTGGCGTGCCTCATGCCATGTATCTTCCTCTGGCGGCACTGCCCGGGTTTCACCGGAAGGTGGAACTGACTCCCGAGCAGCGCCGTGAATACGGGGCGGACCTGTCCTTTCTCGGCGCAGGTTACCCGAACAGACGGGTGGCCTTCAGGACGCTTTTGCGGCGCGATTTTAAAATATGGGGATCGGACTGGGAGGGGGATGAACTGCTTGCTCCCCGCGTGCAACGGAGAGGAGCGCGGATTAGTGCGGAAGAATCCGTCCTCGTGTATAATGCCGCGAAAATCAACCTCAATCTTCATTCCAGTCTTGAAGCGGACAAGCTGGTAAGCGGAGGGGATTTCGTCAATCCCCGCACATTTGAGCTTGCCGCGATGGGGGCGTTTCAACTGGTGGACAGGCGCGAACTCATGCCGGAACTGTTCCGGCTTGATGGAGATGACGCGGAACTCTCAGTCTTTTCCAGCCCGGAGGAGATGGAAGCAGCCATTGATTTTTACCTTGCGCATCCCGAAGCCAGAGAAGAGATCGCAAGACGGAGCAGGGAGCGTGTGCTGGCCGAACATACCTATCAGCAGAGGATGGAGGCATTGCTCGGTTTTATACGTTCCCTCCGTCCGGACTGGCCGTGTCCGCGCGCCGAGCATGGCTGGCCCGAAGGCATGTCCGGCGGGATGCAGGAGGAGCTGACCAGCCTTCTCACTCGTCTGGGTCTGCCGAACAGTGCGTCGTTTGACGAAGTGATCGCACGGCTGCGGAACCAGAGCGGCGAACTGGAAAGCCTGGAAGCGGGGCTGTTGTTTCTTGATGAGTGGCGCAAGCAGTATTCCTGACATGCTTTTCCGGCCGGAAGCGGGGTTGCGTGGGCTAGACCGGAGCGGCGCGCTGCTGGCTCTGCGGGTGCGCTCCTTTGTTCGGGAAGAGCTGGGGGTGGACTGGCGGGGAAAGACTCTTCTCATCTCCTTATCCGGAGGTATTGATTCCACGGCGCTGTTCTGCCTGCTTCTGGCCTTGCGGCCGCTTGAAAAGCTGACACTGGCCGCTGCGCACCTTGATCATTGTCTGCGCCCGGAAAGCGGCGCTGACGCTGCACATGTCCGGGCTCTGTGCGCCGCCTGGGGCATTCCCCTTCATGAACGGCGTGAAGACATCCGGATGCGCTCGGAAAAAGAGGCCATCGGTGAAGAGGAGGCCGGACGCTCAGCACGGCGGGCCTTTCTGAGCGAAACCGCACGCTGTGTGAACGCAGACTGGGTAGTGTTGGCTCATCACGCGGATGACTTGGCGGAAGATATTCTTATGCGTCTGACGCGCGGCGCGGCATGGCCCGGACTCGGTGGCATGTGCGGCTGTGATTCTCAACCGGGCTTGCCTTTGCTTCGGCCGCTTCTGATGGAAGAAAAGGCTACTCTGCGCGGACTGCTGGAACGCATGCATGTGCCATGGAGAGATGATGTCACCAATGCCGAGCGCATCGGCCGGCGTAATCGGGTTCGCCTTGATATCCTGCCGCTGCTGAAAGCGGAGAATCCCGCCTTTCTTGATGCCGCCCGCCGTCTCTGGCGGAGCGCCCGCCAGGATGAGGCGTACTGGCGGGAACTTCTGGCCGGGATCTTCGACGGGAATGAAGCGACGGAGGATGGGCTGCTGCTGCGGAGGGAGAAGCTGATGTGTCTGCCGGAAAGCGCGCGGCTGCGGGCCTATATGATCGTTCTGGAGCGGCTGATCCGTTCACGGCCTCCTGGCTGCGGACAAAGAACACAGGGGCGCCATTCCGTCCTGTTTGCTCTTGATCGCGCCCTGCGCGAAAAACGCCATGGAAAACGCTTTCTCTTTCCAGGCGGCCTGGAAGCGGAACTTTCCGCGAGGGGAGTGCTTTTCCGTTTTGTTTTTCCGAAACAGGCTGCTGACAGCAAGGTTTCTGCAAAGACATAACCTGTTCATAAAGGCATACAGGGGGGCGGCCGCGCTAGACCAGGGGGAATTCCATGCGGATGAGCGCGCCGCCGTGCGGCGCGTTTCGTGCAATGATACTTCCGCCATGATCCTGCACCAACGCCCGGACAATGGAAAGCCCCAGGCCCGTTCCACCCTGTTTGCGTGAATAATACGGCTCGAACAGCTTGGCGGCGTCTTCCTCGGGGAGTCCCGGTCCGTTGTCCTCGATTTCGACCCGCAGATTTTCCCGTCTGGCGTCCAGTTCCGCGCGGATGACTACTTTCGCGCCCGGCGCGGCTGTTTCCCCACCGAGGGCCTCCGCCGCATTTCCCATCAGGTTCAGCAGAACCCGGTGCATGGCCTCGGCATCCAGCGGCATGTCGGGAAGGGGGGACGGAATATCAAGCAGCCATTCAATGCGAGGGTGGCTGGTCCGGAACATGACAACAAGTTCTTCAAGTAACGGATAAAGGTTTCCCTCGGTCAGCGAAACTTCGGGAATGGCGGCAAAAGAGGAAAACTCCGCCACCATATTCTGCATTCGTTCGACCTCCTTGACAATTAATCCTGTTGACTGGGAGAAGGCGGGATCGCTGATGCCCGCCGAAAACTTTCTTTCCAGACGCTGGGCTGAAAGTTTGATGGGGGTCAGAGGATTCTTGATTTCATGTGCTATGCGCCTGGCAACCTCCTGCCAGGCGGCGAAGCGCTGCATACGGGCCAGCTCGGTAATATCCTCGATGACCGCGACCACGCTGCTGAATTCGCCGTCCTTTTCGATTTGTCCGGGCAGTACCACGACATGGAGCAGAAGCTTCCAGTGGCGTCCGCCGCGTACAAAATCCAGTCCCTGCTGCCAGGGGCGCTCGGGATGCCTGCGCAGAAAGTCATACATGGCATGGAGCAGGCGGGCATATTCCGGCTGGAGAGAAAGGGACGGATTCCTGCCTTCCCAGCGTTTTGCCGAGGTTGCAAATATGGTGCAGGCAGCCTTGTTCATGGTCTGTATGTTCCCATGCGCGTCAAGCGTGACCACTCCCGTGGCTATATTTTCCAGAACGGTTTCAATATACTGGTTACGGGCTTCAAGAATACGGCTGCGTTCTTCAAGAAGTTTGTTAAGGTTCGTCAGACGTTCCCGGCTTTCCCTGACGTCCTGCGCCATTCTGTTGAATGAGGTGACCAGCTGTCCGAGTTCGTCCTTGCCGGAATCCTGTACGGGGTCGTCCGGTTCGCCTCGGGCGAGTTTGACCGTGCCGCGCGACAGGGCGAGAATAGGCTCGGTAAGCTGGCGTGAAAGACGGAAAGCGACCCAGACCGATCCAAAAATGACCACCAGACTCAGCAGGCCGAGTACAAGGGAGAACGACAGCTTGAGGGGACGCTTCAGGTTTTTAAGCTGGCTGTATTCCTCGAAGCCCTGACTGATTTTTTCAAGTTCCGTCAGAAGTCCCTTGCCCATGGTTTCCGCTGTTACCAGGTAAAGTCCCTCTGTCCCCGGTACGGGAACACTGCAAACCACATAGTCTCCCGAAGGTTCGGACCACAGCACGGAATCGAAGCCGGAGCGGGAAGTCTGTTCCCAGTTGAACCTTCTGCGGACATTCTGCCAGATCGGGATGAAATTTTCCCGTGCATGCCAATGGCGTTCCACATAGGACGGAGGATTGGAGGGAATCCGCTGAATAAAGCCAACCAGCGCCAGTCCGCTTTGTTTCTGGTGGCGGATGAGCAGTTCGTCCCGACGATCACTGTCGGAAGGAAGCGCGGCAAGCTCTTCCAGCAAAATACCCGCATTGGCGCGCAGACGCTCTGCCGCTGCCGCATAGAAATTCTGCCCGATCTGCAGTGCGGCCTGCATGGAGTTTTCCACTTGGGACTTGAACCAGTAATCAACGCTGGTAACGACAACGCGGTTGGCCGCAAGAAACATGATAAGAACCGGTATGAAGGAAATGGAGATGAACGCGAGTACCAGACGGGTACGCAGGCGTGCCCCGAAAATCTTCCTCTTTCGTTCCAGAAAGAGTTTCACTACGCTGCGGGAAACCAGAAAGAGCACTACCAGCATCAGGATAATATTGATGTTGAGCAGAACAAGGAAAAGCCAGGAGTCTCCTTCCAGATAGGAAAGCTGCCACCATGAGCTGACCACCACAACCAATACGGTGATCAGGGCTGCCGTCAGTTCAAGGCGGCGACGACGCAGTTCGCGTTCCTTCTGCTCCTCCGGGGAACGTCGTATCGCGCGCTCTTCAGGAGGAAGAAGAAAGCCGTCATCCGGGTCAAATGACGTCCCTTTTCGATTTTTCATATAAAGTCCGGCTAAAATAAGTGTTGAGACTGCCTTTTTGTGGCACAGGGAGGATGGCTTGGCAAGCATCTGCCGGAGCGCCTTGCGCGTTCCCTCTTGCCATAATGGAAAAGAGGATTAGCTTAAGGAAACCGCGCCTGGCACGTGTTCGACAAACTGCCAAGGCGTCTGTATCGGAGAAGTGCTTATGCCCATGTTCGATTTCCATTGTCCAAAGTGTCAGTATCTTTTTGAGGAGCTGGTATTCGGAGATGAGGTTCCGTCCTGTCCGCAGTGCGGCGAATCCCGGACGGAGCGTCGTGTTTCCGCGCCAAGCCCGCAAAAAACGGGGGCCTTTCCCTTCAAGATCGGCCCTGTTCATCCCGCCATGCGCGGTCCCCGGCATTCATCATGCGGAGGGAACTGCGGGGGGGGCTGTTCCGGCCCCTCATGTTCTTCCGGGGGGAAGGACGGGACGCCGCTCTGAAAATGTTCCCGTTATCCCTTTATAACATTTTGAGGAGACTTGTAATGAACAGATTTTTCCGTCATGCCGTTTCCGGGGTGGCGATAGCCCTGATGGCCGCGGGTGCGGCACAGGCGGCCGCGACGTTGCCGAATTTCGTCCCGCTGGCGAAGAACGCCGGCCCGGCTGTGGTTAACATCAGTACAGAGAGGGAAGTTGTTGACCGCATGAGCAGCATGTTTGAAGGGCTTCCTCCCGGCATGGAACGCTTTTTTGAGCAGTTCGGGCCTTTTCAGGGGCGGCAGGGACCGAGAACCCGTAATGCTCTTGGTTCGGGGTTTATTATTTCGAGTGACGGCTATATTGTAACCAACAACCATGTGGTAGAGGGCGCCGATAAAATATATGTCAATCTGGAAGGGGATTCCAGCAAGGCGCATTCTTTGGAAGCCAGGCTCATTGGGCGTGATCCGGAGACAGATATCGCGCTGCTGAAAGTGGACAGCGACAAAAGTCTGCCCGTACTTCCTTTTGGCGATTCAGATCGCCTTGAAGTCGGGGAATGGGTTGTAGCCATTGGTAACCCCTTTGGGTTGAGCAATACTGTTACGGCGGGGATTCTGAGCGCTAAGGGCCGCGATATTCATTCCGGTCCCTTTGACAACTTCCTGCAGACCGATGCTTCCATCAATCCTGGCAACAGCGGCGGCCCGCTGATTAATATGGATGGTGAGGTTATTGGGATCAATACTGCCATTGTGGCCAGCGGTCAGGGGATCGGGTTCGCCATTCCCAGCAATTTGGCAATGAAAATTGTTGACGAGCTGAAAGAAGGCAAGAAAGTCAGCCGCGGATGGCTGGGAGTCGCCATTCAGGACGTGGATGAAAACGTGGCCAAGGCACTGGGGCTGAAGGATGCGCAGGGAGCGCTTATCGGCTCCGTAACCAAGGGCGAACCTGCCGATAAGGGAGGACTCAAGGCTGGCGACGTCATTATCCGTGTAGGCAAGAACTCTGTGAAGGACTCCGCTGAACTCCTGCGCCGCGTCGCTGAACTCAAGCCCGGCACGGAAGTTTCCGTCACCGTGATGCGTAACGGCAAGGAGCTGCGCAAGACCGTGGTTCTCGGTGAACGTGCCCAGCGCGGCATTCAGCAGGAGGAAAGCAGAGCGGAAAGCGGCATTGCCCTCGGTCTGAACGTCCGGCCGCTGACCAGGGAAAATGCGCGGGCCCTTGATCTTCCCGCTGATACCAAGGGGCTGCTTGTTGTCAAGGTAAATCCCGGCAGCCCTGCCGATAAGGCCGGTCTGCAAAGCGGCGACGTCATCCGTTCCGCCAATCTCACTGAGGTGACCGATGCCGACGAATTGCGCAATATCCTTGAAAAGGAAGCAAAGGAACGTGGTGCGGTCATGTTTCAGATCCTTCGCCGCGGCGATAGCTTCTTCGTCACCATTCCCTTTGATTCCGGCAAGTAAGCAAGTTAAACAG
>CALUUZ010000030.1 GCA_944324075.1 Candidatus Mailhella excrementigallinarum
TCTTGCCGGGGCTGTTGTGTTTTGGGCCGCACGGAAAACGCGAAAAAAACGCGCTTCATCTGCTGCAGGAAGCCCCCCCTGCCCCCCCGGTTCCGTCCCCGCCTTGCAGGCGGGCAACATGAAAGGCGCCGTTCTTCTGAGCGGCGCCTTTTTGGTTAAACGAAAACCCCCAGCTAGGCTGGGGGTTCAAAAAAGCTTTCAGCTTTACCTATATTGTAAAAATTCCTTTTGATTTGTTAGCGTTGAGCTGCGGTCTGGCAACTGCGGTCAACAACAAATCAAAAGGAGGTCACTATGGGGGACGCCAAAAGTTTAGCGCATACAAAATGGAACTGCAAATACCACATGGTTTTTGCTCCTAAATATAGAAGACAGATATTTTACAGTGAAAGGAAAAAGGCTGTTGGTGAAATTCTACGTAAATCATGTGAATGGAAAGGAGTAAATATTTTGGAAGCCGAGTGTTGTCCCGATCATATACATATGCTGTTGGAGATTCCACCAAAAATGAGCGTGTCGAGTTTTATGGGATACTTAAAAGGTAAAAGTAGTTTGATGCCATATGAACAGTTTGGCGATTTGAAATTCAAGTACCGCAATCGAGAATTTTGGTGCAGAGGATATTCTGTAGATACGGTAGGTAAAAATAAACAGAAGATTCAAGAATATATGCGAAAACAATTAGACGAGGACAAGCTGGGAATTCAGTTATCCATTCCGTATTCGGGGAGCCCGTTTACGGGCGGCAAGTAACAGAAATGCAGATGCCAGACCCATATGCGCCTGTTAGGGCGCTGCTGGTAAGAGAGCCTTACAGGCGCATATGGAGACCCACCGGCTAGGCCGGTGGGTCTCTTTTCAAGGCCGAAAACTCCCGCTAAGCGGGGAGTTCCAAAAAGGCGAAGCCTATACCTATCCACAAAAAGCTCTCCTTTGCCTAGAAAGAAGTTGTCCTGACTTCTCACAAACAAGCAAAGGAGAGTAACAATGGAAGAGCAGAGTTTAGAGCATACTCGTTGGAATTGCAAATACCATATTGTTTTTGCCCCCAAGTTCAGGCGTAAGATAGTTTATGGCAAATACCGAAAAGAGATAGGTTTGATTTTACGAAAATTGTGTGAATATAAACGGATTGAAATATTGGAAGCGAATGCCTGCGTTGATCACATACATATGTGTATCAAAATTCCTCCCAAATATAGTGTTTCCCAAATCATGGGCTACTTGAAAGGAAAAAGTAGTTTGATGATATTCGAGCAGTTTTCTAATCTTAAGTATAAGTTTGGGAATCGTCATTTCTGGTGCAAAGGCTATTTTGTCAGTACGGTGGGTGTGAATGAGGCTACAATAATCAAGTACATCCGTGAACAGGAAACGCGAGACAAAATAGCCGATCAGCATAGTCTGATAGTGCATAAAAACCCATTTATGGGTAGCTGGGAACAATGGCAGAAGTCAGGACATGCCTGCTTAAGCGGGCAGACAAGTACCAGGCCCTTATAGGGCCAAATCAAACCGCCCCTTCAAGGGGCGGTCATGATTACCGGAACCGGCAAAGGGAGACTGCTTCGAATGGCGAAACCCTCTACAGTCCCTCATGTGGAGCAGGGCCTCTGCGGAGGAATGAAAAAGAGCGGACTCTCCCGCTCTTTTTCATGGCATGGCTTGAAAGAAGTTTTTTAAGCTGACAGAGCGGCAACGGACGTTATCATGAGGACAGCCCGCATGTTGCACAGGTCAAGGTAACCTGTATCCACGTCTGGTTCGTTTGCGTCTTCGTGCAGCTTCGTCGCCCAAAGGTTTCGCTCAGCGAAACAGTGCTTCCGCGATCTCCCGGTGACGCTCGATCGGCCTTGTCGATATTCGCTCGTGGTTTGCGCGGAAAACGCCGTACCCGCACTCCGTGCCCTCCCACCATGCCGGTTTCCGGCCAACGGGGGGCGCTCCATGCGTCGCGGCGGTCTCGCTTCGCTCGACTCCGTAGAGCATTTTCAAAACGAAAATACTCCAGTCTTACCCTCACGCATACATGAAGCCTTAAAGTTGAATTGCTTTAAGTCCTTGCCGTCATGATGTCACGGTATTCTGTCATTTGTCGGGAAAACGCCGTTTTTCCCGGCGGGCCAGCAACCAGCAGATGAGCATCACGGCCATGGCCAGGGGCACAGATGGAGGAATCTGCCTCCAGCCCTGCTCACGGATAAGCGGACCGACGGGGGGAGCGCGAAAAATCAGCCACAGGGCTGCCAGCCCTGCCGTCATCCGCAGGAACATGATTTTTTGCATGCGGTTGATATTCATTTTTTTGTCCTGGCAAGCACGTCACGCAGGCGCGAGGATTGCCGAGTGGCATTTTTGTCGTCGCCGGGCCGGTATGTGAGCCGGGAGACGAAGATCATGCATACGGCCATGCCCATAACGCCCTGCAACATCATGTTGCTGGGCGGCAGGGTAACCAGCAGAAGCAGGCAGGACCCCGCCAGCAGGAGGAGAGAGAGAATTTTGAGACGTCGGGTGCCGTATTCCCGCAGTTTGAGCCCACAGACGATGACGGCGTACAGAACCGACCAGAGCGCGAGGTAGAAAAGGATTTCGGCTTCTCCGCCCATAGTGCGCATTTCGCGCAGAATACGCAGCAATGCCTGGCCGGCAAAGAGCGCCGACGCGATTCCGGCGGCGCAGATAAGCGTGTTGTTCAGACGCATGGGGGCCTCTCTCATGCTCCGGGGGCATGTTCTGCGGACGCGAAGTCCATGTGTGGTGGAGTTTACCCGAATCGGGAGTGATGTCCATATGCGCGCGGAGAGCCCGGCGGGCCGGGATTCAGCGCGGCGCGGGAATATCCGCCCAGGGATTGCGAGCCGGGCAGTCGGCCCGGCATCCCTGCCACCAGTCATTCATGTGCAGGATGGCGTCAATGGCGCGGACAGTTTCTCCTTTTCGCAGCGCCCAGTCAGGTGCGGCCAGTTCCCCGGGAGACGGATCGCCCGTCAGACGATGAACGACCACGCGGGAAGGGAGCAGCGTCAGCGCTCTGGCCGCCAGCAGCGCGTATTCATCCTGCTCCAGCGGGATATAGTTCCCTGCTTTCCAGTCTGTTTCCAGGTCAGTTCCCCCGCAGACATACAGCCCGTGCAGCTTGACTCCTGATACGGGAAGGTTTGCCAGCCAGCGGACGCTTTCCAGAAAATCTTCTCCGGTTTCTCCCGGAAGTCCGGCCATGAGATGGGCGCAGACTTTTACCCCGTATTCGGCCGCCAGCAGAATGGCCTGTTCGGAAGCCTCCGCACCGTGCCCCCGGCGGATACGGGCGAGGGTGGCGTCGTGCCTGCTCTGGACGCCGAGTTCAAGCCAGAGTTCAGGCCATGAACGAGCGGCGAGGATGCTCATTTTTTCCCTGTCGAGACAGTCGGGTCTGGTACCGACGCAGACTCCCACAAGGCCGGGCAGCCCCTCAAGCTCATCCAGGAGGATGCGCAGCCGATCAGCCGTGCCGTAGGTATTGGTGAAGGCCTGGAGATAGCCGAGGAAAAGCCGGGTATGCTTGAGCCGGTCGGACTGTGCGAAGCTGCGCCTCCAGTGATTCCACTGTTCGCTCAGAGAACCGCCGATACCGGACCCCGAACCGAGGGCGTTGCAGAATATGCAGCCGCCTCGCCCCAGCGTACCATCACGGTTGGGGCAGTCGGAACCTGCGTCAAGCGGGATTTTCTGAACTTTTTCACCGTGGCGGGCGCGCAGCCACATGTCGAACCCGTGATAGCGCACGGGACGCATTTCACGTCGTTTCATTTTTATTTCCGAAAAGGTGAACATGCCCGGGCGAGCATACGCGGAGAGGCCGTGCCGGACAAGCAAAAAGGCGCTCGCGCGGGGCCGCGAAGCATGGGAGTACGAACTGTTGCGGCCTGAAAGAAGTTGACACCCCGGCGGGCTTGCGTCTAGAAATAACAGTTTACAACCATTCAACAACAAGGCAGCGAGACTTTTCTCATGGCCAAATTTGTAGATTTTGTTCTGGGCATTTTTTCCAATGATCTTGCCATTGACCTGGGGACGGCCAATACATGCGTCTACGTCAAGGGGCACGGCATTGTGCTGCGCGAGCCGTCGGTAGTGGCGGTCAAAAAGGATTCCCGCGGCAACAATCAGATTCTTGCCGTCGGCTCCGAGGCGAAGCGCATGCTCGGCAAGGCTCCCGGCAATATTCAGGCCATCCGCCCCATGAAGGACGGTGTGATTGCGGACTTTGAAGTCACCGAAGCCATGCTTCGCTATTTTATTTCCAAAGTCCACAATCAGCGCCGCCTGGTGCGTCCCCGGATCATGATTTGCGTGCCCACGGGGATCACTCAGGTGGAAAAACGCGCCGTCAAGGAATCCGCGCAGAGTGCAGGGGCGCGTGAGGTATTCCTGATCGAGGAACCCATGGCTGCCGCCATTGGAGCGAATCTGCCCATCCAGGAGCCAACCTCCAACATGGTGGTGGATATCGGCGGGGGGACAACCGAGGTTGCGGTCATTTCTCTGGCAGGCATAGTGTATTCCAAGTCCGTGCGTGTGGGGGGGGACAAGATGGATGAAGCCATCCTTCACCACATCAAGAACAAGTACAAGATGCTCATTGGAGAATCCTCCGCGGAAGCGATCAAGATGAAGATCGCTTCCGCGTATCCGCTCGATCCAGAACAGCAGATTGAAGTGAAGGGGCGTGACCTGGTATCCGGCATTCCGCAGACCATTGTCATCACTTCGGAAGAGGTGCGTGACGCGATTTCGGAGCAGGTGGGGGCCATTGTTCAGGCCGTGCGCATGGCTCTGGAGCAGACTCCCCCCGAACTGGCGGCTGATATCGTGGATCGCGGCATCGTGCTTACCGGCGGAGGCGCCTTGCTGCTGGGGCTGGATCAACTGCTTCGCGAGGAAACGTCACTGCCCATTTTTGTGGTGGATGATCCTCTCTCCACAGTGGTGATGGGCACAGGCATCGCTCTGGACAACCTGTCCACACTTCGTGATGTCTGCATCAGTTGAAGTTTTTTCCGGGAGATTTTTTTCCGTTTCCGGGCGTAGCATCCTGCATGGCTGTCCTCCGAAGAGTCGTCTTGAACCCGGCGTATTCTCCGGCGATGGATATGATCGGGGGGCAGCATGGCGCGTCCGGCGCATGCGGCTGCGCAGGTGGCGGTGAATCCGCGTTTTTCTTTTGCGGGAGAGCAGACTGCCATGCCGGCTTTCAGGGAAAAGATATCCGAAATGCCCCGGAACTGTCTGTCCCGGTGTTCTCCGTGAGTGAAAAAAGACGTGGCGTGCCGTCTTGTCTCCTTGTGTACCCCGTACGCTGGAGCGCGCAAGAGGATGACAAATCGTGAGCACTCGTAGGATTATCATAGCCATTGTACTGGCATTGCTGGCGTTTCTGGGCATTTATACCTGGAATCAGCGCACGGGACAGTGGGACTGGCTGGCGGCGAACACCGGACTGGAGGTTGCCGGGGGGGTGCTCCGCGCGGTGCATGGAGTGGGCGACAGCATCGGTGCGGTATGGAAACGTTACCTGGCGCTGATTGATGTACAGGAGGAAAATGACCGTCTGCGGGATGAAGTCGCGCGTTTGCATCAGGAACTCATCGCCAGTCGTGAATCGCAGGCTGAACTGGAGCGTCTGCGCGGTCTGCTGCGTCTGGAGGTGCCGCAGGGCTGGTCTGTGGTCGGGGCTCGTGTGCTGGCCTCGCGCATAGGGCCGAACGCCAGCCTTGAGACATTGCTGCTTGCCCGGGGATATCTTGACGGTGCGGCTCCCGGCACGGCGGTTGCCGGCCGGGAAGGACTGGTCGGCCGGGTATACAAGGCCGGTCCGGGGACTTCCATGGTGCTGCTGCTCAGCGATGTCGGCAGCCGTGTGGCCGTAGTTGCTGCCAGAAGCCGGGTGCAGGGCATTCTGGCCGGAGGCGGGGCAGGCAATCTCATGGAAATGCGCTTTGTCAAGCAGAACGCGCCGCTGGAGGAGGGCGAACTTCTGCTCACTTCCGGTCTGGACGCCGCGTATCCCAAGGGTATACCCGTAGCCCGGGTGCGGTCGGTAAAAGCCGGCCCGGCGCCTACACTGGAAGTCACGGCTGAACCTCTCGTGCATTTCGGCGCGCTGGAAGAGGTCCTGCTGTATGAGCGTCCGGCCGGACTTTTCATGCCCGAGGCCGGGGACGTTTATGTTCGCAGTCCGCGCGATATCGTGTCTGAAGCGCCGCGGTATGCGGCACCGGCGGAATGATGAACTGGCGCAATCTTGTGTGGTGGGGAGGATACGCCAGTATCGGCATCAGCCTTCAGGCGGTTCTTCCCGGTCTTGATTTTCTGCTTCCCGGTCTTATTCTTGCCATACAGGAAAGAAAGAAAGCCCAGTTTCTGTGGGTTGCAGCGCTGTTTCTGCTCATACAGGAGGGGACCGGCAGCATGCTGTTCGGCGGCACACTGGTCAGCTATGCTCTTGCTCCGGCATTTTTTTATGTGGGATACAGCCTTTTTGAAGTCGACAGCTTTCCGTTCATCGGGCTTCTGAGTCTGTGCCTGGGTGTCGTACACTATGTCACAACGGCTCTGATGTCCGGGTTGCAGGGTATCCCGTTCCATGCTCCTCTGGTCATGGATGAAAGCGTCATCCAGACGCTTATGACGCCGTTTCTGTGGCGTTTTGCCCAGTTTACCCGCAGGTTCTGCCATGAAGCTCGTGTATGATTCCGAGGAATATCAGCCGCCACGTTCGGGGCTGATTCTGCTGCAATGCGCCATTGGACTGCTGTTCATGGTATTCTGTGCGCGTTTCTGGTTTCTTCAGATCCACAGGGGGGCGGACTATGCGCGCGAGGCACAGGGCAATCTGCTTCGCCAGGAGATGATTTTCGCCTCGCGCGGTGAAATTCATGATCGCGCCGGAGTGCTGCTGGCGGAAAACCGTCCGGCCTTCGCTCTGGCTCTGACCCGTGAGGATTGTTACGATATTCCGGCCACGCTGGCTCAGGTGAGCGCCTGGCTCGACGTGCCTCTGGAAAAGGTGACCACCCGATATGAGCAGGAACGAATCAAGGGGAGAAAGTTCGACCCCATCATTCTGTTCACCGACATCCCCTTCGAAAAGATTGCGAGTATAGAGGCGGAACTGATCCACTGGCCTGGGCTTCAGGTCATTGCGCGTTCCCTGCGTCATTATACGCAGGGGCCTGCCTTTGCCCATATCCTTGGATATGTGGCCGAGGCGAGCGTGGAGGAACTGCAGAGCGACAGTACCCTTGTCCTGGGAGATACCGTGGGCAGACAGGGGCTGGAGCGAGTGCTGGAATCCCGCCTGCGGGGCAGGAAAGGACTGGTGCGCAAAGAGGTGGATGCCCTGGGACGCCCGCTATCCCGCACGCAGGAAGAAAATCCCACCAGCGGCGAGAATATTGCCTTGGCGCTGGATTCCCGTCTGCAGAACGCAATCATGGATGCCATGGGCGAGTATTCGGGCTGTGTGGTGGTCATGGAGCCGGAAAGCGGCAAGCTCCGCGCGCTGGTGACCAAACCGACCTATGACAACAATATTTTTATCGGCGGGCTTTCCCGGCGGGACTGGGAGGCTCTGAGCAATAATCCGCGTTACCCCCTGCTGAACCGGGGCATTCAGAGCGTATATCCTCCGGGATCGGTGTGGAAGCTCATGATGTCGTCCATGCTGCTGGAAAAAGGCGTTTCTCCCCGCGAAAAGGTTTTCTGTCCCGGCTCCTACAAGGTGGGAAACCGTGTTTTCCGGTGCTGGCGCGGAGGCGGACATGGCAATGTGGATATGGAACATGCGCTTATAGGGTCCTGTGATGTCTATTTCTACGCCATGGGAGAAAAATACGGCATCAATGCCATTGAGCAGCACGCCCGCGCCTGCGGTTACGGACAGTTGACGGGCATTGATCTGCCCTATGAGAACAAGGGGCTTGTGCCCTCCCGGCAATGGAAGAAAAACCGGATGGGAGAGAGCTGGAAGGATGGGGATACGGTGAATGTGTCCATCGGACAGGGACATACCCTGGTAACGCCCATTCAGACGGCGGTGTTTCTCTCCGCGCTGTGCAACGGGGGAAAACTGCTCAAGCCCCAGCTGCTGGAAGATGCTCCCGTCGAAGTCCGCGGTGAGATCCCGGTCTCCGCCGAACATCGGGAAATGATCCTCGACTATATGGTCAAGACAGTGGAAGCTCCCGGTGCGACAGCCAGGGTACTGAAACGGCCCGATATGCGCATCGGGGGCAAGACAGGCACGGCGCAGGTGGTTAAGATACGCATGGTGGGAGAGCGTCGGGCCAAAACAGCGGAAATGGAGTTTCTTGAACGGGATCATGCATGGATTGGCTCCTGGGGGGAAAAGGACGGCCGGAAAATTGTCGTTGTCACCATGCTGGAACACGGAGGAGGCGGCTCTTCAGCCGCCGGGCCGGTGACCAAAGCCGTTTACGATATTCTGTTCCCCCGCGAAGAAAAGCCGGACTCCGCTTCCTGATTCTGCAACAGAATTCTGCAACAGGGCGTCTGCCGGAAAATCCTTGACTTTTGGAGCAGGAACGGTATCTATTGAAAATAATTTTCAATAAGGAGTTCCCATGGATCAGACACTTCTCTGGCTGCATCCTGTCATGCAGGTATTTGCGTTGTTACTGGGTGGTTTTGCCATGTGGCAGGGGCTGCAGCGAGTGGCAATGAGTCATTTCAAGAAGAAAATCATTTTTCCATGGAAATCCCATGTCTGGTGGGGCAGTCTGGCCATGCTCCTGTGGATTGCCGGAGCATTTGGTTTTTACGTGACGCATGCGGTTTTCGGGGAAACGCACATTACCGGCATTCATGCCGTGCTGGCATGGTGGATTATTGCGCTGTGCGTTGCCGGGCTGATTACCGGGGCCGTAATGGATCGGCGCAAGAAGCGGCGCTTCTGGCTGCCTGTGGTGCATGGAGGGCTGAATATTCTGCTGCTCGCGCTTGTGGTGTATGAATGCTATACGGGGTATCAGATTTCCGGATCGTTCCTGTAAACCTGTCGGCCTGTCTTCAGAGCACTTCGCTCAGGGAATGTTCTGCGGAGTCGAGCAGGGCGAGACTCATCTCCGCTCTCCTTGTCCGCAAGCGTTGCGCGGGGCATATGGTTTTGCCCCGGCACAGGCGTCATGTATCCTCCATGGCCGGCTCGCTTGCGCCGAGTGAAGCCGCGCTTCACTCGGCTCCGCTCCGCGGGACACAGCTTCCGCTCCTCATCTCTGCTCGCGATGCCCGTACGCCTCGCGCTGTTCGGCAACGGGTATGGCCCCTGCGGGGCCGCCGTCTGGTCGGCCCCCCCCCTTCATGCCGCATTGCCATGCGGCGGAGTCGTCGCTCAATGCTCGCTACGTCTGCGCCTCCGGCGGTCAAGGATGGATATTTTCAACACTATTCCGGAACAGAGCCTTTCAGATTAGAGCGTTTTGTTATTGAAAATATCTGCGGGCCGGAACCCCGTGTTCCGGCCCGCAGGTTTCATGCCGCCGGAGCTGTGCGCTGCACGTGAATTGCGGCTGCTCCGGCGGCGCGGCTTCAGTCTCGCCCCGCTCGACTGAAGGAGAGCATTTCATAAGCAAAATGTTCCAGGCTGAAAAGGCGTGCGGAGGCGGACATGGCGGGACTCCGCATATTGTAAGGTCGCGTATGGAGTGTCCGGCAAAAAAAATCCGTTCCCCGGGCGAAACGGGGAACGGAACAGGAAACCGGACAGTACCCTCCTTTTGCGCTACAAGTAGGAAGACTCCAGCAGCGTCAGGATTTGTCCGGCGGTGGCGGGGCGGGGGTTGTTGCCGATGAGACGGGCGTTGCTGGCGGCGCGTTCCGCTATGAGAGGGAGATCTCCCCGTTTTACGCCATAGGGACGCAGTCCGGCGTTGATGTCCAGATCTCTCAGCAGCGCGTGCATGCGTTCCGCCGCTCTTTCGGCCAGAGCAAGCGTGTCATCGCTATTCTTTTCACCCAGAATGCGGGCGATTTCGGCATATTTTTCAGGTTGCGCCATGTGGTTGAACTTCATGCAGAGCGGAGCCAGACAGGCCATCAGCAGGCCGTGCGGGAGATGATACTCGCGGGGCACGGCAGTGCCCACCGCGTGAATAATGCCGTTCTGCGTATTGGAAAAGCCCATGCCGGCCATGGCCGATGCGTACAGCATATCCGCTCGCGCCGCGAGGTCGCTGCCGTTTACATAGGCCCGGCGTATGCTTTGCGCGATGAGCTTCATGGCCTGCAGATTCAGGGCGTCGGTGATGGGCGTAGCCGCTTTGCCCACAAAGGATTCCATGGCGTGGACAAAAGCGTCGATGCCGGTCATTGCGGTGACGGCCGGCGGCAGGCCGAGGGTCAGCTCCGGATCAAGCAGGACGGCATCGGCATACATATGATCGGATACCACGCCCCATTTCCCCCCCTTTTTTGTGTCGGCCAGTACGGAAATCGACGTCATTTCACTGCCGGTACCCGCCGTGGTGGGCACAAGAATGACAGGAGGAAGGGGAAGGGGCACCTTGTCCATGCCGAAATACTGGCTGATGGGGCCGTCATTGGTCAGCAGCACGGCTGCAGCCTTGGTCGTATCCAGAGCGCTGCCCCCGCCGATGCCGAAAATCACGTCGGCCTTGAAATCTTTTGCGGCGGCGGCGCAACTGGCTATGGAGTCCACTGTGGGTTCAAGTTCTGCCTGATCGTAAAGACTCCATGGAATCCCATCCTGTTCAAGGGCGTCTTCCAGGGGCTTTTGCACTCCTGCCTTGGCTATCCCGGGGTCGGTAACGATGAGGGCACGGGTGCCGCCCAGACGTCTGGCTTCCGCAGGAGCATTTTTGATGCAGCCGGAACCATGGACGATGCGTTTGACAGTAGTATGGATGTACAGCATGTTTTTGTCCTTCACATGAGCATGTTGCTGTTGAGTCTGTCTATCCTGCCGGAGCGTTTCATGGCGGAGTCTCGACTCCGGAGGGGCCGCTCCATGCCGGGGCGCCCCTCCGGGGGGAGGCGTCAAAGCGTCTGCAGTCCCTTGTCAAGAGCACGCAGAATTTCGTCCATGTCGCCTCTGGTGGAAATGAGAGCGGGGGCCATGCAGACTGTGTTGTTCAGATCCCTGAAGCTTCGGGAAGTACGGCCGATTATCACGCCTTCTTTCATGCATGCGCCGCACAGGGCGGCAGCCTTGGACTCGTCGGCGGGTTCCCGGGTATCGCGGTTCTTGACGAGTTCAAGACCCACGAAAAGTCCCTTGCCGCGCACATCGCCGATAATCTCGTATTTTTCCTTGAGTTCCTCCAGTCCGTCCAGGAGATAGGCACCCTGGCTGACAACATTGTCGAGCAGATGCTCGTCCTCAATAATCCTGATGTTTTCCAGGCCCGCCACGGGGCCGGAGGTACAGCCGCCGAAGGTGGAAATATCACGGAAATAGGCATCTCGATCAGCGGGATCGTTAATGAAATCCTGAAAGACTTCTTCTGTTGTCACTGTGCAGGAGATGGGGGCATATCCGGACGCCACGCCCTTTGCCATGGTGACGATGTCGGGCTTCACGTTCCAGTGCTGGTAGCCGAACCATTTTCCTGTGCGTCCGACACCGCAGACAACTTCGTCAATGATGAGCAGCACACCATATTTTTTGCAGATTTCCCCCATGGTTTCCATATAGCCGTCCGGCGGCACGATGACTCCGCCGCCTGCGGTAATGGGCTCAATGATCACACCGCCTACGGTATCGGGGTCTTCCTTCTGCAGGGCTTCCTCAAATTTGCGGGCAAATTTCACGCCCGCGTCGGGATCATTTTCCAGGCCCGCCCGGTATGCGGAACAGTCGGGAAATTCGACAAAGCCGGGAGTGAAAGGGCCATACTGGTTTTTCCGTTCAAACTGTCCGCATGCGGAAAGGCAGGTGATAGTGGTGCCGTGGTAGTCGCGATACCGATACATGACCTTGGTCTTTTTGCCGCCATGCTTGAGTTCTCCAATCTGGCGCACTATCTTGAATGCCTTTTCATTGGCTTCGGAGCCGGAGTTGGAAAGGTAGACGCGGTTCATCCCCGGCATGAGGGAGATCAGCTTTTCGGAAAACCTGATGGTGGGAATGTTGCCGTAGGAGTTGGCAAAATAGTTCAGTTTCATCATCTGATCGGAAACGGCCTTGACAATGCGTTCGCAGCCATAGCCCACATTGACGGTCCATACGCCGCCGGAAACGGCATCCAGATACTCCCTGCCGTTCACATCCTTTACGCGGCAGCCTTTTCCTTCCACAAAGACGACGGGGTCGCTTTTTTCAAAAACCTTGTGCTGGGTCAGATGATGCCAGACATGCTTTTTATCGAGAGCGATGATATTCTGTGCCTGTGACATGACGGCCTCCTGGAGAACCGGAAAAAGGTGATGGGTAGGGGGAGCCGCCCCGTGAGGAGCCGGGGCGGCCGGGAGCATGAGCCGGCGGACTCAGAGAATCTCCGCCAGATCATGGACATCGTAGCCGAGGGCCTCTCCCACATACTTGAAAAACACATGCCCCTTGCAGGTGTTGATGCCGCGGGCCAGAGCCCGGTCTTCCCGGCAGGCGGTTTTCCAGCCCTGGCCGGCAAGGCGGATCATATACGGCATGGTTGCATTGGTCAGGGCAAAGGTGGACGTGCGAGCCACCGCACCCGGCATGTTGCCCACGGAGTAGTGTACTACGCCATGTTCCATGAACGTGGGCTTGTCGTGATATGTGGCTCCGTGGCGGGCAGTGGTGGCGATGCAGCCGCCCTGATCAATGGCCACGTCCACGATTGCGGAACCTTTTTTCATGGTTTTTACCATATCTTCCGTTACCAGTTTCGGAGTCAGCGCGCCCGGAATGAGGACGGAACCGATCAGCAGGTCGGCCTTTTTTACTGCCAGAGCGATGTTGTAGGCATTGGAGAACAGGGTCTGGAGTTTTTGGCCGTATATATCGTCCAACTGGCGGAGGCGGTTGATATTGCTGTCAAGCATGGTTACGCGCGCTCCCATGCCCATGGCGACTTTGGCGGCGGACAAGCCGACCGTGCCTGCTCCGAGAATGACAACCTCGGCGGCCTCGACCCCGGCAGTGCCCCCCATCAGCAGCCCCATGCCGCCTTCACGCTTGGTAAGCATCTGCGCACCCACCTGGGTGGCCATGCGGCCTGCCACCTCGGACATGGGAGCCAGCAGCGGCAGCGCACCGTTATCGAGCTGCACGGTTTCATAGGCAATGCCGGTCACCTGCTTTTCCAGCAGTTTTTTCGTCAGTTCCGGTTCGGGAGCGAGGTGCAGATAGGTGAAGAGCAGTAAATCCTTGTGGAAAAACTCGTATTCGGCGGGCAGAGGCTCCTTGACCTTGACAACCATATCGCTGGCCCATATTTCGGCTGCACTGTCGACAATTCTGGCCCCTGCGGCCCGGTATTCCTCATCGGTAATCATGCTGCCGAGTCCGGCGCCTTTCTGCACGAGTACCTCGTGTCCCGCCTGCTTGAGCGCGTGGACTCCCGCAGGGGTGATGCCTGCACGAAATTCCTGTGTTTTGATTTCAGTGGGGATGCCGACTTTCATAATCCAGACTCCTTTGTATGGGAAATGAGCGCGTCGTGAACCTTCTCCACGGGTTCGGTGCAAAAAGCTGCGGCCCCTCAGGAATCCGGCATTGAAGCCGTGCGAGAGAATTGCCGCAAGACTGCACAGGAAATAGCAAGGGGTGTGCCAACAGGGCCGTATCACTGTCTGCTTGTGGTATTATAGTGATTTATCATGATATTTTTTTTCTGGAACAGGAAGGGGACGGAATGGGGCGCGCGAACGTGATGCGGGTGTGCATTGTTTTGCGGGCAATGCCGGAGCATAAGAGTCGGAACTGACTTGTTCCGGTGGGAGGAAGCCATGCCAGTCAGCATGGAATATGCCGTGATGTCCCGGAACATTGTCCGGGCGGTTGAAAACATATTCATGACCGATGCTCTGCCGGCTGAGAGGGGCGCGGCTGTTCACATGCGGCGTTTGGCTCCGGCAGGGACATGAGCCTGAAGAGCAGCGCATCCGAAATACAGGCCGCGAGACCGCGCATGGGAATGGCGCGGGCCCGCGGCCGCATGGGAGCATATTTTGCTCTACGGATGCTGGATTAATGTCTCACGCAGACGATAGCGCCGGGCCTTTCGGACGATGGTGGACTGGCTAACTTTAAGCAGTTTGGCAGCCTTGTAGGTGGAGTGGGTTTCCCTCAGCGCGCGGCTGATCATCTCCCGCTCAAGGGCTTCCACTGCATCCTGAAGACTGGCAGGCGTCGGGGGAGATTTTGGCATTTCTGAAAGGATATAAGGGGGAAGATCGCTCAGCGTGAGCTTCTTTTTTTCCAGAGCCATCAGGAAGCGGGTAATGGAGCGAAGTTCACGGATATTGCCGGGCCAGTGATAGGAGCACAGCGCGTTGCGCAATGTTGGGCTGAGGTATGGCCTTGCTCCGTTTTCCGCCATGGAGTCAAAGAAATGATCCAGAAGGTCGGGAATATCTTCCCGCCGATCCCGCAGGGCGGGAAGCTCAATGGCAATGACGCGCAGCCGGTAAAACAGATCCTGGCGGAATGTTCCCTTTTCCACCATTTTCTCCAGAGACTTGTTGGTGGCGGCAATGATACGCACGTCTGAACGGATATTCACCGTTCCTCCCACCCGTCGGAAAGGTTCCCCGTCCAGCACATGGAGCAGGGTTGCCTGAGCGGAGAGAGGCAGTTCCGCTATTTCGTCGAGGAAGAGCGTGCCTCCGTCCGCCATTTCAAAAACTCCCGGCTTGCCTTTTTTCAGCGCGCCTGTAAACGCCCCTGAATCATATCCGAACAGTTCCGATTCCAGCAGAGAAGAGGGAATGGCCCCGCAGTTCAGGGAAATGAAGCTCAGCTCCTTGCGGGGGCTTGCCTGGTGGATGGCCTTGGCCGTCATGGTCTTGCCGGTGCCTGTTTCGCCCAGCAGCAGAATGGGGGCATCCGTTCGAGCTGCTCTGCCCACGGCTTCCCGAAGCTGCATGGAAGCGGGAGAAGTTCCGAGAACCCCCATGTCAAGTTCAACGGCATGTCCATAAGGCATATAGGATACAGTGCTTTTCATCGTTTCCAGTTTGAGGCTCATATCCTCCAGCTCGGTCAGATCCCGTATGATGGCGATGACTTTTACCACGTTGCCGTGTTCGTCAAAAACAGGTGTTGATGTGTTCAGACAGTGTTTTCCATTGGCATAGTCGTCGAACATGGACACGGAGCGTCTGGCATTCAGGGCATGCAGCGTGACACATACCGAGAATTTTTTCATCTCCATGGCGGTGGTGACATGTTTTCCGACAACCTCTTCCGGCACGATATCGGCAATACGCTGCATTGCCTTGTTGACTTGCAGTGTTATGCCATTGCCGTCAATAATCCATATACCGTCGTGGATGGAGTCGAGCAGGAGAGTCAGAGCCTCTTCATCCAGAATTTTGCCTGCGTCCGGAGAAAAAATCGTATCGGGCAGGAATAGTACATCCAGAAAACGGAAAGGGACAAGATTTTGCATGCGGATGGTCATCCAGCGAAGAAGCATGATATTTTTGCCATGTACCGGGCACAGATGTACTCCAATATCCGGCGTATCTGCTGAAAGAAAACAAAAGTCTTCAGATAAACGGGAGAAGACCTCGGGAAGTGTCTTTCCAGCAGATGAGTCGGGAAATATTTTTTGAAAATATGGTGAGGAGAGGAGAATCTTCCAGTCTTCAATACGACATACCGCAAAAGCGGGTTGCATCAGCTTTTCTGCATTCAATATAAAAAACCTCCGTATGGTTGCAATATTGCGACTTGTACGGTGTCCTTCATAAACACGATATATAACATTTTTTCATGAACTCTGTAATTAATCAATTACCTGAGCCATATGCATGCCGGGAGGCGCGGACACAGAAGACAGGTGCCTGCCGCCTTCCGGAGAAGTCCTCCTGAAAGGCTGTTTTCAGGGAAACGCTGATTAAAGCTGTTTTTCCTGCCGAATTAATAAGTTGTCATGTGTTTTTGTTTTTTCAAAGAGGCAAAAGCCTCTTGGGGCATGGGGCTGATGTATCCACAGAATAAATCTGCGGCTCCTTAAACCTGGCGGTTCAGCATGATCGATTCGCGGGGACGTGATAGCGGCAGCTTTCCGGAAGAGGGGAAAGGCATGCGGGGTTGCGAGGCAGGCACGCACTTTTGCGGGGAAAGACAGTTCCGGATTCCGCTGCAAACGACTCAAGCCGCCCCGGAGGACGGCGTTGAGGTTCCGTATCAGATGATGACGGGGAAGATACCCCCATTCGCGTCAGACCGGGGCGGAGTTTTTTTTTCGGCTGTTCTTTCCGTTATCGACGAGCTGCCTCATTTGTCTTTCCAGTTGGGCACGCAGGACTTGCACAATTCCGAGTCTCCCAGAATGAGATAGGCGCGTTCATCTTCCGGATAGGAACGTATTGTATTAAGCCGCAGACAATAGAGGCAGAAGCCCAGAGCTACCCATATGCCCAGTACGCACCATGAGGGAAAGCTGATTGCGGCAGGAGAAAAGGGCAATACCAGGAGGCAGAGGCAGATGAGAGAGGCTATGCAGCCAAGAACAGCCAGCGGCCTTGTCGATGCGCTGAACATGTCGCGGCATGTCCCCGCTATGGAATAGGCGGCGAGGGAGGCGAACAGGTAGCCTATGATAGTGCCGATGGACGACATGTCCACGACCCAGGACAGAACTTCGCGACCGAAAAAGGGCGCTATGAGCACAATGAGCATGACGAAGTTGAGAGCGTTGGTAGGGGTTTTGTGCTTACCGTGCAGCCTGCCGAACCAGTCCGGCAGAATATGGGCGCGTCCCATGCTGAACAGGAGGCGTGAACTGGCGATATAGAATCCGTTGATGCCGGTCAGAATGGCGGAGAGTACGGCCAGGGCCAGAGGAATGCTGCCGGTTTTGCCCAGGGAAAGTTCTACTGTGTACCCGGTATGCCAGACAATGGACGCATCGGCTGTCAGAGAGGGCCAGGGCATGACGACGCCCACGGCCAGGGTGACGGCGGAGTAGACGAGAATACCGCACACGATGGAGAGTATCATCAGACCTGTGCCCTTGGAGGGCGGGAACTTGAATTCTTCCGCCGCCTGCGGGATGGTGTCAAAGCCCACGAAAAGCCAGGGGGCAATGGCTGTTACTGCCGCTATGGACGCCAGTGCGGATTTGTCGGGGGCAAACCACGGACTCAGATTTTCCAGACGGCTGTCAGGCGCGCTCAGGGCCCCGACGACGATGACGATGACGCCGACGGCAAGAATGACCGCCAAAAGAACCTGGACCTTGCCGACAATATCCGCGCCGCAGTAGTTGAGCAGCCAGAAGATGACAAGCACAGCTTCCAGCATGAACAGTTCGCCCGCGTGGATGTCCCATCCGGCAATGGTGTACATGTGCCCGATTTCCAGAACGCCGGGGAGAAGAAAGCGCGTCAGCAGGACAATGGCCGTGGCGTTGAGGGCGATGATGCTCAGGTAGCCGAGAACCAGGGCCCACCCGCAGATGAATGACAGCGTAGGGCCGAAGGCGGCGTAGGAGAAGGCGAAAACTCCCCCGGCCACGGGATGGCATCCTACGAGTCTCCCATAGGTCAGGGCCACGAATGTGAGCATGAGGCCTCCCAGCACGAAACCGATGCAGGCCCCGATGGGACCGGAGCCGGGCAGAAAGCGAAGACCGGGCATGATGAATGCCCCCCAGCCGATGATCGCGCCAAACGCCAGAGCCCATATGGACAGTGGCGACATGCTTTTTTCCAGATTTTGGCGTTCAGTGTGGGGGTGTGGCATGACTTCCTCCTTTGGGTTGGTACATACAAATCTCTGGGAGATTTCCAGAGATGTCGCTTGTTGCTGGGGGTGATCACAGAGGAGCTGGGCCGGCCGGCGCTTCGCATGTGTGCATGGATTTTTTTTGCCAGTATGGAAGAGGGAACGGCACGGTTTGCGGCAAGAAGCATAAAAGTTCTGCCGAGAGAGGTTCTCTGAATCTGCCGGGAGGAAAACCCGGATACGGAGCAACCGATGCCGGATGACGACAGATATCATGCAAAAAACAGGCAATTTGTTTTTTATGCTGTTATGTCAGCGTATTATCGCTGATTTTAAGATGACGGGGATCATGTACGGCAGACAAGCGAGATGGCCTGGTGAGGCTGAATTGCATTGGATATTCTGCCTGCGCAGCAGATGTGCAATATGGAATTATTTATAATATATTGAAATAAATAAATAAAAAGAACAAGGTCGTGAAAGTTCCGGCAGCCGGGCTGAAAAGACGGAACGACTGAGGGTGCTGAAAAAATGATGATGGGCAGATTTGTCGCGGAGAATGGCATGCAATATATTTATTTAAAAGAGAAAATATAATTCAGATGTGGTTCGGCCCACAGCGGGGAAGGCATATGCACGGCGCTGTTTTCATCTCTTCCGGGATATTATGCCGCTGAAATGTCCGCCGCTTTGCCCCTCCTGCCTGCTGGAGTCCGTCCGCCTGATTGTTCTTCGGACGGCTGCCGCAGGTGAACTGCCGCGGCAGCCGGATATGGAGGCGCGACGGAGTTTCGGCCTGTTCGACTCCGGAGGACTTTCAAAACGGACATGGGCCGGCGTTTCTCATGTTGCAGTCTGTTTCTGTTGAGGTGTATAAGAAAAAAACGCTTCAAAAGCCCGGGGAGTGTGCAGCGGATAGTTTTCCGTATGGACGGAGCAGCATGGGGTTGTTTCGCCGGATGCCGCACCCGATATGCACGGGAGGTCAATATGCGTCGTATTCTTTTCTCTTTGGCTCTTGTTCTCGCGCTGGCGGTTCCCGCCTCTGCCGCTGTGGACACCAGCAAACTCCAACTGCCCGGAGATCTGACCCTGGAGCAGGCTCAGAAAGTCATGGAAGGCGCGCTTGCCTTTGCGGTGAAACAGGGCGTGCCCATGAATATCACCATTGTCGATGCGGGGGGAAACCTCAAGGCATTTTACCGCATGGACGGAGCTTTCCTCGGAAGCGTTGACGTTTCCATGAAGAAGGCCAGGACCGCGCGCATGTTCAATATGTCCACCGCCCAGCTCGGGGCGGCCTCACAGCCCGGTCAGGAGCTTTTTGGTATTGAGGTGACGAACGGTGGTCTGGTCATCTTTGGCGGCGGCGAGCTGCTGAAGGACAAGAATGGCGTTATTGTCGGAGCCATCGGCGTGAGCGGCGGTTCCGTGCAGGAGGATACCAATGTGGCCAGAGCCGGAGTCGAGGCACTGAACAAATAGACGCTGTTTTCCACGGCGTGCGGCGGCCCGGCAGCGGGCCGCCGCTGCCCCCCCGCATCTTTCTCTCCGGGAGAGAAAGATGCGGGGGTTTCTGTTGCGGAGGCGCCGGCGTGCTTCCGTCCCGGAAAAAGACGGTGCGGGGATTGAGTTTTTTCATTTATGGCCGATAGAATATGGAGAAATCTGTTTGACTTTGTCGGGGAGAGGCGTCGAGAGGCTCCCCTGACCGTGGTTCGGACAAAGCCGCATGTCCGTTGCAGCAGCCTTTTTCCACGGCAGAGCGAACATGGTGAAGAACTTGACACTCTTTGTGACGGTCATATAATCGGAACAATTCTTGTTTGGGGGGATGTCATGTCTGTCGGAATGCGTCATTTTGCCATTGTGGGGCTTGCCATGGCCCTGCTGATTGCCGGAATGCTTGTGCCATCACGGGAAATTGCGCTGGTGTGCGGGGCGGGAGCCCTGGTATGCATGCTTCTTGCCGTTATCATCGTGCGGACGGGGGTCAGCATGCCTCTGGCGAGCCTAGCCGCCTGGCGGAAAAGGGACTCCGACACAGGTGAGCTTTCGTCCGTTCCGGAGAACCTCGGGCGTGATTTTGCGGAACTGGGCGCTGTCATGGAAAGTTCGCTGCGGGAGTGTGCCGGATTGCGCGCAGCATGTGAGCAGGAGCGTACTCGCGCCGAAACGGCTGAACAGGCTCAGGAACGTAACAGGGAAGAACTGGCCGCATTGCGGGAACAGATCGGGAAGGACGCAGAACTGAGACATTCCATGGCGGACAAGGTTCAGACGCTGTTTTCCCTGTACTGGTCTCTGGTGCATCCTCTTGCCAAGCTGGTGGGATGCATCGCGCAGGGCGTGGAAGAGCAGCGCTTTCGTTTGGATGAGACAAGCGGGGCGATGTCGCATATCACCGATAATGTGGAGCATATTGCCGGCAGCGCGAATACCGCTTCGGAACAGGCGCAGGGGTCGCGTGACGTGGCCATCTCCGGAGCCCGGGAACTGCGCGTGGCCGTGGATTCCATAGATGAAGTCAAGGAGCGCACGCTGACCCTGAAAGATGCCATGAACAGCCTGGGACAGAAGGCCGAGGCCATCGGGCAGGTGGTGGGCTTCATTAATGATGTTGCCGATCAGACCAATCTGCTGGCTCTGAACGCCGCCATCGAGGCTGCCCGCGCCGGGGAAGCCGGGCGCGGATTCGCCGTGGTGGCGGACGAAGTGCGGAATCTGGCGGAAAAAACCATGCAGGCGACCAAGGAAGTAACCGAAGCTGTTTCCAGCATCCAGCGCCAGACGCAGGAAACCATTGCCGCTGTGGACAGTTCCGCCGAGCAGACAGTGCGGAGCGCGGAAAGGGCGAGTTCCGCAGGGACTTCCATGGAAGCCATAGTGCAGAATATGGAGCGGGCCGCGCAGCAGTTGGAACAGATTGCCCACGCGACGGTTGAGCAGTCTCGCAGCAGTCAGGATACCAATGAGTCGCTGTCCGTCATCAGAGGGGTGGCGCTGGAAACTTCAAGTCATATGGAGAATTTTACGGCAACACTGGTGAAGCTGACAGGTTCGCTGGAAGATCTTGGTGCTGTCGCCATTGCCCTGAAAAATGGAGAACATATACAAAGCCCCGCCGGTGATGTGGTTCAATGGACGGATTCTCTTTCAACGGGAATTTCTCTGATTGACGAGCAGCACAAGATGCTGCTGAACTATATAAATAATCTGTATCATGCCATGCAGCGCGGGGTGACGGATGATATTCTCCTGAATATTCTGGATGTACTGCATGACTATACCGTATCCCATTTCAGCACGGAAGAGCAGTTCTTCCTGCATTCTGATTACAAGGATTCGGAAAAGCATCGTGAGATTCACCGCAAGTTTACGTCCAGGATTGCGGAGTTTCGTGATAACATGAAAAACGGTTCCGCACAGGTCAGCATGGAACTGCTGAATTTTCTCAGGGATTGGCTGATTCATCATATCCAGGGAACTGATCACCAGTATGTGGACAGCGTGCAGCGGGCTCTGCGCGAGGAACAGCGGGCCTAGAGCATTTCGCCATTGAAATGTTCTACGGAGTCGAGCAGGGCGAGCCTCCGGCGGAGGCGTGAAACCTGCGGGCCAGAACACAGGGCCTGGTCGGCAGATATGTTCGAAAGCAACACGCTCTGGTGAGAGCGTGTTGCGTCTGAAAAAATCTCTGCCGTCAGAAAAACTGATCGGTTCCAGAGAAGAAAGCTCCCCGTTTTCTCACAGGAAAACGGGGAGCTTTCTTCATCAACTGCTTCCGCGGCGAACGGAGCGAGACTCTATCCGCAAGGGGATCAGATACCTTTGACCGCAACATGCAGATTCACCACGCCGAATGTCAGGCTGGTGCATCTGACAAAAGGAAAGCCCGCTTCCCGGAGTTCTTCGCTGAAGTCGGCAGGACGGGGAAAGTTTTCCACCGTGTCGGCAAGGTAGGCATAGGCTTCGGGGTAACTGCAGATCAACCCTGCGAGGCGGGGCATGATCACACGCAGATACCAGTGGTAGAAGGGACCGAACAGGGGCGTTTCCACCGGGGCGAATTCAAGGACGCAGGCTCGTCCGCCCGGGACGAGCACGCGGTGCATTTCCTTCAGCGCGTCTGCACGCGGACGTACGTTGCGGATGCCGAAGGCCATGGTCACGGCGTCGAACGAGGCATCAGGCAGGGGGAGGCATCGAGCGTCGGCCACCAGGGGAGAGATGCGCTCTTTCAGAGGGCCTTTTGCCTTGCGTTCCATGCCGAAATCCAGCATGGGACCGCAGATGTCGGCCGCCACAACGCTGAGCCCGGGATGGCGTCGGCACAGGGCGATGCTTACGTCCAGGGTTCCGGCGGCAAGATCCAGCACCCTGCGCGTGGGGCCGGGCACTATGGCACGGACGAGATGGCGCCGCCACCAGAAATCCAGCCCCAGGCTGAATGCATGATTTTGCAGATCATACCACGGCGTCAGGCGGCCGAACATATCACTGACGGCCCGGGTATGGGCGTCGGCGGAATCTGCATCTGCGTCCGGGGAGTTCTGGTTCTCCGGAGAAAAGATATCCCTGTTCTCCTCCAGGGGAGGCGTGGTTTCAGACGCGGCAGAATCTGGCAGGAGCTTCTTGCGTTCGCTCATCGGTTGTCGTCCTTAAGGTATGAGATCGGAAGTCCGCCGGGTCTGGCGCCGCGTCCCGGCCCTGGAGGGCGCGCCTTCGCATCCGCCGTGCAGCCTGAGGGCATCGGCTCGCGGACATGCCCGGTTGAAAAAATGCTCTGCGGAGTCGGGCAGGGCGAGACTCATCTCCGCTCTCCTTATCCGCAGGCGTTACGCGCTGACGGCCGTGCGCCGCGAAACCGGAGCAGCCGCAATTCACCTGCGGCGTCAGGCTCCGGTGGAGGCGTGAAACCTGCGAGACGGAACACGGGAGCTGGCCGGAAGATATTTTCAAATGCAAAACGCTCTAGTTCAGTCCCTGCTGCTGAAGGCGTTTTCCGCCTTCCAGCATGGTATCCAGTACAACCCTGTACAGGGCAGGGAAAATTTCACCGAAATTGGCGGGAGAAAGCCGCTGTGTTTCGATGAACTTGACGGCGATTTCCTTGCTGACCTGCAGGGCCTCTTTTTCCATTCTGTCCATGCGGACTCCTCAGCAGCCGGCGCGTGCCGGGACATGTTCCGTCGCCAAACGGCGACAAGAACGGAAGATATTGAAAAACCCGCCGGGGGGAATGGCCCCGGCCACCATGGCAGGGAACCGGGCGGGTTAAAGAGAAAGGAACGGAGCCCCTCCCTCTTTGTTTTCAGAAGAGTTCCTTCAGCAGGTCTTCTCCCTGCTGGAGGGCCGGCTTGGGGCCACCCTTGGGGGCGACGGTCGTACCGGTGTCGGGAGCAGTGCCGGCCATGAACGGCAGGGTAATGCCTTCCACATTGAAGGTCACAATGCCGGGGGGCATGGTGAAATCATCCGGCGGATATGCCTCCAGAGCCTTTTTCGCATAGTAGACGTAAATGGGAAGCGCCGCGCCGGTGCCGGTTTCACCGCGTCCCATGGGCTGCACCTGATCATAGCCGATGTAGGTTCCGGTGACCAGATGCGGAGTGACGGCAAGGAACCACGCATCGGTTTCCCCGTTGGTGGTTCCGGTTTTCGCGCCCAGAGGACGCTTGAAGACATTGGCCCTGCTCGCCGTGCCGTACTGCACCACGCCCTTGAGCAGACAGGCCATGATATAGGCATTCTGCGGAGAGATTGCCTGCACATATTCCGGTTGCGTCTCGTAGATGGTATTGCCCCATGAACCCTGGATGCTCTGGATCAGGCGGGGTTTGACAAGCCTGCCTCCGTTGGCGAAGGCGGTGTACGCGCGAGTCATGGCCAGCGGGGTGACCTCTCCCGCGCCGAGGCTCAGGGCAAGCACGGGAGGAAGGGAGTCGGGAAGTCCCAGAGCCAGTGCCCGATCCAGCATGGCCTGTACGCCGATGCTCTGCGCCACGCGGATGGAGCAGAGATTCCGCGAGCGGGCCAGCGCCCGGTTGAGGCGCATGGGACCTTCAAAACCGCCTTCAAAATTGCGCGGCCGCCAGGGTTCGTTGCTCATTTCATTGATCAGCAGGATAGGCGCATCCAGAATAATCGAACCGGCAGTGAAACCATGATCCAGCGCGGCAGAGTACAGGATGGGCTTGAATGAGGAACCGGGCTGACGCATGGCCTGCGTGGCGCGGTTGAACTGACTGCCCTCGTAGCCGAAAGAGTAGCCTCCTACCATGGCGACCACATCGCCTGTTTCCGGTTCAATGGAAACCATGGCTCCCTGAATGTCGGGGTACTGCTGAAGTTTGAGCGGAATGACCGTGTCCGTGGTGACCGCCCCCAGAGAGAACGCCTTTTTGCCCTTGACCGGGGCGGGGGCGGCCAGGGAAACCCATACCACGTCGCCCGGCTCCAGTACCTTGCGCGCGTCGCTGACGACCACGGCTGTCACGCTGCCTGCAGCGTACTTGTTCGGTTTGCGGGCCCAGCCCATGTCACGCAGCGAGATGACCCCCCTGTAACCCGAACCGAGGGAAAGCTCCGCGCTTTTCTGCGTAACCGTATTCACCAGAGCCTTGACCCATGCATCGTTTTCCAGCTTGGCGGGCATGAATTCCTGTTTGGCAAGGAAGGCTTCGAACTGCGGCGGCGTCAGCTTTTCGATGGGACCGCGCCAGCCATGACGCTTGGTGGCATCTTCCAGCCCATGACGCAGGGCTTCGTCCGCGGCCATCTGCTGGACCGGATCCATGCTGGTGTGCACGGTAAGACCCATCTCATACACGACATCTTCGCCGTACAGTCCGAAATCAAAACCATAAAGGCGGGAATTTTCCTCATTGAAAAGCTCAATGAGTTCCCGCCGCACTTCCTCAAGATACCAGCCGCCCTCCCGGCCCATGCCCGAAGGCATGCTCTTGTATTCCAGTTGTTCGTAAATGGCCCTGTCATACTGGCCGTCGTCGATCCAGCCCAGATCGCGCATGCGGCGGAGCACCTGCTTCTGGCGGGCCTGCGCGGCCTCGGGATGGCGGTAGGGGTTATAGGTGGAGGGAGCCTGCGGCAGAGCGGCCAGCAGGGCGGATTCGGCCAGAGTCAGGTCTTTGGCGTGCTTGGCAAAATAGGTTCGGGCTGCCGCTTCGACTCCGTAGGAATTGTTGCCGAGAAAAATCTGGTTGAGATACAGGGTCAGGATTTCATCCTTGCTCAGCTGCTTTTCCAGACGATAGGCGAGGATGATTTCCTTGATTTTGCGCTCGTAGCTCTTTTCCGGCGTGAGCATGAGGCGTTTGACAACCTGCTGGGTGATGGTGCTGCCGCCGCTCGTTTTTTCTCCGGATTTCAGATTGGTGAGCATGGCCCGTACTATAGCCTTGAGATCCACGCCGGGGTGCTTGTAGAACTCGTCATCCTCAATGGCAAGAAAGGCCTTGGGCAGCCAGGGCGACATTTCTTCCTGCGTTACGAGAAAGCGTCGTTCCCGATAGAACTGGCCGATCAGACTTCCATCCCGGGCAAGAACATTGGTGACGAGCGGCGGGCGGTAGTCCGCGATTTTGCTGAAACTCGGCAGGTCATTGCTGGCCCACAGGTAGACGGCTCCCACAGCTCCGCACCCGAACAGTCCGCCCATCAGGGATGCGCACAGCAGAAAGCGCAGAACACGGCGTTTTTTGCGGGGGCGGGAGGAACCGGAAGGCTGAGGCCCTTCCGTCTGCTGCCCGGCGGAGCCGGATGGGGCTTCCGTGCCCGGCAAATCCAAAGTGAGCCTGTCAAGCTGGTCGTGATGCTGTTCTTTGTCTTGCATGGTATGTCAGAGGCCGCAACGGCCGTTTGCGCTCTTTCCGGAGCGGAGGTTCACAGTTTTTGAAACCGGCCGCATGGCAGGGACGCCGCATCTGCCGGGATGAGGATACGGAAACGAAAAAGGCCGCGCGGAGGAGAGCGCGGAAGTGCCCGCCGGACTGCGGAACGCCGTATTCACGACGTCAACTGCCCAGCAGGCGGGCCAGAATTTCATTGACTACGGCGGGGTTGGCCTTGCCGCGCATTTCGCGCATCACCTGACCGACAAAAAAGCTTATCAGTTTGGTCTTGCCTCCCCTGTAGGCTTCCGCTTCAGCGGGATTGGCTTCCACCACCTTTCTGACCGCCGCCTCGATTGCGCCGCTGTCCGATACCTGGGCAAGCCCGTGGGTTTTGACATAGTCTTCGGGCATAACGCCGCCCCGCATGAGTTCAGGGAAGATTTCTGCTCCGATCTTGGCGCTGATCAGTCCGGAATCGATGATCCTTGCCAGTTCGGCCAGCGCCTCGGGCGAAAGTTTCAGCCCTGCGCTGTCCAGCCCCTGTTCGTTGATCTGCCGGAGCAGAGGGCCAAGCATGAGATTGGCTATCTTGCGGGATTCAGGGTAGAGGCGGACCGCGTTTTCAAACAGCGCCGCAAGATGCGGATCGGCGGCAAGCAGGACGGCGTCGGCTTCCGGGAGCTTCCACTCTTTCATGAAACGGGCCAGACGCGCCTGGGGCAGTTCAGGCTGCGTTTCTTTCCAGCCGGCGAGTTCCTCCTCGCTGATATCCACAGGCACCAGGTCCGGATCGGGAAAATAGCGGTAGTCCTGCGCATCTTCCTTGCCGCGCATGGCCAGAGTGATGTTCCGGGCGGCATCGTACAGGCGGGTTTCCTGCACCACCTTTTCTCCGTCTTCCAGCAGATCGCTCTGGCGCGAAATCTCGTATTCTATGGCCTTCTGCACATGGCGGAACGAATTGAGATTCTTCAGCTCGGTACGCGTGCCCAGCGTCCTGCTGCCGCGGGGCCGTATGGACACATTGGCGTCGCAGCGGAAACTGCCTTCCTCCATGTTGCCGTTGCTGATGCCGAGGCTCACCACCATGGCGTGCAGAGCCTTCAGGTAAGCTACGGCTTCCTCGGCGCTGGACATGTCCGGGTCACTCACGATTTCAATCAGCGGCGTCCCCGCCCGGTTAAGATCCACAAGGCTGATGCGTTCGCCCTGAGGATGAATGTTCTTGCCCGCGTCGTCTTCCATGTGGATGCGGGTAATCCCGATCCGCTTGCTTTTTCCGGCCACGGAGATGTCCAGCCGGCCGTGTTCGCACAGAGGCTCCTCAAACTGGGAGATCTGATAATCCTTGGGCATGTCGGGGTAGAAATAGTTTTTGCGGGCGAAACGGGAGTGGCGGTTAATCTCCGCGTCGACGGCCAGCGCCATGCGGGCGGCATATTCCACCGCCTTGCGGTTCAGCGAGGGCAGCACGCCCGGCATGCCGGCGCATATTTCACAGACGTTGGTGTTGGGCGCGTCGCCGAAAGAGTTGGGGCAGGAGCAGAACAGCTTGCTTTTGGTGGCGAGATGCACATGAACCTCAAGCCCGATGACGGCTTCATAATCCGACATGAAATACTCCGGAAAGGCGGCATGCCCGCGGGGTCTGCCGCGAATTGCGGCGCAAGGCCGTGATGGCGCGAAAAGAGGAAAATAGCATGATTTGAATCAGGGCTCAACCCATTGAGGCATGCCGGAACCCCGCGGTTATGTCAGGGCTGCGCCTCGTCAGCATATTCGGGTGGAGCGTAGCTGCCCGGGCCGGGCAGGATGAAGCCGCGCTGTCCCAGACGCCGCAGATACCAGCGCGGATCGCGTACGAGCAGAGGCATCTTGTCTGTTTCGCCGCGTATCAGCAGGTCGTCTCCCGGCGCGGCCGGAAGGTGTTCCTGTCCGTCAATGGTGACGAAAACCTGATCCGCGCTCTGCACGGTTCTGAGGCGGATGCAGGCGGAAGAGGGCAGAACGAGAGGGGGAAAGGCCCCGGCAAAGGGGCAGACCGGTGTGATCATGACGGCGTTCAGCGAGGGAAACACCAGCGGGCCGCCTGCCGAGGCGGCATATGCCGTGGAGCCGAGGGCTGTGGAAACGATGATGCCGTCACAGCGCAGGCGGCTCATGAAAATGTCGTCCACGAACAGATCCAGCGTTACCGCGCGCGCTACGCTGCCGCGCGCGAATACCACATCGTTGACGGCCCATCCGCTGCCGCCTTGCGCGCCGGATTTCCGGACGAGCGCCCAGTGCAGGGCGTTGTGTCCCTGAATTGAAAATTCGCCGTCCATCAGGGCCTGAAGGTGGGGTTTCCAGTTTTCCGAGGAAATTTCCGTCAGGAAGCCCACCTTGCCGAAGTTGACGCCCAGCAGGGGAATGGCGCACGGCTGGAGTGCCCGGCCCACACCCAGCATGGTGCCGTCACCGCCCAGAATCAGGGCCGCGTCCATCCCTCTCGCATGCGCTGCGTCAAAGGGCTGCAGGGGAATACCTCCCTCATCCGGCGGGGGGGCGGATGCGGCGGAGGGGACAAGACATGAGGAAACTCCCCGTTCCCTCAGCCACGCGGAGATTTCCTCTGCTTCACGCATGGCTTCCGCGTTGTGAGCCTTGACCACAATAAGGAGAGAACGGGGTATGAACTGCATGAAAGTAAAGTAAACCAGAACGTCGCACAGGGCAACCGGGTCACTGCACCTTCGTATCGGGTGTTTCTTTCCGCTCCTGAAGGCTGGTCGATATTGCCAGGAACCAGGCTTTGGGCTATCAGTTTCGGAACATTCCATCCGGGTCGGCGGAGCACGGGCGTTTTTTCGTGAACTGCCGGTGTTGCCGTCCTGAATTTTCCGGACAGTTCCGAAATGGAAGCGGCCTGGAGCATTTCGCTCATGAAATGCGCTGCTTCAGGCGAGCAGGGCGAGACTGAAGCAGCGACATCGGAGCAGCCGCAATTGACTTGCGGCGTCAGGCTCCGATGGAGGCGTGAAGCCTGCGGGCCGGAACATGGGGTCCCGGCCGGCAGATATTTTCAATAACAAGACGCTCTTGGGGATGCGCAAGGCGCGCGGGCCGGATACAGGATCTCGAGCCGTTGAAATTTTCAGGCGCCGGGTCCGCATGAGGCGGCAGTTCGCCGGGGAGCGGCCGAGTGAATCCGGATCGCCCGCTCCATGTCGGGCATGATGGGAAACGGAGGTTCCGGTTGAGCGCAGCACTGACGGTAATTCGTGAGCATGCGGAAGAAGGGGCGAAACTTCGCCTGTCGTTTTTTGAAAACAATGCGGAGCGTGTTGACGCCGTCGCGCTGGCCCTTGCCCGCTGTCTTGCAAAAGGCGGAAAGGTGCTGATTTGCGGCAACGGCGGCAGCGCGGCGGATGCCCAGCACATGAGCGGCGAATTTCTCGGGCGCTTTGTGATGGAGCGCCCCTCCCTGCCGGCGGTGGCGCTTTCCGTGGACAGTTCCACACTTACCGCGGTGGGCAACGACTACGGCTTTGACGACGTGTTTGCCCGGCAGGTGCAAGGCCTGGGCCGGGCGGGTGACGCGCTGGTGGCGTTTTCCACTTCGGGGAAGAGTTCCAACATTATCCGGGCCCTTGAGGCCGCACGGAGCGTGGGTATGCTGACGGTGGGACTGACCGGCAGGGGCGGAGGACTCATGCCGCCCCTGTGCGATTATCTGCTGGATGTGCCCTGTCCGAAGACGCCGCTGATTCAGGAAATTCACGAAGCCTGCCTGCATCTTGTCTGCGGGCTGGTGGATCATTATCTTTTCAGGGAGCCGGCCGCATTGCGCGGCGCGTCAGATTGACGGCGCGACATCCTCCGGCGGAAGATACGGAAATCAGTCCCGGATATGCGCGAAGACGTTCCGGCTGTCTGATTTTCCGATGCTGTCCGAATCTTCCGGAGCCCCTTCGTCGTGCGGTGGAATAAAACTGCGGACCGGAATACAGGGTTCCGGCCGGCGACATGTGCAATCGCAAAACGCTCCAGGGAGCGAGTTATGCCTATTTTCGAGTACCATTGCAAAAGCTGCATGCGGGAATTTGAAGAAGTCGTGTTCGATGACAGCCTTCCCGTGTGCCCGTACTGTCATTCCGCCAATACAGAAAAGATGATGTCCCGGCCGTGCCGTTGCTGCGCGTCGGGAGGCTCATCCTCAGGAGGCGCATCTTCCGGCGGCGGGTGTGCGGGCTGTTCCGGCGGGTCCTGCGCCTCGTGCGGGCACTGACTCCGGCCGGGCCGCGCTTGCGGAACTCCCGGCGGACAAGCCCGTCAACCGAAAACTTTAAAACACTGCCGTCGTAAAAGGCTTGGGGATGTCTTCCGGCATCCTGTGGAAAACGCATGAAAAAACTTGTCATAGCAACCAGGGGCAGCGCGCTGGCCCTGTGGCAGGCCAATCATATCAAGGCTCTGCTGCAGGAGCGGCATGCCCGGCTGGATGTCGAGCTGCTCGTCCTGAAAACCCGTGGAGACGTCATCCTTGACGTGCCGCTGGCCAAGGTCGGCGGCAAGGGGTTGTTCGTCAAGGAAATAGAGGAAGCCCTGCTTGAAGGGCGGGCAGATCTGGCCGTGCACAGCATGAAGGACGTGCCCATGGTTCTGCCGGAAGGGCTGACACTGGGCGTGGTGCCGGAACGGGAAGTCAAGAGCGACCTTTTCCTGTCCGAGCGCTATGATGATCTCGCCGCCCTGCCGCCCGGCGCAACGCTGGGCACCAGCAGTCTGCGGCGTCAGGCCCAGGTGCTGGCCGCGCGTCCCGACATCAGGGTCGCCCTGCTGCGCGGGAACGTGGAAACCAGGCTGCGCAAGATGCGGGAAGGGCAGTATGACGCGATTATCCTCGCCTGCGCCGGGGTGAAGCGTCTTGGGCTTTCCGCTTCGCGGGAGCATGTGCTGGCCGCGCCCGGATTTCTGCCCGCTGTGGGGCAGGGGGCGCTGGGTGTGGAAATGCGCTCCGATCGTGAAGACCTGCGTGAGCTGACCGCCTTTCTTGAACATGCGCCCACGCGTCTCTGTGTGGAGGCGGAACGCGGCTTTCTCGCCGGTCTGGACGGCGGATGCCAAGTGCCCATAGCTGCCGACGCCGAACTGAAAAACGGAGAAATCCTGCTGGAGGGGCTGGTGGCGGAGCCGGACGGCAGCCGGGTGCTGCGCCGGAGCGTCCGCGGTGATGTGGGAGAAAGCGCAGAATCCGGCGCCGAGAGGGCGCGGAAACTGGGTGAAGGTCTGGCCCGCGAGCTGCTGGAAGCCGGTGCGCGCGGGATACTTGAGCGCCTGTACGCGGAAGAGAAGGCGGAGGGTCATTCATGAGCAGCCGCCGCGTCACTCCGCTGCCCGCGGAAAGCCTGCGCCCCCGCTGGCCCGAGGAGCGCATCCCCTGGGCGGACAGCGACGCCGCTCCCCGCGGGGGCAGGCTGCGTCCGGCCCAGCCCCGGGCACTGCGGGCTCTGGAGCTGGCCCTGAAAATCAAGACGGCGGGATATAACGTCTACCTTGCCGGGGAGGCGGATCTGGGCCGCACCTACATGCTGCGTGATTTCCTTGTTCCGCGCGCCCGCAGGGAGGCCACGCCGCCCGATCTGCTGTACGTCAATAATTTCGAGGACGAGGATCGTCCGCTGCTGCTGCGTCTGCCCGCCGGGCAGGGCAGGCAGCTCAAGTCGGCCATGTCCCGTGCCCTTCAGGTTGTCCGCAAGGAACTTCCCGGACGTTTCGAGGCCGATTCCTATGTGAAGAAGCGCGGTGAGCTGCTGGACAGCTTCCAGACGTCCCGCGCCCGTCTGCTCAAGGAAATGGACAGCATGGCGGGAGGGCAGGGCTTCAACCTTGATGTGGACGAGCAGGGCAGCCTGACGCTGTATCCTCTGGTGGAGGGCAGGCGTCTCAGCGAGGAGGAGTTCGACAAGCTGGATCGCGGTCTGCGCCAGAAGCTCAAGCGCAAGGGGGATGTGCTGCTCCAGACCATGACCGGCCTGGTGCGCAAGCTCTCCCAGGCGGAGCGCGATTTTCGTTTCCACGAGCGCGATCTGGATCGGGAAGTTGTGGATGCCGTGCTGTCCCGCGTGTTTGACCCCGTGGCCGAGCGGGCATGCCGCAATGCGGCGGGAGGAGCCGGAGAGGCGGGAGCCTGCGGCGGAGATGCCGCGGCGGCGCTGCGCGGGTTCTTTGACAAGGTGCGGGCCGACATCCTGGAGAATCTGGACATGTTCCTGCCGCGGGAAGGGCAGGGTGGAGCGCCTCTGCCGCCGGAACCCGCCCTTGCGCCTCCTCCCGAACCGGACTTCGGCCGCTATGATATCAATCTGTTTGTGGACAACAGCGGCACAAAGGGCGCGCCTCTCATCGTGGACGATCATCCGACCTTCACCAACCTGCTGGGCTGTGTGGAGAGGGAATCCGAAATGGGCGCGCTGATCACGGATTTTACCCTGATTAAGGCGGGTTCCCTGCATCGGGCAAACGGCGGCTATCTTGTGCTGCATATCGCGGACGTGCTCCAGCACCACGGCGCATGGGAAGGGCTTGTCCGCGCCCTGCGCTCCGGTCTGGCGCGCATCGAGGATGCGGGCGACATGCCGGACGGCGCGCGGACCAAGGGTATAGAGCCCGAGGCCCTGCCCCTTGATCTCAAGGTGGTGCTGGTCGGGCCGGACGATCTGTATGAAAGCCTGCTGGACAATGACGACCGTTTCGCCAAGCTGTTCAAGATCAAGGCGCAGATGACCGGGGAAACCCGCCGTTCCGCACCCGAAGTGCGGGCATGGCTGCGCGGCCTCGTCCGCATCATTGATGAGGCGGAGCTGCTGCCCTTCAGCCGGGATGCCCTTGCCGGGCTGGTGGATTACGCCTCTCTGCTGTGCGAGGATCAGCGCAAGATTTCTCTCAAGTTTCCGCTGCTGCGCGAGGCCATGATCGAAGCCTCGGCCGTGGCGGCCATGAACGGAGCTCCGAAGGTGGATCGCTCCAGCCTCGCTGAAGCCCTCAAGGGCCGCCTGTATCGGGTGAATCTGGTGGAAGAGCTGTTTATGGAGGAATATGACCGCGATCTGATCAAAATCCGTACGGACGGGGTGGAAGTCGGGCGCGTCAACGGCCTCTCCGTGACATGGAACGGCGATTTCGAGTTCGGTCTGCCGCACCAGATTTCCTGCACGGTGGGTGTGGGACATGGCGGCGTTATCGACCTGGAGCGCGAGGCGGAACTTGGCGGTCCCATCCATACCAAGGCCATGATGATCCTCAAGAGCTATCTGCTTGATCAGTTTGCGCACAACAAGCCTCTGGTGCTTGCGGGCAGCCTGTACTTTGAGCAGAGCTATTCGGGCATTGAGGGCGATTCCGCCTCCGGGGCGGAACTGGCTGCGCTGCTGTCGGCCATTTCCGGCGTGCCCGTGCGGCGCTCGCTGGCCTTCACCGGGGCCGTGAACCACTCCGGCGACATCCTTGCCGTGGGAGGAGTCAACCGCAAGATTGAAGGCTTTTTCGCGCTGTGCGCGCGGAGGGGGCTGAGCGGAGAACAGGGCGTGATTATTCCCCGTGACAATGTGGAACATCTCATGCTCGACGAACGTGTGGTCGATGCCGTGCGCGCGGGTACTTTCTTCATTTATCCTGTTTCGCACATCAGCGAGGCTCTGGAACTGCTGACCGGCATGAATGCCGGACGCCGCCGCAAGGACGGTTCCTTCACAAGAGGGAGTCTGTTCCGCCTGGTGGATGAACGTCTGCATGAACTCGGCTGGCAGGCGGAAAATGCTTTCAAGAAGCGGCGCCGGGGGGCCTGAGCCGGAACTTCGTCAATCCTTTCCCGCGCGGCGCCGGGGGAAAGCGTTCCTGATTCCGCAGCATCCCCCCAGGGAGAGGCGGTCCGCACGTTCCCTGTCCGATGTCGTCGCAGTTTGCCTGCAAGCGCGGCGCTCCGGCGTCGCGTGAAGCCTGCCGCGGACCGGAACATGGGGTTCCGGTCCGCAGATACTTTCAATAGCAGAATGTCCCAGGAGGTTCCATGTCCGGCTCTTCTCAGCAATATGTCATTGATACCCTTTCCGCTCAGGAATCCTGGCGTCTTTTCCGCATCATGGCGGAGATGGTCGAGGGAATTGACACGCTTTCCGCCCTGCCTCCCTGCGTTTCCATCTTCGGTTCGGCCCGATCCAGGCCGGAAGACGCCCTGTACCGTCAGACGGAAGAAATCGCACGGGGACTGGTAGAGGCCGGGTACGGCGTGATCACCGGCGGCGGGCCGGGCCTCATGGAGGCGGGCAACAGGGGCGCGACCGAAGCGGGCGGGCCGTCCGTGGGGCTGCATATCCAGCTGCCCATGGAGCAGGCCGCCAACCAGTACCTGCAGACGCGCTGCAATTTCAACTACTTTTTTGTCCGCAAGCTCATGTTTGTCAAATACGCGGTGGCTTATGTGGTCATGCCCGGCGGCACGGGCACCCTGGATGAGCTGTTCGAGGCATTTGTACTCGTGCAGACCCACCGCATCAAGCCGTTCCCCATTATTCTCTACAGCCGCGACTACTGGGGCGGCCTGCTGGACTGGATGAAAGACCGCATGGTCGGTCAGGGCTTCCTGCGGGAAGAGGAGCTGGAACTGATCACTCTTTGTGATGAGCCGGCCGAAGTGGTGCAGACCATCAGGAAGTACACCATTGTCTGAGCGTCGTGAGGCCGGGCCGTGCGGCTCCGCCGGGGAGCGTTTCCGCGCTGCCGGGATATGGGGGCCGGTTCCCGCGCCTCCTCCGGGCCGGACATGGAGCGGGCTCATGCGCGAGGCGCTGAGGCTTGCGCGCAAGGCTGCCGAGGCTGGGGAGGTTCCGGTGGGAGCGCTGGTGGTGGACGATGCCGGAGCCGTCGTGGGGAGCGGACGCAATGAAACCGAGACGCTGCGCGATCCTTCCGCTCATGCCGAGGTGCTTGCCCTGCGCCGCGCGGCTGTGCGCGTCGGCAACCACCGGCTGGGCAACTGCGTGCTGGTGGTGACGCTGGAACCCTGTCTCATGTGCGCCGGGGCGATACGGGAGGCCCGCGTGCGCGGTGTGGTGTACGGCGCGCGCGACGAGCGGGCCGGAGCGGTGGAGTCGCGCCTGGAAGGTCTTGCCTACGCAGACGGCCCCGCCCCCTGGCATATGGGCGGCGTGGAAAGCGGCCCGTGCGCGGAACTTCTGCGCGCCTTCTTCCGCGTGCGCCGGGATTGAAGTCAGATCTGCACGCTTCCGAACCTGGTTTTCCTCCATTCTGGAGCATTTTGCTGTTGAAAGCATCTGCCGGCCGGGCTTGCAGGGACCGGCACACAGGTTTCACGTCTCTGCCGGAGATTGGCACAGCAGGGTAACTGCTGTTGCCCGGGGTTCGGCGTCCTTAACCGTGAGTGCGGATCGCCTTGCGGATAAGGAGAGCAGAGAGAGGAATCTCGTCCCGCTCAACTCCGGGGGTATTCCAAGGCAAAAACGCTCCGGCCCGTTTCCCGCCGTCTCCGGACACGGCGGAGTTCAGGCGCTTCTGCTGGAGGCTTTTCATGAATACAGTCCAGAGCACCCATGAGCGCATAAAGAAGTATGCCCAGTCGGATATTTCCGTCCTTTTTCAGGAGCTGCGAATTTCCGGCAAGGGATATACGGAAAGAGAAGCATGTGAAAATCGTCTGAAATACGGGATAAACAGTTCTGTCAGCATGCGGGGCGGCACGGTGCTGTCGTGCATGTACAGATCGTTCATTAATCCGTTTACAGTTACGCTGCTTGTCATTTCAGCGCTTTCATTCAGTGTTTATATTTTTCAGGAAGAGAGCGCAGTGCGCAACGGCATGACCACGCTGATCATGCTCAGCATGGTCATGATGAGCGGGATTCTGCGTCTTGTCCGGGAACTGCGGGCAAAACGCGCCGCTGATCGCGTTGTCCGCGCCGCGGATGCTTCCTTGCCGGTACTCCGGGACGGAAAATGGGGGCCGCTGCCCGCAGGAGAACTTGTGGTCGGAGATACGGTACGTCTGATTGCAGGCGGACGTGCCCCTGCGGATATCCGTCTGCTCGACGCTTCCGACCTTTATGTCTCGCAGGCCGCGCTGACGGGAGAACATGCGATACAGGAAAAGCGTGCGGAGAGCTTTCCGGAGTGTCCTGCCAGCCTCGGAGCCTGCCGCAATATTGTTTTTGCGGGATCACTGATTGTGAGCGGCGAGGGAACCGGCATCGCATTGGCCGTGGGCGGGGATACGGCCCGTGGTGACATGCCGGACATGGCGCGAGGCCGCGGGAACAGCTTCAACCGCGGCGCCGCCTCCATAGCATGGGTTCTGCTCCGTTTCATGGCCGTTCTGGTGCCGGTTATCTTTATTGTCTGCGGACTGGTGCGGGGCGACTGGGGACTGGCGCTTCCCTTCGCTCTTGCCGTGGCCGTGGGGCTTGTTCCCGAGATGCTGCCCATGGTGATCGCCGCCTGCCTTGCCAGGGGCAGCGCCGTCATGAAAAGGCAGAGGGTCATCGTCAAGGATATGAACGCGATGCAGAGCTTCGGCAGCATGGATACGCTCTGCGTGGACAAGACGGGAACCCTGACCAGCGATTCCATTCTGCTGGAATACTATATGGACATTCTCGGCAATGAGAGCGCAGAGACGCTGGATTATGCCTATCTGAACAGTCTGTATCACACCGGTGCCCGGAATCCTCTGGACGCGGCCGTTCTCCGGTGCCGCTCCATGCCGGGAAAGGAAGGACACTTTGCATCTCTGGCAAGGCGATATCCCAGGCTGGATGAGCAGCCTTTTGATCATGAGAGACGCTTGGCAAGTGTTCTTGTGCGGGGAGAGCGGGAAAATCTCCTGATTGTCAAGGGCGGCGTGTGGGATGTCTGCGGGCGCTGCACGCATGCCGCCTACCGGGGAGAAAGGAAGGATATGAGGGAAGGCGGCCTTGAAGGGGTTCGTGCCGTGGCGGATGAGCTGCTGAAGGACGGCATGAAGGTTCTGGCCGTGGCATACCGTTCTATGGGGCAGGCCTGCACGTGCTCTGCGGAGGACGAGAACGGCCTTGTTCTTGTGGGGTATCTGGCCTTTTTCGATACGCCCAGGAAGAGTGCGGCCGGTGCCCTGCGCAGGCTGCGCGAACTGCATGTGGACGTCAAGGTTCTGACCGGCGATCAGCGGGCTGTGGCCGTTTCCGTCTGTCGCAGGCTGGGCATGGATGCCGCGCGGGTACTGACAGGCCGGCAGATGGAGCTGATGAGGGAGAATGAACTGCCCGTGCATATCGAACGGACGGAGATATTTGCCGAGCTTTCACCCCGGCAGAAGGCCCGCATCGTCAGCATGCTGCGGGATAACGGGCATACTGTGGGTTTTCTGGGCGACGGCATGAATGACCTCCCCGCCATGGCCGTGGCGGATGTGGGCATTTCGGTGGACACTGCGGTGGAGACCGTGCGGGAAAGCTCGGATGCAATCCTGCTGGAAAAAGATCTGAATGTGCTGGAAAGGGGGATTCTGGAAGGGCGCAGGACATTCGTCAACATGTCGAAATACATCAGGATTACCGCCTCTTCGAATTTTGGAAACATCTGCTCGATCGTCGCCGCCAGCCTGTGTCTCCCGTTCCTGCCCATGACTGCCGTGCAGATACTTCTGCTGAATCTTCTGTACGACACGCTGTGTCTCGCGCTTCCCTGGGACAGGGTGGCTGTCGGGCTTCGCGGGCGGCCCGGGGAGTGGTCGGGAGATACGCTTGGGCGCTTCATGCTGTTCTTTGGCCCTCTCAGCTCCATTTTTGATCTTGTCACGTTTGCGTTCCTGTATTTTGTTCTGTGCCCGTCCATGTATGGAGGCTCCTTCGGTTCGCTCCCCCCGGTCGGACAGGCCGGATTCATCATGGCCTTTCATACCGGCTGGTTTCTGGAGTCCTTGTGGACGCAGACCCTGATTCTGCACCTGCTCAGAACCGGAAGGCTGCCCCTGCTGCAAAGCCGTCCGGCTCTGCCCGTACTTGCCGTCGCGGGGGCAGGCATCACCCTGTTCACGGCCATGACGTTCACCCCGCTGGGAACCATGCTGGGACTCACTGCACTGCCCCCCCTCTACTTTGCCTTTCTGGCCCTGGTCGTTCCGGCATACATGCTGCTGGTTTCCGGCGCCAAGGCCCTTTATGTCCGCTGGAACCGCGATTTGATATAGGGTGTCCACCTTGAACCCCGGATGTGTTTTCAATAACAACATGCTCAGGAAAGGGGAGGCGTATGAAAAAGAGCATTGAGCTGCTTTCCCTCGAAGCGTCCACTCTGGAATGGCTGAAAGACAGGCTTTGCGGCGATCGGGATGCACCCGCCGCATACGATATTCTGAATGCGCTGGAAGACCTGCGTTCCGGCAGGAGCGACGGTCTGTTCCTGCGGATGGAAGGCTGGGGGAACAGCTCCGCGGACGGCGGAACCATCACCAGCGGCGCGCTGTCCATCCGGCCCGGAAGCAGAAAAGTGACGCGGGACGGCGAGGAGATCATGCTCACTCCCAAGGAGTTCGACATCTTGCACTTCCTTGCCCGCAACCGGGGAGAGGTCTTCACCAGGGAGCAGATTTACCAGGCCGTATGGGAGAGTGATTACTTATTGGATGACAGCAACATTATGGCTTTTATCCGGAAGCTGCGAAAGAAAATCGAGCCCAACCCCGATGCGCCGCAGTATATCCTGACCATCTGGGG
>CALUUZ010000031.1 GCA_944324075.1 Candidatus Mailhella excrementigallinarum
TGAAACCGTGCCCTATCTGATCCGCTGATCCCGCGGCGGGCGGCACATGCCGCCCGCCCCCGAACAAGGGTATCGCGTGCGCGGGGAGGGCAATCCCCGCGTCAGAGGTTCTTCCGCCGTCCGCGCTTCTTCCCGGAACCGACGGGCGGCGGGGGTATTCCGGACTCCAGCGTTTTGCGACAGACAAAGGAGGGAGGAATGTCCGTGCCCGTATCCGCTTTTTCCAGCCGCCTCGTCCTCCCGACCGGACGAAAGGCGCACGAAACTCGCTGAAAAGGCTTTCAGCCGTCCCTCTGGCGGAAGGCGGCTGTTCCGCGTCTGAAATGGAACACCCCATTCCCGGCAGCGCCGGCTCTGCCCTGCCAGCCGCAGCGGTTTCCTTCCAGACAAGTTTTCTCTTGAGAAAAAATGGACGCGGCGTTTTTCCACTGTCAGACTCCGTTCCGCCGTTCCCCACGCAACGCGAAGGATATCCGGTTTGTTCTCCACCCGACAAGGAGACTGATCATGTCCGATTCCCAGGCCGCCCCGCAAGGCCCTCCGCCTTCCGCAGGCACCCTCCCCGTTTCCGGCACGGGACAGCTCCCTCCGGAGCTGCATGTTCACAAGCCGAGCATCTTTCCCAGGTTCGCCCTCTTTTTCGGGCCGTTCATGTACCTGACGCTGCTGCTCCTTCCCATCGGGGACAGCACCGTCACCCAGCGCGGAGGCGTGGGCATCGTGCTGTGGGCCGCCTGGTACTGGAGCACCGGCTGCGTGCCTTCCGGCTATGTGCTGGCCGTGCCCATCTTCGGCACGGCCTTTCTGCCCGACATGAAGTTCGGGGAAATCCTCAAGACGCTCATTCATCCCGGTCTGCCCATGCTGCTCGGCCCGGCCCTCATCGTCTGCATGTGGAGCCGGTGGGGGTTCACCCGCCGCATGGCCCTTTATGTATTGAGCAAGGTGGGAACCTCGGTGCGCGCCCAGGCGGTGACATGGCTGCTGCTGGCCGCCTCCATCAGTTTCATTACGGCCAATGTGGTCATTGCCATCGCCCTCACGCCCATTGTGCTGGAAGCGCTCAAATCCGTGGGCTATGACACCGCCGCCAAACTTCGCGGATCAAAATCGGCCATGCTGGTGATTATCGCCGTGGGCATCGGCTCCACGGTAGGCGGCTTTCTCACGCCCATGGCCGGAGGGCAGGCCGTGATCACCTGGCAGGAACTCTGCAGGGCGCTGGGGTACCCCGTTTCCATGGGCGCGTTTGCAGCCACCATGGCACTGCCCGTCTTTCTCTCCCTGATTCCCGTGGCCATACTGTTCGGCTTCGTCTTCCCGGTGGACAGCAGGCACTTCAGCGGATCGGCAGACTACTTCCGGAAGCAGCTCGCCCAAATGGGTCCCCTTTCCCGCGCGGAACTGTGGGGCGTGGTCATTTTTCTGTTCGCCATCGCCCTGCCCTTCCTCGAACCGTTCTGGCGCCCTCTCATTCCCGCCAGGTATGATCTCAGCCCCGGCCTCATTTTCGCCACGGTCACACTGATTCTGGCGCTCATCCCCGCCCCGGACAGGGGAGCGCACATCAAGCCCTTTGCCTACGCCAGAAACGAACGGCTGCTGAGCATGAACTCCCTGCGCATTCTGCCGCTGCAGGCCTTTCTGATGTGGCCCACCGCCATGAGCATGGCCGTACTGGTGGACATGACGGGCGCAAGTTCGCTGGTGACCGGAGCCATGGGTTCCTACTGGGATCTGCCTCCCTATGCGGGAGTGGGGCTTATGGTTCTTACCTGCGTCATCCTCGGCAATATCGCCTCGGATACCGCCGCCGCGGGCATGCTGGCCCCGGTCATCGGAGCGGCCGCGGTCGCCGCCGGGCAGAATCCCGTCCCCTGGCTGCTCATGATGGGCTTTTCCGTCAACTTTTCCTTTATGGTTCCCTGCGCCTGCGGCACTATTGCTCTGCCCATCGCCCTGGAAGGCAAGGCTTCCTGGCGGCTGCCCGTGTACGGCTTCTTCTGCGCCCTGTGCTGCGGCATCGTGGCATGGCTGTTCTGGGGAACCGTGCTGGCCGAGGATCTGGGGTTCTGGCTGCATTTCAACAGGCTGTAGCTGCCGGATATCCGGCAGCTCCATGCGGACAAACATCTTTTTCCTGGCTGAAACATGCCGGTTTGACCCGGAGCGCGCACATGCAGGATTTTTTTGACCGTCTGATGGAAATGGGCAGATACCCCGATCTGACACGAAAGGAGGTCTTTGTCCGCGACCGGCAGTACTTTGATCAGATTCTTTACAAGAACCACAGGTTCCGGCATGAGTACGCGGAAGCCTATCAGACGTGGGCACGCGCCGCCGGCGCGGATCGCGCATCCCGCAGGAAGCTCCTTCCGCTGCGCATCGAGTCTGCCGTCAGACTCATGGGAGAAGACGAAGTCCGGGCGCTGTTCGCCCGCGTGCTCGACGCGGCCGTTCCGCCGGAATCCGTTCCCGCCGGGCTGGATTTCCGGGATACCCTGCCCGGCGGGGCCTGCGACGCCGATCCCGCCTGCGCCGCGCTCATGGAGCCGCTGCGCCGTTTCTGGCTGCGCCTTGCGCTGCCTGACGTATGGGAAGAAGACGAACTGTAGCGTCGCTGCCCGTTTTCCCGAAAACATGAAAAAACGAACGCTCCCTCCTGTTCCCCTTTTACCTCCAAGGAGTCCCGCATGGGCCTTTTTCTTGATGACGTGACCACCAACGAAACCCCCGAGGAAATCAAGGCGCGCGAACGCGCGCGCATGGTGAGCTGGATGCGCAGCGTGCTGGCGGAAAAGGACAGCCCGGCCGCGCAGAAGGCTTTCATGGCCAAAGTCCACGCGTCCGCCGCCCATCATGGCATCACGCTGGAAGAACTGCTGGAAGGCATGCCGGAAAACAGCCGCGCAAAAGGCTGAGCGCCGCGCGGCCTTTCCCGTCCCGGAGAATCCGCCGGCCGGGCGTCACGCCCCCGGCACAGAAACAGCCGCCGGCCGGAACATGGAAGTCCGGCCGGCGGCTGTTTCTGTGCGGCAAGGGCCGCGGGCGGGAACAGGTCACCTGCCCGCGCTCACTTCCTCCAGCATGTCCCTGGCAGCCGCGTTATCCGGCTCCACCTCCACGGCCCTGCGCAGATAGTCGATGGCCCGCCGGGGCTGTCCGGCCTCCATGAAGGCTCCGGCAATCATCTGGAACAGGCGGTGTTCGTCGCGGTAGCACGAAACAGCCTCGCGAAAGGCTTCCTCCGCCTCGGAGAACTTGCCCTGCGCCACCAGCCTCTGCCCCAGGATCAACGCCCTGTCCAGCTTCTGCTTGCGGGCGAATGTCTCTTCGCGGCTTTCCAGCCCCGCCTGCGCCGCCATTTCCTTGTAGGCCGCGCCAAGCTGGAGGAACAGCGCCTTTTCCTGCCCCGGCTGATAGGCCAGAGGCCGCTTGAGATGGCGCTTCAGTTCCTCGTCGCGTGCCAGATACCCCACGCCTTCGCGCACCATGCTGCGCAGCTCCGTGGGCAGATTGCCCGCCCGCGACAGATCGCGCAGGGCCATGACCGCCGACGCCAGCGCGCGCAGCGTATCGCCCTTGAGATAATATACCCGTATGCGTCCGAGTTGTTCGCGGATTTTACGCAAATCCATGAAAAGCCTCCTTCTTCCCCGTTGCGTATCCGCCCATACTGCCGCAAGCTCCGGCGCAAGGCAAGGTTTCCGGACGCTCCGCCCCGCCGCCGGAGCGCACAGCCCGGCGGGGCATACGGTTTCGCGGCCTCCGCTCGGCCCATGCCGACCTCATGCTGGACGGACGCCGCCGCTCATGATAATACAACGCTTTATGCCTGCATGCGACAGCATTTTTCCAGAAACAGGCGCATTTTCCCGCAGGTGAACGTTCTTTTCCGGAGCTTCAGGCCATGAGCGATGTCGCACTTGCCAAGCCCTTTGTGCAAGCTACCATCAATGTGCTCTCCTCCATGACGGGGCTGTCTCCCGTGCCCGGCAAGCCATATGTCAAAAAAACGGACAAGGCGCAGGGCGACGTATCCGCAATCGTGGGCATTACCGGCTGCAAAAGCGGAGCCGTCGCGCTTTCGTTCTCGCAGTCGTGTGCCATTGCCCTGGTCAAGGGCATGCTGGGCGACGCCATTGAGGACATCATCGCCGACACCCGCGACGCGGTGGGCGAAATCACCAACATGATTTCCGGCCAGGCCCGCGCCACGCTGAGCGAAATGGGCCTGCCACTGCAGGGTTCCACGCCCTCCATCGTCTTCGGCGCGAACCATTCGCTCTCCTTCCCCGGCCAGGTCACCACCGTCGCCATTCCCTTTGAAACAGACTACGGCGCGTTCACCCTGGAATTCTGCTTCCAGTAAACCGTATCCGCCATGCCTTCCCGCAGCCGCATACATTCTCCGCTCCATCTCTCCGCGCGCGCGGAAATTCTGACCGGCATGCGCATGGGCCTGCCCATTCTGATCGGTTATGTGCCGCTGGGCATCGCCTATGGCGTGCTGGCGGTCAAAAACGGGGTCCCGGCCATGTGGGCCGTCGCCATGTCCGTACTGGTCTTTGCCGGGGCGGGGCAATTCATCGCCGCGGGCATGATCGGCGCGGGAGCTTCCATCCCGGCCATTTTCCTGGGCAATCTCATGGTCAACCTGCGGCATGTCCTGATGTCCGCCGCGCTGACGCCGTACGCGCAGCCTCTTCCGCCCGCCGCGCGCGCCCTGTATGCCGCCGGAGTCACGGATGAACTCTTTGCCGTCCAGATGGCGGATTTCCGCGCCGGAGCGCCGTGCAGCAGCTGGAGGCTTTTCGCCTGCAATCTGACGGCACAGTCCGGCTGGGTGGCAGGCACGGCTCTGGGCGGAATTTCCGGCTCCCTTGTGGCCGACGTGAAGCCCTATGGTCTTGATTTCGCCCTGCCCGCCATGTTTCTGGCGCTGCTGCTCCCCTTGTGCGGCGACAGGCTCCAGCTCGCCACAGCGCTGAGCGCCGCCCTTTTCTCCCTTCTCTTCACCATGGCCGGGGCCGGCCGCGGCAGCATCATTCTTGCCGCAGCCGCGGCCGCCACAGTCGGGCTTTTTCTGAGCCGGCGCAAAAACGCTCCCCGCCCGCCCTCCGGGCGCGGCGGACATACGGCGGCCTCACCCCCGGAAGAGGATTCCGCATGACGCATCTTGAACTGGCCCTGTGTACCGGCGGCATGATCCTGGGCACCTTTCTGCCCCGCGTGCTGCCCATGACCATTCTTGCGGGCAGGCCTCTGCCCGAGGCGGCCCGTGTGTGGCTCGGCTTTGTGCCCGCCGCCGTTCTCGCCGCGCTGGTCGCTCCCGAAATCTTCCTTGTGGACGGCAGGCTTGCCCTGAACACGGACAACATCTTTCTTCTGGCCGCACTCCCCTCCATCCTCGTCGCCTGGAAAACCGGAAGCCTGTTCGCCACGCTCGCCGCCGGCATGGGCGCCGCAGCTCTGCTGCGCTGGGGGGCGGCATGAAGGGAGCAGGCCGAGCGCTTTTTCCCGCGCTTCTTGTTCTTGCCTCGCTGGCTGCGGGCTGCGCCTCCGTCCGCTCCTACGAACGGCCGGATCACATCCCCGGCAGACCTTCCGGAAGCGAATCCCCGCGCAGCAAACCGTACACCATACGCGGCAAAACCTATTATCCTTATGAAACAGCCGACAATTTCTCGCAGACGGGCGTCGCCTCGTGGTACGGCCCCGGCTTCCACGGCAAGAAAACCGCCAATGGCGAGAGGTTCAACACCAATTCCCTGACCGCCGCGCACAAGGAACTCCCCTTCGACACCATGGTCAGGGTGACCAATCTGGCCAACGGACGCAGCACCACGGTACGCATCAATGACCGGGGTCCCTTTTCCAAGGATCGCATTATCGATCTGTCCAAAAAGGCGGCGCAGGAAATCGGCATGATCCAGACCGGCACGGCCAGAGTGCGGATTGAGGCCATTACGCCGAAGACGAGCAGACGCACCCTGAGCCGGTCGGAAGACGCCCGCCGGGCCATGGAAACACTGGAAAAGGTCAACGCTTCCATGGATCGGCTGGAGCAGGCCGGCCGCGCGCTGGCCCGCATCTATATTCAGGTCGGAGCATTTTCCTCCCCGGCAAACAGCCGCCACGCCGCAGCCACGCTCAAGGAGCTGGGGATCAGCGGCCGGGTCCGCACGTCCGGCGGCCGCCAGATTGTGCAGGCCGGGCCGTTCCGCACCCGGCAGGAAGCGCGCGAGGCCATGCGAAGCCTGAGTTCCCGCTTTTCGGGCCTGTTCATGGTGGAGGAGTGAACGGCGCAGCCCCGGCTCTCCTGTGCAGCTCCGAAACCGGCCTCAGGCGGAAGAGGCGAAGCGGAAACCTTTTTCGCGCTGAAAATGCTCCCGGAATCGGGCGGCGTGAAACGCGTCTCCGCGCTCCCTGTCCGCAAAGCGCGCTGCGCTGACGGCTGAGGGCGCCGCAACTCCGGAAGAGTCCCGTTCCGCTCGACGCCGGGGCATGCCGATGTCAGACTGTTTCAGACCGGAATTCCCGGCAAGGACTCCTGTTTCTCAAGAAAAGGCCTTTTCCATGTCCGATCCCCTTCTGCCGCGTACATCCTCCTGGTTCCCGCCCGCCTTTCCCTCCCCCGCGGCCCGCGTGGGCGTGCTTACCCGTTCTCTGCTGCGCATGCCGCATCTGGCGGCCTTTCTCGGGTCGGAACCGCTGTTCCGGCCCGCCCTGCTTCCGTTCGGGGAACAGCCCGTGGCCGCGCTTGCAGGGAGGGAAGGCCGCACCTCGGCGTCCAGGGCAAAAGAGCTGGCGGCTTCCCATAACCTGCCCTACCTCGCGCTGGAGGACGGCTTTCTTCGTTCGATGGCCCTGCCGGGACGCGACGCGCCGACCTGTTCCCTCATCGCGGACGATACCGGACTGTTTTATGACGCGGGCCGCCCCTCGCGTCTGGAAAATCTGCTCAACGCCTCAGGCTGGGAAACTCCCTCCCTGATGGCGGAAGCCGACCGCGCCCTGCACGCCATGCTCGGAGCGCGTCTCAGCAAATACAACCACGCGCCGCATGCCTCTCCCTATCAGCTCTGCACGCCGAGCAACCGCACCCGCATCCTTGTCATCGATCAGTGGGAAGGAGACCCCAAGGTCACACTGGGCATGGCCGACGCCGACACCTTCCGCCTCATGCTGGAACAGGCATGCAGGGCCCACCCCGGCGCGGCGGTCTTCGTCAAGCCCCACCCGTTCACCCTGGCGGGCAGAAAACGCGGCTACCTTGCCGCTCTGGCGGCGGAATACGGCGCGCGCGTCATCGAACGCGACTTTTCCGCCCCATCCCTTCTGGCTCAGGCCGATGAAGTATACACCGTTTCATCGCTCATGGGGTTCGAGGCACTGCTTCAGGGCAAGCCGGTTCACTGCTTCGGCCTGCCCTTCTATGCCGGATGGGGCCTGACGCGGGATCGCGCGGCCTGCCCGCGCAGAACCAGAAAGCGCGGCGCGGCGGAAATCTTTGCCGCGGCCTATCTTCTGTGTTCCCGCTACGTCAACCCCGTTACGGGGGAAGCCTGCACCATTCATGAAATCATCCGTCTGCTCGCCGGACAGCGCCGCCAGAATGACGCCAATCGGGGTTATGCCGCCTGTCTGGGTTTTTCGGGCAGGGCCGTGCGCAAGACAGGCTATTTTCTGTGGAGCACGGACGGGAACATGCAGTTCTTCCGCGACGCGGCTTCCGCCGTAGGCGAGGCCGCCGTGCGCAAAAAGACCTCCGGCCATGCGCGCGTGGTGGTGCGGGCTTCGCAGGAGCCGGACGATCTGGCCGCCCGCTGCGCCGCGGCGAGTCTGCCCCTGCTTCGTACCGCCTGGGGCATTCTGCGCCCCCCCACGGAAAACGCCGATGCCCTGCCTCTTTCTCTGGCGCAGGACAGCCTGGGCATGTATTATGACGCCTCGCGTCCAAGCGGGCTGGAACGCATTCTGTCCGACTCTCCCCTGCTGAACGCTCCGGACATGCTCGCCCGCGCCCGCGCCCTGCGCGAAGCCATGCTGCCGCTGTATGCCCGTCCCGTTCCGGAGCGGGACCCCGAGGCCGCCGCCATGCTGGAAGAACTGGATCGGGCGGACGCCGCCCGGGGAGACCGCCCCCTTGTCGTGGTGGCGGGACAGCTTGTAGCCGCTCCGCGCGGCAAGGATTCCCGCGTGGAAGGGCATGAGCGGGAAGAGGAAATGCTGCGCTTTCTGCGCCGCAAAAACCCTGACGCGCTGCTGGCCCGGGCGGTCTTCGGGAGGCCCGGGCACCGCGCGCGGAAATGGGAACCGGGGCCGGAGGATCTGCGGCTCCGCCTGCCCGATCCCGGTCCTCTGCTGCACCGCGCCGCCCGCATCACCGCACTGCATACCGTGGATTCCCTGGCCGGGTTCTATGCCCTGCTGTACGGCATCCCGGTGCATACATGGGGAACCCCCTTCTATGCGGGCTGGGGCCTGACCAACGACGCGCTGGCCTTTTCCCGCCGCACCCGCATCCTCACTCTCGACGCGCTGGTGGCCGGATGCCTCATCCTCTACCCCAGCTATTACGACTGGTATTCCGGCCAGTTCTGCGGGCCGGAGGAAATCTGCCGCATTCTGGCGCGCCCGCGCCCGCCGTTGCCGCTCCGCGAGCGGCTTGCCCGCTGGGTGCGCCAGAACCTGTTCTGGCGGTTCAGAGACAACGGACTGCCGCTGTAGACGCATCTGTTTTGCGGCTTTGCCGCATGAAGGCTCCGCTCCGCGCGACCTTTCTTCCGCGGCCTCCCGCCGAGGCTCGCCCGGCCCTGCCGCTACCCGCTCCCGCTTGCATTTTGCCCGGAAAACGCCGCGCCGCACTCCGTGCCCGCTCCTTCCATGCCGCATGATCATGCGGCGGGGCTCGCCGCTCCAGGCTCGCTGCGCTCACGCCTCCGGCGCTCAAGGATATTTTCGGCACAGTTCTGCAACAGGCTTTCGCGGAATATCTCTTGCCGCTCACAGAAAATCAATATTACAACTATACTATTCCAATAAAAAAACTAAAGTCGTTTTATATACTGCCGTTAATGACGGCATACGCGGGAATGACGCTTTTTTCCGCATCTGTTGATCAGCGTTTATCATGATTTTTCCATCAATCTTGACATAGTGCGTAAAAATATTCGTCACTGGAGAAAACTCGCGCAAGGAATGCTCTGATGCTACCTGGAATTCCTGATTTACTACAGAGAGGTTTTCCTGATTGAATGTTCAGTCTGCGGCAATATGTGCCGCCCCGGACTGTACAGATACCATGATTTTGACGCACCGGCACCAATCGCTTCATATCTTTCCTCATATTTATACCATGGCATAAATATTGCATACACAAGCATTATTAAAAAGGAGCCAGCATGAGCCTTAGTGTCAGCCACAACATGATGGCTGTCCGCACTTCCCGGAGACTGAACTCCCACTATCGCAGCATGGGCGACTCCCTCAGGCATCTTTCCTCCGGCCTGCGCGTGGAAAGAGCGGCGGACGATGCGGCGGGGCTGGCCATCCGGGAACTTATGCGGTCAGACATTGCCACTCTGAATCAGGGCATCCGCAACGCCAATGACGCTATCTCCATGATTCAGACCGCCGACGGCGCGCTGGCCGTCATCGACGAAAAGCTCATCCGCATGAAGGAACTGGCGGAACAGGCCGCCACCGGAACATATGATTCCACGCAGCGCATGCTCATCAACAACGAATTTCAACTGATGGGGCATGAAATCAACCGCATCGCCAACGCCACGAACTTCAACGGCATCAAGCTGCTGGACGGCTCACGCAGCGGCGGGCATGACGGTTCCGGCCTCAATTCCACCGGCGCCGTCAAAATCCATTTCGGCACGGGAAATGATTCCGCCGAAGATTACTATTATCTCTCCTTCGGCAACGCCACCCTGCGCGCTCTGGACCTTGTGGAAGGCGGCAAGGCCGGCATCATTTTCTCTCTCGGAGACATGCCCGGCGCGACGGATACCGGCTACAAGGCCACCAGCGTCGGCTCCGGCCTCATCTCCATGTCCTATATCCCCAAGGGAGCCAAAGGCGTCGAGATTATCATCGACGGGCTTCCCGGCGCGGAAGACGACATTCAGCTCTTTACCCGGGACGGGTATCATCTGGCGGGGACAAAAATCGAGGACGGCGCGGATAATGACTATACATGGAGAGCGAACGGCATAACGGGAACGGCGGATGCGGCAAAAATCATGACCGCTGAAAACGGCTTTCTGAGCGGCGACTACAAGCTTCCCGGTGACGGGGTCATGTCGGGAACATTCAATGACGGCGGCGCCACAAAGGATACCTGGTCGCTCGGCGGCGGTTCGACGGTGGCTTTCCAGCGAACCGCCGGATCGGGCGAGATGCACATCACCTACAGCGGTGACTATGACCGTTTGCAGGATACTCCGAACAAGGGCTCCATCCCTGGAAGGGATAATCCGGATACCACCAGGGAGAGAATATACATCGATGAGGTGACCGAAGATCTTCTGGTCATCATTTCCGGAAAGGGCATTTTCAATATTGACACCACCTGGGGAGACATGCCCAAGGTTACCGCCACTCTGCCGGAGGGTTCCGACGCCAACCTGAGCGTCCTGTCCATTGAAACCCAGGCACGGGCGCAGCGCGCCCTGCCCCGCGTCGATCAGGCCATGATCAACACGAACAGCATCCGCGCCCATCTCGGCTCGATGCAGAACCGGCTGGAAAACACCGTCACCAATCTCGAGATTCAGGCTGAAAACCTGCAGGCCTCGGAATCACGCATCTCCGACGCGGACGCAGCCGGGGAAATGACGGAGTTCGCGCGCAGTCAGATCCTGACCCGTACCGCCACGGCCATGCTCGCCCAGGCCAACTCCCTGCCCGGCCTTCTTGCCGGACTGCTGAACGGATAGAACAGCCTATTTCAAAAATGCGGCAAGCACCGGCATCAGCAGCAGAGAAAGCAGCGTACTCGCAATGACGGCCGCGGCCGCGTCATCCTCCGCCACCTTGCAGGAATCGCTCATGGCATAGGCCAGTGTGCCGATGGGCATGGCGGCAAGCAGCACCCCCATGGACAGCCACAGGGGTTCGGCACCGAGCAGCGTCAGTGCTGCCCATGCGATGCCCGGCTGAACAAGCTGCTTGCCGATGAGGACGGCTGCCTGTCTGCCGGAGCGGAAACGCCCGGCACGGCCCCCGCGCAAACGGGCGCTCATGACGATTCCCAGCGATACCAGAGCGCAGGGCATGACCGAGTTGCCCAGAGCGCGGCAGGCTGCTTCAAGGAACAGCGGCACGGCCGTTCCCGTGACATAGAACAGCGCGCCGCACGCCGTGGACAGCACCACGGGATTCGTCAGAAGGGTGATTCCCACAGTCCGCATCGGATGACGCCCCCTGGCCCCGTTATTGACCAGGATGAGCAGGGCGACCAGAATGATGGGAATTTCCAGAATATTGGTCAGCGTGCTGGCCAGCACAACCTGCGCTTCACCGGGATACAGCGCCATGAGTACCGGCAGGCCCACCAGCACGACATTGGGGAAGCTCGCCAGCATTGACAGCATCACGCTCTCCCGGTAGCCTGCCTTTAAATGGCGGAATACGGGAACCAGCAGCCCGAAGGTAACAAAAAGGCACAGCGAGAAACCGACCAGAAAGGCTCCGTGGTTCAGGTCTTCCGGCCTGCATTCCGCAATGCCCAGAAATATCAGGGACGGCAGCCCCAGATTGATCAGGAACTGATTAAGGGTGGTCGCCCCGAAGGGCGGCACCAGCTGGAACCGTTCCGCCAGCATGCCCAGAAAAATCAGCACGAACACAGGCAACAGCAATACAACGACTTCAAGCACGGCTCTCCTCCTCCTGATAACGGACGCATGGCGCGGAGTCCCGCGGAAAGGGAAAGATGCGGCAAAGGCGGCCGCCGTGCAAACGAGATTAATTACAGGTCAGGATAAGTTTTTCTTATGCTTGATACCCCTCCCCTGAATGCACTTGCCGCCTTTGAGGCAGCGGCCAGAACCGGCAGCTTCACCAGAGCGGGGGAAGAACTGTGCGTGACCCAAGCGGCGATCAGCCAGCATGTCAGGCATCTTGAGGAATATCTCGGGCTTCCGTTGTTTATCCGCCACGCGCCGGGCATACGCCTGACGCCGGACGGGGAACGCTTTTACCGCGCTGTTGCCGGGGCGCTGGACACGCTGCGCAGGGAAAGCGCGCGCCTGCGCCGGGGCGGCGGCCAGCTTGCCGTAGTGGCGGAGGCGAGCTTCGCCAACCGCTGGCTTGCGCCGCGCCTGAGCCGCTTTTGCGAACGATTTCCCGAAATTGACCTGCGCATCGCCCCCCACCCGGGCCGCCCCCGGCTTGGGCCGGACGTGGACATCATCATTCACCCGGACATGCAGCCCTCCTCCGGCCTGTTCATGCTCCCGCTGCCGGAAGAGCGGATGTTTCCCGTCTTTGCTCCTTCCTATTTCCAGCTTCGGGGCGAAACATGGAAAAGCGACCGCCTGCTGCGGTCGCCTCAGGGGGGAGAGGACGCATGGAAAAAATGGTTCATCGCCGCCGGGGAAAACCCCGTCCTGCATTTCGGCCCCCTGTACCAGTTTGCCTACATGGCGCTGGCCGCTGCGGCGGACGGCAGAGGAGCGGCTCTGGGCAGTTCCCTGTTTGTGGCGGAGGATATCCGTGACGGGCGCCTTGTCGCCCCGCTTCCTCCTGCCGTTGCCGTCAGCGGGCGTTACGTTGCGGCCTGTCCGGAAGAAGCCAGACGTACGCCCCGCGTAGGCGCGTTTTTCGAATGGATGGAAGCTGAACTCGCGCGCGACGCGGCGGAATTTTCCGACTGGTTCGGCGGGTTGCTCCGTACCTGAAGTATTTCCAACTTTAAAAAAGGAAAATGCCCCCGCAGCAGGCATGACAGGACGCAGCTCTGCTTTCCTGCCCATGGGCCTCCCCTCCGGCGAAGCCGACGACGGTCAATCTTCCCTGTCCCGGACAGGCACGTCCGGAACGCCGCTTTCCGTCCGCGCGCGTTCAGCCTCATCCCGCGCGAAGAGCCTGCCGCGCCGCACCGCCGCGCCGCCGTAACGCCGCCGCAGTTCGTCCAGCGCCCCGTCCAGGCTCGCCCGCCTGCGCTCCGTCTCCGCCGCGCTCTCCCCGCCGGGCATCGCGTCCATCAGACTGAGCTGTATGGGCTTTTCATCATCGAACCCGGAAATTCCCAGCCCGATCAGGCGAACCGGCTCTTCCAGCGACAGCGCGTCCAGCAGGGCGCAGCCCGCCTCATACAGGCTTTCCGTGCTGCTGGTGCGCGCAGCAAGCCGCATCTGGCGGGTGACGGTACGGAAACCGGCGTACTTGATCTTGAGCGTGACCGTGCGCCCCGCAAAGCCGTGCCGCCGCATCCGCGCTCCCACACGCTCCGCATGGCGAAGCAGCCAGGTCTTGAGAAAATCCCGGTCACGGGTGTCTCTTTCAAAGGTGGTTTCCGCGCTTTCCGACTTGGGCGGCGTGTACGGCACCACCTCGCGCCCGTCAACGCCCTGCGCCCGCCGCAGCAGTGCCATGCCCGCCTTGCCGAAACGGCGTTCCCAGAACGGCTCCGGCCTGGCCAGCACATCCGGAACGGAGCGTATGCCTAGCGCCGCAAGCGCCGCAAGGAACTTCTTCCCCACACCGGGAATGCGCGACAGCTCCAGCCTCTCCAGAAAGCGCGGCATATCCTCATGCCGCAGCAGATACAGCCCGTCGGGCTTGTCGAGATCGGAACATATCTTCGCCAGAAACTTCACCGGCGCGATGCCCACGGAGCAGGTCAGCCCGCCCGTGGCTCCGCGCACCGCCCGCTTGAGCGCCATGCCCATCTCTTCCACCGGCCCGAACAGGCGTTCCAGCCCTGTGGCGTCCAGATAGGCCTCGTCGATGGAAGCCATTTCCACCAGCGGGGAAAAATCGTGCAGCACGCCCTCAACCACGCGCGACACCTCCCGGTATCGCTCATGTCTGCCGGGCACGAACACGCCGTGCGGGCACAGCCGTTTCGCCTCTCCGACGGGCATGGCCGAGTGCACGCCGAATCTGCGGGCCTCGTAGGAGCAGGTGCTCACCACGCCCCGCCGGCCCTGCCCGACAATCAGGGGCTTGCCGCGCAGTTCCGGATTGTCCAGTTGCTCGATGGACGCGAAAAAGGCGTCCATGTCGACATGCATGAACCAGCGGAGGGGGCGGATGCCGCTTTCTTCGGGGCTGTTTGTCATGGCGTGTTCCCGGAGCGTTCTGCTGTTGAAAGTATCTTCCGGCCGGAACCCTGTATCCGGCTCCGCAGGTTTCACGCCCGAAGCCGGAACCGCGCGCCGCAAGTGAACTGCAGCGGCGCCGGGCAGGGGGCGGCGCGGCGGAGTCCCGCCCTGCCCGGCCTCGCAGGGCATTTCAATGACGAAAAGGTCCATCTGGAGCTTTTTCTGAGCGCCCGCTTCCGAAAGCTGCTGCCGGGCCGCCGGAAAAAATGGATTGACAAGACGGCCAAGCCGATGAAATCCTCTTTTGTCCTCCCTTTCGGGGAAGACAGGCCGCGCGGCGGATACGCCGTGCCGGGGATAGGAATTTTAAGAATGATGAGGTGCCGCGGCAAGCGGAAAATTCCGGCATATGCCGGCGCGCCGCGTTTTTGTATTCCCCTTTCTCCCAAGGAGTGGGCAGAGTTGGCCAAAATGACGACCATGCAGAAATGGAGCGTGGAGGATTCCGCCGAAACCTACGGCGTGCGCAACTGGGGCGCGGGGTATTTCGATATTTCCAGAAAGGGCGAGGTGGTCATCCGCCCCTTCGGGCGCGAGGGCGGCCCGGAAGTCAGCGTGCCGGAGATTATCCGGGGCATTCAGGAACGCGGCTACGACATGCCCGTGCTGCTCCGCATCGAAAATATTCTTGATTCCCAGATCTCCCTGCTCCATCAGACCTTCCGGGCGGCCATCTCCGAACTGGGCTACAAGGGCGAATATCGCGGCGTCTTCCCCATCAAGGTCAATCAGCAGCAGCAGGTGGTGGAGCGCATCGCCCAGTACGGCCGCACCTACCACCACGGGCTGGAAGTCGGTTCCAAGGCGGAACTCATCGCCGCCGTTTCCCAGCTCAAAAGCAGCAAGGCCTGTCTTATCTGCAACGGCTACAAGGACGAGGAGTTCATCGATCTCGGCCTGCACGCCCTGCGCATGGGCCTGAACTGCTTTTTCGTGCTGGAAATGCCGGGCGAGCTGGACACCATTCTGGAAGAGGCGAAGAAAATGGGCGTGCGGCCGCAGATCGGCGTGCGCGTCAAGCTGACCACCAAGGCCAGCGGCCACTGGTCCGAATCCGGCGGCGAGCGTTCCGCCTTCGGCCTGACCTCGGCCCAGATCGTCGATGTGGTGGATACCCTGAAGCAGCATGACATGCTCGACTGCCTCAGGCTCATGCATTACCACCTTGGCTCGCAGGTGCCGAACATCCGCGATATCCGCGCCGCCGTCATGGAAGCCACGCGCATTTACGCCGGGCTGGCGCAGGAAGGCGCGGCCATGGGCTACCTTGACCTCGGCGGCGGCCTTGCCGTGGACTATGACGGTTCCCATACCAACTATGTCAGTTCCCGCAACTACACGCTGAACGAATACTGCACCGACGTGGTGGAAGCGGTGATGACCATACTTGACACGCAGGGCATCCCGCATCCGCATATCGTCACGGAGTCGGGGCGCGCCACCGTGGCCTACTATTCCATCCTGCTTTTCAACGTGCTGGATGTCAGCCTCATTGAAGTGGGGGCACTGCCCGATGAACTGCCGGAAGACACTCCCGCGCCCGTGCTCAACCTGCGCGAGACGCTGCAGAATCTGAACCTGCGCAACATGCAGGAGTGCTACAACGACGCCGTGTACTATTATGATGAAATGCGTCAGCTTTTCATCACGGGCCGCGTCACCCTGCGCCAGCGCACCCTGGCGGAACGCTTCTTCTGGGCCGTCATGCGCGCCATCGCGCAGGAAAAGGGCAAGCTCAAGCAAAGCCCCAAGGAGTTCAACGAACTCGATTCCACCCTTGCAGACATCTACTACTGCAATTTCAGCGTGTTCCAGTCCCTGCCCGACTCATGGGCCATTGACCAGATTTTCCCCATCATGCCGATACACAGGCTGGACGAGGAGCCGACCCGCCAGGGCATTCTGTCCGACATGACCTGCGACAGCGACGGCCGCATCACCCACTTCATCGACCCGCAGGGCCTCAGGAACACGCTGGCGCTGCATCCCCTGCGCGACGGAGAGGAATATTATCTGGGCGTCTTCCTTGTGGGCGCGTATCAGGAAACCCTCGGCGACCTGCACAACCTGCTGGGCGACACCAATGTGGTGTCCGTGCGCATCGAGGAAGACGGAACCTATGAATTCGTGCGCGAGCTGAACGGCGATTCCATTTCGGACATTCTTGCCTATGTGGAATATGATCCGCGCAAGATTCTGGAAGACATCCGCAGCTCGGCCGAACTCGCCGTGCGGGAGAAGCGCATGACCCCCAAGGAACGTTATGCGCTGATGCAGGCGTATGACAACGGCATGCGCGGCTATACCTACTTTGAGCGGTAGGCCGCCGGACGGCACGCAACGGCAACCCAAAGGAGACATGAACATGGCGAAAGTGCTGATCATAGGCGCGGGCGGCGTCAGCTCGGTAGTGGTTCACAAGTGCGCCCAGGCGGCGGAAGTATTTGATGAAATCGTGCTTGCCAGCCGCACAAAGCCGCGCTGCGACGCCATTGCGGCCAGCGTGAGGGAACGCACCGGCCGCAGTGTGGAAACCGCGCGGGTGGACGCGGACAACGTGCCCGAACTGGTGGAGCTGATCAGGCGCGTCAGACCGCAGCTGGTGATGAATATCGCCCTGCCCTATCAGGACCTGCACATCATGGACGCCTGCCTTGAAACGGGCGTGCATTACCTGGACACCGCCAACTATGAACCGCTGGACACCGCGAAATTCGAATACAAATGGCAGTGGGCCTATCAGAAAAAATTTCAGGAAAAGGGCCTCATGGCCCTGCTCGGCAGCGGCTTCGACCCCGGCGTGACCAACGTGTTCTGCGCCTACGCGCAAAAGCATCTGCTGGACGAAATCCATGTGCTGGACATCATTGACGCCAACGCCGGCGATCACGGCCTGCCCTTCGCCACCAACTTCAACCCGGAAATCAACATCCGCGAGGTTTCCGCCAGAGGCCGCTACTGGGAACGCGGGGAATGGGTGGAAACCGATCCCCTGTCATGGAAGATGAGCTTTGACTTTCCCGAGGGCATAGGCCCGAAGAACTGTTACCTCATGTACCATGAGGAACTGGAATCGCTGGTTCTGAATCTCAGGGGCATCCGCCGGGCGCGCTTCTGGATGACCTTCTCCGACAATTACCTGAATCACCTCCAGGTGCTGAAGAATGTCGGCATGACCAGCATCGAGCCGGTGCAGTTCCAGGGGCAGGAAATAGTCCCCCTCCAGTTCCTCGCCGGAATGCTGCCCGATCCCGCCTCTCTCGGCCCCCGCACCAGAGGCAAGACCTGCATCGGCTGCCTCATGCGCGGCGTCAGGGACGGCCGGCCCCGCACCGTGTACGTCTACAACATCTGCGATCATCAGGAATGCTACCGGGAACTCGGTTCCCAGGCCATTTCCTACACCACCGGCGTGCCCGCCATGGTCGGCGCGATGATGATGCTCACCGGAAAGTGGATGAAGCCCGGCGTCTGGAACATGGAACAGATGGACCCCGATCCCTTCCTTGAACAGCTCGGCAGGTACGGCCTGCCCTGGGTCGTCAGCGACCTCACGGAAGAACGGACGGAAGGAAAGTAGGTCCGGGAAAGCCGGGGGAGGGAACACTTTCTTCAGACCGTGTTCCCTCCCCCGCCCCACCCTTTCAAGGACTTTTGCACAGCCGTAAAATCATGTTGATAACGCTGTGCGGGAGGTGTATTTTTGCTTCGGCCCGGCGGCAGCATGCGTTGCCGCAAAAGGCAGCCCGCGTTCACACGGGGCAGAGACAACATGTGTCCACGGCCGGCTCGCCTGCGTCTCGCGAAGCATCGCTTCTCCCGACTCCGCTCCGCGTGTCATTCTTCCGCTCCCTGCTCCCTTCACGCCGCATGGCAATGCGGCGGTCAAGGCTATTCACAATTTACTCCCTTCTCCTCACAAAAACCATGCGCGGACTCGAACCGGAATACCTTGCGAAACTGAAGCCCGAAAGCTGGCCCTCCCCCTGCTTTATCACGGATCTTGCCCTGCTGCGCGCCAACGCGGCCATTCTGGACGGCGTGCAGCGGCGCACGGGCGCGAAAATCATGCTGGCCCTCAAGGGCTTTGCCCAGTGGGCGGCCTTCCCCGCGCTGTCCCGCGCCTTCAGCGGCCCGTTGTGGGGCTGCTGCGCCAGCTCGCCGGACGAGGCGCGTCTGGCGAAGGAAGAATTCCGGGGAGAAGTGCATGCCTTCGCGGCGGGCTGGAATGAGGAGGACATGGCCGGGCTGCTCCTCTGGGCGGATCATGTGGTCTTCAACTCCTTCGCCCAGTGGCGGCGTTTCCGTCCGATGATCGAGGCGGCGGGCCGCTCCGGGAAAAAGGTGGAGTGCGGCCTTCGCCTCAACCCCGAACACTCCGAGGGAACCGTACCCATCTATGATCCCTGTGATCCCTCGTCGCGTCTGGGCATCCGTCCCCATGTCCTCGCGCGGGAGCTGGAAGCCGACCCGCACGCGCTGGACGGCATTTCCGGCCTGCACTTCCATACCCTGTGCGAACAGAACAGCGACAGCCTGGCCCGCACGCTGGATGCCGTGGAAGACAAATTCGGCCGGCATTTCCGCCGGATGAACTGGATCAATTTCGGGGGAGGCCATCATATCACCCGGCCGGACTATGATATCGATCTGCTCTGCCGCTGCATCGAGCGGATACGGGACAGGCATGGCGTTCAGGTCTATCTGGAGCCCGGCGAAGCCGTGGCCCTGCGCGCCGGGGTGCTGGTTTCCACCGTGCTGGACATTGTCGAGGCGGATATGCCTGTGGCGATTCTGGACTGTTCCGCCGCCTGCCACATGCCGGACGTGCTGGAAATGCCCTACCGGCCAGAAGCGGCAGGTCCGTCCGGAGCCGCCGGAGAGAAGGGAGAAAAAGCCTGGAGCTGCCGACTGGCGGGCAAATCCTGCCTGGCCGGCGACGTCATCGGCGAATACTCCTTTGCCCAACCGCTCGCACCGGGCGACCGAGTCATCTTCGGCGACATGGCCATCTACAGCATGGTCAAGACGACCACCTTCAACGGCCTGCGCCTGCCCTCCATCGCCCTGTGGGATTCCGCCTCGGACGAACGGACAGTCAGCCGGACATTCGGCTATGAAGATTTCAGGACAAGGTTGTCGTGAACCCGGCTCCGCCCGGGTTCGCCCCACCCGCCGTCGGAGACATGTATGGGCATCCGTTCCCTGCTGAGCAACATTCTTGTGGCGACGGGCGACGCCGCCACCCAGAGCCTGCTGAAAAACGTGCTGGACGGGCAGGGCAGGCTGCTGACCGTTTCCAGAGCGCGCCAGGCCCTGAGTCTGGCCCGCTCCGGAAAACTGGACGTGGCCGTCCTTGAACTCAGTCTGCCCGGCGCGGAAGGTCTCGGCCTGCTGAAAGATCTGCTTGAACTCCAGCCGGAAATGGAAATCATCTGTCTCACGGGCGAGGGCAACATCCGCGACGCGGTGGAAGCCATGCGCATGGGGGCGAACGACTATGTCACCACGCCCGTTGAACCCGGCAGACTCATTCAGGTAGTCGAACGCGCCACGCAGAAGGCCGCCCTGCGCAGGGAGGCCCGGCGGCAGGAAGACAGCCGGGACGTGGAAGACATGGTCATAGGCGACTCTCCGCGCATGAAGCAGGTGAAATATCTGCTGGAAAAGGTCGCTCCCACCGATGTGCCGGTGCTGCTGCACGGTCCCAGCGGCGCGGGCAAGGAGGTGCTGGCCCACGCCATACAGCGGCGCAGCCTGCGCCGGAGCGCGCCCTTCATCATCAAGAACTGCGCCTCCCTGTCCAAGGAACTGGCCCGCAGTGAACTGTTCGGCCACATGCGCGGCTCCTTTACCGGCGCAACGGCGGACAGCGCGGGGCTGTTCGCCGAAGCGGACAAGGGAACGCTCTTTCTTGACGAAATCGGCGATCTGCCCCTCGACGTCCAGCCCTCCCTGCTGCGCGCGCTGGAAAACGGCACTTACCGGCCGGTGGGCGGCAGGGAAATACGCACATGCGATGTGCGCCTCATCTTCGCCACCAACCGCAACCTTGCCGCGGCCGTGGAAGCCGGAACCTTCAATGAGGCCCTGTATCACCGGATTCATGTCTTCACCCTTGAACTGCCCTCCCTTTCGGAACATGCGGAAGATATCCCCCGTCTGGTGGAGCATTTCCTGCGTGTCCTGCCCCTGGCGACGGGAAGGGATCTGCGCGTTGATCCCGCCATCTACGGATGCCTGAAAAGCTATTCATGGCCGGGCAATGTGCGGGAACTGCGCAACGTGATCGAGCGCGCCATCATTCTGGCGGATAACGGACTCATCTCCGGAAAGGGGCTGCCGCCTGAAATCGCCTGCTCCAGCGAAGCGTGCCGGGCCGTCTTCCGCGCATCCGCCTCGGACGACGAACTGGCAAGACAGGCATGCGCCTGCGCGTTCTCTCCCGGTACGGAATCCGCTCCGCTTCCGTCCGCGGAGGAAACGCAGACATGCCCGCCGCCCCCCGCGGCGGACGCGCTCCATGTGCCTGCGGAACTGCTCAGGGATGACGGCAGCGACCGCCTCGATCTGGCGGAAAAACGGCATATCCTCCATGTACTCGAAAAGTGCGGAGGAAACCGCAGCCTTGCAGCCAGACGACTCGGCATCGGCCGCCGCACCCTGTATCGCAGACTTGAGGAATGGGGCATGGCCTGAGGCGCGTTTTTCTTTCCGGCCTCCGCCGTTTTCCGGTGCCCCCTTTATGTGTCATTTCGGATCAAAATAAAAAATGGCCGCAATTTTCTGCTTCCATTTGGCACACATATTTTTTCTCAATTGTTACACCATGTTATATGCACTCTTTGCCTACTCGAATGGATCTGTAGCAAAACGGCCCGTTTCCGTGCCTCACCTCACAAGCTAACATACTGATTTTATTATATTCCATGTTTGGCACGCTATTTGTAAATATCATGGCAACAATGCCCTGTCGCCCCGCGACGATAACATCTCGATGACTCAAGGAGTCCTGATATGAAACGTGAAGTGGATCTTTCCCTCATTTCCTCCTTCTTCATTCCCCGCACCACTCTCGTCGGCATGCACGCGGCCCAGGCCATTCCGGATCGTCTTGAACAGCTCGGCGGCCAGAAGCCTCTCATCGTCACCGACCAGGGCATCGTAAAAACCGGCATTCTCAAGCAGATCACCGATATTCTCGATGATCACGGCATGAAGTATGAAGTATATGACGGCACCGTTCCCAACCCCACCACCAGGAACGTGAATGAAGCCACGGCTGTCTACAAGGAAAAGGGCTGCGACAGCCTGATCTCCCTCGGCGGCGGCAGCTCCCATGACTGCTGCAAGGGCGTGGGCCTGCTCATTTCCAACGGAGGAAAGATTCAGGATTACGAAGGGATCGACAAGTCCACCAAGCGTTTTCCCCCGTATGTGGCCGTGAACACCACCGCCGGCACCGCGTCGGAAATGACCCGCTTCTGCATCATCACCGACGAAGCCCGTCATGTGAAAATGGCTATCGTGGACTGGCGCGTGACCCCCAACGTGGCCATTGACGACCCGCTGCTCATGGTAGGCATGCCGCCTTCCCTGACTGCGGCCACCGGCATGGACGCCCTGACCCACGCCGTGGAAGCCTATGTGTCCACCGCCGCAACGCCCATGACCGACGCCTGCGCGGAAAAGGCCATGGAACTCATCAATATGTATCTGCGCCGCGCAGTTGCCAACGGTCAGGACATGGACGCCCGCATCGGCATGTGCTACGCGCAGTATATGGCGGGCATGGCCTTCAACAACGCCAGTCTTGGCTACGTGCATGCCATGGCGCACCAGCTTGGCGGCTTCTACAACCTGCCGCACGGCGAATGCAACGCGATCCTTCTGCCTTATGTGAGTGAATACAACCTGCTTGCCCGGCGCGGCCGCTTCTCGCGCATCGCCCGCATGCTGGGAGAAAACACCACCGGACTGAACCTGAGCGACGCTTCCGAACGCGCCGTGGTCGCCATCAAGCGTCTGTCCAAGGACGTCGGCATTCCGGACGGCCTGGTCGCCATGGGCGCCAAATACGGCAAGAAGGTATCGGAACAGGATATTCCCACCATGGTTGCCAACGCCCAGAAGGACGCCTGCGCGCTGACCAACCCGCGCACCATGACCGCGGAAGCCTGCGCCGCCATCTACAAGGCCGCCATGTAACGGATACTGAAAGAAGCAACGGCGGGTTCCCCCTCCTCGGCTCCCGCCGCCGCGCGCATGACGGAACCGCGCGGCAGCCTCTTCCACCCGTGGAAAGCCTTTTATCGGCTTTCCACGGGCTTATGTTCCAGCCAGTTTAAAACATTTTGCCGTTGAACGTATCTGCCGGACAGAATACAGAGGACTTGCCGGGCGGATACGTTCAACGGCAAAATGCTCCAGGAAGGACAGGAGGCGGCGCAGTGCCCTTGGCAGTCAACGCACATGCGTTACGGACAAGGAACGCAGAGATGAGCCTGGCCTCGCCCGATTTCGTGGCTCACTCCACTGGAGAAAAGCCGCAGGCCCCTGAGCGCCCCTGTCCGCAACAGCGTGGACAGGGGCGCTCAGGTGAGCTTGTCCATTTCTCCCAACGCTCCCCCGACCTGCTCGATCATCTCCTTCACCTTCCGCGCTCCGACGCCGCCCACGGATACCGCTTCAATGGGGCCGGCATCGGAGATGTCCTTGCCTTTTCCGTTCACCGTGGAGCAGTGCTCGCCGCTGATTCCCGTGCAGGGGGTAAGGTCGCAGGCCGGGGAGAGGTGCCAGCGGTGCTCGGCGTCAAGGCAGAACGAGAAGTTCCTGGAGTGGTCACCCTGATTGCCCGCCTTCGCGTTGAAAATCATGAGGCGCACCATGCGTTCGACGTCGCGCTTGTCCTGCGTGAGGCTGGCCGTCAGGCGGATGAGGTTTTCATAGTCGAGGCTTGGGAAACGGTGCGAAGCGTGCAGGAGTCCGCAGGCTGTGTGCGTGTGTATCTTCAGGCCGTCGTGGCGGTCGAAGCGTTTGATGCCGAAATAGCCCGCTCCATCCTTTGAGGGAAAGAGCCGCGCTTCCGGCATGTCCAGCCCGGCCATGCGTGCAGTCAGCGAGCCGGGCGGTCTTTCTGCGCGCGGAATTTGATGCTCCACGGCTGGGGAGTGCCGTCTTCGTCGGCTGAGGCGTCCGGCTCGTATTCCAACGCGCCCATGGCACAGCTTCCCACGAGCGTCAGTCGTTCCAGCGGGCTGGCCTGCGCGAGGGAACGCCCCTTTTTTGACCGTGCGCGGTCGAACAGGAGCAGCCCCCATCCGTCGGGCAGACTGTCATTGAAAACGCCGAAAAGTCCATCAAAGGTCTGGCGTTCGTCAAAGAATATTCCCGGGCGCAGCGGCAGGAAGTACGGCGAAAGCGGGATGCCGCGCTCCAGAAATTCCGAATGATATTCGGAGAGTATGCCCTGTTCCGTCTGGGCGAGGATGCCGACGGGGATACGTGATCCAAGATGATTGAGATAGACGCGGACTCTCATGCCTGCTCACTGGGCCGGGATTTTTTCCTGCTCCGCTGATGAATATTCATTTCATACTTTAAATGCTCATATTTGAGCAATAAATTACCTTTTTGCGGTGCAAGCATCAATATTTTAGCTGTAATTTCCACATCTTCCTGTCATTTTCTTTCAGGGAACAAAACCGCCGGGAGACGTTCCGATTCATTGCCGGAACGTCTCCTTTTCTTCTGTCCGAAGCCATATCTCCGACTCGACTGCCCATGGACTGGCGCTCCTCATGCTGATCGGTGCCGGATACACGGACGTATCCGCAGACCTTCCCCATGGGCTGACGCCTTGTGTTCGCGGCAAGGCGCGGCTACTCGGGATCGCCGGGCGTGGCGGGAGCATGGGAGGTCACCTCGTCGGCGGGCCAGGAGTGAGACTTCCGTGCGCGGCGAGGCGTTTCTGCCGCTCCATTTCCGCGCGGCGTTCCTCTTCCTGCTTCTCTTTAAGGAATTGCTCGAAACGCGGCTTTTCTTCGGGCTGTACGGCGAACACTTTGAACGTCCGCCTCTCGTCTTCTGCTTTGCTCTTTTGCGCCTTGAGTTTCTCGCAGAGCGTTTTTTATGGATGCAAATGAACGCCGCCGGATTTCTCTGGACGCTGAAAAACGCTTAAAACAAAGAATCCCAAGGTCTTCGTAAACCTTGGGATTCTTCTTCAGAGCCAAATATGGCTCCCCGAGACGGACTTGAACCGCCAACCTAGTGATTAACAGTCACCCGCTCTGCCGATTGAGCTATCGGGGAAGGCTGCGCCGTAACGGCGTGAGGTGTGTAATAGCCAATCCGGGCGTTCCGGTCAAGCAAAAAATGGAAAAATCGAAATTTTTTTTCCTCTGCCGTCACTTCCTCCATCGGCCGGCGTCTATGCCCAGCCGCTTCGTCTTCAGATACAGCCCCCCGCGCGAAACGCCCAGCAGCGCGGCCGCCGCGCGCATGTTGCCGCCGGTGCGGCGGAGGGCTTCCTCAATGCTCTCCGCCTCACGGGTCAGAAGCAGCCCGGAAGACAGAATCATCTCCTCCTGTTCCGGCTCCTCCTGCTGCGGAGGGGAGCGGAATTCCCGCTCCAGAATGACGGACGGCAGGCATGATTCTCCCGCGGCCTGTCCGTCGGGAACGATGTTCACCATGCGTTCCACCACATTTTCCAGTTCACGGACATTGCCGGGCCATTCATAGGCTTCCATGCGCGCCAGCGCGGGAGGCGTGAAGTCCGGCACGTCCTTGCCCTGTCCCAGGGCGAACTTGCGCAGAAAGTACCGGGCCAGCAGAGCCACGTCTCCCCTGCGCTCGCGCAGGGGAGGCAGCGTGATGGGAAAGACGTTGAGCCGGTAGTACAGATCCTCGCGGAAGGAGCGATCGCGCACGGCCTCTTCCAGGTTCTTGTTCGTAGCCGCGATGACCCGCACGGAAACCGTGCGGCTGCGCTTGCCTCCCACTCTGGTGACTTCCCCGTTCTGGAGCAGGCGCAGCAGGGAAACCTGGGCATCCAGCGGAAGATCTCCTATTTCATCCAGCAGAATGGTGCCTCCGTCCGCCAGTTCGAACTTGCCCGGCTGGCCCGCCCGGCTCGCCCCGGTAAACGCGCCCTCGCTGTAGCCGAACAGTTCGCTTTCCACCAGATTGCGGGGCAGAGCGCCGCAGTTCACCGCCACAAAGGGACGACTGGCGCGCGGGCTGGCGTTGTGAATGGACTGGGCGAACAGTTCCTTGCCCGTGCCGCTTTCACCGAGCAGAAGCACCGTGGTATGATTTCCGGCCACGAGCCGGGCCTGATCCAGCACCCGCGCCAGCGCCGGGGAGCGCCCCAGAATCCGGTCGAAGGTATAGGACGCCTTGACCCCGGCCATTTTCACGGCCACCTGCCGCATGCGCCGGGCCTCGCGCAGGGTGAGCACCCTGCCCCCTCCGGCAAGCGGAACAATGGAGACGAAGCAGGACAGCGAAGCGCCGCTGCGCAGCGGAAACAGCATTTCCTGATCCTGCATGTGCGTGCGGGTCCGCATGAGTTCATCCAGCACCGCGCCCGGGCGCAGCAGATCCGCCAGAGTCCCCGCCGGCGCGGCCCGGCCCGGCTGAACATCATGGCCGAACATGACCGCCGCCTTGCGGTTCATCATGTCCACGCCGCCGGAAGCGGAAAGTACCAGCACGCCGTCATCCAGCATCTCCATGATCGTCTCACGCTGCTGGAGCAGGCTGCGCAGGCGGAGCTGCTCGGTAATGGCGCACACCGCCGCCTTGACCATGCCCAGCGTATGCGCATGATACTGTTTGCGGGGCTGAGTGACGTTCAGCACGCCGATCAGTCTGCCGTCGGGCGAAAAGATGGGCGCGGCGGAACAGCTCCAGCATTCGCCGCTGAACCGGAAATGTTCGGCCCCGATGATCTCCACCGGCCGCCGTTCGGCCAGACAGGTCCCGATGCCGTTGGTGCCGCGCGCCTCCTCGGTATTGATGCTGCCCACCAGCGCATCAGGATAATACGCGCGGTGCGAAACGCGGTTGGAGATATACAGGGTGACGCCCCGCGCGCTGACCAGACTCAGGGCGCTGACGGCTTCCTGCATGGACGAGAACATCTGCTCCAGAATGTCCCTTGCGCAGTCCATGAGCTCGGCGTTTTCCGCAAGAACGGCCTCCAGTTCCTCTCCCCCCACCCTGGGGCGTTCCTTGACGTCAGGGTTCACCCTTGCCGCCAGGCTGCGCTCCCAGGAGCGAAGAATCATCCCGCTGATCACGCTCCTGTCCACCTGTCCCCCGGCCAGAAAAATACGCTTCTGCTCCACTATGGCCTTCTGGCGCTCCTCGGACTGCAGATATCTGTCCTGATTGGGCATGGCGTCCCCTCCGCACGTTTTTTCCGATATGTCAAGTATAATGACACAGATATCATTGACATGTCAATTTTATAAACACACACAGAAAAAACGCCTGATCGAAAAATCTCATTTTATTGTGCAAAAACAGCATGTTATACATTTGAAAACTTTGGCATGCCTTTTGCTGTAGGGAGGCCATGGCGCGGGTTGCATCGCTTCTCCCTGTGAACACGCGCCGGACCGCCGGCAGACAGTCCGCCCGGTTCCACTGGATTTCGTCACGTTGAGCATCCCAACAAGGAACAGAGACATGATAATCGATTTCCGCGTCCGCCCCCCGTACAAGGGCTATCTGAACACCTTCAACTTCCGGAAGGCCGCGCCTTCCTCCGATCCCACCAGGGAAACCATCTTCAGCATCGGCAAGCGGCCCAACGTGTCGGCCATCGAAGGCTCCATCGAGCTGTTCATGCGGGAAATGGACGCCACAGGGACGGAACGCGCCGTGATCATGGGCCGCAAGGCGGACAGCTACGGCATGGTGGACAACAACGAGATTCTGGAGCTGAGCCGGACGTATCCGGGCCGTTTCATCCCCTTTGCCGGAGCCAATCCCAACCTTCCCGGCATGGTGGAGGAAATCGAGCACTTCGCCGGACAGGGCTTCCGGGGCGTGGGACTGGACGCGGGCTGGCTGGGCAGGCCCCTGTATTACGACGATCCGCTCTTTGATCCCATTTACGCGAAATGTCAGGAACTGGGACTGATCGCCTCCCTTACCAGCAGTTTCATGCTCGGCCCGGATCTCAGCTACTCCGACCCCGATCCCATCCAGCGCGTGGCGCAGAAGTATCCCGATCTGAAAATCATCGTGCCGCACGGCTGCTGGCCCCATGTGCACAAGGCGCTGGCCCTTGCCATACGCTGCCCCAACGTCTGGCTTGTGCCGGACTGCTACCTGTACATCCACAATTTCCCGCTCTCCGAGGAATACGTCATCGCGGCCAACACCTATCTCAAGTACCGCATCCTCTACGCCAGCAGCTACCCGGTGCGCAGCCTCGAACAGGCGCAGGAAGGCTGGAAGGGGCGGGCCTTCACCGAGGAGGCGCTGCGCAATACCCTGCACGACAACGCCGCGCGCCTGCTGGGAGAAATGTAGCATGACAAGCATCAGCGTCCTCTCGCCCCTGTCCATCCGCGGCGCGAGCTTCCGCAACCGCATCATCATGTCCCCCATGGTGACGAACTACGCGGGACGCGGCGGCGAAGTCAGCGAAAAGCTCATCCGCTACCATGAGGCCCGCGCGGCGGGCGGAGCGGGCCTGAACATGCTGGAAGCCACCAGCGTGCACGACTCGGGGCGCAGTTACTTCCCCGGCGTCAGCATCGCCTCGGACGAATTCGTCAAGGGACTTTCCCGCCTGACCGCCGCCATTCATGCGGCGGGCGGCAGGGCGGGCATCCAGCTCAACCATGCGGGGCGCCTGGTCAGGCCCGACGCCTCCGGACAGGCCATCCCTCTGGTTTCCTTCGTTCCGGGGCGCACGCCCCATGACAATTCACGGGTCATGGACACGGACGAAATCCGCATGCTGATCGACGCTTTTGTCAACGGGGCGCGGCGGGCGAAGGAAGCCGGATTCGACGTGATCGAAATCCACGGCGCGCACGGCTATCTCATCGCCCAGTTCATGTCCCCCCTGTTCAACCGCCGTGACGACGAGTTCGGCGGCTCCCATGAACGGCGCATGCGTTTCCCGCTGGAAGTCATCCGCCGCGCGCGCGAGGTTGTGGGGGATGATACGGCAATATTCTTCCGCCTGAGTTCCGACGAGTTTCTGCCCGGCGGCATTGACCTGGAACTTTCCCGCCGCATCGCCGTCGAGGTGGCGGAAGCCGGTGTCGATCTTGTCCATGTCAGCGCCGGGCTGGCGGAAACCAGCGAATTTACCGGCCCGCCGCCCTGTCTGCCCGAAGGCTGGAACGCGGGAAGCGCGGAAAGCATACGCGCCGCGCTGGCGGGCAAAGCGCTGGTTTCCGTGGCCGGGCGCATCCTTAACCGGAAAACGGCGGATCGCATCCTCGCCTCCGGGCAGGCCGACATGGTGACCATGGGCCGCGCGCTCATTGCCGACCCGGATCTCCCGGCCAAACTGGCTGCCGGACGTGACGCGGACATCATCCCCTGCGTGGGCTGCAACGAAGGATGCAACGGCCGTCTGGCCCAGCGCAGACCCATGGAGTGCGCGGTCAATCCCCGCACCGGGAGGGAAGGCGTCATGCCCGCCATGACCCGCGGCGCGGAACGCCCGCCGGCGCGTCCGGCAAAGCGCGTCATCGTGGTCGGCGGCGGTCCCGCCGGAATGGAGGCAGCCCTCGGCGCCGCCCGGCTCGGTCATGAAGTCACGCTGTATGAACGCGGCCGGGAACTCGGCGGCCTGCTCAACGCGGCCGCCCTGCCCCCGCACAAGGAAGTGCTGACCTTGCTGAAGAACTATTACGTCCACGCGCTGACCAAGGCCGGAGTCAGGGTGGAAACAGGCCGGGGCGTCACGGCGGAAGAACTGCGCGGGCTTGCCTGCGACGCGCTGCTTGTGGCTACGGGCAGCGAGGCTGTCCGCCCCGCCTTTGCCCAGGGCGCTCCGGTGATCATGGCGGAAGACGCGCTGAGAACTCCCCCGGCGCTTTCCCGCGCGCTTGTGCTCGGCGGCGGGCTGGTAGGCTGTGAAACGGCGGAAGCGCTTGCCCTGCGCGGCGCAAATGTCACCATTCTCGAACTGCGCGCCGAACTCGCGCCGGACATGCACCCGCGGGCGCGCAAGTTTCTGCTGAAAAGCCTTCGGGAACACGGAGCGGAATTTCTGCTCGAAACCCAGGTCGTCTCCATCGGCGAAACAGGAGACGTCAGCGTCAGGGACAAATACGGCAATGAGTATGTCCTGCCCCGGCACGACGCCATCATACTCGCGCTGGGCTACCGCCCGAACAACGGTCTGTGCCGCGAACTGGCGGCGGCCCGCATGCCGTTCACCCCGCTGGGAGACTGCGTGCGCCCCGGCAGGATCATGGATGCCGTCCATGCCGCCCGCAGCGCGGTCTGCGCGCTGTAAGCCACAAGGAGACACACATGTTTGAACGAAAGAAACTGCGCCCCGTTATCCTCGTGCTGGCCGCCGCGCTCTGCGTCTTTCAGCTCCTGACCTCGCTGGGCGTGCTGCTGCTCAATCCTCTGGTGGTCCGTTCCGTCCATGTCGGACTGATTCTGCCTCTGATCTTTCTGTGGCGCTCGCCCAACCGCGCGCTGCGCAAAAATCCCCGGCCAGAGGCCCTGCCGGTGCTGCTCTGGGATCTGCTGCTGGTGGCGATCAGCGCCGCCGCGTGCGCCTACATCGCATGGAACGAACCCATGCTTGCCGAGCGCATGCCGCAAATCGACGAGGTCACGCCCCTGCAGATCATTCTGGGCGCGGGACTGGTGTTCTGCATTCTTGAGGCCACCCGCCGTCTCTCCGGCTGGGCGCTGGTCATCGTGGCTCTGGCTGCTCTCGCCTATGCCTTTTTCGGACACGGCCTGCCCGGCAATTTCGGACACCTGTACCTGGAGGCGGATCGCATCATCGAATCGCTCTATCTGCTGAACGACGGCATATGGGGCTCCTCCATCGGCGCATCGTCCAGCATCATCTTTCTGTTCATCCTGTTCGGGGCCATTCTGGACAAAACCAACATGGCCAGCGTGTTTCTCGAGCTGGCCTGTCTGATCACCCGGCGCGCCAAGGGCGGGCCGGCCAAGGCGGCCATTTTCGGTTCCGCCCTGTTCGGCAGCGTGTCCGGCAGCGCGGCGGCCAATGTATACGCCACGGGAACCTTCACCATTCCGCTCATG
>CALUUZ010000032.1 GCA_944324075.1 Candidatus Mailhella excrementigallinarum
CGTGAGAATCGCCTCAACGCAAGGAGGCGTTTTACCATGGTGGTTGCACGGCTCAAGGGTTACCACCAGCGTATACTTCGATGGATCAATGCCATTGCGGGCCGCCTCGGCAAGACAGACGACTTCGGCATGAGCCTTGCCGAAACCGGCGTGCCAGCCGCGGGCGACAATACGTCCGTCCCGGACAAGCACCGCCCCGACGGCAGGATTGGGTGCGGCAAGCCAGCGTCCCCGTTCCGCGCAAGCCAGGGCTTCTCTCATAAACGGCGCAAAACGTGACTCGCTCATAGTTTCTCTCCGGGAATACACATGACAGCCTCCGCAGTCTCGCAAGAAGCGGAAACATCGGGCTTCATCTCTCCTTCATCCTCAAGCCGGAGAATGCCGACCTGAACACCCGCCTCCCTGAGCATGGCATCCGCCATTTCATCCGGATAGCTCTCAGCGTGCCAAATACTCCGGATACCGCAATTTATCAACATCTTTGTACAAATCAAACAAGGTCTTGTAGTGCAATAAAGTTCGGAACCCGCCAGAGATATGCCGTGTACCGCAGCCTGGATGATGACATTCTGTTCCGCATGAAGCCCCCGGCAGATTTCATGGCGTTGACCGGAGGGAATCCCAAGCTGCTGGCGCAGACAACCGATTTCCAGACAATGAGGAATCCCCGCCGGGGCTCCATTATAACCCGTTGCCAGAATACGCTTGTCCTTTACGGCAACCGCCCCGACGCGCCGACGCAGACAGGTGGAACGTTCCGCTACCAGATGCGCAATCCGCATGAAGTATTGCGGCCACGATACCCGCTGATGACTCGCCATAAACAGCCTCCTCCGACGCCATGCTCCATAATCCGGGCAATTTTCCTTTTCCACAGCGGAAAATCGCCCGGTATTACGCTCTACCAGGCAAAAAGCGGGAACTGTTCCGCAAACTTTCGCACATCCCGGCATACGGCATCAAGATACCGCTCATCCTGATAATGCGCGAGCACATCGACAATCCAGCCAGCTACCTTTTCCATTTCCTCTTCCTTCATGCCGCGTGTGGTCAGCGCAGGGGTTCCCAGCCGGACTCCGGAAGTCACAAAGGGAGAACGGGTTTCAAACGGCACCGTATTCTTATTAACCGTGATTCCGGCTACGTCAAGCGCATGTTCAGCATCTTTGCCGGTAATATCCTTGCGGGTCAGATCCATCAGCATCAGATGATTGTCAGTGCCGCCGGACACCAGCTCATACCCCGCATCCATGATGCAGGAGGCAAGCTTTTCCGCGTTTCTCAGCACCTGCTGCTGATACGTCTTGAACTGGGGCCTCAAAGCCTCTCCGAAGGCAACTGCCTTCGCCGCAATGACGTGCATGAGAGGTCCACCCTGAATACCTGGAAAAATCTGACTGTTGAAGCGCTTTTCCACATCAGCGACATCGGCGCTTCTGGCCAGAATCATGCCGCCGCGAGGTCCGCGCAGAGTCTTATGCGTGGTGGTGGTCGTGACATGTGCATGCGGCAGAGGAGACGGATGGAGTTCAGCCGCCACCAGACCGGCAATATGCGCCATATCCACCATCAGCCTGGCTCCGACCTCATCCGCAATTTTGCGGAACCGGGCGAAATCAATCACCCTGGGGTATGCGCTTGCCCCGGCCACAATCAGGGCGGGCTTGTGCTCCCGTGCCAGGCGTTCCACCGCATTGTAATCGATCAGACCAGTCTCTTTTTCCACGCCATAGGAAACGATATGAAAAAGACGTCCTGAAAAATTCACCGGGCTGCCGTGCGTCAGATGCCCTCCGTGCGACAGATCCATGCCCAAAACCGTATCACCAGGTTTTATGAAGGCGAGATATGCGGCCATGTTGGCCTGACTTCCCGCATGCGGCTGTACATTGACATAGTCACAGTTAAACAGATGTCGGGCACGATCGCGCGCCAGATTTTCCGCCACATCAACAAATTCGCAGCCGCCGTAGTAACGCTTTCCAGGATATCCCTCGGCATATTTATGGGTCAGGATACTTCCCTGCGCTTCGCGCACAGCTGCGGACACAAAGTTTTCCGAAGCAATAAGTTCGAGCTTCCCGGTCTGACGACGGCTTTCCTTAAAAATTGCCTCTGCAATTTCCGGATCCTGAAGAATCAATTCCTGCATGACACGCAATCCCTTATGAGGAAACCCCTCAATCTTCAAAGCGTTTGTAAACGATACTGGCGTTCGTGCCGCCGAAACCGAAAGCATTGACCATGGCGTACTCGGGATCAAGCTTTTTGGGTCCGTCGCTCATGTAATCAAGATCGCATTCAGGATCGGGCGTCTCCAGATTAATGGTTCCGGGCACCATGCCGCTCTGCAGCGCCAGCACGGTAAACACACTGGCCGCGCCTCCGGCAGCCCCGAGCATATGCCCGATCTGGGATTTGCTTGCGCAGACGGCGATATCATATGCGTGTTTTCCAAACACTGCCTTAATGGCGCGGGTTTCACCCGCATCGTTGGCATGGGTCGAAGTGCCGTGCGCACTGATATGGCGGATTTTTTCCGGAGACAGCCCGGCATCCTTCAACGCCCTGCGCATGGCGGACGCCGCTCCCGCCCCCGTCTCCAGCGGCGCTACCATGTGATAGGCATCATCCGACGCGCCGAATCCGACAATCTCAGCATAAATCTTTGCACCACGCGCCCTTGCGGAATCCAGACTCTCAAGCATCAGCATGGCTGCGCCCTCGCCCATGACGAAGCCTGCCCTGGTGAGATCGAAGGGACGGGACGCCTTGTGGGGAGTTTCATCATACTGCGTGCACAATGCCTTCATGGAGGTAAAACCGGAAATGCCCATCGGCGTGATGGTTGCCTCCATCCCCCCTGTGATCACCGCCTCGCAGCGTCCCAGCAAAATTTCGGAGTATGCGTGACCTATGGCATGCAGCGAAGAGGCACACGCGCTGGTCAGGACCAGATTCGGACCTTTGGCTCCCGTGTTGATCGCTACCTGTCCAGGAGCCATATTGGAAATCAGCATGGGAATGAAAAAGGGAGAAACCCTGGAAGGGCCAGCCTCCACAAGTCTGGAATGGAACACTTCAATGGTGTGCAGGCCGCCGAGTCCAACACCAAGAATAACTCCGGTGTTCTCGGCATTCTGTTCGTCAATGCTGTATCCGGAATCTTTCATCAACTGATCGGCACCGCAAACGGCGAACTGGACGAACCGATCCATGCGCTTGCAGACCTTGGCGGGAATGACATCTTCGGGGCGAAAGCCCTTGACCTCCCCGGCGATATGCGTGTCATATCCGGTCGTGTCAAAAAGGGTAATACGCTCAATCCCAGACTTTCCTGCCAGCAGGGCCTGCCAGCTGCTTGCAGCGTCAAGCCCCAGCGGGGTGATGGCGGAAATGCCGGTGATGACGACACGTCTGCGTTCCATATCTGCTCCTTGCTCATGTAGCCGGGGCGCATTTCAAAAAACACGCCGCCAAAAGAAAAGCGGGTGACCGCACTGGAGAGGCTGCTTGCGTACAGCGTCTTCTCGGGATGCAGGTCACCCGCAAAACGGGGTACAGCCGTGCCCCGTTCTTACTTTTGCTTGCTTTCGATATAGCTGATGGCGTCTTTGACCTTAAGAATCTTCTGGGCGTCTTCGTCGGCAATTTCAACGCCGAACTCTTCTTCCATCGCCATGATAAGCTCCGTGAGATCGAGAGAATCGGCGCCGAGATCTTCCACAAAAGACGCTTCCGGCTTCACTTCTTCTTCAGATACGCCGAGCTGATCCTTGATGATCTGTTTGATTTTTTCTTCAACAGACATGATTCCTCCAAAAGGCCAGAGTTAGAGGGGTTAGCAGTAAAGGCCGCCGTTGACGGCCAGTATCTGTCCGGTAATATAGGATGCCTTGTCTGAAGCCAGAAAGGCCACGGCATCCGCAACGTCCTGCGCCGATCCGAGACGGCCAAGCGGGATGGCCTTGGCATAGGCATCTCGGGCTTCGTCGGAAAGCGCGGCGGTCATGTCCGTTTCAATGAAGCCGGGCGCGACCGCGTTGACGGTGATGGAACGGGAAGCAAGTTCTTTGGCAGCGGACTTGGTCATGCCAATCAATCCCGCCTTGGCAGCACTGTAATTAACCTGCCCGGCGTTTCCCATTTGTCCGACAACCGACGAAATATTTATAATACGGCCATACCGCTGCTTCGACATAATTTTGGCAGCTTCACGCAGACAGAGAAAGGCTCCACGCAGGTTGATACCAAGAACCCGATCAAAATCTTCGTCCTTCATGCGAAGCATGAGGCCGTCTTTGGTAATGCCGGCATTGTTGACAAGCACGGCAAGTTCTACCCTCTCCCGCACTTCGTCACGAAAAAATGCAGCAACAGATTCGGAATCGCCAACGTCCAGCCGGAACGCTCTGGCTCGTCCGCCCGCCGCAAGTATGGCGCGTGCGGTTTGTTCGGCCTCATCCGGTTTGCTGACATAGGTCAGAAATATCTGATATCCCGCAGCAGCCAGGGTCTGGGCAACGGCACGGCCAATGCCGCGGGACCCTCCGGTAACAAGCGCCGTGGAAAGAAGTTCGCTCATCCTGTCTTCCTCATTGAGAAATGATACTCTACGGCTGAAAAAAAGAAATTTCAACGGAAAGAATGCCTGTCAGCCAAGCAGGGCGGCCCCCCAGGTAATGCCGCCGCCGAATGTCGCCAGCAGAACCTTCATACCGGGTTTCAGCCGTCCCTGACTACGCGCGTCATCCAAGGCAAGAGGCAGGGTAGCCGCCGAAGTATTGGCGTAATCCTGCACATTGATGAATACCTTGTCCTCGGCAATGCCAAGACGGCTTCCCACAGCTTCTATAATGCGCAGATTGGCCTGATGCGCGATAAACAGATCAATGTCGCTCACCTGCATCCCGTGGCGTTCAAGCATGGCCAGACTCTCCGCCGTCATGCTGCGCACCGCCTGCCGGAAAACTTCTCTCCCCTGCATGGCCAGAAAAAAGTCATCGGGCAGAGCATCCCCTTTCTTCACTTCCATGGCGGAACCGCCGCCCATGACGATAAGATCGTGCATTGAACCGTCCGCACAACAGACGGAATCACGCACCCTCCACAAACAGCCGGTTCCGGCTCCGCGCAGAACCACGGCGCCTGCCCCATCACCAAACAGAACACAGGTACTGCGATCGGAAAAATCAATCCTGCGGCTCAGCGCTTCCGCGCCGATGAGCAGCACCACGGCATCGGGCCGCAACGACAAGGCTGAACGGGCCAGTTCCAGACCGTACAGGAACCCTGAGCATGCGGCGTTGAAATCCATGCACATGACATGCGCCCCGTGCCCCTCACTTCTGGCGGAAAGACCGAGACGCCCGGCGACCAGGCACGCCGTGCTGGGGCAAAAGTAATCAGGGGAACAGGTTGCAACAAAAATATGAGTCAGTTCGCCGGCCGAAACTCCGGCATCAGTCAGCGCAGCTCGTGCGGCCACCAGGGCCGCATCGGAGGCATTGACGCCACTGTCAAGAATATGCCGCTGCCGGATGCCTGTTCGCGACATAATCCACTCGTCCGATGTATCCACCAGTTTTTCGAGATCGCGATTGGTCAGAATTTTCGGAGGCACATAACTGCCAAGGCCGCAGATATGACAGGAATTCGTCATGAAAACTCACACGGAACGGGCATAACGGGTCAATTCTTCATTGGCACTGATAGCAGTAACCAAACGCTCATGAGTGCCCTTTGTCACATAAGCATGCGCCATGGCGGTGGCGCTGGTCAACGCCTTGATGTTGGAGGCACCGTGGCAGACTATGGCCACACCCTGCAAGCCCAGCAGAGGCGCTCCGCCATATTCTGCGTAATCCACAACTTTCGCAAAACGCTTAAAAGCCTTTTTCGCGAGAAAAGTGCCGATCCTGGGGAGCAGGCCGGAATTGAGAAGTTCTCGCTTCAGCACATGCGTCAGAGAAGACCCCAGTCCTTCGCTCAATTTCAGCGCGACATTTCCCACAAAACCGTCACATACAACGACATCCACATTACCGGTGAACAAGTCCCGCCCTTCGACATTCCCCAGGAAATTAATATCCTGCGTCAATTTCAGCAAGTCATAGCTGCTCTTGACCAGAGAATTCCCCTTCCCTTCCTCTTCTCCAATGCTCAGAATTCCTACCCGGGGAGTTTCATACCCCAGGAGATCCTGCGCAAAGGTCGACCCCATCAGGGCAAACTGGAAAATATGATGGGGACGGCATTCGACATTCGCTCCCACATCAAGCAGAAGAACAGGTTTTTTCTCAGTGGGGAGAATCGTCGCCAAGGCGGGACGTTCAACCCCCGGAATACGCCCGAGAATGAACATGCCGCAGGCCACGGCGGCACCCGAATGGCCTGCGCTGACAATGGCATCCGCCTTGCCCTGCTTGACCAGGCGACAGGCCACCTGAATGGAAGAATCTTTTTTGGTACGCAGGATTTCAGAGGGCTTTTCCCACATTTCCACAACCTGAGAGGCCGGGACAATTTCAAACAGCTCCTCATCCCGCTCTGCGGCAGGAAGCGCGGCAAGGGCATCCCTAACCGCGCATTCCACACCGACCAGAAGCACCTTGGCTCCGCACTCACGGGCTGCCTGCAAAGCGCCGGGCACCACGACGGCGGGACCGAAATCCCCCCCCATGGCATCTATGGCGATGACAGACTTGCTGCTCATCCCTATTGCTCGTCAGCGGCGGCTTCCACCTGGCGGCCCTTATACTGGCCGCACGAGGGGCAAACGGTATGGGGCATCGTGGGTGCGCCGCAGGAACAGTAAATGACAGTGGGCTTCGCCACGCGGTCATGGGAGCGACGCATCCCCTTCCTGGAACGGGATTTTTTGTTTTGCTGAACGGCCATGTCAGTCTCCTTGAATCAGGGCTCAGCCCTTCGTTTTTACCTTGATTTGTTTCAGCACGGCAAGACGGGGATCGCCTTCGCCTTCACTGCAGCCACAAGGGCCATCGTTGAGGTTCTTTCCGCACAGGACGCAGACCCCCCTGCACCCCGGCCGGCATAATGGCTTGACCGGGAGAGACAGAGACAGTTCTTCCCACAGCAGTCCCCCCAGATCCAGTATCGGAGAGCCTTCCCTGAAGAAGACCGCGCTCGATTCGGGAATCTCGAAGTCCCCGTCGTCAGCTTCACTCCGCTCTGAGGGGAACGGTTCAAACTCGTCAAAGGACTGTTCAATAATGACGCGGGCATCCTCGGCGCAACGGTCACAGGGAACAGCCAGTTCTCCGGAAAGAGAGCCGCGCACAAGACATCCGTCAACCTGCGGAAACAGAAAAACCTCCGCCTTCAAGGGGCGCGCGATACGGAATTTCAGCCTGAATTCACGCAGGGGATCTGTCCAGAGAGATTGATCCTCGATCTCCAGCCTCATCCCCTCGGGCGCAATTTCATTCAACGCTATATGCAATTCCGCCATGCAGGCTCCTTCTGCCCTTCTCCTGACGACAGGAGAAAACTTAAAGAACGAGAAAATTTATAGACTCATTCTCGATATGTCAAGAAAATTACCGCCCCCCCCAAGGGAAGCCTGCTATCCTCTGATTGCTCTTGCAAAACCCTCACGGGAACGGGCAATGACGGCATCGGGTACTGCAAACGAGAGCCGGAAATAGCCGGGGCCACCGAACCCCGATCCTGGCACGGCAAGTATGAGATGCTCCTTGAGGCGTTCGACGAACGCCAGATCATCTCCTCCCGGAGCTTTTGGGAAAAAGTAGAATGTCCCTTTCGGCAGCATGAATTCATAGCCCGCTTCATCCAGTATTTCGGCCAGCATGTCACGCCGTCTTGCATAAATGGCAAGAGCATCGTCAGTGGATGTTCCGAGCGCGGCAGCCATCAGGTACTGCCCCACTACCGGGGGGTTGACATAGCCCAGAGTACGGTTGGAAAGAACAAGTCCCGCCATGAGAGTTTCCCGACCTTCCAGAAGGGGGGAAATGGCAATATATCCTACCCGCTCTCCGGCCAGACCATAATTCTTGGAAAAAGAACTCACCACGACAGCATGAGGGGAAAGCGGCAGTACAGGCGGAACTTCACAGCCGTCATAGGCCAGAAAACGATACGGTTCGTCAGCGACAAGATAGATGGGGCGGCCATGGCGACGGCTCCCTGCGTCCAGGACCTCGGCAAGCCTTCTCAAGTCTTCGGCACTGTAGACTGCCCCTGAGGGGTTATTCGGAGAATTGACGATAAGAGCGCGGGTTCTTGGCGAAATTGCGGAGGCCACAGCCTCGATGTCCGGCCCGAAATCATTCTTGCGGCAAGGTACCGTCTTCAGAATCCCTCCATGATTTGCGGCATAAAAACCATATTCCACAAAGTAGGGAGCGATGGCCAGAACTTCATCACCCGGTTCCAGCACGGTATGAAAAAATGAATTGAGGGCTCCGGCCGCGCCACAGCTCAACATGACCTCCTGACGCGTCAGCTCCGTCTTCTGCTGTCTGCCGAGCCAGGCCGCAAGCTTGTCCAGCGCCCAGGAGAAACCTCCGTTGGACATATACCCCAGGCTGCCCGGCTCACGGGATCTGCTCTCAAGAAGCCGGAATTCCCCGGATACTTCCGGAGGAGGCGCAAGATCCGGATTGCCCAGACTGAAATCGCAGACAGCCTCCTCACCAAATTTTTTCTTGAGCTCATTGCCAGCTTCAAACATGCGGCGGATCATCGAACCGCCGGCAATGTTTTCAGCCATCTGTGCGGAAACCACGTTCATGAACATACTCCTTGCTTCTGTCCTGCCGGACCTGCATGCGTATCGTCAAAAGATCGCAGCACCGCGGCAAGCCGTTCCATCCACAATTCCACAAAGGAATCGGCATCGGCAAGCCCTCGCACATCAGTCCGGCAAAGAAATCCCGCCTCTTCAATTCTGCTCCGCCATGACTGCCCATGACGTCCGGCCATGTCATGCCGGGCATGTCTGCCGCTGACGGTCAGCAGGGGCATCAGCCACAAACTTCTTTCGTCCGTGCCGGAATCCAGACCGGCCAGTACGTCATCCAGCGCCAAGTCTCCTTTCATGCAGGCCACATGCACAGAGTCGTCCATGCGCCGGACCTGCTCCGCCAGGGCCTGGTAAAGCGCGGAAGCGCCATGTCTGCTGCTGCCGTGTCCCATGCAGACAACGGGGTCCTTTCCGGATCGGAACGCGCTGATATGATCCAGCAGGGCGATGGCGGCGCTCCCGGCGTCTTCAGGCGAAAAAAGCAGCGGGAGTCCCACACGGATATCACAGGGCAACTCCCGGCGCGCCAGCTCCACATCACCGAGTACCCCGTCATATTCCATACCGGGGATCAGATGCAGCGACTGTACGGCTATTTCCTCATAGCGTTCAAAGGCCATGCGGCGCAGGGCCTTGAGTACGGAGTCCGATTTCATGCGCGCTGCGGCAATGCGCTCCCGCAGGGTTTCCGAAGTATAGGCCCAGCGGGCGGGCAGGTCGAAACGCTTCTGAACCGCAGTCTGCACCCGTCTGAGTGCAGCCGCGCTTTGCGGATTGCCTGCGCCGTATGCGACCAGCAGAACGCCTCGCTTGCGGAGTTTTTCCGATGCGGCACTTCCGCCGCTGCGGGCTGGAACAGCGGCAGCAAACAACTCAAAAGGAGCATTTTCTTCCGTCCAGATGCGCACGCCCTTCTCCCGGAGCAAAGAAGCGAACACTCCGCTGCCGTCGCACAGCTTACCGGAGAAACTGCCGTCATATACTCTTCCATATCCGCAGGAAGGAGAACGAGCTTTTAAAATCGCCTCGCGACACCCTCGTGTCTGCGCAACATTCAGCGCGAGCTGAGCCCCTGCCTGAAATGCGAGAGTGCAATCCCTGCCCTCGGTATTGAATACCCGACCGCCCCTGACTTCGCAGGGAGGACGAGGAACTCCCAGACCGCCGAGACATTCGGGACAGACAGGCAGAGCGGCTCCCTGTTCGACAAGCTCCCGGATAACGGGATGCGGTTTGCTCGCACCGTCATAGCGGCAGGCTTCGCCAGCCAGGCAGGCGCTGACCAGAAGAGGAATTTTCACACAGCAACCGTTCGGAACAAAATGTCGCCAAGTGAGGAAAGACCGCCCGTCGCAGAAAAAACATTCCGTCCGGCGCGTTCCGCGCGGTCTCTCCCCGGCGGGGATGATGCGGGAGAACACGCCTGTCTCCCGGACTCTCTGGACTTCTCAGGATTAAGTCTCAACCGAAAAGGATATCCACCTGCTCCTTGTCCTGTTCCTTCCGTGCGGTTATCTCTCCAATCTTCCAGGCCCGGCTGTTCAGAACGTGCGCCCTTTTCAGCACATTTTCCGCCTCCGCCCCGTCCACAATAACGATATAGCCGATACCGCAGTTGAAAATCTGAAGCATTTCAGGCCAGCTCAGCCTTCCCTGCTCCTTCAGCCATTCAAAAACAGGAGGCATATCCCAGGCGCCGAAGTCTATCCGCGCGCATACGTTTTGAGGGAGAACGCGGGGAATATTGTCATAAAAACCGCCTCCCGTGACATGCACCATACCCTTCGCCCGGGTATTCTGCAAAAGCTTTTCCAGAATTCTGGTATAAATAATGGTAGGTTCAAGAAGAACCTCCCTGAAGCTGCGGTTCGTCCCCGGGAATATGTCGTCCGCCGATGCCCCGCTGGCCTCAAACAGCTTGCGTACCAGGGTATAGCCATTGGAGTGAACCCCTGAGGAGGCCAGCCCGAGCACCACGTCCCCCGGGATAATGCCCGAGCCGTCAACAATATCCCCCAGATCAGCGATGCCGACACAGAACCCGGCAAGGTCATAGTCTCCTCCGGCATACATGCCGGGCATTTCCGCCGTTTCCCCGCCAAGCAGTGCGCAGCCCCCCCGGCGGCAGCCTTCCGCAACGCCGCCCACAACGGCCTCGGCCTGTTCGACATTCAGTTCTCCGGTGGCGAAATAATCAAGAAAGAACAACGGTTTCGCCCCTTGAACCAGAATATCGTTGACGCTCATGGCCACAAGATCGATACCTACAGTATCGTGCCTGTCGAACAGCGCGGCAAGCTTGAGTTTTGTCCCCACACCGTCGGTGGAAGAAACAAGTACCGGCGTTTTCATGCCCTCAAGCTCGGGCCGGAACAACCCTCCGAATCCCCCGATGTCGGATACGACACCCGGGATGCGGGTGGAAGCAACCAGCGATTTTATGCGGGAAACCAGCTCATTGCCGGCATTGATATTGACCCCAGCATCAGTATATGCTTGAGAACGGGACGAGCTCATGAAGCATGACTCCTTAAGTTGCGGTTCGTGGTGTTAATAGACGCTTCCAGCCCTTTTGCCAATAGGTCGGATGGAGCCCTACCATGCAAAAAAGATTTTCCTTGTGTGCAGTTTCCTTCCCCGTCATTTTTGCTGCCCTGATTGCCAGCGCCCCTGTTTCAGGGGAAGAAAACGAGAACGCTTCTTCCCCGCGTCAGGACATCACAATGGACACCGGGCCTTCCGGCATTTATCACTATTATGACAGGGAACTCGGCGAATGGGTATCCGGCGTCATTGCCAAGCCGGATCTTCAGGAAAATCAACGTAGTCAGGACGTTTTTCCGCTCATCATCGCGCCGGAAATCAGGATTCCCGTACCGGGGGAACCCGCCTTTCCCCGCCCCGAGCCTCGGGGGAGCGCTCAATGAGCAGTCAGGCCCTTCTGTGGCGGGCACTGCCGGATAAACATGCCCAATGCCTGTTGTGCCGGCATTTTTGCCGCCTCCGCACCGGAGAATGGGGCATATGCGGCGTACGCGGCTGCAAGGCGGCAAAAGACGGTCACCCGGAAATATTTACGCTTGTAGATCGCCGTGCTGCTGCCCTTCACGCCGATCCTATTGAAAAAAAGCCTCTGTACCATTACCTTCCAGGCAGCCTGACCCTCTCTCTGGGCACTTTCGGCTGCAATTTCGATTGCGCCTGGTGTCAGAACTGTGAAATCTCCCGTCCGCCCATTTTCGCGCAGCACCAGTTTCAGCCTGCCGATCTGCCCTTTCCTGCCGATCTGGAACAAAGGACGGCCCTGTGTCGGCGCGGCACAGAGATCTCGCCGGATGGACTTGTCCGGACGGCGCGGGAACTGGGTTGTTCCAGCATCGCCTTTACCTATACCGAACCAACCGTCTTTTTCGAGCTGGCGCGCTCCTGTGCCGAGCAGGCAGGAGCCGCAGGGCTCGGACGCGTCATGGTCAGCAACGGGTATCAGAGTCCGGCCTGCCTTGAAGCGCTCGCGCCGTTTATCGACGCGGCCAACATAGATCTGAAGGGATTTTCCGAAGACAGATATCGCCGTTTCTGCGGGGCGCGGCTGGCGGGCGTGCTGGATAACCTCGTCCGCATGCGCAGAATAGGCTGGTGGCTGGAAATCACGACCCTGCTCATACCCGGCGTCAACGACTCTTCCGAAGAGTGTTCCCGGGTTGCCGGCTTTATTCATGACCGCCTCGGAGCGGATACTCCCTGGCATATCTCAGCCTTCTTTCCGTCGCGCTTTATGTCCGGCACTCCTTCCACTCCCCAGGAACTGCTGGAACATGCTCGGGAAATCGGTATTCGGGCGGGGCTGCACCATGTTTATGTCGGCAATGTGAAAAACGGCGGCAACCATACGTCATGTCCTGCCTGCGGAGAAACAGCCGTCCGGCGCGAGGGGTTCCGCGTGAGCGTCCTCTCTCCGAAAGGAATCTGCCCGCGCTGCGGTCTGCGCCTTTCCGGAATATGGCAAGGTCATTCTGCCCGCTCAAACGGAGAAACTCTGTGATTTACGTCTATACAGGAAACGGCAAGGGCAAAACCTCCGCCTGTCTTGGGCAGGCCGTGCGCGCATACGGAAGAGGAATGCGCGTTGCCTTTGTTCAGTTCATGAAACGCGATGGGGAAGCAGGCGAGCAGGCGTTTCTCCGGAACTTGCTTGGCGGGAACTTCCTTGCCCCCGGTGAAGGCTTCTTCCGACGTGAAGAAGAGCGTCCCAGACACCGGGCTGCAGCCCGCCGTGCCCTTGACTGGGCAAAAAGCCGACTCGGGCAGGTGGATATCCTTATTGCCGACGAGATACTCTATGCCCTGGGAAAACAACTCGTGCAGGAAGAAGATATTGAAGTTCTGCTTCAACAGGCAAGAAAGACCGACACCCATCTTGTCCTTTCCGGCAGAGGATTTCCCGACGCACTCGCGCCAGAGGTGGATCTGATTACCGAGATGAAGGAAATCAAGCATCCCTGGCGGGCAGGGCACAGCGCCGTTCCCGGCCTTGATTTTTAACCCTGGACCCCAAAATGAGCAGAAATTCAGACAATCCCTTCGCCGCGCTTAAAGCTTCCCGGTTTCCCGACGCAAGAAAAAAGCGCCGGACAACTTCTCTCTGCGGAACAGGCGGAACAGAGAGAAGAGAAAATGATGCTGATACTGAAAACGAACTGTTCATGCTGGCCATGAGCCGAGTTGAAAAACTCCTTCCCCGGGAAAAAAAGGACGAAAAACACGGCCCCATGCAAAGCGGAGCAGCAAAGAGCCGTCAGCGTCTCCGCCCGGGAGCGGACAGCCCCGCTGAGGCGTCCTCTTCCATGTCGTTCCCCGCCGCCAATGCCAGCGGGAAAGAGAAGGATTCTGCGGAAAGCAGCGAAAGTTCCGCATTCCCCAATCTGTCTGTGGTCTGGAGCCGAAATCATCCCGCAGCACATTCCATCAGGAAAGGGGCGGGAGCGGAGATGAAGGGAAAAGACGCTCCGCGCCATATCCCTGCCGTTTCCCCGCCCCCCGTCCCACAGCCTGCTGAGGATACTTCGGAAGACGAAGCCGGAACTTTCTTTTCCGCCATGATCGGCATCACGCCTCTCGCCGGCAGGGGCAGGGCCGTCAGACCGGAGCCTCCGCTGCAGGACACTCCCCCCTCCGCCGCGTCCAATCCGCTGCAGGATATTGTGGACGGAAAGGTGGAGTTCGCTCTGAGCGGTACGGACGAATTCATGGAAGGGCATGTTGTGGGTCTTGATCTGTTGACTGTGGGCAAGCTGCAGGCTGGTCAGTTCAGCCCGGAGGCTCATATTGATCTGCATGGCCTCAACAGTGAGCAGGCTTTTCACCATCTGGTCGGCTTTTTCAGAAATGCCTACTACAAAGGCGTGCGCACGGCGCTTGTCGTAACCGGCCGTGGTCTTAATTCTCCGGACGGAAATCCGGTGCTCCGCGCCAAAATACGGCAATGGTTCACGCAGGAGCCGTTCCGCAGGATCATTCTGGCTTTCTGCACCGCCCGGAGGGAAGACGGCGGAACCGGAGCCCTGTATGTCCTGCTTCGAAAATACAGAAAAAGTTCCGGCAAAGTCCGCTGGGATGCACTCCCCGCCGATCCCGACCTGTTCCTCCAGTAGGAGCCGGTTGTCCGTTTTGGACCTTCCCGTATCTCCCGGCGCGTCAAGGCTTCAGCTCTTTTCCGCAAAAAAACCGATGCTTTTCACTTGAAGAGCCGGGAGCGCTTGGCTATAATGGCATATGCGATTGCGATACGCATGGAGCATGGCCCATGGCCATGGATTTTCTCCTTACAACATATTCCGGGTTTCGCGAATATCCGAACCCGAACTGGAGCATCGTCATGCAGGCACCGGAAAAGAATCTTGCCTTTGATCTAGTCCGCGTTACGGAATCAGCAGCCCTTTCCGCAGCCCGCTGGCTGGGAAAAGGCGACAAGGAAGCGGGCGACGGCGCGGCGGTGGACGCCATGCGGCTCTCCTTCAACAGCCTTGGACTGGATGGAGTCGTCATTATCGGCGAAGGGGAAAAAGATAAGGCTCCCATGCTTTACAATGGAGAGCAGGTAGGGGACGGAGACGGTCCGGCGGTGGATGTTGCCGTGGATCCCGTCGAAGGTACTCGTCTTCTGGCCAATGGACGTCCCAATGCCATTTCCGTGATTGGCGTCTGCCGCAAGGGCTGCATGTACAATCCCGGCCCGAGCTTTTACATGCAGAAAATCGTCGTGGGGCGCGAGGCGCGCAATGTCATCGATATCGACGCTCCGGTAAAGGACAACCTCGGGCATATTGCAAAGGCACTGGGGAAGGATATTAACGACCTTGTGGTTTTTGTTCTGGACAAGCCGCGTCACGCGAAACTCATCGGAGATATCCGCTCCGCCGGCGCGCGCATTCAGCTCCATACCGATGGAGATGTGGCTGGAGCCCTGATGGTCGCTGATCCCCGGTCGGATGTCGATGTCATGATGGGAACCGGAGGTACGCCGGAAGGCGTCATCGCCGCCTGTGCCATCAAGGGGGTCGGCGGTCAGATGCTGTGTCGCCTTGATCCCCAGTCCTATGTGGAAAAAGAAAATATCGAGCGGGCAGGTGTAGACATGCGGGAGATACTTTCCGTGGAAAGCATCATCCGTGCCGACGATGCCTTTTTTGCCGCTACCGGCATTTCCGGCGGCGATTTTCTGCGCGGCGTGCAATATACCGGAAGTGGAGCCATCACTCACTCTCTCGCCATCCGGGCAAAAACCGGAACATTCCGTTACATTGAGTCGCACCACAACTGGGATCGTCTGATGCAGTTCAGCGCGGTTCAATACGATTGATGTGCCTGTAAACGAAATGTTGTTTTGCTGTGAGTACAGCGAGACTGTAATACTCTGCGCTTTATCTTCATAAAGTATTGTTAACGGGTGATGCATATGAATACCGTTCCCACCGCCCTGCTTTTTCCCGGTCAGGGTGCCCAGGCCAACGGCATGGGGCGCAACCTGGCGGAATGCTTTCCGGAAGCCATGGAACTATGGAAAAAGGCCGAACAATGCAGCGGCCTCAATCTGCGAGCCATATACTGGGAAAGCGATGATGAAATACTCATGGCGGAAACGCGCTGTCTCCAGCCCGCCATTACGGTGGTTAATCTTGCTCTCTGGCTTTATGTCTCTCAACGCGTCTCGCCCTCCTGCGCGGCGGGGCACAGTCTGGGCGAATTCAGCGCGCTGGCGGCTGCCAAAGTGCTGGATATCAGCAAGGTACTTGAGCTTGTTTCCCTGCGCGGCCGCCTGATGGCCGATGCGGATCCGGAGCATGTGGGTACCATGTACGCCATTCTTCGTCTCTCTCTGGAAGAGGTGGAAGACGCCGCAAAAAATGCCTGCGAAAAGACAGGCAAGCTTGTCCGTGTCGCCAACCGCAACACGCCGGGACAGTTCGCGATCAGTGGTCACAAGGAAGCTGTCGAGGAGCTCCTGGAACAGTTGAAAGGAAACAAGGGCAAGGCTATCCCCCTCGCCGTAAGTGGCGCATTCCATACGCCTCTCATGGCGGAAGCCTCTACCGAATTCTCCCGACTGCTCGACAAGATGGACTGGCATGACGCGGCATTCCCGGTGTACTGCAATGTCTCCGGCGAGGCTCTGACAGCGGCGGACCAGCTGCACGCTGCCATGCGCAAGCAGATGACTTCTTCCGTATACTGGATAGACGTCATTTCAAACCAATGGAAAAACGGTGTACGCCGCTGGATCGAATTCGGTCCCAAGGGGGTGCTGACCCGCATGGTTCGTCCCATCCTTGTTGCGGCAAACGTACCGGACGGCTCCTACACCACTGAGCATATCCCCAATAAAGAGGCGGCAGACGCCTTTGCCTGACAGGATATTCCAAAGCCGACATGCCCCTGGATTCCGGCATGCATAAAAACAACACCTATCTGATCCGGAGAAATTCATTCAAAACCGAGCGGAAGTCACTCTTCCCTGTTCTCCGTCTCCACAGAGAGTCTCACGCTTCAGCCGCCGGCTGAAGCTCCGAACCAGCGCCTCCTGTCCGGACCGTCACAATTCATTATACGCGGGGCAGCTCCGGAGGAAACGTACATCTGCAGGTGAGAACACCGGGTTCGACCGCAGACATTTTCAACTGGAAAACGCCCTAGAAAGGAATACTGCTCCCATGCGCGACATTCTTCTTTTACAGGACAAACTTCATGCCATCGTCACTGACTTCGGCTGGGAATGGCCTGCCAAGGCAATCCTGGAACATCCCAGGGATGCAAAACATGGAGATCTGGCCACCAACCTCGCCATGGTGCTGACGAAGCAGGCTGGAATGCCGCCGCGCCAGCTGGCGGATAAACTTGCCGCCGAACTTGCTGCCCGCATGCATGGAGAAGTTTCCGCCGAAATAGCGGGTCCCGGTTTCCTGAACATCACCTTCTCTCCCGCATTCTGGCAGGAGAGCGTACGGGACGTCGAAACCGAAGGGGCGCACTTCGGAGCATCGCGCACGGGGAATGGCCGCAAGATATTGCTGGAATTTGTATCCGCCAACCCGACAGGCCCTCTTCACATCGGACATGGACGTGGAGCGGCGGTAGGTGACTCCATGGCCCGGCTGCTTCGTTTTGCCGGGTATGAAGTCACCACCGAATACTATACCAATGACGCAGGACGGCAGATGAGGCTGCTCGGTGTTTCGGTATACCTGCGCATGCGGGAGCTGTGCGGACTTCCGGTGGATTGGCCGGAAGACTACTATCATGGAGACTATATCCGGGATATCGCGCAGGAAATGCTGACGCAGAATCCGGCCTTGCCCGGCATGCCGGAAGACGAGGCAAGGGAAGCCTGCTATCAGTATGCCATGAACTCCATTATGGATGGGATCAAGCAGGATCTGTCCACCTTTCGGGTTTCCCATCAGAACTGGTTTTCGGAAAAAAGTCTGGTAGACGCCGGAAAAGTTGAAGCTACACTTGAAGATCTTAAAAATCGGAATCTGGCATATGAAAAGGACGGCGCGCTCTGGTTCGCCACAACGAGGTTCGGAGACGATAAGGATCGTGTACTGCGCAAAAGCGACGGCCTGCTGACGTACTTTTCTTCAGACATCGCTTATCATGCCAACAAGTTTCAGCGCGGCTACGAAGAACTGATTGATGTACTCGGCGCGGATCATCATGGCTATGTCCCGCGCATGAAGGCTGCCATCAGCGCCATGAATCATGACCCGGACAAAGATTTCAGTGTGACCCTCATTCAGCTTGTGAATCTGCTGAGGGGAGGGGAACAGGTGGCCATGTCCACCCGCTCCGGCGAATTTGTGACACTGGCCGAGGTGCTGAACGAAGTCGGCGTGGACGCAGCACGTTTCATGTTCCTTTCGCGCAAGAGCGACAGCCCTCTGGACTTTGACCTTGAACTGGTCAAGCAGCGCAGCCTGGACAATCCGGTATACTATGTGCAATATGCCCATGCCAGGATATCCGCGTTGTTGCGCCGTGCTGCGGATAAAGGACTGGCACTTCCCTCCCGTTCCGATTCCGCCTTGCTGAGCCGGCTTGTGCAATCTGAAGACGTGGCGCTGCTGCGCGCCGTTGAGCGCTTTCGGGATACGGTGGAAGAAGGAGCTGCAGCACGCGCCGCTCACGGTGTAAGTTTTTATCTGATGGATCTGGCCGGACGCCTGCACAGCTATTATGCCAATATCCCCGTCCTGGCGGGAGAGGATAGGGAACTGATTGTTGCCCGGCTGGCCCTGCTGCGTGCCGTGCGTCAGGTTCTGGCCAACGGTCTTGATCTGTTGGGTGTCAGCGCTCCGGATACCATGTAATATGGCCAACGCAGTTTACCGCAGCTCTTCTTCGACCCGTAAAAGCCGAGACTATGAGCGGCCCAGGGGAAACGCGCGCCTCGCATCCGTGGAAAGCGAGGCGCGCGCGATGCCGCTCGAGCGCCCCGAGGAAACACAGGGGCAAAAAAACGTATCGGACAAGACTTCTCCACCTGAACTGTTGACAGATACTCCGGATTTCACCACTGAATCGCGGACCTTCCTGCCTTCAGACAAAGACAATTCTCCCACGGAACACGCTGCACGGACACGGAACAGCTCCGGAGAAGAAGCACGGGACAAAACCTGCGTTCGTCCCCGCTCCCGAAATATCCGACAGGGAGAGCACAAGAAAGAGGCCCCCTCGCAGGAGGGCGGACGGGAATGGCCCTTGCGCCTGACTCCTTCCCTGGTGCTGATGTTTGTGGTTTTTGAACTGGTGACGCTGAGTTTTTTCTTTTTGTTCGGTTTAATCATCGGCAAGGGAACGGTCCCCCCCTCCCCTCAGGCCGAGCTGGAACGAATTCTGCCTGCAGAAGAGAACAGAACGGAACAGGCTCAGGAAATCCTGCCCCAGGAAGAACTGCGGTTCATGGCAAACCTGAAGGCCGACGATTCAGCCGCCGAACGGCAGCAGAATGGAACAACGTCCGCCCCCGCCCAGCAGGAACCTGCCAAAAGGAGTGAGACATCCATTCTTGCCGACGACAGCAATCTCTATGATTTTGTCATCAGAGTCGCGGCATTCAAGAATGAGGATCAGGCTGATGCCCTGCGAGCCCGCCTGGAAGGAGCCGGGATGCGCACCCGGCTTCAACGGGAAAAGGCCCAGAAGGGAACATGGAGTTTTGTTCAGGTGTTATTTCGCGGTACGGAGGTTAAAATGACCCAGCTGCGAGATACTCTTCCCTCTTTCGGCCTCCGTGATTCCATTATCGTTTCCAAGACGCCGGTACAGCCCCGGTAACGGTTTGTTCCAGCTATGGCGGGAAGGATTCAGGCTTGGAAAACACAGGTATGCTCAGGAGATTGCAGCATCACTCGGTACGGTCCTGTCTTTTAAAACGGCTTTCCGCCCATCATGAAAAAATTTCAATGCTCTCTCAATCACACCTGAAACCGCTCTCGCGGCTTCAGGTGAAGGGCGAAGCAGTTCTCCCTAGCGGAAGTTCCGGTTTCGGTGTAAACCCTGTGAGTCAGAGCAGGGGGTTCTGACCGACATGCTCTTTAACTCAATGAATCTGCTCCAAGGAAGGATATGATGAGCAATCCTCTCGTTCTGGTGGAAACGTCATCCGGCGATATGCTCCTTGAACTTTTTGAAGACAAGGCTCCTGCCACGGTAGCCAATTTCCTGCGCTATGTGGACGAGGAATTTTACGCTAATACCATTTTCCACCGCGTTATCAGCGACTTCATGATTCAGGGCGGAGGGCTGACAGTGCGTATGGAGGAAAAACCCACCCATGCCCCTATTCCCAACGAAGCAGGGAACGGGCTCAAAAATCTCCGCGGTACGATAGCCATGGCCCGCACTTCCGATCCTCACTCGGCCACCGCTCAGTTCTACATCAATGTTGTGGATAACCCCGAGCTTGATCATCAGGACGACAGCGCGGAAGGTTTCGGTTACTGTGTATTCGGACAGATTATTGAAGGAATGGACGTAGCGGATAAAATCCGCAAGCTTAAAACCAAGGCAGTGGGCGAACACGGCGATGTTCCTCTGGACATGGTTGTCATCACCGGCGTGAGTCGTTTTGAATAATGGAAAACGACGTATTCCGGCAGCCTGCAAAAAGGCCGCCGGATATACTCGTCGCGGAGGCATCTCCATGGATCACAGCACCGTAGGCGTTGCCATCCTCACCTGCAACGACTGGGCCCGCACCCTTTCCTGCCTTGAGGCTGTGCACCGCCAGACCATCCGTCCCCGGCGCATTGTGGTATGTGACAACGGCTCCGATAATGAAACTGCAGATCGCATCCTGGCTGGTTGGCGTGATATTGCCGGGCAGCACGGTCAGGATGGTCCGGTGGAGCTGTTCGGCGACGACAACTCCCTTTCACCTTTGGTACTGCTGCGGCGTGAGGAGAATGACGGAGCTGCGGCAGGCTTCAATACAGCGCTGCGCTTCCTCCTTTACGATCCGGAATGTCAAGCTTTCTGGCTTTTGCATAACGACGCGCTGCCTGAAGCCTATACACTGGAAGCTCTGCTCCGTCACACCGCAGAACAGGACAGACACGGAAACGAAACTCTGACACATATCGGTATTGTCGGTTCAACGCTGCTCCGTCAGGATACGGATCTTGTTCAATGTGCGGGCGGTGGAACCTGGAACCGCTGGAGAGGAACTGTTCGCCTTCTTGATGAAGGCATGGAACGTTTTGCTCTGACAGACCGCAAGGATGTCGTGCGCAGACTGGATTTTGCCTGCGGCGCGTCCTGCCTTGTATTGCGCCCCCTTATAGAGGATATCGGCCTTTATGATGAGGCTCTGTATCTGTTTTTCGAAGACGTTGAATACGGCCTGAGAGCCAGACGAGCCGGCTGGAGTATCAACTGGGCGCCTGGCGCGCTCGTGCGCCACCACGCTCCCAACGCAGATAAACTGACGCCTGTACTCGCATTCACCGAAGATCCGGATCTGAATCGTGAAGCGGATTATACCATGCTGCGGAACCGCTTCTACCTCCTGCGCAGATATGCACCTTTCAGCCTTCCCGCCGCCTTTGCAGCGTTGCCTTTCATGCTCGGGACACGCTTCTGCCGAAATCAAAAACGACGTCTTACCCTGCTGATTCGTGCGGCCAGAGACGGTGTGACCCTGCGAATGGGACGCCCGAAAATTCCGGCTCACAGGGAACCGGCATGTTGTGATTGAACGTATCTGCAAACCATGCCCCATGTTCTGGCGCACAGGTTTCACGTCTGAAACCTGAGCTTAATGCCGCAAGTGCGGAGCACTTCACTGATAAGGGGAACGGAGACGAGTCCCGCTCCGCTCAACTTCGAGAGGATTTTCAGAACGAAAACGCTCTAACCAAGTCAGGCATCACATGGACAGTACATTTGAAGTCTCTTATGAACAGCGGCAGGGGATAGCTACCATCCGTACCGATGTCGGCGTCATAGGCGAAATAGTCATGGACTCACGAAATGTCCCGCGGGAAAAAAGGGGCGGTAACGCCTCGGCGCTGCTTGTTGCCGCCGCGCTGACCTGTTTCTGCGGAACATTGAGGGAAGCGCTTGAAGCACGGAATATTCCATTTTACAGCATCCATGCCAGAGGAAAAGGATTGAAAAAGAGCAATCCGTCCGGAGCAGTGCGTCTGACCAGTCTGGATATTGAGGCTGCGGTGGATATTGATGATCAATATGCAGAGGCACTTGCCCACTGCATTTCTCTCGTCAAAGATTGCATGATTACAGCTTCTCTGGCAGATGGCATTAAGGTTACCCATAGCGCACGACGCCGGAAAATCTAGAACTTTTGAAGATATCTGCTGTTGCCCGTAGTTTTCCTGTCGCAATGCAGCAAAAAGATTCCAGAGAAAATTGCATGGACTCATTGTGTGGCTCATGGTACATATTACCATGAAAACATTCACAGTATTCTGGTTATAAAAAGGAGACCCGAAAATTCCGGGCCCCCTTTTTTACATGAGAAACAGGCAGTCTTGTTCGCGTGAAATCTCTTATCTGGGTTCGTCAAATCCGTACTTCTCCAGTACTGTACGGCCTGCCGGACTGAGTATGAAATCGACAAATTCCTGCGCAAGCTTCTTATGCGAAGAGGCGGAAACCACGGCAACGGGATACAAAACCGGCTCATGACCTTCCATCTTCATCACCACACGAACCTTGTCACCGGCCTGTTTGGCATCAGTGCCGTATACGAAGCCTGCATCAACTTCGCCGCGCGAAACATAATCGAGCACCTGGCGTACGCTCTGGCCAAAGATATATTTGGACTGAAGCTTTTCCCACAAACCGGCTGAGGCAAGTGAATCCCGGGTATAACGTCCGGCGGGAACGGAATCGGGATTTCCTACGGCAAGGCGCTCAAGTTTCTCCAGATCCCTTACTGAAGCAATGCTTGCCTTGCTGTCGGCCGGTACAATCATTACCAGCGAATTGCTGACGAAATCCCTGCGCGTAGAGGGATCTATCAGCTTGTCTTCCTGCGCCTTGTTCATGGTTGCCTGATCGGCGGAGGCGAACACGTCAGCAGGAGCGCCTTCCTTGATCTGCTGAAGAAGGGGATTGGATGCCGCAAAGTTGGTGGAAACCTTCACCCCGGGATGCGCTTTCTCAAAATCGCCTTTCAGTTCGGTAAAGGCATTGGTCAGACTGGCCGCGGCGGAAACAGTCAGTTCCTCGGCCAGAGCCCGGGAAGTCAGAGAGGTCAGAAGCAGACCGCACAAAACCAGCAACACTTTTTTCTTCATGTTCTTCTCCAGTGTTTCGTGTTGGGCTGAATGAGTTTTGAAGACTATAATTGAGAAAGCCATATCCGCAACACAGTCACCGCTTGCTATTCATTCGTGACGTCTTTTCGTATACTTCTTTTTATGATATATATGAAAGCCATGGACAAAATATCTCCTCCCCATTCTCTCCCCGCGTCAGCCATGCCCGACTCCTCTCTGAAAAGCGAAGCTCGCCCGGCAATGCCTCTGGCCTCGCTCCCCGGTATAGAACATCTTTCTGTCCCGGAACTGGACAAATTGGAACATGCCTTCAAGAACCGTGCTGACAAGGCCAAGCGTCCGGAACACAAAGTATCCCGCTTAAGGCTCTGGCTTCTTTTCATCCTGCTCCGGCATGCCGCTCTTCGTCTTGGCGAGGTGCTCGCGCTCGATGACGAAGCGGATATCGATCTTGGAGGAGGGATTCTTCATGTTCGTGGCCAGCATGCCCGTTCCATTCCCCTGCCACATCGCCTGCTTCCTGTTCTTCGCCGTTTTTTCAGCCAGGCACCGCTTTCATCCCAGAGAGGCACATTATGTGCGCTTGACCCGGGTTTTGTCCGGCGCAATTTCTATGCTCGCGCCAGAGAATGCGGACTTTCGCCCGCACTGGCATCCCCCAAGGCTATCCGGCAGGCCCGGGCTGTGGAACTGATTGAAGGAGGAATGCCGCTTCCTGCCGTCCAAAGCTTTCTGGGGCAACCCAGCCTGGAAAGCACCGGCGAACTCCTGGATTATGATGAGTCGGACATCAAGGCGATTACCAGTCATTATCTGCGCAAGGAGGCGAAACTGAAAACCAGCGCGCGCAATGTATTCCCCGGTGTTGTCCATACCGTGCGTCAGAGTGGTTTCATGGCCGAAGTAGGATTGCGCAGTTTCAGCAATCTTGAAATTGTAGCTGTAATCACACAGGAAAGTCTGGAAAATCTTCAGATTGCCGTGGGCAAAACTGTTATTGCCACGGTCAAGGCGCCGCTTGTGGTCATTTCCCGCGACGAACACAGCATACGAACCAGCGCACGCAACAAGTTCACCGGCATTGTCTCTGCTCTGACACGTTCAGGGATATTGTGCGAAGTAGTGGTAAACCTTCGAGAAGGGAGTCAGGTTTGCGCTCTGGTGACAACTGCCAGCGTCGACGAACTGGCACTGGCTGTCCACACTCCTGTTACAGTATTGTTCAAGGCCTTTTCCGTGGTCCTTTCTGTGGCATAATACTCTGTTCAGGCTACAGCCCTGACAGAAGATATCGTGGGAGAAGACAAGCCCCCCGCTCTCCCCGGCACGGTCCCGAGCAGAAATTCCAGAACGGACGCAGCGGGCCGCCCTCCGTACTCCTCCCGGAAGGGCAATATTTTTGCCACCCCCCCCTTCTCATACACCGCCAGCTGATCTGCGAATACTTCCACATCGGCCGGATCATGGGTTATTACCAGCGCCGGCAGTCCGGATGTTTCGAGTATTCCGCGAAGTTCCTGCCTCACTCGGCCGCGCAGCAAGGGATCCAGCGCACTGAACGGTTCATCAAGAAGCAGCAGGCGGGGACTGGCCGCGAGAGCCCGAGCCAGCGCGACTCGCTGTTTCTGCCCGCCTGAAAGAGTGGCCGGCATACGGGCTGCCAGATCGGCAATTCCCAGGAAATCCAGATGCTCCATAACCTTGCGCCGGACCTGGGAAGTCCGGAAAACTCCCGTCTTCTCCAGCCCGAACGCAACATTTGATGCCACGTCAAGATGGGGAAACAGGGCGAAATCCTGGAACATATACCCGATGCGCCGTTCACGGGCGGGCAGGTTGAGACCGCGCGACGAATCAAACAGCGTGCAGTCCATCAGGCTGATATGCCCTTCGTCGGGCGTAAGCAGCCCGGCCAGCGCGCGCAGCGTCAGCGTCTTTCCTGACCCCGAGGGACCGAACAGGACGGCACAACGGCAGTCATCCGGCAGACGCAGACATAGCTCAAGTCTGAATGCATTGGCCGCAGTTCCAAGCCGCTTTCTGATGTTCATGTCAATCATGCGCTCCGTCTCCTTCCTGCCAGCAGTTCAGCCGCCACAAGTACGGACATGCACAACAGGGAAGTTATAATTACAAGTTCCGTGGCACGAGCGTCATTACCAGCCTGGAATGCGTCATAAATCGCCAGGGCCAGGGTCTGCGTTTTGCCCGGAATATTTCCCGCAATCATGAGCGTCGCCCCGAATTCTCCCATCCCTCTGGCAAAGGCCAGCATGGTTCCGGCAAACAATCCCCGCCAGGCCAGAGGCAGAGATACCCGAAAAAAAACCGTCCATTCCGAGGCCCCCAGAGTGCGGGCTGCATCCTCAAGGCTATGATCCACACCGTCCAGAGCGGCGCGGGCAGATTTGTAAATAAGGGGGAATACCACGACAGTAGCGGCCGCCACGGCTCCCTTCCAGGAAAACATCAGATTGATGCCGTACTCCATGAGCCATGGGCCGATCAGCCCGCGTCGTCCGACGAGCAAAATCAGGTAGTATCCCAGCACAGTGGGCGGCAGAACCATGGGAAGGGTGCAAAAGGCATCCATTCCCGCGCGTAGTGCTCCTCCTCGGCGGGTGATTGCCCAGGCCAGCCCCACCCCCAGTATAAAGGAAAAAAAGGTGGCCAGCCCCGCAACGCGCAGAGACAGGAGCAGGGGGGCGGAAGGATTTATATCAAGCATGATCACCAGAGCATTTGGGGATTGAAAATATCTACCATCAGATCCCTGTTTCCGACCCACATATGCCTGAAACTGGGTCTTGCGCTGCAAATAAACTGCCTCTCGCCCTGCCCGGCTTCCGAAAGAATGTTCAAAACGAAAAAGCTCCAACAAATACGACATAGGTTGGAACACTCCTCCGGAGGAGCACATATGCCGCCAGCCGCCGCTTGCGGCAGACCACGCATGCCAGGGAGTGTCGAAATATAGGCGAACGAACACTTCAGCGCAATACAGTCACGAAAACTCTTGCATCAGTGACATAACGATATTCATCGCCGCCATCTCATGTCTCCGGGACTGACGGCGCAACACCTGCCAGCCAGACACCCGGCGTCCTGGCTTGCATTTCAGCAAACCGGAAGTAGCTTGTGAAGAAGGTATTCACCAGCCCTCCTATATTCTCCCATGCAGGGTTCACGCCTGAAACCGACTTCAAGCGCCGCTGGCAAGCCCTGGTACGCCGGAGAAAGGGGAGGTCGCGATGGAGTTTCACTCCTCTTGCTCATGAGAACGTTTTGATGATGAAGTGCTTCCTTTCCTCAGAGCGTTTTGTTATTGGAAAATATCTGCCAGCCGGGTCCTGTGTTCCGGCCCGCAGGGTTCACGCCTCCATCGGAGCGGCGGAGTCTCGCTCCGTTCAACTCCGGGAACATTTTCGATTTGAAAATGCTCGAATAATTAATATCACGTCAGAATCATATTCATTCCGTAAAATCTCTTTTTCGCATCACGAAAGACATTCATTAAAATAATATTCCCCGAAAAAACTCTCGGGGAATATTTTCCATGTACGGAATATGGTTTTGTATCCGGCAGATACATCAAGAAGAACTTTCAGCGCTCAATCTTTCCCTGTTCTTCAAGTTGCTTCAGATATTTTTCTCTGCATTCATAGCTGCAGAAATGATGAACAACTTCACCATTACGCACAGTGATGCTGCTGTCTTTTTCCACATATGCACCGCAGACAGGATCTTTAACCATTTCGCCGGATGCCACACGACTTTCCTGAGCCTTGGTCGACTTTTCCTCTTTCTTCTTTCTGTCGTTCATGAACATGCGATACAACGCGTAGGCGACCAGCGCAAAAATGACCACCTTGAAAATCATGCGGGACTCCTTTGGGAGACTCTTTACTGGTATATTCTGTCTTCTTCCACCCGATGGGGCAGATCTGCCAGCAGGGCGCAGACGGTGCGTCCGTCAGGAAGAATAAGCCCGGGAGCGATTTCATGCAAGGGCATCAGCACGAACGCACGTTCATGCAGGCGAGGATGAGGGAGAACCAGCTCCGGCTCGCTGGAAATATGCACTGCCTCTTTTCCAAAAAGCAAAAGATCAATATCAATGACGCGCGGTCCGAACCGGTCAAACGGATCTCGTATACGCCCCATGCGCTCTTCCAGCATGAGCAATTCCCCCAGCAAAGCCTGGGGCGTCCATATTGTCTCGCACAGCAGTCTTGCAACAGCATTGCAGAACCATGGCTGCTCCTTCCTGCCCTGTGGCTCAGTATGAAAGACAGATGAAACGGCATCGACCCGGATGCCCGGCAATAAGGCGATCTGCTCCACCGCGCGGCTCAGATATGCCGCAGAATCTCCCATATTGGAACCAAGTCCGATATATGCCTCAGTCATATGCTTCCTGCCGGAATCCGGCAACGAAAAAAGGACATTCCATGACAATACCTGCATAAATTTTCGTAAACGGTGATGATAGTCTCGCTCCTGTCGGCCTGTCAAACAGATGCATGTCCCGTCAGGAGAATATTTCGAAAAGACTCTGTTCAAGTTTACGGTTGACAAAGAGAAGTATGCTCCTTTAACCGCCGTAGGAGCGAGCGTCAGGGAGCTTTGAAGGCGTCCCCCGCCGCATGGCAATGCGGCATGGAGGGGGCGAGGAGCGGCCGAATGTCTCGCGAAGCGCGGTCGATAACGGCGAAGCCGCGCGAGACGAAGCGTTGTCAGCCGTTGCCGGAGGGAGCCTTTCACCGCGCTGGAAGTGCGGCCGCCTTCACGGCAGCGAATGTTCCGCTGAAACAGAGGTGGATGAACGACTTCTGATTGCTGTATCAGCCGGAAATTTAATACAGCCTTCGAAAAATCGATTCACAGACATGCGGCGGGGTAGTCGCCTCCGCGCCGGGAATACATTCCGCCGAAGACTGAAGGCAAAACAGCCTCAAAAATTTCAAAATATTCCATGACACACGCTTCTGTCCTGCTGAAGGAACGCCTTGTATGCAAAGTTTGTCTTGACAAGCTAACCTCGTTGATTCATGAAAAAAATTCAGGTCGAAAGCTGAGGCTCTCACCGGGCATTACCGCCGCAAGAGGGGGAAAATTATGCGCAAGCATTTTCTTTTTGCGCTGCTGGCAGTTCTGTTCACCGTGCTTCCTGCACGGGTAAAACGCAACCTTGTCGCCTCCGATGCCGTCCGGCATCGTATGGATGGAGCTTTCAATGTCCACTTCTAACGACCCCATTGACACCGAACAGGCTCCGGCCATCATCGTCACCGAAGGCCCGGCCATGCCCAACCCGCGAGAGAAGTCTCTTCTCAACGCCTGGAGCCTTTCCTTTCTCGCCGCAGTTCTGACTCTGGCAGGTCTGTGTTTCTATAAGCCCGATCCCTACTGGGAAGTGATGAAATTTGTGCCTGACGGCCTGCTGGTTACCTTTCAGATCACCATCATCTCCCTTTGTTTTGTCATTCCCATCGGGCTGTTCACCGGGCTTGGCAAGCTTTCCCGCTGCAGACCGATCAACCTGCTGGCCTCCACCTATGTGGAGATTATTCGAGGCATCCCGCTGCTGATGCAGCTTTTTTATATTTATTACGCACTCGGCAGCATGCTCAAGGTCTCCCCCACCGTAGCAGCAGTTGCCGCGCTCAGCATCTGCTACGGTGCTTATATGGGGGAAGTGTTCCGCGCGGGAATCCTTTCCGTCCCCAAGGGCCAGAGTGAAGCCGCCCGTTCGCTGGGTTTCAACCGTTTCCAGACAATGACACTCGTTATTCTGCCTCAGGCTCTGCGTACCATCATTCCCCCCGTGGGCAACGAAAGTATCGCCCTGCTCAAGGACACTTCCCTGGTTTCAGTCATTGCTGTGGCCGATGTGCTTCGACGCGGCCGCGAATATGCGTCACAGACCTTTGAATACTTTGAAACCTACACCGTTATCGCTCTGGTGTATCTCATTATCACACTTTTGCTTTCCAAAGTGCTGAGCATGGTGGAAGGGAGACTGTCGCGCTATGAGCATCACCGCTGAAAACAATTCCGGCAAGCCTGTCATCTCCATCCGCAACGTGTGGAAATTTTTCGGACAGCTGGCTGCGCTGAAGGATATTTGTCTTGATATCATGCCCGGAGAAAAAGTTGTCATTATCGGCCCCTCCGGCTCAGGCAAGTCTACCTGCCTGCGCACCATCAATCGCCTTGAAAACGTGGACAAGGGAACGATTTATGTAGAAGGCCAGGACATCACAAGCAGCGAACACGATATCAACGCCATGCGCCAGAATCTTGGCATGGTGTTTCAGAGCTTCAATCTTTTCCCGCATATGACGGTTCTGCGCAATCTGACCGTCGCGCCCATGAAGCTGCGAGGCCTTTCCAGGGCTGATGCCGAAGAGCGTGCCCTTCTTCTCCTCAAAAAGGTGGGACTGGCCGACAAGGTCAATGTCTACCCGAATACGCTTTCCGGCGGACAGCAGCAGCGTGTGGCCATTGCCCGGGCTCTGGCCATGCAGCCGCACATCATGCTGTTTGACGAGCCTACGTCAGCCCTCGATCCTGAAATGATCGGCGAAGTGCTGGACGTCATGGTTTCGCTTGCCCAGGAGGGCATGACCATGGTCTGTGTAACCCATGAAATGGGCTTTGCCCGTGAAGTTGCAGATCGAGTCATTTTCATGGATCAGGGAGCTATTCTGGAACAGGGGTCTCCCGATCAGCTTTTCAATCACCCGAAAAACCCACGACTCCAACAGTTTTTGAATCAGATACTGTAATATCTTTCTCCATTGCTTCACACTGCCTCAGGAAAGCCGGCGTTCCAGCGAACGTCGGCTTTCAGTTTTTCAGACAGTTCTTGCCGCAGATTGACTGGTTTCACGTCTGAGAGTGAGGAGCGGGAGCAAGCTGCAGCTACTCTCATGCCCTTGCCCTCTTCTCCTGTGGAGAATATACTGCGTCCAATTCCTGATTATTTTCGTTTCTGAGGTACAAGCAATGGCCCATCACCATAATAATTCCGCCTATGGCCGCCTGACCGACCGCCTCAACCGCTTCCCTCAGGGCGCGCCTGCCTCCGACATGCTGTTCGGTATTCTCAAGATATTGTTTTCCGAAAAGGAGGCCGGGCTGGTAGCGCAGCTTCCCATCAAGCCATTTACCGCACAGACGGCCGCAGCGGCATGGAAGCTGCCTCTCGCGCAGGCGAGGAATATTCTGGACGAGCTGGCCGGGCGCGCCGTTCTGCTGGATATGGACATTCGCGGAGAGCAGACCTACTGTCTTCCCCCGCCCATGGCGGGCTTTTTCGAGTTTGCCCTTATGCGTGTGCGGGATGACATTGACCAG
>CALUUZ010000033.1 GCA_944324075.1 Candidatus Mailhella excrementigallinarum
GCCTGTTAGGGCGCTGCTGGTAAGAGAGCCTTACAGGCGCATATGGAGAACCACCGGCTAGGCCGGTGGGTCTCTTTACCGGAACCGGCAAAGGGAGACTGCTTCGAATGGCGAAACCCTCTACAGTCCCTTATTCCGCAGTTCTTCTTCCAGCTTCTTTTCGTCTTCCTTCACCAGCTTGAGAACAACCGGAGTCAGAAGCAGCAGCCCGATCAGGTTGGGAATGGCCATGAGCGCATTGAAGGTATCGGAGATCGTCCACACGGTATCAAGCTGGGAGAGAGCGCCAATAGGAGCGACAATGGTGAAGATGATGCGGAAAGGTTTGAGCGCCCGGTCTCCCAGCAGATAGACCCAGCACCGTTCACCATAGACGCACCAGCCTAGGATGGTGGAAAAGGCGAAAAAGGCCAGAGAGATCGTGACCAGAAATGAGCCTGCACCGGGCAGAACGGCATTGAATGCCACGGAAGTCAGGGCCGCCCCATTCGCGTCCGGGGCTGTCCATACGCCGGTGACGAGAATGGAAAAGGCCGTCATGCTGCATACAATGATGGTGTCGATGAAGGTGCCCAGCATACCGATGAAACCCATGGCTACAGGATTTTCCGTGGTGGCTGTGGCATGGGCGATGGCCGCGCTGCCCAGGCCCGCTTCGTTTGAGAATACGCCGCGCGCCACGCCGTAGCGTATGGCCATCCATACTGTCGCGCCGAGAAAGCCGCCCTGAGCCGCCGTGGGCGTGAACGCCTCTTCGATAATCAGAACGAAGATGCGCGGCACATCTTCAATATGTATGGCTATGATGACCAGCGAACATGCAATGTAGAAGGCGGCCATGAGCGGCACCAGTTTGCCGGAGACCGCGCCGATGCGGCTGACTCCGCCCAGAATGACCACAGCCAGCAATATGAAGATGACCGCAGCCGTAAGCTTTGGGGAAATACCGAAAGCGGTGGCCAGTGACCCGGAGATGGCGTTGCTCTGTGTCATGTTGCCGATGCCGAAACAGGCGATGCCGCCAAAGATGGCGAAGGCTGTCCCCATCCACGTCCATTTCGGACCAAGACCGTTTTTAATGTAATACATGGGGCCGCCTACCACGTTTCCGGCCGGCGTGACCTCACGATAATGCACAGCCAGCACGGTTTCCGCAAATTTGGTCGCCATGCCCACCAGAGCGGTACACCACATCCAGAACACCGCTCCGGGGCCGCCCGCAAGAATTGCGGTGGCCACGCCCACAATATTGCCCGTGCCCACGGTTGCCGCAAGCGCCGTCATCAGCGCATTGAAGGGGGAAAGTTCGCCCTCCACTGAATCGAGCTTGGAGCGTCCCTGCCAGAGCAGTCTGAATCCTTTGGGGATGGAGCGCAGGCTCAGGAAGCGCAGGCGAAGAGTGAGATACAGACCGGTGCCGACCAGGAGAATCAGCATGCCGGGTCCCCAGACGATGGAGTTCAGGGTTGAAAGGGCGTTTTCAAAAATCGTGAACATGGAACACCTGCCGGAAGAAACGGTTGGGACAAAATTTACAATAATGTATAATTATGAAAATTGAATGAAAAGGCAAGAAAAAATATTGTACCTTGTGTAACAAGATAGATATACATTCCGAATAGTAAATATAATGTCAGATATTTTGGATGAATAGAGATAAGAAGAAGTTTTGGGGGAAGAGCGTGTCGATATGTATAGGACTATATGCCATATCAATATGCCCGGCTCACGGGCAAATTTTACAAAAATGTTATCAGGGGCAATTTAACTTCAAGGCTCTGTCACAGCGTGGAACTGAGAATGGCCGTGATCGCCGGAGGCGCGAGCGCAGCGAGCCTGGAGACCTGCAGGGGCGTGCCTGTTGTCGGGCAGAGCGGGCATGCGGCATCGGGATCAGAGATGAAGACACGCCGCCGCGTGGTAATGCGGCATCTTCGGGGACAAGGAGTGCGAGCGCCGCGTTTTGTGTGCAGAACACAGGCGGGAGCGGGTATCGACAAGATCGGGCGAGTGTCATCAGGAGGCCGCGGAAGCAATGTTTCGCGGAGCAAAGGCGAGGGGGCGGCGCCGTCAGGCGGCGCAGGAGCCTTGCGGATGGAGGCGGTAAAGATAGCGCAGCTTCACGAAGGCGCAGACGATCCGAACGTGGAGACATGCCGGAGACATGCTGCGTCTTGCCGTGGGGAATACGGGCTGTCTTTGCGGCAGCATGCGTTGCCGCCCGTGCCGCAGCGAAAATGTGCGCTCCGCACGCGCTATCACTCTGGTCCCGGAGTAGAGCTGACTTTGAGAGTTGCCCATGAAGCCGGGCGAAGCGAGACTCCGCCGCCCTTTCTCCGGAACTGTCGCAATTTACTTGCGGCGTCAAGCTCCGGCTCAGGTTTCAGGCGTGAAGGCTGCGGGGCAGAACATAGGGGCGGATCGGCAGATATTCTCAATGAGAGCATGCCCGATCAGGATAAAAAAGGATGGAATGGAGAGTAAAAGTGGTTCGCCTCTGAAAACCGGATAGCGCAGTATGCTTCAGAGTCCGGCAGGGGGGCCGCAAAGGTTCAGGCGTTCCCGAACATGCCTGCATCCTGCGCCGCCCGCAACTGTCCGCAGGCCGCCTCAATATCCTGTCCCTTGCTTTTGCGTACGATGGCCGTGATATTTTTGTTCCAGAGCATTTTTTCAAAAGCCAGCAATCCCTCCGGTGAGGGAGGGGAGTAGGGCGAGTCCGGCGTGGGATTGTAGGGAATGAGATTGAGCTTGGCCTTGAGGCGGGAGCAGATGCGCACCAGTTGACGAGCCTGCTCGGGGCCGTCATTGAGCCCTCCGATGACGAGATATTCCAGGGTAATCCGTTCCCGGGTCTTGAGCGGATAACTTTCCAGAGCGGCAAGCAGATCGTCCAGATGCCAGCGGGCCGCGCGGGGCATCAGACGTTCCCGGAGTTCCTGGGTGGGAGCGTGCAGAGAAACGGCCAGATAGGCCAGCCCGCTGTCGCCAAGTTCCCTAAGTCCGTTTTTGATGCCGCAGGTGGAAACGGTAACGCGCCGGGCGGAAAAGGCCAGTCCGCGCTGGTGGTGCAGGGTTTCCAGCGACTTCATCACTTCCTTGAGGTTCAGCAGCGGTTCGCCCATGCCCATATACACAAGATTCCGGATGATGGGCCTTTCCGGCAGGGTGTCACCCAGCCATGCGCGGGCGGCCTGCACCTGTCCGAGAATTTCTCCCATGCTCATGTTGCGGGTAAAGCCGAGCTTGCCAGTGCTGCAGAAGGTGCAGGCCATGGCACAGCCTACCTGGGTGGACAGACACTGGGTCATGCGCGTTGTTCCGGCCTTGTCTGTACTGGGGATAAGCACGGTTTCCACATGTTCGCCGTCGGCCAGACGCAGCAGGAATTTGACGGTGCCGTCTTCGCTTTTTCGCACCAGGGAAATTTCCGGCCAGACAATGCGGCAGCGCTCCGCAAGCCGGACGCGCACATCTTTTGCGATATCCGTCATGTCGTCAAACGCGCGGGCGTTTCTGCGCCAGATCCATTGCCATATCTGGAGCGTGCGGAATCTGGGCAGACCCAGCTCTCCGGTGACAAAGGCTTCCAGCTCTCCAAAGGCGAGATCGCAGATATTGACCTGATCGTGCATGGCCTACCGCAACGGCTCAGGCAGGTTCGCCCGAGGCTATGGCATTGATGATGTCGTCAAGTTCCGTCCATTCCGTACATTGAATAAGACGCCGGCGCAAGTTCCGCGCTCCGTCAAGGCTCTTGAGATATCGTGGCACAAAGGTGCGCATCTTCAGAAGGGCGGTGCGCGGAGCCAGCTCCCGGGCCAGTTCGGCATGACGGCGGATCAGTGCCGCCAGTTCCTCCCTGTCAGGCGAAGGGAGCGCGTGTCCTGCCTGCAGCGCGCGATGCCGGGCGAAGATGCCGGGATCGGCCATGGCCCCCCGCGCGTACATTACCGCTGAAACGCCGCACTCTCGCAAAACGCGTATGCCGTCTTCGGCGCTGAACAGGTCTCCGCTGGCGATAAGCGGCAGGGGGAGGTTCTCTGCCATTTCAGCCAGGGCGGAGCGATCCGCCACACCGGAAAAGCCCTGCCGGGCATAACGGGGATGCAGCGTAATCCAGCCGGCCCCGAGGTCGGCAAGGCGGCGGGCGAGTTCATGGCAGATCGGACGCTGACCGGGAGCGGGTCTGTCCCACCCAAGGCGCAGCTTGAAGCCCGCGCGGCCGTGGCCCGCAGCGCGAATGACGGCTTCGGCCACTTCAAGCGCCAGTTCCGGGGTACGGAGCAGCGCTGAACCGGAGCCGGTCTTGTTGACCTTGGGCACGGAACAACCCATATTGACGTCGAACCATCCAAATCCGCGTTCACGCAGCATCCGCACGGCCTGTTCCATGAATGAGGCCTCGGAACCGAAAACCTGCACGACGAGCGGGGCATCATCCTGCCGGGTGGCAAGCAGTTCTTCCGTATTTCTGCCGCCGTAGACCAGTCCTTTGGCACTGACCATTTCAGTACAGCAGACGGCGGCTCCGCGTTCACGACAGAGCAGGCGGAAGGGCAGATCGGACCATCCCGCAAGCGGGGCCAGCCAGGGGGATTCAGGATTGATGGGAAGTTCCGTCATAACGTCTTGTGGCATAACAGGCGCGCGATTCGCTGGCAAGAAGGGTTCGGAGCAGAGCGGAATATCGCGGCGAAGTTCCCCCTGTCCGATGTCGCCTTAAAGCACTTGCCTTCCGACGCCCATACTGGGGCGTATCTCGTGTGCATACGGCAGCAGGATATGCCGATACAGCCATTCAAGGGCAGGATGCCCTAGAACGCCAGCGCCCAGTAAACCGCTGTCATGGCGATCATGCTCAGGGCGCGCAGGCCCTGATTGATGACGATAAGCTTTATGGCCAGAGCGGTGGGGTAATAGGCCGCGTAGGAAGGGAGCTGATGACGCAGCCCGCGCATCGGGGTGGACAGCACATTGCCCACCAGCAGCGCCAGCACCACTTCCGGTGTGCCCAGCCCCCCGCCGTGCAGCAGTGAGCCTGCTGCGGCCACAGCGGCTCCCAGTTCGGCAGCCATATACAGCACGATGACTCCCAGAGCATCGGGACGCAGAACGCCCGAAAAACCAGCGTGTTCCGCCAGCCATGCCTCGGCGGCCTCAAAGAGTCCGGCGCGCTGGAGAAAGAACATCAGAACATAGATGGGTACAGCCATATACAGCAGCCGGGGCAGGCGGCGGCGGAAGCGTTTCAGAGCGGAATCCAGCCCCTTGCGCCAGAAGGCGGCTGAAAGCGGCGAGCAGGAGCCGGGAGGTGTGCAGCCGGGGTCGGCTTTCTTTTCCTTTTCCGAAGGCAGGGGCGGAAGCAGCAGTCTGCCCAGGCCCACGGTGAGCAGTGTGCGCATTGCCGCGGCCAGCAGGGTCAGCGCTGTATAAATGACTGCGGGGAAACCCAGAACCGGCCATGTAAGAAAGAAGATGGAAGGCGTATGCGTCAGCCATGAGGGCAGGCTGTTGAACAGGTTGGACAGAATCACGGCCCGCTGGGAGAGTTCGCCCCGCGCATGGGCGTCGCCCAGCAGCGCGTTGGCCGAGGCGGGCGAGAAGAAGGCCAGTGCAAAGGCCGCCGCCGGAACATCCCCCAGCCTTGCTCTGCGGATCAGGGGCGCGGCCAGTTTTGCCAGATGGCGCGTCCACTGCATGCCTTCAATGAACGATGCGGCAAAAAGCCCGGCCGCGAGTCCGGTGAGAACGCGGCTCATGGGGGCGAGCAGAGAGACGGCAAGTTCTGTCCATACGCTGTCCATGGAATCAGTATCCTCCTGTGTCATGGCGGCCGGCGCGGGCAATCACCACTGCATCCACGCGGACGGCTCCGGCCCGGATCAGTGCTTCTGCGCCCTTGCGCAGGCTGGTTCCCGTTGTGGCGGTGTCGTCCACCAGCAGCAGACGCAGTCCCCCGGCAAGGGGCGAAGCGGCAAAGACATGGTTGAGGTTGGTCAGTCTGTCCCTGCGGGAAAGAGATGTCTGAGGAGGCGCACTGCGGGTTCTGAGCAGCAGGTCGTCGCGTATGGGCAGTTTTCGGCGGTGCGCCGCAAGGCGCGCCATTTCCCGGCACTGGTTAAAACCGCGGGCGCGCAGTCTGGCCGGGTGCAGGGGCATGGGAACAATGGCGTCCGCTTCAGGGAGTTCCCGGCAGAGACTGTCAAGAATGGAGGCAAGCAGAGCAAGGCAGGCGCTGTCTTCAGAGAATTTGGCGCGGTGCAGGGCCTCGCGCAGGGCTCCTTCAAACACGCCATGGAAACGGAAGTCTGCCCAGGGCGGCGTTTCGTTCAGGCATCTGCCGCAGGGAGTACAGGGGGCATGCGGGTCAGCCGTGAGTTCCCCGCAGTGCGGGCAGTATCCGGCATCCCTGCGGGGCATGGAGGCCCGGCATGCGGGGCAGGCCGCCGCCAGAGGGCCGGAGTGATCCAGCGCAAAGACGCCGTGACAGATGGGGCAGCGGCTCTCGACAAGACCCAGCATGCTTCCCGGCCTTCCGGAAAATTCCTTGATGCGGCTTCCGAGGAGACGCGGCGCGTTCAGCATGCGGCGGAAAAGGAAGTTCATTCCGGCATCAGGACAGGCTGACGAGCGAACGGGCGTATTCCCGCACCCGGGCCTGTGCTTCCCCGTCGCGGGACAATGCGTCCGGAGCGTCCAGACCATACAGCGTCAGAGGCTCGACAAGTTCCAGCCCCAGAGCGGAAGCGACATAGCGCAGCGTCAGCAGTGAACCCTCAAACAGTCTGGCTCCCCGTCTGCGGGCGGCCAGCAGCACGACGGCGAGTTTCGCGTCACGCCCCGGCTTTTCTCCGGGAGGCAGATGCCAGCTGTACTGGCTGCGGTCAAGCAGCGCCTTGAGCCGTGCGGGGAGATGATAAAAATGAATGGGAGAAACGATAACGCTGACGGGCAGCTCCGGGCTGGGCGCACAGAGGGCGGAAAGCAGCCGGTTGGTTTCATCCAGTCCGGCCATTGAACACCTGCCGGGATGGGCGGCACAGTAGTCGCATGCCGTACAGGCCCGGATATCGATGTCGGAGAGCCTGCGGACGGAGAGGGAAAGCCCCGGCCGCCGCGCGGCAAACTCCCCGCCGACAAGTTCGGCGGCGCTGTCGCTGTTTCCCGCTTTGCGGGGGCTGCAGGACAGCACCAGAGTGTGCCGGCCGGAGGAGGAAAAGCCGTTCATATGCTGCAGAAGGGGTTGTGCGCCGCTTCGTCGCCCACAGTGGTGACGGGGCCGTGTCCCGGGTACACCACAGTGTCGGAGGGCAGCGTGTAGATGCGTTCGCGCAACGTACGGCACAGGGTATCCGCATCCCCTCCGGGAAAGTCGGAGCGCCCGACGGAACGGTAAAACAGCACGTCCCCCGCAAGCAGAGCCTTTTCTTTCGGAATGTAGAAGCAAAGGCTTCCGGCAGAGTGTCCGGGCGCGTGAATGGCCCGGCATTCCATATCGCCCCAGACATAGCTTCCGGGAGCGAGAATTTCGCCTTTGAAGGCGGGGACTTCAGGAAGACCGAAGCGCATACCGCGTGAAAGCAGGGTATCTTTCATTTCCCAGTCCTCGGCTCCCACATATACGGGCAGACCGACGGCTTCGGACAGGGCCGCGCAGCCGGAGGCGTGGTCAAAGTGCAGATGGGTGAGCAGAATGGCGCGCAGGGTCAGGCCTTCACGTTTCAGCGCGTTCAGCACAAGGGACGTATTGTCGGGCGGATCCGCCACGATGGCGTCCCTGCCGTCATGTACAAGATAGGCGTTATTTTCCAGAGGGCCGTAAGTAAAGGTCAGGACTGGCATGTTCACCTCGCGGAAGTTTTCAATCCACAGCCGGCGGACAGGGAGCGCGCGGCGCGTCCCTCTCCGAGGGAAGGACGAAAAGGGATTTCATCGGCTTTGCCGTTTTGTCAAGAAGGCGTTTCCCCCGAGATATCCGTCTTTTCAATGAAAACTGTATGTTAACCATATGAAATTCAAAACTAGTTTTTTAGAAAATCCTTGGAAGGGAGGATGTCTCTTTCCCTCTGAAGGGGCAGGTTATAAAGGAGCCTTCATGATGAAAGGCAGGATAGACCGGATGTCCGCTCCCTTCAAGCGGTATTCGCTTCCCGCCTGTTCCGGCTTTTCAGAAGAGGGGAAAGACGTTATGTTTCGCGCATGACGCAAACATGTTCCACTCCGGCAAAGGACGCGCTGACAAAACGCGACATACTGGCATATGAGCAGCTTCTGTGCAGCGACATGGCCCGCATTCTGCAGTTTGAAGCGCATGCCCTCTACTTTCCCCGCGCGGAAGAGGTGCCTTCTCCTGTCTGGATCGGCGGAGAATCCCGTCTGCTTCTTCCCTTGCGGCGCGGGGGTGTCTTTCTGGGGGTGCTTTTGCTGCGCGGCGTTGAACCCGATGCGGCGGAGCGCCTTCTGCCGCATATTTCCGCCATCGTGGAGCTGTGCCTGGACAATATCGCGCAGCACAAGAGGGCGCGCAGCGACGCGCTTACCGGGCTCGTCTCGCGGGATGCCCTTCTGGAGCGGGTAGCCGGGGAAATCAGTGGAATACGTCGTTCCTTCGCATCCGAAATGGAGCACGCTCAGACACTGGATGACGCGTCCGACAAGCCCTCGGCGGTCTTTGAGGAAGGGCCTCCGGAAAAGGCGCGGGAATCCGGAACGGACGGGGAGCAGCCCTGGCATGCCTCGCTTGGACTTGTGGTTTTGCGCGTGGCGGGCCTGCGCCGTATTCAGAGAAGCTGCGGCCATGCCTTTGCGGAGCGCTTGCTCGCCCGTATGGGAGACGCGCTGCGTTCGGTTCTGCCAGGGGAGGCTCAGGCCGGACGCAGCGGGGACGCGGAATTTGCAGTGCTTCTGCCGGGGGCGTCCGCGCGGAATGTCGAGGCTTCTGTGCGGGAATGGATGCGGGCCATGGAATCCGTGCGGGAACGCAATGCCCTTACCGGCGTGGAAATAGCCGCTGCGGTATTCGCCGGATATGCGCTGTTTCCGCAGGACTGGGAGGGAGGCAGGGTTTCCCGCGAACCGGAGGAGGACGCCGGGCTGCTGCTGGACAAGGCGCGTCTGGCCGCACACAGGGTCCGGGCCGGGGAGCAGTCCGGTCTGACGCCGGGCGACGGCCGGGTGCTGGGCTACGGCATGATTCTTTCGCGCGGCGGTCTTGTGGATCAGATACTCCCCCTTTCCCGTGCGCGCGTCACTCTGGGGAGGGATGTTGGCGCGCGGGAAGGACAGCGTTTTTCCGTGTGGTCGCTGGATTATCCTGTGCGGCAGGGAGCGGCCCCGCATGAGAATGAACGCGAACCCCTGTTCAAGGGGGAAGTGGTGCTGGTGGATGTGCGGGAGGATTTTTCCCTGGCCGATATTCTGCTTCAGGGGGACCCTGCCTGGCCGCTGGAGCCGGGCGACAGGCTGTCTCTGCTCCCGGAGGAATACAATGCGGATTTCAGCGGCGGCCGCGCCTTGGGAGAAGAGGATGCGGACGCCTCCTCCCGTCCCGACGCGCTGACCGGACTTTATCGTCACGGCGATTTTCTGGCCCGTCTGGCTCAGGCCGCGGAGGATCATTCCGTCTTCGCTCTGGTGATGGCCCGTTTTGATCAGGCTCCGGTGGACGCCTCGGGGCGCAGACTCGATGCGGAACACGCGATGGCTCTTGCCGCCCGCACTTTGCGGCGGCTGCTGGCGGAGCGGTCCGGGGAAGCTGCATCCGCCGGAGAGAGAGAGGCCGGAGACCGGGAAGAATGTTGCCCCGCGGGGCGGGACATGCTGATGGGACGCTACAGCCTGAACAGTCTGCTGGCGTTTCATCCCGGATTGACGGCTTCGGAGGCGTGGAAACGCTATGGCGGTCTGGCCGCGCGTCTGCGCGAGGAACTGGGCGTGGAGCTTGCCATAGGCATCTGCTGCCTGCCCTTTCTCAATTTCCGGGCCGCGGACGCGCTGGAATGCTGCCGCAAGGCGCTGGAATATGCGCTGCTGCTCCCCCCTCCGCATGTCGGCGTTTTCGACAGTCTGGCATTGAATATCAGCGCGGACAAGAAATACAGTCAGGGCGATCTGTTCGGCGCGCTGGAAGAGTATCGTCTTGCGCTGCTGGCTGATGAAGAGAATACGCTGGCCTGGAATTCGCTTGGCGTGTGTCTGTCCGGTCTGGGCCGGAAGGGCGAGGCCATGCGCGCCTTTGAAGAGGCCGTGCGCCGCAGGCCGGATGACGCGGCGGCGCATTACAATCTCGGAGCCGCCTGTGTTGCCTCCGGAAATGTCGAAGAAGCGGAAAAACGCTTCCGAAACTGCCTGAAATTGAATCCGTCCCATTTCTACGCCCGTATCAGGCTGGGGGAACTGGCCGAGAACAGGGGAGACATGACGGCGGCCCGCGGGTTTTTCCGGGCGGCGCAGGAGACCGATGGGACAAGTCCCCTGCCGCACCGCTGCATGGCCCGGATCGAGCTGAAGAGCCACAGGCCGGACAAGGCCCGTGAGTGCCTGCATCAGGCGTTGCTGCGCAATCCTCAGGATGCCCTCAGTCTGCACCTCATGGCCAGGATGTATCTGGATGGCGGGGAGGACGCGGAACTGGCCGAGGCTCTGGCCCGGCAGAGCGTGGCTCTGCGGCCCGAGCGCCGTGCGGCGTGGCTGGAACTGGCACGGGCGCTGGAAGCGCAGGGACGGGAGCGCGAAGCGCAGGAAATCCGCATCCGGGCTGCTGGCGTGTAGTCCGGGGAAGAAGTGCGCAGGAGTGTGAGGGAAGGGGGTTTTTTGAAAAAGCCCCCTTCCCTCACACTCCATTCTGCAAAACTTTTTTCAGAGCATTTTGCCGTTGAAATGCTCCTGGAGTCGAGCGGAGCGAGACTCCGCCGCGCCGCCCCTTCTTCCGGTTAGCCGCGATTCACTTGCGGCGTACATCTCCGGTGGAGGCGTGAAACCTGCGGGCCAGGATACAGGGTCCTGGCTGGCGGATATTTTCAATAATAAAATGCTCTGGTTGTCGTTGTGCGAGAATATATGAATTTAGTGCCGCGGGGAGCCCGGATTTTACTGCATGCCTGCTGCGGCCCTTGTTCGCTTATGCCGGTTCGGCATCTGCGCGGGGAAGGGCTGGATGTGACGGCATATTTTTTCAATCCCAACATTCATCCGGCGGATGAATACGAGAGGCGTCGCGTCGCCATGCGGCAGGTAGGGGAAATGCTGGATCTGCCGGTGCTGTTCGAGCCGCAGTCTTCCCTGCCGGGCGCATCGGCTGTGGATGTCGCCGCCTGGGTTGGAGCGCTGGAGATGGAAGTTCCGCGTTGCTTGGCCGGGTATGAAAGTGATCGGGAAGGGGAGATGACGCGTCTGTTTCCTGCACAGGCCGGAGAAAGAGCCTCTTCGGAACAGCGGGAAGGGGGAAAACCGGATGTTCTTCGGGAAGGCGTGCGCTGCGTATGGTGCTACCGTGTCCGTATGGAGGCAAGCGCCCGTCTGGCAAAGGCGCGGGGGTTCGCTGCATTCAGCTCCAGCCTGCTGTATTCGCGCTACCAGCATCATGAACTGATCGTCGCGGAAGCGGAACGGGCGGCGCGTCTTTTCAAGGTTCCCTTTTTCTACCGGGATTTTCGGACATACTGGCAGCAGGGTATTGATTATTCCAGAGAACTGGGCATCTACCGTCAGAAGTGGTGCGGCTGCATCCTGAGCAGGACGGAAGCCGAGGCGCGGAAAAAGCAGCGCGAGGAACGCCGTGCCGCTTTGCGGGCCGCACGCCGGGCGGAACACGAGGCCAACGCCGCACGCAAACGCGGGAGGGCAGGCATATGACCAGCGCATGCCCGTGGAAGTGGAAAATTCTCAGGTGTCGCAAGAATGTGCTTGACTGTTCGAGTCATCCGGACTATGTTGTCAAAACAATGTCGCGGGGTGGAGCAGCACGGTAGCTCGTCGGGCTCATAACCCGAAGGTCGTAGGTTCAAATCCTGCCCCCGCAACCAGTAAATTCAAGCCCTTATGGAATCCTAACCATAAGGGCTTTTCTCATTTCCTAACCTATTCCTAACCAAAAAACTGCTTTTACTCCTATAAAAATGAACTCCAAGTAAACATTCTATGTCTGCTTGTGATCAGCTAAAAAACACGGAAAGAAAACATCATACAGCGATTACACTATTCGGTTAACGAAATTTTGAATGGTAAAAGTAGTATATAGTTACAATAGGTTATGCGCAATTTAGAATGAATTGATCATGAATAATTTTCGGTATAATGCTGATTACGAATCCAAATGGTTGACAATTTTAGCTGAACAGTGCTATTCAAGGATTAGTTTTAGACAAAAAAGAGAAGTTTTTTCACGAATCTTATAAATAATTTTTGGCATTGCTCCATGCTTAAGCTAGTGTTTGAATAGCTAAACAGCTTAGTATACCATAAAGAGGTATTCCATGTCCTCAGAAAAAATAAATATCAATATCAGTGGTGATATATCTCCTATCGCTGATGGAGTAAAAAACAACCTAGATGCTATTCCAAAAGGTACAAGCAAATTATTTCAAATATTTTTTGGTAAAAAATATGCAGACACACTTCGTTATCAAATGCTTCAGGCTGCCCAGACTAAGGAAGATATTCTCAAAATATCTTCTGGAAAATATATGATGAAAAATGGAGAAGTTATCCCTTCTGAGAATGATCAGACAAATCCTGCTCAAAATTTGCACCCAATTATGCAACTTAAGCTAGAAGAGGAGGCTAATAATCTTGAAGGATGTATGCGTTCTGCATTATATGATTCGTTATATAGAAAGGATGAGGCAGATTCAATACCTATCTCTGAAAAATTTTTTTCTCGATGGAGGAATGAGGCGATTCATATCTCCGATCGTGAAGAACAAGAACTATGGGGTAAAATACTAAGTGAGGAGAGCCAGCGTCATGGCGCATTTAGGTTATCTACTATAGATGTTTTACGTAATTTAGATAGGGAATATGCAGAGCGATTTAGTGAAGTATGTAAGTATGTTGGATTTGAAGAATATATATTACTAGATGATAATTATGGGATAGGTAAAGAGATAACTACACAATCGCTTGTTACTCTTGCCGAGCTGGGGTTACTTACAATATCAACCCCTATTCATACGGCCACTTCCTTTCCTACCATGAAAATTGATGGCCAAGATGTATTATATATTCATAAGCATCCATATATAATTTTTACCAATAATATTGGTGAATGTTCATTTTGCTATGCCAAGTTAACAACCGCTGGCAAAGAATTGTATAAAATTGCAATTAATATAAATGATGACATAATAATCAATATGTGTACATATTTATTACAAATGAAATGTTTTTCTGGTGTAAAAAAATTTTCATATTCAAAATATGAAGTCCCCATAATCAATAATTATTTTCATTTATTAGAAGTGCATGATGTCATAAAGTAAAAATAAATTAGGTGAAGGATGGATCTAGGCATATTTCACCTACGAAAAAACTGATACCATCACCGAACAGCCGCCCGTTTCCTGCTGACATCCCTGCGCGGCGGTTCTCCAAACATCCGTTTGTACTCACGGATAAACTGCGTCGAACTTTCATAGCCGACGGCATAGGCGGCGTTGGCGACATCATGTTCTCCCGCGAGCATCAGGCGTTGCGCTTCATACAGGCGCAACGTCTTTTGAAACTGGAGTGGGCTGAGCGTCGTCATCTGTTTGAAGTTGCGGAAGAAGCTGGAAGAACTCATGCCGACCCTTTGCGCCAGTTCTTCCACCTGGAGCGGGGCCTTGTAATTTTCCCGCAGCCAGGTGACGGCTCGTGCCACCTGATTGCTGGCCGTGCCAAGGGAACAAATGGTTCGCAGCCATGTCCCTTGTGGCCCCAGGAGTAACCGATAGTGGATTTCCCGGATCAGCATGGGGGCCATGATCGGAATTCCTTCCGGTTCGTCGAGTAGTTCCGCCAGGCGCAGAAAGGCGGCCATGACTTTGGCGTCGGCTTCCATGACGGCGACGCTTTTTCCCGCTCCCGGCTCCATGCGGGCCGAGGAGGGAATTTCCGCCGCAAGCTGTGCCACGAGGCTTCTGTCCAGATCGAGTGAAAGCGCCAGAAAAGGCTCTTCGTCGGATGCAATGGTAATATAGCTTTCACTCGGCATATCCACGCCAGCCACAAAGCAGTGATACTCCCCGTAGGAGTACTCGTCCTTCCCCACGATAGTGCGTTTGAAGCCCTGAACCGTCAGCCCGATGAACGGCCTGTAGAAAACGCGCAACTCATTTGCCTGTACCCGTCTGACAAGATAGAATCCTGAAATTGCCGTAGGGTGACTTCCCGGTTCTGGCGCGCGCCCCAGAATTTTTTCTTTCAACTGTCCGTTTATTTGTTCAAGTTCGGCGCGTTGTTCCCGCATGGCTGTTTTCCTCGCTGCTCCAACATATCTTCAGTTGCATTTCCTGTACCACATCTTCCCCGAACCTGCCTAGCCATCTGGGAGAATCAGGCAGTTTTTCAGGGGAATTGTGTCTTTGTCCGCACCGCTCCACCCCCCTATTATCCGCATCACAGAAAGGTTCGTGCCCACCGGCATGAGGAAGAGAAAGCCTGATGGAACATAAGGAGCGTGCATCATGAAAAAGACAACGGCATTGCTGGCGGCCCTGTTGCTGGCCTCGGCGGGAATGACCGCAGTTCAGGCCCATGCGGCCGAAACGGGCAAGGAAGAGCAGGCAATCACCAGAGTCGGAACTCGTCCATCCGGTGTGGGAAGCCACACGACATTTACCGGCAACGTGCGGCATGACCCGCTATTCAGCCCCAACGAAGCCGCGCCATACTCCGTTTCCTACGTCACCTTCGAGCCGGGAGCCCGCTCCTTCTGGCATACCCACCCGGCAGGCCAGCGTCTTGTGGTTGTCTCCGGCTCCGGTCTGACCGGAACCTGGGACGGCAAGGTGGTGGAAATCAAGGCCGGCGATGTGGTGTGGTGCCCGCCGGACATCAAGCACTGGCATGGGGCTTCTCCCACGACAGCCATGACGCATATGGCGCTTACAGGCATGAAGGACGGCAAGAACGTCACCTGGATGGAAGAAGTCAGCGACCAGCAGTACAACGCGAAATAGCGAAATTTTTCAGGCGAACCCGCCGAAAAGACGGGTTCGCCGCACAGGAGCGTCAGTATGAGGACAGTACGGAACATCTTTTCTCTTATGTGTGCGGCCATCGTTCTTTTGGCGGCGGCTTCGGAGGGCTGGGCTGTGGATGCCACACTGAATCCCAAACAACAGAGCATTGTCGCCATCTCGTCCTTCACGGCCAACGGCGATCTGGAAAAGCTGAAAAGCGCGCTGAACGAAGGTCTGGACGCGGGACTGACAGTCAACGAAATCAAGGAAGTGCTGGTGCAGCTTTACGCCTATGCGGGCTTCCCCCGTAGCCTCAATGGCATCAACACGTTCATGGCCGTCATGGACGAGCGCAAGGCCAAAGGCATTTCCGACAAGGAAGGCAGGGAGGCCAGCCCCATGCCCGCGAACTGGAACCGCGACGAATACGGAGCGCGGGTACGGGCAAAGCTCGGCGGCAGGGACACCATCCCCGCGCCCAGCGGCTACCAGCTTTTCGCGCCTGTCATCGACACTTTTTTGAAGGAACATCTTTTTGCGGATATCTTTGCCCGTGACAATCTGGATCAGCAGAGTCGGGAACTGGCGACCATTTCCACGCTGGCCAGCATCCCCGGCCTTGGCGGACAGCTTCAGTTTCACATGAACGCGGCCATGAACACGGGATTGAACGAAGCGCAGATGAAGGACTTCATCTCTGTTTTGACCGGGCGCGTGGGTACAAATGAAGCGCAGGCCGCCAATACGGTGTTGACCAGAGTTCTCGCCAGCCGGACGAAATAAGGGGAAGCGTATGCGCACGCACATTCTCATCCAACGGGGAGAACAGCCCTCCGCTCCCGGCCCTGCGGAATGTTTTACCGGAACCGTGCGTATCGAGCACCTGTTTTCCGCCCATGTTCCCGCCCGTACCTCCGGTTCTTCCGTGGAATTCAAGCCGGGAGCAAGAACCGCATGGCACAGTCATCCGCTGGGGCAGACGCTGCTCATCACCTCCGGCAGAGGCCTGGTACAGGAATGGAACGGACCGATGCAGGAAGTCCGTCCCGGCGATGTGGTCTGGTTTCCGCCCGATGTCAAACACTGGCATGGAGCCGCCAGCAACAGCCCCATGACACATATTTCCATCTGCGAGGCGTTGGACGGAAAAAACGCCTGCTGGATGGAAAAGGTCAGTGACGAACAATATCAACAACGAACTTAAGTTGCCGGGAGGCAATGCCATGAAAACGACGCTTATGGAACGCATGAAAAAGACGACCGTTACGGCGGTTCTGAGAACGGTCCTGCTTGTCGGAGCCGCTATCGCCGATGCGGCGGATATGTCGCGCGGAGCGAACAACTTCTATACCAGCGAGAAGGTAAGCGTGGAAACAGTAAAGTTCAACAATATGTATGGAATGGAGATTGTGGGAACCCTGTTCACCCCCAAGCGGATGGACAATGGCAAAAAATATCCCGCTCTTGTCGTGGGGCATCCTTTTGCGGCGGTCAGACAGCAGGCTGCCAATCTGTACGCCACCAAAATGGCGGAAGCCGGTTTTGTCGCCCTGTCTTTCGATCAGATGTTCTGGGGAGAAAGCGGCGGCAGCCCGCGCGGGGCCGTGCTGCCGGACCTCTATGTGGAAAGCTTCAGCGCGGGCGTGGACTATCTGGGAACACGTCCCTTTATCGACCGGGAAAAAATCGGCGTTATCGGCATTTGCGGCAGCGGCGGATTTGCTGTCGCCGCGACCAAGATTGACCCGCGCATCAAGGCGCTGGCCACGGTCAGCATGTACGACATGGGCGAGTATTTCCGTACCGGTCTGAACCGCACACGCACGGCGGAAACCCGAAATAAGGATCTCAGGACGGCGGCGGAGCAGCGTTACACGGCCTTTGAAAACGGAACACCTGTCTACGGTCCCGGACAGAACGATGCGGTATTTCCCGAAGCGGCGGAATCCAACGATTTTTATCAGACGGAAAGAGGCAAGGTGGCTTCCAACGACCGCAGAACCACGCCCGCCAGCTACGCGAAGTTCATGAACTTCTATCCGTTCAACGATATGGACTCCATTTCGCCCCGTCCCATCCTGTTTGTGGTGGGAGAGGCGGCTCCTTCTCGTTGTTATACCGACACGGCCTATACAATGGCTGCCGAACCCAAGGAACTCGTGGTCGTTGAAGGGGCCAACCGCATCGACCTGTATGACCGCACGGAGATGATCCCCTGGAACAAGCTGACATCCTTCTTTGAGTTGCATCTCAATCGGTAAATCCTGCCCAGAGACAGCAAGCCGGGTGGCGGACGCTATCAGATCCGCCATCCACAATCTGGAGAATCCCATGTCTGAATCCTATTCCCGTCGCGCTTTTCTGAAAAAAAGCGCTCTCACGCTGGGCATGGCCGCCATAGGCCACATCGCAGGGCTGAGCAAGGCCCTTGCCGCCCCACAGACAGGAAACAGCCCGGAGCGAAACATGCTGATTGCGTATTTTTCCCATACCGGCAACACGACCCTTGTGGCGGAACAGATACATACCCTCACACGCGGCGATATGCACAGAATCAGAACCGTGGAAGTCTACCCCGCAGAACACGATCCGTGTTCCGAACTGGCCGGAAGGCAACTGCGGGCCGATTACAGGCCGGAACTGGCCTCCCGCGTGGACAATATGGAGTCATACTCCATTATTTTCCTCGGATACCCCATCTGGTGGCACACCATGCCTATGGCCTGCTGGACCTTCCTTGAGTCTTACGACTTCACCGGAAAGACCATTGTCCCCTTCTGTACGCACGGCGGCGACGGTTTTGCCAACAGTCCGCGCGACATCAGGACGCTGTGCCCGCAAGCCACGATTCTGGAAGGCTACCACACCCGGAACGCTCATGCCGGAAGGATGTCGCGCGATGTTACAGACTGGTTGCGACGCATCGGCATGACGGCCTGAACGCCAGGGTGAGGGGACGACCATGCGCACAAATCAAATCTTTCGTTTGTCGCTGGATAGCGCCATGTTGCTGTTTTTTCTGCTTCTCATGGCGGATCGTTACACCGGCAATCCCGTTCACGAGATTGCAGGGCTGTTGCTCTTTTCCCTGTTTGCCGTCCATGCCGCCGTCAACGGCAAATGGTATGCGACCATCATGCGCGGCTCGTATCCTCCGACCCGCACACTCCGGCTTGCGGTCAATGGTCTGCTTCTGGCGGCGTTCATGGGTTCGGTGGGCAGCGGCATGGCAATCTCCAAAACCGTTTTTCCTTTCGCGGGTTTTGCGGACGGCTTTTCCATGCGGACCCTGCACATGTGCCTTGCCCATTGGACCTTTCTCCTTGCAGGCGTTCATCTTGGGCTGTACTGGCAGAGAATCTGGAATGGAACGCAGACGCATTTCCTTCTGTGGGGGCAGAAGGTCAAAAGCGGCTTCCTGCCGACCGCACTCGTCAGCCTGGCGGCGCTCTATGGCATCCATGCTTTTTCCATCCGGGACATGAGCTATGTTCTGACCATGCAGAGTGCCTATTCCGTATGGATTGACGGTGATACGCTCTTCCGGCTTCTGCTTGATTACGGTTCCATGCTCTGCCTGTTTGCCGTTCCCGCCCACATTGCCGTTCGGACAGTCAATAACCGAAAGGAAAGAGAGTCTTCCATGTTTTGGAACAGAGGATATTCACTGAAATACGTCATGGCGACGCTTGCCGCTGTAGCGGTAATCGTTCTTTTCACCATACAGGCCCGTGCCGAAGGCGGAAAGGAGACAAGTATCATGACCAATATCACCGTAACCGTGGGGAATACAGCATTTCCCGGCGTTCTCTACGACAATGCCGCCGCGAAGGAGCTGCTTTCCCGTCTCCCCGCACACTTTTCCCTTTCGCAGGGCAGCCGCGATTACTGCGGAAACATGGGAACAGTTCTCCCCCATGAAGAAAAGGATGTGCAACGCGGTTACCGCAACGGCGACCTCGCCTGGTGGCTCCCCGGCAACGACTTCGTCATTTTCACGGAACGGGAGGAAAGCTCCGGCGAAGTGGAAGGCTGCGTCATCCTGGGGCGGCTTTTGAGCGGAGTGGAGGAAATTCGGGATATGGGCCGTTCCATCACAGTGACCGTGACGGAAAAGTAAAAACACACCTTTGGAACATTCTGAATGAAACTACCGCCTTCAGGCAGCAGGGAGAAGCGAAGATGAACATATTGCATGTGCGGCGAGTTTTTTTGGCACTGCTTTGTATTGTAACGATGTTGGGATGCAACAGCGCATGGGCGCGGGAGGATAACGAGATGGCACAAGGCATACCGGTAAAAATCACGGTGGGAAATCAGGTCTTGCGGGCGACGTTTCTGGATAATGCCACAAGCAGAGCGCTCGTGGCCCGTTTTCCGCTGACTGTCTCCATGATGGATCTCTATGGCCGGGAAATGTGCTACCGCTTCCCCGATGTTCTCCCCGCCGATGAGGCCCGGCGCAGCGGCTATGACGTGGGCGACATCGCCTACTGGACGCCCCGGCACAGCTTTGTGATTTTCTACGAACAGAACGGGGAAATCATCGGCAACCTGCAAAAGATAGGGCACATCCATTCCGGCGTGGAACTGTTCGCCCATACCGGCGATACGGATGTGACCTTTGAACTGCTGAATGAGTAATGACGCGCAAATGATAAACTTGCAGCAAGGGCGACCGATTGGGCCGCCCTTGTCGTAGTGGTCTGTAGCAAGCATCCGGCGTCGTATTCGGCCTGATGACAAACTTGCTTCTGGGCCGTGCAAATTGAGGTTATTATCCGATTGTTCAGCAATCCTCGCTTTCCCGGTGGCAAGACGGCGGGGGCGTGTCTCTCTTCCTGATTTTCTGGCCTTCCCTCTGCCGTCTGGCCTCGGCCAGATATTTGGTCAGGGTCTGGGCCTTCACCTCAATCCCTTTCTCGTACAGCTTTTCGACAATCTCCTGTGTGTCGAAGCCGCGCTTCTTCATCCGCTCCAGCGTTGGGGCGAGGGTGAAAATGGCCTGCTTCACGGTCATGGCGCGGTTTCCGTCCAGCGTGACGGAGGAGGGCTTGAGCTTGGTGAACTCCTGTCGGATTTCCTTCAGTTGGTTGGCGGTGATGCTCATGGTGGTTTCTCCTGTGGATGACGGGGTGGCTCCCCGGTTTTGTCTTTTGCCTTTGGCGGTCAAGCGGCACGCTTGCCCACTGGTTTACGCAGTAAACCCTAGTGGGCTATGGCTGGCATTCGAGTCGAGATTCCCGGCGGACGGTCAGCGCATCCTTGAGCGACGGCGTTGCGGCACGGCTTCATGCTCTTGCCGGATGTGCTGTTCACGCGCGGACTGCTGGTGGGCTTCCAATTCCTGTCGCTCTTGCTGTTCCTTTTCCTGCTGACGCTGGAGCTGTTCGGCTTGCTTGCGTTCCACAAAGTCGAGATGGAGCGGGCGGATTTCCGGTTGACGCAAAAAATCCAGATAGCCCGCCATGAGTCTTTTCATTTTCTTCAACTGTGCCTCCAGCTCATCCTTTTCCTCATGGCTTTGCTTCTTGTGGGCCGCGTATTCCGTTTCAAGCCGTGTCTGTTTTTCGCGTAACTCTTCCATTTCCATTTGCAGGTTTTCTTTTTGCTTCTGAGTAATGTGCGTGACGGCAAGCGCCTTTTTCAACTCGGCAATGATGAGGGACGCTTTTTTCAGCACGGACTGGTAATTGAAAAGGGATGCCTTGGGGAGAGATGAATCTTCCCGAAGAATTTTTTCCGCCTCCTCAGCTTGTTGCTCATACATTTCAATGTTCTTTTTCAGTTCTTCTTCACGCTGTTCCAGAGCATCAAGGATTTTCCGGGAATTTTGGGCAAGCTCTTCGGATTCCAGAATCAGATTGTTCAGAGCCTCCTGTTGCTGTTTGAACTCCCGCGTATCCAAATGCTTTTTCGCTGAACCCGGCTTCTGTTCCACGCCGCGTTGAATGTCGAAGCCACGGCTTTGCAGATAGATGGGCAAGTCGGTTTGCAGTTTTTTCAGACTGGCGCGGGTATAGATGCTGTTGGCGCTGAGCCGTCCATCCTGAGTTACCGGCACATGAAGGAAGTGCATGTGCGGCGTTTTTTCATCTATATGCACCATTGCCGAGACGACATTTTCCTTGCCGACAAAGTCGGTGAGATAGGCTGCGGCTTCCTCGAAAAACCGCCTGGTTTCCTCCTTGCCCATGCGGGTAAAGAACGATTTGTCCGAACTGACAATCAGGCCGCACAGATGCACGGCGTCCTTGCGGACAGCCTTGACCATGAGCAGGTCGTCAATGCGATTTTGGATGGCCTGCGCGTAGTTGTCTGTCGTGGATTCGTGGAGATCGTAGTTTCCCGCGCTTCGGCTGTAATCAATATCGGGGTTGGAATGGCTCTCGCGTTCGCGCCTGTTGTGCGACTGGATGCCGCGAATGGCGTCTTTCTTGAATTTGTCCATATGCAGGACGAGTGTGGACATGGCCTTTTCTTCCAGTTCTTTTTTTAGTGGTCACAGCGGTGACAGTGGTGACACGCAGGCAATGACAAGGCATTTCGACTGTCACCACTCGAACAGGGAATGGTGACAGTGGTGACAGGCGTACCCTCTTGTGACTGCTGGCTTGTCACCATGGTCCCCACTGTCACCGCTCAATCAGATAAAGTTGGGGCTTCGTCCGTGTCATCCGGCAAGCGCACGATATAAACACGCACACGTCCAAGGCCGGGAAGCCGTTTCTGAGCTTTCAGGCGATTTTTATCTGGGGTGCGTAGCCAGCCCGCTTCACGCAAAACACGCACGGCTCTTGCTTCTGCGTATCCTTTGACAACCTCGGCGCGAAAACTTTCCGGCAGGATTAAATACTCGGTCATGTTGTTGCGTGTGCGCCGAAAGCCCACGCGGTTGACGCAAGTGGACATTTGGGTGTCCAAGTCCTGAAAGCGGCTTGCTCCGTGCTGTTCGATGAACAGGCGCACAGCCGCGGGAATCGCCGCATTTTCGGAAGCGCCTATCCCGCCGCGCGCGGCCAGCCACTCATGGAAACAGCGTTCGGCACAGCCCGGAGCGTCAAAATCAGGGGGGAGAATCTCCATCTGTTCGGCCAAAGCTCCGGCCACGCCGCACAGCGCGAAGCGTTGGGCCACGCGCCGCACCTGTCCATCCGCTCCGGCAAGCACAAGACGATTGAGCGTATTGGCAAGAGCTGGCTGCAACTCGGACAGCACCGTGGTCATGGCGTCAGGTTCGGTCAGTTTGTGCAGGAAGGCGCGGCCCGCATGGCCGTAATGAAGAGCGGTCAATTCTTTGAGGCGGTTGACCACGGCTCCGGCATGGGGAAAACCGTGCAGCTCGGTGAGCATGGACGCATCCACAGGCAAGCCCACAAAACGAACCTCTTGGCCGCCTCTGGATTTCAGCCCGTTTTCGGCCAGCTTGTCGGCAAGGCCGAGTTCGCCGCTGGAGAGAAAGAGCAGACGCCAGGAATGGGATTTGCGAAGATGGCCTTCGCGACTGGAACGACCCTTGCCCTGACCGTTGGCCAGCATATAGGCGCACTCCGCCAGAATCTTGCCGTTGACCTGCCCGACTTCATCCAGAATCAGCACATTGTCGTTATGCAGGACCGCGATATTCTCAAGGCCGTTGTCCGTGGCGCGCCAGCTTCGGACGTGTTCCGGGCCGCCCCAGACCGAGGCCGCTATCTGCAAGGCGGTGGTCTTGCCCGATGACGAACCGCCCTCAAAGCTGAAGCCGCCGCCCTCCAGACCGGCCAGACGCAGCAACGGCCCGGCGAAGGCCGCGCACAGGGCGAAGCTCAAACGGGAATTGCCGATGGAGAGTGCCGCGATTTCTTTCCAGCCGTCCAGAGTTCCAGCGGTACGATACAGATCGCCGTGATGCGCAGATTGCAGCACCACGTTTTCGCCGGAGGTGTTGCCGTACACGGCATCCGGCAGGATGTAGGCGGCGTTATTCCCGCCGGTGTTGTCCCAGCCGGTACGGGGCACACAGCGGATACGCCGGGCGGGTCTGACGGCGGACAGAAAATCCACCAGCTTTTTTCTGGCAACGGGATTACCGAACCAGCCGCCGGAATCCAGGCTGCTGTACCAGTCCGCGCCCTGCCGAAAGAGCAGTTCAATGGGCATGGGCCAGGTATGCTTCTTGCCGTCCGGATCAGCCCATTCGAGCATGAGGCCCCATTCGTTGCCCTCGCTGTCGCGGGTCATGCCTTTCACGGAGAGCGGAGGCCCGATGCGAACCTCATTCATATCGCCGTCCGGCTTGGTTTCCAGCTTGTACAGTCCGGCGCGTTTGCCTTCCGACACAAGAAAGAAGCCCTCCGGCATGGGGCAATCGGTATCCTGTTTCCGTGCCGCTTCGACAACGGCGCAAACAGCCTCAAGGGAACGCAGGCGGTGCAGATCGTTGAAGTCCGCCGCCTTGCCGTCATGTGCCGGACAGACGGCCAGCTTGCCGCCCACAGCCCGCGCCGCTCTGGAAGCCGCTTCCCTGCCGGGATTCCACGGCGTGCCGTCGGGTTTGACGGTTTCACAATCATTATCCGCGCAAAGCATGATTTCTCGATCCGGATACCGGGAACGGGCTGTGCGGGTTACGGCTTCCAGATTCCCGGCATTGAAGGCGAGCAGCACGGCGTATCCCGTAGCCAGATGCAGGCTTGCCCCTGTGGCGTAGCCTTCGGCAATGAGCAACGGGCCGTCCTTGGTGTTGTTTTTTGCAGGAATGGAGAAGAATCCGCCGGACGTTTTGCCGCCCTTGAGAAAGAATTTGTCCGTACCTTCGGCAGGCTTGTCCGGCAGGATGAATTGGAGGCTCTGTATCCGGCCGGACGGGTTCAGCACGGGAACAATAAGCCGTCCGTCCTCCGTCTGTCGCAAGCCGATGGCCGGGACTTCCTTTCGTTGCAGATAAGGATGATCGTCCCCGGCGGTTCGGGAACGGTTCCAGATGCTTGCGGCCAGCTTTGCGGCAGCCTTCCAGCGGCGTTCCTGTTCGGTCCTTGTGTCGGCTTTGGCGGCGGCAAGGCGTTCATGCAGGGCCTTGCGCTGGGCGGCGCTGAATTCCTTTTCCCGTTTGGCCGTCCACGTTCCCTCATTGCCGGTGCGCCAGTTTTTCCACCAGATGGAGGCCGGAGCGTCCAGAAACGCCTTGTACGCGCCATCCTTGCGATGGGGCCTGTCCACTGTGCCGCAGCGGTGCAGGAGGCCATCGGCCAGAACGGCATCGACCTCCAGCCCCGCTGAACGCAGACACTCGGCAAAGCTGTGCAGAATGTCGCCTACCATCATTTTTTCCTCAGTTGGGGGGCGGAATCTCTGGTATGAACGCAGCGTGACGCAAACCAATTTTCAAGGTCTTCTATGTCATACATGACACGACTACCGAGCTTGGCGTAGCGCGGGCCAACTTTTTTACAGCGCCAGCGGGCCAGTGTGCATGCCTTCACGCCGTACATATCGGCAACTTCTTGCGGGGATAATTTTTTGGTCGCCATCAGCATCTCCCTATATCCAGGCTGAAGTGTATGAATCAATCCAGAATCATCTGGAGAGAACACACCCTATGCCCTGAAAAAAATGCTGAACAGGAGGGGCCTTAGCAAAGGCAAAACAAAACCTCCCCTTCTTAGGCCTAAGAAGGGGAGGTTAAAATTTTTCGTGTTATTTTGTGGTGTTATACTCACAAAAATTTAAAGACGGGGAACCTGAGCTGGTCAGGTTTCTTGCCTTTCAGGAATTTGGGTAGGTGCTCCGCCGTGGTTGATATACTCTTTCGGCATTGCCTTGCGAAAAATTTCTATGTAATTGCCCGGAGCGTTTTCAACCCCCAGCGTCTTGCCGATCGCCTTATATTGACGCGTGATTTCATGCTTGGCGAGTGGGTGCGTGAATTCTCTGGTGGCTTTGTTCGCCAACGCGACAAGGATGTGCATATGTGCTTCCATTTGCTTGATTTCGGCTTTTAATTTGCCTTCCCGCCCGGTCGCGCCGGTATAGTTAGCCGCCATCTCCTTGTATTTCTTCTTCAATTCTTCAATTTCCCTATTGAATTTTGCGGCATCATAGTTTGGGGCGACATTACTCCCACCGCCCCAGCGCATCTGATTTTCTTCCACAATTGCGGAAACTTGTGTGGCATCACAGCAATATTCGGGCGAGCCGAGAGCGAAAAATTTATTGAAACCAAAGAGCATGGGGGAAAGAAAGTTTGAGACTTCACGGCAATCCACGCTGATTTTTCCTCCAGCCGGAATTGCTTCATGACTTTTGAACACCCGAATACGATAATGACGAAGCGTTTCCAGCTGTTCGTGGTTCGTGGAAGCGTGCAGCATGAGCATGGCTTCACTCAAACGGATTGCGTGATCCACATGGTGTTTGCGCCATGCCCCCACAGAGAGCGCACACAACGCGCAGATGCTCCAAACGGCAGCCCCGCCTATGACAACGCACCAGAGCAGTATCAGCGATACTCCTGCAAGTGAAATTCCTTGCGTAAGTTTAATCACGGCAAACATGGTCGTCAGCCATGCAACAAGAAAGGCAAGACCACAGCCCAGAGCGGCAATCAGCAGAAATTTAACAATCGAACCGTTGGGAACAAATTTCATGGGAGAATCTCCCATTGTCCGCCCTTGTTGGGGCCGATGCGACGCAAGATGCCCTTTTCCTTGAGCATGGTTGTTCTGTAAAGAATCGTGCGTCGGCTCACGTTCAGAACAGTGGCAAGTTCAGCTGTGGTTATGCGCGGATTGGCGGCGATACGTTCAAGGAGCGCAAAAAGTTCCGGTGCAATTTCCGGTGCAATATTGCGCAGAATTGCCTCAGAAAGCCCTTGTTTCTGGTGCAAATTTTGTGTTTCCGGTGCAGGTTCTGGTGCAAGTCCTCCCGTGCTTTCTGCCGGCCGGTGGGTTCTGCGTACAAAGGCCTTGAACAGCGAACTCTCCCGATCGTCTTCAAAGTCAATATCCGGCCATGCCTTAAGAGCGCGCAAAATGCCGGAGCCGATGCCGTGGTAGGGCAAAAGCCCCTTGGCGGCGTAAGAAATCAGAATGGGATTGCGGATATTGGAATTGCCGCTTTTGATATTGGCGATGGTCAGGTTGTTCGGCAACGTGCCGGGGCTGACGATTTCCACCCGGTCATCAAAGATGAAAATACGGATGGGCGCGCTGACAAGATAATCCCTGTGTACAAGGGCGTTGACCAGCAGTTCCTCAAAGACCTGTTCCGGTATTTCTGGCGTGCCCGGTGAATTGACGCCATTCTTGCCCTGCACCTTGTGCAGGTTGCGCATGACAAAAGCCAGGGCGTCTTTGAAAAGTCTGCTCAACGGGCCTTCAAAATCCTCGGTGTCATCGTAGCTGTCGGCATGAACGGCGATTCCCGGAAAGCGAACGCCTTTTGCCACGAACTGTGGAAAAACCAGTTCCGGTTGTTCGGCAAAAAGCAGCACTCCGGCCAGATTGAGATTTCCATCGCCAGCGGCAAGATTCAGATTTTGCAGCAGGCGCAATTGTTCTGCGTAGGTATCCGGGAAATCACTGTCATACCGCTTTTTTAGAAAATCCCGGAACAGCAGCTTGTCCAGTTTGTCGATGCCCGCCCTTGTGGGCAATTCATCGGCATGGAATTGGCTGGTATACTGAAAAAGACGGCGCAGTTCCTCTTTTGAATTGATACGTCGCTTGTCCGCCCCGGCTTTCAACCAGATGACGCCTTTTCTATCAAAATAGGGTTTGTCCATTCCCGCAGGAACAGTCAGGGCGATAACCACATTTCCACTTTCAAGAAGAATGTTCTGCGTCTGCACCACAAGCGGGCTGCGGACATGCTGACTGGCGGCGTTGCTGATCAACTGGTTCGCCGCATGCACTTCCTGGGATGTCATGCCGGAGATGGTTCCATCATCCTGCACGCCGATAAAGATGACGCCCCCGTCGGCATTGGCAAAGGCGGCCATTTCCGCAGCCAGGGAATCTGCATTGTCGATTCTGGACTTGAACTGGCGTGTGCTGTCCTCGCCAGCGGCGGCCTGTTTCCTGAGCGTCTGAAGTGTGAATGCCATGCAGGCTCCTTACTCTACTGTCCCTTTTCTGCGCCATGTGTACACGAGAATCGGCGCAGCCGCAAAACCTACCGTCCGCCGGACAGGATGTCCGCCGCCGCGTTGCTGGCGGCGGCCAGGGTTTCCGGCAGGAATTGGGCATATTTCTTTTTGGTGAAATCCACATTCTTGTGCGTCAGCATTTCCGAAATCATGTCCATGCTGAATTTGCCGCTGTTGGCGAGGCTCACGGCGAAATGGTGGCGCAAGCCGTGGAAGGGCCGGAACTTGGGAGGCAGGCCCGCCGCCTTGCGGAAGCGGTCGACCGCTGTGCAGTCTTTGCGCATCTCGCCGTTTTTGCCGGGGAAAACGTAGGGGCTGCCCGGAGCGTTTTCATCCCGCCAGTTCATCTGCCCGCGCAATAGCTCCTCCACCAGGGCGCTCATGCCGATGGAAAGCGTTTTTCTGCCCTTGGGATCGCGCAGGCGGATAAGCTTGAGGTCAAATGCCACATCTTCATCGCGCAGTTTGAAAATCTCCCCCCGCCGCATGCCGGTGAAAAAGGCCAGCAGGAGCATATTGCCCACATCGCGGGCGGGCCATGCGCGGGCTGTCTCCAGAAATGCGCGCGTTTCCTCCGGCGTCAGGTGCTCGATGACTTCGTTGTCCTTGACCGGCATTTCGATCTGGAAGCGCAGCGCGGGGCAGCGATTGGTTTTCTGACCGAAGTTGATGATGCGCCGCAGAAGCTCAAGGGTATTCCAGAGCGTGGCCGGTTTGCGCTCGCTCAGGGACTTCCGAAGCTCCTCCACCATCTGGGGCGTGATTTCCGAAACGCTTCGCTTGCCGAACAGCGGTTTGAGGTGCTTCAGATAGCGATTGCGGTCAGTGGTCAGCCCCTTGAGCGTCGGCCCTTTGATGTCAAAATAGGCGTCCGCGATTTCGGCAAACAGCTTGTCCCTTTCAGCCTGTTCGCGGCGGAGTTCCCTGGCAGTTTTGACCTCCTCCCCATGCCGGATGGCCTTTATCCGCTCGGCGCGGATTTCCGCTGCCACGTCCGGCCCATAGCCCTCGGAGGTCTTGCCTACCTTTTCCCAAATCAGTCGACGACCGGATTTAAAGGTGATATAGAAGCAAAGGTCGGGAGAACCGTTAAAAACCTCCGACGTTTCATACACATAAACGCCAGCCCATTTCTTGGGGTGGTAGCGCCTTTTTTGCGTAGCCATAAGCTGCCTTGGGCTGTGAGAGTGGAGTGTGAAAACGCGCTTTGAGCGGCAAGATTTTTCTAACCTATTTCTAACCACACCGTCAATTTCTAACCATTTCCGTCAACGAGGGTCAAAAAATGGATTTTGATAATTTATTGAAAATACAAGAAGTTCAAAACAAATCCATCTGCGTCAAAGCCCGTCAAATCTCTTTTAAAAGGGCTCATAACCCGAAGGTCGTAGGTTCAAATCCTGCCCCCGCAACCAGGAAATTCAAGGCCTTACGATGAAAATCGTAAGGCTTTTTTCATAGGCGATATTTGTTCTCACCACAAAGGAATGCTTGGTCGCGCCCGCGTGGGGCGCGACAGCAAACGAGCCACGGGGCAATACGCCCCGGGAGGTTTCAATCCACGCGCCCGCGTGGGGCGCGACCTTTTCGCCGGGGAAAAGGTGATGGAACGCACCTGTTTCAATCCACGCGCCCGCGTGGGGCGCGACATCCTAAACAGCAGACATTTTTTATGTAGTAACGTGTTTCAATCCACGCGCCCGCGTGGGGCGCGACTCAAATAATGGCCCTAGAAGCCTTTCTAAGGCTCGTTTCAATCCACGCGCCCGCGTGGGGCGCGACGGAGTTCCTTTGGGGCTATGAAGTGCTCGCGGGCGGTTTCAGTCCG
>CALUUZ010000034.1 GCA_944324075.1 Candidatus Mailhella excrementigallinarum
AGAACCGCCCGCCGCCGTTCAGCAGCGGCGAGAAGCGTTTATGCACCCTTCCGCCTCCCCTGTCAAACACTTTTTTCACCTTTTTCAAAATATTTTTCGGTATGCCCCACTTTCTCCTTTTTTAACAGCATGTTATAATATAGTATTTTTCGCCGCCCGCAAACCCGCTCCTGCCGCAAACTGCTCCGAGGGGCACTCCCTGTGCCCCTCCCTCTTCTGACCCGGCGCTCATCACAAAAAAACTGGCATGCTTCACGGGGTAAAAACCAGAATATCCCCGGAGAGGGGCACTTCCCTGCGCCGCCCCGATGAAACGAAACTTTTCCGTTTTGACAAAAAGAGCTTCATGGAGCTATGAGTTTCACCCCGGTTGATGTGTTTTCAGACCCGATAGGTGACAATTTTGTAAATCGTGTCCACATCAACCTCATCCCAGGTTTGGAGTCAGCGATATGAACAAGGGCAGCCCCGACGCCGCCGCGCAAAGCATTCCCCCCGGAAAATCCGTACAGCCTCCCGCTGATGCGGAAACAATCCCCGTCCTTTCCCCCTCTCCGCTTGCGCCCGACGAACTGGCGCGCGAACAGGCTCTGGCGCAGACGCTGGTGGAAGAAAAGGACAGCGAAAGCCGTACCCGCATGTTTTCCGGCCCCTGGGCAAACATCGTCTCCGCCCTGGCACTGGCGTTCTCCCTGTTTCAGCTTGCCGCCTCAACATTCTGGACGCTGGACGCCATCACCCTGCGGGCGGTGCACATCCTGTTTCTGCTTACCCTTTCCTTCCTGCTTTATCCCGCCCTGCGGAGGGAACAGAGGCAGCGCCGCGCGCCCACGCTCTACGATGCCCTGTGCATCTGCGCCGGACTGTTCTCCTTTGGCTATCTTGTCCTCAACTATACGAACATTACGCTGCGCGGCGGCTGGTTTGAACCTGCTGACTACGCCGTGGCTTCCGTGGGGCTGATCGTCTGTTTTGAAATGGCCCGCAGGGTGGTGGGCAATCTCGCCGCTCTGGCCCTGGTTTTTCTGGCCTATAATTTCTTCGGATATCTGATACCCGGCGCGTTCGGCCATCCCGGATACAGCTGGAACCGCGTGGTCGAGCACATGTTCTGGGGCAGCCAGGGACTGCTTGGCGTAGGTGTTGGGGTTTCCGCAACCTACATTTTTCTGTTCGTGCTGTTCGGCGCTTTTCTGAAATACAGCGGCTTCAGCGACTTCATCAACGATCTGGCGCTGACGCTGGTCGGACGTACGGCAGGGGGGCCGGCCAAGGTGTCGGTCATCGCCAGCGCCCTGATGGGCATGATTAACGGCAGCGCGCTTGCCAATGTGGCCACCACAGGCGCAATCACCATTCCGCTGATGAAGAAAACCGGATACCGGGCGGAGTTTGCCGGAGCCGTGGAAGCCGTAGCCTCCACAGGAGGCCAGTTCGCTCCGCCGATTATGGGCGCGGTGGGGTTCATCATGGCGGAATTTCTGGGCGTACCCTATACCACCGTCATGCTGGCGGCGGCCATTCCCGCTTTTCTTTATTACTTCACTCTGCTCATGGCCGTGCATTTTGAGGCCCGCAAGCTCGGCCTCAGGGGACTTTCCCGGGAACATATTCCCAATGCGGCAAACGTGCTGAAGGAACGGGGACACCTGCTGCTGCCCCTGATTGCGCTCATGGCTCTGCTGTTCATGGGATATACTCCGCTGTTCGCCGCGGCCATTTCCATTGCGGTGACGGTTGCGGCCTCATGGCTTTCTCCCCGCACCCGCATGGGCCTTTCCTCCATTCTCATGGCAATGGAAGAAGGCGCGCGCGGCGCGGTGGGCGTGGGCGCGGCCTGCGTGATTATCGGAGTGATCATCGGTACCGTGTCGCTGACAGGGCTGGGCCTGACCTTCGGCTACGAAATCCTGAAATTCGTGGGCAAGGATCAGATGTATCTGGGCGGACTGTTCGTGATGATCATGAGTACCATTCTCGGTATGGGCGTACCCGGCGTGGCGGCCTATGTCATCGTGGCGGCAGTGGCGGTGCCGGTGCTTACCGGCGTGGGCGTGCAGCCCCTGGCGGCGCATATGTTCTGTCTTTTCTACGCCTGCCTTTCCAACATCACCCCGCCGGTGGCCATGTCGTCCTATGTAGCGGCGGGCATTGCCCGCTCCAACGAGACAAAGACCTCTCTCATCGCCATGCGGCTGGGCCTGACAGGCTTCATCCTGCCCTTTTTCTTCCTTAATAATCCTCTGCTGCTGTATTCGCCGGGACATTCCGGCCTGGCCACGCTGTGGGCCTTCATCACCGCCGCGCTCGGAGTAAGCGCGCTGGCCGCCGGGCTGGAAGGCTGGCTGTTCACGCGCTGCAATCCCGCCATGCGCGCCATGCTGCTGGCGGCGGCCTTTCTTGCCATCGATCCCGGGCTGATTACGGACGCCGTGGGTCTGGGACTGATATGCACCGTCTGCGTGTGGAACTGGTATGTTTCCCGCGCACAAACCTCATCAGGGGAGTAACGTCATGAAAAAAATCCTCAGCACTGCGGCAGCCCTGGCGCTGACCTGCGCCATGAGCATCGGCCAGACTCTTGCCGCCGACCACCCGAAAGTCAATATCGCCTTCCCCACGGCGGCCACCACAGGTGCGCTCTATCCGCTGGGCGCGGGCATCGCCAACCTGTGGAACACCAGGCTTCCCTATGTCACTGCCCGCGCGCAGGCTTCCAACGGCGGCATTCAGAACCTGAATCTGCTCAAGGCCGGGGATGCGCAGGTTTCCTTCGCCGTATCCAGCATTACCTATGAAGCCCTGCACGGACAGCGCGGTTTCAAGGGCCGCGCCTACGAAGGCGTCCGCGTACTGGCCGGGCTGTACTACAACCCCAACCAGGTGGTCGCGCGCGGCGACAGCGGCGTGAAATCCCTGGCGGACTTCAAGGGAAAAAGTTTCGCTCCCGGTGCGGCGGGCGGCACTACGGAAGTGGAATCGCGCATCCACTTCACCGCCGCCGGACTCAAATACCCCGACGATCTCAAGGCCCATTTCGTGGGCTTTACCGAATCCATCGATCTGATGCGGAACAAACAGCTTAACGGCGTATGGATCATGGCGGGGATGCCCACGGCCGCTGTCACGGAAATGTGTTCCACCGCCGGAGGCAGGCTGGTAAGCATGGATGACGACGTCATCGCCAGAGTGCAGGCCGAATATCCCTGGTACGCCAAAATCCTGATCCCGGCGGGCACCTATGACGGTCAGACGGAACCCGTGCAGACCACGGCGGTCAAAATGCTTCTGCTTACCGACGCTTCCATGCCCGAAGACGTCATCTATGATCTGACAAGAACATTCTGGGAAAATCTGCCGGAACTCGGCCAGGCCCATGCGGTCATGAAAACCGTCACACCCGACATGGCCGTGACCGATCTTTCCGGCATCCCCCTGCATCCCGGTGCGGAAAAGTACTATCGGGAAGCGGGATTGCTGAAATAACGGCATCCCTGCTGCCCCCCCCCGAGCAAAGGCCGATGTCCGCATCGGCCTTTGCCGTTTCCATTTTTGCATATGCCAAATTACATATTCAACTTTTATTCAATACACATGAAAAAAATTCATGAAATTTTCCATAGATCACTTTTTTGATCCCGAAAAACCTATTTCTGCATATTTTATATATTCGTTTTTTGTTAAATTTTGACGACAAATTTTCATATTATATTTTAAATATTGCACACCATTGCAAAGTTATTTATCCTTTTTCTGGATGGAAAATCTTGATCTGTCCTTTCCCGGCCTGTTTTCCATGTACAAAGAAAGGTGAACAATACCTTATCTCCCGGCTCTCTGTGCCGCGCCGTCTGCGGGGCACTGCGCAGCTTTTGAAAACATGCCGTCCACGGGGTACCGGCCGTTTGCCGGGCTCCGGCTGAAAACACGGACTCCGACTGGAGTTCGCGCGCGTTCCGGGGCCCGGCGGCCCCACCCATGCCGAATAAGGCTTTGCCATGCCTTATGCAGGAGACAACACACGAGGCTTACATGAACATGACCATGACGCTCCTTCCGCGCGGAGCATCCCTTGCGGCATGCACCGTCATCGCGGCAGCCGTCCTTTTCGCCGCGTTTCCGGCCGAAGCCGGAAACGCCTCCTCGAAAAACAGTTCCGTCAGCGTCAGACAGACCATGGAGGCGGTGCTCAAACATCACGCAGGGCTGGCGGCCCTGCAGGAGAACCGTGAGGCCGTCCGCCACGAAGTCACCCGCGCCAAGGCGGGCTGGGGGCCGCGCGTGGATGCGCAAGCCCACATCGGCGTGGGTTCCCTGAGCAATTCCACTACCCGCGCCGTGGGCGCAGACACCAGTTTTGACCACTTCAGCGGAGCGAGCCTCACCGTCACCCAGCCGCTGTGGGACGGTCTGGCGACCCGCAGCCGCGTGCGCAGCGCGCAGGCCACTCTGGACTCCATGCAGGAAAGGCTGTTCGACAATGCCACAACCTATGCGCTGGACGGGCTCATCGCCCACCTTGACGTCATCCGCAGCCGCGAACTGGTGCAACTGGCAAGGAAGAACGTGGCCCGGCATGAAAAGATTCTGGCCGATACCCGCAACCGCGAACAGCTCGGCGCGGACAGCATGGCGGAAGTCACGCATACGCAGGGCCGTCTGTCCCGTGCGCAATCCACACTGACCCAGGCCGAACTTGCCCTTGAGGAAACCGAACGGAACTACCAGCGGCTCACAGGCTTCCGCCCGCCCGCGCATCTTGAACCCGTGCGCATGCCCGACGGCATGTATGACGGCCCGGCGGACATCATGGCCCAGGCGGAAAAGACAAACCCCAAGCTGGCCGCCTATGTGGACGACATTCGTGCGGCGCAGGCCGACAAGGAACTGGCCGAAGCCGCCCGTCAGCCGGTCCTCAACCTTCAGGCAGGCCCCCAGACCACGCATCGCGGCGGCCCGGCGGATCTTGACACCGACAGCGTGGATATCCGCCTTGCCATGTCGTGGAACCTGTTCCGCAGCGGCGCGGATATCGCCGAGGAAAAGGCGGCGATGGCCCGTGTGCGCCAGGCGCGCATGACGCTGCAAAACCTTCGGGACGAACTGGGGCAGCAAATCGACGACGCATGGAATGCATGGCTCACGGCGCAGAGACTGGCCGCAAACTACAGGGAAGCCGTCCGCTTCAATACCCTGACGCGCGACGCCTATCTGGAGCAGTTTGTGCTCGGGGAACGCAGTCTGCTTGATATCCTCGACGCGGAAAGCGAGCTGTACAACTCGGAAACGGAACTTCTGACCGCACGGAACAACGTGGTTGTGGGCGCATGGCGCATTTACGGCATTACGGGCCGCCTGCTGCCCGTCTGGCGCATTCAGGGATGGGATTTGTACGAGCCGGTCCACCACCGGGACGCCCGCAGACAGGACAGGGAGCCACTGCCCCTGACCGGAACGACGCACAGGCACAATCTGATGATTCCGGAGGCGGATCGTGACACAAATCCCGGACGCTATCCGAAATAACCCTGACGGCGCAGGGGCGGGGACAGCTCCGGCTCCGGGGAGCCGGGCGGAAGGTTCCGCCGTCGCGCTTGCCCCGTCCGATGTGGACTTCATGCCGTCCCTCTTGCGCAGTCTGGCCACGCTGCTGCGTCTCAAGGGACGCAGTGTCTCCGCCCGTTCGCTTATGGCCGGCCTGGCCGGAGAGGGACGCGTCACTCCGGCGGCCTGTCTGCGCGCGGCGGAAAAGGTGGGACTGCGCGGCCGCATTCTGTATCGGGAAACACTGGACAATATCTCTCCTCTGACCCTGCCCTGCGCGCTGCTGCTGCGCCATGACCGTTCCTGCGTGCTGCTCTCGCTCCGAAGCGACCGCGCGGAAGTCATCTTTCCCGAGGACGGCGAAGCCATCCGGGTGGTTTCTGCGGAGGATCTGGGGAAGGAATACTCAGGCTATGCCCTGTTCGCCTCGCCGGAGGCCGCGCCGGACAGACGCGCGGAGGCGCTGCGCCTTTCCCGCGGGCCGCGCTGGTTCTGGGACGTGTTCAGGCACTACGCCCCCATCTACCGCCATGTGGCCTTTGCCAGCGTGATCATCAACCTGATCGCCGTGCTCAGTCCGCTTTTCGTCATGAACGTCTACGACCGCGTGGTGCCGAACAACGCCGTCGAAACACTGTGGGCCCTGGCCGCGGGCATTCTCATAGCCTACCTCTTCGATTTCATCCTGCGCTATCTGCGCGGGCGCTTTGTCGACATGGCCGGACGCAACGCGGACGTGGTGCTGTCCAGCATGCTGGTGGGCAAGGTGCTTGCCATGCGCATGGACGACAAGCCGGAGTCCACCGGGGGGCTGGTCAACAACCTGCGGGAATTTGAATCGCTGCGGGAATTTTTCAGTTCCTCCACTCTGCTGGCCTGCATCGATCTCCCGTTCATGTTCCTCTTTCTGCTGCTTGTGGCCTTCATCGCCGGCCCCGTAGTCGTGCTTCCGCTGCTCGCGATTCCCCTGCTCGCCGGGCTGGGGCTGTTTCTCCAGGCGCGCTCGAAACGGGCGGTGGAACAGAACTACAAACAGAACATGCAGAAAAACGCCCTGCTGGTGGAAATGGTCAACGGGCTGGAAACCATCAAGGCCTGCATGGCGGAAAGCCGGATGCAAACCCGCTGGGAACAGGTTTCCGACGCGTCCGCCCGGCAGGCGGCCATTTCCCGCAAGTACAACAACCTTGCCGTAACCTCCTTCATGCTGGTGACTCATGCCGTCACCGTCGGCATGGTGATCTGGGGAGTGTACCGCATCGGAGCGGGCGAGATGACCATGGGCGCGCTTGTCGGAGCGAACATTCTGACAGGCCGGGCCATGGCCCCGCTCATGCAGATGGCCTCTCTGCTTTCCCGCCTTCAGAATTCGCGCGTATCGCTCAAGGCGCTGGATATCATCATGAATCTGCGCGACGAGCAGGAAGAAAAGAGCGGCGGCATGGATTTCGGTTCCCTTTCTCCCTCCCTTGCCATGGAAAACGTGTCCTTCACCTATCCGGGGGCGCAGCGGGCCTCGTTGAACGGCGTCAGCCTGCGTATCCGTCCCGGCGAACGCGTGGGCGTCATCGGGCGCATGGGATCGGGCAAGTCCACGCTGGGCAAACTGCTCATCGGACTTTACCAGCCCGCCGAAGGGGCGGTGAAGTTCGGCGGCGTGGATATCCGCCAGATGCCCGAGGCGGATCTGCGCGGGCGCATCGGCGTTCTGCCCCAGGAAGTAGTGCTGTTCTACGGCTCCATCCGGGACAACATCACTCTCGGCGATCCCGCCATCAATGATCATCTTGTGCTGCGCGCCGCCTCGCTGGCGGGAGCGGCCGGCTTTATCGGGCAGAACCCCGCCGGGTTCGGCGCGCAGGTGGGAGAACAGGGGCGCTGCCTCTCCGGCGGGCAGCGTCAGGCCGTGGCCCTGGCCCGTGCTCTGGTACGCGACCCGGATGTGCTTATTCTCGACGAGCCCACCAGCAACATGGACTCCGATTCCGAGCGCATGATCCTTGCGGGGCTGAAGGCCGCCTGCCCCGGCAGGACGCTGGTGCTGATCACCCATCGCATGAGCCTGCTGGCCATTGTGGACCGCCTCATCGTCATGGACGGGGGGCGTATTGCGCTGGACGGCCCGCGGGATGACGTCCTCGCCCGCCTGAAGGAGCGTGCGGCGGCCCGGGGAGGAACGCGCGGCGGAACCGCCAAGGAAACCGTATATGGAGAAGGACGCCCATGACCGGCACCGACCATGCCCATGATGCGCGTTCGGCGCTCCTCGATCGGGATGAACTGCCCTATGCCAATGAAGTTGACGCGGCGCTCTCCCGCATGCCGGCGCGAAGCGCCCGCCTGCTGTCGCTGGCCGTGGGGATGTTCTTCCTCTGTTTCCTTGTCTGGGCAGGCATGACGGACATTGACGAAGTCACGCACGCGCAGGGTCAGGTTGTTTCGGCCCGGCGCACCCAGACCATCCAGAATCTTGAGGGCGGCATCCTGCAGGAGGTTCTGGTCCATGAGGGGCAGGTGGTGGAAAAGGACGCCCTGCTGGCCCGGCTTTCCAATGAAATGGCCGCCTCCACCTACCGCGACACGGTCAACAAGGCTCTTGAGGCGGCCGCTTCCATCATCCGTCTGGATGCGGAACTGACGGACAAGGCTCCGGCCTATTCTCCCGATTTCGGTGAGGATATCCTGAAAAAACTCGGCAACGTCGCGGCGGAAGCTGAGGAATCGGACATCCGGGCCATACGCGGACGGATTATCGCCAATCAGACGGCGCTGTATGATTCCCGCAGACGGCAGCGTCAAAGCGAGCTTGCCCTGCTGGAAGCCCAGGTGCGGCAGAGACAGGCCGAAGTGCGCGAGCTTGAGGCCCGCAAAATCCAGACGGACAAGAGCCTGGCTCTGGCCATAGAACAGCGCGACATCGCCCTCCCGCTTGTGCAGAGGCGGGCCTATTCGCGCGTCTCCTTTCTGGAACTGGAACAGAAGGTCAACAACCTTCAGGGGGAGGCGGCCCAGCTTGCCGCATCCATTCCCCGCGCCCAGAGCGCCGCGCAGGAGGCCGAGCAGCGCATCGCGTCCCGACAGGCGGAAATCAGCGCCGCCGTGGTGGACGAGCTGAACAAGCGCCATGTCGAACTGGCCAGCCTCAGGGAAACCCTGAACGCGGGCGGCGACCGTGTGACAAGAACCGAGCTGCGTTCTCCGGTGCGGGGAACCATACAGCGCATCCACATCTCCACGGTGGGAGGAGTGGTCAAGCCCGGCGAACCCATCATGGAAATCGTGCCGCTCAATGACACGCTGCTGGTTGAGGCGCGTATCCGCCCGGCGGATGTCGCGTTTCTCCACCCCGGTCAGAAAGCGATGATCAAGATATCCGCATACGACTTTTCCATCTACGGAGGTCTGGAGGCCACTCTTGAACAGATCAGCGCCGATACCATCAAGGAAATCCGGGGCGCGCAGGAAGAGTTCTATTACCGGGCCATACTGCGCACCAGGGCTACGGAACTGATCTATCACATGGAAAAACTGCCCATCATTCCCGGCATGATGGCGCAGGTGGACATTCTCACCGGCAGGAAATCCGTACTGGATTATCTGCTCAAACCCATTCTCAAGGCCCGTCAGAACGCCCTGCGGGAACGATAAGGCCAGGGGCCGAGCAGGCATTCCCCTCCCGGGATATGCCGTTTCATCCATCGCATTGCTGCAAGGACATGTCATGTTTCAATCCACAGTCGCCCCATCCGGCGACTGACTGAAGCAGCCGACGGACAGAGGTCGTGCGGATTGCCCCTCCCTGAAGGAAGGGGGTACGGAAAAGGATTTCAGCGGCTTCGCCGTCCTGTCAACTCCTCTTTTCCCCCTGAAGGGGGAGGTCTCAAACCACAAGGGAATTTTTGATGAACAATCGCAAACATGCCCGCCGGGCCGGATTCCGTTCCCGGGCCGCGCTGATTCTTCTCCTTTTCTGCGTCTGCGCGGCCGGCGCGCTGGCCGCGTACATGCTGATCGGCACGGGACAGAAGCGCATCACGGATCGGACTTCATCAGATCTGACGCGGCTGGCGCAGAGCAGAGCCTCCGCCATCGTCTCCTGGTACGGCGGCGTGGAAAGTACCCTGGCCGCCCTTGCCCGTCTGGACGTGCTGAAGCTCTTCATCGAGGGCGTCAGCGCCCTCGACGGAGGAGCAGCCGCACTGTTCGGGGACGCAGGCGTCCGGAGCATGCCGGACGCGGATGACGAGATATCCGGACTCCGGCGTCAGCTTCCAGCCCTGCGCGAGCTTCTGACAGGCCAGCTCTCCCCCGCCACCGAAGAGCTGACTCTGCTTACGCCGGATATGACGGTTCTCGTCCGTGCCGGACTCAGGGCCGACAAACGGAACGAAGGACATGCGCAGGAGAGCGATCCCGCCGCGCGTACCGCCGCAGAGGCCGCACTGAGGGACAAATCCATTCATGTTTCTCCCGCGCGGATATCCCCGCGGGGGGATGCGGTTCTGACAATCGCCTTGCCCATACAGGGCTATATGGAAGACGAGGGGAGCGCACCCGCGGGGCTGCTGATCGCCACGCTGCGCCTTGAGCGCGCCGTTGCCCTGGCCGCCGCGCCGCACGGGGATTCCGCGCCCGCCGCCTGCCTGCTGCTCCTTTCTCCGCTTGAAAACGCACCGGACAAAGGTTTTGCCCTTGATCTGCTGGAAACGGATTCCATCACCGCTCTGCCAGGCTGGCGTGCCGACGCGGGAGGAGACATGCCGTTCGCCGCGCGCGCTCTCCATGAGGGAGAAAGGGTCTTCTGCGTCAGCGCCAAAGTGCCGGAACTCCCCCTCGCGGTGGGGATGTATGTTCCGGAAAGCGGCGTACTTCAGGAAATACGGGACCATCGCAATGATGTGCTGCTCTGGGCCGTCATCCTCACTCTGGGGGCGTGCGCGCTGACCGGCCTCCTGTGGTGGCGGCTGGTGGGACGCCACGCCGAGGCCGCAAGCCGGGAACTGGAAAACCTGCACCAGAAGGTGACGCAACAGCATGAATTTATCGCCAACATTACCGAGGCTCTCGGCGACGGACTCGTGGTGCAGAACAGTCTGGGGCGCATTCTCTATGCCAACTCCTCCTTCGGGCGCATTCTCGGGCGCGCCGTGCCCGATCTCATGGACAACCCGCCGGAAAGCGCCCTGCTCAGCGCCGGAGGCGAAGCATTTGATACGCGCTGGCGCGACGTGCTGCGTGACGGCCGTCCCATCACCTTCACGAGGGAACTCTCTTCATCCGCGCCAGATCTTTCCGAACAGAACGGCAGCCGCCACTTCCAGATAGCGTCCGAACCCTTTTATGACGAAAACGGCAGCGTCACCGGCGTGGTATCTTTGTGCCGAGATATTACGGACATGATTCTCGCGCAGGAGCGGCAGCGCGCCATGCTCTGGAAAACGGTCAGCGCCCTGAGCACTTCCATTGAAGTGGTGGACCCGTATCTGCGCGGTCATTCGGAGCATACCGGAGAACTGGCCCTGCACATGGCTTCCCTGCTGAACTGGGACGAAACGCGCAGGGCTACACTGCGCATCGCGGCCAGCCTTTCCCAGCTTGGCATGCTGCGCCTGCCGCGCGGCCTTGCAACCAAGACGGGCAGGCTTACCGACAAGGAACGCGCTCTGCTGCAAAGCCATGTGCAATATGCGAAAGAAATGCTGGAGGGCATGGATTTCGGTCTGCCCGTGGCTGAAGTCATTACGCAGATGCATGAACGCATGGACGGCTCCGGCTACCCTGCGGGACTCAAGGGCGATTCCATCCGCGAGGAGGCCCGGCTGCTTGCCGTGGCCAACACCTTCTGCGCTCTGCTCCGTCCACGCTCCTATCGTCAGGCATGCGACAGGGAAGATGCGCTGCGCATCCTCGCCCGGGAAAGTGCAAAATACGACGGACGCTTTGTGGAAATTCTGCACGCCTTCCTCTCCGGAGAGGAAGGAAGAAGTTTCACCGCAAAGCTGTGCGCCCAGCCCGCCATGCGGTACGTCATCCCCGGAGAGGACTAGCGCCAGAGAGCTTTCGGCGTGACCCTGCCCTGCCCGGCCGCGCCGACGTTTCCGCCGCGTTCTTGTCCTCCCGCAGCCGCCCCATGATCTGTTCCCGCTCCAGCTCCGCCCGCTCGGCGGCGTAGAAGGCCATGAGAAAGCGCCGTTCGCTCCCCGGCGGAAGCGTCTCCTTCCAGCCGATCCTGCGGCGTATCCTGCTCCCCACCTCGGTCAGCAGGGCATCCGTTTCCGGCCCGGGAGGAGTCCGCAGCACATCTTCCAGCACCTGAAGCTCGAACGCGCCGTAAATGCCAAGCTGTTCATGAGTAAAAACAAATTCCCGCGTTCCGGCCCCGTTTTCCTGCTCGGCCAGATCGCCGGACAGCGTACGCCGGGGCATGGCGATGACCCTGGTGCCGCCCAGCAGATCCCCGGCACGCAGATGATCGCGGTTGAACAGCGGCACGGCGGAAATGCACAGCACCCATCCGAACATGGCCATATTCTGCCACAGGCTGCCCTGCCCCATCCCGAGAAAAAGGGTAAGCGGCAGAAAAAACTCCACCTCGCGCGTCAGATTGCGGGCGATGACCGCTCCGGGAGACAGTTCGCCTCCCCTCCGGCTGATGACCCGCAGACCGCATATTTTCTTGCCCGGCGTGCGGCCCTGCCAGGCCAGTTCGAAATGCAGAAAGTACAGATTGCGTACAACAAAGGCGAGAAAAAGAATGACGGTTCTGCCGATCAGCCAGGAAGTTCCGGAAAGGAACAGAAAAACAAGCACAAGGTAAAGGCAGAACACTCCCGCGCCCATGAACAGGATATCCAGCAGGAATGCGGCCATCCTCTCGCCATGGCCGGGAATCTGCAGCTCCAGAGGCACACCCTCGGGCGTGGAGAGCGCGCGGCGGGCGCGGCGGAAATCGCCGAGCGTCCGATCCACGCGCTCAGCGTAGTCTGTCATCGTCCCCTCCTCTGCCGCAGCGGCCGAAATAGAACAGCCACCATGCGCCCGTGAGCAGCGCCACCCCGAAGCGGCCGGGCGTGGAGGCTATCATCTGCCGGAAGCCGCCTTCCAGTATGCCCGCGGCAAAAAACAGCAGTACCGCCCCGGCCGCGGCCGATGCCGCGGAGCGCCCGTGCCGGGCCAGATTTTTCAGCCGGGAAAGACGGCCGGGAAAGACGATCTTCTCCGCCACGACCAGTCCGGCAGCGCCGCAGAGCAGTACGGCCAGAATTTCCGTTACCCCGTGGATGGAAAGCCAGCCCATGAACTCGATGCCCAGCCCGCGTTCCACATGCAGGGCCAGAAACGCGCCGATCGTCAGCCCGTTGTACAGCAGCAGGATCAGCGTGGGGACGCCCAGCGCGAACCCCAGCCCGAAACAGAGCAGGCCCACCATGGCGTTATGGCGGAACAGGGAATCCGCAAAGACCACAAAGGCGTGGACAAAGCCGGGCCAGGGAGCGAACAGCTCCTCATGGATCAGTTCTTCCCTTGTACTGCCGGGGCCGCGTCCGCCCGCGAGATCGCCGGGCACCAGCAGACTGAACCTGTCAGGGTCGGCCTGCACCAGCAGATAACCGGCCAGCGCCCCGCACAGCAGAGCGGCAAGGGCCACGGCCAGATGCGGCAGCATGGAGCGCACCGCGCGGGGAAATCCCCTGCGGAGAAAATCCTTCAGACAGACCAGCACTCCGCTCCGGGGACCGTACACCACCAGATAGGCCCGCAGGGCGAGATTTTCCAGATACAGCAGCAGATTGCGGTCAAGCGCGATATGCCGCGCCACGGAGAGGGAGGACATGGTCGCGCGGTACAGCAGCGGCAGCCGCCGGACCTCCTCCTGGGAAAGCGCTTCCACTCCCCGTTTCTCCGCCCTGCCGATCATGTCGTCCAGCGCGCGCCAGACATGTTCCCGCCCTCTGCGGAACTCCGCGCTGCGCAGCACCAGAGTCGCTCCCCTTCGCTCCCCTCCGCCCGGAGAAGCCTCCGGACGGAGGCATACCCGTTTTTCCTCCGGGATGTCCGGAGCGGCGAGCGCCCCGGCATCTGTCCCGACATTCCGGGCAATATCCGAAATGACATCCTTCACAGCAGACCTCGCTGCTTGATTGCCAGATAGCGGTTGAGCAGCGCCGGAGAGAGCTCTCCGGCCGGGACATCCAGACAGTGCACGCCCATGCGGGCGACGCGTTCCAGCACGACGGCGCGTTCGCGCAGCAGATCGTCAGCCGTCACGGCCCGCGCGGCGGAGGCGAAATCCACGGGCGCGGCATTCCGCAGGCGTTCCGGCCCGGGATCGCGCAAAGCGGCGAATATCACCACATGCCGCCGGGTCAGCCATTGCAGGCTTTCCAGCATGAGTTCGGCGGAGACGGCATCGACAAAATCCGTGAACAGCACGACAAGGGAGCGGCGCTGCAGGCGGCTGTTCAGCTCCGCCAGGCCGAGGGTGAAGTTTGTTTCTTCCTCGCGGTAGTCGAGCCCGGCGGAAAACCGCTGAAAGCGCGCGAACTGGGCCGGGCCGCGCTCCGGAGCGAGAAAATGACGGAACGCGGCGTCAAAGCCGCAGGCGCCGGCCAGATCTCCGGCGCGGAGCGAAACCCACGCCAGCAGCAGCCCGGCCCGGATTGCATGATCCAGTCTGGGCAGACCGTCCACCGATTCCAGCATCAGGCGGCCCGTGTCAAAACCAAGCATGATCCGATGGTTGCGTTCCTGCCGGAACTCCCGGCTCAACAGCCTGCGGTGCCGGGCGGAATGTTTCCAGTCGATGAAGCGGGTATCCATGCCCGGCGCATACTCGCGCAGGGCTTCAAATTCCGTGCCCTCACCGCGCGCCCGGCGGCTTCTGGAACCGAATACCGCATCATGGGCGAAAAAACGCAGAGCCTCCTGATGTATGCCGCGCACATCGGGCACAACGTCAATGCTCTCCCCCACGGGCTGACGCCGCCGCAGTTCCGCCAGTCCCCAGGGGCCGCGCCAGCGCAGCCACAGGGCGTCCAGCGTCAGCCGCCCCCGGCGCGTCGGCTCAAGAGGAAGGGACAGTGCCAGCTCCCCGCGCAGTTCAGCCCGCGCGGGACAGGGAGGAAGCGCGTCCCCGGTCAGTTCCGGAAGGACTTCCATGACCACGGAGCGGGGCCACCCTTCGGCTTCAAGGGCAAGCGTCACGCCTTCTCCGCACTCCCTCCGCTTTCCCGGAGTCAGCCGGGCCGGAACGCGCGCGCAGACGCGCAGACGATTCTGCGGCAGCGTCATGGTCAGATCGGCAGCGAACAGCGCCAGCGCAGCCACCGGGTACAGCAGGGCGAAACGCCACGCCTCGGGACGCAGACTGACAATCAGCAGCGCAATCGGCGCGGAAATCGCGAACAGCAGCACAAAACGCGGCGTGGGCAGAACAGCCCGGCGTATCGGGGCGGGAGCGCCGCGATCATGAAGGCTCATCGCGGAGCCGCCGTCTGATCGACGATTTCGCGCAGAGCGTCATCTTCCCGCAGTCCCTCGATATCCGCCGCCGGAGTCATGACGATGCGGTGCCGCAGCAAGGGCAGGGTCAGACGCTTCACATCGTCGGGAATGACGAAGTCGCGCCCGCATACGGCGGCGTGCGCGCGGGCGGCGGCGGCCATCATGGTGGCCGCGCGGGGGGAGGCTCCTGTCTCGATGGAAGGATGGACGCGCGTGCCCCGCACAATGTCCACAATATAATCCGCCAGAGGGTCCGTCAGCAGAATGCGGGCGCAGACCTCGCGCGCGGCGGCCAGCTCCGCCCGCGTTGCGGCCGCTCCCACGCCGAAGTCCGCCGGACGCGGCATGGCGGGGGATGCTCCGTGGCGCAGCACGATTTCCTTTTCCTCGTCCCGTTCGGGATACCCCATGACGATCTTGAACAGAAACCTGTCGAGCTGGGCTTCGGGCAGGGGATAGGTTCCCTGCTGCTCAATGGGGTTCTGCGTCGCCACCACCATGAAATCCCACCCCAGTTCATGGGTCTGCCGATCAATGGTCACGGCGCGCTCGCCCATGGCCTGCAGCAGGGCCGCCTGCGTCTTGGGCGGAGTGCGGTTGATTTCGTCCGCCAGCAGTATCTGCGTGAAAATCGGCCCCTTGGTCAGGGTGAAGGAATTGGTCTGAAAATTGAACAGATTGGTTCCCAGCACGTCACCCGGCATCATGTCCGGTGTGAACTGGATGCGCCCGAACTCCAGATCCAGCCCGGCGGCGAACGCCTGGACAAGAAAGGTCTTGCCCGTGCCCGGCACGCCTTCCAGCAGCACATGTCCGCCGCACAGCAGGCTGGTCAGCAGCAGTTCAACGGCCTCTTCCTGGCCGACGATGACCTTGCCGATTTCGGCCCTGACGGCGTCAACGAGCCTGTCCACGCGTTCCAGCGTCATGCAGCATCTCCTCTTTCCATTGGTGCATGTTTCCGGCAAGGGTGAACAGCCGTTCGAGCGCGCGGCGCCCCCCTGACGGCGTACGGTCGATTTCGCTCAGCATCTCCGCACAGGACGCCTCAACGCCGCGCGCACGCCCGATGCGGTCAAGCCAGACCGCCAGCGCACGCTCGTCCAGACCCGGAGGGGCGTGCAGCGCGTGTCCGGCGGCCCGCAGGGTCATCCGCGCATACCGCCGCAGAGTCATGTCCTGATACCCGGCATAATCCAGCATTCGCGCGCTGTTGGCAATCAGCTCCTCCGTACCGGAGGATCCGGCCGGGATCGCGCGCTGCGGCACTCCGAAACGCCGCGCACCCGCCAGAGCAAGAAGCGCGCCCGAGGCGCAGATCAGCAGAACGACAAGGGAGAACGGAAAACTGAACAGCAGACGAAGCGAGGTCTCTTCCGGCTGGCGGAAACCGTGCAGGCTCTCGTCAAATACCACAGGCCCTCCGGCCCGCCCCGGCCCCTCCCCGCGTATCGCGGCGAGCAGCGCGATGACGAACGCCGCGTTGTCTCCCCGAACCAGGCCGTGATTGGAGAGGACATCCGGATCGGACAGCACCCATACGCGGCTCTCCCCTTCCCGGAGTTCGCCCACCAGCATGCCCGCCTTCGTGCCCACCACAGGCCGCATCTTCGCGGAGCGCACAAGCTGAATCACCTCGCCCCCCGCCGGAGTGACGCCAAGCTCGTTGACCGCCCATGCGGAAGGCCACAGGGTACGGACAACCGTTCCCGCCCCGTCCGCAAAGGTCAGATACGTCCGCGCAGCCGTCTCCACCGGCAGCGGTTCGGCTTCCGCAATCCGGCCGGGATGCTTCTCATCCTCCACTCCCCGCCATTTCGGCAGGATCAGCAGCCGGCAGGGAGAAGAGAGCAGTTCCGCCCCGCTTTCCGCCAGCATGCCGCTATCCGGCTCGGCCAGCACCAGCAGCGCGCCGCGTCCACGGGGGACCGGCTGTCCTCCGAGTCTTCTGCTCAGCGGAAAGTCCAGACGGCGCAGCATTTCGTACAATACGGCATGCCCCACGGCGGAAGCGTTGTAACTGTTCGTCATGGACGCTGAAACCGCACGCGGCGCAGTATCGTACGCGGGCAGCAGCACGGACAGAGCGAACAGCAGAAAGGCGCAGGAAAACAGAACAAGCAGCGCGGAACGGGAAAACGGGGCGACGCTCATGCCGTCCCTCCCCCGCGGATCATCCCCTTCAGGCGTTCAAAGTCGCGGCGACAGGCGGCGTATTCCTCCGCATCCGGTTCATGCGGCCCGAACCAGGAAACTTCCACCCGCCCGATAATTTCCCCGAACAGGCGGCTCTGTTCCGGCGGCAGTTCCAGACCGCGAAGCAGCTCCCGGCTGGTCAGGGAAGCGGCGAATCCCGCCCCGGATCGCAGCCGCAGCTCCTCCAGCGTCCTCAGCAGCAGCACATGAATCGCCTCGGCATAATTTCCGTGCCCGGCCAGAGCGTCGGCCTCGCCGCCCGCCCTTTCCATACGCGCGGCCGACGCGGCGGACGCTCCGGGCACGGCGGAGGGCTCATCCTTTGCCCGGATATGCCGGGCACGGCTGAAACTCCACAGGTTGTCACGCACATGAAAAAGCGTCACGCCGAGCATGACGGCAAGGGAGCCCCACAGCAGCCAGCGGGCCGCGTTCCTGATATTTCGGGGATCAATATCGGATGGAACGCCTGTCTCCCGTTCCGTCTTCCCGGTCACGGCCATCCTTTCACCGTCCGGCATGACAGTCTGCGCGCCGACTTCACGCACGGCCTGCTTCAGAGCGACGTCTATGATACGCGCATCGGACAGGGCAGCGGAGGCAGGGCCGGACAAGGCCGGGGAAGGAACCGCAGCGCGGGAGGGCACACAAAACCATGGCGTGCAATACAGAGCAGCAAGGAAAATCCCCACAGGCACGGCAAGAATGTCATTTCGCACAGCTATGCCCTCCCCCTGAAACTCAACCGACGCGAGACCCTGCATTTACCATAATGCACACACAGGGAAAAGGGGCACGGTTCCCGGATGAGCGGCAGATTACGCGCATTCCGTTTATTGACGCCCGCTCCGCCCGGAGCTACACAGAAAGAGCAGCTTCTTGCCGAAAACTTCACAACGCAGCGAATTTTCCGCTCCGACCAGCCCTTTCCAAGGAAGGAATCATGCTCGATCTCAAGCTTTTGCAGAAAGAACCGGAAACCGTGGCCGCCGCGCTCAAGGCCCGCAATTCCAAAATTTCCATGGATGAATTTCTGGAAATGGACAAGCGCCGCCGCGCCGCGCTGGCCGAGGTGGAAAGCCTGAAAAACCGCCGCAATACAGAATCCGCCGAAGTAGCCCGCCGCAAGAAGGCCGGAGAAGACGCCTCGGATCTTGTGGCCGAACTGGGCCGGCTTTCCGATCGGATCAAGGCGCTGGACGCCGAAGCCGAGGCCATCAAGGAAGAAGTGCATCAGTGGATGCTTTCCGTGCCCAACATGCCGGATGCCAGCGTGCCCGTGGGCAGGGATGAAAGCGAAAACGTGGAAGTGCATCGCTGGGGCGAACAGCCGAAGTTCTCCTTCCCGGTCAGGGAACACTGGGAGCTGGGCGCGGCCCTCGGCGGACTGGACTTCGAGCGCGCGGGAAAGCTGGCAGGTTCGCGCTTCTCCGTTTCACGCGGGGCTATTGCCCGCCTGGAGCGCGCGCTGTACAACTTTTATCTTGATACCCAGACGAGCGAATTCGGCCATACCGAAATCATGCCGCCGTTCATGGTCAACCGCGCCTCCATGCAGGGCACCGGCCAGTTGCCCAAGTTCGAGGAAGACCTGTTCAGGATTCAGGGATGGGATCACTACCTCATTCCCACGGCGGAAGTGCCCCTGACCAATCTTCACGCCGGGGAAGTGCTGGACGAGGCGGATCTGCCCATCCAGTACACGGCGGGCACGCCCTGCTTCCGTTCCGAAGCGGGCTCCTACGGCAAGGATACGAAGGGGCTGATCCGTCAGCATCAGTTCATCAAGGTGGAAATGGTGCATTTCGCCCACCCCTCGCGTTCATGGGAACAACTGGAAACCATGCGCCGTTATGCGGAAATGCTGCTGGAACGCCTGGAACTGCCCTACCGCGCCATTACCCTGTGTACAGGCGACATGGGCTTCGGCTCTGCCAAGACCTATGACCTTGAAGTCTGGCTCCCCGGCCAGAACACCTACCGGGAAATCTCCTCCTGCTCCAACTGCACGGACTTCCAGGCCCGCCGGGCCAACATCCGCTTCCGGCCCAGAGGCGGCGGCAAGCCCGAATTCGTCCACACCCTCAACGGCTCCGGCCTGCCCACCGGACGCTCCCTTGTGGCCGTTATGGAAAACTACCAGCAGGAAGACGGCTCCATTCGCGTTCCCGACGTGCTTCAGCCCTACATGGGCGGCCTGAAGGTCATCACCAGGGCGTAAGCAGGCAGGAATAATCTGCGAGAGGGGGCGGGAGAGAACTTTTCTAAAAGTTCTCTCCCGCCCCCTCTCGCGCTCTCCCCCTCCCTCTTTCAAAACTTTTGGCTCTGTCACAGAGCGTTTTGCTTTCGAAAATATCCACAGGCCAGACACTGTGTTCCGGCCCGCAGGTTTCACGCCTCCGCCGTTGCTCTACGCCACAAGTGAATTGCGGCAACACCTGAAAAGAGGGACGTCGCGGATCCAGCCTCACCCCGCTCGACTGAAGGAGAGCATTTCAATGGCGAAATGCTCTAAAACCGTGTTGACAGCGTTGCGCGGGGCGTATGGTCTTACTCCGGCACGGGCGGCAACATTCATTGCCGCAAAGGCCGCCCGTGTTCCACACGGGCCAAAGGCAACATGTATCTACGGCCGGCTCGCTCGCGCCTCCGGCGGTCAAGGATAATTTCAACACTATTTTGGAACAGAGCCAAACTTTTTACTATGGCTTTTAACAGGCACGGCCCCTGCGGGGCTGAAGTCTTTGCTTCACAGCCCGTCCGAAAAATGGGCGATCAGGTATTCCCACAGCAAAAGCTCCGCCGGGGAAAGCTCCGGCACGCGGATGGCCACGATGGGCGCGCTGTGATCGATATCCGGCAGGGGGATCTCCCTTTCCACCATCATTCCCTTCTCCACCCGGTAATCGCGGCGGAACATGCGCCCGGCCTGAATGAAGACCGCCTCGTTCCGCAGCACCAGATCCAGAATGTCCTCCCGGTTCGCCAGCCGGTATTCGCCGCCGAAATACGGCGCATACAGACGGGAAACCGTATCCGTGCCGTGGGAATAATAGGCGATGCGCAGGCTTTGCAGATCCTCCGGCGTCAGTTTTTCCCGCGCCGCCAGGGGATGCCCCGCGCCGATGAACATCCGCCGCTCGTCGGTATACAGCGATACCATATCATAGCCCATGCTCCGGGCCTGTTCCCGGATTTTCAGCCCCAGCGCCACCAGCGTGACCGCGATGCCGGCTCGCCCGCCTTTCAGCTCCGCAACAATATCCGCGTTGGGCACGTTGCGCACAAATACGTCGATATCCGGATGCAGTTCTCTGAACGGCACGATGATATTTCCGGTCAGGTGAAACGACAGCAGCGGCTGGGCGCATACCTGTGCCGCCCCCCGCGCTCCGGCATTTCTCCCCCGGGCAAGCATCCCTCGCGCCAGCTTCAGCATTTTACGGGCGTCATCACAGGTCAGACGTCCCAGGAGCGTCAGGCTGATGCCCTGATTCCCCCTGCTGAACAAGCGCCCTCCCAGCTCTTCCTCCAGACTTCTGAGCGCCGCCGATACCGCGGGCTGGGAAACCTTCAGGCGCTGCGCCGCGCCGCTGATGGAGCCCGCTTCCGCCGCGGCCACGAAATATTCCAACTGTTCCAGACGCATGTTCCACCTTTCCGCCCCTGCCACGGATTTTCCCTATCAGTGTAGCCCGAGCGGCCCCTGTGCGCAACGGTATTCTGATTCCTCCCCCATAAGTCCGGCTGATAACCAGCCATTGATTATTAATATTTTTCTTTTTTCCATATTTTCCTATTAATTTTCAACAAGAGACACAAGCACCATTTCATCATACAAGAATATTCTTTTCATGCACTCTTTCATGTCATTTACTCAATGCATCTTTATGAAATACGGGAAAATGCATACCACAACTCACATCCATACCACATGATTCAGTCTGTTCAGTGCCCATTCCGTGAACAGAACAATAATCATACTTACGCGATGGAGGAAGAACATGAGTTTTACAATCAGCAGAAACGGCCCAAAGTTTTATGCAAATCTGGCCGCCATGGCCCTGATCATGTTTGCATTCCGACTGATAACCCCGCCGGAAGGGCTTAACACGGAAGGGCTGGCTGTTATCGGCGTCTTCTTCGGCGTTTTGTACGGCTGGCTGTTCATCGACATGATCTGGCCCTCGTTCATCGGTCTGGTCGTCCTGGGCATGACGCTTCCGGACTCCATGGACACCGTGCTGGGCGGCGCCTTCGGCAACAACACCTTCCTCCTGCTGCTCTTCTTCTGCATGGTGGCCAGCATCATCAACGCGGCGGGCATAGCCGAATATGTGGCGCGGCGCATCATATGCGTGCCCATTGTCGCGGGCAGGCCCTATGTGCTGATCTTCATGCTCTGCCTTGCCATGTGCGCTCTGGCCACCATGCTGACCATGACCGCCGCCGTGCTGGTGGCCTTCCCCCTGATCAAGGAAGTGTGCAGGCAATACGGCTACAAGCCGGGCGACGTCTTCCCCATGATCCTGCTTCTCGCCATGCTCTATGTGGCCGACATCGCCTACATGATGCTGCCCTTCAAGAGCCTGCCCGCCATCGTGTTCGGCGTGTACGGACAACTGAGCGGCGGAGGGGAAATCAACCTGGCGGCCTATGTTGCCGTGACGGGCATTCTGCTGCTGATCTCCATCTTCTTCGTCCTGTTCATGTGCAGGTACATCCTCAGGGCGGATGTGACGCCCATCCTGAACACCCGTGAATGCATGAGCTTCGACGAACAGCTTTCCCCCTACCAGAAAACCATCCTGTGGTCCTTTGTCGGACTCATCGTTCTGCTGCTCCTGCCCAACGTCCTCCCCAAGGGCTGGATGATCACCCGGTTCCTCAAGGCCATGGGCAACAACGGCATCCTGCTTGCCTATATCGGACTCTATCTGATGTTCAGCTTCAGGGAAGGCATAGGACTCAGGGAAATCATGAGCAAGTCCGTGGCGTGGCCGGCCCTCTTTCTGGTCGCGGCAGTTCTCAAGATGACCGGAGCCTTTGAAGCCACCGGCGTCACAAAATGGATCGGCGGCGTATGTGAACCCCTGCTGGCCGGGTTCAGCGGGCAACTGCTGGTCTTCATCGTCGTATGCACCACCACGCTGTGCACCCAGCTCACCAACAACAACGCCTGCGCGGCCACCTTCGCGCCCATAGCCTATACTCTGGCCCTGGCCAACGGCACCGTGGACCCCCAGGCGCTTCTGGCCTGCGTCATCCTCTCCTGCACACTGGGCATCGCCACTCCGGCAGCGGCAACCACTTCAGCCATTCTGTACGGCGATACGGAATGGATTCATCAGGGCACGGTCATCAGATACGCAAGCTTCTTCTGGATATTCAATATCCTGCTGATTTCCTTCGTCGGCTACCCGCTCATGCGCATCGCGTTCTGACGGCATGTCCGCCCCGGCCGGAACACGCGCTCCCCTTTTCCGTCCAGTCACCGTCTCACCATCGCAAGGAGACCACAATGAAACCCGTCTACAAGGAAAAGTATCCCCATCTGTTTGAACCGCTGTATGTCGGCAGGAACAGGGTTCGCTTCAACAACCGCTTCAACGTCGCGCCCATCGGCTCCGGGGCCACCGGCGGCGGCGAGGACAGCGACGGCCGCATCAACACCTTCGGCATCGACTACTGGATGCGCTACATCCAGGGCGGCTTCTCCCGCGTGACCCTGCCCATGGAAGTGCCGATCGACGGCAGTCATGAACACATGTTCAATCTGAACCCCAAAACCTGCAACCAGATGAACTTCCAGCGCCTCCAGCGCGCGGTGCATGCCTTCAACGGCAAGACCTTTGTCGAGTACATGCACGGCGGCCCCTACATGCGCGCGGGGTTCAAGAAAATTTCCGCGGACGACGAACCCCATCTCGGTTCCAGGGCCGCCACGCGGGAAGATCTGGAAGAAATCGCCGCGCTGTTCGCAGAATATGCCCACTGGGCGCAGATCGCCAACTTTGACGGCATCCTGCTGCACTACGGGCATGGCTGGCTGTTCAACTACTTTCTCTCTCCGCTCACCAACCACCGCCGCGACGAATTCGGCGGTTCCATCGAGAACCGCTGCCGCTTCCCGCTGATGGTGATCAGGGCAATCAGGGAAACCGTGGGCGACAATCTGCTCATTGAACTGCGCATCAACGGCAGCGACGCGGTTGAAGGCGGCATCACCCCTGAAGAATGCGCCGAACAGCTGAAGATTTTTGAACCTTATATTGACATGGCCCATATCACCTGCGGCCACCGCATCGACGCTCTGACTCGTCCCAAGCAGCACCCCACCGGCTTCCAGCCCATGGCGCACAACGCATGGGCAAGCGAGATCGTGAAAAAGTCCGGCGTGAGGATTCCCATCGGGCTTGTGGGCGGCGTCTATGACCCTGCCGTGGCGGAAGAAGTGCTGGCAAAGGGACAGGCCGACTATGTGCTCATGGCCCGTTCCGCCATGGCCGATCCGGAACTGGTCAAAAAGGCGAAGGAAGGCCGGGAAGACGACATCCGCCCCTGCCTGCGCTGCAACTACTGCATGGATCACGGCCGCCGCGTCGCCATATCCAGGGATCTGCACCTGCTTGCCTATCCCAGCTACGACCGTCAGTGCATGACCAACCCCATGCAGTTCCAGAGCGCCCAGAAGCTGCGCATTCCCCCGGCGGAACGCGCCAAAAAGGTCGCCGTCATCGGCGGCGGGGTCGCCGGCATGAACGCCGCCATCTGCTGCGCGGACAGGGGGCATTCCGTTGTCATGTATGAGAAGACCGGCAGGCTGGGCGGGCAGGCCCTGCTTTCCGATCCCATGTGGTTCAAGAAGGAAATGAAGCTGTATCACGAATATCTGGAGCGGCAGGTCAAGAAGCGCCCGGCCGTTACCGTGGTCTACAATACGGCGGCCACCCGGGAAATGGTGGAGGAAAACGACTTCGACGCCGTGATCGTGGCCGTGGGCGCGGAACAGATTGTGCCTCCCATTCCCGGCGTGGAAAAGGCGATGATGTCCTTTGACGTGTTCGGACATGAGGACAGGGTCGGCAGGAGGGTCGTGATCATCGGCGGCGGGGCCATCGGCGTGGAACTGGGCATCCATCTCAACGGTCTCGGCCATGAATGCACCATCGTGGAAATGACCGAACACATCGCCGCCAAGGCCCAGCTCACGGAACGCACCGACTATCTGACCTGGCTGGAAAAAAGCGGCGTGAAAACCATGCTCGGCACCACCTGCGCGGAAATCACGGACAGCGGCGTCCGGGTGAAGAACGCCGGCGGCGAACAGTTCCTTGACGCCGATACCGTGATCATCGCCGCGGGCACCAGGGCTCTGGAAAAGGAACGCGATCAGTTCACCGACGTTGCCTTTGACGTGATCAGCGTGGGCGACTGCGTGAAGGCTTCCAGCATCGTGCATGCCACGCACACCGGCTTCGACGCCGGGCTGACGTTATAGCTCCAGATCATATCGGGGCGCTGCCCCGAACCCCGGCAGGGGGAATCATTCCCCCTGCACCCCTGTTCAGACTGCATGTATGCTGCACACACGGAGGGGCAAAGGACGGCCCTTCCATACGCCCTTCCAGTACACGGGGGGCGTCATTTCCGCTCTCGATGCATGTACGCCTCGCTTTGCTCGGCAACGGCCATGCCCCTCCGGGTACCATTCGGGCAGCTGCGCTCGCGCCTCCGGCGGTCGAGGGAACAAGCCATAAAGGAGTTTCCGATGAAACCTGTCTACAAGGAAAAGTATCCCCATCTCTTCGAGCCGATGTATGTCGGCAGGAACAGGGTCCGCTTCAACAACCGCGTCCGCGTGGCCCCCATCGGCACCGGTGCCACCGGCGGCGGCGAAGACAGCGACGGCCGCATCAACACCTTCGGTATCGACTTCTGGATGCGCTTCATTCAGGGGGGATTCTCCTCCGTGGCGCTGCCCATGGAAGTGCCCATCGACGGCAGCCACGAACACTGCTTCAACCTGAACCCCAAGACCTGCAACCAGATGAACTTCCAGCGTTTCCAGCGCGCGGTGCATGCCTTCAACGGCAGAACCTTTGCGGAATTCATCCACGGCGGCCCCTACATGCGCGCGGGGTTCAAGAAAATTTCCGCCGACGACGAACCCCACCTCGGCTCCACAGCCGCCACACGGGAAGACATGAAAGAAATCGCCGCGCTGTTCGGCGAATATGCCCACTGGGCGCAGATCGCCAACTTTGACGGTCTGATGCTTCATTTTGCGCACGGCTGGCTGATCAACTATTTTCTCTCTCCGCTCACCAATCACCGCCGCGACGAATTCGGCGGTTCCGTCGAGAACCGCTGCCGCTTCCCGCTGATGATCCTCAGGGAAATTCGCCGGGTCGTCGGGGACAGCCTGCTCATCGAACTGCGTCTGAACGGCACGGACGGCGTGGAGGGCGGCATCATGCCGGAAGAAGCGGCCGAACAGGTCAAAATCTTCGAGCCGTATGTGGACATGGTGCATATCACCTGCGGCCACCGCATCGACGCCCTGACCCGTCCCAAGCAGCATCCCACCGGCTTTGATCCCGTGGCCCACAACGCCTGGGCCAGCGAAATCGTGAAGAAATCCGGGGTCAGCATCCCCATCGGCGTGGTCGGGGGCATCTACAGCCCGGAAATTGCGGAGGAAGTGCTGGCAAGGGGACAGGCCGACTATGTGCTCATGGGCCGCTCGGCCATGGCCGATCCCGAAATCATCAAAAAGGCGAAGGAAGGCCGCGAGGAGGACATCCGCCCCTGCCTGCGCTGCGACTACTGCCTTGACCACGGCCGCCGCGTGGCCATATCCAGGGATCTGCACCTGCTTGCCTATCCCAGCTACGACCGCACCTGCATGGTCAACCCCGTGCAGTTCCAGAGCGCCCAGAAGCTGCGCATTCCCCCGGCGGAACGCGCCAAAAAGGTCGCCGTCATCGGCGGCGGGGTCGCCGGCATGAACGCCGCCATCTGCTGCGCGGACAGGGGGCATTCCGTTGTCATGTATGAGAAGACCGGCAGGCTGGGCGGGCAGGCCCTGCTTTCCGATCCCATGTGGTTCAAGAAGGAAATGAAGCTGTATCACGAATATCTGGAGCGGCAGGTCAAGAAGCGCCCGGCCGTTACCGTGGTCTACAATACGGCGGCCACCCGGGAAATGGTGGAGGAAAACGACTTCGACGCCGTGATCGTGGCCGTGGGCGCGGAACAGATTGTGCCTCCCATTCCCGGCGTGGAAAAGGCGATGATGTCCTTTGACGTGTTCGGACATGAGGACAGGGTCGGCAGGAGGGTCGTGATCATCGGCGGCGGGGCCATCGGCGTGGAACTGGGCATCCATCTCAACGGTCTCGGCCATGAATGCACCATCGTGGAAATGACCGAACACATCGCCGCCAAGGCCCAGCTCACGGAACGCACCGACTATCTGACCTGGCTGGAAAAAAGCGGCGTGAAAACCATGCTCGGCACCACCTGCGCGGAAATCACGGACAGCGGCGTCCGGGTGAAGAACGCCGGCGGCGAACAGTTCCTTGACGCCGATACCGTGATCATCGCCGCGGGCACCAGGGCTCTGGAAAAGGAACGCGATCAGTTCACGGACGCCGCCTTTGATGTGATCAGCGTGGGCGACTGCGTGAAGGCTTCCAGCATCGTGCACGCCGTGCACAGCGGCTTCGACGCCGGACTGACTCTGTAGGGCATTTCACAGGCGGAATGCTCTCGTTCAGACTATCCATCCCCTGCGCCCCTGACCGGACTCTCCCCGCGCCGGACATCCGATGCCGAAATGCTCCGGTCAGGGGGAGCCTGGGGAGAACCTCTCCCCGGGCGGGGCGCCGCCCCGCGCCCCGATCCATTCACAGTCACAGATTGCAGGAAAAACGCGCCAGGAGATAGTCCCAGAACAGACGTTCGATTCCGGAAAGTTCGGGCGCGTGCAGCGCGAATATCTCCGCCCGGGGATCCACTTCGGACAGGGGGATGGGGCGCTCCACAACAAGCTTTTCCAGCACCCGGTAATCATGGCGGAACAGGTGGCAGGGCTGGATGAACACAGCCTCGTTCCTGATCACCAGCTCAAGGATATCTTCCTTGTTTGCCAGCCGGAAGGAAGAGGCAAAGTACGGCGCATAACCGCGCGATATCTGATCCCGCGCGTCGGAATACCAGGCAAGATTCAGCCGCCTGAGATCTCCGGCCGTCAGTTCGTCCTTTGCCGCCAGCGCATGGCCTGCCCCGATGAACAGACGGCGCTCGTCGGTAAACAGATGCAGGGCTTCCCAGTCCAGAGCGCGCGCCTGTTCGATCAGTCTGGAGCGGGGGGAAAGCGTGGTCAGGGCGATGTTCGCGCTGGTGGTTCTCAGTCTGCCGATGATGTCATAATGCTGCGCGCCATGCACGAAAATGGTGATTCCCGGATGCAGCTTCTGGAAGGGAACAATGATGTTCGGCGTCAGATAGCAGCTGATGATCGGCGTGCAGGCAAGATGAATTTCCCCTTCCGGTTCCTCATCAATACGCTTGCCGTACCAGCTGTTGATGACTTCCAGCACGGCCTCCGCCTCGTCATGAATGCGCTCCCCCTCGGCCGTCAGAAAAATCCCCTTGTTGGTGCGTTTGAATAATGTTTTGCCCAGCTCCGTTTCCAGACTTTTCACGGAGGCGGACAGCGCCGGCTGGGAAATATGCAGTGTTTCCGCCGCCCTGCTGATGGAGTGCAAACGGGTAATCTCGACAAGGTGGCTCAACTGTTCCAGCCGCATGGCGCACGCTCCTTCTTCCATGTCCTTCCACATGGAAAAAGCCATCTGGTGAAATAATACACACAGTATCGTAAATGCAGCGCCGTTTCATGGCAAGATTGAACGCTGAAAAATATTCAGACAATCTGCCCGCCTGTATTCTCATAGCGGCAGGTTCTCATCTTTCAGGATTATGCCGACATGATCCATATCACCTGCGGAACCCGGCTGGACGTGACCAGCCAGAAATTCTGATGAAACGGACATGCCCCCGCGCACTTGATTTATTGCCGCCATGTGTTCTTTAATCCTGAAAACACGAAGCCCGCCCGTCCTTCCCTGACCGGATGCGGCACGGCGGCAGGATAGATTTTCCGGAGAGGACAGTTATGGAAAAGGCAAAACACATCGTGGTGATCACCGGCAGCCCCCGCCGGAGCGGCAACAGCTTTGCCATGACCAGGGCATTTACCGACGCCTGCGAGGCGAAGGGACATTCCGTTACCCGCTTTGACGCGGCGTTCATGAACGTAAGGGGCTGCATGGCCTGCGAACACTGCTATGAAAAGGGCGATCAGGCCTGCATTTTCAACGATGACTTCAACACCATCGCCCGTGCGGTGGAAACCGCCGATCTCGTCGTTCTTGCCTGCCCCGTGTACTGGTACAGCTTTCCGGCCCAGATCAAGGCCGTGCTGGACAAGTTCTTCTCCTTCTACATGCGCGGCAAACGAAGCGATATCATGAAGAGCAAAAAATGCGCGCTGCTTTCCTGTCTGGAAGAAACCGACATGGAGATCGGAAACGAATCCGTGCGCACGCCCTATCTGCGGGCAACCGAACTTCTGGGATGGAACTCCATCGGGGAAGTCATCGTCCCCGGTGTGTATGAGGCGGGCGCGATTAAATCCACTGACGGCGAAGAGCGCGCCGCCCGCCTTGCGGAACTGATCTAGAGCGTTTTGCCATTGAAAATATCTGCCGGCCAGGACCCTATGTTCCGGCCCGCAGGTTTCACGCATGAAACCGGAGTTTGCT
>CALUUZ010000035.1 GCA_944324075.1 Candidatus Mailhella excrementigallinarum
CAACCCGCTGCTGAACAACAAGTTCATCCGCATTGCAAAGGAAAACGGAGAACCGCGCATCACCTGGCGTGACATACACAGATGACGCCGAAAACATCATCCCAAACCACAAGAAGGAACAACACCCATGAGTCAGACCAAAACCCTGGCGGCCTATGGCGCCGCCCTCCGCTATGAGGATATCCCTTCCGACGTGCTGAATCGCGCCAAAAACCTCACGCTCCAGACACTCGGCGTTTCTCTCGGGGCACTCGGTTCCGACGTGGGCAGACGGGCTGTGGAGCTGGGCAGAATCATGGGGGGCGGAAGCTCGGAAGCCACCATCTGGGGAGAAGGGTCAAAAGTGAGTGCAGCCGCAGCCGGGCTTGCCAACGGTACGCTTGCCGATGCGCTGGACTGGGAAGACTGCAGCTGGACGGGCCATCCTTCCGCCTGCGCCGTGTCCACCGCCTTTGCCGTGGCCGAACAGCTCCGCGCTTCAGGCAAGGACTATCTGCTTGCCCTGATCACGGCCTACGAACTGTATGAGCGCATCGCCATGGCCGTCCAGCCCGGCCCGGACTTCGGCTGGATGACCAAGGGCTGGGGGCTGACCAGCTGGGCCATATACGCTTCATCCATCGCGGGCGGCAAGCTGCTCGGGCTGGACGCGGAGGCCATGGAAAACCTCATCGGCATCACCGGAGCGCTGACGCCCACCATCAATGTTCTGCCCCATGTCACCCGCACCGATTACTATCATTTTCAATGGGGACTCAACAGCTTCAGCGGCATCGCAGGAGCGCATCTGGCAAAAGTGGGCATCAGCCCCCTGCCCGACTATCTTGACGGCGACAGCGGCTACTGGTGTACCATGACCGACATCTGCAAATGGGAATGGTACACGAAGAATCTCGGGTCCCAATGGATGATCATGGAAACCCTCATGAAGCACTGGCCCACCAACATGTGGATCCAGCAGCCTCTGGACGGCATGGCGGAACTCATTGCCGCACACGCCCTCAAACCTGCCGATATCGCTTCGATCACCATCAGTCCCGAGGTGGAATCCCGCTGGCATGTCCACCCCGAAGGGTACAATTCGGTAGTGGACGGGCAGTTCAGCATTCCCTACTGCGTCGCCGCCATGCTTCATCATCCCGCCCCGACGCAGGAATGGTATTCTGAAAAATTCCGGCATGATCCTTCCGTCGTGGAGCTTTCCGCCAGGGTTCATCACAGGGGTGAGTATCTGCGTCTTCAGCAATGTTTCGAGATGTTCCAGCGGGGAGAGTATCCCCATTATGACATAACGGTGGAAACCACGGACGGACGCACGCTGCGCAAGGAGGTTCCCCTGCCCAAGGGACACCCCCGCAACATGATGACTGACGCGGAATTTCTCGAGCGTTTCCATCTGGTGGCCGACCCCGTGCTGGGAACGGAAAAGGCGGCGCGCGTGGCGGACATGGTCATGAACATGGAAGCACTGGAGTGCGCAGGCGACATTGCAGACGCCATGCGCGTCGAAAAATAAGGGATCGCTGCAGCGGGCACGGCCCTGCGCTGCCGTCCGTCGGACGGCAGCGCAGCACGTGAATTGCGGCGACAACGGACAGAGGGGCGTCGCGTCGGAATCCCGCTTTGCCCGGCTCCGTGAAGCATTTCAGCGACGGGATGCTCTGACGCATGAACCTCCGACGACTGAAAGCCGAACCGCTGTCAGAATTTAAGAAGTTAACCATAGGGGAATTTCTGATGAAAAACATCTGTGTCATCGGTGCGGGCGGTACCGGCCAGTGTTTCGCCGCCGACATGTCTCTGGCCGGGCACGCCGTATCCATATATGACGACCGCAAGGACAGGCGGGATGAAATCAGACAGGCGGGCGGCATCACCCTGACCGGAGGAGGGCGCACCGGCACGGCGCATCCCCGTGTATGCGACAGCGCAGAACAGGCGCTGGACGGCGCCGAACTCGTCGTCGTATGTGCCGTGGCCCATCGGCATGAGACCCTGGCCAAAACCTGCGCCGCACATCTGCGCGACGGTCAGACGCTGCTCATTTCCGCCGGCAGCGGCGCATCTCTGCTTTTTGACCGGGAAATCAGGGCCGCACGGAGGTTGTCGGCAGAGCAGACGCACGACGTGACGCTGGGAGAGCTGGAAGGCAATCTCTATCCCTGCCGCCGCACGCATCCGGCGCGGATCTTCATGGCGTTTCCGCCGGCACGGCGTATGGTGGCGGCGCTGCCCGCGGTCGACACACCCCGCCTTCAGGCCGCTCTGGACGGCATTCTGGAAACCTCCCCCGCAAGCAATGTGCTGGAAACGGCGCTGAACTCTCCCAATGTGGTGATTCATCTCATGGCGTCCCTGCTCAATCTCGGCGCGGTGGAACAATCTCACGGAGAATACCGGCTGTATGAAACCGGGCTGACGCCGGGCGTACTTGCCATGCTGGACGCCATGAATATGGAAAAGGAACGCCTGTTCGCGGCCTGGGGCTGGACCCCGCGCTCCCCCATGGGACACATGCGCCATGTGGCCCGGCAGGACGCCTTCCCCGAACTGAATGCCTTCCGTTCTCTCATCGGCCCCACTGATGCGAAGCACCGATATCTGACCGAAGATGCCTCCACATGCGTCTGCCTCATGGCCGACACGGGCAGACTGGCGGAGGTGGAAACGCCGCTCGCGGACAGCCTGCTCCTTCTTGCGGGGGCGCTGCACGGCAGGGATTACGCACATGAAGGCCGCACACTGGCAAGTCTGGGGCTGGGAACCCTGAGCAAAGACATGGTCAACGCGCGGCTGCGGGGCTGAATTCCGTACCTCCGCCGCGACGCCGCCCTATCCGTGCTGCCGCATTTCACCTGCGGCTTCAGGCGTGAAACCTGCGGGTCGGGACATGGAATCCCGGCCGGCAGATATTTTCAAGAGCAAAACCTCCAACGCTCTGTTGTAGAACCGTGTTGACAGCGCTGCACGAGGCGTACGATTTACTCCGGCCGCGAGGCGGCAATATTCATTGCCGCAAAGGCACTCCGAGTTCCACACGGGCAAGGGCAACATGCACCAACGGCTGGCCCGCCTGCGTCTTCGTGCGGCTTCGCCGCCCAAAGATGCCTTACCATGCGGCGGGGATAGTCGCTTCATAGCTTGCTGCGCCCGCGCCTCCGACGGTCAAGGATATTTTCAGCAAACTCTACGCGGAGCGACCTCCAACAAGGATCTGTCATGTATTCCTGGCGCGCTCATATCGGCCTTCTGGCCCCCGGTTCCGGCCCCAACATGGAAATGGACTTTCACCGCTTTCTTCCGGCAGGTGTGGCCGTGGCCACATCCCGTCTACCCTTTACCATTCCCTCGCCGCAGGGACTGCTGGATATGGTGGCTCATCTGGAAAACGCCTGTGAGGTCTATCGGCGTTACAGACATGATGTCATCATGTTCGGCTGCACTTCAGGCAGTCTGATCGGCGGCCCCGGCTTCGACCGTGAGCTTATCACAAGAATGGAAGCGATCACGGGCGATCCCTGTCTTACCACTTCCACAGCGGTGCTTGAAGCCTTTCAGGCACTCGGCGTTTCCCGCCCGGTCGTCATCACGCCCTATCCCGACGACACCAACGAGGCGGAAAAAGTCTTTCTGGAAAACAACGGCCTTCAGGTACGTTTCATTTCCGGCATGGGCAACGATTATGTCAACCAGTCCATTACCGATATCGAACCGCACTATGTTTTTCAGAAGGTCAAGCCTTTGCCGCGCGACGGAGCGGACAGCCTGTTCATCAGCTGCACGGGACTCAATGTGCTGGATATCATCCCTCTGCTGGAGACAGACTGGGGGCTGCCGGTCATTACCAGCAATCAGGCCACTCTGTGGGCCTGTCTGCGGCATTCCGGCGTGAAGGATGTCATTCCCTCGCTCGGCCGCCTGCTGACGCTATAACGCAACTTCTCCCTGTCCCGTGCCGGGCTTCTGTTCCGGCGCGGGCGCGTCTTTCCGGGTCATGCTGTTCCATGTTTCGCCAAGCTCGCGCATTGCTTCATTCATCTGACGGCTGAACGACGCGCCGAAGTCCGCCGCGCCTTCCTTCGCTCCGGTCAGGGCATCGTTCCAGGCCTTGACGAACTTGTCCTGCGGGCGCTCTCTTTCCACAGCGGCAAGCGTCTGTGTTCCGAGATCCCCCAGTTTCGCTCCCAGCGCGGCAAGCTGATCCCGGGTCATCTTCCCGTCCTTGAGCGCTTCCTGAAGCAGGGGCAGAACCTTTGCCCGATATTCCTCAGCGGGAATCACGTCCCTCAGCGCGGCCAGGCCGCCGTATTCCGCGGGGCTGATTTCCTCCTCACCCCGGGCGGCGCGTTCCATGCGCTGGTTCACCACCAGAAAAATGCAGCAGGCCGCGAGCACGGCAATCACGATATTCTTGAACATATTATATCTCCTGCGGGCGTCTCCCGTCTTTACTTCGGAAAACGCCTCAATCGGCGTTTCCTTCAGAACAAAAAGCCCCTACAGACCCCTGTCTCTCATTTTTTCGGCGTACGCCATGAGTTTTCGCGCTTCCGCGAAATCGGGATCCAACTGCAGGGCGCCCTGGGCGGCCTTTACCGCCTTGTCCCATTTTTTCCAGTCCACATACAGGCGTCCCATATTGAAGAAGAGATGGGAATCCCTGTATCCTCCCTGCGCGGCCTTGATATAGCTCTGTTCCGCGTCGGCATACCTGCCCATTCTGCGCTGGGCCACGGCCAGACTGTTGTAGATGTGAGCCGCGCCGGGCATGCCTTCCAGGGCCTCGCCCAGGTACTGTACCGCGTCTTCATATTCCCCGGCCCGCAGAAACCGTTCGCCTATGTCAACCCGGAGTTCATAATTTTCCTGATTTTCCCGCGCCAGAATCGAAAACACGGCGCGCGCGGCGTCCACCTGTCCGGCGTCAAGTTTCTGCTGTCCGCGCTCCAGCTCCTGCCGCCTCTTTTCTTCCAGCAGGCGGGCACTTTCCCGGGCCTCGTCCTGAAACTGCCCGTCAAATGTTTCCAGAAGCATGTTGAGTCCGTCCAGAAACTCGCGCTCCTTTCCCGGCACATATTTGAGTTCAAGCGCGGCGGCCTTGCGAACATGCGGATCACAGACGATATGGTAGGAGGCATCGGAAATCAGGCGCTCGAATTCCTCTTTTTCCGCCTTCATGAGCGGTTCGCGAAATACCGTAATCACGGCGTCGCGCAAGGTCTGAACGGCGGAAAGAAATTTTTCCTGCCGGATGAGCGACTTGATGGAAGAGAGCTGACGCCGGGCGGTGGCAAGCTGAGACATAATGATGTTCCGGGTTGCGGTTTCAGGGGAAATCAGCCGGGTTGACGGGCAAGAACGGCTCGGACGGCCTCCAGATCCTCCGGAGTGTCCACGCCGCAGGTGCGGAACGAAGTCACGACGACCCGCATGGGAATGCCGTTTTCCAGAAGGCGCAGTTGTTCCAGCTTTTCCAGCAGTTCCAGGGGACTGGACGGCAGTGCGCTCATGCGCTCCAGCACCCGCCGCCGGAAGGCATAGATGCCCACATGGCCGAGATAGCGGGACGCCGTGCCGTCACGCGGGTACGGGACGGACGCACGGGAGAAATACAGGGCATCCCCGGCCAGATCCGTCACGACCTTGACCTGATTCGGTGAAGCTATGAGCGCCGCGTCGGCCGCAGGCTCCAGAGGAGTGGCCAGCGTGGCGCATTGTACGCCATCATCGGCAAAGGGGGCAAGCAGTTCGTCCAGCATGGCCGGCTCAAGCAGGGGTTCATCCCCCTGAATGTTGACGACGACGGCATCCTGCGGAAGTCCCAGCCTGTTCGCCGCCTCGCGCACGCGATCCGTGCCGCTGGGATGATCCGCCGCCGTCATGACGCAGGGCAGATCCAGCGCGCGGGCTGCCTCCGCTATGCGTTCATCATCCGTGGCAATCCATACGCCCCGGAGCGCGGCGCAACGCATGGCCCGCATGGCCACATGCCAGATCATGGGCTTGCCGCAGATATCCGCCAGCGGCTTGCCCGGCAGACGGGTCGACGCGTAACGGGCGGGAATGATGCCGTAACAGGCGCTCTTCATGAATCGGCTCTCTTTGCAGTCAGAAATCCGGTGAGGCTCCGCTCTCGAAGGAAGACGCGAAAAGGATTTCATCGGCCCTGCCGTTTTGTCAATCCCTTTCCCCCCACCGGAAGGGGTCGAGATCAAGATACAGACACAGATTTCCGAATGCCTTCTTTCCGTTCCGGATGCCTCCGCCCCTTGACGGAACGGATGTTTAACGTATCTTCCTTCCGCGCATCTCCGTTTTTGGGAACCGCTGATTTATTCACAGAATAAATCGGCTCCATGCCCAAAGAGGTTCTTGCCTCTTTGGGAAAGGCACGCCAAGTCGTTCATTTAACGGGAAAATAAATTTTTCCTCTTCACGACTTGCGGGCGGTCTTGCTCCGCAAGGCCGCGGGAAACGCTTTAATCAGCGATTCCTTTACTGCGGCGATTCCCGACTGCGGATTGAAACATTCGCACGGGGCGCGGCGGCATCTTCAATTTCTTCCGGGCGGACAGGAATGGGCAAGGATCTGATTATCGTGGAATCACCGGCCAAGGTGAAGACCATCAAGAAATTTCTGGGCGGCAAATACATGGTGCAGGCCAGCGTGGGACATATCCGCGACCTGCCTACCAAGGAAATCGGCGTGGATGAGGATCATGACTTCGCGCCGCGCTATCAGACCATCCAGGGCAAGGAAAAGGTCGTCCATGATCTTCAGGAGGCCGCGTCCAGGGCTGATACGGTGTATCTCGCGCCCGACCCGGACCGTGAAGGCGAGGCCATTGCCTGGCACATCGCGCAGGTGATCAAGGATAAAGCCAGGGACATCAAGCGCATCCAGTTCAACGAAATCACCTCCCGCGCGGTGAAGGAAGCGCTGGAACACCCGCGCGACATCAATCCCGACCTGTTCGAGGCGCAGCAGGCGCGCCGCGTGCTGGATCGCCTGGTCGGCTACAAGATTTCCCCCCTGCTGTGGAAGACGGTCAAGCGGGGCATTTCCGCCGGACGCGTGCAGTCCGTGGCGCTTCGCCTCATCGTGGAACGGGAGGAGGAACGCCAGGCCTTCAAGCCGGAGGAATACTGGCTGTTCCGCGCCGTGCTGGAAGGCTCCGTACCTCCCCCCTTCAAGGCCGAACTGCTGAAAATCAAGGGCAGGAAGGCGGTGGTTCCCAACGCCGAAGCGGCGGAAGAACTGGAAAGAGCCATGCAGGGCAAGCCCTTTGTGGTCGATTCCGTGGAGGAAAAGGAACGCGCCCGCAATCCCCTGCCCCCCTTCACCACGTCCACCCTCCAGCAGACGGCCAACCAGAGGATCGGCTTTTCGGCCAAGCGCACCATGTCCACGGCCCAGCGCCTGTACGAAGGCATTGAACTGGGCGAACGCGGCACGACGGCGCTGATTACCTACATGCGTACCGACTCCGTCCGCATCGCGGACGAGGCCCGCGCCGCCGCCACATCCTATATTGAGGAGCGCTTCGGCAGGGACTTTCTCGCTCCGGGCGGCAAGGGCCGCGTGTTCAAGGGCAAGGCGGGCGCGCAGGACGCGCATGAAGCCATCCGTCCCGTCGATGTCACGCTGACGCCGGAGGAGATCAGGGAGTTCCTTACCCCCGAACAGTTCCGGCTGTACGGCCTGATCTGGTCCCGTTTCGTGGCGTCGCAGATGGCCGCGGCCAGATTCCACGACACCGTCGCCCTGATCACCTGCGGCCCCGCCCAGTGGCGGGCCAGAGGCGAAAGGCTGCTCTTTCCGGGCTGGCTTGCAGCACTGCCGCGTCCCGCCGACGAGGAGGAAGACGCGCTTCCTCCCCTCAGACAGGGCGAGGAACTCAAGCTGCTCAAACTGACCAGGGAACAGAAATTCACCCAGCCGGCCCCGCGCTATACGGAAGCGTCGCTGGTCAAGGAGCTGGAAGAACGGGGCATCGGCCGGCCGTCCACCTACGCCACGATCATCTCCACCATTCAGGATCGGGAATACGTGCGTCTGGAGGACAAGCGCTTCGTGCCCACGGATCTCGGCAATGTGGTCTGCGCCCAACTGCGCGATCACTTCCCCTCGCTCATGGATGTGGGCTTTACCGCAGGCATGGAAGACAACCTGGACAAGGTGGCGGACGGCAAGCTCGGCTGGGTGGGCCTGCTCAGGGATTTTACCAGGGACTTCAACCCGGCGCTGAGCGCGGCGGCTCAGAACATGGCTCCGGTCAAGGGCGGCCTGACCACGGACGTGCCCTGCCCCAGATGCGGCAAGCCCCTGGTGGTCAAATTCGGCAAGAGCGGAGAATTTCTGGCCTGCACGGGATATCCGGAATGCCGTTACACCACGAACTTTTCCCGTGACGAGAAGGGCGCGATCCGGATTGAGGAAAAACAGCCCCCGACCTATGAGGTGGTCGGCAAATGCCCCCAGTGCGGCGGCGACGTGGTGCTCAAGAAGTCCCACACCGGCAGCCGCTTCCTGAGCTGCGCCAACTACCCCAAATGCACCTATGCCGCGCCCTTTTCCACAGGAGTGCCCTGCCCCGGATGCGGGAAAGGGACTCTGGTGGAAAAAAGTTCCAGACGCGGCAAGATATTCTATTCCTGTGATCAGTATCCCCAGTGCGACTATGCCCTTTGGGACTGGCCGGTCAACGAGCATTGCCCGGAATGTGATTCTCCCCTGCTGGTGATCAAGAACACCCGCGCAAAGGGCCGCCACATCGCCTGCCCCAATCCCAAGTGCCGCTACACGCGGGAACTGGAGGAAGAATAGGAATACGCCGGATTTCGGCAGCACAGCCTGTGGCAGGCAGTTCAAAACACGACCAGACAAAAAAACAGGTGCTTCTTTTGTATTGAATCATGACATGAAATGATTTAAATGAACCTTTATCAAAACTTCTTTCATGGCCTGAAATCTTCCTCCCCTGCAGGAGGGGAAAGAGTTTCTGACAAAAAAAGACGGGCAGAGCCTTTGTGTACGCTCTCCCCCTTCAGAGCGTCTTGTTATTGAACATACCTGCCGGTCGGATTCTGTGTTCTGCCCCGCAGGTTTCACGCCTGAAGCCGGAGATGTGCGCCGCAAGTGGATTGCGGCTGTCCAGCCTCGCGGCGGAGTCTCGATCCGCTTGACTTCTGAAGCAATTTCAGGATGAGGCTGCTCCAGGGAGAGGCAATCCGGGCGCCCTGTCCGCCGGCTGCGGAGTCAGGCGCCGGATGAGGCGACTGTGGATGAAACATGAAACAGCATCTCATTCTGGTCATAGACGACAGTAAAACGGCGCTGGGGGCCGTGCGGCACATTCTGAGCGGGGAACACCGTCTCCTGCTCGCCTCTTCCGGAGAGGAGGCGCTGGGGTTGCTGCATGCCGAAGCTCCGGACCTTATCCTTCTTGATCTGTTCATGCCCGGCATGGACGGTCCTGAAACCCTGACACGCATCCGTGCCGTTCCCGGCTGCGAAAAGCTGCCCGTCATCTTCTTCACCGCCGCCCAATCCACGGAAACCGAAGCCGAATGTCTGGCGCTGGGGGCGCGTGACTTCATTGTCAAACCCTTCGCGCCCGAAGTGCTGCGCAGCCGCATCGCCAATATGCTGGAGCTGGAAGACTACCGCAAGGACCTGCAGGGCAGGCTGGATGAAAAGACCCGCGAAGTGGAGGATCTCGCGCTCCAGACCATTCTCGCCATCGCCCGGGCCATCGACGCGAAGGATGAATACACGCAGGGGCACTCGCAGCGCGTGGCAACCTACAGTTGCGCCCTTGCGGAGTATATGGGCTGGAGCGAGGCGGATTGCGACAATATCTACCACATCGCTCTGCTCCATGACGTGGGAAAAATCGGGGTGCCGGACAGCGTTCTCAAAAAAAGCGGCCCTCTGACGGATGAGGAGTTCGCACAGATGCGCCGCCATCCGGATATCGGCGCGGACATTCTCAAGACCATCAGGTCGCTGAAAGGCATTGAAACGGGTACACGCTTTCACCACGAACGCTATGACGGCAAGGGGTATCCCAACGGGCTCAAGGGCGACGAGATCCCCCTGATCGCCCGCATCATCTGCGTGGCGGATACCTTCGACGCCATGACCAGCACCCGCTGCTACCGGAAAAGACTGGATATGGACGTGGCGCGCGCGGAGCTGCGCCGCTGCGCGGGAACACAGTTTGATCCCGCAATAGTGGAGGAATTTCTCGCCATGCTGGACGAAGGACTCATTTCGGCTGCACGGACGGAATAATTCCCCGCGCGCCGACAACCTTTCCCCGGAGCGTTCCGCGTTTGGAAACAGCCGCGAGCCGGACCCCGTGTCCGGCTCGCGGGGTCACGCCTCGCAGGAGCCCGCCCCAGGGAGGCCCCTTTTCCCGCGCAGACGGGGGATCACTCTCCTTCGTCCCTCACTTCCCTCTTTTCTTCCTCTTCCAGTGCGGGCGCACGCTGAAGAATTTCCTCCAGCTGAATATCGCCGCACAGTACGCCGACAATTTCATCGCTCTCGTCCGTTACCGCCATGGATACGGAAAGGATCAGCTTGCCCGTGTACTGGGACTGGTACACATCGGTAATATGCAACTGCCCGTCGCTCATGGGAGCCTTGAACCACTCCCTGCCGGAATAGTCATAGCCCGGCTGAGGCAGGTTGCCGTATTTTTCGGTATAGGCCGGGTCGGTAATCACGGACTGCACCAGACGGCCCGAAGCATCCGTCAGGGTCAGGAACTGGATGAACGGATAATGAGCCACGAAGTCGCGCATGAGCGCCGGGGTGCGGGCATCATCGGCGCGCATCGTGCAGTTTGCGGCAAGGCGCTCTATGAGATGCGCGGCGAGCCTGCCCGCCAGACGCTTGATGCGCTGGAGTTCGGAGACGAACAATTCCGGCATGTAGCGCTTGACCAGGGCCTCCATCTCCTTGTTCGAGAAGGAGGTGTTGCGCCCTTCCTCGTAGGCTTTCATGATTTCACCGTAGATCAGCCCCACGGAAGGATGCTTCTTGGTGATCCCGCGTTCGGGCGGCAGCCCGAGATTGTGATTGATCCAGTAAGCCACGCCCGCCCGGCCGGACTTGTCCGTGATGATGATCGGCACGGGACGGCCGAGAATCTTCGCCGTATCGAAAATATTGTAGATTTCCTCGTTCTTGGCCAGACCGTCCACATGCACTCCGGCGCTGGTGGCGTTGAAATCGCGCCCCACGAGAGGATAGTTGGGCGGAATGACATACTCCAGTTCCTTTTCAAAGAACTCTCCGATTTCCGCAATGACGGTGGTGTCCGCCGCCTCGTCCTGCCCGGTGAGGGAAATGTACTCCATGACCAGAGCTTCCACCGGAGTGTTGCCCGTGCGCTCGCCAAAGCCCAGCAGCGCTCCGTTGACCGCGCCGCAGCCGTACAGCCAGGCGGTCACGCCGTTCACCAGCCCCTTGTGGAAATCGTTGTGGCCATGCCATTCCAGCCACTGGCCCGGAACCCCGGCCTCATCGGTAAAAGCCCGAACGATGCGCTGTACCGAACGCGGCAGCGCCGCACCCTGATAGGGAACCCCGAAGCCCATGGTATCGCACAGCCGGATTTTCACCGGCATGGATGCCTGGCTTGCCAGCTCCATCAGTTTTGCCGCAAAGGGCAGGCAGAAGCCATAGATATCGGCGCGGGTGATATCCTCAAAATGGCAGCGCGGCACGATGCCCCATTCCAGAGCCTGCTCCACGATTCCCAGATAGTCGCGCAGCGCCTGTTCGCGGCTCTTTCCCAGCTTGAGGTAGATATGATAGTCGGACACGCTGGTCAGCATGCCCACTTCATCAAACTCCATGTCCCGGGCGATTCCGAGATCATCAATATTCGCACGGATCCAGCCGGTCACGCGCGGAAAGCGGTACCCCCGCGCGCGGCATATCTCGACGGCCCGCCTGTCCTTGGCGGAGTACATGAAGAATTCCGAGGCCTGGACAAGCCCGCTCTTGCCTCCGAGTTTATGCAGCAGATCAAAGATGCGGGCAATCTGCCGCACCGTATAGGGAGGACGGGCCTGCTGTCCGTCCCGGAAGGTGGTATCGGTGATGAAGCACGGATCCGCCGGACGCGGCATGACGATGTTGTCATCGAACTCGATACGGCCGACTTTCGTATAGGGGAATACACCCCGGAACAACTGGGGCGTTTCCGGGTTTTCAAGATGCAGGGTACGCAGGGGATCTTTCTTGTAAAGCAGGCTCATGGGGTTCCTCGCAACAGCCGCCGCGCGGTCAGGTTCGTGCCGGAATTCCGTTCCGCCTCTGCCGGACGGCCGGAACAGGCGTTCTCGCGAAAAAGCGATGCAAGTATTTGGTATAACGTGTTTCGCGCGGAAACGAAAGAGCGTTCTTTCCACTGCGCAGGGGACGGAAGACATGCCGCGCTTCCCGGCACTCCGCCCGGCGCATGGCAGGGGGAACACGGTACGGCGGAAAGGGAACCGTGTATCTTCCGCCATTGAACGTCCCATTTAAACTTCGGTTCGCGTTCTGCTCGGGAGACACTCTGTCTGCGCGGGCAGAGCGGCAACATATGTTGCCGCAAAGGCCGCCCGTGTTCCACACGGGCAAGGGCAGCACGTATCCACGGCCGGCTCGCCTGCGCCTTCGTGAAGCTGTGCCTCACTCGGCTCCGCTCCGCGAAATCTTTCTGCCGCGGCTTCCTGACGACACTCGAGCGGCCTTGCCGATACCCGCCCCCCTTGCGCCCTGCGCGGAAAACGCCGCATCCGCACTCCATGGCTCGCTGACGCTCGCCCCTCCGCACGGTCAAGATTATCTCGACTCCACGCTGAAACAGAGCCTTTTCAAATATTGTGAAAAAATTATTTATCGGTACCCCTTTCTTTTCCAATCATGCCGCCGTGTTGTGCTTGCCGAAAAAGTCTGTTATGGATGGGAGCGTTCATATGCGGGAACAGGCGCCGCGCCCGTCCATGCGCCGCCGCTCCCGTGTTCAGGTCTGTTTACCAGGGGGCCGTTCCCCAGCGGCCGCGCCCATTTGCCGGGTTCGGCCCCGGAACGGCAGACCCCATTAACCCATGTGGAGGTAAGGCAATGGCAAAACATGCAACCCCCTTGTTGGACCAGCTCGAAACCGGGCCCTGGCCCAGCTTTGTGTCCGACATCAAGCAGGCGGCTGCTGAGCGTGCGGCGAACCCGAAAGGGCTTGACTACCAGATTCCCGTTGACGCTCCCGAAGATCTCCTGGGCGTGCTCGAACTCTCCTACGAGGAAGGCGAAACCCACTGGAAGCACGGCGGCATCGTGGGTGTGTTCGGTTACGGCGGCGGCGTCATCGGCCGTTACTGCGACCAGCCCGAAAAGTTCCCCGGCGTGGCCCACTTCCATACCGTGCGCGTGAACCAGCCTTCCGGCAAGTACTACAGCACCGAGTATCTGCGCCATCTGTGCGACATCTGGGATCTGCGCGGCTCCGGCCTGACCAACCTGCACGGCTCCACCGGCGACATCGTGCTTCTGGGCACCCAGACCCCCCAGCTGGAAGAAATTTTCTGGCAGATCACGCATGAAATGGAAACCGACCTCGGCGGCTCCGGCTCCAACCTGCGTACCCCGGCTGCCTGCCTCGGCCAGTCCCGCTGCGAATACGCCTGCTACAACACCCAGCTCGCGTGCTATCAGCTCACTCAGGACTATCAGGACGAACTGCACCGCCCCGCCTTCCCCTACAAGTTCAAGTTCAAGTTTGACGGCTGCCCGAACGGCTGCGTGGCCTCCATCGCCCGTTCCGACTTCTCCGTCATCGGCACATGGAAGGACGACATCAAAATCGATCAGGAAGCCGTGAAGGGGTATGTCGGCGGTGAATTCAAGCCCAATGCGGGCGCCCATTCCGGCCGCGACTGGGGCAAGTTCGACATCCAGAAGGAAGTTGTGGATCTCTGCCCCGGCCACTGCATGAGCTGGGACGGCTCCAAGCTCTCCATCGACAACAAGGAGTGCGTGCGCTGCATGCACTGCATCAACACCATGCCCCGCGCCCTGCATATCGGCGACGAACGCGGCGCGACCGTCCTCATCGGCGCCAAGGCTCCCATTCTCGACGGCGCGCAGCTGGCCTCCATGCTGGTGCCCTTTGTGCCGGTCGAAGAACCCTTTGATGAACTCAAGTCCATCATCGAAAAGATCTGGGACTGGTGGATGGAAGAAGGCAAGAACCGCGAACGTGTGGGCGAAACCATCCGTCGCCTCTCCTTCCAGAAGCTGCTGGAAGTCACCGAAATTCCTGCCCTGCCCCAGCATGTCGAAGAGCCCCGCACCAACCCCTACATTCTGTTCAAGGAAGAGGAAGTGCCCGGCGGCTGGACCCGCGACATCAAGGCCTACCGCGCAAGACACGCACGCTAATTTCAAGGAGAGCAAGAAATGGCTTTCATTTCCACCGGATACAATCCCCAGAAACCCATGGAAGGCCGTATCTCCGATATCGGTCCCCGCAAGTACGACTCCTTCTTCCCCCCGGTCATTGCCAAGAACTTCGGGAAGTGGCTGTACCATGAAATCCTCGAACCCGGCGTGCTGGTGCATGTGGCCGAAAGCGGCGACAAGGTATACACCGTGCGCTGCGGCGCGGCCCGTCTGATGTCCACTCTGCACATCCGTGAAATCTGCGAAATCGCCGACAAGTACTGCGGCGGTCATGTGCGTTTCACGACCCGCAACAACGTGGAATTCATGGTCACCGACGAAGCCACCCTCAAGGCCCTGAAGGAAGACCTGGCCTCCCGCAAGTTCGCCGCCGGCTCCTACAAGTTCCCCATCGGCGGTACCGGCGCCGGCATTTCCAACATCGTGCATACCCAGGGATGGGTCCACTGCCATACTCCCGCCACCGATGCCTCCGGCCCGGTCAAGGCCGTCATGGACACGGTGTTTGAAGAGTTCCAGCATATGCGCATGCCCGCTCCGGTGCGCATCTCCCTGGCCTGCTGCCTGAACATGTGCGGCGCCGTGCATGCTTCCGACATCGGCATCGTGGGTATCCACCGCAAGCCTCCGATGATCGACCACGAGTGGGTTGACCAGCTCTGCGAAATTCCCCTGGCCGTCGCCGCCTGCCCCGTGGCCGCCGTGCGTCCGACCAAGGAAGAATACGAAGGCAAGAAAATCAACACCGTGGCCATCAAGAGCGAACGCTGCATGTACTGCGGCAACTGCTATACCATGTGCCCGGCCCTGCCCATTTCCGACGGTCAGGGCGGTGACGGCGTGGTGCTGATGGTGGGCGGCAAGGTGTCCAACCGCATCAGCATGCCCAAGCTGGCGAAAGTCGTTGTGGCCTACATCCCCAACGAACCGCCCCGCTGGCCCACACTCACCAGCACCATCAAGCACATCATCGACGTCTACGCCAGGAACGCGAACAAGTATGAACGTCTCGGCGAATGGGCGGAACGCATCGGCTGGGAAAAGTTCTTTGAACTGACCGACCTTGAGTTCACGCACCACATCATCGACGACTTCCGCGACCCCGCCTACTATACCTGGCGCCAGTCCACGCAGTTCAAGTTCTCCGAAGCGGCCAAGGTTGCCTATCAGGGCGCCGAAGCTCATGAAGCGGCTTCCAACAGCGGCGTGACCGAAGAGGACAAGGAAACCGTTCTGAACTTCCTGAACTCCAAGTCCGGTTCCAAGACGAAGTTCTACTTCAACAACTTCCTGGAACTCTTCCCCGGCGCCAGCCCCCGCAAGGTCAAGGCAGTGCTCACCGCCCTGGTTGAAGACGACAAGATGGTGTACTGGTCTTCCGGTTCCACCACCATGTACGGCCTCAAGGGTGCGGGCAAGCAGTCCGCCACCGAAGAAGGCGAATAATGCCGACGCCGGTTTTCCGGCATGACGGATGACGTAAAGGCGCAGCCCGCAGGGCTGCGCCTTTTTGCATGTATGCGTTCAAAACCTCCCGTACCGTGCCTGCTCATGGATTTTCGCCCCGCAGAGCATGCTGCCGGGTGTACCTGCATGTCATCATGTTCCGCCCCGCAGCTTTCACGCCTGAAGCCGGAGCCTCACACCGCAAATGAACTGGGCAATACCGGAGGGGAACGTAACGCGCCCCTGCCCGTAACCGCGGGCACGGAGCGCGTTACGGATGAGGAGCGCAGGGAAGAATCCCGCCCAGCTGCCCGACTCCATAGAGCATATCGATGAGGAAATGCGCTAATACTGCGCAAATTCATGAGCTTCCTGATATTTGGCGGACACTGTCTCCAGACGGCTGCAGCCTATTCGCGCGAGCAGTCCGGAAGCCTGCCGCAGATCCCCGCGTTCCAGAGCTTCCGCCAGCCCGAGCCATGAACTCAGGGGGCCTTCTCTGAAGCACAGGGCATTCATGATGTCCGGAGGAAGCGGAATACGTTCCAGCAGCTTTTCAAACGGAACGTCATACAGAGCTTCCAGCGTGGAGAAAAGACCGAGCATGAAGGCATCGTCCTCGTCCGGTCCGTGAACTTCGGAAGCAAGCCATTTGAAGAAATACCCGCGCGTCGTGCCCAGCAGGGCCAGTTCAAGCTTGAGATCGCTGCTGCGGTTGTCAGCAATGATGGTGGCCATAAGCCACTTTCTCAGCGGAGAAGTCCCCATATAGGCAATGGCGTGCGCAACCGTCCGGATTGGAACATGAGGCGGCCATGCGGCGGAGTTGATAAACTTGAGCAGGCGGTAAGACAGCGCTGTATCACGGGAAATCAGTTGCTCGAGCTCTTTCGGCTCGAGCTCGCGCGTGGCCAGGGCATGAAGAAGACGCAGTCTGCTTTCCGCATGCAGCGGAACCTTGCGATCCCCCACCAGTTCCGGCTTCTGAAAAAAATATCCCTGAAACAGGCTGCAGCCATATTTTTTGGCCACTTCATATTCTTCACGGGTTTCCACTTTTTCCGCGAGCACCCGCGGCTGCCCCCGGAGCAGCTTCAGCGCGGCGCAAAGTTCCATGCGCTCCGCCGCATCGGTCACAGCCCGGAAATCCACCTTGACAATATCCACCATATCGAGAAACTGTCTGAGATGCGGCTGCCCGGCATAGTCATCAAGAGCCAGAATGTAGCCGCGCGCTCTGAGAGAGGCCAGTTCCCGCAGAATATCCGGAACCGCTTCCACATTTTCCAGAATTTCTATGACGCAGCGCTCTTTGGGCAGAGCCAGAGATATACGGTCACGCAGCATATCCGTGGACATATTGATCATCGCCTTGCATCCCGCTGAAATATCAGACAGAATCATCGGAAGACCATCTACGATCACCTGAGAACTGGCGAAACTGTCGCAGGAAAAGTCCGCCCGGAACGTATTCGCCGGACTGCGGAACAGCAATTCATATCCCCAGCATTTTCCCGACGCGGTGAAGACCGGCTGGCGCGCGACGAAATAATTTTCGTAAAAATTATGTTTCTCAGGCGAACGCATTGAATTCATAAAATCTTTCCGCACATCCATATACGGGACCGCCCGCGCATCCACCTGGGCATTTTGCGTTTGAAAATATCTGCCGGCCAGATCCTGTGTTCCGGCCCGCAGGTTTCACGCCTCCACCGAGGCTTAACGCCGCAAGTGAATTGCGGCTGTCCGACCTCGCGGCGGAGTCTCGCCCTGCTCGACATAGACCATTTCACGAGCGAAATGCTCTGGCGGAGGGACAAAAAAATGCAAAAAAATATGCGGAAAGGAACATCCGCCGTCAACGCCGGGTTGAAGTTCAGGGACTCTTCTCTCCCATGGAGAGTCCTCTGCGGATTCCCAGCCTGCTTCCCCCTCTCCCCCCTTAGCCATATCCAACCTCCCCCGGCCTGACAATACCGCAAGCCGCTTCCGCAAATGTCTCAGCCATGAAAAAATGCTTGTTTTGCAGGCCGCACCATTGGCGCTGTAGGCATTATAAAAAAATATCCCTCTGGCGGTCAGAGAAAAAAAAATTAATAACTATCGAAATAAAACGAGACATATGTGCAAACAGCATCACCTGCACAAAAACGGGAATATGCCATACGAAAAACTGTATTCAAAGCCTGAAGAGAAAGGAAGCCCGGCTTGTACAGAGTCTCGGCAAATTTCCTGTCCGCGCAGACTGTTTCCATGGCGGCGTTCAGCATATTCCCCATCTCGGGGGAGATGCCTTTCGGGGCGAGGCGGCATCCACACTGGCTGACCAGCAGATCATGCCCAGACTCCCTGAACTTTGGACACATCCGGGAAGACGGACACGCTCCCCGCTCATGATGGCCAGCACCTTGACGCCGAAGAAGAAAAGCATTCCCGCCATGATGGAGCAACCTGTGTCCGGTTGCCCGCCATGCCCTGGAACGCGCTTCAAAGTGCTCCCGGAATCGAGTGAAGCGAGACTCCGCCGAGCCCCTCTCTTCTCCGGTGTCGCCGCAGTCCACTTGCGGCGTACGGCTCCGGCGAAGGCGTGAAACCTGCGGGTCGGAGCATAAATTCTGGCTGGCAGATACGTTCAATAGCAAAATACTTAAAGGGAACACGCCGGGAGAATCGCCGCGCGCGTTCCATACCCTGATCAGAGCCATGCGGGAGAACAATTCCGCTCCGGCGGGTATCCGAAAGACCCTGCCGGCTCCCTCTTGGTAGCCTTTATCATGTCCTCCATGCTGTTCCGCGGGGAACTTTTCTGCGTCACCACAAAGCAGGGAGTATTGAAGGCGCGGCCGATGCTCTCGAGCGAATCCGGCGTAGAGGATATCTTCTTCCGCCTCTTTCCCTGCGTTATCCTCTCCGCCGCGCTGACCGTCCTGACTCTGCCTGCGAACGGCGAGAGCTTGCCTTCATCTCCGTTCTCCCGCCTGGCATCTGTGTCGGACTGTTTGAACTGTGCATTCCCGTCCTTCTCCGGGAACCGGCCCTGCGCCTGACCGACTCTGTGCCGCGTGTCAGCACGCTCCCTTTCTCTCTGCCTTTCGCGCCCTGTCTGCCTCATCCGCAAGACCCCATCACCCCGAGTGCAGTGGCCGTGCGTGCGCTCATCGTGGGCGGAACCTTAGCCGGAAAAGGCGAAGGAAATTCATCTCCGACTTTTCAGGCTGTTGAAATTAAAAAAATGGAACAATGTTCTAAAAATCCTTGCAAAAAAACTCCATGTTCTCTATTATGGAATCACGTTCCATTTACAAGACACGCCGCGTCTCCGCGCGGCGTCGGGAATGCCCGGCTTTAAAGCTCCGCACTCCCTGGATGGCACGCCGTTACCAGGCCGCCGCGGCAATCTCATTCCGGCGGAAAACAGCTCACGGGGACGCCCCCATAACTTCGGGAGTTTGCTTATGTTTGACGTCATCGACAAAATCATGAACCTCGATATCGGCAACCGCGGCATTGCCCACCTGTATGAGCCGGCACGCGCCCGCAGCGGGGGCGAGGCGCTGTGCAAGAGTGCAGCGGAAGTGTTCATGAAACTGCAGCCCGGGGATACGGTTTTTCTTCTGACCGGATCTCTGACGCGCGCCTGGGTATCTCCCGAAATCGGGGAAAATGATGGCCCCATGGGCACAGGTGCATTGGCCGGAGCCTTGTCCAGGGCGTTCAAGTGCGTTCCGATGATCTTCACCGACGAATTTCTGCAGAAGAAAACAGGAGCCATTGCTCAAATGGCCGGCCCCAACGTAGTGACATATGAACAGGCCAGCGTGGCGGCGGGTAACCCCCGTTATACCTGCGTAACTGTCATGGGCACCTGTGCGGCCGAAGATGCTCTGGCCAGACGGCAGTGCGAAGAGATGGTCGAACGGTACAGGCCGAAGGCCGTCATCTCCATCGAACGCGCAGGACAGCGCGCCGACGGCACCTATCGCAACATGATCGGTCAGGACTTCAGCCAGGGCCGTTCACGTCTTGACTACATGATCTCCGCCGCCCAGACACGCGGCATCCCCACCATCGGCGTGGGCGACGGCGGCAATGAAATCGGTATGGGAGCTCTGGCCGGGGAAGTTGCCGCGCACATCCACCTCGGCGATCAGATATGTCCCGCCAGCTCCACCGATATCCTGCTGCCCTGCGGCGTATCCAACTGGGGCTGCTATGCCGTTCAGGCCGCACTTGCCATTCTTACCGGCAATATAGCCCTTGCCCACACGCCCGAACTTGAGGAGCGCATGATCCACGCGTCCACCTACATCGGCCTGGTAGACGGCACGACCGGAACACTTGAGGCCAAGGTGGACGGCATGCCCGCCGATGTGCACAAGGGCATTGTCGAACTGATGTACAACACTGTGGAACGCGCCCTGAAAAAGAAGAAGTGAGCTTTGCTCTCCTGAATCATCAAATAACAGCAAGGAGCATTCATATGGCCAGAATCGAAAGAATAGGTGTTTCCGAACGCAACAGCCGCGCCGTCATTTACAATAATCTCGTTTTTCTTCCCGGCGTCGTGCCCGGAGACAACCCTCCTTCCATGGATATTGCCGAACAGGCGAAAATAACGCTGGAAAAAGTGGAAAAGCAGCTTCTCGAGGCCGGAACGTGCAAGGAGAATCTGGTCAGCGCCACCGTCTATCTGCGTGACATTAATGACTTCGCCGGCTTCAATGCGGTCTGGAACGCATGGATCGCGCCGGGCTGCCCCCCTGCCCGCACCTGTGTGCAGGCCTGCATGTCCCGCCAGAACAACCTGTGTGAAGTCACCGTCACGGCGGCAAAGGACTGATCTCCCCGCCTCCGGCGGATGCGTCCGCCGGAGGTTCATGTTTTTCTGACCTTTCGAATGTCAAGGGAAAATGAGCCATGTTCTGCGATTTCAGACTGCGCCCTCCCGTGGGAGACTTTCTCGGAACCGCTCAGTATAATCTGGAAAGGAATGCCCGCATCGCCGCCAGCTTCGGCATGTATCAGGCCGAATCCACGGCCAGGCTCTCCATGGATCTTTTTCTTGCGGAAATGGATGCCGCCGAAATCAGCCTCGGCGTCATGCCAGGCCGTTACAGCGAAGTTTTCGGCAATGTTTCCTGCGCATCACTGCGGGCCATCATGGCCGCGTATCCAGGCAGGTTTGCCGCATTTGCCGGAGTAGATCCGCTTGATATGCCCTCAGCATTTGAAATCATTGACAGCGAGGTCATGAGCGGTCCCTTTGCGGGCATCAATATAGAGCCTCTTACAGCGCACAGGGCTCCCCTCTTCGCGGACGACCGCCGCATTTATCCCATTTATGAACGCGCACAGGAATGCGCCATACCGGTCATGATCATGACCGGGGGCATACCGGATGTTCCCATCGACTATACTCATCCCCGGCATGTGGAAAATGTCGCCGTGGATTTTCCTTCACTGACCATTATCACCCCGCACGGCTGCTGGCCACATGCCCGCGAACTCATCCGCGTATGCCTGCTGAGGGAAAACGTCTACCTTTCGCCGGATATCTACTCCATGGGGCTTCCTGGCTACATGGACTATATCCAGGCGGGAACCACCTTTCTTCAGGATCGTTTCCTCTACGGAAGCGCGCATCCCACGCTTCCCATGGAAGGCTGCGCCGCATTCTTCCGTTCTCTGAATATCAGGGAGGATGTGCTGCGCAAAATATGCCGGGAAAATGCCCTGCGTGTTCTCAATCAAAAGGAGGAAAAAGCGGAGCGGCGTTGACAGAGCATGGCCGATCCAATATTTAGAATAATATTCCATAAAATAGAACAAAAGTGAACTACCGACAGAGTCCGACGGTATTCACAAAGAACGAAGGAGGCAGGGTCGGATTCCCCGCACCGGAATCCGGCCCCGCGCAAGGTCAATCATCCTTTTATGCAGGAGGCACCATGTCCCTTGAAAAGCTCGCTGCGCTGCTGATGACGGTACTGTTCACAGCCCTGCCCGCAGCCGCGCCGGCTGCGGATTATCCCACAAAGCCCGTACGCATGATTGTCGGCTGGGCGGCGGGGGGTGGAGCCGATCTCATGATCCGGCTGGTGGAAAAGGAGTTCGAGCAGGAGTTCGGACAGCCGCTGACCTTCGTTTACAAAACCGGCGCAAACGGAGCCATTGCGGCCATGGACCTGAAAAGTGCACGCAAGGACGGATATACCATAGGCTCCTACTGCAATCCCCATCTCGTCACCAATATCCTGACCAAAAAGGGACAGTACAGTCTGGATGATTTCAGCTATCTGGCGCAGACGGCCATTGATCCGGCCTTTCTCGCCGTGCGCAAGGATTCCCCCATCAACAGCGTGGAGGATTTCGTCAGGGCCGCCGAATCAGGCAAGATGCTGGTTGGCTGCATAGACTATTTCGGCCCGACCAACTTCGCGGCGCTTAAGATGCACAAAGCCGGAATCCCCTATTCCATGACCAGCTTCGGCAGTGGGCCCAAGACCATTTCCGCCATGTTGGGCGGACATGTGGACGCGGCCTTTCTCATGACGGGAACTTCCATGTCCAGCATCAGTGAAATGAAAGTGCTGGCCATCGCCACGGCGGAGCGCGATCCCATGTTCCCCGATGTGCCGACTTTCCGTGAACTGGGCTATGATATCGTCAATTACCTGTACCGGTTCTGGATGGCTCCGAAGCTCAGGCCGGAAGTGGAACAGCGCCTGGCTGACGGACTGCGCGCCATCTACGACAGGCCGGAAGTCATCGAAAAAAACGCCAGGGCCGGGCTTCAGGTGCAGTTCCTTGACGGCGCCACACTGCGAAAGAATATAGAAGCTTCCTTTGCCGAAGCCGAAGAGCTGATCGAGTACAGCAATTCCCTGGACAACAAATAATTCACGCCCGCTCCCGGGCCGGAAAAAGGAAGCGCGACGCTTCCTTTTTCCGGGAGAAATGCCGCAAGCCTATTTGCTCTGGAGCAATTCCAGCGTGAAACCACTCTCTCCGAGGTACCCCATGGAATCAGACGTATTCAGCCTGTTCATCGCGGGTCTGCTCAACGCCATGACGCCTTCCAATCTGCTTGTCATGATCATCGGGCTGGCGGTGGGCATCATCGGCGGCATGCTGCCCGGCATCGCCGTGGTCACAGCCATTGCCCTGTTCATTCCCTTCACGTTCACCATGTCGCCGGAAACGGCGCTGATCGCGCTCGGAGCAGTCTATTCCGGCGCGACATACGGCGGAGCCAACGCATCCATCCTCATCAACACGCCGGGCCAGCCTTCCTCCGTGATGACTGCACTGGACGGCTATCAACTGACATTGCAGGGCAAGGCGGAAGAAGCCCTGTACGCGGCGCTTATCGCCTCCGCCTGGGGCGGCATCATCGGCACGGTAGTGCTGCTTGTCTTTTTCCGGCCTCTGGCCAGCGTCGCGCTCAAGTTCGGCTCCGAGTCCTTTTTCTGGATGGCCATTTTCGGCCTGACCACCCTGGCCGCCATGTTTCCCGGCAAGGTATGCAAAACCATGCTGGCCGGAGCCATCGGGCTGGGGCTGAGCACAATCGGCCTTGATCCTTCCGGCGGCATCCCCCGCTTCACGTTCGGCTCCTTTAACCTTCTTCAGGGTTTTGACATGATCGTCCTCATGGTTGCCCTGTTTTCCATTTCCCAGATGCTGGCCGTTACCGAGGAGAATGCCGACTACATTGCGAAGTATGACCGCGTTCCCGGAGCATTCCGCCGGGCGTGGTCAGCCTTTGTGCACTCCAAACTGGTAGTTACCGTTACAGGCGTAGCGGGTACCTTCATCGGCACGCTGCCCGGCGCTGGCGGCACGGTGGCATCCATCATCGCCTATAATGAAGCCAAGCGATGGGACAAGAATCCGGATCGCTTCGGCAAGGGCTGCCTTGACGGCGTGATGATTCCCGAATGCGCCAACAACGCCTGTGTGGGCGGGGCGCTGGTGCCGCTTATGGCGCTGGGCATTCCCGGCAGTTCCTCCGCTGCCGTGATGGTCGGCGGGCTGCTGGCCCAGGGGCTCACTCCCGGCCCGGCCATGTTTCTCAATAATTCGGGCATTGCCTATACCTTCATTTCCAGCCTGTTCATCGCCAATGTGTTCATGATCGCCGTGGGCTACATCATCGCCCGCGTCTGCACCAAAATTCTGGATGTGCCCAAATCCATCATCGTGCCTTCGGTTATCACCCTGTCCTGCATCGGCGCATATTCGCTGCGCGGCACCATGTTCGACGTGCTGGTGCTTCTGATCGCAGGCGGACTGGCCTACATTTTCCTCAAGATCGATCTGCCGCCAGTGGGTGTGGCCCTCGGCGTGGTGCTCGGCCCGATCATTGAAGAAAACCTGCTGGTCACCATCTCGCGCGCGCAGGCTTCCAGCCTTGCGGAGCTTTTCCTGTTCTCTCCCCTGTCCATGCTTTTCATCATACTGAGCGCCCTCTCTCTGGCGCTGCCGCTTTACCTTGAACACAGGATGAAAAGACGCCGGCCCATGCCGACCCGCAGCGCCCGCGCGATCCGCCCGGCAAATCTGATCCGCTTCGACAGTCTGTGCTACCTCACCATTCTTGTTATCTGCTGCTGCTTCATCATTGCGGCGGGCGATCTGGAAAAAGAGGATTCCGCCATCTTCCCCTATTTTGTATTCGGCGCGGGCGTATTCTTTTCCGCGCTGATCCTGTTTCAACAGCTCCTTGAGCCTGCAAGGGAAGGACTCACCCCGCAGAAAAGACACGCCTGCTTCGTGATTGCCGCCTATTTCGGCATCGCCATGCTGGCCTACATTCTGGTGGAATACCTCGGCTTTTTCTCTGCCATGTTCCTGTGCATGTTCTGCATGCTGGCGTATGATCAGTTCGTGGAAAAAGCGCACAGCGTATCCCTTGCCCGTTTTGCGCGGCTGGCGCTTGTCAGCCTTGCCGTCATCGGAGCGCAGTATCTGGCCTTTACCCGGCTTATCGGCGTGGAAACGCCCGTGGGGCTGTTTGTATAGGGGCTTTCCCAATACCACTCACAATATGACAGCCCTCCGGGGACGCTCACAATAAAACCCGCCATGCTGCGGGTTTTATTGTGAGCGCGAAAGCTTGACAAACTTTTCTGTTGGCTATAAAAATAGAACAACGTTCTATTTTGTGAAACACCAAATATGTTCCTCCGGTTATATCCACATTGACCTTTCTCCATTTCCGCTTCATGAAAGAAACTCGCTTTGCGCAGAGGTACACCCCAATCTTCCGGAAGTGACACCATGGAAAAAGTTCTTGAGAAAACCTTCAAAATCATTGATGAACTCCTCAAATCGGATGGTCCTCGCGGCGTGACCGAACTTGCGGATGAACTGGGGCTGGTCAAAAGCAATGTGCATCGGCTGCTCAACTCGCTCATTGAGCTGGAACTGGTGCGTCAGGTTCCCGATGGGGAAAAATACGAATTGACACTCAAATTATGGCAGATGGGAAACAAGGTTCTCTCCAAAACCAATGTCCGCAATATTGCGGAATCATACATGGAGAGGCTGCGCGATCTTTCCCACGAGGACGTCTTTCTCTCCGCGCTGGAAGGAACCAGCGTACTTTATATCCACAAGATTGAAAGCAGCCGCGTGGTGCGCGCCACCTTCGGCCCTGTCAATCCCGCGTACTGTTCCGCCACGGGCAAGGCCATCCTGGCCTGGACCCCGGAAGAAAAGGCCCGCGAGTGTGTCCACGGCGCACAGCGCTTCACGGAAGACACAATTGTGGAAGAAGACGCCTTTCTCGAGGAGCTGAAACAGATCCGGGAGCGCGGCTATTCCATCAATAAGGGGGAATGGCGGCGCAGTGTCCGGGGCGTGGCTGCACCCATTTTCGATCATTGCGGCAGAGCTGTGGCGGCCATCGGCATATCCGGCCCGGCGCATCGCCTCAGCCTTGAACTGCTTGAAGAGCTGGCCCCCACCGTGAAAAGCGCAGCGGCCGAAATTTCCTCTCAACTGGGCTATCTGCCCGTCTGAGAGGTTGACCGACAGCGCCTTGCCGCCCCTGCCCGACGGGGTGCGGCAGGGCGACAGACGCATGGCGGCTGACAGCGCCCTGCGCCGGGTTTCACACGTATCGCGGCATTCCGCCGTGTCCTGATCGATTGCGGTGCGGCTTCGGCAGGACGTTCCCGGTGGAACGCGCATACCATGTGAGCCATTTCCGCGTCCGCCCGGAAAACGGAGACGGCCTGACCTTCCGTCCCGAACTCTTCGCGTACGCTTTCTTCGGACTCGTTGAACCGGGGCACACCCCTGTCCGCCCGCTTTCGCGCGGGGTCTTTCCTTACGCATTCAGGACAGGAGGAATGGGACACTTGCAGCGAGGTAATCTGACAATGTTTCAATCCACAGCCGCCCCACATCCCGGCGACTGACTCCTCAGCCAACGGATAGTGGTCGTGCGGATTGCCCCGCCATGAAGGGATGGGGATCAAAAAGGACTTCATCGGCATCGCCGGATTGTCAAGTCCACTCTTCTCCTGAGAGGGAAGGGTTCAAACCATAAAGGAATTTTTGATGAAGAACAGTATTTTTGTGGAGCGGAGCTGGTGCAAGGGGTGCGGTCTGTGCGTGTCGTTCTGCGCGAAGGGCGT
>CALUUZ010000036.1 GCA_944324075.1 Candidatus Mailhella excrementigallinarum
ATGGTGGAAATGATGGAGACCGCACGCATTCTGCGTCAGGCGACCAGGCGGAGCCTGGTCATTCTTGACGAGATAGGGCGCGGAACAAGCACCTTTGACGGGCTGGCCCTGGCCTGGGCGGTGGTGGAAGAGCTGGCCCGCCGGGCGGGCGGACATATCCGCACACTGTTCGCCACGCACTATCATGAATTGACCGGACTGGAAGGTGTCATTCCCGGTGTGCATAACATGAATATCGCCATTCGGGAATGGAATGGCGATATCGTGTTTCTGCGCCGCCTTATTCCCGGCCCCGCAGATCGCAGTTATGGCATTGAGGTGGCAAAACTGGCGGGTGTGCCCATGCCCGTGGTGCAGCGCGCACGGGATATTCTGACCCAGCTTGAGCAGAGCAGGGGAAAGAGCGGCGTGTGCAGGGCAGAGGCGGTGCTTTTGCCGGGGCTCGGCCAATCCGGTTCGGAAGTCTCGCTGCGGGAGGCGGAATCCTCGCGGCATATCGATGTGCCGCATCCTCTGGTGCAGGCCCTCCGCGACCTGAATCCGGATGCCCTGACGCCGCTGGCCGCGCTCAAGTTGCTCGCAGAATGGAAGATGCTATGGGGAGGTAATAATGAAAAAAGTGAATGAGCAGTTTCGGGTGTCCATTCTGTGCGGCGTGCTTTGTCTTGCGTCGTTCGCACTCTGCGCCTGCGGCAGAAAGACGGCTCCCGAACCGGATGTTTCTGCCCTGTCGTTTCAATTGCGCAGCGTATTTGTGGAACGGACCGAGGGCGGCTGTCTGATCGCACGCGGTTCCATCGGGGGAGCGACACGCAATGTGGCTTCAGCCGTACTGGAACTTCAGCCCCTGGAGGAAAGCTGTGAAGGGTGTCCCTTTGTGCCGCAGGAGCGCGTGAGGGTGGAAGGGGAGAACATATGGGAAGCTCCCGGAGCGGAAACATTCTTTCTCCGCTATTGTCCGACTTCGCGCGCAGAAGAGTACCGCTGGAGGCTTTCAGTACAGAATGCCCTGCCGGGCCTTCCGCCGCAGATTTCTCCGGTTGGCCTGACCTCAGGTGAGGCGCTTTCCCGCCCGCCTTCACTGTCCGGTATGCCTTCTCTGCCGGAACGGCCTGAGGAAGTCCGACCGTGAAAGGGCGTGGACATGTGGTGCTGAAGCTGCTGTGGACGCAGCCTGTCCTGTGGCTATGCCTTGCGCTGGGATGCCTCGTGAGCCCCGGGGTATCCTTCGGCGTGGCTCCGGAACCCGTTTCCGGGGCTGCCCAGTATGTTGCAGATCTGGTATATCGAAGCGGACAGGGAAAAGATATTCATATCGGTTCAGCATTTCTGCTGCGGGAAGCGGAAAGAGGATCATATCGCATACGTCTGGACTTTGAGATTGAACGAGCAGGAGCTTTTTCCGCCCTGCTGATGCCGGAAGAAAAGACGTTGTTCGTTATATCATATGCATTGTCGGCCTATGTTGCCGTTCCCGTACAGGGTGATGAGCGTTTCGCGGGAGAACTGGTTCCTTCCATGGCGGCGGCGTTCATGCCGTTCGGCGTGCCCGCGCTGGCGATCAGGGAGGAAAAACGCGAATCCCTGCCTGCCGCCACGCACGGAAAGCTGTTATGCACGCGGCATCGCGTGCTGTATGAACTGATGTTCATGGGGGATGCCTTCCGCGCGGCTCTGACGGAATGGAGCAGTCCCGCAGTTCCCTTTCTGCCGGTGCGTGTGGACGAGCTTCAAGACTGGGACGCTCCGGATTCACCCCGTGGAAGCATACTGCTGAAAAGTATCCGAAGCGGCGAACTCGGTCTTGGGGAAGAACTGTTCCAGATGCCGGAAGGGTTCGTCCGCTACGGTTCCGCCCTGAACATGCTGTTGTATGCGCTGGCTGCCCAGTGGTGAGGAGCGGATGGAAGATGAACTTCTGTGGGACAGGGCCTGTATCCTGTCTGGCAGACGCTTTCGAACACAAAATATTCTGAGGGATGAATCATGAATTTTCCGGAGCCGAGTGTCTGGATGCGGCATCGTATCTCATATGGTGAAACTGATGCCATGGGTGTATTATACTACGCGGAATATTTGCATATTTTTGAGCGGGCACGGAGTACATACAGCCGGGCCTGCGGCTGTTCCTACGATGAGATAGAAAAGGGCGGAATTATCCTGCCCGTACGCGAGGCGCAGTGCAGATACCGTTCACCGGGCCATTATGATGAGTTGATATGGGTACAGGTGGCTATAAGTGAATGGAAACGGGCATCGGTATGTTTCGCATACCGTATGTATGATGAAGGCAGAAACGTGCTTCTTGCCGAAGGGATGACCGAACACGCTGTATATAATCGTGAAGCCGCACGTCCGGTCGGGGTGCCGGGATGGCTGAAGGAAGCCTTCAGCAGGGTGAAGTATCCCGACATTGAGTAAAATGATTCCGACACGTTGCGGTATGTGTTGAAAACTTTCCTGGCTTCCGGCGTTGTGCTGCGAGAGCGGCGGCAAGGGAAGTTCACCAATCTTTCAGTTTGATTTCGGAAGGCTCTGTCATAGAACTGTGTTGATAGCGTTGCGTGGGGCGTATCGTTTTACTCCGGCACAGGCGGGCACTATTCATTGCCGCAAAGGAGCCTGTGTTCCACACGGGCGAAAGACATCATGTATCCACGGCCGGCCCGCTTGCGCCTTCGTGAAGCTACGCTTCAGTCGGCTCTGCTCCGCGAGACATTTGACCGCTCCTCGCTCCCCAGGATGCCGCATTGCCATGCGGCGGGGGGCGTCATCTCTGCTCTCGATGCCGCAAGCCTCGCTCCGTTCGGCAACGGGTACGGCCCCTGCGGGGTCGCCATTCGGTCGGCCTCCATGGCTGGCTACGCTCGCGCCTCCGGCGGTCAAGGATATGTTCAACTCTCTTCTATGGCAGAGCCATTCAGAAAACTCTGTCGATTGAGCGGAATAGTCACACCACACTTCGGAGTTGAAGATATTTGAGAAGAACGACAGGCATTCGGCAAACTCTTTTGCAGTTTCTCTGGTTTCTTTTCCAGGTGTCGAGGTGACAGTATCAGCGACGGTCTTCAATATTTAAACTCAATGGAAGTAGAGTTTTTTCACCCTAATAAAGAAGTCTGAGAATTCTAATATTATCAGAATTTGAGCGGTAACTTGTTGCAACATAGTCTTTTATATTGATAGTTGTCCAAATTGTATTCGGCGGGATTTTTTTTGGAAATGGCGAACTGATCGTATGGGATGGCTTCTTTCCAAAGTCAGTCGACCAATGTACGACAAGACTGTGTATTAAGTTGGGAGTGGACGGTGCACGGGAATTTTTTATGAGAAAATGCTTGCCAAGAAGGGGAAGTTCGGATAGATAAATGTCCGCGCCGAAGTGGTGGAATTGGTAGACACGCTAGGTTCAGGGTCTAGTTCTCGCAAGGGAGTGGGAGTTCGAGTCTCCCCTTCGGCACCAATAAAAAGTCCAAAATGGTTCATAGAAGGCTGAAATCACTAAGGAAAATGTGGTTTCGGCCTTCTCTTTTTGTCCAGTAAAAATCAAGTACCCACATGGACACCCACAAAAATCGTTGGCAGATTCGCAGGTACCAATACCACCACGCCTTTTAGGCACGGCGAAATACCAATAGTCTACAAATCTTCTTTGAATTCAACTGGATGGAGGTGGATTTTTCCGGTTTTCGCCGCACACTTCCGGACTGTTTTGGAGGATGCCAACATGAAACTTCCCGATGCAGCTGTGCGGAACGCCAAGGCCAACGGCAAGGTACAAAAACTTTCTGAATTCATCGGTTTCCCCAGCTGGTGGGACACAAAGAAACACAGATGCCTGGCTGCGTAAAATCGGTCTTCTGACCGAATAAATCTGAACCGTTGGAATTCCGGAGCCTGCCTGAAGCATTTCCGGACAGGCTCTTTTCTTTTCGACATATATCCAGCTAAGCCATGTATCTTCTTCTGCTGATATCCCGATGCGGAGGCTCTCCGAACATGCGTTTGTATTCCCTGTTGAACTGCGTCACGCTCTCATAGCCTGCGGACAGCGCCGCGCTGGCCGCGCGTTCATTCTGGTTGTTTCGCGAACCGCGCGTGTACAGTCCTTGCAAAGCTCCTCCCTGCGGATCAATGAGAAGCAGATGATGAAGTTCGCGCATGATGATCGGCGTACGGATGGGGATCTGGTTCGGCTTGCCCGGAAGTTCAGCGAGCCGCAGCATGGTTTCCATGAACTCCGGTTCCGCATTGGCGACGGATACGCCCTGGCCTTCCATAAAAGAGGGCCTTTCCTCCGGTTCCATTTCCATGACCAGATCGCTCAGAATCTGCCTGTCCAGGTAAAAGAACAGGGAAAGGAAGGGGGGGGCGGCGTGGGGCCGATAACATAGGACGTGCTCGGCATGTCCACCCCGGAAACACGACATTGGTTCGTGTGTATATGAAATTCCTGTGTGCCCACGATGGAGGGCTTGCTGCCCTGGAGATGACGGAAGCCAGAGACTTTTCAAAACAACGCTCCGAACTGTTGACCGTTTCACGGCGCACAAGCGTCAGTCCGTTGATGGCGGAAGCGCAAACGTCCGGCTTTTCCATATGCCGCAGCATTATTTCTTTCAGTTTTTCATTGATTTCTTTTAATTTTTTCTGATTTTCGTCAGTCATGCGCGATACCTCCCTCTGTCAGGAAAAGGAATCGCTTCTTCACTCGTTTTATGAACGTATCTTTTTCCTGTCTTATTTCTCCTCTCTTGAACAGTCATTGACAAAATAAGGCAATTTTTTGGCAAAACAAGCTCTTTTGCGAGAAGGGCTAACGTCCTACACAGAAAACAGAAACATGAATGTTCCATCAATCATGCCACAACCAGGAACAAGGAGAAGCTATGAAAAGGCTAAAGCTGGTCGCCGTGGTGTGCGGTCTTGTCATTTTGGGATTCACCGCCTTCGCCGGGGCTGCCGAAGGCATGAAACGTATTCTGGTGTTCGGCGATTCCAACACCTTTGGCTATGTTGAGGATGCCCAGGGGATAGTAAACCGTTTACCGTTGAACACGGCCTGGCCTGGCAGAATGGCCGCTCTGCTTGGCGCTGATTATGATGTGGTGGTCGAGGGGCTGAGCGGGCGCACGACCAATATGGACAGTCCGGAGCGTTCCGGCACCGGCATTATTCCCGGCGCGGGCATGAACGGAGCCGCGTACCTTCCCGCAGCGCTTTCTTCGCATATGCCCCTGGACATGGTCATCATCATGCTGGGGACGAACGACCTCCGCAAGGACAGAGGCCGCAATGCCCCGGATATAGCATCCGGCATCATGCAGCTCGTTTCCATTATTCAGAAAGGCGAATGGCAGCAACGCACGCATTTTCCCATACCAAAGGTGCTGGTCATCTGTCCTCCGAAACTGAATCTTCGGCAAAGTCCCTATAAAAACGCTTTTGAGGGTTCCCTCGCCAAAAGCGAAGCTCTCCCCGGCATTCTGCGTCCATTGGTGGAATCTTCCGGAGCTCTCTTTTTCGACGCGGCAACCGTCGTCCCCTTTGCCCGGGGTGCGGATGAGATTCACCTCTCGGCGGAAAACCATGCGGTCCTGGCGCAGGCTGTGGCAGGAGAAGTCAGAAAGGCATTCAGCGATCCCGACAACGATATGACAACCAACAAGAAGGCAAACATGAACGGAATCACGGAAGTGTTCCCGCGCGGCGGGGTGAATGCGGCGTATGCCCGGTATTTCGTGGGCAACAGCTATCTGAACATGCTTTCCACGGAGGGGGTGATCATCGGCAACGTGACCTTTGAGCCCGGCTCTCGGAACAACTGGCATACGCATCATGCCGCAAAGGGCGGGGGACAGATTCTGCTCTGCACCGCCGGACGCGGCTGGTATCAGGAATGGGGCAAACCGGCTCGTGAACTGCATCCCGGTGATGTCGTGAATATTCCCGCCGGAGTCAAGCACTGGCACGGCGCGGCCAAAGACAGCTGGTTCGTGCACCTTGCCGTCGAGGTTCCGGGCGAGAATGCCAAAAACGAATGGCATGAACCCGTCAATGAGTCGGACTATAACCGGCTCCCCTGAACGCGCTCTGCCCGCCCCCCCAGGGTCAGCACAAGGACTGTCGATATGGACAACACGAAAGAAACCCCGTTGGCTCAGTCTCTGCACGAACACTAATCCCTGAAGTTTTCTGGAAAGAATGTCGCAGAGGGCATGAGACGCGCCGCTATATGCTGAAAGTGATCGGGGGAACGCCCGCCTTCAGCCTCCTGCCCCCATTCACTTCTTCCGCCGATGTTCTGGCGAGCAGTGGAGAGAATCCCATGAAAATCGTTGTTCTCACCGGCAGTCCCCACCGCCAGGGGACATCCGATCTGCTGGCTGATGAATTCATCGCCGGAGCGACTTCCAAAGGGCATACTATCGTCCGCTTTGATACGGCCTTTGAGAAAGTCGGTTCATGCCGAGCCTGCTCTTACTGCGACAAGCATAACGGGGGAATGTATCCAAAAAGACGCCATGCGGAAGATTTTGCCGGAAATTCTTGGGCTTCTTTCATACTTCATCTGGTATTGCGGCCCATACGCGCGAGCATATGCGCTGTTGTGCCGTGAAAAGTCTTCCCGCAACGGGCAGCCTCCTGGACAGGGCATTCTGCTGCCTGTGGAAGATATAGGGGGAGCATGGTCTGCGTGGCGAAGAGCAGGGGAAACATATCGATTATCGGCGTCGAGATCGCGGCGGACGCTTGCCGGCGGGTTTGTTTACTGCCTCTGGACGGCGCGCAGGATGTGCCAGGCCGTACAGATTGTCACGTTGCCGGTCGGGGTCACGGTGGTGATGTCATGTGCGGATGCAATGCTTCTTCTGTTCACGCCGGATGCGTCCCCGGCGGGATATGATTGAGGGCGTATGGCGCCGACTTTTCCATGGCTTCTGCGGGGAGCGCACGGGGGTATGGAACAGTTCGGGTTCTGAACGTTCGCATCATATCGGCCGGCCCTGATGCCCTCAATCGGCATACGCGAAATACACGTTGTGCTGACGGCAACTGTCCTGGAAACGAGCTTTGCGGGGTTCCCGCGTTTTCTGCCTGCATCTGTGACATCATACCGGGAGGCGGCAGACGGAATGGCGCTCCAGAAGGAGTGAGCGTGATTTTACATAGATTTAACAAGGTATTGTCCGAAGATTTTATATGAGAATCTTATATCATTTCCACATCTGAAAGGGATGAAGTAAAACATTGAAGGAGAATGTGATGAACAAGTTCGGAAAATACGTGCTGACCACACTGGCTTTCGGAGCCATGGCGCTGAACGGGGGATTCGCCAGCGCCGCCGATATCACCGTGCTTTCCCGTGAAGACGGATCCGGTACGCGCGGTGCGTTCGTTGAGCTGTTCGGGATGGAGGAAAAGGTTAATGGAAAGAAGGTTGACCTGACCACGGACAGCGCGGAAATCACCAATTCCACCTCCGTCATGATGGCCTCCGTTGCCGGCAACAGGAATGCCATCGGTTATATTTCCCTCGGTTCGCTGAACGATTCCGTCAAGGCTCTGGCCATTGACGGGGTGAAGCCTTCGGCCGACGCCATAAAAGATGGCGGATACAAGATTTCCCGGCCTTTCAACCTTGCGCTCAGCTCCAGTGCAGGAAACGCGGCGCAGGATTTTCTTGCGTTCATTCTGAGCAGAGAAGGGCAGGCCGTGGTGGAAAAGGCCGGTTATATCGGCGTCGGTCAGCCCAAAGCCTATGCCGGTTCCAGACCTGCCGGCAAGATTGTGGTGGCGGGCTCCTCTTCTGTGACTCCGGCCATGGAAAAGCTGAAGGAAGCCTATCTTAAGATCAACCCCGGCGCGACCATTGAAATTCAGTTGAGTGACTCCACCACGGGCATGAACGCCGCGCGTGACGGCATCTGTGATATCGGCATGGCTTCCCGCGAACTGAAGGAAAGTGAACTCAAGGCGGGTCTCAAGCCCGTAGTCATGGCCATGGACGGCATCGCGGTCATTGTGAACAAGGCCAATCCTGTAAACGGCCTGAGCAGTGAACAGATCAGGAACGTGTTCACTGGTTCCGCCGTCGACTGGTCTGCTCTTTCCATGTAGAGTGTATTGCCATTGAAAATGTCTGCCGGTCGGATCCGGGGTCTGCCCCGCAGGTTTCATGCCCGAAGCCGGAGCTTGCGCATCAAGTGAATTGCGGCTGCTCCGGCTTCGCGGCGGACTCCCGATGCGCGACTCCGAGAGTATTTTCAAAGCGAAGATGCTCCAGGTCCCCGGCCTTGCGGATGAGAAGAGGCAGTGAGAAGTCCTGCCGCTTTTGTCCGGAGTGGTTTCAGGGTGGAACCGCTCCTTGTCATGTCTGGAACGGCTCGGTTCAGATGCCGGCCGACATGTATCCATGCACAATATGCTCTGTCCGGTCACCGGACGAAAGAGAAAAACGCATGAAAAATGTTTCGGAATCGGTAATGCACGCGGTATTCATGCTGACGGCATGCGCGTCCATTGCCGCGGTGGCCCTCATCTGTATTTTCATGTTCGCCGGCGGGGCTCCGGCGCTGTTCAAGATAGGTCTGCCCGATTTTCTGTTCGGGTTGCGCTGGAAGCCGCTCAGCGAAATGTTCGGAATTTTTCCCATGATTGTGGGAAGCTTCTGTGTGACGGCGGGAGCCCTGGTCATGGGGGTGCCGCTGGGAGTGCTTACTGCCGTGTTTCTTGTATACTTCTGTCCGCGTCTGCTGCGGCAGCCTCTCAAACAGATGATTGATCTCATGGCGGGCATTCCTTCCATTGTATACGGTTTTTTCGGGCTGGTTGTGCTCGTGCCCCTGATGCAGCATTTCGGCGGCAGCGGAAAGGGTATCCTGACAGCGTCCATCATTCTTGCGGTCATGATTGTGCCTACCATAGCCGGCGTGGCCGAGGCGGCCCTGAGGGCGGTGCCCGATGCCTGGTATGAAGCTTCGCTGGCGTTGGGCGCGAGCCATGAGCGGAGCGTATTTTTCGTTATGATGCCCGGGGCCGCCTCGGGCATACTGGCCGGAATTATCCTGGGCATGGGCCGTGCGCTGGGGGAAACCATGGCGGTGATCATGGTGGCCGGAAATCAGGCCGTACTTCCTTCCGGACTTATGAGCGGGGTGCGTACCCTTACCACCAATATCGTGCTGGAGATGGGGTATGCCGCCGATCTTCACCGTGAAGCGCTTATTGCTACGGCTGTGGTGCTGTTCGTTTTCATTCTGCTCATCAATCTCGCCTTTTCCGCAGTGAAACGCGGCATGCTTCGGAAACTGGGCGCGTGAGGACAAGGCACATGACTCAGATACAGACATGTGATGTGAGCGCCGCCCGGGAACAGTCTTCCCTCCGCGCTCGTTTCGACCCTGTTTCCTTTTCATTGCGGGCGCTGGTGTGGCTGGCCGCTCTGACGGTCGTCGTCGTGTTTATGTGGCTGGTTGGCTATATCGTGATCAAAGGGCTTCCCTATTTGTCTCCCCGTCTGTTCGAGTGGGAATATTCCACGGAAAACGTCTCCATGCTGCCAGCCATTGTCATTACGGTACTTATGGTCGTGCTGGCGTTGCTGTTTGCTGCGCCGGTAGGCATGGGGGCGGCTATTTACCTTGTGGAATACGCGCGGAAGGGAAGCCGCCTTGTTTCCCTGGTGCGGCTGACTACGGAAAGTCTGGCCGGCATTCCCTCCATTGTCTATGGTCTGTTCGGTTTTCTTCTCTTTGTGGTGGCCTGCGGCATGGGCTTTTCCATCCTTGGAGGGGCACTGACTCTGGCCGTCATGGTTCTGCCGCTGATCATGCGCACCACGGAAGAAGCGCTCAAATCCGTGCCGGACAGCTGGCGTGAAGGCAGTTTTGCGCTGGGAGCCGGACGCCTGCGTACCATTTTTCGTGTTGTGCTGCCCGCCGCCGTGCCGGGAATCCTCTCGGGCGTCATTCTTTCCATCGGACGTATTGTGGGAGAAAGTGCCGCTCTGCTGTATACCGCGGGCACCGTGGCCGCCATGCCGGAGAGTCTGCTTTCCTCGGGGCGCACGCTGTCCGTGCATATGTATGCGTTGCTTTCCGAAGGTCTGTATGTCAACGAGGCGCATGCCACCGCGCTGGTATTGCTGATTGTGGTGCTGCTCATCAACTTCGCGTCGAGCGCCGTCGCCGCGCTGCTCGTCCGGGAGCGTTCATGAATACCTTTGAAATACGAAATCTGAATTTATGGTACGGGCAGTTCAAGGCTCTCAGGGATATTTCCCTGGATATCCCGTCCGGGGCGGTAACCGCCTTCATCGGCCCGTCGGGCTGCGGCAAGTCCACGTTGCTCAAGTGCCTGAACCGTATGAATGATCTGGTGGAGGGATGCCGCATTGAAGGCAGTATCCTCCTGGATGGAGACGGACACCCTGATGTGAGGGATATAGACCCCAATATCCTGCGCCGCAGGGTAGGGATGGTGTTTCAGAAGCCCAATCCGTTCCCCATGAGTATTTACGACAACATCGCGTACGGGCCGCGCACCCATGGAGTGAAATCCCGCGTCAGGCTGGATGAAATCGTGGAGGAATCACTACGGGGGGCAGCCCTCTGGGACGAGGTCAAGGACAGGCTGAAGAAAAGCGCACTGGGGCTTTCCGGCGGTCAGCAACAGCGCCTGTGCATCGCGCGAGCGCTGGCCGTGGGGCCGGAAGTTCTGCTTATGGATGAGCCGACCAGCGCGCTGGATCCCATTTCCACTTCTCGCATTGAGGATCTGGTGGGGGAACTGAAGCAGCGCTACACCATCGTCATTGTCACACACAATATGCAGCAGGCCGTACGCGTTTCCGACATCACGGCGTTCTTTCTGCTGGGGGAGGTCGTGGAATCCTCTCCCACCGAGGAACTTTTCTCCATGCCCCGCGACAAACGCACCGAAGATTATATTACCGGGAGGTTCGGCTAGATGCGCCGTCATTTTGAGGAACAACTCGAGGAACTGAACACGGAACTCATCGCCATGGGCGCGCTGTGTGAGAAAGCCATCGCCCTGGCCGCGCGCATGCTGCTGGAAGACGAAATAGGTCTGAAGCGCGAAGTGGAATCCACAGAAGAGGCCATTGACCGCAAGGAACGGGCGATTGAAAATCTCTGCCTGCGGCTGCTGCTTCAGCAGCAGCCTGTGGCTGGCGATCTGCGCGCCATTTCCGCCGCGCTCAAGATGATTTCCGACATGGAGCGTATCGGGGATCAATCCCGCGACATCGCTGATGTGTCTGTCGAGATGAACGAATGCCTTGCCTGCGGGGAAGGAACCACGCTGCTGCATATCGGAGATATGGCCAATGTCACGTCCGGGATGGTGACGCGCAGCATAGATTCCTTTGTCCGCAAGGATCTGGCCCTGGCCCGTTCTGTCATGAGCGAAGATTCAATGGTGGATGAACTGTTTGAAAAGGTGAAGCGGGAACTCTCCTCGCTGATCAGCAGCGGCGCCGGTCAGGGAGAAATTTGCATTGATCTTCTGATGATCGCAAAATATCTTGAACGGATCGGTGATCATGCCGTGAATATCGCGGAGTGGGTGGAATTTTCCCTCACCGGGCGACATGCCGGAGAAAGACGTTGATCTATGTTCTGGAAGATGATCGCAATATCAGGGATCTGGTAGTCTATTCATTGAACAGTGTGGGACTGAATGCCAGAGGTTTTGAGCTGCCTTCCGAATTCCGCAAGGCAGTGGAAAATGAACTGCCAGAACTGGTGCTGCTGGATATCATGCTGCCGGAGGAGGACGGGGTCGCCGTCCTCAGGCGTTTGCGCGGCAGAGAGGTTACGCGGGATATCCCGGTGATCATGCTGACCGCCCTGGGGGATGAATTCGACAAGGTGCGCGGCCTTGACGCCGGAGCTGATGATTATGTGAGCAAACCTTTCGGCATGATGGAGCTGCTGGCGCGTGTCCGCGCCCGTTTGCGGAGGCGGAGCGAGCCTGTGCCGCTGCTGAGCAGGATGGGGCCGCTTGAGCTGGATCGGGAGCGGCATGAGGTGCGCGTAAACGGGAGTCCTGTGGCGCTTACGCGCAAGGAATATGAGCTGCTCAGGCTGCTCATGGATCATCCCCGCGCGGCATTTGACAGAGACCAGCTGCTGGAACGGGTCTGGGGGTATGACTATGCAGGAGAGACCCGCACGGTGGATGTTCATGTTCGTACGCTGCGGCAGAAACTCGGAGAGGCGGCCTCCTGCATTGAAACCGTGCGCGGCGTGGGATATCGCCTCGCTGCGGAATGGTCCCCCGGAGGCTTGAGGCATGAGGATGGCCCTTCCCCGGAACAGAAACGGACAGACACAGATACGTCCGGCGGCAGGCCGGCTGGAGCGTAAAGAGTGAAAAGGCGTATTTTCTGGGCTATTGTGCTGGTTTCTCTTGCCATCCTGCTGTGCTGTTCCGCACTCATCATGCGGGCAGCCCACGAGCGCATGCTGAGTGCGTTCATGGGACGTCTTGATGCCGAGGCTCATTACCTGAGTCAGGGGATTGAACGGGAAGGGCTGGACTATTTCAAACATGTTTCCACCGGACTCAGCCGCGTCAGCTGGGTCGCGCCGGATGGAACGGTGCTCTATGACAGCATAGGTGAACGCCGTCTGCCGAATCATGCCGATCGTGAGGAAATCCGGGAGGCCGTTGAGCAGGGAACGGGCAGCAGCGTGCGCTATTCCAGCACGTTGGGTGAGCAGACTGTGTACAGGGCTTTTCGCCTGAGTGACGGGAGTGTGCTGCGGCTTTCCGGCACGGAGGATTCTCTGCTGCGTGTGATGTGGCGCATGCTGCCTGCGGTCGTTCTGGCATTTGCCGCATCCATGCTGCTTGCGGCCTGGCTTGCCGGACGCATTGCCCGCAGGGTTGTGCGGCCTGTGAACGATCTCGATCTCGATCACCCCGAACGCGCAGAGAGTTATGAAGAACTGACGCCGCTTCTGCGCCGTCTTGCCGTTCAGAAGACGCAGATTGAAACACAAATGCGTGAACTTGGACGCAGACAGCGGGAATTTGAGGATGTGGCGGCAAATATGACCGAAGGGCTGATCCTTCTGGATGCGGGCGGCAAGGTGCTTTCCTGCAATGCAGTGGCTCCTCGCCTGATCGGGCTGGACACCCTGCCTGTCGGAAGTTCTCTTCTGGCTCTGAATCGTGAGGAGCCGTTACGGACGGCTGTGGAAAATGCGCGGAAGGAGGGGGCTGGGCAGGCCCTCCTGCACAGACGTGGTCGCTGGGTTCAGGTATATGTCAACACGGCGCGCGGCGAGGCTGGAAAGCCCGGTGGCTGCGTTCTGTTGTGTGTGGATGTGACGGAAAAGGAGGAACGCGACGCGCTGCGCCGCGAGTTCAGCGCCAATGTTTCCCATGAGCTGAAAACGCCTCTGACGACCATTTCCGGTACTGCGGAGATTATGAAAAACGGCATGGTAAAGGCCGAAGATGTGCCCCACTTCGCTTCCGCCGTCTACGATGAGGCGCACCGCCTGATCAGGATGGTGGACGATATTATCCGGCTTTCGCGGCTGGACGAGGCCCTGTCCGTGGGGGCCTCCCCGAATGAAAGCGGGCCGGTCGATTTGCTGGAGCTTTCCCGCTTCTGTCTTGCCCGTCTGGAAAATGCGGCGCGCCTCCGGAACATCAGTCTTCATGCCTCCGGTGAGGCTGCCCCGGTTTTGGGCCTGCGTCCCATGCTGGAAGAAATGATGTTCAATTTGTGTGAAAACGCCGTCAAATACAACCGGGAAGGAGGCGAGGTCAATATACGGGTATACGTTTACGGTGAGGGCGACAGCACAGTCGTGCTGGAGGTTGCCGACACCGGAGTTGGTATCCCGGCCGATCTGCGCGAGCGTGTTTTTGAGCGGTTCTTCCGGGTTGACAGGAGCCGATCACGTGAAGCGGAAGGTTCAGGTCTTGGGCTTTCCATAGTGAGACATATCGCGGAACTGCACCATGCGCATATCGAACTTGAAAGTGAGGAAGGGAAGGGGACAACGGTGCGCGTGAGCTTTCCCGCACCGACATTTCAGTAATGGCAGAACCTGCGCACCATGCGGGAAAACCGCCTTTTCATGCATTCTTGACATGAAAAGGCGGTTTTGATTTGTGTTTCATGAATTTCGAAAAATATACGTGTGATTACGGCAGGATATCGTTCTGGCTCAGGAAACGGCCATGAGTATGAGGGGAGGCGAGGCTGTTCTTCAGCCCTTTCCCGTATTTATTGCATGGAGACATTATCAAAATTTATATTTTTATTTTGCAATCGGTAACATCAGATACAGCTTGTCAAGAGTTATTGAAAATTGTATCTGTCTGATGCAGAGTATGGTGGAATTGTTTGAAATTCTTAAAAAAAGGATTTGTTTCATGTAGTATTTCATGTATGAACGGAAATAATTTGTTCGGATAGCTTCTTGCGTTTATAAAGACGCAATATTGATGATGTGTAACTATACATTTTTCTACATTAATTTTTATGATTATGGAATACTCATTCATACGCGAGACATGCGTTCCTGATACAATTCTTATCGTTGATGACGATGAGATAAATCGTGATGTACTTGGAAATATTTTTTCCGCATCTTATGCCATTGAAACGGCTCAAAATGGAAAAGAGTGTCTTGATAAGATCCATGAATACGGGTCACGAATATGTGCGGTTCTTCTGGATGTGATCATGCCTGTGATGGGAGGAATCGAGGTACTTGAAAAATTCAGCAAGGACGGAATCATTAATCATATTCCTGTATTTCTCATTACAGGCGCAACAGATGGCCAAATTATTAAAAGAGCATATGAATACGGGGTAATGGATGTCATCTCCAAGCCTGTTTCACCATATATTGTACAGCGCAGAGTAAATTCTGTTATTGAACTGTTTACTGCGCGTAAACGACTTTCAGGTGTAGTAGATCAGCAGAGAGATCAGCTTTTGGAACAGGCAAAAAGAATTTTAAAGCTGAATATGGGGATGATAGAATCACTTTCAACAGCTATTGAATTCCGAAGTGGAGAGTCAGGTGAGCATGTTCGGAGAATATATGACATTACCAGAATGTTTCTTGAAAATTCTCCTTTGTGCAGCGAGTTTTCTGCGGAAAAAAGAGAACATGTTTCCTTGGCCGCGATTATGCATGACGTGGGAAAAATTTCCATTCCCGACGCCATATTGAACAAGCCCGGCCGCCTTACTCCTGAAGAATTTGAAATCATGAAGACGCACACTACACAAGGGGCGCAGCTTCTGGAGAGGATTCCGCAGATGCGGGAGCTGCCGTTTTTCACATATGCCTGCGATATTGCCAAATTTCATCACGAAAGGTGGGACGGACGGGGGTATCCGGAAGGCCGCACAGGGGACGACATTCCTCTGTGGGCGCAGATAGTTTCCATTGCCGACGTGTATGACGCGCTGGTCAGTCCTCGCTGCTACAAGAAGGCCTTCAGCTTTGAAAAGGCTCTTGCCATGATTGTCGGAGGAGAATGCGGAGTATTCAACCCGGAGATACTGGCATGTTTTCAGGATATTGAGGGCAGGCTTCGCAATATTTACAGCAGTAGTTCGGAGCAGGTGCACGAGTGAGGTTGGAAGGTATGGATCAGGCAAGAAAGACGAAACTTGAGGCAGGCGGCGTTAATGTGAACAGCGCCCTTGAGCGTTTTATGGGAAATGAAGCAATGGCGGAACGCTATTGGCAGAAGTTTCTGGATGAAAAGAGCTATGCCACGCTGCGGACCGCCATTGCCGCGAACGATCGGGAGACGGCGGCAATGGCGGCGCATACGCTGAAGAGCGTATGCGGCACTCTCGGCTGTGAGGCCATGCAGGAGCTTGTGATTCGGCAGGAACGCCATATCCGGGCCGGAGAGTGGGAGGAGGCTGTCGGCATGATGCCGGAGATATCCCTCGCCTATGAACGTATCTGCGGCGTACTTGGGGGATGATTGGCGGGGAAAATCGAACTTTGGCCATACAGTGGCGGTGATTGTCTTTTGAGGCATGATTATTCCTTTTTGCGAGTTCAGGGAACGAAAACATTTTCGGTTTCTGATCCTGTATAATAAAAGAACAGCGTAGGGTATCAATGAAAGCTTATGGCGCAAAACATGACATGGAGGATAATACGCAAGGGAGAAGGTGCAGAAGTGTTCGTAACGGACAAAGCTGGGTGATCCTGTTGTGCCTTGTGGCCCTTTGCTATGTCCTGCTTGTATGCTTTTCCATGTATAAGATAAGCGATTCAACCACACAGCTTTATGAATACCCTTATACTGTTTCACGAGAGGCGCAGAAAATGAAAGCCCGCCTCTACGGTATGAGAGATACGCTTCCTGCGCTTCTGGCCACGCCCGGCGTATCCCGGGCTCAGATAGAGGATATGCTGAAGCAGCAGGAGAGCGCGCAGGATGCCTCGCTGGAAAAAATCAGGCTCAGATTCAGAGGAGCTACGTCAGAGCTGAGCAACCTGGAACAGGGCATGCTCGACATACGGAAAGCCCGGCGGCAGATGATAGAAGAAATGCTTGGGATAACAGATTTCAACAAGATCTATTCCTGCTATGCCCGAAGTGTTCTTCCGTTTTTCGACAAGCTGGAAGGCGCACTGGACAGTCTGAGCAGGCAGGCTGATCTCAGAGGCGCTGCAATTCTGGTTAAAATGGATCAAATACGTTTTTTTTCCATTATAGCCGCCCTGTTCGTCGGTGTTGCCCTTATCTGGTTTGTTTTTCGCACCAACAGGCTGGAGAGGAGTAGAATCAGGGAAATTGCATATCGCGAAAGACTTTTTAACTTGCTTTCCGCAAATGTTGATGAAGTATTTTTCATTTCGCGCGGCAACGGCTCGTTTGAGTATGTCAGCTCAAACAGCGAACGCATCATGGGCATGCCTGCAAGAGTTTTATGTCAGGATTCCGGCAGGCTGTATTCCCTTATGACGGACAGGGATGCCGAGTGGCTGCGCAGTCTGCTGCAGAGAGGCACGTTCACGGAAATACAGGAACGGGATATCACGCTTGGGGAAAAAAAGAGGCAGTTCAAGATACGGGTGTATCCTGTATTTTCGGACGGCACTCTGACGCAGCGGATTATCGTGCTGGCCGATCAGACCGAGGCTCTGGCCTACCAGCAGACATTGAGCGATGCTCTTGAAAATGCGCGCAATGCCAATGCAGCCAAAAGCAGCTTCCTTTCCCACATGTCGCATGAAATTCGCACGCCGATGAACGCCATTATCGGCATGACCACCATTGCCCTGACCCGGCTTGATGACCGGGGCCGCGTGCAGGATTGCCTGGCCAAGATTGCGCAGTCGTCCCGCCATCTGCTCGGTCTCATCAATGACGTGCTGGATATGTCAAAAATCGAAAACGGCAAACTTTCCATTACCCATGAGCCGTTCAATTTTCAGATGGCCCTGCAAGGTGTCGTCAATCTTATACAGCCTCAGACGCAGGAGAGGAGGCAGGATTTTGATGTGTCCCTTTCCGGGGTTGATGAAGAGGAACTGCTCGGCGATGCTTTGCGTCTGAATCAGATTCTCATCAATATTCTGTCCAATGCCGTCAAGTTCACTCCGGCGGGGGGGAGCATACGACTGGAAGTCCGGCAGATCTACAAGAAAAACAACAGCGTTCGTTTCCGTTTTATCATCCGCGATACGGGCATCGGCATGAGCAAGGAGTTTGTGGAGCGGCTGTATACCCCCTTTGAGCAGGCGACCTCTTCCATTGCTTCAAAATTCGGCGGCACAGGGCTTGGCATGGCCATTACCAAGAATCTCGTTTCCCTGCTGGGCGGCACCATTTTTGTGAAAAGCGAGGAAGGAAGGGGAACGGAGTTCACCGTGGAACTCCCCTTCGGCATCAGCGGACGCCAGCAGGACAGCAGCAGAGCCCGGCTGGAGCCGCTCAAGGTACTGATAGTGGATGACGACCGGGATACCTGTGAGCATGCTTTTCTGCTGCTGGATAAAATGGGACTGCGTACCCGATGGGTCCTCAGCGGCGCGGAGGCCGTGAAACTTGTACACGAATCCCATGAATGCGGTGATGATTATGACGTATGTTTTATAGATTGGAAAATGCCCGACATGGACGGAGCAGAAACTGCACGCCGCATCCGCAGTGAAGTCGGACCGGACACTCTCATCATCATTATCAGCGCTTATGACTGGGGGCCGATAGAAGCGGAAGCCCGCGCCAGCGGCGTTGATGCGTTCATCGCCAAGCCGTTTTTCGCCTCCAATCTATACAACACTCTCGCTTCAATGACACGAAGCGTCACGCACCCGAAAGCGGAAGTTTCCGAAGTGCGGCAGACAGGGGTGGAAAGCACTGCCCCCCCGCATTATGACTTTACGGGGAGGCGTATTCTGCTGGTTGAAGATAATGAGTTTAACCGTGAGATCGCCCAGGAATTTCTTGAAATGACGGGGGCCACGGTAGAGTGTGCCGAAGACGGTTCCAGGGCGGTAGAACTTTTTACGGCTTCGAAACCAGGACAGTATGACATTATTCTGATGGATGTGCAGATGCCTGTCATGGATGGGTATGAGGCGACACGGAGCATACGTGCTTCGGAACACCCGGACGCGAAATCCATTCCCATTCTTGCCATGACGGCCAATGCATTCAGTGAAGACGTGGCTGCCGCCGTAGCATCAGGCATGAATGGACATATAGCCAAGCCCATTGATGTGTCAGTGCTCTACAGGCTGCTGGACTCTCATTTGAGAACGTCTTCGCCCTGGGAAAGTTCCCGGAGTTGAGCGGTGCTAGGCTCATCTCCGTTTTCTTCCTCCGTGGGGTGCTGTGCGCCAACGGTGGAAGGCGCCGCAGGGTTCAGCCATATCCGGAGCCGCCGCAAGTGGACTTGCGGAGTGAACCGAAGGCTTCAGGTGTGAAACCTGCGGCTGGGAACATGGGACCCGGGCTGGCAGATACTTTCGATATCAGAATGCTCTAAGCAATATTGCCGTCATGTTTCATGTCATGAAAAGGGGCAGTCTATGGTTATATATAAAAAACAAAAGGAAGAAGGAAGCCCGCTGTCATATGGAGGACATGACCCGGCCTATGTCACGTATTACCTTGAACTGGCGCGTGAGCAGCGTGTGTGGTTCCATCTGGATTTTTTTCTTGACGAGTTTCAGATATCTCATCTGCGTTCCACCTGTGTAGCCGTAAAAGGGGATCATTTTGCCGTCCGATGTCTGGTTGAGGATATTTCAAGGCAGCCTCTCATATGGGGAGGGGAGGCAAAATGTTATTTTACGGTGAATGACGGGCAAAGAATTCCGTGTGACTTTACGTCCCGAATTGTAAGGCTGTACAATGGACCGGACAAAAGCATGTATATTGTTTTTTCCATGCCGGAGTTCATGAGCCATAACCAGCGGAGGGACAGCGTGCGGGTGAGCCTGACAAGAGAAAGTCTGCCCGACTTCAAGGTCTGGCATGGCTCTCTGAGCGAAGGCGGGGTCTCAAAACTGCCTGTTCTGAACTGGACGGAACTGGAAGCTGATTCCTGTCAGCTTGTGGATATTTCCGCTACGGGGATGAGAATCGATGTAAGGAACACCTGCGGCATATATTCCAGGATATTTCCCGGAGAGCAGATGCTGCTGAGAGGAGATTTCAGCAGACAGGGCAAACCTCCGTATCGCGTGTTTATCATCGGAAACATCATGCGGGCCGTCCACAAACAGGGGACCGCCGACTTCAGGAGCTTCGGCATTCGGTTTCAGCGCTGGCAAAAGCTGGATGAGTCCCATAGTTCATGGTTCAAGGTTGACAGGCATGGGGGAATGGACTTTGTGGCGGCATGGGTGTCGGAAAAACTTCTGAAAAGAAACCATCCAGTTGAATCATGATTATGTTATAGTTTTTCTGCTTGAGCTTTCAGCGCATTTTTAAATTGAAACATTTTCGACTTGAAGCAACTCTGAATTTTTCAAATCACATATACAGGTATGTATTATGCCATACGAAAGAGATTTTCTTTCACTTTATGATTCCAATGATATGATTGACAGTATTTTTATGGCTATTGCATGGTATTTTGATTCTATACTGTATATTGATTTGGAACATGATGTATTTTATGCTCCGATATATACAGAAAAGATATCAAGATATTGTAATAATAAGGGAAAATATTCAGAGCTGGTGTCTGTATTAACAAGAAATATGGTTTTTCAGGATGATTGTGAGTATTGTAATATGATGCTTTCTCCTGTAAATATCAGGAAAAATGCGAGTATGGGTATACATGAGTTTGATTATCGCTGTTTAATGTCAAATGGTGAGTACCGTTGGGTACGTAATAAATTTTTTGTTCATAAAACTGACAAAAATGGGATGCCTGTTTTAATTGTTATGTTTACATTTGATGTTCATGAAGAAAAGATAAAAAACATAAAAAGAGAATATGAACGTTTTTATTTTAATATGCTTGCAGAAATGAATAAGTCTATTATTACTACCTACAATATGCATACAAAGATTGCAGAGAGTTTTAAAATTATTTCCATGCATAGTAATCAACAAAATATTTTAAGTAAAAAATGGAATGATATTCATAATGAATGGAAGAAATATATCCATCCTGACTATTATGAAAAATTTTTTCAGTTTTTTTTAAATGAAAGTAATACAGAAAATGATATTACCATATTATGTAAGCCTGTTTTTGATGATGGGAGTGAGTTTCAATGGTATCGTGTAAGGGTAAAATTTCTAAAATATAATGATGGAGTATTGCATCGAATTGTCACGACTTTTGAAGATATAGACAAAGAAAAGCGTGAAGTTCTGGTTGCGCATGAAAAATTGAAATGGGACGCCTTTACCGAGCTTTATAACAAACAGTCATTTGAGGCTGAGATTTTTCGCCTGCTTGCCAAGAATAATGGTGGGACTGATATTCTTATCCTGTTTGATCTGGATCACTTTAAAGATGTTAACGACACTTATGGCCATCGGGAGGGGGACAGGATTATTCGGGAAAGCGCAGGCATTCTTAAAAATTCATTTCGCGGTGGCGATCTGATTGGACGGATTGGCGGAGATGAGTTCGGAGTCTTCTGCCGTAATTGCAGCGATCCGAAACTCATTTCCGAGCGTGTGCGGCATGTATGTGAGCAGATTTCCCGCCTGATTCCCTCGGAAGAAAAGGGAATATCGTGCAGCGCCGGTATTACATTTGGCATGCGCGGAAAAACTTTTGAAAAAATGTATGCTGAGGCGGACGAGGCTCTCTACCGGCAAAAAAGAAGAGGGCGTAACGGATATGCCTTTTATGAGGAAGATTCCGCCCGAGCTTGAGTTTGCCGGAATTTTTTTCGGGCAGAAGATGTGTGCCCCGGGCTGGCAGCGGGCGCGCGGGGTGCGCGCCCGCTGCCAGGAACAGTGGTGCGGGTATAGGATAAAGAGATGTCGCACAGACGGATTGCCGGTTCAGAGCATAATGCGGCAGAGGTTATAGGTAATGAGCGTGCCCATGACAATATTGAAGACCCAGTAGGGGAGTGCGTATCTGAATATCATTCTGGCCCTGACCCATTCGGTGTCCCCATGCAGGACGGCGGACGCGGCGGTTGCCGCGGGAGTGGCGATGCCCAGCGTACATGTCAGAGTAAGGCAGGTAAGGATGGACTGCGGATCCATGCTGCCGTTGGCCAGCGCCAGACTGTAGGCTATGGGAGCGAAGGTGGCAGCCACGGCGGTATTGTTGGTAAGCTGGGTTGCGATAGTGGTAATGACAACGACAATGAAAATCAGAGCATATTCGCTGTAGCCCTGCAGGAGGGGTTTGCACAGTTCTCCCAGCCAGTGGGTGACGCCGGTGGAGCTGAAGGCGGCGGTGATTTTCAGGACGGAGATAACCAGAAATATGGCTGGCCAAGCAACTGATCTGGACATGATTGCCTTGATATTGATGCCTTCCTTGAAGTTGAGCAGCAGGTAGAAACCGATGTAGGCAATCAGCAGGCCATTGGTGGTCAACCTGTTCAGAAAGGCTGCGGGAGCCCAGTCGGCGGGAGCAATATTGGGCAGGAGCAGCAGAACGAGAAGCACGCAGAACGAATACAGAATGGTTTTCTGGTAGGAATTCAGCGATTCATTGAAGCTCATGTCCGCACTGCCGTTCACAATTCTGGAAACATCCGGCCTGAGAATGAAGCGGAACAGAAACAGCATGAACAGAACGGCCAGAACAAGCTGGATGGCGCAAATGCCGACATAGGCGGTGTAGTTGATGACGTGCCCGTCGCTGAGCTGGGAGTATACGCCGAAGACCACGGCGGGGAGAGCCTTGAAGGGCAGCATCATGAAGGCGACATCCGCTATGTAGAACATGGCGACGAAAAGCATGACGGGGAAGGTGTCGCCGGGCTTGTAACCATACTGTTTGCATACTTCTTTAATAAGAGGAAAGCCGACCACCACGGCTGCGGTCATGGTAAGCATGGTGGCAAGGACACTCATGGCCGCCGCAAGCATGAGTATCAGCATGTAGGGACGGCCCCGCACAATGGGCAGACTGATGATTTTGCGCGCCATCCATTCGGCGATGCCTGCCGCGTTGATGATGCTGGCCACCATGCAGAAGAGCAGGATGAGCAGCACGGTTGAGTTGCCGAAGGCGCTGCCGATAACCTTGGTCATGGGTTCGTTTGTGGCCAGCCCAAGGGCAACAAGCCCCAGCAGAGAAGGCCAGACGATGTCGAGAAAGAGCCACCCGTACAGTACGGCGAAAAAGATGCCGATGACGGCCATACCTTCGGCAGTCAGTCCTTCCGGAGGTACAGGCAGTCGGAAGATGCACATGATGGCAAGCATGATGCCCAGATGCAGATATGATTTGGGAGTGTTTTTGCTGAGCGCGGCTCTCATGAGGTGCCTCCGCGTGGGGATGTGTTATGCCGCCTGGTCGCTTGTGGATACGGAAAGCGGCTGGTTTTAAATATGGAATGTACTGTTTCGGAAAAGGCGTGTGTTGAACATGGCCCCCTTGTTTTCTGTTCAAGATTTATCCGCAAGGCGTTCAGCGCTTACAGCCGGGAGCGCCGCAGCTCCCCTCTGTCCGGTGCGTTACATCCGGTTTCGGATGAAACCTGTGGCATACAGAGGGGGCTGACGGGGAGATTTTTCAATTCAAAACGCTTCAGACTTTCTTGTCTCTCCACGCTGTCGCTACCTTCCCGTCTTCCGCGAGGAAAACGTCGAGCATTCTGTCTGCCAGGAGAGGATTGGTGAAGGTATAGTCGGA
>CALUUZ010000037.1 GCA_944324075.1 Candidatus Mailhella excrementigallinarum
CAAGAGCGCCTGTTAGGGCGCAGCTGGCAAGAAAACCTTACAGGCGCATATGAAGAACCCCCGGCTATGCCGGGGGGGCCTTTTGTCTCCGGCTTTCAACAGGCGCTATCCCTTGCCGCAGATCCGGTCCTGCCTGCGCAGGGCCAGCAGTTTCTGATGCGCGTCTTCCCATGCCGGTTCGGCAAAGCCGCCCGCGCGGGAGGGGAAGACTTCCACTTCCCTGCTCTGCGCGTTTTCACCATGCTCCGCGCATTCCGTTATGCGTACCCGCACGGCATGCCCGCTTTCTCCGGCCGCGCGGGCCCTGGGGGAGTAAGATGCCGTGAGCGCGGCCGCCTGTCGGATGATCTCCTCCGGCCAGCCGGAGAGGCCGCGCCCCAGAGCAAGGGGACCGGGACAGTTGACGAGCTTGAACAGCATGTCTCCGGAACGCTGCTGCGCGGCATAGCGTTCATTGTCCGCCTGATTGCGGCCTACGGAAAGCCAGTAGTGCCTGTCGCCGTCATGAAGCCAGAACTGGCGGCCCAGATTGGCAAGCCGGAAATCGGCGGCATCCGGCGTGCCGAGGTTTTCCAGAACGGGCCAGTAGCGTCGGGCGTTTTCTTTTTCCGTGAGCATGCAACCCCCTCCGGGGGTGGGAATTTCCCTGATTCCGAACTGTTCGGCCAGCGCCAGCTGATCCTTGCGGCCCCTGCCGGAGAATCCCAGAAGCCGCCCGCGATCCACCAGGCCGGAAAGCTCCGCTTCCGTCGGGTCAAGGTGCAGGGCGCACAGCGGACGCAGAAGAATATCCCGGGCGTCCGCATCACGGCGGATGATGTTGAGAGTGTCTCTGCGCTGGGACATGGGGCGCTGTCCCAGAACTTCTCCGGAAACGAGAAAGCGCGCGCCGTACCTGGGCAGAAGCTCGCGGGCCGTGCGCATCATGAGAATCTTGCAGTCAACGCAGGGATTCATGACGCTTCCGAACCCGTGGGCAGGGCCGGAACCGAGCAGGCGGGCGTATTGTTCGCCTACGTCAATGATATCGATATCCAGACCATAGACGTTTTCCCAGCGGCGCACCTGGGCAGGCTTGCCGAAAAAGGGGGAGATGAAGTGCAGACATTTGACGCGCAGCCCCTGATCCATGATCAGCCGTGCGGCAAGGATGCTGTCGAGGCCGCCGGAAAAGAGAGCGAGAGCATGATAGTCGGACATGAACAGCCCTGGAGTATTCTGCTGTTGAACGTATCTGCGGGCGTTACCCTGTTTCCGGGGCGTATTGCCATTGAACATGGCTGCCGGCCGGGACCCTGTGTTCCGGCCCGCAGCTTTCACGCCTCCATCGGAGTCTGACGCCGCAAGTGAACCGCGGCTGCCCCGGAGGAGGGAGGCGTCGCGGCGGAGTCCCGCTCTGCCCGGCTCCGCAGAGCATTTCACGAGCGAAATGCCCCAGTCCTCGGGGGACATGCCTGAAGCCGGAGCTGTGCTCCGCCGTCCATGCGGTACGCCCCGGAGCGGCATGGCCGGGCAGACTGCGGCGCCGCCGGACAGGGAGACGCCGCGGCAGGCCATTGTTCCGCCCGGTTCCGTGAACATGTCAGCGAAATGCGCTACCGGTACGCGGCAAGATCCCTGAGGTAGGCTTCGGGCACATCGTAACCGGATTCCAGCGCCTTGTCGGCACATTCCACGGCCCTGGCGAATTCGCCCTTTTCAAAATGAGCGAGGGAAAGGTTATTCCAGGCCGGGCCGAAGGAAGGCTGCTTGCGCAGTACAGTATTGCAATGTTCAATGCAGCCTTCATAGTCGCCCTTCATGAACAGGGCGGAGGCCAGAGTGGAGCGCGCCTGCACAAATTCGGGATCCCAGCGCAGGGCTTTTTCCAGCGCCTTGATGGCCTCATCAGCCTCACCGCGCTGGAGATGCACGAAACCGATATTGCTCCACGGCACGGCGAATTTTGCCCTGCAGTTGGCTGCTTCATGGTTGTAGCGCAGACAGCCCTCAAGGTCGCCGCGCTGCATGCAGATGCCTCCCAGCTGGATATAGGCTTCGGCCAGATGGGGAGAATTGCGCACAGCGTCCAGAAAGGCGGATTCCGCCTCGACAAAATCGCCCTTGGAAAGCAGAGCGACGCCAAGATTGTAGTAGTGGTTGGCGCACTGGTCATTCTGGCGGATTTCCGCCTGAAGATCGCGGATGTATTCGTCAATGTTGTCGTAACGCTCTTTCATGAATGGCCTCCGCGCCGCGCTCCGCACGGCGGTTGGGGGTTATTTTCCGGTATGGCCGGGGCTTTCCGCTTCCGCAAAATAGCCTTCGCGCGTCAGAAGATCATGATACCATATGGCGAAGTCGAAAATGCCGAGATATCTGTCGTCCCGGTTGACCACGCCGATGGCGCATTCCAGAGCGCCCTGGGAATAGGCGTTGCTGTACTCCGGGCGTTTTCCCTCTGACGCAGCCCGGCTCTGAAGAAATTCGCGGATCAGCTGCTGCGTGGTTCGGTGCGAGATATCCGTGCGGATTTCCATGGGATCGTTGGGCTTGGGAAAGGGATCCCAGTTGTCGTAGCCGATGCGATCGATGAACTTGCGCCGCCGGGCCGGGATTTTTTCATACAGCTCGCGCTTGAGCTTTTCATCCTCCGGGGACAGCTTCTGCGGCGTGCCGTCGCGGAAGGCGGAAGCGGGAAGACTGTGGGGAATGTTCATCGGAAAATCCTTTGTGCGCCGGATTCCCCGGCGGGGAGAATCGGCATGATTGCGGGATATCGGAGCAGGTCAGCTTTCCCTGGGGGCTTCGCCCACGCCGAGATAGGCGTCATCGTACTTGTTGAGCAGCGCCATGGATAACGGCACATAGACTGTATGCAGTTCACGGAAGCGGGAACCCACCGCAGCGGCGATATCGCGGCTCATGTCCGCCAGTCTGTCCTGAATGCGGTCAAGCTGGATGGTGGGGTAGGGTTTGCCGGGCGTGAAGGAACATTTGCCGCACACATGCCCCTTGCCTTGAATGACCGTGGGCACACCGTAAAGACGGCATGTGACGGGACGGAACTCGTACATCAGGCAGGTGTCGTCCCGGCCGAGCAGAGGACAGCGGATGCGATCCCTTCCGGCTTCCCGCATGATCTCCTCGTCGCTCGCGCCCTGCCTGGCGCGCTGGTAATAATGCCGCTTGAGGCGGGTGGCCCTGCGGTCGGCCTCGCCCGCCGCTTCGAGAATGGCCGAGCGCTGCGCGCCGAAATCGAAACATTCGTTGAACTTGCGGTTAATATACATGGCCTCGACCAGGGAAAGGTCGAACATGGCGTGGCAGCAGTCGCTGCACCCGGCCTTGCAGCCTACTTCCGCCGGGAACTGATCGCGCACGCGCCCGAACAGAGTGTCGGTCTGAGCCACCAGTTTTTCATACGCCAGAAACACGGCGTCCAGTCTGGGATCTTGCATATGCGGATTTTCCATGCGGCCGCGCGCAGGCGCGGCACAGACAACACATGCCGCCGGACGGAAACGCACGGCGGCATGTTTCATTCAGATGATCGCGGCGCGGAGGGCTTCCGCCCCGGCTTTACGCTTCTTCAATGGTGATGGCGCCGTGTTCGCACACTTCCACGCAGGATTCGCAGCCCAGGCATTCTTCACCGTTGACGGGGTTGGACTTGCCGTCCTGGAGTTCATACACTTCCACGGGGCACACGTCGACGCATTCGCCGCAGCCGACGCACTTGTCGGCATCCACAGTAGCATTGTAACCCATTTTGTCCTCCAATGAGTCTCGGTTCTTTGCCCGGTTCCGCAGGGGGACGGGCAAATTTTGCAGAGTCCCTGCCGGCGTCCTCGGTCACCGGCGCGTACATGGCATGGCATAGCCTGCTGATTGTTCCCTGTCAAGACAGGGAAGCAATGCGGGCCGGAACCGGGGCATCCGGCCAGTCAGCGGCTTTTCAGGCCCGCGGCCCTGGCGAGTTCCCGTGCGGTTTCGGCGGTAAATTCCGTTTCGCTCAGCTCGGCGCGGCGTTCGGGGCTGATCAGCAGGCGGGGCCTGTTGACGAGTTCCGGGCGCGCCTTGACGCCGAATTCCGGCGGGAAGGAACCCTCCATATACATGGTCTGAAATCCGGAGAACTTCAGCGCATGGGCCGTGGCGTCCAGCACGGAGAAGTCGTCCCTGCCGATCAGTCCGAGTTCCTTCGCGCGCAGCAGACCTGCCAGGCATTCTCCGCCCTGCGTACAGGCGATGTGTCCGTGGCGGTTGGCGGTGATCATGGCGTCCATGATCGCCTGCTCCGTCACCTGCACCACGTTGAAATCCCCGCCCGCCGCCGTATAGCGGGCGGCGAGCTTCCTCACCCGGGGGAAGGAGACGGGGTTGCCGATCATCGCGGCCTGGGCCACGCTGGGCTGAACCCTGACCGCCTCGTAACGACGTTCCCCTTCGGGCTGACTGTAGTAGCGCCACACGGGGTCGGCATGGTGGGACTGCACGCCGAACAGACGGGGCAGTTCCTCAATGATGTCCAATTCGCGCATTTTCAGCAGGCCGGACATGATCGCGGTGATGTTGCCCGCGTTGCCCACGGGTACGAACAGGCTCTTGCCCGCGAGGTTCCAGCCGTACCACTGGGCGCATTCGTAGGCGTAGGATTCCTGGCCGAGAATGCGCCAGCTGTTTTTGGAGTTGAGCAGGGCCACGCGGTAATGCTCGGCCAGATACTCCACCACCTTCATGCAGTCGTCGAACACGCCCGGCACTTCCAGCACCAGAGCGCCGCTGCCCAGCGGCTGCGAGAGCTGCTGGGGCGTCACTCTGCCGTGGGGCAGCAGCACCACGCTCCTGATGCCTCCCCCCACATAGGATGCATACAGCGCAGCCGCCGCAGAGGTATCCCCGGTGGAGGCGCAGACGGTGAGCACCTCGTCCCATCCGTGCATGCGCACCAGCGCCCGCAGATAGCTGAAGGCTCCGGCCATGCCGCGATCCTTGAAGGACGCGCTGGGGTTCTGTCCCTCGTTCTTGAACGCGAAGTTCACACCCAGTTTCCCGCGCAGCGCGGGGGCGGCCTCGATAATCGGAGTATCTCCCTCGCCGAGGCAGATGATGTCTTCCTGCTCCAGCACGGGAGCCATCAGTTCATAGAAGCGGAAAATACCGCGCAGGGCGGGATTGCGGGTGGCGCGGCGCGCGTCGAACAGCTCGCGCCAGACCGGGGCGGGCGTTTCCTTCATGCGCTCGAAATCAAGGTCTTCCAGCAGGAAGACCCCGCCGCACTCCGGGCAGGTATAGAGCAGCTCTTCCACTCCCCGCCGCGCGCCGCACTGCGTGCAGACGTATTCCATGCGCCCCCGGCGCGTCGGAAAGGCATCCGTAATCATGATTGCTCCTTCGGGGAGGCGCTGCCTCCCCATACTCCTCCAGCAGGGGCACGACGCCCGATGAGGGAAACCGGGGGAAATGATTTCCCCCGGCGGGGCGGGGGCAGACCCCCTGGGTTAATGCTTCAGATGGATTTCAACATGGGCGTTGTATTTGCTTTCCAGTTCGCCGAGGCGATCCCGCTTCTTGTTCAGCAGATACAGGCCCAGTTCAAAATCCGCGTCATAGACGAGAACGGCGGGCTTGTCGCCGTTCCTGTCGCCGCCCTTTTTCCTGTTTTCCTGCGCGGAGAGTCTGCTCAGCTTGCGCTGGATTTCGCGCAGGGTCTGGAGCGCCTGCCATTCCATGTTGCGGCGCACTCCGGTGCCGTGACAGAAGGGGCAGGGTTCCGTGGAGATGGATATGGCCGAGGTTCCCGTGCGCTGGCGCACCAGCTCAAGCAGACCGAAGGAACTCATGCGGCCCACGTCATGCCGGGCGCGGTCAAGGCGCATGGCGTTGCGCAGGGTTTTTTCCACTTCGCGGCAATGGTTGCGGTCGCGCATTTCGATGAAGTCGATGACGACCTGCCCGCCGATGTCGCGCAGCCGGAGATGGCGGGCAATGGCCTCTGCCGCCTCCATGTTGGTGCGGAAAACCATGGACTCGAAGTTGCTCTTGCCCTGGGTCTTGCCGGAGTTGATGTCGATGGCCATGAGCGCCTCGGTCTGGTCGAACACAAGGCGGCCGCCGGAAGGCAGCACAACTTCCCGGCTGGTGACTTCCTCAAGCTGGCGTTGAAGATTGAAGCGCTCCCACAGGGTCTGACGCGGGTCCTGATGCAGCTTGACCATTTCCGTCCGGCGCGGGAAGAGCAGGTTGGTCGTCTCGCGGATGGCCGCCTGCGTGGCTTCGTCGTCCACCCATATTTCATGGATGTCCTCGGCCAGATAATCGCGCACGGCCCGGGCGGCAAGGTCCGCCTCCTGATAAATCAGGCAGGGGGCCTTTTCCGTCATGCCTTTCCTGCGGATATCCTTCCACAGGCGCTTGAGGTATTGAAGATCCTTCTGGATGCTGGTCTTGCTCGCGCCCTCGCTGGCCGTGCGGATAATCACGCCCATATCTTCGCCCGGTTCGATGCCCGCCAGCAGTTCCTTCAGGCGGGCGCGCTCCTCGCTGTCCTCCACCTTGCGCGATACGCCTATCTGCTCCTGCCCCGGAGTGAGCACAAGGTAGCGCCCGGCCAGGGATATCCATGTGGTGAGAAACGCCCCCTTGGTTCCGGCAGGCTCCTTGACCACCTGTACCAGCACTTCCTGTCCGTTCCTCAGCACCTTCTGAATCGGCGGATACTTGGGCCCCTTGCTGGAATCGTGGTGGTTCAGCCAGTATTCGGGATGAACCTCATCGATCTGGAGAAATCCGTTCTTGCCGCTCCCGAAATTGACGAAGGCCGCCTGGAGGTTGATATCCACGTTATTGATGACGCCCTTGTAGATATTTCCGCGGATTTTCGCCTGATGCGCCATTTCCACGAAATATTCCGCAACCTGGCCGTTGTCGGTGATCACCACTTCCGCCTGTTCGTCGGGCACGACGCTGACGTAAAGCACGCGCCTGGTTCCGGCGGGCAGAGAGGGCGCGGCGGCCTGTTCCTCCCGGGATTTTTTGCCGCGCTCATCGGAAAGTTCGGGTTCGCGGGGGAGTTCCGCATCGGCGCGGGCGTCCTGCCTGCTTTCGGGCCTGCTTTCGCGGCGTCCCTTGCGGTCATTCCTGCGATCCTGCTGTCTGGCAGGCTTCCGCGGCTGAATCCGGTTGCCGTTTACGGCTTCGTCCAGAGCATCAAGATCGATGTCCTCATCGGCCCGGGGCAGAGCAAGGGAAGGCTGGCCGGGCAGCGCGGGCTGCGGGCCGTCATCTTCAAAATCCTCAGGCAGATCGTCGGTCCGGCCGTTGAGCATCTTCTGCGCCACGGGCAGAATGGCGTCCGGGTCCTCGTACTGGGGATCATAGCCGGGGTAGGGCGGAGTGAAGGCGGGCTGGGCGTAGGGATCATACCCGTTTCCGTTCTGGCCGGGCCGCCGCTTGCGGCCCCGCGCCGCGCGCTTGCCGTCCTGCCCCGTACCGGAACCGTAACCGGGCAGGGAGGCCATGTCGTCATAGCTCATGGGGCCGGGCAGAATGGGCGGATAGTCCTGCCCGTAGCCGGGCTGCCCCTTGGCGGAACGCGGGCGGCTTCTGCTGTTTCTGCGGCGGTCGTTCCCGTATCCGTTCTGGCGGAAATTCCGGCTGCCGTACGCCTGATCGCGATCGTCCAGCGCCGGGAGAATGCTTGTGACCACCCCGTCGTCCTCGTAAAAGGCAGGCTGGCGTTCCTCTTCCTGCCAGGCGGGAAGAGCCCCGTCTGCGGGAACGGGCATGTCCCCTGCGGAGCTTTGCGTTCCGGATATCTGCGCCCCTGCGCCTTCAGCTCCGGAATCTTCCGTCTGCGTTCCGGCCTGGGGAGCGGAAGCGGGCCGCGGATCGGCGGACGGTTTTGCGGCGCGCGGTTCCCTGTTGCCTTTCCGCGCTTTTCCGGCATGTTTTTCCGCATCGGAATCCGCCGCCGGGTGTTCCTCCCGCGCAGAAGAGGTTTCCGGAGCGGAAAGTTCCCCCGCCGGCTCGGATACGGCCTGCTGCGCGGGAATTTCCGTCAGGGAAGCCTGCGTCGCCGCGGCTTCCGGCCGGGAGGCAGCGGCGCGCCGTCTGCGGGGAGCAGGCCGTTTCGTCCCGGGGGCCGCATCCTCTCCGGTCTGTGCGGGGGCAGGGGAAGGTTCGGCCGCGGCTGCGGAGAAACTTTCGGCAGAACCTTCGGAAGGCGTTTCCGTCACAGCGCCGGCTTCGGCGGGACTCTCCGCATCTTCGCGGGGCTTTCTGGCGGATGCGCGGCGGCGCGCGGGCTTTGCGGGAACTTCGGCTTCCGCCGGAGCCGCTTCGCTTCCGGCGGGAAGAGCGTCTGTTTCCGTCGCGTGCTCCGATACGGCAGGCGCGGCCTCGTCCGTCTTTTTAAGGCGTCCCCTCCGGGGTTTCGCAGGGGAAGTCTTCGCCGGGGATTCCTTCGTCAGATCTGTTCCGGCAGCTTCCGGAGCGGGCTCTGCCGTTTCCGGAGACGCAGCATGGGAAGAGCCTTCCGCCGGAGAAACGGCGGACTCCCGTGCGGCATCACTCTTTGTGCTTCTGCGGGTGCGGCGGACGGCTCTGGGTTTTTCCGCGGGGGCTTCGCTGTCTTCCGCGCGGGGGCCGGATGCGGCGCTTCCGGCGTCTGCCCTTGCGTCCGTGTCGGTTCCGGCTTCCGTTCCGCTGTCGGCAGCCGCCTTTTTGCGGGTTCCGGCGGCGCGCCGGGGGCTTTTGGGTTTTTCGATGTGTTCCTGTTCGTTGATTTCCTGAGCCATGTTTTCCTCAAAAAAAATGTGTATGTCGGATCAGGCGGGGTCAGGCGCCGATCCGGCGCGGGATGAGGGTTGTTTCCTCACCGAGCCGGAGCAGCGCATAACCGCCCGAGCCAAGAGAACCGGGATTGAGCACTTGCGTGCGCCCCACGAGCTGCATGCCCGCCGCCTCATGCACATGTCCGCACAGGCAGACGGCGGGCTGACGCTCTTCAATGAATTCCCGCACGGCCCGCGAACCGACATGCTGGCCGCTGCCCGTTCTGTCGCAGACGGTATCTTTCGGCGGGTTGTGCGAAACAAGTATGAGCCGTTTGTGATCGGCGGCGCGGGCAGCCAGCTCTTTCAGCCATTCGGCATAGCGCGCTTCGGGAAATTCCGAGGGCGTGCCGAATGGCGTGAAGGTGGAGCCGCCTACGCCGATGATGGCGGTGTCCGGCGCGATTTCCCTGGCCTTGCGGTGCAGGTTGATGCCCCTTTCGTCCAGCCATGCGTCCACCTGGGGCTGGTCGATGTTGCCGATCTGGGCCAGGACGACAGGGCAGAGTTCTTCCGCCGCTTCAACAACCGCGCGGGCGGAAGGAATGCCGCCGCCCGCGCGGGAAATATCTCCGGTGATGATCACGCCTTCCGCGCGCGGAAGCTCCGGAACGGCCGCGAGGGTATCCGCCAGGAGGGAAGCGTCTCCGTGGATGTCGCCCGCGACGATCCACAGACGTTCACGCTCCTTTTCGGGACGGGGGCACGCCGAAGCGGCCTCCGAAGTTCCGGAACCGGAGAGAGCGCCGTCTGCGTTCGTGTGGGGGCTTGGCATGGAGGAAAGTCCTTGTTAACGTCAGGCGGAAGGGAATATGCCCGATGCAGGAGAAAGCCCGTTCTGGCGGGGCGCATGACGTCGAGTTGCTTATCACTAGCTCATTTTTTTTTATTTGACAAATGTTTTCACGGCGCCTGCCCGGGAAGACGCCGCCCGCGCGAATGCGCCGGACGGAAGGGAGTGTCATGGAAAGCCTTGCGGAACGCAAGAAGATGCTGCGTCGGCGGATGCGCGGCGTTCGGGCGGGGATTTTCTCCTGTCCGGAGGAACATGCCCGGCTGAGTCTCATGATCCAGCTCCGGGCCATGGCGGAGCCTGTCTGGGCGCGGAGCGGGAGTATCCTGCTGTATGCCGCGTTCCGGGATGAGGCGGATACGTCCTTTCTGCTGGAGCAGGCGTGGCTTCAGGGCAAGACCGTGGCGCTGCCGCGCTGCCGTCCCGCCCCGGCGGAAGGGGAAATGGATTTTTTCGTCTGCCGGGGCTGGGCGGATCTGGCGCTTTCCGCCCTGGGCATTCCCGAACCATCTCCCGGTCTGCCCCTGTGGAGGGCGTCCGGCGACCCCGCGCTGATGCTGGTGCCCGGTCTGGCCTTTGATCGCCGGGGCGGACGTCTCGGATACGGGGGCGGCTTTTATGATCGCTGGCTGGATCAGGGCGGGACGGCGGGAGCGGGAACGCCGTTGACGCTGGGGCTGGCCTTTTCTTCCCAGATGGTGGACGAGGTTCCGCGCGGGACATGGGACAGATGTGTCCGCGGAATATGCACGGAGCTGGAGACAATATGGATTTGAGGCTGTTGCCGTTTCGTTTTCCCGGCATTGCCGGGGTGGGCTGCGCTTTTCAGATGGCCCTGCCTGCCCGTCCGGGGGCTTCTCAGGCGGAGCGCGGCAATATTTCTCTGGAGGCCGGTTCGTGCGGCGCGGATGATGAGGCGGAGCGCGTCATCGCCAACCGCGCGGCGCTGCGGGACATGCTGGGGCTGCGCGGTCTGGCCGAGGTCAGGCAGGTGCATGGCGTGGTCACGCTGTTTGAGCCGGAAGAACAGGAACTTTGCCGCGCCCCCGGATATGAAGCCGACGGGCTTGCCGCCTCCCGCGCTCCGGAACGGGAGCTGACGGGGCTGATGATCAAGACGGCGGACTGTCAGCCCGTACTTGTGGCGCACAGGGACGGCGGCCATATCATGGCCCTGCATTCGGGCTGGCGGGGGAGCCGCCGGGGCTATCCCCGGCTTGCCGTGGAGGAGTTCTGCGAGCATTACCGCCTGCCCGCTCGCGAACTTTCCGCCGTGCGCGGGCCGAGCCTCGGGCCGGGCCGCGCGGAGTTCACGCGGTTCGGGGAAGAATGGGGAGAGGAGTTCACGGCGTTTTTTGACGCGCGGACCATGTGCATGGACTTGTGGCGGCTGACCCGCGAACAGTTGCGCCGGGCAGGCATTCCCGATGAGCGCATATACGGTATCGATCTGTGTACCCGCAGCCTGGCGGACGACTTTTTTTCCTACCGGGCGGATCGGAACTGCGGGCGGCAGGCTTCCCTCATCTGGCTGGAAGGGACGGGGACTGATCAAACGATTAATATATAATAAAAATGGCATGTTAGAGCAAAAAAGTCTTTCCTTCACGCTCCCGCTGTTATAATCTCGCCGGACGCATGCGCGGCATGTTCCTGTTCCGAAGGCGTTTCCGCCGCCGGCAGGAGGATGTGCCGGCGCGAAGCAGGGCCGTCTTTCGCGGGTCTGTTTTGTGCCCGCGCTGCGGAATCAAGCATCGAGAGGGAGTTTTAGGATTCATGAAAAAGACGCTTGCTCTGGCCCTGATCCTTACATTGAGTGCGCCCGCGTTCGGACTGGGAGAAGCCCGCGCCGAAGGCTTTTCCATCACGCAGTGGAGCGCGCGAGGCATGGCGCTCGGCAACGGCATGGTGGGCCGCGCCGACGATCCTTCCGCCGTGGCCTATAACCCGGCGGGCATCACCCAGCTTCCCGGTACCCGGCTCATGCTGGGCACGGTTATCGAGCGGCCGTCATCGCGCATCAGCGGGGAGTGGACAACATTGAACCCTTTCACCGGGGGAAGCTCTTCCGCGTATTCTTCCACCAGCATCGAGCAGAAGACCTGGGTCATTCCCCATTTCTACATGACCCACCAGATGAACGACAGGGCGTGGCTGGGCGTGGGGGTGTTTTCCCGTTCCGGCCTGGGCAACGGCTACCCGGATTCATGGCCGGGCAGTTCCGCTCTTGTGAATGTGCGCCTGCAGACGCTGACCATCAACCCGAACATCGCGTTCAAGGTGACGGATCGCCTGTCCCTGGCCATCGGCGCGGAAGTGACCGGCGCGGACATGGAGTTGAATCTGCATCCCAGATTCAATTCCTTGGACAATCATGGAACGCTCAAGGGACGCGGGTACGCGCTCAGCGGCAACCTGGCCCTGCATTACCTGATCAACGAGCAGTGGCGGGTGGGCTTCACCTACCGCAGCCGCATGGATCTCAAGGTGACCGGCACCAACCGCTGGGACAAGCAGATGGGAATGAACCCCATGCAGAACAGCTCTCTGCACGGCACCATTCATCTGCCGGATCAGTTCGCGCTGGGCGTCAACTATCAGCCCAATGAGAAATGGAACTTCGAGGCCGGCGTGACCTACTTTGTGTGGAGCGCCTACAAGCGGCTGGATATCCATCTGGAGGGTCCCAACAATGATCTGCTTACCGACGGTGCCAAGCAGTGGCATGACTACTGGGGCTTCAACGTCAGCGCGGAATACAGGCCGCTGGACTGGCTGGCCCTGCGCCTTGGCTATATCTATGAAACCAGCCCGCTGAACGAGGGGCACGCCGACTTCATCGCGCCGACCAACGGCCGCCAGTATTTCACCGGCGGGGTGGGCTTCATGTGGGACAAGTGGGCGCTGGATCTCGGGTATGCCTATATCAAGGTGCGTGATGTGACATATCGGAATATGGAGGTAATGGAGGGAGGTGCAATCACGTTCAACGGCCGTTCCCACCGTTCCCACGCGCACAGCATGGGCGCGAGCCTGAGCTATACATTCTAGAGCGTTTTGCTCTTGAAAATATCCGCCAGTCAGGACCCGATATTCCGGCTCGCAGGTTTCACGCCGCCGCCGGAGCTGTACGCCGCAAGTGAACTGCGGATGCTCTGCCGTGCTGTAAGCGACTGATTTTCATGCCTTTCCGTCAAGCCGCCTTGCGGCTTGACGGCGCAAACACCGCAGAGCGGGGTTTGTCATCAGTCAGAGAGGGCGGAACGCACGGCGTTCCGCCCTCTCTTGCGTGTCCGCGCCCTGTCGCGGAGGAGCACAGGGCCGGGCGGCAAAAGGTGTTTGCCTTGGCGCGCAAAAGTGTTTATCGGTTCACATGGGACTGTTCGCATCATGTTTCACTCACAGTCGCCCCATCCGCCGACTGACTGAAGCGGCCGACGGACAGGGGGCGTGCGGATTGCCCCTCCCTGTGGGGGACGGAAGAGGTTTTCATCGGCTCCGCCGTCTTGTCAACAGCTCTTTTCCTCCTGAAAGGGGAGGTTTCAAGCCACAAGGGAATTTTTGGTGGAGCCCCGCGAAGGGAACCGCCTTTCACCGCACCGGGATTTCGGATGCGCACAGCGCACGGATGACGAGCAGGTTCCGGCGTGAAGGTGTGAAGCCTGCGGGCAGGACGTGCAGTCCTGTGCATGCGGAGGGAAAGCTGGTCTGCTCCAGAGGAAGAGGGGGAGAAAATGGATGTCGCCATGCTGGTTTTTGTCACGGCTGTCGCCGGCGTCGGGGGGACGGGGCTGGGCGGAATCGTCGGAGCCATGTTCGGAAAGGATTCCTCCCGCACGGTGAGTCTGCTGCTCAGCTTTGCCGCCGGAGTCATGCTCAGCATCGTCTGCTTTGATCTCATCATCAGCTCGATTGACACGAACGTCGGTATCCATACCATCATCGCGGGGATTGCGATCGGGGTGGGGCTGGTCTATGGCCTCAATCATCTCATTGACAGACGGACCAATCCCGAGGTTCCGCATATTGACGCCTCGCATCCGCAGACGGCGGATTCTCTGGAGGAACTGATTCACAGCGATCACCTGGAAGAGCACATGAAAAAGAACGATTCTTCCGTATCGCTGTTCATTGCCGGCATTGTCATGGCCTGCGCCATTGCCCTGCACAACGTGCCGGAAGGCATGACCATCGGAGCTTCCTTTGCCAATGCGGACGGCGCGATGGCAGGGTCCGCGCTGGTTCTGGCCGTGCTGATCGGCCTTCACAATATTCCGGAGGGAATGGCCGTGGCGGTTCCCCTGATCAGCGGCGGCATGTCCAGAACAAGAGCCGTTCTTGCCACGGCCCTGAGCGGTCTGCCCACGGTTCTGGGCGCGCTGATCGGATACGGGATAGGGGAAATGGGGGCGCTGGGGCTGGCCCTGAGTCTGTGTTTCGCCAGCGGCGCCATGCTGTATGTCGTATTCGGCGAAATTCTGCCGCAGGCCATTCTGCTCTACCGCAGCAAGCTTCCGGCCTTTTCGACGCTGGGAGGCATGATGGTGGGGCTGCTGGTGATTTATATGTAGCACCATCGCCGCCGGAGGCGCGGCACAACGGGTTTTGAGGCCGCCGCCCGGTCCGGCCGGCGGCCCGCGGCTGTGTTCAAAAGCGCTTTGTCAACCTAGGGACGGCCCTGCCGGAATCCGGCAGGGCCGTCCGCGGAACGTCCGGCGGTGAGGCGTTACCGTCTGCCGCCCACAAGGCGGACAAGGCGGGCAAGCTGGTTGGTGAAGCCCGCCTCATTGTCGTACCAGATGATGAGCTTGAGCATGCGTTTGTCCATGACGGCGGTGAGCAGGGAGTCGACCACGCCGCCGCAGGTGGAGCCGTTGAAGTCCACGGAGACCAGAGGCTCTTCACAGTAGCCCATATTGTCCTTCATCGGGCCTTCGGAGGCGGCTTTCAGCGCGGCGTTCACGGAAGCGGCATCGGCGTCCCTTTCCAGTTCACAGGTGAGATCCACCAGGGAGACGTTGGGGGTGGGCACGCGCACGGCCATGCCGTCCAGCTTGCCCTTGAGCGCGGGAATGACCAGCGCGGTGGCCTTGGCCGCCCCGGTGCTGGTGGGAATCATGGACATGGCGCAGGCGCGCGCACGGCGCAGATCCTTGTGGGAACCGTCCAGAATGCGCTGGCTCATGGTATAGGAATGAATGGTGGTCATCAGGCCGTGCCTGATGCCGAAGGTGTCATTGATGACCTTGGCAGCGGGAGCGAGACAGTTGGTGGTGCAGGACGCGGCGGAGATCACGTCGTGCGCCGCGGCGTCGTATTCTCCGTCATTCACTCCCATGACAATGGTGACGTCCGCGTCGGACACGGGCGCGCTGGCGATGACCTTTTTCGCTCCGGCTTCAAGATGTCTGGCCAGATCGGCGCGTTTCTTGACCTTGCCGGTGCTTTCCACCACCACATCCACATTGAAGGGCTTCCAGTCCCATTCGCCCAGGCCGGCGCGGGTGACGGGGATTTCACGGCCGTTGACCATGATGCCGTTTTCCGTGGCGCTGACCGGGAAGGGGAAGGGCCCGAAGGTGGAGTCATATTTGAGCAGATGGGCCAGCGTGGCGTTGTCCGCACGGGCGTTGACGGCCACGATTTCCACATCGGAGGCGTCGGCCAGCAGGCGGATGAGATAGCGGCCGATGCGTCCGAAACCGTTGACGGCAAGTCTGATGGGCATGGGAAACTCCTGTATTTAGAGCGTCTTGCGATTGAACATATCTGCCGGCCGGAACACCATGTTCCGGTCCGCAGGCTTCATGCCTCCCGGTTCTGTGCGCCGCAGGCGAATTGCGGTGATGCCGGGAGCATGATCACGTTGAAGATGCCCTCCTGCGCGATGCCGGGGAAAAACCTTCCGCCGGCGGAGATGAGCCGTGCGCGGGAGGCTACGCCTTGCCGGAGCAGCCCAGCACATGCCTGATCTTGTGCTGAACCATGAGTTTCACGGCCTCCCGCGCGGGCTTGAGGTAGCTGCGGGGATCAAATTCCTCGGGATGTTCGGCAAGGTAGCGGCGGATATTGGCCGTCATGGCAAGGCGGATGTCCGAGTCTATATTGATCTTGCACACGCCGGACGCGGCGGCCCTGCGCAGCATGTCTTCCGGCACGCCCTTCGCGCCGCCCAGCCTGCCGCCGTACTTGTTGGCCATGTCCACAAATTCCTGCGGCACGCTGGACGCGCCGTGCAGCACCAGAGGGTAATCCGGCAGCAGGGAGGTGATTTTTTCCAGACGCTCAAAGTCAAGTCTGGCGTCGCCCTTGAACTTGTAGGCTCCGTGGCTGGTGCCGATGGCGACGGCCAGCGAGTCGCAGCCGCTGCGCCGCACGAACTCCACGGCTTCATCCGGGTCTGTATACACGCTGTGCTCGGAGGAAACGTGTTCCTCCACACCGGCCAGCTTGCCCAGTTCGGCTTCCACCCATACGCCGCGCTCGTGGGCGTAGTCCGCCACCCGCCGGGTGACGGCGATATTTTCCTCAAAGGGCAGATGCGAACCGTCGATCATGACGGAGGTGAAGCCTCCGTCGATGCAGGCCTTGCAGATGTCGAAATCCGCACCGTGATCCAGATGCACCACCACGGGGAGGTCGTTTTCCATGAGAGCGGCTTCCACCAGCTTCATGATGTAGGGCTGTCCGGCATATTTGCGGGCTCCCGCGGAAACCTGAAGGATAAGGGGCGCCCTTTCCTCGCTTCCGGCCTGCATGATGCCCTGGATGATTTCCATGTTGTTCACGTTGAACGCGCCGATGGCGTAGCCTTCCCTGCCGGCGCGCTCAAACATGGCTTTGGGTGTGGTAAGGGGCATGAATACCTCCTGATTTCCTGGCCCGGTTGATAAGCATAGGAACCGCTGATTCATTCTGCGAATAAATCAGTTCCATGCCCAGAGAGGCAGAAGCCTCTTTGGGAAAGGCACATCAAGTCGTTCATTTAACGGGAAAAGCAAATTTTCCCAGTTCACGACTTGCGGGCGGCCTTGCGGAGCAAGGCCGCGGGAAACGCTTTAATCAGCGTTTCCCATGTTCAAGGTGCCGCCTGCCGCCGCAAGTGAACTGCGGCGGCGCCGGAGAGAGGGGCGTTGCGTCGGCCTTAACCGTCGGCGCAAAGCGCTTTGCGGATAAGGAGAGCGGGGATGAGTCCCCCTCCGCCCGGCTCCGGGAGCATGTTCATTCTGCATAATGCTCTGGCGGATCAGCCTGTTCAGCATATCCCGCCTTGCATTTTTTGGCAACGCGGGGGAAGGGGAGGCGTCAGTCGTTCAGCTCCGCCAGCAGGGACAGAGCGCTTTCATCGTTGAAGTCGGGCTTCAGCGGGGTGAGCGTCATGTAGCCTTCATGCAGCCAGCGTTTGTCCGGCCCGGCCTGGGGAGAATGGAACAGGCGCTCCTTGTCCGTCATCCACCAGTAGGGGCGGCCGTCCGGCGTGGTGCGCCGGTCGAACCGGGAGAGCGTCCAGCGCGTGCCGTGCGGGCAGACCCTGAGGCCCCTGATCTCATCCGCCGGGCAGGCAGGGAAGTTGAGGTTGTAAACCACATTGCGCGGCAGTTTCGCCCAGTCCATGCGCTCTGCCAGGTCCACGGCCATGCGGGCCTGCTCCCGGCTGTCGCTTGCAAAGTCGGCGTTGGAAACCGCAAGAGAGGGAATGCCGGCCAGCGCGCCCTGCATGGCCGCGCCCACCGTGCCGGAAAAAAGCACGTCCATGCCGGAATTCGGTCCCCGGTTGATGCCGGACATGACCAGATCCGGCCGGGCATCTTCCGGAAAAATGCCGAACAGTCCGAGCATGACGCAGTCTGCCGGAGTGCCGAACAGCGCATAACCGCTGAAACCGTCCTCACGCACGGGGCGGGCCTGAAGAGGGCCGCGCGCGGAGAGGGCGCTGCTCACGCCGGACTGTTCCATGGCCGGGGCCACTGTGACGACCTCGTGCCCGGCGTCGATCAGGGCGCGGTACAGGGAACGCAGTCCGGGCGCGTAGATGCCGTCATCGTTGCTTAAAAGAATTTTCATCAAAAATTCCCTTATGGTTTGAAATCTCCCCGTTCAGGGGAAAAGTGCTCTTGACACTTCAGCATATTCTGCCATTGAAAGTACCGCCCGGCAAGAACCCCGTGTTCCGGCCCGCGGGATCATGCCCGCCAGCCCCCGCCTGACGCCGCTTGTTGACAAAAGAGGCGATGCGGGCGAGTTTGAACGACTCTTGCAAAGCGCCGGGGCTGTCGACTTTGTCACCAGCCCTGAAAATTGCGGGCAGCCCGCGGCTTTGCCGCGCCGTTCAGGGAAACGCCGATTAAAGCGTTTCCTGCGATCCTGCGGAGCAGGACCGCCCGCAAGCCGTGAACAGGGAAAATTTGCTTTTCCCGTTAAATGAACGAATTGGCGTGCATTTCCCAAAGAGGCAGAAGCCTCGCTTCCATTCCATATCCGGCCTTTCCTCCGGCGGAGGAGCGCGGGAGGGATTTCATCGGCCTTGCCGTCTTGTCAGTCCATGTTGCCCCGGGTAGGGAAGGCGCCGGGCTATGAAGGAATTTTTGATGAGCCAGAGACAATGCATCCGGGATCTTGAGGTGAACGGAGAGGCCGATTCCGTGTTTCTCCTGGGCGGGGCCTCCCTGCAGCAGTCGCGCAACGGGCCTTACTGGCGGCTGGAATTGCGCGACGCGGGAGGGGCGATGGAAGCCAAGATCTGGAGCCCGCTCAGCGCGTCCTTCCATGATCTTTCGGCCGGACAGCTCGCCCATGTCCGGGGCAGGGTGGGACTGTTCCGCGAGCAGCTTCAGCTTACCGTGGAAGATCTGAGAGTGCTGACGGACGAGGAGGCCGCGCGGGTTGATCTCGCAGAATTCATGCCCGCCAGCCCCCGCCCTGTTCCGGATATGATGGAGGAACTGGACGCCATGATTGAACGCGAGCTGACGCATGCCCCGTGGAAGCTCTTTGTCCGCTCCGTGCTGGAGGACGAACGTGTCCGCCTCCGCCTGCCTGCGGCTCCGGCGGCCAAGAGCGTGCATCACGCGTATGTGGGGGGCCTGCTGGAGCATATGCTGTCCGTGGCCGGGCTGTGCCTGCGCATGGCGGACCACTATCCGGAGCTGGATCGCCAGATGCTGTGCGCGGGCGCGCTTCTGCACGACATAGGCAAGCTTGAGGAAATGAGCGGCGGGCTGGTCAACGAGTATACCGATGCGGGCCGCTTTCTCGGGCATATTGCGCAGGGGCTGATCATGATGGAGCCGCATCTTGCGGCATCCGGTCTGGAACCGGCCCTTGCCCTGCACTTTCGGCATCTGATTGCCAGCCACCACGGCGAACCGGAGTACGGTTCGCCCCGTCAGCCCGCCACGGCGGAAGCGTTCGCTCTGCATTACGCGGACAACATTGATGCCAAGCTCGCTCAGTGGCGCGCGCTCTTCCCTCCGCGTGAAGCGTCTTCCCCGAATGGGAGCGGAGACGCGGCCGGTACGCCGGGAGGGCTTGAATGGAGCCCCTGGCAGAGTCTGCTGGGGCGCGCCCTGTGCCGGGTGCCGCGCACGCCCGCCGCCAGCCCTGTCGGAAACCCGGACGCGCTGCCCGAAGGGGCGTCTGCCGGCAACAGTCTGTTCTGTCCGGATGATCCCTTCGCCCCCTGCGGGGATGTGCGGAATTGCGGCAGCGAGGACGCGGGCGGAACGCCTGCCGGAACGGAAGCTTCTTCCGGCGGGGCGGTCCGGCTTTCTGCCCCGGCGGCGGAGTGCGCCCGCGCGGCGGAAAGGCCGGAGGAAAGGGAGGAAGATGCTCCGGGGGGAGCTGCGGAAGGTGCGGAGACGGAAAGCGGCGGCAGGAAGCCCGGCGCGGTCCGCAGGCGCCGCAGGACATCGGATGCGACGGCGGAGAACGGAGCCGCGGAGCTTCCTGCCATGCCCGGGAATGCGCCCGGCAGGGCGGAGGGGAGGCCTGACAGGGCGCGGGAAAAGGATCTGACGCAATGTTCCTTACTTTAGAAGGCGTGGAAGGAGCGGGGAAGAGTACGCTGGCGGCGCACCTGGCCGCGCGTCTGGAATGCGCCGGGCGCGTCGTGCTGCGCACCCGCGAGCCGGGGGGCTGTCCGCTGGGGCGCGATATCCGCGCTCTGCTGCTGGATTGCGGTCGGGCTGTGACCCCGCGCGCGGAGTTGTATCTTTTTCTCGCCGACCGGGCGCAGCATGTGGATGAAGTGATCCGTCCCGCGCTGGCGCGGGGCGAGTGGGTGCTCTGCGACCGCTACGCCGATTCCACCATCGCCTATCAGGGCGGCGGGCGCGGCATGGACGAAGGCTGGCTCCAGCGCCTCAATGACGATGCTGTGGGCGGTCTGTGGCCGGATATTACCTTCCTGCTCGATCTTCCCGAGCGGACGGGGCTGGAACGGGCCATGCGCCGCAATGCCGAAAGCGGTCTGAGCGAGAAGGAAGGCCGCTTCGAGGCGGAAACTCTGGCCTTTCACCGGAAGGTGCGGGCGGCGTTTCTGGCGCGGGCGGCTGAGTTCCCGGCCCGCTTTGTGACGCTGGACGCGACGCGGACGCCGGAGGAACTGGCGGATGCCGCCTGGGCGGAGCTGGCGCGGCGCGAGAACGGAACCGGGACTCTTTTCCCGGCATCATGTCGTGCGTGATATGCACCGAGGAGAGAACCGACATGTTTCAATCCACAGTCGCCCCATCCGCCGACTGACTGAAGCAGCCGACGGACAGGGGGCGTGCGGATTGCCCCTCCCTGAAGGGAGGGGTTCCGGAAAAGGATTTCATCTGTTTCGCCGTCTTGTCGACTCCTCTTTTCATCCCGCTCTGTTGCAGAATAGTGTTGAAAAACACCTTGACCGCCGGAGGCGCGAGCGTAGCGAG
>CALUUZ010000038.1 GCA_944324075.1 Candidatus Mailhella excrementigallinarum
GGGGCGGAATATCATGATTCCGCCCCCGGAAGATGATGGATTCCGCAATTATCTTGGTATGATATGCCGTTGGATACTGATATGTTCAACACTATTCTATGACAGAACCTTTGTATTCAGCGGCAAGATCGCTTTGCCGCCGCGCCGGGCTTGCGCCTGACGTCCAGTATTCCGAAATATTTCATATTGCGAAGTACAGGAGCAAGCAGCGGGAGCGGGCAGGGATCAGGCCTGTTTCAGCGCGTCGGTCAGACGCGTCATGGCCTCGCGCGTATCGGCGGGAGAAGAGAAGGCAGTCAGACGGGCATAGCCTTCGCCGGACGGGCCAAAGCCCGAGCCGGGCGTACACACCACGGCCGCGCGATCCAGCAGAAACTGGAAGAAATCCCATGAGTCCATGCCGCGCGGCGTGCGCACCCACAGGTAAGGGGCATGGATGCCGCCGTATACCGTCAGGCCCAGAGCGTTCAGCGTTCCGCGCATCAGCGCCGCGTTGTTCCTGTAAATGTTCACCACGGCCGCCGTTTCCCCGCGTCCTTCCGGTGAACAGGCCGCTTCCGCAGCCTTTTGCACAATGTAGGGGCAGCCGTTGTATTTTGTGGTCTGGCGGCGCGCCCACATGTCATGGAGCCGCCCCTTTCCTCCCGCCTTCAGGTTGGCGGGAACCACGGCATAGGCGCAGCGCAGCCCGGTAAAGCCCGCGCTTTTGGAAAAGCTGCGGAATTCCACGGCCACCTCATCCGCGCCGGGGATTTCATAAATGCTGTGCGGGATATCCCCTTCCGTATCGTCGATGAAGCATTCATAGGCGGAGTCGAACATGATCAGCATGCCGCTGCTCCGGGCGTATCGTACCCATTCGCCCAGGCTTGCGCGATCCAGCGCGGTTCCGGTGGGGTTGTTGGGCGAGCAGAGATAGATGACGTCCGGCGCTTTTTCTGGAGGTACGGGCGCAAAGCCGTTTTCCGCCGTGCAGGGCAGGTAGCGGATGCCGCTCCAGCCGTGTTCCGTCCATGTTCCTCCACGGCCCGCCATGCAGTTGGAGTCCACATAGACCGGATAGACGGGGTCGGTGACGGCTATGCTCACGTCCGGGGCGAACAGCTCCTGAAAGTTGCCGAGATCGCACTTTGCGCCGTCGCTGATGAAAATGTCGTCCGGGCTTATGCTGACGCCGCGCGCGGCGTATTCCAGCGCTACCGCTTCGCGCAGAAAGGCGTATCCCTGTTCCGGGCCGTAGCCGTGGAAAGCGTCCGGACTGCCCATGTCGTCCACGGCGGCGTGCAGCGCCCGGATGACGGAAGGAACGAGCGGCTGGGTCACATCGCCGATACCCATGCTGATGACGCCTGTGCCGGGGTGAGCCTTGCGGAACGCCGCAACCCGGTGGGCGATTTCCGCGAACAGATAGGACTTGCCCATACGGGCATAGTGAGGATTGGTGCGCAGCATGTATCATCCTTTTTCATGGAGTAATGGTTGTTCAGGAGACAGGGAGACACCTTAACCGCCGGAGGCGCGAGCGTTAGCGAGCCTGGAGCGACGGCCCCCCGCCGCATGGAATGCGGCATGGAGGGGGGCGAGGAGCGGAAGCAATGTTTCGCGGAGCGCAGTCTTTGCAAGGCGTTGCCTTGCAAAGACGCAGTGCAGCCAGCCGTGGTCAGGGGCGTCTTTTGCCGCTCTGGAAGAGCGGCTGCCTTACGGCAACGAATGTTGCCGTAAAACTTGCGGAAACAGATTGTCCGCCGCCTGTCGTAACCCGGTGTGACATTGAACACAGTTTCTTAATCCGGCCAGTCGCCTTCAAAGACGGTGACAGCCTCGCCGGTCATGAAGATGTGATTGTCGGCGCGCCATTCGATATCCAGCGGGCCGCCGGGCAGGTTCATGCGTACCTTGCGGGCAGCAAGGCCGCAACGCATGGCGGCCACCGCCGCCGCGCTGGCGCCTGTGCCGCAGGCCCGGGTTTCACCCGCGCCCCGCTCCCATACGCGCATGTCCAGTGATTCCGGGGAACGCACATGAATGAACTCGGTATTGACCCGGCGCGGGAACAGGGGGTGATGCTCAAAAAGCGGGCCGAGGCGTTCAAGGTCAAGCCCGGCTATATCGGGCAGAAAAAGCACGGCATGAGGGTTGCCCACGGAGAGGCAGGTCACTTCCCAGCTTCTGCCGTCCACGCGCAGGGGACGGCGGATGAAATCCTCTCCATCCGCGAGACAGGGATTCAGGGGGATTTTCGCGGGGAGCCATTCCGGCTCGCCCATATCCACCGTGATCCTGTCCGCGTTTTCCGCAATTTCAAGCCGCCGTATGCCCGCTCCGGTTTCCACGGACGGATCGGACCGGGAGATCAGGCCGCGCGTCAGGGCATAGCGTCCCACGCAGCGTATGCCGTTGCCGCACATTTCCGATTCGCTGCCGTCGCTGTTGAACATGCGCATCCTGATGTCCGCGACGGAAGAGGGCAGAATGAGGATGAGACCATCCGATCCGATGCCGCGATGGCGGTCGCTGACCGCGACTGCCAGCCGCTTCAGGGCGGCGTCCCCGGCGGGCAGGGCGGTGGAGAAGCCGTCCATGTAGACATAGTCGTTGCCGAGGCCGTGCATTTTGACGAAGTGCATCATGGTTCGCGTTCCGTTGGAGAGGGGGTTAAAGCACGTCTTCGGTGGCCGGGGCCACATCTCCGCCGTGCCGCTGGCTGGCGTGCCGGCGCGCGAGAGCGGCGCGAGCTTCCAGCGGCATGACCTTGACGAAAAGCGGGAGTTCCGCATCCCAGTTGGCAAGCAGGGCTTCGGCCCGGGGGCTTCCGGTGTGGCGGACATGGTTTTCCAGCAGCCCGCGCAGCAACTGTTTGTCGGCTTCGGTCCAGACGGATTCCAGGTCCACGCTGTCGGTGTTGCAGCGGTTCTGAAAGCGTTCATCCCGATCATAGACAAAGGCCACGCCGCCGCTCATGCCCGCCGCGAAGTTGTAGCCGCAGCTTCCCAGCACCACCACGACGCCTCCCGTCATATATTCGCAGGCATGATCGCCCGCTCCTTCCGCCACACACAGCGCGCCGCTGTTGCGCACCGCGAGGCGTTCGCCCGCGCGGCCCCGGAAGTAGGCTTCTCCGCCGGTGGCTCCGTACAGAGCCACGTTGCCGGTGATGGCCTGACCGGGCTCCAGCCCGGAAGGGGCGTCAGGATCGGCGGGCCGTATGATCAGGCGGCCTCCGCACAGTCCTTTTCCGGCATAGTCGTTGGCATCGCCTTCCACGGTGATTTCCACGCCGGGGGCAAGAAAGGCTCCGAGACTCTGGCCCGCGGAGCCGCGCAGCAGCGCGCGGAAGAAGGGGCCGTCCGCCGCCGCGTCCTTCAGGCGGCGGATACCGTGGCGGCGGGCCAGCTCTCCGGAAAGCAGCGCTCCCACGGCGCGATCCGAGTTGCGTATCCCGGCGGAGAAAACCCGGCGGGAAGGGCCGCCTTCCAGCGCGTCCCGACCGGCATCGAGCATGGCCTGTTCCAGCGGCGTGGGAGCGAAGGCTCTGTCATTGCCGCGTTCTTCAGGCGCGGCGGGCAGCGGGGCATCAAGCAGTTCTGTCCAGTCCAGCAGGGCGCGCTTGCCCGCGGCGGGGGCAGGCTTCAGCAGATCGAGGCGATCCCGCGCCGCTTCCAGATCGGGCAGTCCGAGGGCGGCCAGATGGCGGCGCGCATCTTCCGCCACAAGACGCAGAAAGTTTTCCACATGCGCCGGTCTGCCCGCGAAGCGGCGGCGGAGCTTTTCGTCCTGCGTGGCGATGCCTGCCGGGCAGCGGCCTTCATGGCATCTGCGGCACATGACGCAGCCGCAGCTCACCAGCAGAGCCGTGCCGAATCCGAATTCGTCCGCGCCGAGAATCGCCGCGATGACGATGTCGCGCCCGCTGCGCATACCGCCGTCAGCCTGAAGCCGGATTCTGTCGCGCAGACCGCCGGCAACGAGCGCGCGGTGTGCCTCTGCCAGGCCGAATTCCCACGCTGATCCGCAGTGGCGTATGGCGGAAAGCGGGGCGGCTCCGGTGCCGCCGTCGTGGCCGGAAATGAGGATGCCGTCGGCTCCTGCCTTTGCCACACCCACGGCCACGGTACCCACACCGCTTTCCGAGGCGAGCTTGACCGAAATGCGCGAGGAGGGGCTGACCCGGCGCAGATCGTGGATGAGCTGGGCCAGATCCTCAATGGAATAGATGTCGTGATGCGGCGGAGGGGAGACAAGGGTGACGCCGGGCATGGTGCGGCGCAGCCTGGCCACTTCCTCCGTGACCTTGGCCGCGGGCAGCTGGCCTCCCTCGCCGGGTTTGGCTCCCTGCGCGATCTTGATCTGGATTTCATCCGCATTGACCAGATAGTCCAGGGTCACGCCGAAGCGTCCCGATGCCACCTGACGGATGCGGGAACGGCTGTCGCCGCCCGCCTCATCCGCTCCGCGCGTCTCGTCCTCGCCTCCTTCCCCGCTGTTGGAGCGCGCGCCAACGGCGTTGCAGGCGCGGGCCACGCAGATATGCGCTTCGGCGCTGATCGCCCCAAGGGACATGGCCGCGCCCACAAAGCGGGTCATGATGGTGTCGGCGCTCTCTACCCTTTTCAGCGGCAGGGGATGTTCCGACTCGATCAGACGCAGACAGGAGCGGGGGGTGAAGGCGGGAGATGCCGCATCCGCCAGCGCGGCAAATTTGGCAAAGGCGGCGGGATCGGCGCTTGCATCCTCCGCTGACCCCGAGCGGGAAAATCCCACGGCCCGTTGCAGCAGGGTGACGCTTTCCCTGTTCCAGAAGCGGGTTTCGGACGGCGCGCGTCCTTCCTGTTCCATGGCGTGCAAGGCGGCGGCTTCGGCGGCAAACTCGTTCAGGCCGAGTCCCATGCCCGGCAGGGCGGAGCCGAGGCGTACCGGCATGTCGGCAAAGAAGCTCCCGGCAAACTCCTTGTCCAGTCCGACGCATTCAAAGAAATGCCCGCCCCGGAAGCTGCGCAGCGTGGAAATGCCCAGTCGGGCCATGGCCTTGAGCAGCCCCTTGCGCAGCGCGGTGATGTAAGCGGAACGGGCTTCCTCGGCGCTGAGCCCGCCCTCCGCGCCCAGTTTTTCGGCATCATCCAGCGCTCCCCACGGGCAGACGGCGTCCGCGCCGCAGGTGATGAGCTGGGCCATGTGCATGGGTTCCCACGCATCGCCGTTTTCCGAAATGAGTCCGCACAGATGACGCTTGCGCGCGCGGATAAGATGATTGTGCAGGGCTGAGGCGGCAAGGAGGGAAGGGATGGGAAGCAGATTGTCCCCGCCGCTCCCGGCATCGCTGAGGATCAGCAGCGTCGCCCCCTGATCGAGAGCTTCCCCGGCCGCGCGGAACAGCGCTTCCAGTCCGTCGCGCAGGGCTTCCCCCGCGTCGGAACTGCGGGCGGGCAGACGCCACACCGCATCAAGCCGGACAGGGCGCAGTTTGTCATGCCTTGCCAGACGCAGGCGGCGCATGTCTTCGCGCTGAAGGAAAGGATGGGGCAGACGCAGGCGGAACAGGGCTTCCGGTTCACGGGCGAGCAGATTGCCTTCCGGACCCACATAGCTCATGAGCGACATGGAAAGCTCTTCACGCAGCGGGTCAATGGGCGGATTGGTCACCTGCGCGAAACGCTGGCGGAAATAGTCGAAGAAGGGCCGGGGAGCGTCGTCCAGCGCGGCGAGCGCTTCGTCACTGCCGGTAGAGAGAACAGGCTCCTGTCCCTTGAGCGCCATATGGCGCAGCGCGTCCATATCGCGTCGGGCGCGTTGCCGAACGCATGGCCGGGGGAGATCGCCGCATGCCGCCGCGTGCGCTCCATCCGGTTCGGCAGGGAAAAGATCGGCGGTGCCCAGGCTTGTCCGCACCTGCCAGCGGCGGTAGGGATGTTCGCGTACTACCTGCCCCTTCAGTTCGGCGTCGGTGAGCAGGCGGTGCTGGACAAGGTCGGCCATGAACATGCGGCGCGCGCCCAGTTGACGGCGCTGCGCACCGGGGACGGAGTCCGCTTCTTCCCGCGCGAGGCTCACGCCGCTTTCCGAGGCAAAGACCAGCAGTCCCTCCCGGCTGAGGCTGTAACGGCCCGGCCGCAGCGCGTTGCGGTCGAGCATGGCTCCCACGCGGCGGAAACCGTCGGTGAACACCAGGGCGGAGGGGCCGTCCCATGCTTCCATCATGGCCGCGTGCCAGTCATAGAAGGCGCGCTTGTTGTCGCCCATGACAAAGGCCCGGCCAAAGGGTTCCGGCAGGAGCATCATCAGGGAATGGGGCAGGGGTCTGCCTCCGCGCGTGAGCAGTTCCAGCACGTTGTCCAGAGCTGAGGAGTCGCTTCCGTCCTCTTCAATGACCGGCCTGACTCCGTCCGGATCGCCGAACAGCGGTGAGGACAGGGCCGCTTCCCTGATCTTCATGTGCGTAAGATTGCTTTGCAGGGTATTGATTTCGCCGTTATGGGCCAGCATGCGGAAGGGCTGGGCCAGCCGCCAGCGCGGCATGGTGTTGGTGCTGAAACGCTCGTGAAAGACGGCAAAGGGGGCGGAGAAATGGGGATCAGCGAGATCGGGATAAAAGTCCGCCAGTTTTGCTCCGGTGAGCATGGCCTTGTACACCACGCTGCGGGAAGACAGGCTGGCGACGTAAAAATCTTCCTGTTCCGGCAGTTTCCGCGCGGCCCGTTCCATGCCCTTGCGGGCGAGATACAGGCGGCGCTCCAGTTCCTCGCCCGGCTCGGCCAGCGGCGAAACCACGGCGGGAAGCGCGGAAGCATCCCGGAATGTCCCGGATGTTCCCGCGCGGGGCAGGACGAGAACCTGCGCCATGCGCGGCATCTGCGAGCGCGCGTGCGGGCCGAGCGCGTCGGGACGGACGGGAACATCGCGCCCGTCCGCCAGTTCCAGACCCTGCGCGGCAAGGCTTTCCTCCACAAGTGCCATGGCTCTTTTTCCAGCCGCCGCGTCACGGGGCAGAAAAAGCTGTCCGAACCCGAAGACCGGAGGCAGGGTCCAGAAACGGCTCAGGAAATCAAGCGGAAGGGGGAGAAGCAGACCTGCCCCGTCGCCTTCGCCTCGTCCGGAGGCAAGTCCGCCGCGGTGGGCAAGGCTGGTCATGGCGGAAAGGGCGTCTTCGATGATTCTGTGAGCGGGGCGTCCGTCCAGGCGGGCCACAAAACCGACGCCGCAGGCGTCGTGTTCGCGGTTGGGATGGGTGATGTCGGTAGGCTGTCGTGTCGTCATGAAAACCGCCGATCATGTTTGCTGACCATGAAGATGGCGCGTATTGGGAGGAAGGGGCTGTCCGTCCGGCTCATGCGCCGGACGGACAGGAGAGGAAAAAACGAACGGAGCAGAATTCGGAATCAATGCGTCCAGAGCAGCTCCGCATACTTGGGCAGCGGCCAGGCCGCGTCGTCGGTCATGCCTTCCAGCGCGTCGCATTGTTCGCGGCAGCGGAGCATGAGCGGCAGCACCGCATCGCGGGCGGCGCGGGCGCGGGCCGGAGCGCCGTCCATGCCCGCAAGCTGTTCGCGGGCGGCGTGCAGCTCATCCAGCGCGGTCATCAAGGCGACGTTATGGGAGCGGAAGGCCGCATAGCGCCTTTCTTCCAGATTTGTGGGCAGACTGTTTGCCGCGCCTGCCCCGACATTGGCCGGAGTCCCTTCCGCCGCGCGGATTTCCGCCACCAGACGGGCGGCTTCGCTCTGGGCCCGCAGCGTCACGGGAAGCACGATTTCGCGCAGCATGCGTTCCAGCACCGAGGCTTCGATGCCGACGGTCAGCGCATAGTTTTCCTGGAGAATTTCCTGACGGGCCAGAATTTCCGGTTCGGAAAGCACCCTGTTGCGCAGGAAGACTTCCATGACTTCCGGGTCGTCGTAATGCTCCAGCGCGGCCACGGTATCCTTCAGGTTGGGCAGGCCGCGCCGGGCGGCCTCTTCCGGCCATTCGGCGGAATAGCCGTTGCCGTTGAAGACCACGGGCATGTGTTCGCGGAACAGACGGGGCAGCAGATCCTTCAGGGCGTCGTTCAGTTCCTTTCCGCCTTCCACGGCGGCTTCCAGCTCGGTGGCGATATCGTCCAGGGCGCAGGCCACGGCGCTGTTCAGGGCGATATTGGCCGGAGCGATGGACTGGGAGGAGCCTACGGCCCGGAACTCGAACTTGTTGCCGGTAAAGGCGAAGGGACTGGTACGGTTGCGATCCGAGTAGTCGCGCGGCAGGGGCGGCAGCGTGGAAACGCCGATCTCCATGGGCGCGGTTCTGGCGTGCGCGGGCTGTTCCCCGATGATGCTCAGCAGGGTTTCTTCCAGCAGATCGCCGAGATACACGGAAATAATCGCGGGCGGGGCTTCATTGGCGCCGAGGCGGTGATCGTTGCCGGCTCCGATGGTGCCGAGACGCAGGGCCATGGCGTGTTTGTGCACGGCGCGCAGTACGGCGGCGAGAAAGACCAGAAAGCGGGCGTTGGTGCGCGGGGTATCGCCGGGATCGAGCAGATTCCGGCCGTCGGAGGAACACAGGGACCAGTTGTTGTGCTTGCCGCTGCCGTTCACGCCCGCAAAGGGCTTTTCGTGCAGCAGGCAGACGAAGCCATGATCAGGGGCCACATGGCGCAGCATGTTCATTATGAGCATGTTGTGGTCGGTGGCGATGTTGACTTCCTCATGCAGGGGGGCCATTTCAAACTGGCCCGGAGCCACTTCGTTGTGGCGGGTGCGCACCGGAATGCCCAGAGCGATGAGCCGGTTTTCCACATCCTGCATGAACGCCATGACGCGCCTGGGCACCGCGCCGAAATAGTGATCTTCCATTTCCTGCCCCTTTGGGGAGGGAAGGCCGCTCAGGGTCGTTCCGGTCATGAGCAGATCAGGGCGCAGCGCGGCAAGACGGCGATCCACGAGAAAGTATTCCTGCTCCGCGCCGACCATGGGGCTGACGTGGGTGGCATCATGGTCGCCGAACAGGCGCAGCACGCGCAGAGCCTGCCGGGAAACGGCCTCAATGGAGCGCAGCAGCGGCGTCTTGCGATCCAGCGATTCGCCGGACCAGGAATAGAAAATGGTGGGAATATGCAGGGTATTGCCGCCCCTGCCGGGCAGGATGAAGACCGGCACGGTGGGGTCCCAGGCGGTATAGCCGCGCGCCTCGAACGTGGAACGGATGCCGCCGGAAGGGAAGGAGGAGGCGTCGGGCTCCCCGCATACCAGCATCTTGCCGGAAAACTCCTGAATGGCGTGCCCGTCTCCGGTGGGGGCAAGGAAAGCATCGTGCTTTTCCGCCGTGACGCCGGTCATGGGCTGGAACCAGTGCGTGTAGTGCGTTGCCCCGCGCTCCAGCGCCCAGTCGCGGATGGCGCCGGCCACGATATCGGCGATGTCCGCCGGCATGGGAGCGCGGCAGCGGATGGTCTTTTCCATCTTCCTGTATGTGTCGCGCGGCAGACGTTCGCGCATGACGTGCAGATTGAACACGTCACGGCCGAACAGACTCCGCATGTCAACGGTTGGCCGCAGAGGGGCCGGACCGGACGACTCTTCGGGGGTGTCGTCGGAAAGAATATCGCGAATGGCTTCCTGGCGTGGTGAACTCATGGCTTGCTCCTCAGGTGATGGCATGTGCCCGCGCTGTTCACGGGCGTGACGGACCTGCTTGAGCAAGAAGGATGCCAGGACGGACAAGAGCGTTTGTGTTAAAATAAAAAATATTTTATTTCAACAGAGTATAGTTATTTTTTGCGGAGGAGGCATAGATGTGAAGCAAAAATAGAATCTACACTTGTGTAGATTCTATGGAAAAGGAACATGCCGGGAGGCCGGGATTCGGCAAGGCAAAAGGGAAAGCCAATAATCTACATTTTTGTTGAAAAAAATGTCAGGTAACAGCATTTTCTACAAAAAAGTTGATTTTATTCAGGCCGGGTTCGTTTCCGGCGGAATTCCTTGTAGGTAATGCCGTATTTCTTCATGCGCAGGGCCATGATGCGATCGGTCAGCCCCAGTTCGCGGGCGGCCCTGCCCATATTGCCCTCATGACGGCGCAGCGCCTCAAGGATACAGCCCTTTTCCAGTTCATCCAGACGGGGCTGAAGCGGACCGACGGCATGGCCCTGCGCCCGCCGCACTCCGGGAGCGGAAACCGGGCAGCCCTTGCTGTGCAGTTCCGGGGGCAGATGCTGGGGCAGAATGACGCCTTCCTCTCCGGCCAGCAACACGGCCCGCTCCATAATGTTTTCCAGTTCGCGGATATTGCCGGGCCATTCGTAGCGCTGGAGCATGTCCGCCGCGCTGAGGGAAAGGTTCATTTCCGTCCGCCCTCCCGCCGCCGCGAACTTTTTCATGAAGTGAGCCGCCAGCAGGGCGATGTCCCCGCTGCGCTCGCGGAGCGGGGGCAGTTCGATGGGAAAGACGTTCAGGCGATAGTAGAGGTCGCCCCGGAATGCTCCCTGATGTACCATATCTTCCAGCGGCCGGTTGGTGGCGGTGATCAGGCGCACGTCGGCGCGGCGGGTTTCCGCGCCGCCCAGCCGTTCATAGCTGCGCTCCTGAATGACGCGCAGCAGTTTGGCCTGGGTAAGCGGAGGCAGATCCCCCACTTCATCCAGAAACAGCGTGCCGCCGTCCGCCTGTTCAAAGCGGCCCCGGTACAGGCCCTGCGCTCCCGTGAACGCGCCGCGCTCGTGGCCGAACAGCTCGTTTTCCACCAGCGTTTCGGGCAGGGCCGCGCAGTTCAGGGTGATGAAGGGCCTGTTCGCACGCGGGCTTGCCGCGTGGATGGCCAGCGCGGCAAGCTCCTTGCCCGTTCCGCTTTCCCCCCGCAGCAGCACCGTGGCGGAAGTGCGGGCCACCTGATCGATGCGGGCGTAGACCTGCTGCATGGCCTCGCATGAACCCACGAAAAAGGGAGAGCGGAGGCTTACTCTGCCTCTGTCATGCCCTCTGGCGGCTCGGTTCACATTCCGCTCCGGGAGACAGCTCTGGCGGACTCTGGCCGCGCGGGCCAGCATGGATGCGATGATGGTCAGCAGGCGGGCGTCTTCCTCCAGAGTGGAGGTGTCGGCAAAAAGCCGATCCACGGACAGGGCGCCGATGGCCTGATCGTCGGCCCGGATGGGCACGCAGATGAAGGAAACGGCATCCTTGCGCAGATTGCGGGACCTGGTGCGGTTGAGGAAGAGCGGCTCGTCGGACACGTTGGAAATGACCATGGGGCGTCCGGTACGGATAACCGTGCCGGTGACGCCTTCTCCCGCCGCATAGTGTCCGCGCGCCTGTTCCGCGGCATTGAGTCCGTAGGAGCTTTCAATATGGATGCTCCCGTCCCCGGGGGAAACCAGAGAGATGGAGCCCCGCATCATGGCCATATGCCGGGCCATGAGGCACAGCGCGCCGTCCAGGGTTTCGCCGATATGGGCCGCACCGTCGAGAAGCTGGCTCAGTTCGAACAGCAGGCGCAGCTCGCGCACATCGTCGCGTACGCCATTGCGCAGGCTGGGCAGGGCATCGTTCTGATCCGTCCCGGATGCGGCGGGACGGCGCGGAGAGGATATCTTCATGGGGCCGCCGGGGCTGGTGGGGAAAGCCTCGTCATGGTAAGCGTTTTGCCCGGGGGAGGCAATGTGCCCGGGATGCTTCCCCGCACGGCGCGGATTATCCCGGCCCGCCGCATGGTTCCCGGAAAACGCGCTGTAGTCGAGCTGTGCGGAACATATCCTCGCCCGCGGAGGCGCGGGCGAGCCGGTCATGGATACATGCCGCCTTTCGCCAGTGTGGAACACGGGCTGTCTTTGCGGCTCATGCCGGTGCAAAGCCGTACGCCCCGCACAGCGCCATCAGCATGGTTCTGCAGCAAGGCGCCGAAAAAGAATGGATTGACAAGGCGGCGAAGCCGATGCGATCCTGACGTTGAACATGCAGTATTGAATGCCATCACAGGAGCAAGTCATGATTCGTCACATCGTCTGGTGGACGCTGAAGCCGGAAGCGGAAGGCCGCAGCGCGGCGGAAAACGCGGAACTGATGAAGAAGGCCGCACGCGGGCTGATCGGGAAGATCCCCGGCCTGCTTTCGCTGGATATTTCCGGCACGGTTCTCGGAACCTCCACCATGCCGGCGGAACTCGTGCTGCACAGCACGCATGAGGATGAGGAAGCGCTGCAGACCTATGCCGTGCATCCCCTGCATCTGGAGTGCGGCAGACTGATGAAGTCCGTGGCGGAAAGCCGGCAGGCGCTGGACTACGAAGTTGAGGAATAGTCTGTTCGGGCGGATGCGCGCAGACTTTCCAGCAGCAGACGGAAATGTTCCTGCAGCATGTCCGGGGAAAGCTCGGGCATGGCATCTTCGGGGAGCAGGCGTCGGGTGATGATTGCGCCCATGGTGCAGGCCAGAAAAACGCAGGCCGGGGACGCATCGCTCCCGTCACCCAGTCTTGCCGCGATTTCGCGCATGGCATCCCTGAACCGCTCCTTGATCATCGGGGCGACCTCGGGGCTTGAGGCGGAAAAGATGGCGATGTTGAGAGCTTCGATTCCGATGTGAGACGCGTTTCCCCTGAAGGCGCAGGACATCCTCTCTCCGAGGGCCGCCAGCATCCCGCTTTGCGGAAAGGGCTGCTGCTCCGTTCCGATATCGTCCAGAACCGCCGCGAAGAGACGCTTCTTGGAACCGAAATAGCGGTTGAGCAGCGCTGCGTCCACTCCGGCAAGAGCGGCAATCTGGCGGGTCTGAACATTTTCGTATGAAGCACGGGCAAAAAGCTCGCGTGCGGCGCGAAGTATTGCCTTTCTGGTTCGTCCCGCGTTGCGGGGACGGAACGCTCTGTTCCCTCCGGCATGTTCCGGCGGGCTCATCCGTTCCTGCTGCTGTTTTTTCATGCTGCCCTGCCTGTATCCGTTCTGGGTGAATGTTCCGGCATATATGGCAGATTTTGGCGGAAGGGGCGAGTTTTTCTTAAGTCATCAGTTGTTGACTTCTTTGGGAAAGGCCGCTACACCTGTCTGTCATTTCACGCCGCCGGACATCGAAAGGCGGTTTATTCCGGACTTTCAGGAGCAGAATATGTTGTCGCTGCGTCGCGCCGTTCTGGCGCTGGGTATGGTGCTGGCATTCGGGCAGAGCGCCCTTGGAGGAGATCTTTCACTCAGTCTGGGAGTATTCGCAACACCTTCCGAGTACCGGGGGATGGATACGAAGGTTCTGCCCATGCCTCTCGTGCGCTATGAGGGCGAACGGCTGTTTGTGAACGGCTATACTGCGGGAGCCTACCTGTGGAAGGATGAAAGGCAGAGGCTTTTTGTGGGGGCTTCGCTCCTGCCGCAGTATTTTCGCTCAAGCAAGAGTGATGACTGGGCCATGAAGCAGCTTGATAACCGCAATATCAGCGTGCTGGCCACTCTCGGGTACGGGATCGACACGGAATGGGGGAGTCTGAGCCTGCGGGCCTCCGGTGATGTGACCGGCACAAGCGACGGCTTTCTGGCGGATGTTTCCTATTCCTATACCCTGAGGGCCGGGGATTTCTCCCTGACACCGGGTGCGGGCGTACTGTGGACGAGTTCGGACCACAACGACTATTATTATGGCATCAGCCGTTCGGAGTCCTCACGCAGCGGCCTGCGGCGCTACTCCCCCGATTCGGGATTCTCCCCGTATCTCCGTGTTGCGGCAGGCTGGGACATGACGGAACACTGGAGCCTTTATGCGTCGTGGACGGCGATGTTCCTGAGCGATGAAATCAGAAACAGCCCCATGGTGGATCGGGATGTGCAGAATATCTTCGGCGGGGGGATCACCTATCGGTTCTGATCATATTCGTCAAAAATTCCGTTATGGCTTGAACTCTTTCTCTTCATGGGGAAAGGAGTTCCCGACAAGACGGCAAAGCCGGTGAAATTCCTTTCTGCGCCCCCTCTCCTGCAGGGAGCGCGCGGATTGAAAGCATCGTGAAGCAGCCCGTGCCGCGCAGGAATACTGCGGAGCCACGGGCTGCTTTTTTTCGCACCCATTCCGAATCCGGCATGAGCTTTCTGCCGCTGTTCCTGCCGCGGCGCGATCTTTCTCTCATCGACACCGGCTGCAATAAAATGATACAAAAAATATTTGGTGGGCAGCAGGGCCTTACGGTAGAGTATTCTCGTTTTGAAAATGCTCCCGGAGTCAAGCGAAGCGAGACTGAAGCCGCGACGCCCCCCCTTCTCCGGTGTCGCCGCAATTCACTTGCGGCTGCTCCGGAGGAGGCGTGAAACCTGCGATCCGGATAGGGTCCTGGACGGCAAATACTTTCAATAGCAAAATATTCCAGGATAAAACAAAGAGCCAGAACCGGCGGGGTTCAGGTCCGGACGGACAGGGAGTGTCCGTCCGCCGCCCGCAAAGGAGCTTTGCCATGGATGGCGACAGAGAGATGCCCGCGCGTCTGACACAGGAGGAAATCCGCTTTCTTCTTGGAGCCGTGGAGTATGATCCTCTTCTGGCCGGCGGCGGAAAGACCGTCGTTCCGGAAAAGGATGCACCCGATGCTCTCGAGCCTGTTCCGGGAGATTCCGCTGCGGTCAGGGCAGATAGCCGCCGTACGCGCCGCGCACGTCCTCAACGGTAAGAAAACTCTTGGGTGAAAGTTTCCTGCACAGGCGGACAAGCTGGTTGACCTTGCGGCGCGGCAGCACCACGCGCAGCAGGTGCATTTCATCCCTCATGCCGAAGGCTTCCATTCTTGTCACGCCGAACCCGGCCTTGCGCAGCTCGTCGGCAAGCCGCGCCTCGTCCTCGTGAACGATGATGTTCACGACCGTGATGCCCAGTGCCAGCCGCTCTTCCACAAAGATGCCCATGAGTATGCCGCAGCTGTAGCCGGCGGCATAGGCGATCACATTGAAGACGCTGTCAAGGTGTCCCATGACCCTTGAGATGGCGACCACCCAGATGATGATTTCAAAAAAGCCCACCAGGGCAGCCACAAAGCGCACCCCGCGCATGACCAGAACGGTTCTGATCGTACCGAGCGTCACATCCGCCAGACGCAGGCAAAAAATGAACAGTGCGCCCGCGAGGTCTATGGGCATTCCGAACAGGGTCATGGCATCCTCTCATTCCACAGCATATTCCGTCCGATTCTATCGGAAATATATCTTTTGGCAATGAGAGAAGACGGGTTCCGGATTACGGCACGGGCGCCGGTGCGGGAGAAACCGCCGTCGGCCCCGGGGACGCGGGGCGTTCCGTCAGTCTTCCGCCCATCGCCCGGTAAATGGCATTCTCCCGGCTGATCAGATCATATTTGCCCTGAAGCAGGGAAAGCAGGGTGCTGTTGCGGGTATTCAGCGCGCTCAGCCAGTCCTCCAGCTCTCCCGCACCGCTTCTCCAGCGCTCCTCGCGGTATGCGGCGGCGCGCGTGTCCGCTTCCAGCTTGCGCTGCATGTTCGCTACCTGCTCCAGCGCCTTGCGATAGCCGAAATACTGGACATCGACCTCGTTCAGTGCTGTATTCACAGCCTTTTCAAGGTTCAGTTTGGCTTCCTCAAACTCAGCTTCGGATATCTTCACATCCCAGCGCAGGGTATTCCACTGGAGGAAGGGCAGGTTAATCCTTATGCTTCCTCCGAGAAAGGGCACGTCGAACATGGTGCCGATCCGATCGGATGAAGCAGAGAGTGTCGCTCCCACGGTAATGGAAGGATACAGCGATGCTTCGGCGGCTTCCCTGCTTCGGAAGGCACCTTGCAGACGAAACTCCGCGGCTCGGACATCGGGCCGCAGGGAAAGGGCGGCCAGGGGAACATCAAGATCCGGTCCTTCGGAAGCCACGTCCAGCAGGGAGGAGGAACCCAGTCCCAGTTTTCCTTCCGGACCACGGTTCAGCAGATCCCGCAGCGTCTGTTCGATGGTTTTCAGTTCTGTCTGATACGCCATCAGGCTGTTCCGTGCGGAAAGCACGGACTGCCGCGCGTTCAGCGGCTCCAGTCCGTCCGTCTTGCCCTGTCTGTTGCGCTCTTCCGCGATGCCCAGAATCCGTTCGTAGTTTTTCAGTGATTCCCCGGTCACCGCTGCGGCTTCCCGTATATAGCGCCAGTTGAAATAGGCATCCGCCACACTGGCGGTCAGGGTCAGCCGGGCGCTTTCCAGATCCTGTTCCGTTGCCCGCAGCGTCCATTCCGCGGCGGACGTTTCGTCCCGCAGCCTGCGCCACAGGTCAAGCTCATAACTGATGCCCAGATCCGCGCCGTAGGAGGGGGCGTCCGAATCGCCGCTGTCCAGATTCTTGCTGCGGCCGGCGTCAGCGCCCGCCGTGAAGGAAGGCACCATATCCGATCCTATGCGCCGAGCCTGATACAGCGCCTTGTTCACGCTGATGGCGCTTTTTGCCAGATCCGTATTGTTCGCCAGAGCCTCTTCCTCCAGAGCATTCAGCGTTGCGTCGGCATATCCCTTCCACCAGTCCCGCTCCACACCCCAGCGGGCCAGAGCCTCGCTCTCCGTCATCAGCCTGCCCCGCGTCAGTTCCGCCGTGTCGTGGTCCATCGCCGCACATCCCGTCAATGCAAGACAGATGATAAGGGAGGAGAGGAGGACCCGGAGTGGGGAGGCTGCGCCCCGCTGGGGCAAAGAGGTTCCATTCATGGCTTACTCCCGTGAAAGGGCGTCTACGGGGTTGAGGCGGGAGGCGTTGCGGGCCGGGACAAAGCCGAACACCACGCCGATGAGGGAGGAGCAGGCGAGGGCGAGCATTATGGATGCGCCCGAGTAGGACATGGCGAACATGGAGGTGATCATGGAGAAAAGAACGCCGATGGCGTAGGAGAGCAGCACACCCAGGACGCCGCCCAGAATGCAGATGAGGACGGCCTCAATGAGAAACTGGGCGAGCACGTTGCGCTGCCGCGCTCCGATGGCCATGCGGATGCCGATTTCACGGGTACGCTCGGTGACGGAAACAAGCATGATGTTCATGACGCCGATGCCGCCGACAACAAGGGAAATGAGGGCGATGCCGGAAATGAGCAGGGTCATGGTGCCGGTGGTGCTTTCGATGGTTTTGCGGATGCTGTCGGTATTGATGGTGAAGAAATCCTGCTTGCCCCGGTGCTTGACGGTAAGAAAGCGGGTAAGCTGCCTTTCCGCCATGACCGGGCTGACGTCATCGCGGATTTTGACCGTGATGGCGGTAATATAGCGAGTGCCGGTGATGCGGTTCATGATTGTGGTGTAAGGGGCCCAGAGAGTCAGATTTTCCGTGGGGCCGAAAGCGGCGTTCTGTTCGGCGGCGACTCCGATGATCTGGAGAGGCTTGCCCTTGAACAGGATGACTTCGCCCAGAGGGTTTTCCCCGCTGGGAAAGAGCTGCTTTTTCGTATTCTGATCAATAACCGCCACGGCCGCGCCGGCCCGCACTTCGTCCTCGCTGAACAGGCGGCCCTGCGCGATGGAGAGGCCCTTCACGTCAAAGTACTGTACGCCGACTCCGTTGAGCTGGGCGGTTACGGAAATGTTGCGCCGGGTCAGATCGCCGGAGGATGAGGTGCGCGGTGTGGAGCTGGCAATATAGCTCTGTTTCGCCAGGGCGTCGGAGTCGTCTACAGTAAGCGTGCGTACCCTGCCTGCCCGGCGGTCGCCGAAGCCGGTGCCGGGCATGATGTCGATGGTGCTGGTGCCCATGGCGTTGATGTCGGCGAGAATTTTTTCCTGTGAACCGCGCCCCAGCGCCACCACGGTAACCACGGAAGCGATGCCGATGATGATCCCGAGCATGGTCAGAAGGGAGCGCAGCTTGTGGGCAAAGATGGCCTGTACCGACATGCGCAGGGCTTCAATGAACTGATCACGCATGAAAAAAAGGCGGTTCGGGCGTGTGAAGACGGGAGCGCCGCGTTCAGCGGCCCTTGGTTCGGGCGCGCGGCGGGTGTCCGCGATGATTTCGCCGTCCCGGATTTCGATGATCCGGCTGGCGTATTCGGCGATGTGCCGATCATGGGTGACCAGAATGATGGTATGGCCTGCCTGGTGCAGCTCCATGAGGATTTTCATGACCTGCTCGCCGCTTTTGGAATCCAGCGCTCCGGTGGGTTCGTCGGCAAGAATGATGTCTCCGCCGTTCATGAGGGCACGGGCGATGCTCACGCGCTGCTGCTGCCCGCCGGAAAGCTCCCCGGGCCTGTTTGTCAGACGTTCTCCCAGCCCGAGGCGTTCAAGAATCTCCCGCGCCCGCCGGGTTCGCTCCGCCTGGCCCATGCCCGCGTAGACGGCGGGCAACGCCACGTTTTCCGTGGCGTTCAGGGAGCCGAGCAGATTATAGCGCTGGAACACGAAACCGAATTTTTCGCTGCGCAGCGCGGCCAGCCCGTCCGGACCGAGGCTTGCCGCTTCCTTGCCGTATACGGCATAGGAGCCGGCTGTCGGGGTGTCAAGGCAGCCGAGAATGTTCATGAGCGTGGACTTGCCCGAACCGGACTGCCCGATGATGGCGACAAAGTCCCCCTGCCTGATGGACAGGTTGACGTCCCTGAGAACCTCGACGCGGCTGTTGCCCTCGCCGTAGCTCTTGGTTATGCCTTTCAGTTCGATGACGTTCATGGTGATGCCGTGCGTCCGGGGTCATCAGCGCATGCGCGGCCTGCGCATGCCGGCGACGGAGGCCGCCGCTTCCTCGGCCCGGGTCATCATGGAGGAGACGACCTGTTCCCCTTCCGTGAGCCCGGAGATAATCTGGGTGTTCAGATTGTCGGAGATGCCGGTCTCCACCGCGCGTTCCTCCACCGCGCCGGCCGGAGTGAGCACCTGGGCGAAGTAGCTTGTCCTGCCGCGTTCCATACGTTTTTCCAGAACGATGCTCGGCACGATGAGCACATCCTGCGCGCGGCTGACGATAATGGTGTTCTGGGTGGTCATGCCGATGCGCAGACGGCCGTCTTCGTTGGAAACCACGGATTTGCCGTAATAGTAGACCGCATCGCCGGACGATGAGGAGGATGAAGAGGACACCGAGGAAGATGAACTGGCGTCGGTGACGGAGGTGTTGCCCGGATCGATGGAATCGAGCCTTGCCCTGAAGCTGATGTCCGGTTCGGAGAGAATGGTGTATATGACCGGCATGCCTGGAGTCACCCGGGTGATGTCGCCTTCGGAGATTTCTATCTTGTTCTCCATACGCGAAAGATCAGCCACCTGCACGATGGTGGGGGTGGTCTGATTGGCGTTGACGGTCTGGCCCTCCTCAACCGGAACGGAAACTACCGTGCCGTCCAGCGGCGCGCTGATTCTGGTATAGCCCAGGTTGGTTTCCGCCGTGCTGACGGCAAGTCTGGTCTGGGTGATCTGCGATTCCATTTCCGCCACGTCCGCCCTGGCCGATGCCAGAGTCTGCTGTGCGCTTTCCAGATTTTCCCGCGAGGTGGAATCGCTGCGGCGCAGTTTCAGTTCCCGGTTATAGCGGGTCTGCGCGATATCCAGAGCGGTTTTGCGCGCGGCCAGTTGCGCTTCATAGGAGGCCAGCTGCGCCTTGCTTTTTTCCAGTTCGTTGCGCTGGGTGGTGGAGTCGATTTCCGCAATGAGGTCGCCCTTTTTGACCTGCTGGCCGAGTTCCACATACAGCCTTTCGATCTGGCCGGATACCTGCGCGCCCACATCGACGGAGACGACGGCGTCCAGTTCGCCCGAGGCATTGACGGTGGCAAGGATTTCCCCGCGGCGGACAGTTTCCGTGAGGTAGCTCATGGCGGCTCTGTCGTCGGCGTTTTTCCGCCAGTACCATATTCCCCCGACGCAGAGCAGAAGAATGGGGAGAACGACGAAAAGTGTTTTGCTGCGCGATTTCATGCCCGGCTCCACGAGGTGCTGCCTGTTGACAAGGGGAAGAGGTTATTAAAATTAGGGATGGCAGCCCGGCATGGCAAGTAAGTAAACGTAACAAAATGTGGCAGGCCGCTTGTGTGCGGCGGACGTTCCGGCATTGTCGACATGCTGTCCTGCGGCGTATCGCAAAACCGGTACCGGGACAGTATCCGCCGGGCGGAAAGACCTTGCCCGGCGGATACCTTTCGTG
>CALUUZ010000039.1 GCA_944324075.1 Candidatus Mailhella excrementigallinarum
AAAGAGGAGGCTCCTGCTCCCGTTTCCGTTCCCGGTATTCAGGAGGACTTTCTTGTGTTCCAGCGGGAAGCGGGGCGACTGATAACGGGAGCGTATGAGCTGGTACTGGCCGCGTCGGAATATCGCCGGGCCATGAAGAGGGAAGAGCGGTCAGGCATGGATGCCGCCGTCACCGAGAAACTGATTTCGGCCTGTATGGCGCAGGCAGCCTGCATGGGGCAGAACATCGAGTCCCTGAGCCGAATGCTGGCGATTCTGATATAGCATAACCGTATAAGAAGATAACGGGATAACGGAATATATATTCCGTTATCCCGTCAGCCACACGGCGGCTTGTCTTTGTCCGCGCCGTCTCATATATTGACTTCATTTTGAGTTCCCCCGGGGGGGAGCCCATGTCCCGTTCCGGTATTGAAGACTGTTCCGCGCTCTGATACCCAGTTTATTCCTGCAGACGCATACAGAGTTAGAAGCAAAAACGCCTGACTATTAGGAGTAGGACACTTTTGCTGGAAGCTTAGAATTTAAGAGTTGCCGAAAGACTCGGGGCATCCAAAACAGATACAGAATCAACAACCCCAGGTCCCGCAAGGGCACCCATTTGAAATTTTGGATTTTCGGTCGTTGGAGCATTCCAGCAAATCATTTTGATATGGCTGAAGTCAGGATGTTCCCAGATTTTGTTTAAGACCATTGGTTCTTCCAAAATGATCTCCGATAATGTCCGAAAAGTCCGATCATCGATAATCTGCCTGAGCTCTGCTTCGATGGTACGACTGATATAGCCTACGTGCAGTGACATACTTTCGGCAAGACGGGATGAAACTACGGTCATCGGCTGATCAGGCAGTATCACAGAAATATCGATTCTCAGCACAGTATCCGATCTGTAGGTTCGGCGAAGTTGACGGAAAAGCCCCAAAACCCCTTGAAAGCCAAATGCGCCGATAAAGCGACCTGCGGGAATCTGCTTACCCGTACTAAGAGGCACAGACTCGACAGTGAAGGAATCTGTCGGTATGCTTCCAGCGGGCCAAAGTGAATATGCGCTTAAGTGCCTGATCATGACATTATGCTAATCTACGACGTCATAAAATTCAAGGGAGTGAACAATGGTCCCACAAAAGGCGCCGATGAAAATCGGCGACTACCGAAGACTCCGGGAAACACTCGGATGCAGTCTGCTGGAACTGATGTATCTGGTAGGGAGCCAGAGAAGCCCGCTCTCTCCAAAGGCGGATGAAGCGATTGGTTCTCTGCCGAAGCGATATCTCTTGCGCCTCCTGCTTGGGCAGCCTGAACTGGTGGATGGCTTTTTTCCAAAAATGCCGGACTTTACGACTATTTATCCTTTACTTGAAAATAACTGGCCCGATAAGTTCGGGCGTTTCTCCATCCGCAAATGCGCTGTCCTCTTTGGGGTAATCCCCGCGACTGTTTATTCATGGAGAAACGGCAAGGAGCCTTCCTTGACAGTAGTAAAATTATTTTATTTTTTGAATATTTTGATGAAACGCTACGGAAAAGCAGGCCTTCGATTATACCTTGAATGCATTGAAGCAGATATCATTGCAAACGGCATTTCAGGAGGCCTGCAGGAAGCATTTAAAAACCCTGAATTGGCCTATAAGCAACTCAACTCACATCAGAATCCTGCTTTTGAATCAGACGATCAATGAGCATGTTGATTTGCGGATTGCTTTCCTCCTGATTATCAAGATAAATAGTTAATGCCATTTTTACGACATCATTTGGCCTGATTCTTTTTTCATTTAACAGGTTATGTGCGGCAACATATCGATCAAGTCTTTTGGAAAGTTCATTTGGCAAATAAAAACCTCGTCTTTTTCCAGACATGCCTTTTTTTAATTCTGCTGGTCGCTGACTGTTATCATGCTCGACTCCATCATGTTCTGATAAACTTGGAGATGCGATAGAAATATCTGTTTTTTTAAAAAGCGAGCCTAATTTTTCCTTACCCTTATTTCCCAGAGGCATGTGTAATCTCCATTCTGTTTATAAATTCATCAGCCAAAGCCTTATAATCATCACTCCCATAACTTCTGCAGCGATAATCAAATATACTTTGACTTTGACTTGGCGCTTCAGCAAGAGATATGTTGTCTCTGATATAGGTATTGAATATTAATTCAGGGAATTGATTTTTTAATTCCGTTTTAACATCTTTATTTAGAGTTTTCCGGTTATCAAAAAATGTTATAATGAGCCCAAGAAGTTCAAGATTTTCATTGATATTCTCTTTTACCTGCGTCATGCTGTCGAATATAAGCTTTAGTCCTGTCAGGCTATGATATTCCGCCTGAACTGGCACAAGAATATAATCAGATGCGGTAAAAGCGTTTACTGTCAGCAAACCGAGCGAGGGCGAACAGTCAATAAATATATAGTCATATTCATTGATAATATCCGAAATTTGCTTTTTTAAAAGATTCTCTCGACCCATTTTTGCCACGAATAAAATTTCCGCTGTGGCCAGTTCCACGTTGGCGGGAGCAAGAAATAAGTTATCAGAAACTTGTTGTATAACTTCATGCAGCTTGCAGGTTCCGTCAAGAGCGGACATGATACTGTATTGAAAGTCAGTAATCCCAAAGCTGTCACTCAAATTCCCCTGGGGATCGAGGTCAATCAATAGTACTCGCTTGTGATGGTACTGGGCAAGCGCACATCCGAGGTTTTGCGCTGTTGTCGTTTTGCCGACGCCGCCCTTCTGATTCGCAATGCTGATAATTTGCGCAGGCATTTACTTTCATTCCTCCTGGGGATTGAATCGTGCTTTGTGTGGTGACATCCTCCCAGGTCTTCAGGCGAGGGAGAATGTCACCGTCTCCTCTTGGAGAGAGGAGATACGTCGCGATAGACAAATCATTGAATTATGGACACCGTTATGCTCGTGGGAACGGAAACTAATCCATACCCGCAGCGTCCTTCAGTGCCCGCAGGGTTGTTTCTGCCGATTCCTCTCCGCCGGAATATTCAATGAACTCCTGCCAGTGATTTTCAATTAGCATGATCAGAGCGGCTTCGTCTATGGTGTACCTATCCATGCAGGGCCACCTTGAAGTCCCTGGAGGGGGAGAAGACAACCTTCCGTCCCGCAGGAATTTCGAGCTTGTCACCCGTGAGTGGATTGCGGCCGATACGAGCGGCCGTTTCCTTCACTTTGAGCTTGCCGAGAGTCGGCAGGGAAATTTCACCTCCCGCCAGAAGTTCCGCTGCGGCCACGGAGCAGAAGGAGTCAAGGGCCTTTTTCATATCGATGAGCCTGAGCGGACGATCATGCTCATCCCAGACGGTTTCCGTCGCTTTTTTGAGAAAATCGTTTTTGTCCATGATGTTACTCCATATATTAAAGGTTGAAGAGAGAACAGGGTAATGATGACGTTATACTGCGGTGTAACAGATGAATTCCGCCCCCCCCCCGGGGGGGGGCTTGTCAGACACCCAGTGCGCACCTGGTATCGTATGCCCCCTTGAGATAGCCATATATAAAGCTATCCTGATATTCTTCGGGCACCTGATTGATGAGCGATTCAAGCTCGGTCAAGTGTGCAAAAGGTCCAAGCTCATCTGCCTTCTGTTCAAGATATTCCAAATAGTTTAATAATCTAAGCAGTCAATAAAACTATACAAATGAAAACGGGATGTTATGCCAGTCAAGGCATGGCATCCCGTTTTATCTTTTAAAAATTTGCTGTTGTTTTGCTTATGTCTGCAATCAAAACGCAAGAAAAAAGCAAGAAAGTAAGGGCCTAGAATGGAACAGCTCAAAAAAATTGAATTTTTTCTCAGGCATTCCCGGTCTGAGCGCGGGATATGGAAGACGATCGATGAAAACCGTGAGCTGCTTCAATGTCTCCAGACAAACGCACCGGAAGCATTGGAAAAATGTCCGTGGATAGAAGGCTGGATCGCCGGAACGGATATTTTTCTGATCAATCTGATGATGCTGCTTGGCATGGAAAAACAGATGGGGCCGTATTTTCCACGTCCCTGGCCGGGGGCTTTACCGATATCTGATGCGTATGGGGCTGATATCAAGGAAACCGGAGAAGAAACACCTAATTCCGAGATTACCACGCCACAAGAATACAAAGAGCTTCTTGAACATATCAGCGCGGCTCTACTTCTTGTATGGGCACAGGAAAGCAAAAAAAATACTGCACGTTTCAATTCCATGAACTACTGCGGCAAAGCAGATTTTTCCTTTGGAAATGATGATGCAACATTCACTGTCGAGTACGAAATCGATTTGAAAATCAAATCATTGCATAAAACGGATTCACGGAAGTCCGATTGAGGAAAATATATGAAACGAAACAATTTTTTTGTGGCTGATAATGGGCAACTTGATGCGATAATCTCAAGGCTTTGCCCGGCAGACTGCCCTCATAAACGGGAAGAACCTTACGTCAATATCGTGGTGATGAAAAGTCCGTTTTGCCCCGGTTCTCCCGAAAGTTAAGTCGGCGGTTCCGGCCTAATGAGCAGCCGGAGAATGATTATGAGCGTCTATTATAACGAGATAGATCCGTTTGCCGCTGCATGGCTGGCGGAACCCTGCCGACTGACGGCTGCTGGCGAGATGCTGACTGGCTCCTTTGCCGGGATGGCCGCTGGCGGCCAGTTGAACCCGGTGCTTTCCCGCTGGCTCATGGGGCTTCCAACCGCGTGGGACGACTGCGCGGTTATGGTAACGCCCTCGTCGCACCGCAGGCGGAAGCCTTCATAAAAGCGTTCATGGATATTCTGTAGCGAAACGGCCCCTGTGTGGGGCCGTCGTCGGAGCGTGGCGGTTCCGGCCTGATGAGCAGCCATAGGATTCAACATGGTTGGGATGAGATTATGAGCAGTACCGCTGATTTTCTGAGTAATCTTGAAGACAGGCTCTCCCTGGCGGAAACATCCGTTCGGGCGGAATACGCCGCCGCGCTGAAAGCCGGGGTCGCTCTGGCTGTACGCCGTACCGTGCTGGAAATGGCCGGACGCCATGCGGATGATCTGGCTCTGAACGTGGATGAACGGGAAGAGTTGTGCGGTCTTTTAAAAGCTCCCCGCCTGCGCCTGTATCTCTCCACCAGCTACAGGACTGAACTCTCCCCTGATGCGGAGACTCTGGAACGGTACGCGCATGATGCCGGAGCCGCAGCCGCGATTCTGACGGGGACGCTGACTCTCTGGGGATATAGCGTCTTCTCTCCCGTTTCCGTGCGTCATGCTCTGGGAAGCCCTTTCGGCTCCCCCGAACCGCTTGACCATAATGTCTGGCGTCAAAACTGCCTTCCTTTGCTGAGAAACTGGGCGGATCGCCTTCTGCTGCTGACCACACCAGAATGGCTGGATGATCAAGAAATCAAACAGGAAATTTTTGAAGCGCGGGCTGCGGGGATTCCCGTTCAGGTTCTTTCAGCGGACACACTTTGTTCAACGGATGAGCAGATTCCCTCCGTTTTGAGGACAGCGCCGATCTTCCATCTTTTGGAAAACGGGCGGGACATGTCCGTCGAGTTCATACTCCATGTCTATGAGGAACATCTCGGCCTGCCTCTTCCCGATATTAAGGCACTGGTGGACAGCCTCGGCCTGAAAGCGACGCTTGAACTTCTGGAAGAATGGGGAAACGGGACGCTGAAAACGGAACTGAAGAAGTTCGGCCTCCAGTGTATCCGCCGTCTGGAAATGTATGTCGATTTTCGTGACTTTCCCCGTACACGAAAAGCCCTCGACTTCTGGGCGGATTATCTGGAAGGCCGTCTGTCTGATGATGAAATCGAGGATGCGCCGGACATGCTGGGCGGCATGACGGATGATGCCGAACAGGAATACAGCCCGAAAAAATCCCGTCCCGAACTGCTTGCGGTACATGCCGCGCTTCTCTCCGCTCAGGGTGAAAATGCCGATCGGGTTTATGAGAGCTGTCTCGATGTCTTCATCTTCCTGAACGATCCCGCTGCAAAAGAATCTTTTGCGGAAAACGCGAAAAAGGACTTTCTTTCGCGCTTTCCGTCCACACTCCAACGCCCGGCACAGGGCGGCAGGCATGGAGGTCTGTCATGAAACATCCCGTGAAGTCCGGGGGGAAGAATCCGGCCCGGCGTCTGAATCTTGAAAGGATCTACAAGTCCACCGATCCCGCCGTAACGCGGTTCATGGTCAGGTGCATGATGGAAGAGCTGTCGAACGCAAAGCCCGGCTCCGTCAGGGACGCTCTGGCGGCAAGCGACCGGATCGCTCTTCGCACGGCAAGGGAATTTCCGCATCTGCTGTCGCCGCATCAGCGCGCGCTGCTGGAAGAGTCGCAGACTGCGGCGGTGTAGGGAGACAAATGATGGAAGAACAGGAATCCTGCCGACAGGTCTATGAAAAACGCCTTAAAGCGTTTTATGAGCCGCTGCCGCAGGCGGTGAAGGAAGTCCGGGACGTTTTCAACAGGTTCGGTCTGACACAGCGGCAGGCGGCCTGTGTGACTGCCTGCGCATTGAATCAGATGGTCAGTGTTGAAGGCGTCATGCCGGACATTGCCACGGTTTCCCTGATTCCAGCGGTGAAATCGGCGCCACTGAGGATAACGTCATGATTTAAACGGAAAAAAGCAAAAACCGGACATCGAGTTGGCCCTCAATGCCCGGTCAGCCTTTGGAGGGAGAGAAAACTAAAGAACTCTCTCCAAGGTGGAGAAAAACCGTAGCTCCACCTTAACTCCCTTCGATCCCGGCGTCAAGCTTGGGGGGCTACTTTTTTGCCTTTTTCCAAACCGCAAGGTTGGAAAAACATGAAGACGATAATTCCGAGCAATTTCCTGCGCGTGAAGCACAAGATTTTCGCGGTGTACGCCGGTCTGGACAGGGAGCTGAAGACAGGCCCCACCCTGCTGTATCTGTGGCTGTATTTCTTCTGCCACGACAAGGATTACTGCTGGCCGTCCCAGAAGCTGCTTGCAAGGCTGTGCAAAACGAGCGTGCGGAGCGTTCAGAATCACCTCGATGCGCTGGTCAGGCTGGAATATATCGCCGTGGAGCAGCAGGGCACACGAAACATCTATCGTCTGCTTGAATCTGAGCGCGTGCGTCGGCAGATCGTCAATGCGGGAATGGAACTGATGGAAGATGAAACCTTTTCACCTTTGAGACTGAGGCTTGCGAAAACCAGAGGCGAAAAATTTTCGCCTGTTAACCTTAAAGAATTAAATAAGAAAGAAGAAATTAAAACCCCCCTTACCCCCCTTGCTCCGGCAACATCTCCGGCTGGCTCTCCTTCACGGCCTGAGCGCGGTGTGTGTGTTTCCCGTTCGCAGTTTGTGAGGGGAAGTTCCTCCAGCTCCGGTCTTCGCCGGAAACTTCAGGACGAGTTCCCCAAGCTATGGGAACTCTGGCCTAGGAAGCAGGATCGCTTTGGGGCCTATCAGGAATATGTGCGCCTGGCGAAGTCCGGTTATCTGCCTCCGCTGGACGAGCTGCTGCGCGTGGTGACGCGCCTGAAGGCTGAAGACCGGGGCTGGAAAAACGGCTATGCGCCGAACCTGAAATTCTGGCTGAGAGGCCGCCGCTGGCTGGATCTGCCCTTCGGAGGGCAGGATTCCGTGCGGGAAACGGCGTCCGAGAGTCCGGAAGAAAGACAGGCAAGGGAACAGGCCGTCCTGCGGCGTGTGATTGAGCCGGAAAGGCAGGCTCTTTCGCCGGAAGCCCGACTCCGAAACGACACGGAGGAACGGCTCTGCGCCATGTGGCCGCAGGTTCCCCGCGGGATGATTGCAGCGGGCTTGTGTCTTGCGCGAGGCAGTCTCCACGCCATTGCGGCACGGATTTCATCCGGAAGCGTCATGCCTCCGCCCGCGCCGGATGCGCGGTCAATCGCCTGTCTTCTGCGTGAGGTGGCCGCATGAGCGACTCTCCCGCCATATCCTGCCAGACCTCGTGGCAGCGCAATCTTGACGCGCTGAAACGTCACGCCGGAACGCTTCTGCTGGATGCGCTGGATGACCCGCTGACCATTGAAGTGGCTCTGAACCCTGACGGCTCTCTCTGGCGTGAGCGTCTGGGGGAAGAGATGGTCAGAATCGGGACACTGGAAGCGTACAGGGCTGAAGCTCTGCTCCGCACTCTGGCCGGGATGTTGAACAAGATCATCACAGCGGAAAGCCCGCAGCTCGATGGGGAATGGCCGCTGGATGGATCGCGTTTTTCCGGAGCCTTGCCGCCCGTGGCGGCAAGACCCATGTTTTCCATCCGCAAGCGCGCCAGCCGGGTGTTCTCGCTGGATGAGTATGTCCAGTCGGGCGTCATGACGGAACGCCAGAAGGAAAGGCTGTGCGAAGCCGTGCGGGATCACCGGAATATTCTGGTCATCGGAGGCACGTCTTCGGGCAAGACGACGCTCACCAACGCGATTATTGCGGAAGTGGCCCGGCAGTATCCGCAGGAACGGCTGATCATCATCGAGGACACCGGAGAAATTCAGTGCGCGTCCCCAAACGTCGTCTTTTTGCATACCACTGTGGACGTGAGCATGACGCTGCTGCTCAAGCAGAGTCTGCGCCTGCGTCCGGACAGGATACTGGTAGGGGAAGTTCGGGATCATGCCGCGCTGGATCTGCTGGACGCCTGGAACACGGGGCATGAAGGCGGAATCGCCACGCTCCACGCGAACAGCGCCCGTGAGGGGCTGACACGGCTGCGCGGCCTTGTGACGCGAAACAAATATGCTCCCGGAGACATTGAGGATGTCATCGGGCAGGCCGTGCATTGTCTGGTGTTTTTGCAGCGCACCGCACAGGGACGGCGTGTGCGGGAAATCCTTGAAGTCAGAGGATGGTCACGTCAGGCGCATGATTATGAAACCGTGGTTGTGGGGTGAATGGCATGAAGTATTACTCCAGAAACGGGAAAAGGCTGAATGGATGGCAGGGAGAGAAAACATGATATTATCATTATTTTTATTATTTACTGGTATAATTATGGGGTTTGGTATTTTTGCAGTAAATCAAATGGAAATATTGACGTGTAAATATGAGTATCAAGAAAATTTATTATATTACATATCAAGTATATTAAATATTTTAGTTTCAGTTTTAATATTTTTATCTTTTGCAGGGATATCTTATGGAATAAAAATATATTCATGACGATTTAGAATATATGTCTATAACACATTGTATTCCCATATATGAAAATATTAGAGGAAGATAAATCAAAAAAAATCTTAACCATAGAACAGTATTCATTGTATAATAATATAATTTTTCAATTAAACTATTTCCATTTTGTATATATTTATTTTTTGAATTTATAATAAAGTGAGTGATAATAGTGATAAGAATTGATGTTAATATTCCAGAACCGAATATCAAGATTGGTGTAATATATTTTTCAAAATCTAAAGCAATTAATGTGGTTGCAACTCCACCATTAAGGAGGAACATAAAATTGAGTGACATTTTTAAAAATTCTCTTCCTCCTTCATTCAATTCAGGCAACATTTTGTCTGAGGCGAGTTGTTCTTTTATCTCAGGTACTTCTTTCATGTCCTCTTCCCATATTTTTGCTGTTTAGCCTTACGGAGATTTACCATGTCCCGATCAGGTTCATTTTCTTTAGCAGTTTTTCTTCTTGGCGTCACTCTGCTGCCTGTTCCTGCCCATAGCGCGGGGATACCTGTCATAGATTCCACCAATCTTGCACAGACGACTATCTCCGCAATGGAAGCCGTCAATCAGACCTTGAAACAGATTGAAGAGTATGCGCTGCAACTCAGACAGTATGAGGATCAGCTCAAGAATACGCTGGCTCCGTCCGCGTACATATGGGCACAGGCCCGGAAGACGATGAACAACGTCCTCGCGCTACAGGATCAGCTTACCTACTACTACAAGGTAGCCGGGGATCTGGACGGCTATCTGGAAAGGTTCGGGAACCCCAATTTCTACCGCAGTTCTCCGTACTTCAAGGAGCCTTCCGACGATCCGGAAACGCTGGAGAAGCAGCGTCTGGAAGTCATACAGGCGGAAGAATGGGGTTTGGAAGCGCAGAAAAAGACCAATGACAACGTGGCCCGGACGCTGGAACAGCAGCAGGAAGCTCTTGCCCTGGATGCGTCGAGGCTGGAAGAGCTGCAATCCGCCGCACAGACGGCGCGGGGCAGGCTGGAAGCGATCCAGTACACCAACCAGCTCCTTGCCCAGCAGTCAGCCCAGATGCTCCAGCTTCGCGGCGTCCTCATGGCAAAGATGGCGGCTGATAATGCGAGAGAACAAACAAATGCCGCCCGTGAAGCAAGGACACAGGCGGCATGGGAAAAAGCTCATGAGAGCAGGTATGTAGAAAGTCCTAAAGTAAGTTGGAAGCTGTTTTAAAAAAGTCTTGTTCCAACTATATTAATCAAAAAGTTTTATCGGCTCATGTTTATGTTCGCGTCCTGGAGATTTTATGATCGCATCCACGTCTTCTTTAGTTGTGCGTACATATTTGTTATCGCGCACCATAAAACTAGATATTTCTAAAATATTGTCTTCTTTTGGCGTAATTTTTAATAGTGTTAAAGACTTATTATCTTTCAATAATGCTCGAATATATCCATTTTCTGAATCATATTGTAAAGTTACAGGAATAGCGTCTCTACCATCAATAGATATGCTGTCTTCCGTTATTACAATAGTTTCAAGTTTTGAATATGTACCATGATAAATTTCATTTTCACTTTTCCAGTATCCTACAGCTTTATCTTCTTCACCTTTGCACCCTGCGAGTAGAGAAATGAAAAATATTGTCATAAAAAGAAAAGGTGTTTTGATATTTTTCATTGTTTTACTCCTTAATATTGGTGTTTGTGGAATTGAAGTCGATCTAGCCTTTGCTAAATTGACAAATGAAGGGATCATGAATGAAGTAATGCAAAAATACAAAGAAGCAGCAAGTACATGGGCAGGAACCATGCAGGAAGCCGCTTCAAATCTTTATATAGGCTTGGCCGCAATCAGTCTAGTATGGACAATGGGACAGCTTCCGTTTCATCGTTCTTCTTTTGCTGAATTTTTTGGAGAACTACTCCGTTACATTATTTTTATAGGCTTTTTTTATTGGCTATTGATAAACGCATCTGAAATTTCCGAGGCTATACTTGAATCTCTGCAACAGCTTGGAAGTGAAGCTATTGCTCAAAAAGTATCAACTCCTTCCGATATAGTTGATGTTGGATTTAAACTTTATGATACAGTATGTGTAAAAATTAGTGAAGGGAGATTTTCAATCAATAATATCGGATATTACATATGCGCATGGCTTATATCCGTTGTTATTATGCTTCTCATGGCATTAGTTGGCATCAACATGCTGTTACAATTCTGCGCGGCATGGGTACTTGCCTACGCGGGGATTTTCTTTCTCGGCTTTGGTGCAACAAAATGGACATCCGACATTGCCATTAACTACTTCAAGACAGTGATCGGGCTTGGCGCATCGCTCATGACCATGACACTGCTTGTGGGCATAGGAACGAGCATCACAGAAAACAGTATAAAGATGATGGAACCGGGCCAACAAAGCCTGAATGAACTCGGCGTCGTCTTCATTTCCTCGCTCACGCTCTTCCTCCTTGTAGACAAACTTCCTGCAATGGTGGCTGGGATCATCAACGGTTCGAGTATCGGCGCATCAACCAGCATCGGGGCATTCGGGGCCGGAGCCGCTGTCGGTGCCGCCGGGGTCGCCATGGGCGCGGCAAAGTTCGGCGGCGCACTCATCGGCGGTTCCGCTGTGAGCGCGGTCGCCAACGCAGCAGGCGCACTCACAAAAGCGGGAGACACAGCCCTGAACGCCATGCAGCAGGGAAGCGGAGCCTTTGCCGGAATGGACAGAAAACCCGGTCAGGGCGGACTGAAGCATTCGATGGGCATAACTACTGCCTTTGCAACGGAGGCAGTGAAATCTCTGGCTAAAGACGCGGGAAGAGCCACTGGGAATACAGCGATGAACGCGGCTCAAAAAATAATTGGGGGAAAATAGGCGATGCGGTTCTTCAGATCCATCACTTATGTTGCCCTGCTCATGTTTGGCGTGCTGTTTGTCCTGTTCATGGCGGCTCTTACCTCGAACAACCCGCCTCCTGAAATTGCTTCCATTGCCGACAACAGGGAACTTGCGACGACTATCCGCATTTTTTTCTTTGTCTCGTGCCTGTACGGCCTTTTGCGGCTTTTCTGGGCGGCGGTCGAAAGGGATACCCAAAAACTTCAAGTACAGCTTGAAACAAACATGAAAAATGCCCTTTCTGAGCATGAAAGACGGGAAAGGAGGAAACGCCAAAGAAGACCAAGCTTCCGCCATACGAAGCGCAAAGGCACAGGTCGGAGACATACGCACATCAAACCTCTTTTTGGAGTCAGACATGAATAAAACCCTGCTTTTTCTTGGAGTTATCGCGCTTGCGCTGTTTTTGCTGCCGCCCGACGTATTTGCCAGCGAGGGCACGGGCGGAGATCTGCCCTACGAGGGCTTTCTGGAAGGACTGCGGAACAGCATGACGGGGCCGGTGGCCTACACCATCTCCCTGACGGCAATCGTCGTGTCCGGAGCGACGCTGGCATTCGGTGGGGACATACAGGGCTTTGCCCGTACCCTCCTGATACTGGTGTTGATCATCGGAATCATCATCGGGGCAAACGCCATGATGTCGGGATTCTTCGGCAGGGGTGCGCTCATCACTGCGGGAGTCATGTGATGGCTCTGTATTCCGTGCCGATCCGCCGCTCGCTCGTCCGTCCCCTGCTGCTTCTGGGCGGGGATCGGGAGCTTGTTCTCCTGTCTGGTCTGCTGTCCGGGGCGCTGATCTTCACGTCCATGACATGGTTTTCCGCCGCATACGGCCTGCTGTTGTGGTTCGGGGGGCTGGCACTACTGCGAAGCATGGCAAAGGCCGATCCGCTGATGCGGAAAGTGTACCTGCGTCACCGTCTGTATCAAAAATACTATCCGCCGCGCTCAACGCCATGGCGTGTGAACAGAAGGCCGTACCTATGATCATCACGCTGCTGTCCATCGGGATCGCCGTACTCGGTCTCGTCCTGTTCGTCCTGCTGACAGGGCGCATCCGCGAGGCTGGAGAAATGGTGAAACTCAAAAGACACCGCTCGACAACAGCCGGAGTTGCGGATCTGCTGAATCCCGTTGCCATGGTGGAAGACGGGATCATTGCCTGCAAGTCCGGGGCACTTATGGCCGCATGGATATATGCGGGGAACGATCTTGCATCCAGTACGGACACGGATCGCAATTATGTCGCCGCCGTCATCAATGCTGCGCTGGGAGGACTGGGAGACGGATGGATGATCCATGTGGACGCCGTGCGGCGGGAATCTCCGGCCTATATCGCGCCCGGCCTTTCGCACTTTCCCGATCCCGTTTCCGCCGCCATTGACGAGGAACGCCGCCGCTTCTTTGAAAGCCGGGGAACAATGTATGAAGGATACTTTGTCCTCACGGCCACATGGTATCCTCCACTGCTTGCACAGACGAAGTTCACCGAACTCATGTTCGATGACGATACGCGTCCCACCCTTGAAGCACATTATTCCAAGCTGCTGGAACAGTTCAAAAAGTCTCTGCAAACGCTTGAATCCCGCCTGTCCTCGGTGTTCCGCATGGAACGTCTTGGAGCGCAGAGCTGCGTCTGTGAAGACGGAACGACAGCCACGTTTGATTACTTCCTTTCGCATCTTCAGTTCTGCGTTACCGGTATCCGTCAGCCGATCCGGCTGCCTTCAACTCCGGGACATCTGGATATGCTGCTCGGCGGGCAGGAGCTGTACGGAGGCGTTATCCCGAAAATCGGGAAGAATTTCATCCAGGCGGTGAGCATCGAGGGGTTCCCTCTGGAAAGCTGTCCGGGAATGCTGTCGGCGCTCACGGATCTCGACATGGAATACCGCTGGTCAACCCGTTTCATTTTTCTGGATCGCCATACCGCCGATGCTCATATGAAAGCCTATGAGCGCAAATGGCGGCAGAAACAGCACGGGATCATCGACGCGCTGCTGCGCACGGGGAAACAGGCGAATGCCGACGCCGTAGCCATGACGGAGGATTCCAGCGCCGCTAGAGACGACGTTCAGGGAGGGATTGTCGGCGGTGGATATTACACAAGCGTCGTCATCCTGATGAACGAGAACCGGACTCTGCTGGAAGCCGCCGCGCAGAAACTCCAGAAGACGATATTCAACCTCGGCTTTGCCGCCCGCATCGAGACGCTGAACACGCTGGACGCCTGGATGGGAAGCATCCCCGGACACGGCGTGGAAAATGTGCGCCGCCCGCTGCTGAATACGCTCAACCTGGCGCACCTGCTGCCCGTATCCAGCATCTGGACGGGGGAAAACGCCGCGCCCTGCCCGTACTACCCGGCGAACGCTCCGGCTCTCATGTACACAGTGACAACCGGGCACAGCCCTTTCCGACTGAACCTGCATGTCCGGGATCTGGGGCATACGATCATGTTCGGGCCGACAGGGGCGGGCAAGTCCACCATGCTGGCGACATTGATTGTCCAGTTCCTGCGCTATGAGGGGATGACTGTTTTTGCCTTTGACAAGGGCATGTCGCTCTATGTGCTGACACGGGCCTGCGGGGGACGGCACTACATGATTTCCGGAGACGGGGATCCTCTCAGATTCGCGCCGCTGCAATACCTGCAAACAGCCGGAGACCGCGCATGGGCTGCGGAATGGCTGGAAAGCGTTCTGGAACTGAACGGAGTGACGGCCACTCCCGCGCAGCACAATGAAATTGTGGGAACGCTGGGCAACATGGCCGGAAGCGGGGGAAGGAGCCTGACCGAGTTTGTGGCTCTTGTACAGGATGCGGAAATTCGCGAAGCCCTCCGGGGCTACACCGTGGACGGCGGCATGGATCTGCTGGATGCGGAAGAGGACGGCCTGAGCCTTGAGCAGTCCCTGCATCTTGTCACATTCGAGTTTTCCGAACTCATGGAGCGTGGGCAAAAATGGGCATTGCCGGTGATGCTCTATCTGTTCCGGCGCATTGAAAACTCCCTGAAGGGACAGCCCGCCGTAATCGTGCTGGATGAAGCATGGAGCATGATCGAGCATCCCGTGTTTTCAGCGAAACTGCGTATGTGGCTGAAGGAAATGCGCAAGCTGAACTGCCTTGTCCTCATGGCAACGCAGGCTCTTGAAGATCTGACGAATACCTCTGCGGCGCTCTCCGAAACCATAGTCCAGTCCACGGCTACAAAAATCTGTCTTGCCAACAGGAACGCCCGCACGGCTCCGGCTTTGTACCAGCGTCTGGGCTTCAACGAACAGCAAATTGAAATCATCTCATCCTGTACCCCAAAGAGCGACTACTACCTGATGTCAGACAAGGGAAGCCGCCTTTTTTCTCTGGCGTTACAGCCTCTTGCCCTGTCCATTGTCGCGGCAGGCGACAGAGACACCGTGCTGCATGTTCAGGAGCTTGAAAAAGTCTGGGGCGACCAGTGGCTTGAGAAATACCTCGGGGAAAAAGGACTCAATCTGAAAGACTTTCAGACAGAAGGAACAAAATGATGTTCGGCAAGACAAAAGAACCGCAGGACAATCCCTATCTGAACGCCCGCCGGGAATGGAATGCCCATGAAGGGGAAATTCTCTCATCACGCAGGACATGGCAGATCATCGGGATTCTGAGTTTGCTGATCGCCCTGAGCGCGGTTGGGGGAATTGTTTATATCGGCCAGCAGTCAAAGTTCGTGCCGTATGTAGTGGCCGTGGACAAACTGGGAAACGCGGCGGCGATATCCCGTGCGGATCGCGCGGCTCCAGTGGACAGCAGGGTCATGCAGGCGACGCTTGCCGCGTTTATCAATGACGCACGTCTGGTTACGCCGGATGTTGCCGTACAGCGTGCGGCGATATTCCGCCTGTACGCGCACCTTGCTCCCAACGATCCGGCTACGCTCAAAATGACGGAATTTCTGAACGGCTCGAAAGACGCGACGCCGTTCAAACGGGCTGAAAAGGAAACCGTGCATATCGAAATCACCTCGGCTCTGCCGCAATCCGATGCAACCTGGCAAATCGACTGGATTGAGGAAACCCGGAACAGGGAAGGCGCACTGCAACAGTCCGTGCGGATGCGCGCGCTGGTGACGGCATATGTGGCTCCTCCGGACAACAGGACGGGGGAAGAGCAGATCCGCCGCAATCCTCTGGGAATCTTCGTCCGGGATTTTTCCTGGGCCAAACAGCTCTAACCATCAAAAGAGGAAGGAATGAAAGCCGCTTACCTGCTTATGACCGCCGTCCTCGCGTCCGGCTGCGCTCTTCGCGCATATACGGACGCATCCACAGACGGCTTCGGAACCCGGTATCAGGGCGATGTGCGGTATCTTGCCGATGCCGCCGCCGATGCGCTGGAACAGCAGTATCCTCCGGCTCATACCAGCGTTTTGCTTCTCCGCGTCCCGGGCCAGTTCGGGGATTATCTGGAATCGTCCCTGCGCCGCCGGGGCTATGCCGTAACTCTGGATCCCGAGGCCCGCGCCACGGCAAGCCTCCGGTACGCGGCGGATATCCTTTCGGATGAAAGGCGTCCCACCGGATACGCAAGCATCCAGACCAGCGACGGACAGAGCTTCAGCTTCGTCCGCCGGCTGCACGAATATGAACTGCCGCCCTCATATGACGAGGTATCGCGGGAACAGGCGGAACCGTTATCACCGCCGGAACCTGAAAAACAGTTGACGCCGGAAAAGAAGGATGCAGTTCCTTCCCCGGCCCCTTCGGGGCCGCAGGTCATGCTGCGTGAAGGCGTCCTTGCCAGCCTGCCACGGGGCTGGAAATACACCATCCCCAACGCCGACAAGCGTACCGTGAGTGTTCCTCTGGCCGCTTCCGGGGACTGGCGGGAACGGATTTCCACAATGGCGGAAGCCGCTGACTGCCGGGCGTCTTTTGATGAAACAGCCCGCCGGGTCTCCCTGTTCGATGTGAAGCCTGAGCCTGGTCAGACTGCGGCAAAAGCCGGGGCGGGGAATAACGCCGTTTCCACCGCGCTGCGGGAAATACATCCTGAAAAACCCGAAACTCCCGCCGCTGAACAGGCCGCAGCTTCTGACGAACCTCTGTTTTCTCCCGTCCCGGAAGAAAACTGGGAACTTTTGCCGGGCAGTCTGTACGAGCAGCTGCGGGAATGGTCTGACAGGGCGGGCTACCAGCTGATCTGGAAACCTGACGAAGATCTCCGCATGGAAGCCTCCGTGAATTTTTCCGGGGATTTTGAGGCGGCCATTCAGAGCCTGTTCCAGGGGCTGCACAATGCGGGCAATCCGTACCGGGTGACGCTCTATTCAAACAACGTCCTTGAAGTGGCGGAGGACTAAATGAAAAAAGCCTTTTTTCTGGCGTTTGCCTTTCTTCTGCTCCTGTCCTCCGGCTGCTCCACACACGGGGACTTGTCGCAGGCTCTGAGCAAACCCGAACAGGAATTTCAGGATCTGGGCAAGTCCAGAACCGTGACGGTTTTGGATGAGCCGTATCTCGGCGCGAAACGGGTATCCCGGCAGGAACATGTGCCCGCCGCGCTGGAAACCCGCGTCACACTGCGCCAGCGCGGTTCCATCCACGCTTTTGCCGCCAAACTTGGGGATATGCTCCCCATGCACTTCCAGGTCGTTTCCGGAACGGAAAACGCTTCTTCCGGCAATTCCGACAGGAACAGCCCGGATCCGGAACTGCTCGCCGCGCTGGACGGCAATCCGCCCATGCCGCGTACCTTTTCCGTGAACCATGACGGGACGCTGTACGGCCTGCTGGAACAGATTGCCGTGCGTTCCGGCTACAGCTGGGAATACGACGATAAGGCGAATACTGTGCTGTTTTCCGCCATGCAGGTACGGACGTTCACGATCATGTCCGTACCGGGCACGGTACAGCACAGCAACCTGATCACCAACAAGTCCAATCGCGGCAGTACGTCGTCGTTCAGCGGCTCCGGGATCGGCTCCACCGTTTCCAACAACGATACGCAGATGGAGACGGCTCAGGTCAATTCCGTCGAATGGGAATACGATGTCTGGGACGAGTGCCTTGAAGGCGTGAAAATGCTGCTCTCCTCCCAGGGTTCCGTTTCCGGAAATCAGGCTGCGGGGACAATTACCGTCCGGGACAAGCCGGACAGGATGAGGGAAGTGGCCTCGTACATACGGGATATCAACTCCCGTATGGAACGGCAGGTCGCGCTGACGGTCTATGTCTGGTCGCTGGAAATGACGGAAGACAATGAAGCGGGCTTCAACCTTCAGGCTCTTTTTGAAAATTCCAATGTATCCGTCGTCGCCGGAAGCCTGAGTTCCTTCGGAGGGGCAAATTCCGCCACGGCAACCATTGTGGACGGCAGGCTGCGCGATTCCAGCGCCGCGTTCAAGGCTCTTGCCCAGTGGGGCAAGGTGACGGAAGTCACGTCTGGTGGCGGCGTGCTGATGAGCAACCAGCCGCTGCCGAGTCAGGCAATCAAGACGCACGCCTATCTTGCGGGCATGTCCAGAACGGAAAGTTCCAGCGAAAACTACACGTCAGAACTGACGCCGGGCGAAGTGACCACGGGCTTTGCAATGACGGTGATTCCCCACATTCTGGATCGCCGTCGGGTGATCCTCCAGTACAATATCAATCTGGCAAAACTTGACGAGATGCTGGAACTTTCCAACGACGACACGACAATCCAGCTCCCGCAGGTTTCCAGACGCAGTTTCAGCCAGCGGACGAAGATGAAAATGGGTCAGACGCTGGTGCTGGCAGGTTTTGCACAGGAATCTCAGGGTACTACCAATTCGGCGGGCATTTTCTCCACGCTGCGGAACCGGGATTACAGCAAGACGCTTTTGATCATCACCATCCAGCTTGAATCGGCGGAGGTATGATCATGC
>CALUUZ010000040.1 GCA_944324075.1 Candidatus Mailhella excrementigallinarum
CATGCGCTGGGTTTTAACGTGCTGGCCACTGGCCACAACCTTGATGACGAAGTCGCCCGCCTGACCAGCAATACCCTGCGCTGGGATCGCGCCTACCTCAGCGATCAGGGCCCCGCTCTGGAAGAGGAAGGCGGTTTCGCGCGCAAGGTCAAACCCCTGTGGAGACTGACGGAGTTTGAAACCGCCAACTATGCCTTCCTCATGGGCATCGAAAATCACTATGCGCCCTGCCCCTACAGCGGAGGAGCCAGCTTTTCCGTACTCAAACGCATGTGGATGGACCTCGAGGAAGCCATGCCCGGCCGCAAAATCGACTTCTATCAGGGCTTTCTGGAGCGCGGACGCCCGGCCTTCCGCACGGAGGAACAGGCCATGGGCGATGAACTGCATCCCTGCCCGCGCTGCGGCTATCCCACCTCGGCCGGCGTATGCGGGGTATGCCGCATCCGCGACGCGCTGAAAGAAACTGTTTAGAGCGCTTACGCTCCAGAAGAAGCCCGCTCACCCTGAACGGCAACGACAAAATCGGCATGAACCCGCAGCCGCAAGGACCCGCAGGGCGCATGCCTTTCTTCATACATGCTGAAATGGCTCTCTCATAGCATGGTGTTGATAAGAACCTTGACCGCCAAAGGCGCGAGCGTAGCGAGCTAGCGACGCCTCCATGCCGCATGGTAATGCGGCATGGAGGCGGGCACGGAGTGCGGGCGCGGCGTTTTCCGCGCAAAACGCAAGCGAGAGCGAGTATCGGCAGAGCCGATCGAGAGTCATCAGGAGGTCGCGGAAGAAAGGGTTCGCGGAACGGAGCCGAGTGAAGCGCAGCTTCACGAAGGCGCAAGCGAGCCGGCCGCGGAGACATGCTGGCTTTCGCCCGTACGGAACACGGGCTGTCTTTGCAGCAACGTATGTTGCCGCGTGGGCCGGCGCAAAACCGTACGTTCCGCACAGCGGTATCAGCACGGTGCTACGGCAGAGCCAAATATTTTAATGCATCATGGACGGAAGCCACAGCGCAAGCTGCGGAAAGGCGATGATCAGCCCCACGCACAGGAACAGTCCGGCAATGAACGGCAGAGACGCCCGATACATCAGACTGATCGGCACATCGGCTATTCCCTTCATGACGAACAGGTTGATCCCGAACGGCGGCGTGATGCAGGCCATGTTCTTGATCAGGGTGGTAATGATCCCGAACCAGATCAGATTCCAGCCGAACACCTTGGCGATGGGCACAAAAATCGGCACGCAGATCAGCACCAGCGGAATGGCCGGAATGAAGCAGCCGAGGAAGCACAGGGCCAGAATGATCACGATCATCACCAGCAGAGGCGGCAGGGTCATGGCCGCGATTTCATTGGCCAGCACCATGGGGATGCGGCTCAGTGTCATGAAATAGCCCAGCAGATTGGCCCCGGCCAGCAGCGCGAAGCACATGGACGTGAACTTGGCCGATTCCGTAAGCGCCCTGCTCAGCTTGCCGAAGTTCATGCGCCCCAGAACCACGGCCAGGGCCAGCATGCCGAACACGCCCACTCCGCCGCCTTCCGTGGCGGTGAACACGCCGCCGTATATGCCGCCGATGACGGTGATGAAGATAACCATGATCGGCAGGGCGGACTTCAGAGACGCCAGAGCCTCCGCGCGGGGAACACGCGGCGAGGCCGGGCCCACGGCGGGGTTCACGCGAGTCCAGATCCAGATAATCAGAATAAAGCAGAGCATGGACAGCAGACCGGGCACGACGCCGGCGATGAAAAGCTCCCCGATGGACTGTTCGGCCAGCACTCCGTAAAGAATGAGCGTGGTGCTCGGGGGAATGAGACTGCCGATGGTGCCGGCGCAGGCCAGACAGCCCACGGAAAGCTCGTCCCGATAGCCGCTCTGGCGCATTTCCGGCAGGGCAATGGCGCTCATGGCCACACTGCCCGCCAGAGAATCGCCCACCACCGCGCCGAAGGCCGTGCAGGCGCACACGCTGCCCGTGGCCAGCCCTCCGCGCCAGTGCCCCATCCAGCTGCGTGCCGCGCGATACAGATCCTGGCCGAACTGCCCCTGAAAGCAGACGTAGCCCATGAGCAGAAAGAACATCAGCGGCGACCAGTCATAGCTGGACACGGTGCCGTACCAAAAGGAGCCAAGCATGTTCCAGGCCGCCGCGGGACTGCGCATGTTGGCGAGAAACACGAACGACGCGGCCATGAGCGCATAGGCCACGGGCATGCCCATGAAAAAGAGGAAGAACATGAACGCGATGCCCCATATGCCCAGCGCCACCGCCGACATGCCGGGAATGCGATGATGCATGAACCACCCCGCGGCGAACAGTCCGGCCATGGCCAGAGCCAGTGTCGCCAGCAGAACGGCCATGCCGCCGTCTTCCAGCACCGCGAGCATGGAGGCCAGCACATCGTGCAGCAGCGTCAGAAACAGAAGCGCGCATCCCAGCGCGGCGAAATAAATGAACGGCGTGAGCGGAATGCCCAGTACAGGGGAATACAGATCGCTGGTATGGGCGTATATCAGCATGGCCGCGATACAATAGGCGATCATGACGAATGACCAGATATCGGTGATCAGTTTGAGCTGACGCTGCCGCCTGCGGCTCAGCTTGGCCGTGATCACATCCATGAAGATATGCCCTCCCGTCCATTGCGTGTAGGCCACGGACGAAAAGAACACGATCACCATGAAAAATTCGGTCAGCTCAATGGTGCCGCTCAGCGGTCTGGAAAAGAAATAGCGCAGCGCCACGTCCAGCGCGGTGATGGTGACCATCACCAGGAAAAAGAGCATGCCCGCGCAGCTGAACCACTTGCACAGCGGCTCCATCCTGCGCAGCCGGGCGACACTGGAACGCATGACCGCGACGGCATACGAATCAGGCGCGGGGCCGGACGATGCGGGACGGGTTTCTATGGTCGGACTCATGGCTACTCCGTGAGGGCTGTCCGTGTCGGGACGGCGGAAAGAGGAAAGGGATTGTCCACGGGGCGGCGACCGGGCGCACGCCCCGTGGGGAGAGATACGCTACCGGGAAGCCAGACCGGCGGCGGGCGAATCGGCCCACGGCTTCATGCAGCCCGCCTCCAGTTCGCGGAATTTCGCCAGAATCTCCTCGGCGGGCAGCCCCTTGTCCCTGGAAAACTCCACCCATTCCGCATAGGTGGGTTCCACCAGCGCATCAGCTTTGGCGTAATCCTCCGCGCTGAGCACATGCACCTGACCGCCCTGCTCCTTCATCCATTTTTCCATGCTGGCATACTGCATGGTATCCCAGAATTCCTTCATCACAGCCGGGGCGAAGTCGGCGGAAACATCGTCGATCACTTTCCGCAGATCCGGCGGCAGATTTTCATAGCTCTGGGGATTCATCACGCAGTAGAACACGCTGCCGCCCATGTTGAGCAGTGTCATATGCCTGATGATGTCTCCCAGCTTGCGGGAAATGAGCACGTCGCCGTCAATGACCGCGCCGTCGATGACGCCCTTTTCCAGCGACATGTACATGTCGGGAATGGTGATCCCAACCACGGTGGCACCCAGCGCCTTCACGCGTTCCACGCGGATGCCCCCGCCGGATACGCCGATTTTCATTCCCCTGAGGTCTTCAAGTCTGGTGACAGGCTTGTCGCGCGTGCCGATGAGCATGCCCATGCTGTGTCCTTCCAGGAACAGGAGCCTTGTGCCCCTGATATCGGCGGAGGCCTGTTCGGGGAAGGCCTCATGCAGCCCGCTGACCAGCGTCACGGGGTCCACGGTGCAGTTTCCGGGCCTGACCAGATTGAGAAGCTGCTCATGGAAGGGATAACGTCCCAGCCCGCCCACGGTGAAGGTGGCTTCGCCCATGTCGGCGATGCCGGTACGCACGGATTCCACCACTTCCGCCTGCTTGCTGATGGCCTGCGCAAAATAGGGTTCGATGACGATGCGGCCCTCACTGCGTTTTTCGATCTCGTCAGCCCATGGTTTGAGTGCCCTGGTCCAGCGGTTGTGGATGGGGGCAATGGCCAGATTGAGGGAAAGGATATACTCCGGAGCCGCCATGGCCGGGCTTGCCGCGACGATGCCGAGCGTCAGCGCGATCAGACAACGGATCATTCTGTTTTTCATGGCTTAATCCTTTACCGCCGTTACACCAGCGTGTAGAGAGGGAATTCAAAGGATATGGCTCCGCACGGGCAGCTGATGCGGCAGTTGCCGCAGTGCCAGCATTCCAGCCTGTATTCTTCAATGACGCGCGGCGTCCTGTCGCGCTTTTTGTCCAGTTCCAGAATATAGGCCGGGCAGTCCCGCACACACATGCCGCAGCGTATGCATTTTTCACTGTCAAAGAGAGGAGGCATGTCTTTTCTCCGGTAGAGAGCGTTTTATGATTGAAAGTATCCGCCGGTCAGGCTCCATGGCTCTACAGCGCCTGCTTTTCCAGCCAGGAATACGCGGGCGATCCGTTTTCCAGCCGAACCACCAGCCCCTTGTCCAGCGCGGGGTCCAGATCCGGATAGTCGGCCAGCTTGTACATGCCCCGCCCGCTCTCCCTGCGCTGGAGGCAGGCGTCAAGGTGCATGCGGCACAGTTCAAGCAAATCGAAGGCTTCATGCAGACGCATAAGCTCATGCAGGTTCTTCGCCTTTACCTTTTCCCTCCGGGAAGCGATAAGCTCCAGCTTTTCCAGCGCCAGTTTCATGCCGGGCATGTTGCGGCGGAAGCCCGCGTAATAGTCCATGACCTGACGGATGGGATTTTCAAAATCCGTGCAGGTCAGGGCGTTGGGCGCGCCGTTGCGCAGCGGGGCTTCATCCTTTTCCTTCCATGCGCGGATTTCGCCTTCATCAAGAGAAGCCATGTCATACTTCGCCGCATCGTCGGCGGCATGGTTCATGGCTACATAACCCCCGCACATGGCTCCGGAAAAACTGGTGAAGTTGCAGCCCGCGAACAGCCCCTTCACGGTGGTTTCCATGCGTTCGTCCGCCAGCAGCATGCCGGAAAGAGCCATTTCTCCTATTTCGACTTCCAGCGGGGTGGCGCGGAAGTCAATGCCGCGCGCGGCGCAGTAATCCAGGTAGGTTTCCTTGTCCGCGGGCATGAGCACATATTGCAGGTGGTAGGCGTCTTCCGGGCTGAAATGACGCATGTCCATATAAAACGGGGGACCGTAGCCCTCCAGCTGTTCCTGCTCCGTGCCCATGATCTGGTTGCGGCGCTTGCCGTTTTCCCACATGGGATCATATTTGCCCATGAAGCGCTCGCCCAGAGCGTTAAGCTCATGACCGCCCATGTTGTTGATACCGTTCATGCCCGGCGCGCCCCAGCCCTTGGGCAGCATGGTGGTGCGGCCGGAAATGTCCGCATTGATCACCGCCGCGCCGATGTGATAGGCCTGTGTGAAGTAACTGCCCGTGGTGAAGGGCGTGAACCAGCAGTTGAACGGGTTGTTGGTGGAATTGTTGGCGGCGCGCTGGGCATGCCAGCCCAGACAGGTGACGGCGGTTTTGCAGGCCACGGCCACGGTTTCGCCGCTCAGCACGTTGAAGCCCATGCAGCCGGTCACCTTGCCGTCCCTGGCGAACATGCGGGTTATCTGTATGTCGTCCAGCACGGAAACGCCGTTCAGCCTGCGTATTTTTTTCGCCAGATTGCGCTTGATGGTACGCCCGTTGACGATATGCAGCCACCACGCCCCAGGCTGGCCGAAGCCGACGGAACGGTAACGCCCGCCGCCTTCCCCGGGCTTGAATTCCGTGCCAACCTCGTCAAGCACGGCCAGACAGGGCGCAAAGGCGTCGTGCCACTGCGCAAGCTGTTCGCGCCTGTAGCCGTAAGCGGATTTCATGTAAAAATCCACGAAGCTTTCCACATTGTCATACGCTTCGTCCGTATCCAGCACGGCCATGAAGTGGTCATTGCCCCCGCCGAGAGAGCCGGAGCTTTCCAGTGTGCCCTTGCCGAGCATGAGCACATCGGCATGCTTTTCCGCCGCCTTGAGCGCCGCGCCCATACCGGAAGCTCCCGTGCCGAGGATGAGCACGTCCGTCTCGTACAGAGAGCCCCAATCCCTTTTTGTGACGCGCATGTGTACTCCTTTGTGAAACAGTGTTCCGGGCGCGATGCCCAGCAATATCTGTTTCATAAAAAGCAAAAGACATGCCGACAGGACGTCTTTAATAATATCCTTATAAAACAATATGATATATTTTCATTCGTTTTTATTTGATCATAATATCATCTGTTTATCATAAAAATTTATGATAATATCAGATAAATTGCTTGACTGAATCCATAAATTTTCAGATTTTGTGAAAAATAATTCATATTTGTGAGCATACCATGTCCACAACATCGACAAAACGGAATATCGTGTTCGCCACCATCCCCCGCGACTATGTGGTGCTGAACCCCGAGGAGCGGGAAACCAAATGGCGGCAATTCATCGAATTGCTCCATCTGGAAGATTTTCCCATCCACCGGCTCTATCTGTTCATCAACCCGACCGGACGCATGCATATCCGGCTTTTTTACGCCGAGCTGAAAAAAGCGCAGCGCGGCATCCGCATCACCTTTGTTCCGGTAAAGGCCGAAAACGATTTCACCGTACGGGATATTCGCTCATCCTACCGCTTTTTCAGCGGATTTTTCTCGCGTTTCACCTTCGATACCGGAGCGTTCGACTACTACATGTATTTTTCCAGCGGCAACCTGTTCGCCCATGCGTTCATGCTCATTCTGCTCATCAATCTGCACAGCCTGCCCCTGCGCATCGTGCATCTGCGCCGGGAACGGGATGCGGGCGGAAGAGACTGGTTTGCGGAAATATATGAAGGCAAGATCAGCCGGTGGGTTTCAGAAATCGGACAATACGAACGGGATCGCAGCGATGCGCTGGATTTTCTCAAGTCTTCGATTAAAACGGGCAATGCGGCATTCAACACCCTGATCCGGGATATCGAGCATGTGGCCATGCATTCCTCCGCGCCCATTCTGCTTTCCGGCCCCACCGGTTCCGGCAAGTCGCAGCTTGCCCGCCGCATCTATGAATTGCGGCGGGATCGGGGCATGGTGTCCGGCCCCTTTGTCTCGGTCAACTGCGCCACGCTGCGGGGCGACAGCGCGCTGTCCACCCTGTTCGGGCATGTCAGGGGCGCGTTCACCGGGGCACAGCATGCGCGTGAAGGGCTGCTGCGCGCCGCAAACAACGGCATACTCTTTCTGGATGAAATAGGCGAGCTGACACCCGATATACAGGTTCTCCTGCTCAAGGCCATTGAGGAAAAGCGCTTCATGCCCTTCGGTTCGGATCGGGAAGTTGAAAGCTGCTTTCAACTGATCTGCGCCACCAACCGCCGCCTGGGGGATGATGTACGGGCGGGCAAGTTCCGCCTTGACCTGCTTTCCCGCATCAATCTCTGGCATTTTGATCTTCCCGCCCTCAGCGAACGCCGGGAGGATATCGAACCCAATGTCGATTATGAACTCAGGCGCATCACGGCGGAAAAAGGGCTGTTTGCGGAATTCCTGCCCGCCGCCCGGCGGCGCTGGCTCTCTTTCGCGGTTTCCGACGAGGCTGTCTGGCCGAGCAACTTCCGCACTCTCGCGGCCTCCATGGAGCGCATGCTTACCTGGTCCTTTCAGGGCGTCATCGACGAGGCCACGGTGGAAAAGGAAATAGCCCTGCTGCGCACAAAATGGAAAAACGGGTCCCCTCAACCTTTTACGCCGGAACAGCGCCCGCAGTCCTCTTCCGCGGGTATCCGCTTTCCTCTCCAGGAGGAACTTGCCCGCCGGGGCATTCTGCCGCCGCCTGAAGAACGGGATCTGTTCGACGCGGTGCAGCTGGAAGAAGTGATCGCCGTATGCAGGGCTTCAGCCAGCCGTACCGAGGCGGGCCGGAAACTGTTCGCCTGTTCGCGCGCCAGAAAACGCAGCGCGGACGACACCGCGCGACTCGGCAAGTATCTGAAAAGCCACGGCCTGAGCTGGGAGGCCATACAAAAAACGTAAACGGGCAGACTCAGCGCCGCGGCCCCTCCGCCAGCACCATTTCCCGCGCGGCGCGATAGTCGAACTTGCCGGAACCGAGCAGCGGCGCTTCCTTCACGCACAGAATCCTTTTCGGCGTCCACAGCGGGGAAAGCCCGCGCGAGGCAAAGGCCGTGGCTATCTGCCCTGAGGTCACGCCCTCACGCTCCACCACAAGCGCGAGCTGTTCGCCCTTTTTCGCATCGGGCACGCTGACCACCCCCAGCCGAACATCCGGCCACAGATCGCGCAGCGCGTTTTCCACCGCCGCCAGAGAAATCATCTCCCCGCCGACCTTGGCGAAGCGTTTGGCACGGCCCTTGATGAAAATGAAATTTTCGGCATCCATTTTCACTATGTCCCCGGTGTCATACCATCCGGGAGCATCCGGCCCGCCTTCGGGATCACAGGGAGGCTCCAGCACTCCGGGAGCCTCCGCGCGCATGTACCCGAGCATGACATTATCTCCCTTGACCCACAGTTCTCCCACACGACCGCCGTCGTCAGCAATCCCCTCGACAGGCCGCACGCGGCCGCGCAGCCCCGGCGCGAGACGGCCGACGCTGTCCCTGCGGGTATTGGCCGGAGTATTGACGGAGATGACGGGCGCTGTTTCCGTGGCGCCGTAACCTTCAACCATGGTCACGCCGTATTTTTCCTTCCACAGCCGGGCGGTGGACTCGCGCAGCTTTTCCGCCCCGGCGATAACCAGACGGGCGTTGAAAAAGTCATAGGGCCGTCCGTAGCGGGCATATCCGGCAAAAAAGGTATCCGTGCCGCAAATCACCGTGGACTGGCTCTCATAGAAAAGCTGGGGCACGATGCGATAATGCAGCGGGGAAGGATAGACGAACACGCGCATGCCGTTGAGCAGAGGAAGAAGCGTGCCGATGCCCAGTCCGAAGGTATGGAACATGGGCAGACAGTTGAACATGCGGTCGCCCGCGTTGACGTTGACCACACAGAGCATCTGTTCCCGGTTGGCGGCCAGGTTCCGGTGGCTCAGGAACACGGCCTTGGGCATGCCTTCCGTACCGGAGGTGAACAGGATGACGGCCGCCTCATCGGGCGGCGTTTTCGGCACGCGCAGCAGCCGCGCAGCCAGCAGCCCCCCGAGCTTGTCGCGCAGCGGCATGACTTTGGCGATATCCTCCAGGTACACCATGCGCACGCCGGCATCCTTCATGGCCTTCTCCAGCGCCTCCAGCTCTCCCAGCCGAATGAAGGTACGGGAAGTCAGGACGCTTTTCAGTTCCGCCGTCCGGCAGCCGGAGACCACGGGCCGCGCCCCCGCGGTAAAATTGATCATGGCCGGAACCTTTTCCGCGCAATGCAGGGCCAGAAAGCCCACCAGACCGGGCAGGGAATTGGGCATCATGAAGCCTACCCGTTTCTCTCCGCGAAACGCACGGGCCAGAGAGCGCCCGAGGGCCTGGGATTTGGTCAGCATGGCCCCGTAGGTCAGGGTATGGCGCTCCTGATCCTCGGCTATGACGTGGGAACGACCGAATACCCGCACCGCATCGGCAAGGGACTGCATGACGCTGCGGTCGATCCGGGTGGATGAATACAGAAGCTCCGTCATCATGCCGTAAAGCTGCACGGCGGCACGGCGGCGGCGCTCCCGCGGAGGCAGATCCCGCGGAGCTTCCAGCTTCTGCGGGGGAAGCACGGTCAGCGTGACACGCGGAAACCAGCGCAGGGGAATCTTGTGCCGGAAGTAGGAAAAACGCGAGTAGGCCGCCCCGTCCACACGGACGGGCAACAGATCGGCGCGGGCCTTTTCGGCAATGAGAGCCGTGGCTTCCAGTACCCGCATATAATCGGGATCATTTTGAAAACGCTTGCCGTGAAAGACCATGCAGCGGTGATGCCGCTCCAGCGCGCGCACCAGGGCAAGCGTGGATGTCGGAGAGGAAAAGTCCACCTCCACCACGTCGGAAAGAGCAAGAAACGGCTTCATCCACCAGCGCCGGGCCAGCCTGCGATCCACGGCCAGCGCCATGCGCCGGGGCAGCATGGAAGCTATGAACAGGGCGTCCAGCAGAGACGACGGATTGGTGACTATCAGCGTGCGCCCGCCCGTTTCCGCGTCATGCTCCATTCCCTGCACGCGGACACGATAACAGAGACGCAGCAGCGCGCGTACCGTCTGTTTCAGCATGGCAACTCCTTCGGCATGTGACGCCGGCCTTTCGCAAGGCCTCTTTTTTGTCGAGGGCTGTTTCAGCGCCCGCTCGTCCGCCCGGTCCCATGATTTCCCGCATCCAGAGCAAGCACGGCGCGTGCAAGCTCACTCCCCAGCTGTTCCAGCAGGGCGGACTGAGCCTCAACCATGTCGGCCATGCCTTCCCCGGCTCTTCCGTCCGCCCGGAACACTCCGTCGCGCAGAGTTCCGCCGTCCCTGCCCAGACTCCATGCCGCTTCCAGATGCACATTTCCTCCGGGGGCGCCCTCAAAGCGGCGGATCTCCACCTGTACCCGGTAATCGGCGGGCGCTCCGGTGCGCAGCGGCATGGCCACGCCACGGCGGGCGCGCATGTCCCGCGTCATGGTCAGGCTGAGTATCCGCGCGATGCCCAGGGAAAGCTCCTCACCCCAGCGATGATAATCCTCAATGCGGATATCCACATCATCCCCGCGGCGCACCACCATCTGCGGGCGCTGGAGATACCCCGGCAGGGCCACGGGCATGATGGCCACGCGAGGCCCGTCGGCCGCACGATCCGACGCGGAGGGTTCTCCGCCCTCGGGTGAGGCCAGCACATAGAAATGCACGGCGGGAGAGGAAAGACAGCCCGCAAGGGACAACAGCAGCAGCAAGGCAAGGACGGCTCTCATGGCGCGCTCCTCCTGGACGTTTTGCGATTGAACATGGCCGCGGGTCGACCCCGGTGTTCCGGCGCGCGGGCTTCACGCCTCCGGCTCAGCGCCGTCTTCCGAAAATCAGGGCATCCGGCTTGAGTTCAAGCAGGGTGGCAAGGTTATTAATGGAATCGGCCGCGTCCCGCAGCGCCCGCATGGTCTGGCTGAATTCCACCAGCGGCGCGGAATCCTCCCGTACCAGCAGCCTCAGACTGTCCATGGTCAGACGGGCGGAAACGCCCATGCCGGAAATATCCTGTGCGCTTTTTTCCATGCGCGCGGCAAGTTCGCCGTACCGTTCCATGGTGGCGACAGCCTGTTCCCGCACTTCGGTCAGCCCCCGGGACTGCGCGGTCAGTTCCCGCGCCAGTTCCGTGGCCTGGCGGGAAAGTTCCGTCAGGCTCGCCGCCAGTTCCGGGAGATTCAGCCCCTCAAGCTGACCGTTGATCCTGCGCAGGGCAAGCAGCGTTTCACCCGCGATATCCCTGACCGGAACATCCGTCACCAGATTGAGCATTTCATCCAGCGAGGAAGGCATGGTGGGAATCTGAATAATGCCGTCATACGGACGCATCTGCTCGGGCGTGGGCGGCGGCGCGTCGGGCAGCATGTCCAGATCCACACTGAGCTGTCCGGTAACAAAGCTCAGCGTGCCGAGTCTGGCCCGCAGCCCCTTGCGGACGAGATCCGTCAGCAGTGAGGTGTCGGCGGAGCCGCGGCTCAGAAGGCTGGCCAGATCCGCATGACTGGATTTGAGCGCCGATTTTTCCAGTTCAATGACCACCGGCGTGCGGAACGTCAGCTCATCCGCGTCGGCGTTGATTTGAATGGAAACAACCTTGCCGACGCGAACCCCCCGGAAATAGACCGGCGATCCGGGCAGCAGCCCGCGCAGGGAAGCGTCGAAAAAGCAGACGAAACGGGCCGCCGAGGAAAAGCTCCCCGACCCCACAATCATCACGCCCCCTATCAGAAGAGTCAGCGCGCACATTACAAAAAAACCGATCAGGGTCTTGGTTCCCTTTTCCGTCATATGGCAGCTCCCGGCGCGCGTTTCGCGCGGACACCGTCCGGGGCGTCGCCCCCGGCGTCTTCGGTCGTTTCATCCTCCGCTCCCTTTCCCCGCCGGAGGAACCGCGCGACTTCCGCCGGGCCGCGGCGCAGCAGCTCGCGCGGGCTTCCCTGCGCGGTAAGGGTACGCAGCTTCGCATCCAGAAACACGGCATCGTCGGCCACGGCAAAAATGCTGGGCAGCTCGTGCGTGACCATGATCACGGTCATGCCCATGCTGTCGCGCAGCTCAAGAATCAACTCGTCAAGCTGGGCCGCGCTCAGGGGGTCAAGCCCGGCCGAAGGCTCGTCAAAAAAGACGATCTCCGGGTCCAGCGCCAGCGCGCGGGCGAGCCCGGCCCTCTTCTTCATCCCTCCGCTGATTTCAGAGGGATAGTAATCCTCGAATCCGGCCAGCCCCACCTGCGCGAGCTTGAGCGAGGCAATGGAGCGCCGGGCCCGGGGCGGCAGCGCAGTGTAATATTCCAGCGGCAGGGTGACATTTTCCGCCAGCGTGCGGGATGACCACAAGGCTCCGCTCTGGAACAGCACTCCCACCCGGCGCATGATCTCCGCCCGACGCGCGGAGGCCGCGGCCCAGAAGTCTTCCCCGCCGTACAGCACACGCCCAGCTCCCGGCGGCAGCAGCCCCATGAGCACACGCATCAGGGAACTCTTGCCGCATCCGCTGCCGCCCATGATCACGAACACGTCGCCCCGGCGTACCGAAAAATTCAGATCCCGCTGGATGATCTTTGGACCATAGGACACGGTAAGCCCTTCCGCCCGGATGGCGACGCCGCCTTCCCGCGCTTCCGTCTGCCTTTCCGCCGCGCTCACAGCGACACCGCCGTAAACATGATGGTGATGACGGAGGTGGAGACGATGATGCCCACGATGGAATTGACCACCGCCGCCGTGGTGGCCTGCCCCACCGCCTCCACATTACGCCCGGCTTTCAGCCCCTGATAGCAGCCGGTGATGGACACCACAAAGCCGAACACCAGCGCGTGCAGCAGGCCGATCCATATCTGTGAGAGACTCATGTTCGCCAGTGTGTTTTCCCAGTAGGCGGAAGGAGAAATGTCCATCATGAGGGTGCCCACAAGAAAGCCCCCCAGTATGCCCATCACGTCGGCATATATCGTCAGCAGAGGCGTCATCACGGCCAGCCCGAGTACCCGGGGCAGGACGAGAAAATCCACGGGATCAAGCCCGAAGGTGATCAGCGCGTCCACCTCCTCATTGGCCTGCATACTGCCGATGATCGCCGCAAACGAGGCTCCGGTGCGTCCGGCCAGCACAATCCCGGTAAGCACCGGCCCCATGACGCGCACCATGGACACGCTCACCAGCGCGGAAACATAGATCTCCGCACCGAAGGCGCGGAGCTGGAGAGAACTGACAAACGCCAGAATCAGCCCCAGCAGCAGGCTGGTCAGGGAAACAATGGCCAGAGCGTCCACACCGCACTGCCGGAATACTCGCCACATATCACGGGAGTTGACAGCAGCCCTGCCGATACAGAAGCGACCGAAGCCGGCAGTCACTTCTCCGATGAAATTCAGCGCGGCAAGGGTAAGGCCGGGTACAGCCAGAGTCTTGCCGCCAACAAGCTCCAGCAGGCCCGCAGGTTCCGGGCCGGCTTTCTTTCCGCCGGAAGCGTTTTTCCCCGCCTGCCCGGAGGCAGACGGCGCGCCGCCTTCCCGCTTTGCGTCAGCCAGAGCCAGCAGCCGGGCCATGCCTTCGGGCAGCCCGGCATAATCCACCGTCATCCCCGCCTGACGAGCGCGGTCCGCGAGTTCGGCAAACAGCGCCAGAAGCGAGGAATCCCACTCTTTCAGCCTATCCGCGCGCAGTTCAAGCACGCGCGGCGCGGAAGAAGCGCTCTCCGGTCCGGAAGACAGCGCCGCAAGCGCCGTCTCGCCGGAACGATTCATGTTCCGGGCTTCGGCAGCCCGTGCGCGCATGGACCATACCCCGGAGGCCGTCACGACAAGCATGTCCCCCCGGCGCTCGGTTTCCAGCAGAGCTGTTTCAGCAAGGTTGCTCACATGAGCCCCTTTCTGCCCAGATCGGCTATGCGCCGGGCCAGTCCGGTAGTGGAAAAGCCCTCCAGCAGCGGCAGACACCGGACCTCCCCCCCGTCAGCCTCCACAACCTCACGGCCGACCACACTTTCCGGCGCCCAGTCTCCGCCCTTGACCAGCACATGCGGCCGCACGGCGCGGATCAGCTCCAGGGGCGTATCCTCGTCAAACCCCGTGACGAAATCCACGGACGCAAGATGGGCCAGAACAAAGGCACGGGAGGAGAAGGAATTGAACGGTCTGCCCGGCCCCTTGTTCAGACGGCGCACGGAATCATCGCTGTTCAGCCCGAGCACCAGCATGTCGCCCAGAGCGCGGGCCCGGGCAAGCAGATCCACATGGCCGGGATGCAGAATGTCATAACAGCCGTTCGTGAAGACGATGCGCCCGCCCTCCCGGCGCGGCTCTGCAAGACGGCGCAGCAGTTCCTCCCGGTCGGGAACGATTTTGGGATGGAAAAGAGAAGAAAAACCGGAGTCGGACACGTTTCCTCCACAGGAACAAAAGTTTCGGAGCATGACGCAACCTCCGCGAAATTTAACCGACCCGGCGCGAAAGTGCCATGACAATCCGCGCCGAGTCGATGGATTCGGGCACAAAAATCACAAATGCATGGCCTCGCGCACCAGCGCCATGGTGGCATTGATGGACGCGGAGGCCTTCTCCCGTCCGGCGGCCAGGATTTCGTCAATCAGACCGGGGTTGGCGGCAAACTGCGCACGGCGTTCGTGCAGAGGCGTCAGAAATTCCTCAAGGTTCCGGAGGAAAATCTTCTTGCACTGCACGCAGCCCATGGTCGCGCCGGTGCAGCCGGCCCTCACTTCATCCCGAGTCGCCCTGTCCGCCAGAAGCACATGGTAGGGGAAAAGGTTGCATACGTCCGGGTTGCCGGGATCCGTCCTGCGCAGACGGGCCGGGTCGGTAAACATGCCCTTTACCTTGGGCTCGATGTCCGCCATGACATCACGCAGAAAAATGCCGTTGCCGTAGCTCTTGGACATCTTGCGCCCGTCCAGGCCGGGGCATTTGGCGGCGGGGGTCAGACGAGCCTGCGGCTCGGGGAACACCTCGCCGTACAGATGGTTGAAACGGCGCACGGTCTCGCGCGTCAGCTCAAGGTGCGGCAGTTGATCCTGCCCCACGGGCACCCACTGGGGCCGATGCTGGATGATGTCGGAAGCCATGAGTACCGGATAGCCGAGGAAGCCGTAATTCCCCAGATCCTTTGTGGTGATTTCCTGCTGCTGTTCCTTGTAGGTGGGATTGCGTTCCAGCCAGCCGAGCGGAGTGATCATGGAAAGCAGAAGATGCAGTTCCGCCGTCTCCTTGATGTCGGACTGACGGTATATGGCGCACTTGTCCGGGTCAAGCCCCACGGAGAGCCAGTCCAGCACCATTTCCCGCACATATTCGCGCAGACGGGTGGTGTCGGCGTAGTCACTGGTCAGGGCGTGCCAGTCCGCCACGAAGAAGAAGGATTCCATCTCCTCCTGCATGGCCACCCAGTTTTTCAGCGCGCCGAAATAGTGGCCGATATGCAGCGGCCCGGTGGGCCTCATGCCGGATACAGTGCGTTCCTTCGCCATGACAGATACCTCCGGAAACAATGGTCGGCGAAACAGATTCAGAACAGACGATAGAAGGAAAAGGCGAGTTCGGACGACCATTCGATGAGCGGTCCGAGAATCGCGCCCAGCAGCCCCGTCGCAAGCAGGACAATCAGAATGACAAAGCCCCACCGCCCGAGGCGGGAATACTGCCAGGCCAGACGGCGCGGCAGAAAGCTCTCCACGATATGACTGCCGTCCAGCGGCGGAATGGGCACAAGATTAATCCACGCCAGCGCGAAATTGGACAGTGTTCCCACCACGAACATGCGCAGCAGAAAATGCGCGGCGGAACCTTCCGTCATGCCTGCGGTCTGGGCATAGCGCCACATGAGGGCCGCCCCGCCCGCGCAGACAAAAGCCAGCAGCATGTTGGCCAGCGGCCCCGCCACGGATACAAGCAGCATGCCCCGCTCCGGATTTCTCATGTTGCGCGGATTGACGGGAACCGGCTTGGCCCAGCCGAAGACAAAAGGACTTGCCAGCGCGGTAAGCACAAACATGGCCAGCCCCATCGGATCAATGTGAGGAACAGGATTGAGGGTCAGACGGCCCAGCATGCGGGCGGTATGATCGCCGCACAGGGAAGCCGCCCATCCGTGCGCGACCTCATGCAGGATGATACCGAGAAGCACCGGGACAAAAGCCACGGCGAGATTGGTAATGCTGACGGAAAGAGAAGAATCGAACATCGGATAGCCCTACCACGCTCCGCGGACGACCGCAAGGACAAGGAAGCGCCGTGAAGACAGGCATATCCTCCAGATGCAGGGAAACTCAGTGAGGTCATGATAATTTGCGGAAAGGCATATGCCCCCTCTCCTGAGGGAGAACTCCGGCCGGGAGCCGGGGAGCCTGAGGGATTTTCCCTGCGGCTCCAGCGCAGAACATGCTGTGCGCAACGTGCAGTTCTGCTGCGGGACGGACGGGAACATGCATCCACGGCTGGCGCACCTGCGCCTTGTCAAACTGCACTTCCATCGGCTCCGCTCCATGTGACATTGCTTCCGCGACCTCTTGAAAGACTTAAACCCGGCTCATTATGATACCGGGTCTGAAAAATGCTTGTGCTTCCCCGCCATGAGGGAAAATGCGGAAATGCGCCTGTCCGTTTCAGAAATGGCTTTTGCGGCGCGAAGAGGAGGGAATGTCCAGCGCGGTACGATATTTCGCTACCGTACGCCGGGCAATGTTGACCCCGAGATGCTCCTTGAGTATCTCGCACAGTCTTTCATCTGAAAGAGGATTCTTCGGATCTTCCTCGGCAATGCATTTTTTGAGCAGAGCCTTTACGCTTTCCGACCCTACCTGACTCCCGTCTTCCATGCCGAGAGCGCTGTTGAAGAAAAACTTGAGTTCAAACGTGCCATGGGGCGTGGCCACAAACTTGTTGGTGGTGATGCGGCTTACCGTGGACTCATGCATATTGATATCGTCCGCGATATCCTTGAGGATCAACGGCTTGAGCCTGGTTACGCCCTCCTCGAAGAACGGGCGCTGATATTTTACAATGCTCTCCATGACCTTGTACAAGGTACGCTGGCGCTGCTCCAGACTGCGGATGAGCCAGGTTGCTGCCCGCAGCTTTTCATTCATGTATTCCTTGTCTTTTTCGGAACAGAACGCATCTCCGTCATTATACATGGTACTGATCTGAAGATTGGGAAGTCCGTCGTCATTAAGCAGTATGACAAAATCTCCATCCATCGGATACACATACACATCCGGGCTGACAAACATGGGTTCGCCTTCCCCGAAGCTGGCTCCGGGCATGGGATCAAGCGACTGGATCACGTCAATGTATTCCTTGAGCGTGTCCATATCCAGCCTGAACTTGCGCAGAAGCGGCTTATAACGCCGGTTTTCCAGATCCTCCAGATGCTGGCGCACCAGATCCACCAGAATGGGATCGCGATCATACTTGAGCACTTCAATCTGCACCAGCAGGCATTCCTGCGGCGAGCGCGAAGCCACCCCCACGGGATCAAAACGCTGGACGGCCCTGACCACCGGCTCCACCTCGGACGGGCTCACCCTGCCGAGTTCGGCAATTTCTTCATTACTGGCGCGCAGATATCCGGCGGAATCCAGATTTCCAATCACCAGTTCGCCGATTTCCTTCTGCTCGTCGCTCAGGGAGGAAAGACGAAGCTGCCACATCAGATGGGATTCCAGCGTGGGCTTGGCCGCATGTCTGGCCTCCAGACTGCTGATTTCCTCCGAAAGTTCATACTCGCGGGATGAAGCCAGCTTGGGCGCGCTGGAGAGGTCGCCGAGATAGTCTTCCCAGTCGGCACTGCCCGCGATGTCCTTGTCGTAGGCGTCATGCTCCTCATGGCGCTCGGAACTCTCCGCACCGGCCACGGCATCCACCCCTCCGCGGCTTTCCAGAGGGCTATCCTCTCCTTCCTCAAGAAACGGATTCTCCATAAGCTCATGCTGAACGGTATCAACCAGCTCAAGGCGCGACAGCTGGAGCAGCTTGATTGCCTGCTGCAACTGCGGCGTCATCAGAAGCTGCTGGCTGAGTTTAAGTTGCTGTTTAAGCTCAAGAGCCATAGAGAGACATCCTTACAGACCGGGATTATGCAAAAAATATGCTATAAATAAAAAGATGGACAATATCTAACCGTCTCGTTCTAGCACAGAGAAGTTTTCATGGCAAGGGGAAACAAAAACTCCCGGAAAACGAAAGACTTTCTCCCTGGAAAACATGAAGTTTCCCCTTTCACCCCAGCCCGCCATCTCCATGTGCGTCTTCAGCAAAAAGGAAGCTGCCCGCAGCCTCGACAGCCTTGTACAGCTTCCCTCCGGGCACTGGAAGGCACTCGCTCCGTCAAGGCCCGCCCTCAGGATAAAAAGACGCAGACGATACAGAACGCGGCCGCGCGGCTTCCTGCCGCGCTATTCCGCACGGCCGGAGGGATAGTCTCCAGGCATTTTCCTCACACGCGCAAGCAGTTTGGGCTGCAGGTGCTCCGACTCTCCATGACGCTCAGCCCCC
>CALUUZ010000041.1 GCA_944324075.1 Candidatus Mailhella excrementigallinarum
ATAGTAGCACATTTCCCTGTCGTAACACGATGAAAACCTTACCTAACCTGACTTCCCCCTTTTCGTGAAGAGGGTTTACAGACACACCCTAGTCAAGAGCCATTGCTGTATAGACTCTCCCGTTTCTCTTCAGCAGACCCAAAACAGCTATTTTTCCGGCAGATCTCCGCCCCCGTTTACCTTTTCTTACTCCTCCAAAGTAACTTTCATCAGCTTCTATCTCACCGAACAGGCGATAACTGGGGAGATGAGAAGCAATAAGACGGCGCAAGCGTATGGATGAGGAACAGGTGACGGACCTCCATGTCTTCGGAGACTGGCGGCCCCTGCACCGGGAAGCCGTCCTGCTGGCTAGAGTCCGGGGCATCCGGGTCTGGGCCTATGAGGAAGGTTATCTGCGCCCGGACTACATCACAATGGAGCAAGGCGGTGTAAACGGCCTTTCCTCCCTGCCGAACACCAGAGAAGGCATGGCGGAACTTGCCGCCCACTGTCCGGACGTTCCCGAAGCCCGGAAAGGCGGCAATCCGCAAACCGTCAAGACATGGCGGGCCATCGCCCATTATGCGGGAACCATCTTTCTCTGGGTTTTTAAACCCACCGTCCGCAGAGCGCCAGCCGCGAGGTCTGGGGCTGGTTTCTGCGCGTGCTGAGCCGTTCCGTCCGGCGGAAGCGTTCCGTTCAGGCGCTTCGGGCCGCGTACCGCGCCCATGCGCCGTTTTTTCTCTTCCCTCTCCAGCTTGACGCCGATTCCCAGGTGCGCCGCTATTCGCCCTACAGCGGCATGAAGGAAGCCATCGCCTGCGTGCTGACCTCGTTTGCCCAAAGCGCCCCTTCGGATACCCATATCATCATCCGCAATCACCCGCTGGATAACGGTCTTATCGACTACGCGGGCTTCCTTGCCTCCTTCGCCGCGGCCTGCGGCATCAGTGACCGGGTACATTTCGTCGAAGGCGGCAAGGCCCACAAGATGATGGACAGAAGCCTGGGCGTGGTGGTGCTGAACTCCACCATGGGGATTTCCGCCCTGCGCCAAGGCAAGCCGGTCTATTGCGTGGGCACGTCCATCTACGCCATGCCCGGTCTGGCGGTGAACAGCGCGGAAATGCCGCTGGACGCCTTCTGGAATCATCCGCGCGGGCCGGAGGAGAACGCTCTGGCGGACTTTGAGCGGGTTCTCAAGACTCATGCCCTGGTCAACGGAAATTTCTATACCCGGGAGGGCATCAGCACGGCCATTGAAGGGATTGTGCAAAGATTTGACGAGCCTTGCAGCACTTGCCAAGCCGGAAATGAAGGCTTATAGAAAAAGGGAATTCCGGTTCCTGCGTCAACAGAAACCGGAGCTGGCGCGGCGCGTTACAGCGCCCCGCACGGCTGCCGAGGTTTCATTTTTTCACAGCCCCGGCCCATCGCGACAATGGGCCGGGGCATTCTGCTATCTGGCGTCCGACGCCAGCAACAGTACCACAGCCAGGGCGATAAGCGAGACCATGATCAAACGTCTCATGGCCGTGCTCCTTTTCCGGCTTGCGCCGCGCCGAGCGCAGGCAGTCGAGTGAAAAGAAGCAGCCGTGCGGTTCGCGTTATAGCGTATCCCCTTTCACCGCGCAATACGAAACGCATAGAAGCGACCATCGGACATCAGCCCAGGCAAAACGTGAACCATATCGGTCTGTTCCGTTCTCCGGCTCAAAGTCTTTCCCTTTCTTTCCTGCGCCCCTTCACTCGCCTTCAGTATCGGACGACCTCGCCCCTACTCCTTCTCGATTTTTGCAAAAATTAAAAAGTATATAAATTGGCCACTGCCGGGCCTGATTTCTCCATGCTACACAAAGCTCAATCCCTTTTGAACTTGTTCAGCCCTTGCGAGGAGAAATCATGTTGGAACAACTTACCCGGAAGGAACAGAAAATAGTCAATCTTTTGATGCAGGGAATAACACCAAAAAAAAATTGCCAATAAACTATGCATGTCGCATAAACTCATACACCTGCATCTATTTCATATTCGCAAAAAATTTTCCGTACATACCACAATAGAAATCATGCGATGTGTGGGAGAGACAATGAATTACACAGAGTCTTCCATAAGACTTACTCCTCGCGGAGCTGATGTCTTTCATCTGTCCCTCAATGGATTCACAACATTAAGAATCGCCAGTCATCTGAAAATGACCAAAAGCGGCGTCCGACGCCACAGAGAAAAAATGCTCATGGTAAACGGATGTAATTCCATATTGGAATTGGTTGCAAAGTATTACGGGACATACGCAGAGTAATATTCTCAAGGAGTTTTCATGGAAACTGACGGACGTACCATCATCATTTCCACGCCGGAAGAACTGTTTCCCCTTATCACGGAAGCCGTGCGACTCGCCGGTTATGAGAATGCCCGAAATACTTCTGACTGCCCGAACCAGAAGTTGCTTGCTCCCAAAGATGTGGAAAGAGAGTTCGGCATCCGCCAGAAGACTCTCGCCTACTGGCGTCAGGAATGTATCGGCCCGGCATATACGAGTTTCGGCAGGCGCGTTTTCTATGAACGTGCGGTGCTGGAAGAATACATCGCCTCCGGACGCATCCAAACCTTGGACACACTCAGATGATGGATTTATCAGGCAAGCATATCCCCGATAATCGAGAGCTTTTCGTTTTCCTGCCCTGGGAAAAGATGAGCGTATCGCATGGTCATGGTGATATTCTTGTGACGCATGAGCTTTTGCAGCTCCATGAGCGAGACCTTGCCGGACTGCGCCAACCACGAGGCGAAGGTGTGCCTCATGGTGTGCAGGGTGACGGCATACAGGCTGTCGCCGTCTTTTGGTGCAAGGCCGAGCTTCCTGACTGCGGTCTGAAAGCAGGCGGGCGTTTTCTCGAACGCCACCTTTTTGCGGGGCTGCTGGAAGATGGGTTCCGCTGGCTTCCTCCTGTACGCCTGAAGCATCTGGATCATATCTTCCGGCACACGGACGAAGACACGTTTTCCCCCTTTCTGAATGATATAGAGGCCGCTGGCGTTGGCATCCACGTCCTGCCCGCGCAGCTTGAAAATCTCTGTGGGCCGGAGGCCGGTTCGCAGGGAAAGCAGGGCCATATCGTGCAACTGCGGATGCCGTTTTTCGAGATCGTCCAGCAGAGCCTTGGCTTCCTCTCTGGTCAGGAAGCGCAGTCTTTCATTGTTGGCTTTGACCATCTTCCATGTGCCGCCCTTGGTGGACAGCGGATTGACGCCGCTCCATGCGCCGGTGGCGATGGCACGGTTTATGGCGGAGCGCATGAACGAGAAGATATTGTTCACGGTCTGCCCGGCCAGAGTTTTCCGCTTCCCTGTTCCGGGGTTGGAATTTCCTGTGGCCTTTTTGCGCTTTGTATTCCCGGTAGGCGTTTTCAGGAGCTGCGCCTTGAGATTGGAAAGCAGATTCGGGGTCAGCTCAACCACGGGAAGAGCATGAATTTTGGCCTTGAGATGGGCGCTGTATTGGCTATAATGCTGATCAACGTACTTTCCCTCGCTCCTGCCCCAGGCAAGGTAGGCATCGACGATTTCCCCGATGGTGATTTTATCCCGTTCAATGGGATTGACGCCGGTGGCCTCAAACTCGGCAAGGAATTTTGCCCGCTCTTTTCTGGCTGTGGATGGGCGTATGCCCTTACTGTGTCTGCCGACGGTTTTCCAGTGGCCTTTGCCTTCGTGGTCAGCGTACCAAAAGGCATAGATGAGATCGGGCTTGCCTGTGCGCGGATCACGCTTGGCCGACTCGCGGCAGAAAACGCCCTCGAACTTGGTTTTTATGTATTTTCGGCTAGTTGTGCTTTGCATGAAAGCAGGATAGCCAGTGAAATCTATTTCTGCAAGATGCTTATCCAGAACTTATCCAAAATGGATTTTCGGGATAAAAATCTTGCTGATAATTTATTGAATTTACTGATTATTTATCTCTTGCTACTGGCAATATGTGACCGAGAGAGAGAGAGAGAGAGAGAGAGAGAGAGAACATATGACGTAGAAGTCTTCATCCCCGCGCGGAAATTTCCGCAATGCCCTGTGGAAAAGCAGAGAATATCGACAGCGCGGGGCGCCCTTTTCCAGAAGGACGCCCCTTTCCTTCAGTCATCCCGGACAGCCCCCGCAATCATCTCCTTCATTCTGCCCACTATTCCCGCGTTGCAGAGTCTGCCCGCCTCCCGCCAGCGACAGGCAGGCAGGCTGAAAAACATGCATCAATCCGTCAGTGCATTTTCCAGCGGCGGGACAAGGCCGCGCCCCTGCAGTCGTTCGTTCCGCGGACAATCCTCTTCTTCCGGCTCCACATGGATACTGACCCTGCCCAGCCCCGGCAGGCGGCGACGCAGATCATCCTCCACACGGGTAGCCCGACGGTGCGCTTCGGCTACGGTCATATCTGCATCTGCGCGGCAGCGGAAAGAGAGTTCCGTGCGGTTGCCCATCATCCATATCTCCTCGTCATAGGCAGGTCCCAGATCGGGATGCTCCGCCATCACCTCCCGCAGCGTGCCCATGACCACTCCGCGTCCTGCCGGAGTATCGGGCGGCCTTGCTTCCGCCTCATTGCGCTCCGAAGGTTCAATGTGGGAAACCACATGCACGGCTCCGATCCGGCGCGCAAGATCCCGCTCGTATGCCGAAACCCTGGCGTGGGCCTCGCGCAGTTCCATATCCGGCGGCAGTTCGATATGGACAAAGGCATGCAGACCGTCATTCAGCGTTGTCAGAGCCAGAGCATGGATGCCCAGTCCATGCAGAACCGCCAGATGATGAGCTGCCGCATACAAATCCCGCCGTCCGGCTTCCTCCGGCTCAAAATGGGTCACTGTTTCCGCCCCCGGCAGAACCTGCTCGACTACCTCTTCCAGAATGTCGCAGATTTCATGGGCGTCATCCACGCGCAGAGTCGGCGGCACTGCCGCCACCAAATCCACAAAATAGCGTGCCCCGCTTTCCCGCACCCGAACCTGGCGAATCTGAAAGGCCGGTGCCATGGCGGCCAGGGCTTCTTCCACCCGCCGTGTTTCCGCCTCCGCCCCGCCATCCATGAGTCCGGCCACCGCCCGGCAGGCCATACGCCAGCTCACGGTCAGCACAATGGCGGCGACACCAAGGGCTGCCACGGCATCAGCCCGGGTCAGGGCGACGTGCGCGGGACTGCCGGGTTCTACCAGACGGGCGGCGGCCACACAGACCAGACCGCCCAGCACAACGGCGGAAGAAAGAATATCCGTGGAAAAATGCAGAGCGTCTGCTTCCAGCGCCTGAGACTTATGTTCCCTTGCCACCCGGCGCAGCATGGCCGAACGACTGATATCCACAAGCAGGGAAATGACGATTACCCCGAAGGCCCACCAGCTCGGCTCCACCGGCCTGGCCTCGAACAACAGACGTTCCACCGCTTCCCGGACGATCCAGATGCAGGTAATGAAAAGCAGTGCGGTTTCCGCAAGGGCTGAAAGATTCTCCACCTTGCCGTGGCCGAAGGGATGCCGCCGATCCGCAGGAGCGGCGGCTATGCGCACGGCAAAAAAGGTGATGCCTGCGGCCACGAAGTCCAGCATGCTGTGCAGAGCTTCGGAAAGCATGCCCAGGCTGTTGGTGGAAATCCCCGCCACAAGCTTGAGCACGGTGAGCAGCGCGGACCATATGACGCTGGACAATGCCGCTCTGCTCTTGGCCGCATTCGCCTCATCCTCGATACAGGGTCCGGAACATTCCCTCCCTCCGGTTTCAGGAGCGGAACCGACGGTTGAACGGTGGGATGAAGAGGCCGCCGTCTCTGGCATCTGGGTATGACGGGACATGCTTTTCCTCCGGCAGGCTGTACCTGAATGTATGGGCTTGCGACCGGAAACGTCTTGTCCGGCGCGAAAAAACAGAGCAGCTTGCTGACGCGGTCTTGCAGAACAAGGCCGTCCGCAGATCACGAACAGGACAAATCCGCTTCTCCCGTTAAATGGGCGGCCTGACGCGCATCGCCCGGAGAGGCAATGCCTCTCCGGGCATGAAGCTGATATGTTCGCAGAATAATTCAGCGGCTCCTTAAGTTGACATCCTCCCCCGCCTGAAGTCGGGGGATTCCTGTCGGCAGCGGCTCTACCGAGCCGCGCCATAGGCGGGTTCCTGCTTCAACGCGGGCGCCTGGGCCATTCCCGCTCCACAGGCTGACACGGCCTGCCCGGCCGTCAGAATGTTCAACGCCGCATTGTGGTCGGCATTGCATTCAACTCCGCAGCCTGTACACTTGAATTCTGCCTGCGCAGGTCTGTTGCGTTTGTCCATACCGCCGCACTGGCTGCATGTCTGACTGGTATACCGGGGCGGAACAACCAGAAGTGTTCCGCCAGGCCATGCCAGCTTGCATACAAGCTGCCGCCGGAACTCGAACCGGCCCTGATCCAGTATGGACCTGTTCAATCCTGCTTTGGGCCGAAGCTGGAACTTGCAGGCTTGCAATCTTTCCATGGACGAATCATAGTTGGCATATGGAAAAAGTCAACGACATCAGACATGAAAGACACTGTGTCTTTCTCCTTCGTGTTTGCCGAGATTTTGAAGCTGAACCTGTGGAGTTTGACGGGGAGGACGCTCATGTCCATCTGCTTGTCGTCCATCCTCCCAAAGCAGCCATTTCACCTCTGGTCAGCAGGTCTGAAAGGCGTATCCGGCAGACTCATCCGCAAGAAGGGCTGTCCTTCAATCCCCAAAAACTCCGGGGAGGCTCTCTCCGGCCGCCAAGCTATTTTGCGGGCAGTCGCGGCGGAGCGCCGCTCTCCATACTGCGCCAACATATCGAATAGCAACGGACACCGAAATTAAAGGCAAAAATTCCAGCCAAGGTGCGCCTTGTATCCTCCCCCTGGAGGGAGAGGTTTTGCGGCGCGCTGGACAAAGGGCCATTTGGGCAGGCCCGGCTGTCAGACATTGAAAATCCTCTCCTCCCGAATTATAGACTATTTCGTCATTGAACTGCTCTGCGAAGCCGGGCAGGGCGGGACTCATCTCTGTTCACCTTATCCGTAAAGCGTTCCGCTCTGACGGCCAGGGACGCCGCAACGCCGGATCAGCCCCACATGGACCAGGAAGACGAATTCACCTACCCTCTCGTTCCAATCAGAAACGCAAGGGATTTTATCTCAACGCTTGCGCAAACGGCAGTTACCGCGGCTGCGGCCAGGGAAAACATGCCGTACTTCCGCCTGCGGGGCGTTGTGGAGACAGGCAGATGGGGAACAAGGACTCTCCGGTGTCCGGACACAGGAGACCCTGTATCCCTCGGACACAGCGACAAGCTTTTCAGTTGTGATGACGGCGCGTTTATTGAAGTGGTCGGGCGGCCCTTTGTCGGCGCATCCAGAAAATCCGGCGGGCTGTTCATCAATTTTGAGGTGGAGGACTGGCGCTACGTGGAATGCGAATACGCGCCGGACGCGCCGCAGTCATCCAGCTCCCTGGAATTTGTCAAATATGTTCTGAAAGAACGAAATATTGAAGGACGCGGCCTGCAGACCAGGCAGTTTCCTTCGCATGTCGGCGTCATTTCCCTGATAGTCAGCAAATACAACGGCAGCACGGCCCTCAAGGATATTCTCGGAGATTTCAACAAGGAGGGATACGAGCTTCATGTTCAGTACATCGCCATTACCTCCCCCCGGGAAATCTGCGCCGCCATCTCAAAGGCCAGAGGACAGGTTCTTGTCATCGCCCGGGGGGGAGGACCGGACGAGAGTCTGGAAGCCTTCAACAACATTCATGTCCTGCGCGCTCTCAATGAAACGGACAAGTACCGGATCCTCGGTCTGGGACATGCAACGGACGTTACCCTTGCCGACTTTTTCGCGGATACCCGCGCCCAGACGCCCACCGCCGCAGGAACGGCGCTGAAACGTCTGCTGAGTGAAGCAAGGGAAAAAGCATTTCTGAAAAAACAGCTCGAAACGGCGCGGCGAAAAAAAACGAGGCCCTCCTTCGCTCTGATTCTGGCTTCCCTGTCCATCGGCATCATCATGGGTCTGTACCTGAGCCGTTATCTTCCATAGAGCGGGCTGATTCATCACAATGTTTCAATCCGCAGTCGCCCCATCCGCCGACTGCCTCCGCAGCCGACGGATGGGGGTCGTGCGGATTGCCTCTCCCTGAAGGGAGGGGGCTTCTGTCTCGCCCTGCTCGACTGAAGCAGAGCATTTCATGAGCGAAATGCTCTCATGAGGGAGCGGCCCCGGACGCAACGCGGGATCTTGTCCGCTTTTTCGGAGAAGCAGTTCCTCGCGAACACGGCTGGAGACATGCTGAAGGCAGCAGCGGCGCGCATATCCGAAGCAGCCTTCCGGGCGTCCGGTGCTTGTGCCCCTTGAAAAGGGGGAATCCGCCTCGGCACATGGCCGCATGTCCATCTGCATGAAGGCGATGCTCCCCGCCTCCGGACTCCGCGGCTGCAATGGCTGCGCACGGAGCAGGAGGATCGGGGCGCGGCGCGTTCAGTTTTCCGGCCCGCAGCACTCCGCTCCGGCGTCCGCATCATCGCAGTCCCCGCCCACGACCTGATCGCGTCCGCCATGCTTGGCCCGGTACAGATTGAGATCGGCAATCTGGACATGTTCGCGCAAAAAACGCAGCGTAAAACCGTCCTGTCCGAGAGGAGGCAGGGCGCAGACGCCGAAACTGGCCGTCACAGCCACCGGAGAGCCTTCCCAGACGATGCGCATTTCACGCACGGCATCCCCCAGGCGCTGCGCGATTCCCCGCGCCACGCCGGCGGAAATCCCCGGCGCAAGGATGAGGAACTCCTCCCCCCCGTACCGGCAGACAATATCTTCCTGCCGCAGACCGACCCGGTACAGCCCGCTGACGCGGCGCAGCACCTCATCGCCGCATTGGTGGCCGAAACTGTCGTTAATACGTTTAAAGTGATCAATGTCACTCATGATCAGGGCGGAAGAACGCTCCCTGAAAAGCTCATCGGTCAGCAGGCGCGCGGCCTCCTCCTGGAAGGCGCTTCTGTTATACAGTCCGGTCAGAGGGTCATGGTCGGACAAGTCCTTGTAGCGGGCGGCGAGCCTGTCCTTTTCCCTCAACGTGCCTTTCAACTGATCAGTCATGCTGTTGAAGGCTTCGGAAAACTGGCCGAGAAAGTTCACCCGGACATCCAGATCACCGGAGGCAATGCGCTGGGCCTGCCAGGTCAGGTGACGCAGATTCGCCTGAAGGCCCTTCAGCGCCCCGATGACAACCCCTCTGTGCCGGGCACCGTAGTCAAGTTCACCCCTGGCCATGGCAAGAGAAAACTCGCGCAGCGCGGCGATTTCTTCCAGAAGGGAGTCAAGCCCTTCCACATCACGCAGAAGAGCCTCGTCCGCGGGGGCGGGATGCGGCAGCTTCAGAGCTTCCTCCACCGCGCGCACGACCCTGCCGGCCAGCTCGGCGGAGGGCGGCGAACCTTCCCGTTCCACGCTTTCCGAACGAAATTCTCCTTTCATTTCAAGCGTCCCTGCTTAAACAGTTTCTCCTGCAAGCGCGGCCTCGAAACGGCATGTCCGATCCCCGGTACACCAGCAGTCCACTTCCCTTACCCGGAAGGGGCGGCCGGTCTGAAACTCCAGCACACCGGCGATGAATCCCTCGTCATAGTTGCATACGGCATGCCCCGCTTCGGGCAGACCGGAACAGTCCAGATCCTCGGCCACTGTCAGGACGAAGCGCGCGGTATCCCTTTGCATCTCCTCAATGCGCAGCACGCCGATTTTCAGATCAATCAGCAGGGCCTCAACCTTTTTCACGAACTCCTCCAGAGACTCGCAGCGCCCCACAAACTTTTTGCACAGCTCAGTGCCCGCGAGAAAGCCGGCCCGATACAGAAGGCGATCCGCCTCTTCCGTGCCGTAACTCTGTTCCAGTACATCACGCAATGTATACTGGAACAGACGGTAGACCTCTATTCTCGTCATATTGCCCAGATTCGGACGGCCCTGAGCGATATCGCCGATAAAGTCCCAACTGAATTCATACTGTCTCTCTCCGGCCACGCCCCCCTCCTTCCGTTAAATGCCGTTTTATCGCTCACCATCTTCAGGAACGCACTATAACGCAAAAAACCTGCATCATAAATTTTGCATGTTACATTTTGTTTTCTGTTTCTCCCGAACAGGATTCCATCTCTTACCCTGTTACCGGATAAAACACAAGAATCATTCCTATTTCTTCTCCCCGGCTCCTTCCCGGCCCGAGAGAATGCCTTGCGCTACCCCCTTTTTTGACATACTTTTTCCGGACTGCGGGGACAGGCGGCCTTCTGCCCGCCCGGCATGCGGCCCGTCCGCGCGGGACTGTTCACTTTTTTCCCACGAGGAAGCACCATGAAACGCCTTCTTGCCTGTCTTCTCGGCGTGGCCCTTGCCTGCTCCCTGTCGAGCGCGGCTTCGGCCAAAACCTACGTCAACGGCATTGACGCCAACTACCCGCCCTTCTCCTTTGTCGGAGAGGACGGCAATCCCACCGGCTTCGACATCGAGGCAATGAACTGGATCGCCGCAAAGATGGGCTTTGAGGTCAAACACCAGCCCATGGACTGGGACGGCATCATCCCCGCCCTGCTTGCAGGCAAGATTGACATGGTCTGTTCCGGCATGAGCATCTCTCCCGAACGCGCCGCCCAGGTGGCGTTTTCCGATCCGTATTACACCATTTCCAAGCTCATTGTGGTGAAGGACGATTCCGACATGAGCGCCGAGCAGGCGTTGAACGGCAAAATCCGGCTGGGCGTGCAGCGCGGCACCAATGAACATGCCTATCTGGAGCAGATGCAGCAGGACAGGAAGCTGCCCTTCACCCTGCGCCCCTATGATTCCCCGCCCATGGCCATTGCCGATCTGCTGAACGGACGCATCGACGCCGCCGCGCTTGACAGCGCTCCGGTCAACAATGCCATCGCCATGGGGCGCAAAATCAAGTCTGTGGGAACCTTCGCCCCCGATGACAACTTCGGGGTCGCCATCCGCAAGGATGACGCCGAACTGCTGAAAACGGTCAATGAAGGTTACAGACAGCTCAAGGCCGATCCCTTCTGGAAGGAACTCCAGGACAAATATCTGTCACAGAAGTAGCGTGCGACGGGGGAGGGCTTCCTTTCCCCGCCCTGCGCGGAGACTTGCTGCCCACCCCCTCCCGTCGGCCGCAAGGCCGCATTTCTTCAGCCCGCCAAGCACATGGACGCATTTCTGCACTCGCTGACCACCGTATTCAACGCCCTGCCCTATATCGCGCAGGGGGCATTCGTGACCATCGTCATGGTGGCCGGAGCGCTGTCGCTCGGCTTTCTGCTCGGCCTTCCCCTGGCCGTGGCCCAGGTATACGCCCCGCGCCCCGTCAGGATGCTGGTGGGGCTGTACGTATGGTTCTTCCGGGGCGTTCCCGTGCTTCTGCTGCTTTTTCTTTTCTATTTCGGCCTGTTCAATGTCATCGGACTGGATCTGGGCATGATCGGCTCCTCCTGCGCCGTGCTGGGGCTGGCCAGCGCGGCCTATCAGTCGCAGATTTTCCGGGGCTCCATCCAGAGTCTGCCCTCGGGACAGTTCAAGGCGGGCCGCGCTCTCGGCATGACGGACATGCAGTGCATCCGTTCCGTCGTTCTGCCCCAGGCCCTGCGCATTTCCATCCCCGCATGGTCCAACGAGTACTCCATCCTGCTCAAGGACTCCGCCATGTGCTTCGCCCTCGGCACGCCGGAAATCATGGCCCGTACGCATTTTGTGGCCTCCCGCACCTATGAGTACCTTCCCCTCTACATCGCGGCGGGCTGCATCTATTTTCTCATCACCCTCGCCGGCATCACCCTTCTGCGCCGCCTTGAGCGCAGGGTTCGCATTCCCGGCTGCGCCGCTCCGGACATGACGGGGGATTCGGCGGGCGGAATGCAGACAGGCATATAGCCCCGCGTTTCACGAAAACACGGCCCGGAAAGTCTACAAGGAAACCTGATGAATGCTTCCTCCCCCCTGCTGCAAGTGCGCGGCGTCAGCAAAACTCTCGGCGGACGCGCCATTCTGCATGATGTCTCCATCACCGTGGACCCCGGCGACCTCAAGGTTCTCATCGGCCCTTCCGGGGCAGGCAAGAGCACCTTCCTCCAGTGCATCAACCGGCTGATTGCGCCGGACGAGGGAGAAATCCTGCTGAACGGCATGCCCATCGACGGAAGCAGCACGGCGGAACTCTGCCGCCTCCGTCAGGAGGTGGGAATGATTTTTCAGGATTTCAATCTGTTCGATCATCTTACGGCGGAAGCCAATGTGGCCCTTGCCCTGCGCAAGGTGCGCGGGCTTTCTTCCGACAACGCCGGAAAACGTGCCCGGAAAGAGCTGGAACGCGTAGGTCTTGCCAGCCGCGCTGGTCTTTATCCGGCCCAGCTTTCCGGCGGACAGAAACAGCGCGTGGCCATAGCCCGCGCCCTGGCCATGGAGCCCAAGGTGCTGCTGCTGGATGAGCCTACCTCCGCCCTTGATCCCGAGCTGGTGGGAGAAGTGCTTGCCGTCATCCGCGACCTTGCGGCGGGGGGCATGCCCATGATCATGGCCACGCACCAGATGGATTTCGCGCGTTCCCTGGCCACGGAAATACTGTTCATGGAGCAGGGGCGCATCATCGAACAGGGCAGCCCCGCCGATCTGCTGGCCACGGGCGCGAATACCCGCACCCGGGATTTCTGCAGCCGCCTCATCGCTTCCGAAAGCGGCAAGGCCGGAGCATAGGGGGGCGTCGTGCTGGAATGCATTGATTTCGCCTTTCTGGCCGACCGCGTCATCCCCGCCCTCAACCGCGGGCTGGATGTCTCGCTCAGGCTGATCATCCCGGCCGCGCTCATCGGCGGCGCGCTCGGCGTCTTTACCGGCGTGACGCGCGTCTTCGGCCCCCGTTGGGCCCGCCGCCTGGCCGACGCCGCAGTAGCCGTCATCCGGGGCGTGCCGCTCACCGTGCAGCTCATGATTCTCTATTTCGGCCTGCCCAACGTTCCGTATCTGCGCATTGATCTTGAACCCTTCACCGCCGCTCTGGCGGGTTTCATCTTCTGCACGGGAGCCTATCAGTCGGAATATGTGCGCGGGGCGCTGCTTTCCATACGGCAGGGGCAGATCCGCGCGGGGCAGGCTCTGGGCATGACAAAACTGCAAATCATCACCTCCATTGTCGTGCCGCAGGCGGTGCGCCGCGCCCTGCCGGGTTGCGGAAACGAGGTCATTTATCTTATCAAGTATTCATCGCTTGCCTACATCATCACCTGTATTGAACTCACCGGCCGGGCCAAGACGCTGATTTCACAGACCTACCGTCCCACGGAAGTCTACCTGACCGCCGCCCTCTATTATCTGGCGATGGTCACTCTGGCCACCTGGCTGCTCAACTGGCTGGAACGCAAACTCGCCATTCCCGGTTTCGGCAAAAACAACACCTGAGAAGGCCATGTCCGCACTGGAACATCTCCGCAACTTCTGCATCATCGCCCACATTGACCACGGCAAATCCACCCTGGCCGACCGCATCCTCGAATATACCGGCCTCGTGAGCGACCGCGAAAAACGCGATCAGTATCTGGACAAGATGGATCTGGAACGCGAGCGCGGCATTACCATCAAGGCGCAGACCGTCCGCATCCCGTACCGGGACAGGGACGGCACGCAGTATATTCTGAATCTCATTGATACCCCCGGCCATGTGGACTTCAACTATGAGGTTTCCCGCTCCCTCGCGGCCTGCGACGGCGCGCTGCTGGTGGTGGACGCCACACAGGGCGTGGAAGCACAGACCCTGGCCAACGTCTATCTCGCGCTGGATCATGACCATGAGATCGTGCCGGTACTGAACAAGATCGATCTGCCCAGCGCCGACCCCGACCGCGTCAGAGCCGAAATAGAGGAAAGTATCGGGCTGGACTGCTCCGATGCCGTGACAGTCTCGGCCAAGACGGGGCTGAATATCGACAAGGTGCTGGACGCGGTGATCCACCGCCTCCCCGCCCCGAAGGGCAATCTTCAGGCCCCGCTCAAGGCGCTTATCTTTGACTCCTGGTACGATTCCTATCAGGGAGTGGTGGTTCTGTTCCGCATCATGGACGGCATTCTGCGCCTGGGCGACCGCATCCGGCTCATGGCTTCGGGCCGGGAATACGAAGTGGTGCGTCTGGGCGCGTTTTCTCCTGACGCGGTGGACATGAAGGAACTCTCCGCCGGAGAGGTGGGCTTTCTCTGCGCCAATATCAAGGAGCTGGGACACGCCCGCGTGGGCGACACCATCACCCTGGCCGAACGCCCGGCGGAAGCTCCGGTGCCCGGCTTCAAGGAGGTGCAGCCCATGGTCTTCTGCGGCCTGTACCCCACGGACGCGGCGGACTACGAAAACCTCAAGTCCGCGCTGGAAAAGCTCCAGCTCAACGACGCGGCGTTCTCCTACGAGCCGGAAACCTCGCAGGCGCTGGGGTTCGGCTTCCGCTGCGGCTTCCTTGGGCTGCTGCACATGGAAATCATTCAGGAACGGCTGGAACGGGAGTTTCAGGTGGAACTCATCGCCACGGCCCCTTCGGTCATCTACAGGGTGGACACCACGGACGGCAGGACCCTGACCATCGACAACCCTTCCAAACTGCCCGAACCCGCAAAAATTTCCGCGCTGTATGAACCTTATGTCAAAATGGATATCCATGTCCCCAACGATTTCGTGGGCAATGTGTTCAAACTGTGCGAAGAGAAGCGCGGCATTCAGAAAAACATGGGCTACCTCACCCAGAACCGGGTCATCATCACGTATGAACTGCCCTTCGCGGAAATCGTGTATGATTTCTTCGATCGCCTGAAGTCCGGCACAAAAGGGTACGCCTCCATGGACTACGAGCCGATTGACTACCGCGAATCCAATCTGGTCAAGCTGGATATTCTGCTCAACGGCGATCCTGTGGACGCCCTGGCCGTCATCGTGCACAAGGACAAGGCCTACAGCTATGGCCGCGCCCTTGCCCTCAAGCTCAAGCGCACCATACCGCGTCAGCTTTTCGAGGTGGCCATTCAGGCGGCTATCGGCCAGAAGGTCATCGCCCGCGAGACGGTTTCCGCCTTCCGCAAGAACGTCACCGCCAAGTGCTACGGAGGTGATATCACCCGCAAGCGCAAGCTGCTGGAAAAACAGAAGGAAGGCAAACGGCGCATGAAACGCATGGGCAATGTGGAACTGCCGCAGGAAGCCTTCCTTGCCGCGCTCCAGGTCGGGGACGAATAGCCCTGCGTCCGGGCGGGGAAGCTCCGTCTCCGCCCGGCGCGTTCTTCTTGCAAAAAATATGCTTCCCGCAGCGGAAACACTCTCAGGCGGCGATTCCCTTCATGATTGACTCGTTTCTGGCCTGGGCGCAGGCCTTCATGCTTCAGGTGGCTCTTGCCGTCCGTTCCGGCCGCAGCCTTGCCGTTCCTGCCATATCCTCCCTGTTCTTTTTCTATGTTCTGCTGCGGGGCATATGGCCGCTCCCCATCCCGCGCTTCTGGAAGGCGGTGAGCGTCATTCCGGCATTTCTCGGCGCATTCCATATCCTCATTTATATATCTCTCTCAAGAATGGACATGCGGCCGGACGGACTCCGGACTCTGCTCACCATTCTGAGCTTCATCAGCGCTGTCGTCATTCTGTGGGCGCTGCTGCTGATTTGCCGGGATATCTGTCTTGCCTGCCGCGTTCTGCTCCGCCGCCTCGGCCTTCGGCGCAAAACGGACAAATCCGCGTCCGCCGCGCTCCCCGACCCTGCCCGCCGTCGTTTTCTGCTCAATGGCGGTCTGCTGCTGGGCGCCGGCGTCATGGGAGGGATCGGCGCGCGCAACGCGCTGGGAACTCCGGAGATCATTCCCACGGTCATCACCCTGCCGCGTCTTCCCTCCGCCCTTGACGGTCTGCGCATCGTCCAGCTTTCCGATCTGCATGTCAGCGATGTCGTCACCCGCGCCTGGGTTCGGGACGTGGTGGAAAGAGTCAATGCGCTTCAGCCGGATCTCATTGTCCTGACCGGAGACTTCGTGGACGGCCATCCCCGTGATCTCATGAAAGATATCGAACCTCTGGCGGAGCTGAGCGCCCCCTGCGGCGTCCATGCCTGCACGGGCAATCACGATTTTTACTCCGGTCTGGAAGACTGGCTGCCCCGTTTCCGCGAACTGGGCCTCGGCATCCTGCGCAATGAACATGCTGTACTCGACGTCAGCGGCACACCGCTGATCATAGCCGGACTGCATGATCTGAATGAACGCGTGCGCGGGCAGGGTCCGGAGCCTGCGCAAGCCCTCAAGGGCGCTCCGGAAGGAGGCTTCCGCATTCTGCTTGAACACCATCCGCAGGAAGCGCCGAACCGGGCTTCTTTTGCGGATCTCATGCTCTGCGGACATACCCACGGCGGGCAGATCCCGCTGCTTCGTCCCCTTGTCCGCCGCGCGAACAACGGTTTCATAGCGGGAAGCTATACTGTCGGAAGCATGCGCCTCTATGTCAACCGGGGTACGGGCGTATGGGGCGGCCTCCCTCTGCGCCTGGGCGTTCCGGCGGAGATCAGCCTGCTCACGCTGCACAGCGGCCCCCCGGCCTGATGCGGACTTCCCTGGTCTGACGACTTCCACGATGAAAAAACCTGCGGGCCGGAACAATGGGTTCGGAACCACAGGTTTCATGCTCCCGCCGGGAACTCACGCCGCAAGTGAATTGCGGATGTCAGGATTCGCGGCGCTCCTGGCCGTCTGCGCGAAGCGCTTTACGGATAAGGAGGCCGGAATGAGTCTTCTTCCATTCGACTCCGGTGGCATTTCAAATACAAAACGGCCCTACGCCGCCCTGCGCGATCCTGCCCAGGCCAGAATAAGGCCCAGCACCGCGCCGAGCAGCGCCGCAAACAGCACACGGAATGCCGGGGGCAGCAGAAACGTCACGGTATGCGCGGGAACCCAGAAGAAAAGCAGTGAACGGAACAGCACTACCCGCCACATGACGTTCCAGTCCACGGAAGCCAGCAGCGCTCCCATATCGGGTTTACGTGCGAGACATTCCAGGCGTCCGCCGTATGCCGCGAGATGCAGATCCCCAATCTTGTGCGCCACCATGAGCACGGGCGCGAACATGGTATTCATGGTCAGGCTGACGGCAAAGGCTGTTGCCAGCTTGTGTCCCCCAAGCGGCCCGGCCAGCGCGCCGGGCGCCCAGTCCAGCCCCAGTGCGGCCAGCAACTGCGGTGCACCGGCAGAAAAAATGGTGAATGCCACGGTAATGCATACGCCAAGCGCCCCCCATATCACCGCGCGGGGAACAAGACCGAAACCTTCGGGCAGGTAGCGGCCCCGCAGCATGCGCTGGGCCAGACACTCACCGAAGGTAGCCAGCACGGCGAACTTGCAGAACCCGGCGGCGAAGGGGTGTGCCGTCGTGGCCGCCATGTAGGCGTTCAGCACGGTATCGGAAAACAGCAGAGCCAGCAGCAGGGCGGCAGCAGTCAGGGCACACCTGATATCGGCGGGATTCTTCAGAAAGGGGGTACTCATATCTTGCTCCCTCGCTCCGTTCTTCGCGACGCAGGTCTCAGAGCGTTTTGCATTTGAAAATGTCCTGCCGGACGGACACTCCATTCTGACTCGCTGGTGTCACGCCTCCGCCGGAGCTGCATGCCGCAAGTGAATTGCGGCGGCGCCGGAGAAGGAGGGAAGCGCGGCGAATTTTCGCCCCGCCCGACTCCCTGGAGCATTTCAATGGCGAAATGCTCCAGGCGCGCAGAACATGTTTTTGCGCGAAGATGACACAGCAGAGTCCAGCATAATTAAAATGCGCTGAAAATGTTTCAATCCACAGTCGCCCCATCCGCCGACGGACTGAAGCAACCGACGGAAAGGGGTCGTGCGGATTGCCCCTCCCTGAAGGGAGGAGGTACGGAAAAAGATTTCATCGGCTTCGCCGTCTTGTCAACCACTCTTTTCCCCCCGCTCTGTTGCAGAATAGTGTTGAAAAACACCTTGACCGCCGGAGGCGCGAGCGTAGCGAGCCTGGAGCGACGAG
>CALUUZ010000042.1 GCA_944324075.1 Candidatus Mailhella excrementigallinarum
GAGCGGAAGCAATGTTTCGCGGAGCGGAGCCCTTGTGCGGCTGTGCCGCACAAGGGCGCAAGCGAGCCGGCCGTGGACACATGCTGCCTCTCGCCCGTGTGGAACGCGGGCTGACCTTGCGGCAACGAGTGTTGCCGCTCAAGCCGGAGCAAAGCCGCACGCCACGCACAACGCCGTCAACACGGTTCTGCAACAGGGCCTTTCCCCCTGAAGGGGAGGCTTCAAACCACAAGGGAATTTCTGATGAGAGAAAAACTGTCCATCGAACAAAGCGAAGACTTTCTTGTCCGGCTCATGCGGCATGAAGGCGCGAAGCGCGCGCCGGACGGTTCGCATGTCGCCTATCGCTGCCCCGCCGGGGCGCTGACCATCGGGTACGGGCACAATCTGGACGCCAACCCCATCGAGGGGCTGGACGCGCTTTCCGTCATTTCCGAGGCGCGGGCGCGGGAAATCCTGATTGCGGACGCAGCCGTGTTTGCCGCCGCGCTGGACGAGGAGATCCCGTGGTGGCGCAGGCTCAATGCGCCGCGTCAGGCCGTGCTGCTGGACATGGCCTTCAACATGGGCGCGGAGGGGCTTCTGAAATTCGGGAACACCCTGCGGGCGGCGCGCGAGATGCGCTGGAAGGACGCCCGCGACGGCATGCTGGCCTCGAAGTGGGCCGGGCAGGTCGGGCGGCGCGCGAGCGAGCTTGCGGAACAGATGATGACCGGCGAATGGCAGGGCTGACCGTGGCGTTCTCTCTGGATATGGGCGGCTGGGCGGCCGCCGGAGTGCTGGCCGTGGCGCTGGGCGGAGGATGCCTGTGGTTCCGGCACGAGGCGCGGCAGGCGCGGAAAGACGCGGTGCTGTGGGAAAGTTCGGCCAGGGGCGCGCTGGCGAGTCTGGAAGAGCTTTCCGCCGCGCGGATCGCCGCGGAAAACGCGCTGGCAGAGCATCGGGAAAGAGTGCGCGGGCTGGAAAGCGAGAGCGCGGCCCTGCGGGCGAAGATACGGGAGGCGAAGCGTTATTATGAGACCGTGCGTCTGTGGTATGACGATCCTCTGCCTGTGCCTCTGCGCGGCCTGCTCGCGGACGGTGGAGATCCCCGTGCCGCATCCGGTCAGGGTGACGCCTCCGGCGCATCTGCTGACGCCCACGCCGGAACCCGCGTTCCGGGGGACGACCAACGGCGACCTGCTGGAATGGGCGCTGGAAAACCGGGAGGCGCTGCGCATGTGCAACGCGGACAAGCGGGCCGTTGAGCGGGCGGGGAAACCATGAGCATCATGGAGCAACTGCAGGGGTCCGGCCGGGCCGCGGAATACATTTCCCTGTTCGGGGAACTGCTGCCGCTGGGAATGCTGTCGTTCACGATAGCCTTCATCGCGGGGCTGTACCGCCTGCGTCTCGCTCCGCTGCTCCGGCAGCCGGCCAGGCTGATCCTGACCGTCGTCAACACGCTGCTCTACAGCGCCATCACCGCCTTCATGGCCGTCAGCGCCGTGATGATGCTGCCGTATGTCATTCCCGATCCGTCAGCCAAACTGGAAGTGGGCGTGCTGATCATGGTCACGCTGTGCGGGGTGCAGCTCTATGTCTTCCTGGCTTCCAGACTGACCGGAATCCCCCCGGAAAAAATCGGCGGGATGCTTATGACGAAGGAATTTCTTGCGGAGGCAAGGGACGGCATGACTCCGGAACAGTGTCGGGAACATGCGGACTTGTGCCCGTTCAGGCAGGAGCATGAGGAGCGTATCCGGAAAGGACGCGCCGGAGGCGGGGAATGAGCGGCGGGCTTTCTCCGAAGCAGGCCGCGTTTGTCGCGGAGTATCTGATTGACCTGAACGCCACGCGGGCCGCCATACGGGCGGGTTACAGCGAAAGGACGGCGGGCTGGACGGGTTGCCGGCTGCTGCGGAACGCCGCCGTCCGTGAAGCCGTTGAAAGGGAGCAGGCCAGGCGGGCCGAACGCACGGGAATCACCGCCGACCGCGTGCTGGCCGAACTTGCGAACATCGCCTTTGCCGATCCGCGCGATCTCATGGAATGGGGGCCGGACGGCGTAACGCTGAAGGACAGCGCCTCCCTGACCGCCGGACAGAGCGCCAGCGTGGCGGAAGTTGCGGAAGGAAGCGGGGGGACGCTGCGGCTCAAGAAGCATGACAAGGTGAAGGCTCTGGAACTGCTGGCCAGGCATATCGGCATGTTCCGCGACAGGGTGGAGACGGAAGTCTCCGGAGGAGTAACGCTGACATGGCGGAAGTGATCACCATACCGTACAGGCCGCGCCATCCCGGCGTGCATGAGGAACTGGAGGCGCATCGTTTCGCCGTGCTGGTGGCGCACCGGCGTTTCGGCAAGACCGTGCTGGCCGTGAACCATCTGCTCAAGCAGGCGATCTGCTGCCGGCGTGAGCGCGGTTCCTTCGCCTATGTCGCGCCCTTCCGCAATCAGGCGAAAAGCGTGGCGTGGGACTACCTCAGGCATTACTCCGCGCCCGTGCCGGGCCGCGTGGTGAAGGAAGGCGAGCTTTCCGTCCTGCTGCCCAACGGCGCGAAGCTGCGGCTGTTCGGCGCGGACAATCCCGACGCCCTGCGCGGCATGTATTTCGACGGGGTGATTCTGGACGAGGTGGCACAGATGAAGCGGGAGCTGTGGGAGGAGATCATCCAGCCCGCGCTGGCCGACCGCCAGGGCCGGGCGCTGTTCATCGGCACGCCCAAGGGCGTGAACCTGTTTTCCGAGCTGTACGAGCGGGCGCGGAAGCTGAAGGCGGAAGGCGACGGAAACTGGACGGCGCTCATGTTCCGGGTGGACGAGACGGACGCCCTGCCCCGCGAGGAGGTGGAACGCCTGCGCCGGGAACTTTCGGACAGCGCATGGCGGCAGGAAATGCTGTGCGACTTTTCCGCCTCTTCCGACGATGTGCTGATTCCCATCGATCTGGTTTCGGAAGCCCGCGCCCGCGTCTGCCGGCCTTCCGACATCGCGGGGATGCCCGTGATTCTCGGCGTGGACGTGGCGCGCTTCGGCCAGGACTCCTCCGTCATCTTCCGGCGGCAGGGCCTGCGGGCCTTTCCGCCCGCGGTGTTCCGCAATCTGGACAATATGGAACTGGCCGACCGCGTGGCGGCGCAGATCATGGAACATCGCCCCCATGCCGTGTTCATCGACGCCGGGCAGGGACAGGGCGTCATCGACCGCCTGCGGCATCTCGGGCATGAGGTGATCGAAGTGCCGTTCGGGGGCAGGGCTCTCCATGAGGCGCGCTTCCCGAACCGCCGTTCCGAGATGTGGTACGGCCTGCGCGAATGGCTGAAGGCGGGCGGCTGTCTGCCGCATGGCGGCGCGGACGCCGAACGGCTCGCTTCCGAGCTTTCCTCGCCCGTGTACTGGTACGACGCGGCGGGGAAAATCGTGCTGGAACCCAAGGACAAAATCAGGGAACGCCTGGGCGCGTCGCCGGATATCGCGGACGCGCTGGCCCTGACCCTTGCGGCTCCGGTGGACGCGGCCCCGCGCGGACGCAGTCTGGCGCAGTCCGACTTTGATGTGCTGGCATGGGAGGGCGAAGGGTACGCGCGGCGGGAGACGGCCCGCGCGGACGACGGCGTGCTGGAGCTGACGGCATGAGACTGCCCGATATTCCTGAACATTTCTGGCTGTGTGACGTGCCGGGAACGGACACGTTCGACGCGGACGGGCCGCTCTCGCTGGGCGCGCTCCATGACGTCATGGAAGCGGAACGGCTGCTGGAGGTCTTCTGCCATGACGGAATTCCGTCCCGTGATGCCTTCATCGAACTGTTCGACCGGGACGAACGCTGGACCTATGCGGCCTTCCGCGAGGACGGCGCGCCGCTGGTCATGGCCGTGGTCAGCGGCGTGACCGGAAAAAGCGGACTGGCGCATTTCTGCTTTATGCGCGCGGGTTTTCCTCTGGCGGCAAGGCTGGCGCGGGAATGGCTGCTCATGCTGGCCGAAGGCGGCATGAAATCCCTGGTGGGACTGACGCCCGCGCCCTTCCGGCACGCCCTGCGCTTTGCGGAATCCGTGGGATTCCGCCGCGCGGGCATCGTGCCCGGCGCCTGCGTGCTGGCCGCGCATGGGGGCAGGGTGTGCGACGGTATCCTGACAATACTCAAACTTGACGAGGTGCGATAATGGGCGGTGGAGGAGGAAAAGGCGGCGGGAGCTACACGCCCCCGCCGACGCCGAAGGTGCAGCAGACCAAGAGTGTGACCGAGGCGGCCACGGCCGCGCGCGACGATCAGAAGGAAAAGGCGCGCAGGGCGGCGGGCATTGCCGGGAGCATCTACACATCGCCGCTGAACGGCAATTCCGGCAACAAACTGGGCGGCTGACATGGCTGAGGATCTGAACAGGCTGAACGCGCGCTGGCAGGCTCTGCGGAACGAGCGGGCCGGATGGGAAAGCGCGTGGCGCGACCTCGCCCTGCACTTTCTGCCCATGGGCTGGCGGCATGACCGGGACAGCCGTGCCGGAAAGAAGCCTGTCATCCTGAACAACAGGCTGGTGAACAGCGTGGGCGTGCTGGACATGCGCACCCTGGCCGCCGGATTGCAGGGCGGGATGACCAGCCCGGTGCGGCCCTGGTTCAGGCTGGGGCTGCGGGATGAAGATTCCGCCCGGCGTCCGGGCGCGGGCGCGTGGCTGGACGAAACGACGCGGCGCATGCAGGCGTTGTTCCACCGCAGCAATTTCTACAATGCCGTCCATTCCCTGTACGCGGATCTGGGAACCTTCGGCACGGGGGTTCTCATCGAGACGGCGGACGAGAAGGGCCTGCATTTCACCGTGCTGCGCGCCGGGGAATACTGTCTGGACGTGAACGGGCGCGGCGAGGTGGACACGCTGTTCCACCGGGTGTCCATGACGGCCCGGCAGATCGCGGGCGAGTTCGGAAAGGACGGCGGCGTACCGGCGTTCATCCGGCGCGCGGCGGAGCGTCCTGCGGACACGCAGCGCTTCGATGTCGTCCACGCGCTGTTTCCGAGCGGGGACGGATGGGAAGGCAGGTTCCGCAAGCCCGTGGCCTCGCTGTGGTGGCTGGACGGAGCGGACGGCGGCAGGCCTTCCCTGCTGCGGGAAGGCGGCTACGACTCCTTTCCGGCCTTCTGTCCGCGCTGGGACGCGGCCGGGCTGGACGTGTACGGGCGTTCTCCGGCCATGGATGTGCTGGCGGATTGCCGGATGCTCCAGGCGCAGACCACAACCCTGCGCAAGATGCAGCACAAGATAGCCGACCCGCCGCTGGCCGTGGATTCCCAGCTCCGCAGATCCGGCGTGGACCTGCGGCCTTCCGGCCTGAACTACGTCAACATGACCGGGGTGAATCCCGCGCAGGCCATCACGCCCATCCAGCAGCCCGCCCCGGCGGCCCTGCAATACACCATGCAGGGCATACGGGAGGTGGAGCAGATCATCCACGACGGGCTGTACGCCGATTTGTTCAAGATGCTGATTTCCAGCGACAGACGGCAGATTACGGCCACGGAAATCGAGGCGCGGGAACAGGAGAAGCTGATCCTCATCGGCCCGGTGGTGGAGCGGTTGCAGAAGGAACTGTATGCGCCGCTCATCGAACGGACGTTCCGGCTCATGTCGGACTGGGATCTGCTTCCGCCCATGCCGGAGGAACTGCGCGGCGCGGCGGTGGATATCGAGTTCGTGTCCGTGCTGGCGCAGGCGCAGCGGCTGGTCAGCACATCCGGTCTGGATCAGACCATGGCCTTTGCCCTGAATCTGGCGCGGGCGTTTCCGGAGGCACTGGACAACATCAATGTCGACGCGGCGCTGGAACGCTACGCGGAGAGTCTGGGCGAATCCGGGGCGGTGCTGCGCGGCGCGGAGGAGCGCGACGCGCTCAGACAGCAGCGGGCGCAGGCGCAGGCGGCGGAACGGGAACAGGCGCAGGCCGCGCAGGCCGCACGGAACGTGCAGGGCATCGCCGGGGCCGCGAGGGACCTTGGGCAGGCCGTGACCGGCCCGGACGGACAGACCGCGCTGGAAGCCCTGATCGGCGGACTGGGAGGACTGTAGATGCCGGATGACGGACGTTTCCGGGAGATGCCGGAACAGGGGGACGCGGAAAGCCCGCTTGTCCGGGTGATGCGGGAACTGGCCCGCGACGGCGAGGGACTGTTCTTCCTGCAATGGCTGGTGGCGGAATCCGGCGCGCTCAAGGCGGAATTTCCCGCGGATCATGCGCGGGCCGCCTACTTCGAGGGCAAGCGGGAAATCGGCGTGCGGCTCGTCATGCTGGCGCAGAGCGCGGGCGTGGCGGGGAAACTTTTTGAGGAAGGGTAGCGGAGCCGGAGCATTTCATGAGCGAAATGCGCTGCGGAGTCGAGCGGGGCGAAACTGAAGCCGAGACGCCCCCTCCTCCGGCGCAGCCGCAATTCACTTGCGGCGTGCAGCTCCGGCGGAAGCGTGAAAGCTGCGGGCCGGGGGGAACATTCCCCCCCGGAAAAAATGGAACATTTCTGTTTCAAGCCACAGTCGCCCCATCCGCCGACTGACTGAAGCAGCCGACGGACAGGGGGCGTGCGGATTGCCCCTCCCTTCAGGGAGGGGGTCTCAAAACACAAGGGAATTTTTGATGAAAACGGGGAAGAACAATGTCTGACGAGATTCTGGACGCGGGGACGCCGGTGGAAACCCCGCCGGACGGCGCGGATGAGCGCGGGGAAGGAGCGGACGAAACCGGGGACAGCGGCGAAGGCTCCACCCTGCTGACCGGGGAAGACGGAAACGGCGGAGAGGACAAACCGGACGCGGGCGGGAAAGCCCCTGACGGGAAGGACGGGGAGGCCGCGCCCGAACACTGGAGGCTGGAACTTGCGGAGAAATATGCGGCGGACAGGGCCAATGCGGACGCCTTTGCCGAACAGTGCCGGAAACTGGGCATGACGAGGGAACAGGCGCAGGCCAGCCTCGATTTCTCGGTAAGGATGCATGAAGCGCAGACGGCTGCGTTCATCCGGCAGCGCAGGGAATGGCGGAGCCAGATTCAGACCGATCCGGACTTCGGCGGGAAAAACTTTTCCGCGTCCTGCACAGCGGCAAAAAAAGCCCTGTCTGTCTTTGACGAAAACGGCGATGTGCGCCGGATGCTGGAGGAAACGGGCTACGGGGACAACCCGGCGGTCATCCGGGTCTTTGCCCGCATCGGGCGGGCCATGGCCGAGGACAGGTTTGTTTCGGGCAAACCCGCCCGTGAACACATACCGCTGGAAGAGCGCTTGTACAAATAGAGCATTTTCAAAACGAAAATGCTCCCGGAGTCAGGCGAAGCGCGACTGAAGCCGCGACGCCCCCTCCTCCGGGGCAGCCGCAATTCACCTGCGGCATCAGGCTCCGATGGAGGCGTGAAACCTGCGGGCCGGAACACAGGGTCCCGGCAGGCAGATACTTTCAACAGCAAAATGCCCCAGGAGACGACAATGGCCTATCAGAAAGGACTGACGGCAACGCTGGCCGAACTGGAAGCGTTCTACAAGAGCGAGAACGCGGGCGACATTCTGGAACTGTGCAACCAGACAAACGACATTCTCTCCGACGTGCAGTTCATGGAGAGCAACCAGAGTGACGGGCACGTCACGCGCATCCGTACCGGCCTGCCCCCGGTCTACTGGCGCAGGCTGTACAAGGGCACCCCGCCCGGCAAGAGCCAGTGGACGCAGGTGAAGGAGGGCTGTTCCATGCTGGAAGCCCGCAGCGAACTGGATACGAAGGAACTGGAACTTTACGGCGACAAGGCACGTGCCTTCCGGCTCTCGGAAGACAAGGCGTTCATGGAGTCCATGCGCCAGAAGGTGGCGTCCACGCTGTTCTACGGCGACCACGACAACAGGCCCGACGAGTTCAACGGGCTGGTCAAGCGCTATCCGGCGAAGGATGCGCCCAACGTGATCGACGCGGGCGGCGCGGAAAAGGGCAAATGCACCTCCATGTGGCTGATATGCTGGGGGGACAACACCATTCACGGCATCTATCCGAAAGGTTCCGTTGCCGGGCTCCGGAACAAAGACCTTGGCGAATACATGACCACGGACGAGGACGGCAACAGGTTCCAGTGCGTGGGCAGCCTGTATTCCTGGAATCTGGGACTGGCCCTGCGCGACTGGCGTTCCGTGGTGCGTGTCTGCAACATTCCGGCAGCATCCCTCAGCCTGCGCAAGGGCGAAAAGGGCTTTGTCGACCTTCAGGCCCTGACCGTCAGGGCCAAGAACATGATGCCGGAACAGATGCGCGGCAGGGCCATCTGGTACTGCAATCAGGACGTGCTCACCGGGCTGGAACTCCAGGCAACGGACGCGGGCAACGTGCATCTTGTCTACGGCGAGTTCTTCAACTCCAGGGCGGTGCCCAACCTGCACGGACGGCCCGTCCGCCAGTGCGACGCCATCCTCTCCACCGAAGACCCCGCCCCGGCGAAGGCCTGAGGCGAAGTTTATGGAGAGTTTTTTCCCGGGGGGATAATCCCCCCCGGACCCCCATAGCAGGGGAATCATTCCCCTGCCGGGGGAATGGGGGCAGCGCCCGCATATCCGGAATATTCATCCGAACAATTCAGAATTATTGAGGGCTTATCATGCTTATCGACAGCAATCTGGTGTTTCTTGATTCGGCTGAGGCAAAGACGGCGGATTCCCTGCCCGTGCCGCTCAACTCCTTCTGGAAGCCCGGCAGGCAGGAGCCGATACCGATATGTCTGAAAATCGTGGGCGGCGATCTGACGGGAGCGACTTCGCTCAAGGTGCAGCTCCAGGACGGCTGCGCGGCGGAAGGCCCGTGGGAGGACGTGCCCGGCGCGGCAATCGCCCTGACCGACGCGGCGCGGATGAAAGCGGGCAGAAGCCTCGGCTGGCGCTATCTGCCGCCCGCGGCGGGGAACTGGCTGCGGCTGAAGGTGACCGTGGCCGGAACCGTCACGGGAGAAGGCAGGCTGTTCGCCGCCGTGGTTCGTGAGGACGATCTGCCGTGGGAGGACGGCATGCACATCGACGGCGGCGTGGTCAGGGGCTAGGGCATGGCCGCGAAGCTGGACATCTGGAACATGGCGCTGGGCTTCATCGGCACGCGGACCGTGGCGAGCGAGTCCGAGCGCACGCCGGAAGCCGTCCAGTGCGCGCTGTTCTGGGATTCCGCGCGCAGAACCGCCCTGCGGGACTACCCGTGGAACTTCGCGCAGGCCCGCGCCCGGCTGGCCGAAGTGGCCATGCCGGAAGCATGGGCCGGAGAATGGCGCCATGCCTATGTTCCGCCGGACAGGTGTCTCAGGCTGCACCGGGTGCTGGGCGCGGGCGGACGGGCAGGTTTCATGCCTGTTCATGACGCGGAACGGGAGATCGTTCTGACCGATGCGGCGGACGCGCTGGCCGACTACACGCGGGACGTGGCGGAACCCAGCCGCTGGGACGACGCCTTCCGCATGGTCATGGCCCGGCGGCTGGCCTGCCTGATCTGCGCGCCCCTGCTCAAGAACAACGCGGGCAAGGTGCAGGAGCTGGAAAGCCTGTACCGCGCCGCCCTGCCCGACGCCATGCAGTCCGACGCCAGCGAACGCGAGGAACGCGCGGAGCCGGACGCCTGGCTGCTGGCAAGAGGAGGATTTGACCGATGACCCTTGACACGTCTGTCAGCAAGGCCGTCTTCCAGGGCAACGGCGCGGCCGTGGCGTTCCCGTTTTCCTTCCGCGTATGGAACGCGGCGGAACTGATCGTGCAGGTCACGGGCGCGGACGGCATTGCCCGCGACGTGACCGCACAGTGTTCCATCGCGCTCTCTGACGATGGCGGCACGGTGACATATGCGCCGGACGGCGTTCCCCTGCCCGCCGGGCATACGCTGGTCATCCTGCGGAATATGTCCTTTCTGCAGGATGTGAAACTGATCACCGGAACGCGCTTTGATCCCGCCGTCATCGAGGAGGCGCTGGATCGCGCCACGGCGGAGCGTCAGCAGCTTCTGGAAAAGGTCAGCCGGGCCGTTGTCGTCCCGGCGGACAGCGCCGATCCGCCGGAGGAGCTGGCGGATCAGATTTTCGAGGCGCGGGACAGGGCGGAAGCCGCCGCCGGAAAGGCCGCCGCCAGCGAGACGGAAGCGGAGAAACAGGCCGACCGGGCGAAGGCGGAAGCCGACCGCGCGGCGGACGCCGCCATTCTCGGCACGCAGGCGGAAAACCTCGAGGCCGTCTGGACGCTGGATGCGGACATTCCGGCAAGCGGCACGCTGGCCCTGCCCGTTTCCTACTTTGCAGGCCGGAACATGCTGCATCTCGGTTACGACGGCGTGGAGCTGTACCGTGGCCCGCAGTATGAGGAAACCGGGGAAAGGGACGAACTTTCCTCCTCCGTGAAAATGCTCATCCCCCTCTCGCGGGGGACGGTGATGCGCGCATGGGCCGTGGCCTCCAACGTGGCGCGGAACGTGGAAGCGGCGGAGGAACGGGCAAGGGCCGAAGCCGACCGCGCGAAGAGCGAGGCCGACAGAGCGGCAGGCGAAGCCGACAGGGCCGCAAATTCCGTGCGGGAAGGCACTGCGGAAGCCGTGAAGAAGGCGGAAGCGGAGGCGGACAGGGCGCACGACGAGGCCGACCGCGCGGAAAAGGCCGCGCAGGCCGCCGAACTGGGCGCGGGCGCGCTCAACGCGGACGCCACATGGACACTGGCCTGCCCCGTGGAGCCGGGCGGAGATGTCATCCTGCCCGTCATCTACTGGCCGGGCCGGGCCATGCTCTATCTTTCCGCCGACCGGAACGACCTGTTCCGCGGCTCGGACTATCTGGAAATCGCGGGCGACGGGCCGGAAGGCCGCAGCGACCGCGTGAAATCCATGTGCCGTCTGGCGGAAGGCACGGTGATGCACGCATGGGTCATCGCGTCCAACGTGTCCCGGCTGGTGGAAGAGGCGGAACGGCGGGCGGCGGAACATGCCGGTTCCGCCCGCAGGGACGCGGAGGACGCGCGGGAATCGGCTGCGCAGGCACAGGACGCGGCGGAACGCGCGGTGAGCGCCGCCGGAGAAGCGGAGCTTTCCCGGAACGTGGCGCAGAATGCCGCGCAGGAAGCCACGGAGCAGGCGGACAGGGCGGATGAGGCGGCAATCGACGCGGGCAGATACCGCAGCGAGGCGCGGGAAGCCGCACGGTGCGCGGCGGCCTCCGCGCAGGGGCGCAGCATCGCGGCGGTGCAGAGCGCCGATCTGCTGGACAGGGTACCCTCCGGCTTCTTCGTCATCAACGGAGAACTTGTCCTGCCCGGTACCGTCCAGCATCCGCTCACGCCCGTGGACAGCGTGGAGGACATTCCGAACATGGACGGCTTTTTCCTCCTCGCTCCGCCCTTCCCCGACTGTCCGCCCGAACCCGGACCGGAGCCGGAAGAACCGGACAAACCGGATGAACCCGATGAGCCGGACACCCCCGGCGGTCTGCCCGCGTGGATGCTGCCCTGCGGAAAGAGGGCGCGAGTCTGAACCTTTCATCATCAACCTCAAAAAACAAGGAGAACATGCCATGGCCGCACCCGAAGTCACCGAACTCAACACCCCGCTCTATCAGCGCGTGGGAGAAAACCTGTATCAGCTCCACGTCCAGACCACGGCCGAACAGGTGAAGATGAAGAACGCCGAACAGGGCGACAGCAGCGTGCAGCAGGAAATCGAAACCCTGCGCGGAAAGCTGGACAACATCCTTTCCGCCAGTGACGCCATGGTCTTCAAGGGCGTGGTCAATCAGGATTCCGACATCGCCGCCGCCGACTATCAGGCGGGCTGGACATACAAGGTCGGAACCGCAGGGACGTACAAGGGGCAGAAATGCGAGGTGGGCGACCTCATCGTGTGCGTGAAGGATCACGCCGACTCCGCCGCCGATTCCGACTGGACGGTGGTGCAGACCAACATCGACGGGGCCGTGACCGGGCCGGAAAGCGCCGCGGACGGCAACCTGCCCGCCTTCGACGGGGCCACGGGCCGCATCATCAGGGACAGCGCCCTCAGGACGGCGGACGTGTCCGACGCCGTGGCGAAGAAGCACGAACACGCCAACAGGACCGACGTGCTGGACAAGCTGTCCACGCAGGACGGCGAACTGCTGTTCGACGGCAAACGCATCAATGACGGGCTGGTGGAAGTGGCCTCCGCCGCGAACATTGATGCCATCCCCGAAAATCTGCGCGACGGCGGGCTGCTGATCATCGCCCCCGCTCTGGGCGCGTAACCCCTTTGCGGCCCGCTCCTTCCCTGTGGAAGAGAACGGGCCGTGCATGGAGGAAACATGACGACAAAAGCCGTGACTCTTGCGCGGAAAAACGGAACCGGCGCGGACCTGCTGCTGCCCCGCACCAGCGCCGACCTTGTGGGCTATGAGAAGGAAAACAGCACCGCAACAAATGTCAGGGAAGCCCTGGACGAGATGAACGACAACTTTCAGGGGGAAAAGCCCGGCATCGTGAAACGGGTGGAGACGCTGGAAGAAAAAGTTCAGCCTTTCACCGCCCCCACAGCCGGCACGCCGGGCAAGGCGGGGCTGGTGCCCGCGCCTGGGGCTACTGATCCCAGTCAGCAGGCGTTGAGAGTTCTGACTATGAACGGTTTCGGGACACTTACTGCGGGTAGCCTTGACGTGTCCTGGGAGCGCGCAGATTCTACAAATATTGTACTCGGAGCAGAGCTGGTGCCAGCGGGTAGTAGCGTAAACGCTTTTACTGTGGCCGGTGATTACTACGCTGACACATGGACTGACGCGCCTCTTAATGAACAAGGTATCTTGTCTATCAGGGAAATGCGTACTCATGGCAATGCAACTGATGATACAAGAATCCAATACGCAACATTCCTGGCGTTAACATCGAACAAGTTGTTTTGGAGAGGCGGCGGAAGCAAGCGGCCCGCCGGTCAACCGTGGACTTGGGCAATAGATTGGCGAGAAGTCCTTGGCGGGGGAACAGATAAGGCCCCTATGCCGCATGCACCGGACGGCATGGCTGGGTCTTGGCAGTTGGTCATTGCTCGAGCCACTGACCCTTACTTGCGCATACCAGCAGGCGGCTCATGGGCTGTGTACAGTGGAGCAATATGGGTAGACGGCGCAATGGATACTGACGGATATGCCTCTGTGTTTGCTGGTGGTACTGTTATAGGACCGCTTATATTGTACTCATCAGCACGGCAGTCAGCGTTGTGTTATATGGTGCAGAATTCCTCAACAAAGCACAGTATAACTAACGATGAATGGCAAGCGCGTGATATCGTGCGCCGTGTGGACGGCTCTTACGTCATTAGAGTGCATGAGTTACCTTACCATGTACCGAATGAAGATGCTTACGCCAATTTGTGGATCGAAGTCGACACCTACGCGCAGGCACATCCCGAACAGGTGACCGATGAACCCGCGCCGCCCGTGCCCACGGAAGAGGAACTTCTGGCCCGTGCCAAGACGCTCAAAACTTCCGAGTTCGACCGGGCCATGGCCGATATCGACGCGAAACTCGCTCGTTCAACCAGCGACATTGTGGCCGCCATGCTCACCCCCGCGACGCTGGCGGCGGAAACTGACGCGGCTCTCCTGAGCGCAGACGAGCTGGAAAAAAGCAAGACAATCTTTGTGACCCTGCGCTCGATTCAAAAGCGGAACCGCATCCTGCGCAAGCAGGTGACAGCGGCGGAGAACATTGAAGAAGTACAGGGAATCGAGCCTACCCGATATGACCTCACCGACGGATGAAATAACCGCACAGGCAAAGCCATGCCCTCCGGGCTCGATATCATCAGCACGGCATTGACACGGAAAAAAGGGAGCCTGACATGCGCATCGCCTTTCGCAATTTCACCGGGGGGGAGTTGTCGGACACTCTTTCCGCCCGCTACGATCTGGGGCGTTTTCAGACCTCGGCCCGGCACATGGAGAATTTTCTGCCCAACCTGCACGGCGACGCCGTACGCAGGCCGGGTATGCGCTTCATCGCGGAACTGGACGGCCCTTCCGTGCTTCTGCCCTTTACCTTCAATTCCGAGGCGGATCAGAATTTCGTGCTGATTCTTTCGGAGGAGCGGCTGCGCGTTTCCGACGGCACACGGCTGCTGGATGCGGACGTGGCCACGCCCTACCGGGCGGAAGACCTCTACGCGATTTCGCACAGGCAGGTCGGGGACGTGGTGTATCTGGCGCATAAAAAGTACCCGCTGGGCAAGATCATCCGATCCGGTTCGCCGGGAGCCTATGTGTGGAGCTATCAGACCGTTGTTCTGAACTCTTCGCTTGCCGCGCCGGGCGCGCCCGCAGCGGCCTTTGTGCGCGGCAACGCGGACGACACGGCGGAACTTGGCTTCACCCTGCGCTACAAGGTTGTCGCCGTGGACAGGAAGGGCATGGAATCCCTGCCCTCCCCGGCGGGGGAGGCCGTGGGCAAGCATCCCTCCGACTGGGTGGTGGGCAACCACGTCGACATCAACTGGCCCGCCGTGGAAGGGGCGGAACAGTACAACATCTATCGGGAGGAAGCGGGCTATTACGGCTTCATCGGGATTTCCAACGGGTTGTCCTTCGTGGACAACAATTACGAGGCCGACACCTCCGACACCCCGAAAGAGGACTGGAACCCCTTTGCCGACGGCAATCATCCCGCCACCGTGGCCTTTCATCAGCAGAGGCTGGTGCTGGGCGGCACGGCCTCCTCGCCGCAGAGTTTTTATCTGTCGCGCACCGGGGATTTCGAGAATTTCCGCAAGTCCCGTCCGCTCATGGACGACGATCCCGTGGAATATGTGCTTGCCTCGGGCAGCATCGACGCCGTGCAGTGGGTGGAGAGCTTCGGGGATCTGCTGGTGGGAACCTCCGGCGCGGAATACAAGGCCACCGGCGAGGGCGGGGTGATTACGGCAAAATCCGTGAACATCACGTCCCAGTCGTACTGGGGCAGCGCCGGACTGGCTCCGATCATCGTGGGAAACTCCGTGCTGCATGTCCAGCGGCATGGGGCGCATGTGCGCGACCTGTTCTATTCTCTGGAAAAGGACGGCTACGCGGGCAACGACCTGTCCGTCATGGCCCCGCATCTCTTCGAGGGACACAGCCTCGTCCAGTGGGCCTACCAGCAGTCCCCTGGCTCGCGCGTCTGGATTGTGCGCGACGACGGCGTGCTGCTCTGTCTGACCTACATGAAGGAACACGACATTTCCGGCTTCACCCGCCACGTCACGGACGGGGAAGTCCTCTCCGTGGCGTCTGTCAGCGGAGACAACGAGGATGCGGTGTTTTTCGTGGTGCGCCGGGCCGGACGCTGCTTTCTGGAACGGCTGGCCGGGGAATTCGGACGGAACGACCCCATGGCCGAAGCCTTTTTCGTGGACTGCGGCGTCACTGTCCGCAGCGAGGAGGCCGTGGAGGAAATCGGCGGGCTGGAACATCTGGAAGGACGCGAGCTTGCCGCGCTGCTGGACGGCTCCCCCGCGGAGGGGCTGACCGTGCGGAACGGGAAAATCGTCCTGCCGTACCCCGCAAGGGTGATCCATGCGGGTCTGCCCTATGTCTCGCTGCTTTCCCCTTTCCCCCTCGAGGCCGATACACAGAACGGCAGTACCCTGGGCAGACGCCGGGCCTGCGGCAGATGCGTCATCCGCCTGCACCGCTCCGTGGGCGGGAAGCACGGGGCCTCCGGTGACGTGAACGCGATGTATGACATTCCCTTTCTGCCGGAAAGCTATGGCGCGGCCTGCGAGCCGTTCTCCGGCGACGTGGAGATCAATCCCGGCATGGGGCAGGACGCGGAGGCCAGCCTGTGGATAGCCCAGGACAGACCCCTGCCCTTTCAGGTCGTCGCAATCGTCTGCGATGTGGATTTCGGGGAGGCGTAGGGCATTTTCGTTTTGAAAATGCTCCCGCAAGCGAGACTCCGCCGCGACGCCCCCCCCCCGCCGCATGACCGTGCGGCATGGAGGGGACATGGAGCGCGGGCGCGGCGCTTTCCGCGCGAAACGCAGGCGGGAGCGGGTATCGGCAACGCCGATCGAGCGTCATGAGGAGGCCGCGGAAGAAAGGCTCCGCGGAGCCTTTGGGCGGTGCAGCTTCACGGGGCGCAGGCGATCCGGCCGTGGCTGCATGCCGCCTGTGCCGGAGCAAAACGAGACGCCCCGCGCAACGCTGTCAACACGGCTCCATGACAGAGCCATTGGGAATGACTGTCAAGAAGAGGGTATGGAAATGACATTGGAATTTCGCCGGGAACGGCTGTTCCCGGATACATTCGGGGAAATGCGGGAGCTGCTGGAACGGCACTGGGACGAGGTGGCGCTCAAGGATGTTTCCGGCCCGCTGGATATTGACGAGAATATGTACCGTCTTCTGGAGGCAAACGGGAATCTTGTTCTCGTCACCGCGCGGGAAGACGGCGTTCCGGCCGGCTACGCGGCCTATCTTCTCGGGCCGAACCCGCATTACCGCTCCCTTGCGGTGGCCGAGGCGGATGTGTTCTACCTCGCGCCGGAATACCGCCGGGGACTGGCCGGGCTGCGTCTGCTCCGGGCGGCGGAACGCGAGTGCGTCAGAGCCGGGGCGCGGATCATCCAGAACAAGGTCAAGCTCGCGCATGACTGCGGTCGGCTCTTCGAGCGCATGGGCTACACGGCGGCGGAAAAACTCTATGTGAAGGCGGTGGGCTGATGGCTTTTTCAGCGGGCGTGGCCACACTTTTTTCAGCGGGACTGGGGGCGTATTCCTCCATACAGCAGGGGAAGGCGCAGGCGCGGCAGGCGGAAGCGCAGGCGAACATCGCCCGGCAGAATCAGGAGCTTGCGGAAGATCAGGCAGGCGCACAGCGGCGGGAAGGCTATGAAAACATGGTGCGCAAGCGGCAGGAAGTCGCGGGCATCGTGGCACGGCAGCGTGCCGCGGGCGGCGCGTCCGGCGCGCAGGTGGATACGGGCGGACTGCTCGATCTGAACATGGACACCCGCGAACAGGGCGAAGCCGATGCGCTGAACCTGCTCCAGCAGGGATATGACCAGGCATGGAACAGCGACATGCAGGCGTGGAACTACGGCAATCAGGCCGCGGCCCATGATCGGCAGGCCGCTTCCGCGAAAGGCGCGGGCTGGTGGAATGCGGGTTCCACGCTCCTCAGCGGACTCGCCTCGGCGGGGAGCATGTTCGGCAAGGCCGGAGAAACCGTGAACGCCGCGAAAAACGCGAACACAAAACTGCCCTGGTACGGGAAATTTTATACATGGTGATGCGCGTTCCGGACAAGATACAGGGCCTGTCGATTCCCGAATATCATCGGCAGATGGCGTATTACGCTGGGGCGGGGCGAACGGCCCGCGCGGATGACGCCTTCGCGCGCATCGGCGCGGACGCGGACAGCGGGAGGTGGAGCGCCGCGGGCAG
>CALUUZ010000043.1 GCA_944324075.1 Candidatus Mailhella excrementigallinarum
GCTCGCCCGCGAAACCTTCCCCTTCCGGCAGAGCATGGCCGACAATCCAGAGCGGAGCTGCAACCAGACTCTCCACCACCAGAAGCAGCCAGCCGATGACTCCGGAGAGCCAGATCACGAACGGTACGGCGGGAATATAGAAAGCCAGCAGGACACCTGCCGCGAACAGGGCTCCGACCAGAAGCAGCACCAGCGGAGACAGGCTTTCCAGCAGGGAATTGACAAAAGCACTTGTGGCGGCGGGCACACCTGTCAGCCAGTTTGCGGCTTTTCCCAGGAGGTGCGCATCCGCCCCCGCGCCGATTGCGGTAGCCGAGGCTTTCAGCAGATCAAAGGCCGTTTTCGCGCCGATGGCGGCGGCAATGATGTCGTTTCCATACGCCGCCATTCCATGAATGGGATCGCCTTCCGCCAGAGAGGAGGAAAGGGATTTGATTGCCTTTACGTTCAGGTTTTCTCCGAAAAGCATTTCGATCACGGTCATGGTTCCGCCCGCTTTCGCGGCCTGAATAATGCTTTCCGTATCCACATTTTCAGTGAATGAGGACGCCAGACGCATGGAATTGGCATAGATGCCGAATCCGTCATCCTTGGCTGCAAGGTTCGGGGCCGTGCTGGAAATGTGCAGGCGTGACAATTCCTTCGCCTGACTTTGCAGGCTCAGGATAGTGTGATAGTAGCTGCCCGCCCCGATCCAGCCCGCCTTTTTCGCACCATCAAGAAAAGTTTCCACATTGCCGTTGAGCCGTTGAATCTGTTCCGCATATGTCTGCCGGATCACTTCGGTCTGAGCGCGGGCGAACTCGTTTACGGCGTTATTATAGAGAGTATCATCCGGCATGCCGGAGGTCCGGTTGAGTCCTCTGGCAACAAGAGTCTCCGCAATGGGCTGCAGATCCAGAATCAGCTTTTGCACCGCCTGAACGGACTGATTGCAGGAACTCGTGGTATAGCAGGTCATGTCAACCCCGCCGAGCTTGGAATGATCACCTACCATCGTGGCTGCATCGAGGAATTTCCAGCGGTAGTGCGGTGTCCCCAGACTGAAACTGGAAGGCGTTTCAAGCTGTGCAAGCCGTCCTTCCCCGAGGCCGTGTTCCTGTTCCTGATAGCTGATGAGCGCAAGGTTCATGAGAACATCATCCGCCACCTTGCGTGACTGAACCGCCACACTTGGCGGAATGGTGTCCGTGGATGTGCTTACGCTGATGATGTCGTTCTTCAGGGCGGAATCCAGAAAGATATTCCAAAGCTCATTTGCGCCGTGAACAGACCACCCGACAGTCATAAGCAGAAGCAGTTGGAACAGGCACAGCCCGCCGGAGATCGGGGCAAGCATGCCTGTTGCGAGCGCAAAACGGACGGGAACCCAGAAACTATGGAGTTTTTTGCCCAACGGTTCGCCCTCATGGGCGGTCCCCACAACCGCCGTGCCGTAAACGATGCAGAACAGCAGGCCCATGGCGAACAGCGCAAACTCGTTCAGCAGGCTGAGCATATCCACAATGATCGTGGCTCCTTCCGCCACCTGCGGATTCATGCTGAACCAGTCCGTTCCGAAAAGCCCATCCAGAGCCGCAATGGACAGATCGCCGGCGGTCTGCAGCGGTGCGGTATCAAATGCCATTTATTTGCCTCCCATGAGCCAGCCGTGAAAAGGGATGAACTTGCGCCGCCGCAGGACTGAAATTCTCCAGACATGCGTCGGAACAACGATAAGGATGAGACAGGAAAAAGTGAGAACCACAAGCCACTGTGAGAGTCGGCCTGTCCACTGATGAAGTATCAGGCTGATAAAAATGACGGACATGCCGCATACACAGATACAACGCGAAACAAGCCCCGCGATGCAGCGGCGTATGCTTTCCGCATCCGGGGCGATTCCCCATAGCGACAGCATGGAATGGAAGTCCCGTGGGTCCGGCGCGTCGGCACGTTCAAGGGAACGATCCAGACGGATGGAAACAATCTGGCGCAAAAGAAAATGCCGGATACCGCTCAGAAGGCCTCCTCCGGCAAGCGGCTTCAGGGCATGACCGATTGTTCCGAACGGCGGTTTCAAACCGTCGCATATCCAGCGCCCGCCGCGCAGAGCATGTGAGCCAATGCTTTTCAGGGTAATTCTCATTCTGCCTCCGTCTTTTTTGTTACTTATTATACTGTTAATAATCAAAAAACAAAAGCCGGAGATGCAGGCCCGCATCGGATACGGCTGAACAGGAACCATTTTCAATAAAATCCGAAATACACGCTATTGCCGTTTTTTGGTTGAGGCATGTATCATGGCCAAGCCGCGCAGGTGACGGCCGGCAGCGGCAATCTTCAGAGGCTCTGTCCGCCGGCGACGGCAGGACAATCTTTTGGGTGCTGCTCACATTTTGCTGGATCCATGCCAGGCGAGCAGCATCAAGACTCATGTTTTATACCTCTTGACACAAGAAAAATATGTACATAAATTTGTACAAAAAGGAGACTGTTACATGACCCATCAGCCGTTTGACGCCATTACCTACAGCGAGGCCCGCCAGAATCTCGCGGAAACCATGGCCCGTGTATGCGACGCTCATGCACCGGTTATCATCACGCGGCAAAAGGCCGATCCCGTCGTCATGCTCTCGCTGGCCGACTACAACAGCTTTGCCGAAACCTGTTATCTGCTGCAAAGTCCAAAAAATGCTTCCCGTCTCCGTGCCGCGCTTGATGCCGTGGCAAAGGGAAACACCAGCCCTCATGCTCTGTCCGAGGAATGAAAAATGAATCTCACCTGGACGCCTCAGGCATGGGAGGACTATCTCTACTGGCAGAAAACAGACAGGGCTGCACTCAAGCGCCTCAATGCCCTGATTGAAAATGCCATGCGCACACCATTCGAAGGCTTCGGCAAACCTGAACCCCTGAAATTTAACCTTGCGGGATACTGGTCTCGCCGAATTGACGCTGAACACCGTCTTGTTTACACGATAGATGAAGTATCGAATACGCTGACCATTCTGCAGTGCCGTTACCATTACTGAGCTTTCTTCGCAGGTTGTGTACCACTTGCACGCATACTTCCCAACGGCCTGTCTCGCCGCACCGCTTTTCGCATGTGAGGAGTCACCCAGGATCGCTTTGCCGACAGGAAAAATGGAACGGCAAGCCCATCCGCGTCACCTGTTATGCTTGATCGTTCCCCCCGCTCTATGGCTGACGATTTTGACAACCCCTTTAAAATTGCTTAATTGGCAATTTAAGTAAGGAGCCGCTATGACTGCCATTACCTTCGATTCTCTGGGATACGCCAAAAAACTGGAAGAAGCGGGCTTCACCCGCCAGCAGGCGGAGATTCAGGCCTGCGCCCTGCGCGAGCAGCTGGATGCACAGAATAATGCCTTCCAGCGGTTGATGGAAAGCCATGATGAGTCTTCCCGAAAAGAACTGGCCACGAAAGGCGATGTGCAAGATACTCGCCTCGAAATTGAAAAGGTTCGCGCTGAAGTGGAAAAAGTTCGTGCTGAAGTGGAAAAGGTTCGTGCCGAGTTGAAAACTGATATCGAAAAGGTCAGATATGATCTGCTCAAATGGCAGATAGCCGGCTGGGTAGCTCTTGCGGCTATCATGGCCAAAGGTTTCGGCTGGCTGGGTTTTTAAGGGGCGCTGATCAGCACGGCTTTTGACCGGAACCGCCACGGTCCCCGCGTGGGGGCCGTGGCGGTCAGTTTTGCAGTTTCGGCTGATGCCATGATGAAGGAATTGCTTGCCTGATGTTCATGATGGATAGGCATCATCGGAACATTGACTTCCGGAGAAAATTCCCCGCGAAAAATCGAGGTCATGCACTGACCGGCAAGTACACTGGATGCCGGGAATATTTCCGTTCTGTGGAAAAACGGACGCCATGGAATGGACGGTTCCGCATGGATGGCGGAAAAGCGCGGGAGGAAAATCCTCCCGGAACAGATAAAAGTCCGATTGGAAATGGAGGAATCTCATGTTTCCACTCTCCAACCCCTGTGGAAAGCTGAAGCTGGCAGCCCTGGCTCTATGCCTGGGAACCTCTTCTGTCGCGGCGGCCGCTTCGGATCCGCTGACTTCCTTTGACCCTCTCTACTATCCCTATCCGGCACAAAGAAACGTCGTGTATGGATCCAGGGGAATGGTCGCCACATCCAATCCTCTTGCCGCGCAGGCTGGCCTTGAAGTACTGAAAAAAGGCGGTAACGCCGTAGATGCAGCCATTGCCACGGCGGCGGCGTTGACTGTTGTTGAGCCCACCAGTAACGGCATTGGAAGCGACAACTTCGCTATTCTCTGGGTGAACGGCAAGATATACGGCATCAACGGAAGCGGCCGCTCTCCCAAGGCCATGCATCTCGACGTGTTCAAGGACGAAAAGAAAATTCCCTCACTCGGCTGGAAGGCCGTAACCGTCCCGGCAGCTCCAAAAACCTGGGCTGTGCTGGCAAAAAAATTCGGCAAACTCCCTCTCTCGGAGTCTCTGGCCCCGGCCGTGAGCTATGCGCGCGACGGCTTCACTGTGCAGCCCACTGTGGCACAGTTCTGGAACCTGAGAGGTCCCATGTACACTGAGCAGACTGATCCTCAGTTCCACGGCTGGAAAGACACTTTCTCCAGAAACGGTGTTCTTCCCAAAGCTGGTGAGCTGTGGAAACTGCCCGACCACGCCCGCACTCTGGAGCTCATTGGCAAGACCGATGCCGACGCCTTCTATACCGGTGAAATCGCCAGGAAAATCGTCGAATTCTCCAGGGCTACAGGAGGCTACATCACGGATGAAGACCTTGCGGCCGTGGAACCGGAATGGGTGGAGCCGCTCAGTGTCAACTACCATGGTTATGATGTATGGGAACTGCCGCCGAACGGACAGGGCATTACCGCCCTCATGGCTCTGAACATCCTCAATGGCTACCACTTTGACCATCGCGGCCCTGAAACCGCTCATGTGCAGATTGAAGCCATGAAGCTGGCTTTTGCCGACACCTTGAAGTATGTGGCCGACCCCCGTGTAAGCAAGGTTCCCGTAAAAGAAATGCTTTCCTCCGACTATGCCGCCGACAGACGCAAGCTCATCACCGACAAGGCCCAGCAGCCTGTCGCCGGTGAGTTCAAGCAGAGCGGCACCGTGTATTTGTGTACCGCCGACGGTGAAGGCAATATGGTGTCCTTCATTCAGAGCAATTACGGCGGGTTCGGTTCCGGCGTGGTTGTCCCCGGTACCGGCATTTCCCTGAATAATCGTGGCTGCAGCTTCTCTCTCGATCCCAAACATCCCAATGCCGTAGCTCCGGAAAAGCGTCCCTACAACACCATCATTCCCGGCTTTGTCACCAGAGACGGCAAGGCTGTCGGTCCTTTCGGCGTCATGGGCGGATTTATGCAGCCGCAGGGGCATGTTCAGGTTCTCATGAACTGCATAGATTTCGGCATGAATCCTCAGCAGGCTCTTGATGCTCCCCGCTGGCAATGGACTCGTGACAAGAGGGTCGTAGTGGAAGCCGGCTATCCCGTGGAAGAACTCCGCAAGCTGGAACGTATGGGGCACGAGATCAGCTATGACACTTTGGCTGGTGACTTTGGCCGCGGTGAAATTATCTGGCGCACGAAAGATGGTACCCTCGTGGGTGGTACCGAATCACGTACCGACGGCTGTGTGGCCGCCTGGTGATACGCCATCCATCGTGGCCTTCTTTTGATTTGCCGCATCTTGCGGCTGTCAGGCCGCAGGCCTGCTCTGACAAATCAAAAAGTGTCGCATGGCTATAGACTTTTGGAGACTCCCAGCCTGGCTGGGAGTTTTTCATAATGACTTATGGATATGCCAAACTGTCACCTGATACAAAAAGAGTCGTTATTGAAATTATTGGTGAAGTTATATAGGCGCTGACCTCAAAGACAAAGAGCAGGCGATATGACAGGCGGAATTTTTGCATTGGTAACTGTTTTGTGTCTGGCTGTTTTTGTTGGCATCGGCATCAAGTGCGGCTGGATGAAGTAATCCCGCACGCATGGCTGACCACGGGCGGTTTATGCCTCCCTTCGCTTCACAGGCTGTCGTTATCCCCGGCGGCCTTTTTTGTTGCAAGATTCCATCGGGCAAGGAGAGCGACATGGAACGTGTCATGATTCATTATCGTAAAGGCATTCCACAGGAATCCTGCACAACCTCACGACCAGCGGCACATGGGAGGCGTCCACGCTGGTTGAAGTCCGCAATTTCAAGACACGCAAGGAGCCGAAAGATGGCTTGCCCCAAAAGGCCAAGTGTTCGACAGGGGTGAGGAGTGACGGGACGCCGCACTTACGAGACGGAAACCTTGACTTGCCTTGTCATGAGGCTGTGCGTATTTTGATTGTGTGACAGTGGAGGATGGAGCGATGATCAGCGCGATTTTTGACAGTCTTGGATACTTTGAAAAGCTGAAAGCGGCGGGAGTGCCGGAAGAACAGGCGGCTGGCTGGGGGTCTGATTTCACCCCATACCTGTCTTTAAGAGTGCCAATTCTATTTACCAGCAGAAAAATGTCGTATGAATGAAGAACAGTTTATAAATCCACAGGAATATCCTGTATTACACGCTATCCTGTGGGATCGTCGACACCTTGCTCGGATGTCGGCCAGGGAAGCCCTGAGCATGTATGAACTCCGGTGGGACTATGTTGACGAGAGCCGCATGCCAGAGCATGAAAAGCTTTTTTTGAAGGAACTCATTCAAGTCGTCGGAAAAGGGAAATTTCATGTTTGAGCGTCATGCTCCTGTCTGTAAACTGCTCCATTGCCTTGACCATCATCTTCTGGAGCGTCTTGGCATTTTTTTTGGCGGGGGTACGGCTATTGCCTTACGCCTTCATGAGTTTCGGGTATCCACGGATATTGACCTGTTTTGCCGCGATGACAATGCGCTTTATGCCGCCAGACATATAGCTGTTGAGGAAGGTGCTGAGAATTTTTTTTCCCAGGATGTTACCGTAACCACACAGCGTGTGGATCGGAATGGCAGAAAGCTGTTCGTAACCGCAGGCGAGACCGAAGTTAAATGTGAGATTTTCAACCTCGCGCTTTTTCCCATCATGGGGGAGAGAACAGGACTTTTTCCTGTGCCTACGCTTACACCCTATGAGCTTTTCACGGCCAAATTATTTTCAAATGCCAATCGGTTCATGGACTCCAGCACCAAAAACAAGGACATCATTGACCTGGGAGCAATGCTGAACGCGTGGGGAGAAATGCCACGCGCCGTTTGGGAGACAGCATACAGCAAGTATGGCCAGGCGGACATTGATGGCGCTTTCAGAAAAGCCACCGCTCGGTTGCTTTCCCGCAAAGAACTGAGAATGACGGAAGATTGCCTCGGCATCAGCCATGCCGACACCAAGCTGATTGCGAAAGCTCTTGTGGCCGAATGTCGTCGAATGGAGAGTAGGCCTCCTGGGCTGAGTGAAACGGATATCGTCGGTCCATCCCTGTAAGCATCCAACGCAGGAGGTTGCTGGAAAGGGGCCGGGGAAATCAGAGGCACTCCGGCGAATCATCAGCGGGTTCAGCGGGGTCAAAATCATGTGGATTGGGAAAAAGTGTTTCAACGGTTTTCATAAGCAAAGCCCATGGGCTTGCAAAAGACCATGGGCTTTATCCGTCCGGTAGGAAAAAAGCGGACTCAATCTTCGCTCACATCCTTGCCGGGCTGAAAGCGCTCCGGCTTTTCGTCCAAGGTCTGCTGGAAGATGCGGGCGATACGCAGCACACCCTCATCGTCGGTGATGCCCCGCAGCCGCATGGCTTCGGCACTCAGGCCAGGTAGCGGGGGGACGACGAGGGCAGGTAAAAGCTCTTCCCAGTCATAATCCGGGGCCATACTGATCAGATACACATAGCCCTGATCCAGAAGCGGTCTGCGCATGTCGCAAAGATAGGCTTCCTTGCCTTCTATATTCAGACGCACTGCGGGCCTGTTCATGAGCAGGGCGTATTGAGCCGATTGTATATCAAGCATGATGTCCATCCTTGTGGGTTACGGTGCGTTCCGCAAAAGACGCCTCTCGTTCCGCCTCAAGCGGATGCGGGCGAGCGCTCACGGCTTTCAGTGAAAATCGAGCAGAGGCATTTCTCCCATCTGATCCATGCCGATGAGCTGCCCGCAATTGGAAAGGGCGGTAGCCTGCAAGCCGTCGGACATGAACAGTACTTCTCTGAAGCCGTCGGTGGCAATGGCCCCACGGTTCACATCCTTGACGTCAGGTCCGCTATGCTGCCCCGCCAGCATAAAACTGTTGATCACGCGATGGTAGGGCACACGCTGGGCGGTAAGGAACTGCCCCCCGAGGCCAACGGGATAGAGTACGGAGCCGGATTCCGATGAGCCCCGCAGCATGGGCCTGGTTCGATCTGTGGCCGTAAAACCGTTAAGCTCCTGCAAAACCGGGGAATCTGTGCGATAGACGACCACTTCCTGCCGCGCCTGATCGTTGCCGGCAAAGCTCATGCGCGTCAAAAGCTCCATCTGCATGGCCATCTGGTACTGGATGGACTTGTCGAACATGCCGGTATCCGGCGTGCGTCGGGTGATGCTGCTGTCCCGTGTGCGGTCGTAGGCATTCTGCAGGGTCGGGATAAGCCGATTGGCCTCCACATTGATGGACTTGGCAAGCTCGTTCCAGTACTCGGCGGGAGCGTGAGCGAACTTGTCATACTGATCGCTCACCTTGCGGTCGAAGGTTCCGGTTGTCTGCTGGTCCGTTTGCGCGTGGTAGAAGTGCGCGTCCGCGTCCACCGCCCTGTTCTTTTCCAGATAGCCTTTGACGGCCATACTGGTGGGGGACCAGGAAGAAGCCACCTGAATCTGCCCCACCGCGTTCAGCAGTTTGGAACTGCCGCCCTGCTTGTCCACCAGCTCCATAAAGCGGTCGGAAACGCCGCCGGGCTGGCGCAACTGGTCCACTCCCGTAAATTTTCCCTGGAGCACCAGCGCCGGGTCCTCGTTCACCGTCAGGTCCGTGGGGATGCTGTCGCTGATGCCCGCCGCCCGGATGTTCAACCGGGCTTCCACCATGCCCCGCGTATGTTCGGGCGACCAGCGGTCGGCCTTCATCTCGGTGGCCATGGTGGCCATTTCCACAGCCTGATCCAGACGGGCCATCGCAAGTTTTCGCACGTCGGCGTGTTCGTCCGGAATGGCCTCTATCTGGGCGCGGATTTCGGCCTGAGAGGCCAAAATACCGTCGCTCACGTCGTAAACGTTATAGGCCTTGCCCGCAAAATCGTCCCTGAACAGGGAAATTGGATAGCGCCCTTCCTCCAAGCCCGCGCCGCCCCAAACCAGGGATTCGCCTATCCGCGCGGCCACATCGTTCCGTATGCCTTCTTCCAGCCCGCCCAGCAAACGCTCCAGGTTGGATTGCCGCGCCCCATCGACCGGATTGAAATGCAGCTTGCCCGCACCGTCCTTGTACATGAACGCATCCTGTATGTGCTGGTAGGAACTGGCGTCGCTGATGTAAAAGAGCTTCTGCATGGCAAGATAGGCGTTCATGGGGATGCCGCTGTCCTGAGCCAGAGCCCGCAGTTGGGAGCGCACTTCGCCAAGATCATGCGTTCTGCCTACCTGCCATTCCCCCAATAAGTCATTGCCCACCAGGTTGGAAGCCAGGCGCACTTCCTGTTCGCTGAACCCCATGTCCTTCATGGTATTTTGCAGTATGGGCAGGGTGTGTTCGTGCTGGTCCAGCGTGGTGCCAAGGCCCTTGCCTATGTCATGGAAGGCGAGCACGACCTTCATGAACTGTTCCACGTTGGTATGCTCGAAGCCGGGCAGGCCCTGAATCTGGGCCTGTACCCCCGCCAGATTATAAAAGCCCTTCTGATCCTCCATCTGGCGCATGACATCCAGGGTGTGCTCCCCTATGCTGCCGCCCACGGTATTGTTCTTGTCCAGCAGGGCAGCCAAATCCGGAAACGCGCGCAGGCGCGCCATGAGCTGGGGGCCGCTCATGGCCGGACCCTCGGCGGGAACCCGGCACAAATCCGTCCGTATGCTTTGCAGTTCCTGCTTTTTGGCGAGCTCGGCCGCAGAGTTCATATTCTCCAGCATCTGATGCGTGACCGTACCGCTGGCGAACTCCCGGCTTTGACGCACCTCATTGGCGGCCGGATCCGCTAAAGCGCCATACCTTTCCCTTAGACTTTGTATACTCTGCTGACAGCGCGCAAGGTTGGCGGCTCGTGCTCTATCGCTGAGCCTTGTAATATCAGAGCCTGACAGTTTGGAACTGAAGCTGTCGAACCGCACGTCGTAGGTGCGGCCAAGAGCCTGCTGAACGGCGTTGGAAGCGGCGGCGTTCTCCGCCCGAATGCGGGGACTGAACAGGGCCAGAAAGGATCGCCCCAGAGAGAATTTGGACTCATGGATGACCCCATCCCTGAGGTACAGCGTCCCCGACTTGGCACTCAGGTTCTCAAGGTTTACCTGGACGGCCTGATTCTGCACATTGACAGTGATATCCGGCATATATCCTTCCCTCTTGCACTTTTGCGCCGGTGCAAGGCGGCAAAAACGATGACGGCCCGTCCCCGCGCTGATCTTGCGGCTTCCCCCAGCCAAGGGCACAGACTGCTTAGACGCGGATCATACCCGTCATGTTCTCTCCCGTGCCGGGGGCCTGTTCCATATGGTCGGACCAGCGCGCAAAGCTTTCCAGAAAGGCCTCTACCGCGTCGGCAAAGGCTTCCCTGTCGCCCTCCTGCACCTCTTCCGGGACATTGTAGCTCATGGACAGGCTGAGCGTGCCGGATGTTTCATCGTAGCCCAGGGCGGCCCCTCCCGTACCCAGCAACATGACATTGGCCCCCAGAAGGAAGGCCAGACGGCGCGCAAGCTCGGCCGCGTCATCCGTTGGCAGACAGGCGGTATCTCTGGAAAATTCCCTGTGCAGAACACAAGTACGACGTTGCGGCTGCAGAAGCATGTTCAGCACGCCGGACTTGTCCACAGCCAGCCCGAAATAATCATCGGACAGGTCCGGCGCGGCCAGGTCAAGCCCGATACGCTTGCCAAGCCCTTCCAACAGCGATCCCATATTGGCGTAAAAATCCACTGCTCCACCTCACGTATTTTTGCCGCCGACGCAGCTTGTGTCATTGGACTTTAGCATCCTTCCTTATGTCTCGTCCATGTCCTTGTCTGGCGCCAACAAACTTGTCTCTTTTTCCCGCACATAGCCATTTTTTTTGGGGGTATTGGGAGAACATTGTTCGCATTCCTCTGCCAAAACCGCCTCTGGCAAGAGCTTTTACAAAGTTGTGCAAAAGTTGGGCCAAGAACTCCAAAGCAAGACTGGCTTCGAAACAGGACGGAACCTGTCCTTGCCCAATCCCATCGCTCCATGGCGGGCGACACGGATTGCATGGCGGCCCCACCTTCCCACCACAATGCCCGCGACGTAGTTGGCCAGTACACAGGCTTCGTCCACCTGCTCGCGGGAAGGCTGCTCGTTTTCCTGCCATGACAGAATCCAGTGCGTGACCGGCATCCTGCTCTGGATGGATTCTTCGGCGAGAGAAATCATCTCTCTCTGTCCCTCACATATTGCCAGCAATATTGGCAAAATAATAAATAAATCAAGCATGTTATAGCTTGAAAGATTTTCGGCAAAATGCCTTTTGGATAACAAACGGATAATCATCTTCCAATTTGAGCAATTCGTCGTTATTATTTCTTCATGAGCGACGTAACCAGCAGAAAATACATAAAAACAAAGTTCGAGGGCGTTTTCTACCGTCAGTCCGCCAGGCGTGATCCGCGAACCGGTCTGCTGGATCGTATCTACTGCTTTTGTTAGGTTCATCCGGTTAAAGAGTACTTTGCCTCGTGAATGGCCAGTATTCTGAGTTTGAAGAAGTCCATATCTCTGTACCCATAGGCCATTCGTTTCAGCACTTTGATTTTGTTGTTTGTTCCTTCCATGCGGCCTGACGATATGGGATGGTCGTACCAGTTCAGGATACCGAATTTGCACCCGGCGATGGTATTCCCCATGCGAACGAGGTGGCCGATTCCCGATGACTGGGCACGCTCTATCCAACTGTCTATAACCGCACGGGCTGTTTCCTTGTCCGGCTGATTCCAGAATTGTCTCAGGTCTTCCTTCATATAGTAGGCCGTTGACAGCGGCTCGTTAAGCTTCAGGGCCTCTTGCAGCATGGCGGCTTCGTCATGCTCCGCTGAGAGGTTTTCAGGGTTTTTGAGCAGAATCCACCGGCTGCCTTTCAAAACCTTCTTGCCCAAAACATCCTCCAATTCGTGGTGCAGACCACGCCTGACTTGCGTGAGAGCTTCGTTCATCAGCTTGACCACATGGAAGTGGTCGAAGACCAGGGGAATTCCCGGCAAGTTTTCCAACACCGCGCCGATATAGGCGGCGCTCATATCTGTCGCAACAGCCTGGACCCGTGCGCGGGAACGGCGAAGCATGGCCCAAAACGGTTCCAGGGCTTTCGCCCCCTTGCCGTCACCGACGAAAAGAACCGCTCCGCTATCAAGGTCCATCACAAGTGTCAGGTACCTGTGTCCTTTTCGAACGCTGATCTCGTCTATGGACAGATACCGCACTTGTCGCAGCGCCGGTCGGGCGAAGCGCCGGGCCAGATTGCGCTTGAGGATGTCCTTCACACAATCCCAGCCGATACCAAGAAACATCGCCACATCTTTGAGCGTCATAAGCTTAGTCAATTCAAGGACGTGACGGGCAAAAGCACGAGTGTAACTCCGTCTCGGCTCCGCAATGTCAAGACTGATGCGTCTGAGGCACTTGCAATCGGAGCACCAGACGCGAGGTACTTCAATCAACAGCCAGATAGGCTTGCGGCCAATGGGCAAACTGCGCAGCTTTCGAAAATACAAACCCCGCCGGGTCACCTGTTTCGATTTACAGGCCGGGCAGCGTAATAATCGCCACTTCGGCCTGACCCGGAATATGACGCTTCCGCCTTCAAATTTCTGATGCACATACTCGTAGCCCTGTAAGCCCAAGGCGTGGTATACAAAACTCGTGGACATGGTGATTCCGCCTTATCGATGTTTTTTTTCGAATCTCGATTGGAACCCATGTCCATTTTTTTTGTCACCCCTCTCATGTACGCAAGATCCGGATGAACCTCTTTTTTGAGCGCCCCCATCAGTCCCGCTCTTCGCTCTCGCCCAAGCCGCTATGCGGCAGGAAAAGTTCTTTCTGAGGAGGTTTGGAACCGATTGACGGCGCAGTCTCCGTCATTAATTGAGGATTGCCTGACGTTGAGACTGTCGTCTTCGTCAACGACTTGGTTCTTTGCATCTAAGACTTTACACAGTTTGAACAGTGCGATAGAATTTATGTAAAATTTTTTGGCAGGGGGAGGCGATGGAACTTCAGACGGCTTGTTCCGCTTCGTTTCAGTCCATAGGGCTTGTGCAAAATCTGTCCGGTTTTTTTGAGGAATTTTTGCCCTATGGGAAACCTCTGAGCTTTCATTCAGGTGATGTTCTTTTGTCTTCATCCTTTCCCAATTCTTTTTTTTATATAAAGGATGGTCTTGTTGCTTACTATTTGAGTGAGTACGGCGGGCTTAATAATTATATTGGATTTAACTCTCTTATTAATGAGGTTTTTTATTTTACGCCTGAGGAGCAAAGAGGAAAACATGTTTTTTTGAAAGATACCAAACTTTATGAATTTGACCTCACTTTTTTTGAAGATAAAAAAATATATAATAATACAAAATTATTTTATAATATTATGAAAGGCATCAGCATAAAATTTTTTTCGCTCGGAAAAGTTATGTCTCTTCTCAATATCAGTAATATGGAAATAAGATTGATGACCTTTTTTTATGAATTGTATAAATTTTACCAATCAGAAGATATCCTGTATCCACTTAATCAGCAGCAAGTCAGAGAACTATTAAGAATTGGAAAAACAAATATGATTCGTCTGGTTCAGAATTTAAAGGCCAAGGGATGGCTTGAAGACTTTTCCTATGGGCATATTCGCCTGAGGAATATCCATGCTATTGCGAAGGCCATTGAACGCTACCCGTACTCCGTAACTTGAAATATTTCGATGTGTTAACCGTCAAAAGACGAATGCCCCCCTGCTTCGCTGTGTTTGCGCCATCTAAAACACCAAAGCTGTTTGATGACGGAAGCAATGGTATCCGCCGTCAAGTGCAAACGTAGGGGATTGGTTGCCAGTCGTCCTCGTTTTTAGCATCGAATTAATGATAACTATTACCGTCAGTATTCTCCCGGAAGTTTTTTCCAGGGCGCGCCTTGTGGCAAACTGAACGATGATGCCTTCATTCTTGAGCATCTGACTCAGTTCCTTGGGATTGTAGCTTTTTTTCTTCGCCTTTTTGAAATCCCGCTCCAGCAGCTCAGCCGCTTCCGAGCGGGTCTTTTTGTCTTCTTTTTCCGGCAGTTCCTGAAGCAGTTTTCTTGCCCGCGCTATTTGTTGCGGACGGATTGTCGCGTTCGAGGTCATCGCATTGCTCCTTGAGAGAAGATTTTCGCCAGCATACAGAAAATTTCTCCATATATACAATTCGGCCACTGCACGAGGTGGGTTCTTCGTGGCAGGATGGGGGTTGTGCTACATGCACAACCCCCATCCTGCCAGGGGACAAGCCCCCTGGACCCCCCGGAATGCTCGGCGCGTCGCTTCTCGCATTCCAAAGGCCAAGGCATGAAAGACGGAAAGACGAAAGACGGCGGCCGGAGCGCCGCGCGGAAATGGGTGACGATCCGCGTCACCGAAAGGGAAAAGGCGCGTCTCACGGAGCAGGCGGAAATCGCCGGGCTGTCCCTGTCGGAATACATGCGGCGGCGTTTTTTCGGAGGCAGGCTTGCCGCGCATCTCGACCTGAGCGCCATCGCGGAACTGCGCCGGATCGGCGGCCTGCTCAAGCACAATTTCGAGACGCTTCGGCAGGCAAACGCGCCGCCGGACATTATGAAACGGCAAGAAGACGCCCTGCGAAATCTGGTCTGGGCCATTCAGAAAATCTCGCTGCACTTCCATGATCGTCAAGAAAATAAAGAATACGAAGACTGACAAGCCCAAGACGTGGCAGATAGGCGATCTGGTGGATTACATCCGCTTCCCCCACAACAAAAAGCCACAGGAAAAAATTGAATGCGCGGGCGGAAGGAATTTTCTGTCCTCCACGCATGTGGGGCAAAAAGCGGAAATGATCGCTCTGGCGAGGGAGTCGTCGCACAGCAGGATGCCGGTCAGCCACTGGATACTTTCCTGGCAGGAAGGGGAGCAGCCCACCAGGGAACAGGTGGAGGAAGTGGTGGATCTGTTCCTTGAAAAAATGGAGCTGACTGAACACCAGACCGTCTATGGCCTGCACTATGACACGGACAATTATCACCTGCATATCGCGGTCAACAGGATGAATCCGGAAACGGGAAAAGTCGTGCTTCCGTTCAACGGGCTGGACATTTGTGAGGCCCATAAAATCGTGGCGGTCGTTGAGCATAAACAGGGATGGGCCAGTGAAGAAAATTCCCTGTACGCCGTGCTGGAAGACGGTGAACTGGCGCGAAGAAGAACGGCCAGAGAAATCAAACCGAAGCAGGCCGCGCTGGATTTTGAACACGCCACCGGCGAAAAATCCGCCCAGCGCATCGCGCAGGAACG
>CALUUZ010000044.1 GCA_944324075.1 Candidatus Mailhella excrementigallinarum
GATAAGGTTTCAATCCACGCGCCCGCGTGGGGCGCGACATGACAAGCTGCTGCTCCACTGTGACCGCCGAGCCGTTTCAATCCACGCGCCCGCGTGGGGCGCGACGGAGTTCCTTCTGGTATTCAAACTGCTCACGGGCGTTTCAATCCACGCGCCCGCGTGGGGCGCGACCCATTCTTTGTAAACGGGATGTTCAACTTTTCTTGTTTCAATCCACGCGCCCGCGTGGGGCGCGACCGTACACTTGCTATTTCCAATAATACTGCACAAATATGCAAGCCTTTTCGAGGACGTTTCTCACGTATGCCCACATTTCCGGTTCATGTCTGTCATGGAATAGTTTTATCCATTATTTTCAGTGCATTACACTTATCGACAACCCCTTGCTGTTTCTGGCGTATTTCAGGTTCTCGCATCAGAAGACCAGGGGGCCTTCAGGGTCATATGAGGGGTTGCATCCCACATGCTCTACTCGGCCACGCCAGCGGTCGCCCAGCATGTAGAAACGCAGGCTGTCTCTTTCTGCATCCATTTCTTCCAGAAGAGCCGCCCTCAATTTCAGCCACTGGGCATTGTCCACAAGACATTCAAAAACCGAAAACTGCACACGCTGCCCCCAGTTGCTGCACAGTTTGGCAATGCGTCTCAGGCGGCGACGGCCAGCCGCATCTTCCGTATTTACATCATAGCTGACAAGCACAAGCATATCCTACCTCATGGAAAAAGGTGGATATGCGTCCATATCTCCTCGTATATACCGGGCAAGAAGCCGTGCCTGCATATGGCACAGCATTCCTACGGTCATTTTTTCCTTCAAAAAGGGATGTTCCACCTCCTCTCGTTTTCTTTCCTGCCATGCGGTCAAAACGGTCTTACGAGCTTTATCTTTCAATATAAAGCCCCCTACTTCCGTTCGTATAAAATCTGAAGCAGCTATCTGCTGGCGATTGACCAGGGTGAGAGCCAGCCTGTCAGCCAGATACGGACGGAATTCTTCCATCACATCCAGCGCAAGGCTGGGCCTGCCGGGACGTTCCCGATGCAGAAAACCTACTGCCGGATCCAGCCCGACACCCTCCAATGCACTGCGAATATCATTTGCCAAAAGTGAATAGAAAAAAGAGAGCAGGCAGTTGACCTCATCGCGTGGAGGTTTGCGGCTTCTCCCTGCAAAGTGCATGGCATCCCGAAATTCGTTCTTCACGAGCAGATGGAAAACACCAAAGTAGAGATGTGCCGCATCTCCTTCCAGACCACGGAGCGTTTCTAGACCATGCGGCGCGGCAAGTCGCCGCAGTATCATCCCCAGTTTTTCCGCTGTCGTTTCAAGTGCAGGCTCGCCTGTCTTTCGTGCCTGACGAAGCAGTACAGTACGACAGTTGGCAATTTTACCCACAATGAAAAAGCGGGCCAGTTCTGATGATGCCTCAGAGGAATCTGCCAGACGGTATTGTGCCCGGCGCAGCAGTACATTCCCGGTGGTAGGGCCATGCATGGCTGCCATAAAGCGGCCGTATTCGGTGAACCACGTCACCAAAACCCCCAGCCTGGCACAATGTTCCAGCAGATATTGGCTGCATGAAATGCGCCCAAAACAGGCTATGGACTGGAGCGTATGCAGGGGAATCTTGCCCAGAGTTTTTCCGGCAAGGCGCAGTTCCACACATTCGCCCTCCTTCGAGAGCCATGTGTCCTGCGTGGTAACAAAGAGAGTGTTCAGATGGCGTTTCATGGCCGCCCCTCACACAGTTTTTTTACATAGGCAGAGGCCTTTTCATCAGAAAGTTGCGGCATACACCAGGTATGCAGGGAACAGGAGGTGCAGCCTGCAACTTCCTGCGGCGGTGGAGTCTGCCCGGCTTCCAGCATACGCCTGACAGCCAGGGCGATCTCTTCGGTACGCTGTCGCAGAATCTTGTCAAAAGTCACTATGCGCCGTTGTCGTGCTTCTCCATAAAAAAGAGCACCTTCGGCTATCGCCACATTGAGCATCTCTTCAAGACAGAGTGCCTGGGCGCAAAGTTGTATGTCATCAGCATCCTTACCCTTGCCTGGGCGGCCTTTCTTGTACTCAACGGGATAGGGCCTCCATGCGTCTCCATCCCGGTGGAACTCCACAACATCAGCTCTGCCGTGAAGCCCCAGCCGGGATGAACGCACTTCAAGGTCGGTGACAATCCTTACACCATCACGCATGCGGCTGCCCGTTGCGTGGGCAGTCTCGTGCATCAATCGTCCTGCGGCAGTATGGCTGTTCTCCTGCCACACCTGCTCCAGATGAATGAGTGCGCATTGCCTTGGGCAGAAGGCATAGTGCTGAAGCGCAGACAGCATAATGTCCATATCACCGACTCTTGCCTAAAGTTTTTCCTGTACGGTTACCCCTTCAGGGCATCTGTCCAGTAGGCAGAGCCTATAGTCGGCAAAGGAACGGGCCGGGCCTTCAGTAACGCGCTGGCATTGGACAAGGTCAAACAATGTCTGGGCTGGCGCATTACCCATGCGTTTTTCATGCTTGAACACAAAAAGCTTGCGAGAACTCATCTTGCTACGGGCAGCAGAATGGTCATGCTCAAACATATTGATGAGTGATTCCCAGAGCAGTTCAACATCAGCTTCGGAAAAGCCTGTTTTTTCAGCCAGGGGGGCGGAAATAAAGCCTTCCACGCGGTACAGGCCATAGGGCACGATGAACTTGCGGCCCATGGTGCGTTCATTGTCGCGATCTTTCATGTTTGTGACGGCCATGCGGGTAATGCTGACTTCGGCAGGCACGATGGCTTCTTCACTGCGGGCAAAGGTGAACTGCACCGGACCGCGCACCTGTCCGCAATTGACTTCTGTACTCATGACAGCCCCAAAGGTGCGGATGTCATAGAAGTTGTCGCACATCCAGCGGGTGACGGCGCGTGCGTCCTCTTCTTTCTTGGGGAGCTTTTTGGCTTCCGGTTTGAGATTCAGCGCGGTGTAGGCTTCGGCATTGCGCTCGTTCAGCACGGCCTTTTCCTGCACATAGATACGGAAGCCGGTTGCCCCTTCTTTGGCCAGCTCAACATAGTTGCGCACCTTGCGCTTGAGGCAGACATCCGTGACGATGCCGTGGCCGGTTTCAGGGTCAATGCGGGGCATATTGCCGGCATCGGGGTCGCCGTTGGGATTACCGTTCTGAACATCAAAGAAGAGGACAAAATCGTAGCGATGGGTAAGAGCCGACATGGTATTCCTCCTTATTCCCCGGCTTCAGCGGAGTTTGTCTTTTTCTGGTAAAGGGCGTTGGTCTGGTGATAGTAGCCAAGCATGAACCGTCCCTGCTCGTGCAGTGGCAGAACAGCGGGAAAATCTGCCATATCACCGAGAATCTCCGCCATTCGCTTGTTGAATACTGTCTCATAGCCAGCAAAATCGTTCTTTGCAGCCTTTGTTACATGATGCTGGCAAAGACGCAGAAGCATGGGAAAAACAAGACGCGGCGTTGCAGACGCCGCGCCGATATAGCGTTCACGCAAGGGAGCGTTGACTGTACCCAGTGCATCCTTTTGCGTTTTTTCCAAAAGGGCGAACAGTCTGCCCAAACGATAGCCATTGCTCTGGCCTTCCGTATTCAATGTGGTCATATCCTTTTCCTCTTCCTGGTTGCGCCTGAGGTAGGCCTTTATGAGGGCTGCCCGATAATAGCCTACCTGTTTGTCTGCATGTATGCGCTGAAGAGCAGCGGTGAACACGTTTTCAGGCAGGTGAGACCCGGAAAGCATGGCATGGGCCATCTGGCCGCCAAGCCCTGGGGGAATGTTTTCACTCTTTCCTTGCGCTGCAACTGTCCGAACAAGCAGAAGCCACAACGCCGGGAATTCCGGCTCGCTGTCCGGGAACTGACGTTCAATGTTCAAGTCCGCATACCAACGGCTGATGTTCCTGAGCAAAACTTCCAGCGTATTGGTGAGCCAGAAACGCACACTGAGACGGGCGGCATTGGGGGCGAGACCCAGCACATAAAAACGTGCGCCAGTGTCCAGTTCCCTGTCCGCTTCGTTGAGAGGAAGCCCCTTGCGCAGAGCCTGCAAAATACCCTTGAGCCGTTCAATCTGCTCCCTGTCCTGCTCGGATTCGGCAGAAGGAGCAGGGTCAAAGAAATCTCCAAACAGGATTTCTGCAGGGCTGGCCTTGTCTGCCCAGAATACCATGCAGGTATCCCCTATGCGAACCATCTGTCTGTGTTCACGCTGAAGCAGATAGTTCAGAGCCGAGGTGTAGGCGCGAGCGGCATTTTCAGAGACAGGGGCGTTGGCGTTCTGTTCCTTGCCGTAGGAGGTAAAGGAGGGACAGTTGAACGAGACAAGAGCCGCACCGGAGCTTTGTGCGCCGATAACACCCTTGATGGAGGGATGAGTCAGGGCAATACCACCCTGCCGTCCTGAAACAAGGCAGATTTCTTTTTCTGTAGCGTTTCCAGCAGAATGCAGCGCATCAAGCCATCTGGCCTTCAGCTCTGGAATTTCATGCAGAAAACAATCCTGTCCATCCGGCTTGAAGGCAAGATTGCTGTTCAGCATGGATTCCCTTAACTCCAGTCCTGCAAACATCTCTGGTTTCCATTTGTCCAGAAACGTCAGCAATGCCTGCGCATGGGGATTTTCACATCCTGCAAGCATATTCCTGTGAAGGTGGCGGAAGGATTCGGCAGTCTGCTTGCTGCGCTCCTGCTTGCCCTTGTCATCAACACCAAGCACATAGCCGGTATTGTCCCAAAGAAAATTGGCAGCTATATTAACAGAACGCTTTACTGCCGCAGGCACAAACTGGCGTATCGGCTTGCCCCTGCTATCGCGCAGATCTTCCACCCTTACCAGTTCGCCATCCTCAGAGAGAACCAGGGCAAAGGATATAAACTCGGCAGTCATGCCTTCCGGCGGCATCCCGGAGGCGGGATCACTGGTCATGCGTCCATAAAAACGACAGAGTTCGTTCAGATAAGACGACATAGCGTCTTCTCCTTCCAGCGGGCCACGTCGATAATGCCGTTTTCGAGTCTTGGTCTGTAGAACATGGGGGTCATGTTATGGGCATAGTCAATGTCATAGAGCATCAGGCCGAGATCGCGCGGGGCATCGTTCACCAAGGCCGATTCAGGCAAATCTTCCTCTTCCGGCAGAGAAAAGTAGGCCGGGAACTCACGACATCCAAGGCAGGGCTGTTGAAAGCATTCGCCATTCTTGGCCCGACGACGAAAAATGTCGATATGCTTGCCCTCATTGTCTCCTTCCCCCGCCTTTTCCGTCATTTCAAAATGGGCTTCGACAACATAGGCGACACGCCGCAGCACAAGAGCCGCTCTTTGCTGGCGTATATCTTCGACATGGAGGGCAAGCGATGCACCGCTTTTTGCCGCTCCTTTTATGGTTGATGCGGTAGGCCCTTTCAGGGAAACTTCGTTGCGCCGTATGGAATCGAAAATTATAGGGTTCAGAACATGAATCCTGTCCACAATCCACCGAATCGCCGGCTTCCAGTGGATGGCTTCAAGAATGCCGCGTGCTGCTGACGGGGTTGGCACGTCATAGCTCATGCGCTCGGCCTTGTTTTCCGGTCGAGTGAAGAGTGCGTACTCACCCCATATTTTGAGTTTGACCCCTTTCATGGGAGCCTCCTTCAAGGATACTTGCAGACCGCCTTTGCACGGCCTTTTCATATTCCCACAATAGTTTCAATCCACAACCCTGATACGGTGACGCGCAAAACATATCGTGTCCTGTTCGCATGCTCAAGATTCTATTGTGGTAAAATGAAATTAAAACATCAGATCGTCCACAGGCACGCCATTTTTCAGGCCCACGTCAAGGCCGGTCTTGTCGCTGTACCCCACACCTCCGCTCAGCACGTTCAGGAAGCCATATCGTACTTCAATGCGGCCATCCTTTTTCATCTGTTCCAGCTCATAGCGGCGAACCTGCACGTTGAACCGCTGGAGCTTGCGAACTGCATCCGGGTGAAGGGGCGCATAAGGGGGAGGCTGCTGAAGCAGTTCCGCTGCCTCACCAGTCTCAATAACAACACTGACCGTATCCTCTTCAATGAAATTAAACTCCCGTGCAATGGTAGAAAATTGAAATTGCCAGGTAGCCATCTTGTCTGAAAGATTGATCTCTGTTTTCGAGAGGATATTTTTCTCATCCAGAAAATCCCGCCTTGCTCCATAAAGTGTGTTGAAATAGGCCTGTATGGTCTCCGGGCAGAACAAATCCTCTCGAGCAGCCACAGCATCAAAGGCTTGCCGTTTGTGTGCCAGTTCAACCGCTCGTCTGGGGAGGACGTCTGGTGAAGAAAAGCAGATGACACGGCCCAGGGTGTCGCGTCCCTCACGATTGCAGCGACCTGCTGCCTGTGCAAGCACATCGAGCCCGTTTTTCTCTCGCATGATCACGGGAAAGCTGATGTCCACCCCACATTCGATGAGTGAGGTACTGACCACCCGGCACGGCAGGCCCTCTGCCAGCCGTTGCCGTATTGCAGCAAGAACCTCGGTCCGGTGCGCGGGTGTCATGCGGGTACTCAGGTGGAAACAGGAGGCAGAATCCTTCAGAAGACTGAAAAGTTCCCCTGCATGTTTGCGGGAATTGACGATGCACAAAACCTGTGGTTCCGACATGATGCACTCGGCAAGCTCCGCATCATCCATAACTCCTCGCTGTTCCACCTTTGTGCGCTCAAAGATACGGAAAAGCTCAGGAGATATGGATGGCGGGATAATTTCAACCACTTCTTCCGGCAGAAAGCCCTGCTCAAGAAAGGAAGAGCGCATCAGGGCGGGTTGTGTAGCCGTACAAAGAACCACAGAGCTGCCGTATTTTGAGGCAAGCAGCTTCAGGGCTGCAAGGCAGGGCTTTATATAGGGTATGGGAATCATCTGTGCCTCATCAAGGATGATGACGCTCTTTGCAATATTGTGGAGCTTGCGACATCGGGATGGCCGATTATCAAACAGGGACTCAAAAAATTGAACTGAGGTAGTGACTATGACAGTGGCATCCCAGTTCTCGGTACTGAGTTTGTAGCTCTGGCTGGAACTTTCATCACTGCCTGTCCCTTCTTCGGGATGGATATGGCTGCTGTGGTGTTCAAGTACGGCCTCCTCACCCAAAGCCTTGCGAAGCTCGTCTGCGTTCTGCTCGATAATGCTTGTGTATGGTATTACAAGAATGACACGGCGCAGACCATGTGTACGGGCATGGCGCAGGGCAAAGGCCATTGACGAAAATGTTTTGCCGCCGCCCGTTGGCATGGTGAGGGAGAAAAGGCCCGGACGCGCATCTGCCGCGTTGATGCACCTCTGTAACATGAAGAGTCTGGCTAGCCGTATGGCTTCGCATCTTTCAGGTGTGCCGCATAACGTCTGGGCTGTATCATGCAGAACGTTTTCCGGCACGTGTTCTTCTGCCAAAAATTCTCTGGTGCGCAAGTGCTGGAAAAATCTGGTTTCAAGTGTAGGTACTGAAGGCCATGCAGGGCGCAGCATGTGCCTGTCCGGCGAGCAGAAGTGTTCCGTATCCAGAAAATCCGCATCCACAAGGCAGGAAAAAAGCATACGGAGCAGAAAGGCTGTCGCAAAAGCATCGGGCTGGCGAGCTTCAACACTCATGAATGGTATGAGTTCCCGAAATATGCATTCTGCTGCCGGGAGCGGCTCGACAGATGCACTCTTCCAGTCAGGAGCGGCACGAAGCCGTGGGCCGGAGAGGCGGTGAGCCAAAGTTCCTTCGTCTGCCTGGCTGCCAAAGTCAGCCATGCCTCCGTGATGCCCCAGCAGTGGATAAGCCAGAAGCCGCGCAAGTGCTTTCCCATTTTCTGCCCAACTGCCTTTGCTCCATTCTTGCAAAAGGTACAGGTACGCGGCGGACGTATGATCAACCTTGCCTCCTTTTCCGTGCAGACGCTGTTGAAAACTGTCGGAGCGCTTTCCTGTATCATGAATGCGGCCCAAAAGGCCGGCAGTGGCAGATGCTCCGAACAGGGCAAAGCTTTTTGCCAATTCGCTTACGCAATTGTGATGCTCTTCCAGTGTTTGCCATCCGGATTCCGAAAGGGATGAGTGAGAATGGGCATAGAACATACTACCTCCCAAAATGATGAGAGAAATTTGCTGTACGATAGCATTCTTCATTTTGCATGGAAAGCTGAAGGCGGATACTTCGTCAGGAGGAAATGAGGCTATTTGAGCGTACTCCTCACCTGTTGCTGGCGGAGTTATGATAGAGCATTTCGCTTATGAAATGCTCTGCTTCAGTTGAGCAAGGCGAGACTGAAGCAGAGCCGCAGGAGCAGCCGCAATTCACTTGCGGCGTACAGCTCCGGCGGCGTGAAACCTGCGAGCCAGAACACAGGGTTCTGGCCAGAAGATACTTTCAATGGCAAAATGTTCTAGGACGCGTAGTATCGAAAGTACGTCTTTTCTGTCGTTTGGCACGCGAGAGGCAAAGCGCCGTGCGGCCGGGAGGCCAGAGGTCTTTGCCCTTTGGAAGGAGGCGGTTGTATTGCAACTGCCGAAGCAATTTTTTCAGAGGTCAGAAGAAGCTGACGCAAGGCAGCCGCCTGAAGAGCACAAATGTCTTGTGTGGCCTTTGCCTGGCGAAGAGTTTCGAAGTTGTGCCTGAGCAGACCGCCGATACGGCGAAGCTCACTGATGGTTTTCAGGTCGGTAAAAATCAGGGGAGGTCTGCCGCCGAAAAAACGCTCGCGCAACTAGTCAGAAACACTCTGGCAGGCAGCATCAGCCCGTTCCCTCTGTACGGGCATCTATCCGGAGAAACTGCCGAATCCGCCGTCGAGTTTTTGTGGTGTGCGGTTGCCTGGTATGCCTCCCGCGGCATCAGGAATGAAAGAGTACTTACAGATGATGGGGCCTGCTACAGGTCATACAGATTCCGTGGAGCCTGCCGTGAGTTCGATATCCGGCGAAGTACACTCGTCCTTGTCGGCCCCGGACCAACGGCAAAGCGGAGCGGTTCATCCGAACGGCGTTAAAAGAGTGGGCATACGCGCAAACGTATACCCACTCATGGAAGAGGACAGCCTGACTGCCGAGATGGACAGTATTACAACTTTCTCCGTCCTCACTCGGCGTTAGGCAGAAAACCTCCGGCTTCCGTCCTTCCATCCTGGACAGGGAGGGAACAACGTGTTGACACTCTACTTGACACTCTACGCCCAGAGCATTTCGCTCATGAAATGCGCTGCTTCAGTCGAGCGGGGCGAGACTGAAGCAGCGACGCCCCCTTCTCCGGTGTCGCCGCAATTCACTTGCGGCGTAACGCTCCGGCTTCAGGCGTGAAACCTGCGGGCCGGAACACAGGGTCTGGCCCGCAGATATTTTCGAGAGCAAAACGCTCTAGTCAAATACTTTTGCAAGACTTTCCCTGGAAACGCCTTCCTTCATGCTGCGCAGATCAGCGTATATGACGGCAGTCAGCAGCGAGTACATGGTACTCGGAATCAGCGTCAGAACCAGATACAGCAGAGCGATGAAGAAGAGCGCCGCATAGGGAGCGGAGGAAAACGCCGAGAGCAGGCCCATGCTCAGCAGGCCGGAGACAAAGCCGAGCGCAAGTATGGCCAGGCCGATGATGACGACTGCGCCCAGAATAATCAGACGATGCCCTTTGGTCAGTTCCATGCTGCGGCGGATGCAGTCCAGCGGGCCGAGCTTCTCCACCACGCACGCAGGAATGACGACAACCCAGGCGCAGGCCAGAATGAGTCCCGGCACAACCAGAAGAATCAGGCCCACGCCGATGCCGATACCTGCCAGCAGAGCGACCAGAAACAGGGGAGCAAGGCGGCCCATGGCATAGCTCAGGCCCTCTTTCATACCCACGCGGACGCCGCGCAGCTCCTGGAATGCGACATGGGCGATGGCGCCTCCGGCCATGAGGTTGAGTACCATGCTCACGATGCTTCCGAGCAGGGAACCCATGCGGGAACTGACGAGATTGAGACCGATGTTGATGATGAGGGCGACCAGACCGATGACGAAGGTCAGGCCCAGGTAGGCCGCCGGGTTCCTTGTCATGGTGTTCCAGGTGCGTCCGAGAATGGAACCAACGGAAAATTGCGCCGCCGGTGCGCCGGAAACAGTATCCATACGTTTCTCCTCTGATGTGCTGAAATGTGAAAGATTGTAGTTGATAAAAGCATTAGATAGTGATGATGAACATGTCAACAGATTTGAATGCCCATGTCTGCGGCATATTGAAAACAGTTGTGAAGAGTCTCCGGAAAAACAGATATTTTTACACCGCCGGAGCAACTGCATATTTGCAGGGGCATTGCCTGACGGCGATAAAGAAGATATTTTTGCAGCCAGTGGTTGCATGCGGGGACAGAGGAAGAATGAGCCGTTTTTAATGGCGGCTTTCTTCCCCTTCAGATTTGTTGATTTTATCAGCAGCCTCGCTATATTTTTCCCCGGAGGCTCCCATGCTGAAAATGTTCACTGCATCCCGTCGCCGTCCGGCGTTTTCGTCTGTTTTTTATGTTCTGTGCGTTCTGATGGTTGCGCTGTCCGGCTGCGCGGACAACACCATCCGCCTGCTGTTCCGGCCCGCGCCCGCGGGAACGGTAACCGATCCCTATGCCCCCTCTCTTGCCGTGCTCCGTTTTGAAGACAAGCGCCCCGAGGTCTGGATCGGACAGCGCATGGGAGAAAACGGCGGCTATTTTCAGGCCGGCTCTTCCGTGCCGGAATGGGTGAGCCGGTCCCTGGCCGACGAACTTGTCCTGCATGGAGTGAAGGCCTTTTACGCGGAAGACGCGCAGAGCGCCGCCGCGCTCAAGCCGGAATACACGATTTCCGGCGAGCTGCTTCAGGTCTGGGTGACGGAGATCAATCCCACCAAGTATCAGGTGGAAGTACGTTTCCACGTCACCATGCGGCTGGCTGATCGTACCTGGGGCGAAACATTCTTCTCCACACAGGAGCGCACCGGCATGCCCGGGTCCCGCATTGTGGAGGAACTGCTCAATGATGCCCTGCGCAGCGCCGTAAATTCATCCGCCGCAAAAATCAGGGGAGTACTCGCGCAATGAGGCGTCCCGGGAGCGCTGCTGCGGGATGGTTCGCCTTTCTGCTGCTCCCGCTGAGTCTTGGGGTCGTTCTGTGGGCGGAAAGCGTCCGGGCGGAAGGTGAAGCTTCCCTGCTGCGCGCGCAGGCATGGCTCAGAGAGCTGGATGAACGCGCCGCGGCGCTGCGGGCCATGCCGGAGCTGCGCCTGGCCCGAACCGATCGGGAGCGTTTGCGGGCGCTGGCCGCGCTGTTGCGTGTTTCTTCCGATATTGAAGAGGCAGCCGGAGAGGAGAGGACATTCCCTTGGAAACTCAGGGTGTTCCGGCTGATGCGGCGCTCCGCTTCCGTGGATCGCATGGAGTACGCCGTACACGGGCTTGATCTGCTGGTCCGGGCAGCGGCAGAGCCCGGAACTTCGGGAAAATTTCCGGCAGTCGTTCAGCCGTCCATTCAGGAAGAAGCGGTTCCGGGTGGAGGAGAGGAGACGCCGGCGGCGCTGGATGATTATCTGCGCTGTGTGCGTATGCTGGCTGATTTTGAAACTCTTGAGCCGGAAATGGAGGAGACCGTTGTGCGCGCTTCCGGCGGAACAGGACGGGATTCTTTGGAAAACGCATCGGGAAATGACGGGGGAGAAGAGCCGGAAGAAGGAGATGCCCATGCGCTGCGTCAGGATGCGCTGTTGGTGGCGCTGGATGCTGCCTTGGCCCATGAACTGCCGCATGTGGCCGCGCGGCCGCTCCTGGTGATTAAGGCGGGACTGCTGCTGGAGCAGGCCCGGCCGCAGGCGGCGCTGCAGGCTCTGGACGGGGTGGAAAACGTGGGCAGCGCGTCTGATGCCGCGCCGGGAGAAAGACGTTTGCGCGCGCAGGGGCTTTATCTGCGCTCGCTGGCCCTGATGCGGAGCGGAAATTTTGTGCTGGCCGGCAGAGACCTGGACAGGGCTCTGGCCCTGTTCCCTGATGATGCCGAACTGAGACTCGCCCGAGGAACGCTGCTGAGGATGAAGGGAGAGACCGGAGCCATGTGCGGAGACTTTTATGCCGCCTGCGCGGGAGGGATGTGCGACGGCCTGAAGGTTGCGCGTGAACAGGGATACTGCGGAGCGGGAAGCGTGTCAGACTCTCCGGAGACCGGGACGCTGGAGCGGACACGATGAGCCGTGATCCGCTGATAAAAGTCTATGCGTCTCTGTATCCGGCCGATGCCGCTGCGCTGGAGGCGGTGAACGCCGTTCTTGCCTCATGGTATGTGGAAGACGCGGCGGAACTTGCGGGGGACCTGCTGCGGATCAGCCATGAGGGCGAGTATTTTCCCACCGGGGAAGTGGTGGAGGCGCTGAAGCCTTTTCTGCGGGAGGACAGCAGGGGCAGGCTGGATGAAATTGATCTTGAGGCATGGACCCTGCGCCGCTGGTTTTTCGATTATGGTCGTCTCATGAGCCGCAGAGCTTCCCTGGATCAGGCGCTGGAATCCTGCGGGACAAGGTGACGCGCCCGGAAAACTTCATTCGCCTGTCCGGGGGACTCGTGCCGCCGGGATATCCGGGCATGCTCACCCGGGAAATCTCCTGATCCGGCATCGCCGCAGATCATTTGCCGCGTGAGGCTCCGGCCTCAGGCGTGAAGCCTGTGAGCTGGAACATCGTGTCCTGGCTGTGTATAATCTTGAAGTTGACCTGCTCTCGCACTCCGTGACATGAAATGTTTCGGGGTATGGGCCGTGAAACGCTTCTGGGAGACATGACATGCTGCATATATGGATAAAGGCGGCCAGGCTGCGGACTCTGCCTCTGTCCGCCTCGGGGGTGATTCTGGGCGGAGCGGTTGCGGCATCCGAGGGGGCGTTCCGCCCGGCGGTTTTTGCGCTCTCGGTGCTGACGGCGCTGCTGCTTCAGATTCTTTCAAACTTTGCCAATGACTACGGTGATTATACACATGGCAGTGACGGGGCCGGTCGGGTGGGGCCGAGCCGGGCGGTATCTTCCGGGGAGATCTCGCCGCGGAGCATGTTCCGGGCTGTGGCAATCTTCTCCTGCCTGAGCGCGCTGTCCGCTGCCGCGCTGTTCTGGACGAGTTTCGGCACGGAACCGGCGCGCTGGGGAGCCTTTGCCGCGCTGGGGGCGGCCAGCATCGCGGCGGCGCTGTTCTACACCATGGGCAGGCATCCCTACGGGTATAACGGGCTGGGGGATTTTTTCGTCTTCGTGTTCTTTGGGCTGGTGGCGGTGTGCGGAGCCTATGCTCTGTATCCTGAAGCGCCGCTTGCCCGGATGCCCGGTCTGCCTGCCTGTGCCACGGGCTTTTTTGCCACGGCGGTATTGAACGTGAACAATATCCGCGACATGGAAAATGACCGCGCCAGCGGCAAGGAGACTCTCGCGCTGCGTCTGGGAGCGCTGGGCGCACGGCGCTATCACCTGGCGCTGGTTGGTATGGGACTGTTGTGCTGGGCGGTTTATCTCCCGGGTACCGACCGATATTCTCTGCTGCCCGGGCTCCTTGCGGGTCTGCCTCTGGTGTGGAGTGCGAAAACGGTATTCGGAAGCACCCGATCCGATGTGCTGGACGCGCAGCTTCGCCGGACTTCCATCTGCGCGGGGCTGTTCAATCTGATCATGGCCGGGCTGATTGTCTGGCGGTCCGGCGCGTATCTGGCCTGGTAGATCGCGTCTGGAGCATTCGTGGGGACAGGGCGACGCGCCTTTTTCCTCCGGGAATGGCGTTCACCACGATGGAAGAACGCAGCGCCGCGTAGATAGGCGTGATATGCAGGCGTGAGGCTGTAAGATCGGCCGTGAGAATGACCAGTGCGACAGCGGGAAGACAGGACGCGGCCCCGCTGATCTCCATAACCAGCACAAGGCCGAGCAGAGGCGTGCCGAGGACGGCGGCAAAGAATCCGGCCATTCCGCAGATCAGCCAGCAGGCGTTTTCCGGCGAAGGGGAAACGCCGTCAAGTGCGCAGCCCGCGGCAAGGCCGAGCAGTGCGCCCACACAGAGAATGGGCATGAGAATGCCGCCCGGAGCGTCACCGGTGAAACTCAGCAGGGAAAAGAAGACCTTCCCGGCCAGGAACAGGAGGAGCATGGCAAACGTCGTGCCGCCCCCGCCCGTCTGCACGATCAGCGTTCCTCCTCCGCCGAGAATTTCGGGCAGGGTGAACAGAAAGACGCCGGCCAGCAGCATGGAAGGAAGAATGCGCCATTGCCGGGGAATGGGCAGACGTGATTCCGCCGTTTTCAGTCTAATCAGGGCGCGGTTGTACAGAGAGCCGCCCAGTCCCAGCGCAAGGCCGACCAGCAGCAGTTTCCACCATGCGGCAGGTTCCGGCGCGGAGATGTCATTAAATGGAAAAAGCTGCCCGAATCCGAAGATGGCCCCGACTCCCCACCATGCGGCGAATGCGGCGCTGAGCGTCAGCAGGCAGGACGTACGGCTTACGGGGCGTTTGAGTTCTTCAAAGGCGAAAATGAAGCCCGCCCACGGAGCGGAAAAGGCCGCGGCCATGCCCGCCGCGCCTCCGGCGGCCAGAAGGTTGCGGCGGCCGCTTTCCGTATGGCCGCACAGGGCGTCGACAATGGCCCCGATGCCTGCGCCGAGCTGGACGGATGGCCCCTCTCTGCCCTGAGAGAGTCCGCCCGCCGTGTCCATGAGACAGGCGAGGAATTTCGCCGCGATGACGCGCAGCCAGATGTTCAGGGGTACATGCAGTCTGCCCTGGCACTCCAGTTCAACCTGGGGGATTCCCCCGCCGGAAATCAGCGGAACGGCCCGTACCATGCGGCCCGCGCCGTAGGCGAGTGCCACGAGAACCGCTCCCCACAGAAGAATCCCGAAGAGTCCGTACCGTGCCGGCAGTTCCCGCGCGGCGGGCCAGACATGGCGCGGAACGGCATCCAGCCCCCAGCGGAAGGCCCCTACCAGACAGGCGGCGCTGAGGCCGACAATACCCCCTTGCGCGAGGATGAACGGCCAGCGCAGAAGATGAAGAACCGGGTGAATGTGACGCGTGCGCATGATTTTCTGCTGATACCGCGCAATGCCTGAAAGGACAAGGACATTGTCCGGGGCTGCGGAAGGCCGGTTC
>CALUUZ010000045.1 GCA_944324075.1 Candidatus Mailhella excrementigallinarum
TTACATTCCAGCCACTTGCCTTCATCCCATCCTTCAGGATTCGTGGCGACCGGCCAGGTGATAATCGTGCCTACCGGAACCCCTGAAATAGAGTCGGCTTCGACGGAAACATTGCGCGGATCAAAACTTGTCGCATCCAGCGCCAGTGCGCCGCTGGAGCAGACAAACGCCATAAAGGCAGCAAAGACTGCCGCGTTCTTCAATCCTTTCATATCTTCTCCTTTGGAGTTGTCAGGGCGGCGGATGCCGCCCTGTTTGCCTTTCTCCCGCTTACCCCCAGCGGGAGCGGAAAAGCTCGTGGAGCGCGCCGACCGCCAGTTGGATCAGATACAGCTTTTCCAGCAGCACGGCATCCGGATCGGCATCTTTCGACTTTTCGACGGAAGGCGTCTGGAGACGGAACCGGAAATCCTGATCAATCACCGCGTTCCATTCCATGGAGCTTTCATCGGTGAGAGTGAGCTTCATTTTCCGGATATAAAGTCCCGCTTCCAGCCCGGCGGCTACGCTTCCCGGCTCATTTCTGCTGGAAACAGTTTCGCCGCTTTCCTTTTGAAGCGTGACTTCTCCGGCTTCCGCGATGTTAAACGTATGCCCATCCCAGCTCACGTCCTGACTGTGCCCATAGATTTCCTGGAGGAAACTTTCCATGGCCAGCCCGTCTTTCAGGGCATCCGCACGATCTTCCAGCCCGGCGAAAGTGAGTTCCTTCATGTCCTGTCCGAAACTTGCCTTGAAATGTTCGGCAAAGGACTCCAGCGGTTTGCCGGACGTGGAACCGACCAGGAGCTGGCCGGTAGTCATGTCCAGAGCGGCATCCACCACGGCGGGACTCGGCGGCGTTTTGGCCATGAGCTTTGCCTTTATGAGATCCTTCAGTTCCTTTTTCCTTTCTCTGGAAACAAACTTCTTCCCTTCCGCCTGGGTTTTTTCCATCTCCTCCTGGAGAGCCTTTTCGTACTCCACCTTCAGAACCGGAGCAGGAACGCGGCGCGTGTCGATCCGGAAGCCGAAAACCATAAAATTGCCCTTTTCCGGAACAGACATGCCCCAAGCCAGATCAAGCATGTCATCGAAATTGACCCAGCCGCGAGCCGTCTCTTCACCCGGCAGATCGTCGATAGGGGCAAAGGCGAACTGCTTCAGCTTTTCCGCCGTAACAGCAGCCGGATTTTCCACCTTGAACACCGTCAATGCACAGTTTTTTGCCATCAAGCCCATGTTGTAACTCCCTTATTTTGTTTTGAAGGTGCTGAAATCAGGCTTTCCCCCCTTATCGAAGCACAATCCTGTGCAGGCCGGATATCCGCTGCAACTCCAGAAGAATGAGCCTTTCTTTTTCTTGCTTTCCTTGCGGATCAAGCCCTTGCCGCACCTGGGGCACTTGTGCGGTGAAACCACCTGTGGAATCCTTTTCCCCGGCTTGCCGTTGTCATCCGGAGCCGTGTACTGGCAGCCATCCTTGTAGCCGGCGCAGCCCCAGAAATACTCGTCCTTTTCCTTTTTCGGGATTCGGCGCAGCGGCCTGCCACATTCAGGACAGGGATACGCCGGTGGAAAAGGCTTGCCGGTATCCAGCAGCTCGGCCAGCAGTCCCGGCAGAGCGGCGATCTGATCGTTGAGGAAATCCTCCAGCGACGCCTTGCCCGCCTCGATGAGCGTCATACGGGTTTCCCACTGTGCTGTCGTCACCGGATCTTTCAGCTCCGGAGGCGACATGTCGATGAGCCTCTGTCCAAGCTCCGTACTCACCAGAGCCTTGCCGTCCGCCCGGATGTATTTGTTTCTTTTCAGCTTCTCAATAGTGTCGGCCCGTGTCGCTTCCGTCCCGATGCCTTCCGTCTCCTTCAGCTTCGCTTTCGCGGCGGGATCGGTGATGAAGCGATGTACGCTGGCCATATCCTTGATAAGTGAGCCTTCTGTGTACTTGGGAGGAGGGCTGGTCTTTTTGACCTGCTGTTCCACCCCTGAACACATCACCTGTGCATCTTTTGCCAGTTCCGGCAGAGCCTGCCCGCTGTCTTCATCCTTTTCTTCATCATCGGCCTGCCGAGCCGTCCAGCCCGCCTCGATGACCGTCTGCCCACGGGCAACCCATGTGCCCTGGCAGTCCAGCGTAATTTTCTGGGAATTGTACTGATACGGAGGATAGAACTGGAGACAGTAGGCCGTGGCAATCAGGCCGTATATCTGAGCCTCTTTTTCCGAAAGCCCGGAAGGAGTGTCACCCGTGGGAGCGAGGGCGGTGTGGGCACTCAGCCTGCTGTCATCCCAGGCCGCAGATTTGAGCGTCAGATCGCAGCCTCCGGCCACATCTTCAAGACCGGAAACCTGCTTGAGCATGGACACGATGCGTTCCGCATCGGCAAGTTCGGCACTGGCCATGTACTGGCAGTCGGTACGCGGATAGGTGGTCAGTTTCTTTTCATAGAGCGCCTGCGCGGTATCCAGCACTTCCTGGGCGCTCATGCCGTACTTCGCATTCGCCATGACCTGGAGCGTGGACAGACAGTGCGGCAGGGGCGGCTGCCTGACCTTCAGCTCTTTCTCGCAGGCTACAACAACGCCGGACTTGCCTGACGCGCTATCGGCTATGCCTTTTGCTACGGACTGATCCGCGATGCGTCCCTTGTCGTCCAGGCCGGACATATTCTCATCGGGCGCAAATGTGGCCAGGAATTGAGCATTGTCATGCACAAAAGTTCCACGCAACACATAAAAGACCTGGCTCCTGTGATCCGCCCGCGCCCTGTCCCGGTTGACCACGAGCGCCAGCGTGGGCGTCTGGACGCGCCCCTGCCCCATAACGCCGACATAGCCCGCGTCACGGGCTTTCAGCGTCATTGCTCGTGTGGCATTTATCCCAACAAGCCAGTCCGCACGTTTGCGGGCAAGCGCGGAGTCGTGAAGAGGGGCATACCTTGCGTTGTCTTCGAGGTGCGCCAGCGCGTGAGCAACCGCCTTGTCGTTCAGGGCGGTCAACCAGAGCCGGAGTATTTTGCCCGTGTAGCCGCACTCTTCAATGACTTCATCCACCAGAAGCTGGCCTTCCCTGTCCGGATCGCCAGCATTGATCACGCATTCGGCCCGATTCAGGAATGATTTGACGACCTCAATCTGCTCCTTGACGCCTTTGTCATTCCTGAGAACCAGCAGCCATTTCTCCGGAACAATCGGGAGTGTATCACGCCGCCACTGTCGGTACTGTTCTCCATAAGCTTCCGGCTTAACGTCTTCAAAAAGATGCCCGAAGCACCATGTTACTATATCGTCCCCACAGTCATAGCAGCCGTCTTTTTTCGGCCCGCCTCCGAGTCCCTGCGCTATCACACCGGCCAGGGAGGGTTTTTCCGCAATCCAAACTCTCATTCGATACATCCTTTCAAATGCTGTTGAATCATATGAAGAACCTGTTTCGCCCCTCTGGAAAGTTCCGTACAGGGAAGACAGTTTGCCAATCCGTAATGTTGATCGATTTCAATCCGATTTTCGTTTTTTCGTATGGCCAGCGTACTCCTCTATTTACCGGATCAAATGCCCATGCCATGACTTCCCTCCCTTCAAATCAAATCAGCGGCGTCAGCCGGGTCACACGGGCGATAGTTGAAATGCTGTATTCCATCCCCGAACTGCCTCATATCCTCCGGCAGTTCCCGGGAGTCCTGCCCGTCCTGTTCACCTTCTTCACGGGGCCGGGGTGGACAGATGAGCAGTTCCGCCAGCCCGCTTTTGGGATTGGGAAGAGGAAGAGCGGAAAGCCGGACGCGGAAATTGCCGTTTCTGGTTTCAAAGGCGACGCCGATCCTGATCCACTCGCTTTTAATCTGCTTCTGGTGTTCATATTCGCGGATGGTGAAAACATCGAAACGCCGGGGAGAAGTTTCTTCATTGCTCATGACCGACTCCTGATATGGTTTGAAGGTTAACCCATTTTCCGCCTTTCATCTTTTCGCCGACATATTTGACGCCGATTTTCCATGTGTACTCATGCTCGCTGTAAGTGACGCAATAGTTGGGGAGTTTGTCGTCAATGACGGTAATGATTTCGTAATGGCAGGGATCATAATCCTTGCTGTGCCAGTAGCGTTTGCTTTCGTCGCAAACCTTGATCTGAACTCGTCTGGCCAGCGTTCTGTTAAGATAGGCCGCGTCGCAGCGACCGGCTCCGTTGACAATGGCTTCCACCAGGGACGGCATTCCCGGATCATTCGAGACCGGGCAAAGCCGCAGGAAATCCCTGCGGGCATTGAGCGTGTCTTTCCATTTTTTCCGGGTGATCCCGAAGTACCTGCCGAGAGAGGGGGAACACTCACCCGGACGAATGCCCGACGAAAGACATAAAAGAGCTTCACAGGCATACTTTGTGTCGCCCGTCAGCTCATCCGCCGCCAGACCGGATGAGGGAAGCAGCAGGACGCCGGAAAGAAGAAAGGGGATAATGCGTGAAACCATAACGCCTCCTATTGTCCCATCATGCGGTACGGCCCGGAAAACACCATGTCCTTTGTGACCATGACGTTGAAACGGTATCCGGGGCGGATTTCAATCGTGGGGGAAATGTTGATGCTTTTGCGGAGCATTTCCGCAATGGCGGAACCGAGATTCTGCCCGAGGGCTTCCGAAAGCGCGTCGGAAGCCCGCTGCCTGTCGGAATCCGAGTCTCCGTTCTCCTGACTGAGCGAAACGCCGGCGACTACTCCGGAAAGCAGCACCGAGGAACCGAAAATCCGCCAGAAATGTGTGTTGACGCGATCCTCAAAACCGGACTTGCCCGCGCTGTCAGCGCCCGGCATGGCCTGAATGTCCAGAGTGCGCCCGTCAGGAAAGAGCAGACGCTGCCATGCCATGAGTACGCGGCGCTGCCCGTAGGCGATCTGGTTGTCATACGTCCCGACAAGCCGTGTGCCCTGCGGAATGAGCAGATGCCGACCCGTGGGCGAGTCATAGACGTTCGTACTGACCTGCGCCATGACCTGGCCGGGCAGATCGGAGACGATCCCGGAAATCATGATTGCCGGGATGACTGCTCCGGCCTGAACCGTGTACGGTTCCGGAAGCTCCACCTGGCTGTCGAGCTTCCAGGTGTTGGGCCGGGCAAACTGTCCGAGGCCGTTCGCCTGCCCTTGTCCGCCCATCAGTTCCGTGGCTCCCGCAGGTATGTCCGTTCCCATGTCCAGACCTTGCAACGCCGCCATGCGCGCCTGATAAGCGGCATTGGGATCGCCGGCCATTTCCAGTTCCCTCTGGGCATCGAGCAGACGGGCACGGGTATCCCCAAGCTGGGCGGAAGGCGAACGCGGCATATCCGTCTGTACGGCGGTAGGGCTTTTCAGCGCGGCTTCAAACGCCGCCAGGCGGTACGAGTCAAAACGCTCCTGATAGATCGCCCACTGGTTGACCGGCACGTCAGGCCCCGTATCAACCGGCGGCAGTGAAAGTCCCGACTTCCCCTGTTCAGGCCCCTGATCATGCGCATCCACAGCGGGATCGGGTTTCGGATCAGCCGGCGGCGTTTCCTTCGCGCCCTGGCTGGAAGGAATAATCTTCCCCGGCTGATACGGGGCGGTCAGCTCCGAAGCAAAATTCGCGGCGGGATTCACATTCATCTGTGGGGGCGCGGCAGCGGGCTGTTTCTGCCGGTTTGACCGCTGAATGCCGACTGAAACCACCACAAGAAGGAAACCGGTGATAATCGCCACGATGATATACAGGGGACGATTGTTCGCCGTGCGGTTTCCCACCGACCCCGGCACTGTGTCGGGGCTGTTCAGCTGCTCCGGATTGTTCGGAGCCTGCGCCCCTGATTTTTTCAGGAACCCGAACATCACAGCCCCCGCGTGATAGTGACCCTGCGCTGTTTGGAACCGACACCGGCTATGAGCATGGCTTTGTCAAAGAGCGAATCAACGATGTACCTGTCCCCCTGGAGCCGATAGTTGACCATGACTTCTTCCCCGCCGTTGAGAACAAGAAGCGTGGGGGCTTCCTTCTGCCGCATGTCGCGGGGCATCTGGATGATGGTGCGTACTCCGTCATTATAGACGCGCAGGGGCTTCAGTCCGTCGCCGCTGATGCGGTAATCAAAATCGAGTTCCCCGACATATTCTCCGCTCTCCGGCATGGTTTTGGCTTCCCGCTCTTCTTTCTGGCGTTCAATCTGAGCGTGCCATCTTTCCCAGACGGCATCGGGATAGATGAAGGCAACGCGGGGCATGTATTGCGACCGATGGGATTTCAGCCGCAGATGATAGGTTCGGCAGTTTGTCGTGACCATGAGCGAGGTTTCCAGCCCCGCATCATGCGGCTTGATCACGAGATGCTGGATCTGCGCGGCCCCGCTTCCGGTGAGCGCCGGTTCCACCGTCCAGCGCACCTGATCGCCAAGATGCAGGGAGTTCACGACTTCGCCCGGCTCAAGCTCAACATCCGTGACCTGGAATACCCCGCAGACGATGGAAGGCTGCTGCGCGCCGAAAAGAAAACGCACGGAACCGTCCGGCCCCTGAACGGGTTTGAGCGAGGTGGTATTGCCGGACTGCCACTTTCTGGCCAGAGCCAGAGCTTCGCGTTCCTGCGCGGTCAGAGGCGGATTGGCCCCCGGCCCGAAGAAAGCGTCCTCCAGACTCAGAGGCGGCAGTTCAGGTTCCCTTTTTTCCGCAGCGGACGCGGAACTTACGAAGAGGAAAAGACAGACAAAGGCGGCGAGAGCGCGTTTCATTGTTGCTCCTGTAAAATTTTGCGGTATTGGCGGTTTATGGCGACTATGTAACGTTTCTGTCTTGCGGGTGTCGGGGAGTGATACACTCCGACAGCTTTCCAGTTCAGACCATGCTCCCTGATTGCATGGGCCAGTATCCAGACGCCAAGCCATGCGTTATTCACCGGTTCAATGGCCGTTGAAGGGCTGATTTTCAGCCGGCGCAGCCATTGGACATTCACCTGCATGAACCCGACATCGTAGGACTTGCCCTTTCCCCTGCTTTCCAGGAGCGCCAGAGCGGCTTCCTTGCTGTCCGGGGAATAGCTTTTTCCCGCGATATTGACGGCCCAGGGCTTTTCCCCGCTCTCATGCCGGGCAATGGCCAGAGCGAGAGAAACGGGAACGCCGTATTTTGTGCACGGAGCTTCCAGCAGGGCGCGAAGATCCGTCTCCGCCCATGCCTGCAAGGGAAACAACGCCAGAAAGAAAAAACTAAGGAGTTTCAGCATCATCATTCCTTGCACAGAGCGCCATCGCCATAACCCGGCCATAATTTGCATCAGGATATATCCAGCCCTTGCCGTCCCCCTTGAGGACGCGCAGATGGACACGCCATTGGGTATCGCTCTCCGAAGTCGCCCATGCCTGCATGGCGGCAAGCGGCGGAGACAGTTCATTTGCACTGAAAATTGAGGGGGCGACGAAAATCTGTGGTTCAGTATCGGTTCCGGGAGGGCAGATCGGTTTGTCGATGAGCGCGCCGTTGGCCACAAGCACGGCATCGGAAAGCAGCCGGGAATTGCCGGTATCCGCTACCGTCCGGGCTTTTCCATCCCGGCAGACATACAACCCCCGTTCCGGATCAAGAAACACCCTGCCTTCCTGTTCGTCTCCGCATTCCTCCATGTCTTCCCAGGCATGAGGGGCAAACTGCACCTGCTGAACATCGGAAATTGCATGATCCCGCATGTCCAGAGTCGTGAACATGGCATTGAGATCAGGATGCCCCGGCACAGCGACACGGTACAGGAAATCCTGTTCCATGCTGCCGGTATCAAAAGTCGCCCTGGCCCCCAGATGCCCGGCCCCCGGCGAAGGAATCCCCATATCGGCAAGTGAAATCCTCCATCCGCCAAAGGAGCCGACCAGCATTCCCGCCGATTGTCCGGGCATGTCCGCTGATGGAATGAACCCTCCCGCGCCGCCCATCATGGCGGCAGCGCCGGGAATCCAGTTTGTGATGAAGTTCCTGCCCGCCGTACTGCCGCCCAGCGTCAGCGTGACGGCCTCCAGCGTCCCCGGTTCCGGCTGCCGGACGTAGGCGGCATATTCCTGTCCCCAGGGATTGCGCAGCCCGAAACCGTCCGGCAGCAGCTCATCATTCACCAGCATGTCGATGGTGACAGTGGGGCCACCCGTGGCCGTGGCCTGCGTCAGCAGATCATCATAATGATTCCGTACATATTCGGATACAGCCGCGTTGACTTCCGAAAGATGCTGCGCCGCCGCGCGCTGCCGCTGTACTTGCAGGCCGTGGTTCATCCAGCTGATCAGCAGGGGCAGCATAATGGCCAGAATGATGAGCATCCCGACCGTGCCGACCATCGCAGCCGACCCGCGCTGTTTCGGATTGGGAACAAATTGCCTGTGCATGATTACTCCAGAGAAAAAAGACTCACGACGCAGCCGTCCGGGACGAACTGCGGGAGCGTGATGCTCCGTCCGTCATGGCGCGGGCGGAGGATTCCCTGCTCGGAACGTCCCAGCGTCCACGAATTGAGCAGAAGGTTCCGGACGGCCTGAACTTCCGCCCATGAGGCCGATCCCCAGATATACAGGCGGTTCTCCGAGATACGCGCCTGCCAGGGACGCAGAAGTTCATAGCCTTCCGGAAGAACCAGAAGCGCGGAATCCACAATGCCGTCATGTCTGTCCTGATCGTTCAGGACATGCGACATCACAGACTGGCGGAACTGGACAAAGTTCAGCGCGACGCTCAGTTCCCGTCTCTGTTCAGACTCTTTTTCAAAACGCGGCCCGGCGATCAGTGCCAGAATGCCGAGCATGAGAAACAGTACGGCCATGATTTTCATGTCAGTCTCCGGCCTGCGTCAGCCATTCGGGGTAGGCCACCCGGTTTTTCTGCTGCCGGATATCATCCGTCAGGGCATTGAGCTTTCCCTCGCGGATTTTGCGACGGATAACGTCGCCTTCCTCCGTGAATGGACACAACAGAAAATCCGGCACACGCAGGACGTATCTGCCATCCGCGAGACAAAGTTCCTGCTGAATGACGCAGAGCAGGCAGTTGGCAAGGTTCTGCGCGGCACTTTCCCCGTCCAGTTCCCCGGCACCCTTGAGCAGCGCTCCCAGAGCCGTGAGCAGGTTGAGCCCGAACGCCGTGGCGATGACCACCTGCCTGCTGGAACCCTGGGCGATGCGCAGCGCTTCCCTGGCCGCGCGTTTCGTCCGGATTTCCCCGATCAGGATCACATTGGGCGAAGAAAAGCGATGAGCGCACTCAATCTGACGGGCCAGCTCCTGCTCGCTGCCGATCTCGGTCTGAATGCAGTAACCATGTTCTCCCCATGCCCTTCCCAGGGGCAGCTCCGCAGGATTTTCCAGCGTCAGGCCATGCCCGCCCCACTTTGTGAGGCGGGCGGCGGCCAGAGATGCCGCTGTCGTGCTTTTGCCCGAAGCCTGGGCTCCGGTGACAAGCACCAGACCTTGCAGCGTGTCCGGCTTCAGCAGCCAGTCCGTGAGATGCGGCGGTAACCCCAGCGTCTCCAGACTCGGCACAGCATCAGGCAGACGCCGCAGGAAAAAGGTGTAGTCCCCTGTCACATCCTGCACGGCGGCTGCCCGATACTGGATACCCCTGTAGCTGTACCGTATGGAGCGACTGTACGCTGCTCCGTCCAGCTCGCCCGGTTCATCCCTCAGATGCGGACTCGGTTTCTTGACGAAACGCAGCAGCAGTTCCCGCACAATGGCGGAGACTTCCTCCCGGCAGTCCTCCGGCACAGATACAAGCTGCTGGCCCGTGGCCGGGCAGCCTTTCAGCTTCCAGCCTCCGGGAAACAGCAGCAAATCCGAGAATTCGTGATCGGCAAGCGACATGATGCTCACCTGGTCGTGTAGATAACGGTATTGCTGTCGCCGTTGCAGGCATTGGTTGCTCCCGCGACATCCCCGGACGCGATTTCCGTTGCGTTGATTGTGACGCCGAGCCACGCATCGGGCTGGAAGACCGCCATGCTCACGCATTCTTTCCGGGGAACATCCGTCAGCGTGATGGAGAACGCCGAACCGTTGTCCACCGGGGCAAATGTGATCTCTCCGCCCCAGGGATTGGAAATTACGCCGCCCTTGCTCAGACTCGCGGGCACGATTTCGTTGTTCAACAGCAGGTCGTTGTCCAGATCGGCATAGGAAGAACTGCCCGAAAACAGGTTCTGCACCTTTATCTGCATCATGATCAGATTGGATTGGACATCACTGAGCTTGCTGGTGGAAAAACCGTCCGACAGCCACTGGATGACGCTGCTGAGAAGCAGGATGCTGATGAAAATTGCTCCGAGAATGCCGAGAACATCACGCATGTTACATGCCTCCGAATGAAGAAGTAAGTTCCTGCTGCATGGCGTTCATGGCAATGACCACCGCCGATATCAGCAGAATGATGAGTATGGTGCAGGCGACGTTGATAACCATCGACTGCTCTTCCACTGTCTCTACACCGTCTTTCAGCCAGTCCTTCGACATCCCGTACAGATGTTCGTCGAACTCCGGCAGCGTGGCGTACACCAGCAGATCGTCGATGAGTTCACTGTCCGGGAATCCGAATCCCGCCAGCTGCATGCATTCGCCCAGATTTTTCCCCGTGTCGTAGATTTCGCTGATCGCCGTCACCCTTTCCCGCAGCCAGGGCGAAAGCCTGCCCGAAAGCATGGAATCCAGAATGTCCCGGATCGGCATCCCCGCCCGCATGAACGTGGCGACGCTGAACATCCATACCGAACCGACGATCAGGCGGTAGATGGAAAAGGGAGGAAACCGATCCAGTCTGGCCCGCAGCCTGCCCGTCCAGCGCGGAAAGCTGAAAAACAGCGCGAACGGAGACAACGCCAGAAGGGAAACGGTGAGAGCGCCCCAGGGAGACGCGATGAAGTTGCTGATGATATACATGGTTCGGGCCGACCCCTGCCATTTCCGGGGATCCGTAAGCAGGGAAAACTCCGGGATCATATAGAGCGCGATGACCACCAGAAGCAGCAGCGTGAGGAAAAACAGCAGCAGCGGCATGGCCGTGGCCCGGATGACGGCGCGCCGGAGCTTTTCCACCGCGTCGATGATCTCCGTGGCCATGACAAAGCCTTCCGGCAGGTTCCCCGCTTTCTGTCCGCTGGAAATGAGCAGCACCTCGTTGACCGGCACAAAGGGTTCCAGCGCGATCCGCAGGGGATGTCCGCTGTCTATGGCGGCATATATCGCGCCGAAGACCCTGCCCGCAGGCTTTGCCGCCGACCTGTCGCGCTGGAGGCGAAGAGCCTGATCCAGCGGCATCCCGTGTTTTATCTGCGCGGCGAGACGCTTCCATATGCGCCGGCGGACAACGGCCCGGAAATTCCATCTGTCCAGCCACCGGAAAAGAGCGTTCATAGAACTTTCTCCGCAAGCAGGTTGGACGCCGTATCGTGATCCAGATTGACGCCGAGCCTGATCTCCGCGAGGTAGGGATCGACTTCCCCGTCCTCGATGAGCTTCAGGGCATGGGCGACATGCGTTATGCCATGCTGTTCCTCCTTCCAGTATCTGTAGGCGGCGGTGTGCTGATCTTCCCGCAGGTAGTGCAGCAGCGTGGCGTCAAGATCGATCACTTCCGCCGCGACGCTCTGCCCCTTGAGTCCCCGATGCGAGCATTCAGGGCAGCCTTCGCCCCGCACATATATCCTGCCCGGATCAACAAGCCGGGTAGCCCGCTGGATAGTGGCCATGGGCAGGTTCTTCCTGGCTTCCTCTTCCGACAGGTCCACAAGCCTGACCTTGCAGCGCGGGCAGAGCCGGGGCAGAAGGCGCTGATAGCTGAGTCCGCTGAGCACATTCGGATTGCACAGAGAGCGACGGTCTATGCCCAGCTCCGTAAAACGCGGAATAATCGCCAGGGCGTTGCTGGCATGAATGGTTGTCCATATCCCGTGCCCGGTCAGCGCGGCGTTGATTGCCGCCTGCGCTGCGGAACGATACCGGATTTCCCCGATCATGCCGGTGTCCATGTCAGAGCGCATGGCCCCGGCAATGGCGGCGGTATAGGCCGCGTCCCGCTCGTCATCCGATTCAAGCTCCCGGCTGGAAACCATGATCTGCTTGACGCCCCGCAGCGGATATTCCGGCGGATCCTCTATGCTCATGTGATTGCGCTGCGGCCACTGTTCCGCCATTGCTTCCAGCGTATGCGAAAGCAGCGTGGTCTTGCCGTGGCCGGTAGGCCCGCTGATGACCACCAGGCCGGAGCGTTCGCTCAACCTCTCGAAAATCCCGCGCTGCTCCGGAAGAAAACCGAGTGACGTCAGGCGGGAATCAAGCGACCCGGTCGCATGTGTGGCGTCATACAGCAGACGCAGCGCCATGAACGTGCCCTGACCGTCCTTTGCCGCCGCGCTCTGGATCGGCTCGGTATGGATACGGACGGAGAAAACACCTTCCGGCAAAAAGTCCCGGTTGGCGATGCGCCCGTCCTGGCGCTTGGACGGCGTATAGGACGATCCCGTCTGCGTCCCCATCGTCTGATACAGCACGCTGGAAACACGCGCGGCGAACTCGCCGGGCAGGGAGCGCTCGTACGCCTGCAACATGCCCAGGCAGCGGAAATCAATCTGGGCATAGTGGCCGTGATTGGTGATGTGAATATCCGATGCTTCCATTTCATGCGCTTTCACCAGCAGTTTCAGCGCAAAATCCTTGACCTCGTTGTCCCCGACTTCCTCAATGCGCACTCTGGTCGCGTTTCCATAGAGCCTGTCGAACTCCTGCGGCGTATGCCAGACCCACCGTAAAACATTCTGCTGACGCAGCCGGGAGCGAAGTCTGGAAAGAGCGTCATCCAGCGCCATGTGGCCGCGCAGCTCATTGGAAATATGCAGCACGCCTTCGCTCAGAGCGACGCGCCCCCGCACTTCCACGGGCAAATCCGAGAAATCTACATTCTGGTTCAGATGTTCCATGTCGTTACCTTCTGTGTTTCCGGGGGCTTCTCGCCCCCAGACCCCCCGGCAGGGGAATGATTCCCCTGCACCCTCATTTATTGAGGGGGTTCGGGGGAAATCATTTCCCCCGACGGGGTGCGGGGCAGCGCCCCGCTCTCTTCCACTCTCTTCCGCCGTTACTCGAAGAACAGACGCTCCGTGCCGTTTCTGCCTTGCAGCACAACGGCATCCCGCGTGATGCGCGTGATTTTTCCGGCGGAACAACGCTCACCGGTTCTGAATGTGGCCAGAGCGCCGCGATCCCGCAGTGTGACGGACAGTTGACCGTCCACGCCCTGAACCGAGACGACTGTCGGTTTCGGCTCGAACACAGGCATGACGGGTTCAGAAACGGCCTGTTCCTGTTTGGCGTTATGGCTCGCCCCTCCCATCGGCGGCAGGGCATCCTTTCCGGGAAGTTCCGCCAGCTTTTTCCGCAGCAGCCCTTCCTCAATCTCCGCCTGGAGTCTGGTAAGCTCTTCCAGATTTCCCGCGACAGGGAGCTGCGGCAGGACGGCCTGGTTTGCGGGCTTGTTCCGGACGACCGGCGCGGACTGGACGGATACCCTCGTTCCGGAAGGCTTTTTGGGGGGCTGGGATTTCGTCGGGAGCTGCAAGGCTCCTTCCCCGGAGGGCAGAAGCGAAGCCAGCTTTTCTCCCAGAGGCCCGAAGATCACGACCAGCACGATCAGCACGACAAAAACAATGCAAAGGGCAATCTGTGCCGCTTTAGAGTTTGGCATCGGCAGCCGCATACACATCTCCTCTCATTGTCCATCCTTCGGAGGACGAAAACACGATTTCCCGCAGGATCAGGCCGGGAAGGGACAGCGCCCTGCCCAGCGATTCATCCAGCAGCAGGGCGGCGGGAATGCCCTTCAGCTCCCACTTGCCCTTTTGCCACGGCGCAATCACCGTGATTTTCTCAATGACTTTCTGTTCTGGCTTGTCGAACTGAAAATTGTTCAGCAGTGCGCCCATGTTCTGCGTGAGTTGATACAGGTGACTGCGGATTTCAGCCCGGGAGGAAAGCTGCCCATGCGTTTCCCCTTCACGGGAAGAGAAGGAAGAGAACGCGGGCTGATGCCCGATGCGGGAAACTGCCTTTCTGGTTGACTCCAGAGAAGCATGGGGCGGGAGCCGCACGAAATCGGCTCCGGGCTGGAACTGCCATTCCACCGTAAGCATCGAACCAGAGCATATGGCCCGTTCCAGCTTCCATCCGGAAGCGGCGGTGGGAAGCTCCAGCAGCCTTTCGCCGCAGAACTCCGCAAGCTCCGCAACAGGAGGCGATGTGCGCCAGGGCTGGGCAAACTGCTCTTCCGGATGCGCTTCCATGTAATCCCTGCGCTGCTGTTCCATCTGGCGGGAAAGCGTCAGGCTGATCTGCCTTCGCTGTTCTTCCATGTGCCGGATATA
>CALUUZ010000046.1 GCA_944324075.1 Candidatus Mailhella excrementigallinarum
CGAAGCCTTTTCCGCAACCCTGCCCATCGGTGAGGGGAATCCGCACGCCCCTCTCCGTCGGCTGCTTCAGTCAGTCGCCGGATGGGGCGACTGTGGATTGAAACATGGTTGAGCGGCCATGTTTTCTGGTTGAGCGGAACGAAAGGCCGCCCGGAATATTTTTCCGGGCGGCCTTTCGTTTTGGGGACCGAGGGGAAGCCCCCCACAAGGATGGAGCATTTCGCTCATGAAATGCTCTGCGGAGTTGAACAGGGCGAGACCCGGCCGCGCCATCGGAGCAGCCGCAATTGACTTGCGGCGTCAAGCTCCGATGGCGGCGTGAAGCCTGCGTGCCGGAACACAGGGACCTGACTGGACGTTCCAGAAGAACAGTCTGAGGCTAACGCTTCATGCTGATGACTGTCTCAAGCATGGTGTCGGTGGTGGTGATCAGCTTGCTGTTGGACTGGAAACCGCGCTGAGTGGTGATCATCTGCACGAATTCCGTTGACATGTCCACGTTGGACTGTTCCAGCGAGTAGCTGTTGATGGTGCCGAGTCCGGCCACCCCCGCCGCGCCGGACTTGGGTTCGCCAGAGGCGCGGGTCTGGCTGAACAGGTTGTTGCCTTCACGGCGCAGCCCCTGCTGGCAGGTGAAGTCATACATGCAGACCTGGGCCAGGGGCAGGGTGACGCCGTTGGAGTACACGCCGTACAGAATGCCGTTCGCGTCGACGTTGTAGCTGGTAAGATCGCCGTAGCCGTAGCCGTCCTGCGCCTGGTTGGCGGTGAAGGAACTGTTCAGGCTGGTGCAGGCGGAGGATTCCAGCACAATGGGCTTGTTGAATTCCGCTACATGGTTGGCATTGGCCGGAGTGGCCGCAACCATGACGGAGGTGTCCTTGGGAGTCATTGAGGCGAGTTTCTCTCCAACCAGGTCTTTCATGACCACATTCTTGGTGCCCTGCGCAGTATCCCAGTTGGCGGTGAAGAGATCCAGTGCGGTTGTTTCCTCCGTGGAGCCGGGTGTATACGGGGTGCCGTCGGCCTGATAGAACTTCTTGTCGGTAATATTGAAGTACACCGTATCGGGCGGAAGCGGCTGGGCCACGCCCCCCGCATCGTTATAAGTGCCGAGAGCGCCGCTGGTGACGGGGATATTGCCGTACATGGACTGGATAGCGCTGAGAAGTGCGGCGTCACCTGCGGCAGTGCCGGGCGTTCCGTAGTCCACCCCCTTGAATTTCCATTGATAGTGGTTGCGGTCATCCCACGGAGCCTTGGGATCGTAGTCGGGGTTGATCTCGTAGTATTCCGGAGACTTGCCCGCGCCGTTCTGCGCATAGGGCGTGACGGCAAGGGAGCCGAGAGAGGCGGTGTTTTCCCACGGCGCGTCGAAATTCCCCACCTTGACGCCGAAGTTCAGTTCAATCCCGTAGCGTTCGCCATTGGTGGAACCGGAGGTCTGCGCATCAAGCACGCCGGAGAAGTTGGCCACCACAATGGGGTAGCCGTTGCTGGAAATTTCCGCCGGATACCAGTTGTTGAGATCCGTGGGGTCGAGGTTGATCACCTGCAGCGAGTTCAGCGGATTGGTGGGGTCAGGTACTTCCGTGAAGCTGTTGGGATTGGTATCCGGGCTCTGGGAACCGCCCCAGGTATAGCAGCTCTGGTTGGTCATGCGGCCGGCCGCGTCAAAGGTGATGGTACCGGAGGCAAGCACGCCGCCCATTTTCGTCTCGTTCACATTGCGGAGTTCTCCCGCGGCGTCATCCCAATACTGGCGCTGATCCTCGGCGGGATCCATGGTGACGATGTATTCCCACATGGAGTTGTTGCCCAGCCCCTCCACGTCGTCCTTGTCCACCTTGTCGTAGTAGATGGAGACGGTGTGCTTGCTGCCCGCCTCGTCGTACACGGTGAGCGTGGTGGAAGAGGCGTAGGAACTGGAGGCGATGTACGGCGTGTTTTCGCTGCCCTGCGGCTGCGTGCCGTTCCACGCTTCCATCAGGGAGGCGAAGGGGTTGGTGTTGGAGCGGGCGTGATCCGAAGAGGCTGAGGGCAGATTGACCTTGAAGGTCATGTTGGTTGTCTGCTGCGGGAACACCGTCCAGGTATCCAGCTTGATATCGGTGGGCGTGCCGGAACCGATGATGTCCGAGGTATCCTGGCTGGTCACGGAATCGGGGTTCAGACCGCCGGAGGCGCGGGAGATGCCGCCCGTGTTGTCCACCATCCAGCCCTGCAGGGCATAACCGTTGGGGTCCACCAGATAACCTTCGCTGTTGAAGGAGAAGTTGCCCGCGCGGGTGTAGAAGCCCTGATCCTTGCCGATCTTGTTGACCTTGAAGAAGCCGGAGCCGGAAATGGCGAGGTCCGTGGCGTTGGTGGTGGTTTCAAAGGAACCCTGGGCGAAGTTGCCCATGATCGCCCCTACCTTGACGCCGCGCCCGATCTGGCCTGTTCCGGCGGAAGTATAGGTATTCGCGTACACGAAGTCCGCAAAGTCCATACGCTGGCCGCGGAAGCCCACGGTACTCACGTTGGCGAGGTTGTTGCCCACCACGTTCATCTTTTCCCCGTGGGCGAGAAGACCGGATACACCTGTCCACATGCTGGCGCTGAGGCTCATGATTTTTCTCCTTCAATCCTTGCGTTTGTCTTGAGGCCGTCCCCTCAGACGGCCGGATCTCCCGACTGGGAGGGCGGGAATATTTTTCCCGCCGGAAAAACCGGTTATCAGTTCACGTCTTCAGGCACACATTCGATGGCAACCATATTGTTGTCCGCATCGATGCCGAAGAACTGGGCGCGGTACTGACCGTCTTCCACGCCATTGCCTTCGGAATCCTTGGCGTCCCATTCATATTCAAAGGTGCCTTCCGAATGAACACCGAGATCCGAGTTCTTGTACACTTCCTCGCCTTTGGCGTCGGTAATGGTCACGCTGCATCCGCGGATTTCCTGCGGAACATAATAACGGACCACTGTGGCCTTGCCGTCCGTGACGTTGATGACGTCGGGGCCGGTCAGTTCTTCCGTGGCCTCGTCCGCCGCGACAACTTCGCGGATGTTGTCCAGCGTGGCGGTGCGGCCGTCTTCCAGACGCACATACTGGACGCCGTTGTAATTGGACACGCCGTTGACCACGCCGGAAACCTGGGTATCCACAAAGGTGGTTTTGCCCGCCTCGGTCTTGGCCACAAAGCTCACTGTGTACACGCCCTTGTTCACAAAGCTGCCCATGGAGTTCTTGCCGTCCCACTTGAAGGTATTGATGGAACCGGCCGTAGAGGCGCCGAGATCGTAGGTGTTGACCAGTGAACCCGAGGAATCGAGGATATTCACCGTGACGGAGGCCGCGTCTTCGCCGGTGGCCCAGTCCACGGTGGAGGCCTTGCCGCCGGTGCCCGTGGAGTTCGGCTCCCAGGAAATGCCGTAGCCGCGCGCGGACACCGTCTTGCCGATGTAGTTGGCCGCCCCGATAACTGTCTGCTGCTGCTGCAGGGAGAGCAGATTCTCCAGATTCTCGTTCATCTGCATGTTCTGCTCAAGGCTGGAGAACTGGGCGAGCTGGGCGATGAATTCCTTGTCTTCCATGGGGTTCAGCGGGTCCTGATACTGGAACTGGGTGACCAGGAGCTGAAGAAACTCTTCCTTGCCCAGATCCGAGCCGCCGGTGGAGCTGGAAATTGCGCTGCCGAGAGCGTTGCTGTATGCGGAGTCAAGAGCGGAAGTGGTTGACATGGTATCCTCGGTGAAGTTTCAGAATGCGTCAGGCCACGAGATGCAGCCCCCGGGCGGAAGCATTTGCCGCTTCACGTCCGTTGCCGTCCACTCCATGCATACCGCGTGCCAAAACATTTTCCGGCTCGGAGCCGAGGCGGCTGAGATTGCGCAACTGCTCAAGAATACTTGCTCTTTCCGCAAGATCGCGGGAGGCATTGTGCTGCTGCGCACCCTGCCAGTTTTGCCCGCCCTGATCCGCAAGCTGGGTCTGGACTTCCACCTTGTCCACCTTGAAGCCCTGATTTTCCAGTTCCGCACGAATCTGATCCACCTGCTGATTGATGAGGGCGGCAGTTTCCTCCTTCTCAGGCCGGATCACGGCGCTGACTTCGCCCTGGCGATTGGTGGCGAGAGCTATGGTCATGGCGCCGAGTTCCACGGGATTGAGCTTGACTTCAAGACGCTGTACCCCGTTCCGGGAAGAACTGAGAATAGCCTGTTCAATCTGGTTCAGCGTCTGGGAAGGAAGGGTGGAGGGCAGACTGCCGGTCTTGCCTGCCTGCGCGGCGGAATCGGCTCCCTGCGGCATGGCGGCGAACATTCCGCCGGAAATGCCGGAGGGCGAACCTGTGGAGAAGGATGCCGTCGCGCGTGATGCGTTCCGGTTTTCCGCGCCGGTCATGGCTGCGGAAAGATTCCGTCCGCGTTCCCGTCCGCCCGCGTCGCGTCCGAGACGTTCGTCATCGCGCAACTGCCCCCAGGCCATGGCATCCCTGTGGGAGGCGGTCTGTTCCTGCTGCTGCCGGACATCCCGTCCGGCTTCAAGATGCGCTTCGGCATCGGCTCTGGTCTGCGCCGTATCGCGCAGGGCTGCCGCGCGGGTCTGCTTGTCCTGCGCGATCTGATCTTCGCGTCCGGGAGCAGCCTGCGTGGCGGTATCCCTGATCAGAATGCGGGAACGGGATACCGCCTGATCCTCGCGCATTCCGGCCATGCGTTCCAGTTCTTCACGGCGCCGGGCTTCCTTCATGACGGGAGCGGCCTGCTTCTGAAGGCTGGCGAGCGCACTGTCAAGCTGATTGACCCGGGAAGCAAGCTCCGCCCCGGCGGGCTTGAGCAGTTCCGCAAAATCCCCGCCCTTCATGGTCAGGGAACGATGGTCGTCAAATGCCGCAAGGATACCCTTGCTCGTATCCCCGGAGATGCCGAGAGCCTTGAGCAGGGCGCTCATTTCTTCCTTGTTCATGCTGACGGAAGAAGCGTTGTTCAGGCTGTTCAGCACGGCGGCGAGCGCATTCCGCGCATCGGAGGCGGAGCCTGATTCGGAGGCGGAGGCAAGAAGCTGCGCGAGTTCACGGCTCTGCGCTCCCGCCAGCTTGCCGGACAGGGAGGAAAGCTGCGCCCCGTCGGCCTTTGACAGTTCAGCCCTTTCACCGTTCAGAGCCTTGCGGGCCGCGTTCATGAGCATGTCCAGCGTGGCGCCGCCCGCGGTCCTGCCCGCGTCCTTCACCGCATTCAGCACATTGGCGGGGACACCGTCCTCGCGCATGGCTTCGACGATGCTGTCCGCTTCACCGGGCGTAAGGCGCACTTCCTGCGGCTCAAAGGGGGAAACAGGCCGGAGAACGGGGTTGTAGGGAGAAGACGCCGCACTCTCGGCGCGCTCATCTTCATCCTCTTCATCCTCCTCCATTTCCGCCGTCTCGGCGGGCAGGCTGCCCTGCGGGTCATCCTGCAGCAGTCTGGAGATTTCCAGCCCGAAGAGATCCCCCGCCTGATCGGCATAGAGGCTGGCTGATGCCGCTGTTCCGGCCGCGGTACGGGCGAGATTGTTTTCCGGCATAATTTGCATGGCGGACTCCTTGTGCCGGGAGATATTCAAGGAGTATGCCAAAATGAAAAATTCAATAAAAACAGGGGGAATTTGCGGGAGGGCGGCAAGGTTTGCCGGGCGGCAGAAAGCCGCCCGGAGGCGGCTGGGGGAAGGGAGGAAGGAAAAAGAAAATCAGAAACCGAGCCAGCCGAAGCCCTTTGCCATGATAACGATGATTGCGAAGCCGATGCCCGATTGCCGCTTCAGCAGCGCATATTTCATCAAAAATTCCCTTGCGGTTTGAAAGCTCCCCCTTCAGGGGGAAAAGAGCGGCTGACACGACGGCGAAGCCGATGAAAACCTTTTCTGCAATTCCTCCTTTCAGGGAGGGGCAATCCGCACGCCCCCTGTCCGTCGGCTGCTTCAGTCAGTCGCCGGATGGGCCGACTGTGGATTGAAACATAATGGCCTTCTGATGTTTTTTAAGCAGGCGCTCCGGGCGTATCCGTCAAAGGGAACGGCTCCGCATTTCCGCCAGCAGCGCGGCAAGATGCTCCAGATGTTCCAGCGCGGTTTTCCACGCGTCCCTGTGGTAGTCGCCGTTTTCCAGCACAAGCTGAAGGTAGCCGGTCAGCGGGCGGAGCATGGGGGGCGTGCCGCGCCAGAACGCTTCCGGCAGAAGGGAGCCGCGGCGCAGGGCCAGAGCGCATTCCGCCTGGATGCGGGGCAGGCGATCCCGCAGCAGCGGGAGCGCACGGGGATACTCCTCCGCAAGACGGCGCGCGGCGTGCCCGAATGAGGGAGCCCGGCCGCCGAGCCGGTCAAGAAACCACTCATGCCAGAAATGATCCAGCGCGGCGCGCGCATTCCGGGGGAAATCCTCCCCGCTCCGTCCGGACAGTTTTTCCAGCTCAAACAGGCCGGACGACGCCGCGCGCCGTGTACGCAGCAGTTCAAGCCCGGAAAGGCGGGGAAACTGTTCATGCCTGCCGGAGAGCAGACAGTGCGCCAGAAAGGCGATGCGCGCGGGCCGGAAGAGTTCACGGCAGGGAGGGGATTCCGGATTCCGCGTGCAGCGCCAGCAGCCCACGCAGGAGGCCGTGGAGCGCAGAACGAAATGGCCGGGCGGGAAGGGCGCGGTTTCCCATGCATTGACCGGCCCCATGGACAGATTGAGCGTGAGCGTGCCGCCCCACGCGCCGACATGCATGGGACCGGTATCCGGTGTGATCAGCAGATCAATCTTCCGCAGGAAGCGGAGCAGTTCGTCTAGGCGGAAATGCCCGCACAGGTTGCTGTGCGGCAGACCGGCCGCAAGCGCGGCGGCGGCCCCCAGCGGACGTTCGGCCTCGCCTCCGAGAAAAACGGGCTTGTGCCCCCGGCGCAGCAGTTCACGCGCAAGCTCGCCCCAGAACGCGGGGTCGGGGCGCTTGGCCGCTTCGCTCGCGCCGACGAAAAGACCTGTCCGGCCCCCGCGCGTCAGGCAGGGAATGCGGGGAACGGGCCAGGTCGTGCGGCGCATGGCGGCGGGCGAAACGAGATCCAGCGCGTTGAGATCCGCCCAGTGAAAGAGGTTATGCCGGTTGTTGTGCACCAGAGACGCGCGGTACAACTGCCAGTCTCCCCGGATGCGGGTCGCGCTTCCCTCGCAGCATGCGCCCAGTTTTTGTTCAGCCTTCATGCGGCCCGCGATACGCGCGGCTTCCGGCCTGTGGCTGAGGTTGACGACCCGGTGCAGCGGCGTATGGGCGAGCTGCTCTTCCGCTTCGGGCGGAAAGAAGACAACACTGGGGGAAAGAGGCATAAGCGGCTTGAAGAAAACGGGCTCGGCCAGCACCCACAGCGGACGTTCCGGCTCGGCCGCCTTCAGCCAGGCCATCAGGGGGAAGCTCAGAACGAGATCTCCCATGCGCTGGAGCTGTATGAGCAGATTCGGGGCTTCCGGCACATTCAGCTCCGGGAGCGGACGGCGCTCGTCCTGCTGCGGATCTGGCGGCAGATGCCCATGAACATGTCCATTTCGTGCCGCCGCATGTCGGCCCGATCCAGAAAACGCGCCATGGGCAGAAAGAAATAGTCGGGGTTGCCGGCCTTGAGGAAGTCCAGTTCCAGCAGCGTTTCCTTGAGCGTACGGTGCAGAATGTCACGCTCCTCCTGCGTGATGCGGCGGGACAGTGCGCCGAGATCCGGCACGCGCGGCGCATCGGGCAGGGCGAGAAAGCATTCGTACACCAGCAGGAGGACGGCCTGGGCGAGATTGAGGGAAGACGCATCCGGCGCGGTGGGCACGGTGACCAGCATGCCGCAGTGCTCCAGATCCCCGTTGCTCAGACCGCGGTCTTCCGGGCCGAACACAAGGGCGACATCTTCGCCCGCCGTGAGACGTTCCGCCACGCGGGCCGCCGCCTGCCCGGGCGTGAAGAGCTGCCGCCGCCAGCCCCCGGTGCGGGCGGTGGTGCCGATGACCAGCGTGCAGGGGGCCACGGCATCGGCCAGAGAAGGGGAGACGGTGAGGCTGTCCAGCATGGGCGCGCCCTGAGCCGTAGCCAGAGGCATGGCCCTGGCCTTGCCCGATTCGCCCCATCGCTCCGGATCGATGAGGAACAGCGGCGCATGGCCGAAGTTGGCCGAGGCACGGGCAGCGGTGCCCACATTTTCCGGAAAGCGTGTGCGCACCAGAACGAGACGGAGGCGGCGCATGGCGTCGGCGGAAGTTCCCTGATTCAACGTATGCCCTCCGGGATGGCGAGGTTGTGGGGGAAAGGCTCGCGCAGCACTGCGCGAGCGGCGCATCAAAAGGTTTTGGGAGGGAAAAGGGGGCGTCGCGGCTTCAGTCTCGCCCTGCTGGACTGAAGTGGAGCATTTCGCTCATGAAATGCTCTGACCGGGCCAGACGGCGGAAGCCGTCAGAACGACCATGGCAATGCCGAGACCGAGCTTGACGACCATGCCGAGAAAACGCCCCACCAGCGCGCCGTTGGCGGCGGTGACGGCGTCGGCCTGGGAGCGGTGGGCCAGCAGGCGTTCCGCGGCGTAGCAGCCGGCCCACGCTCCGGCCAGCGCGCCGAAAATGGCGCCGATGCCGAACAGGAAGGGCGCGAAGAATATCGCACCGGCAATGGCTCCTATCATGCCCGCGAAGGTGGCCTTGCCGGATGAGCCGTACTTCTTCGCTCCCCAGATCTGGGTCAGGAATTCCACCACTTCCCCTACCACGGCCATGCCGACAAGAGCGACAAAAAAGAGCGCACCCAGTTCGGGCGTCTCCGGGCCGAGCCATGCGTAGAGGGCTGTCAGTCCGACCACGGCCCAGTTGCCGGGCAGCATGACAAGATTGAGCAGTACGCAGATCGTCAGCACCACAAGGAAAAGGGAAACAAGGGCGGTGCTCATGGATCAGTTCCCGCCTTCGGGCGTGCCGCGCATATCCACAACGCGCTGTGCCTTGCCTTCGGAGCGGGGCAGGCTGCCGCCCTGCACAAGATCAACTTTCGGCGTCACCAGGATTTCATCGCGCAGACGGCGGGCGATGTTTTCCTGGAGGCCGCGCAGCACGCGCATGTCTTCCACGAAATGTTCCTCCCGGATTTCCACGAGGACGCGCAGCGTTTCCAGCAGACCCTGCTTTTCCAGCCTGATGAGGTAGTTATGTCCCACTTCGGGGAAGCTCATCAGCACCTGTTCAACCTGCATGGGATAAATGTTCACGCCCTTGAGAATGAACATGTCGTCCGAGCGGCCGAGAATGCGGTCGATACGGCGGTGTCTGCGGCCGCAGGCGCAGTCTCCGGGAATGATGCGGGTGAGATCGTGCGTACGGTAGCGCAGCAGGGGCATGCCCTCGCGGGTGAGCGTGGTCATGACCAGTTCACCGACTTCCCCGTCGGGCAGGGTACGGCCCGTCTCCGGATCGATGATTTCCAGGATGTAGGCATCCTCCCAGATGTGAAGCCCGCTCTGCGCCTCGCATTCGATGCCGACGCCCGGGCCGTTCATTTCCGACATGCCGAAGCTGTTGTAAACCCTGAGATCCAGCATGGACTCAATCCGGCGGCGGGTTTCCTCCGTATAGGGTTCGGCGCCCACCAGCGCGATGCGCAGCGGCAGGGCGCGGGGGTCTTCGCCTTCCTCCTCGATCTGCCGCGCCACGTGCAGGGCATAGGAAGGCAGAATGTGGACTGCGGTAACGCCGAAATCCTTGATCAGCTTGATCTGGCGGCGGGTATTGCCCGCCCCGGCGGGAATGGTCATGCAGCCGAGGCGCTCCGCGCCGTAGTGGATGCCAAGTCCTCCGGTGAACAGTCCGTAGCCGGACATGTTCTGAAAGGTGTCTTCCCGGCGGATGCCTGCGGCAAACATGCTGCGGGCCATGAGATCGGCCCATGCTTCCACGTCTTTCCGCGTATAGCAGATGGCCACGGGGGAGCCGGTGGTGCCGCTGGAACAGTGCATGCGCACAAGATCGGCGCGGGGAACGCAGCACAGGCGATCCGGATACTGGGCGCGCAGATCGTCCTTGCTGGTGAAGGGCAGACGGCGGATATCCTCGGGACAGGCGATATCCTCCGGCGACAGGCCCGCCTCATCCAGAATCCGCGCGTAGAAGGGAGCCTTGCGGGCCTGCGCGACAACCGCCCGCAGGCGTCTGGTCTGTTCCTCGCGGATGCGATCCGCGCTCCATGTTTCGGCTATGTCGTAATATTCCATCTGATGGGTCCGTGGGCTGGAAGGGTTGCATGAGGATTCCGGCGGAAACGCCGGACGGAAACAGAGGGGAGGGGGCGGCCGCACAGGCGGCGCGCCGGTGGAACTATGTCCGACCTGCGGCCGCAAGACCGTGCAGCAGGCCGTGGCAGCCCGCCAGCATCATGTCCCCATGGGGGGCGATGAACGCGCCGCGCCCGCGCAGAAGTTCACGGCGCGGACCGAGGATGAAGGCCGGACGGAACCCTTCCGCCTCGGGCGGAAGAGTCTCGAACACGCAGCCGTGACCTCCGGTGGCGCGAACCTGTTCGTCCGGCAGCCAGCCGAGACGGAATTCGTCCAGATCCTTTGCCAGTTCGGCGGCGGACAGCATGCCGGTGTGATGTTCATAAATACCCAGCACCCGGCGGCGGAACACGAGAAAGGCCGTGGTATGGCTGTTGCCCGCGTTGACCACGAGCACGCCCTCGCGGTCGGAACGTTCCGCAACTTCCGGCGTGGCCAGCGCGCCGAGTACCGCCGCCGTGCCGGTATCCGCCACCGGGCCGCCTCCGATGGCGCGCTGCAGCGCGGCCAGCCGCGTACATTCGGCCGGAGCCTCGGCGTACAGCCATTTTGCCGGATCGCCGCCGCTTTCGCGGAGCAGGCGTTTCCACAGGCGGAAGCGGCCTTCCCGGTTGCCGGTATCGGCATGGATGCCGTGATCCTGGGCTGCCGCCACAATAAGCGCGGGCCGCGGCAGTCCGGCTGCTTCAAGCAGCCGGTTCCAGAACCCCGGCGGACAGTCGGAAAGAAAGACGGGCGCGAAGCCAACCGGACAGTGCGGAGGCTCATCCTCCGTAATGGTGACGCCCATGGCGCGGACGCGGTTCACGTCGTCATGCAGGGCGGAGGCGGCCTGGGGCGTGGCGGCGAGACGCAGGCCCAGCTTCAGGTGTTCTGCCACTGCTCCGCCGAAGCCTCCGCCCATGTTGGAGCCGTGCAGCCAGACGGGAGTGCGCTGTGCCGTGAGTTCGCGGATGCGTGCGGCCACCTGAAGCGCGGGCGTGGGCAGAACGAAACGGGACCAGTTTTCCGGGGCGACGCCGGGAACGGCGAGAAGGGCATCCTGTGTGCCGCTGCCGATGTCCAGCGCAAGTATGGGGCCGCCGCTGCCGGGCGTGCCGGAAAGTTCGGATATGTTCATAGACGCCTCTTCCGATGTTTCAATCCACAGTCGCCCCATCCGCCGACAGGTTCCGCGGCCGGCGGGGAGGGAGCATGCGGATTGCCTTTCCCTCAGAGGATGAGGTTGCGGCAAAGGATTTCATCGGCTTTGCCGCCTTGTCAAGAACTCTTTTCCCTCCGCTCTGTAGTAGAATAGTGTTGAAAACAACCTTGACCGCCGGAGGCACGCCGCGTCAGCGGCGTATGGAGCGACGCCCCCCCGCT
>CALUUZ010000047.1 GCA_944324075.1 Candidatus Mailhella excrementigallinarum
TTTCATCGGCTTCGCCGTCGTGTCAGCCGCTCTTTTCCCCCTGAAGGGGGAGCTTTCAAACCGCAAGGGAATTTTTGTTGATAAACGCCGCGGGCCGGACACAGGGTCCGGCCCGCGGATACGGTCAGTACAGATGAATGCACCCGAGACACTGCCATGGAAAAGCGCTCTCCTCTCCCCCGGTTTCTGGGCACTTCCGGCGTTCGGCAGGACAGCGCCCCTCCTTCCGCGGACGACGCGGCGAATGCCGGCCAGTCCGCCGCGCCGCGCAATACCTACCATCAACGCATCGATCAGCTGAAAATCCGCATTGCCGAACTGAGTCTGCGCAACATGGAAAACACGCTGCGCATCCTGCGGACGTGGATGAAACAGGTCTGACATTCCCGGGCATAATCCCCCTCTGGACAGGGACAGTGGGCCGCGCTATATGGAACATCTTCCACTTCCCTTTCCGGACGGCAATCGACATGCTCGAACTTTTCTGCTTCCCTCATCTTTTCAGACCCCCTTTCTCTGTTCTCCGCCCTGCGCTGGCCGCAATGCTGGCCTGCGGCCTTGCGTTCGCCGCGGCTGCGGCGTGGCCGCAAAACGGATGGGCGGCTCCCGGCACAAGCCCCGCGGCGGAACGGCCGGATACGCCGACGGCTCCGGCCCGGCCCGAACCTCAGTCGCCCGCCCCGGCGGAAAGCCAGACTGTTTCCCCGCAGCTTCCTCCGTCCCCGCCCGCCTTCGGCATGGCGGACGTGAAGGCCAGGGCCCGCGCTCTGGCCGATGCCCCGTTTGAAAACCCGGACGGCAAGGTCCCCGCCTTTCTGCTCGACATCAGTTATGATCAGTGGAGAAAGCTTCGTTTCCGTCCGGAAAGTTCCCTGTGGAGGGACGAGGACCCGCTGTTTGAAGTCCAGTTTTTCCACCCCGGCCTGTTCTATAACCGGCTGGTCGCCATCAATGTGGTGAAAGACGGCAAGGCGGAAAAACTCGCCTTTTCTCCCGACATGTTTGAATACGGCGACAAGGCTCTGGCCGACAGGGTGCGGGAAGCCCCCCTGGACTTCGCCGGATTCCGCCTCCATTTTCCGATCAAGAATGCGGACTACAAGGACGAAGTCGCGGTTTTTCTCGGCGCGACCTATTTTCGGGCGGTGACCCGCGATTCCCAGTACGGGCTTTCCGGGCGCGGCCTGGCCATTGACACCGCCCTGGCCAGCGGTGAGGAATTCCCCTATTTTCGGGAATTCTGGCTGGTGAGGCCCGAGAGCGGCGCGCGGAGCATGACCGTGTATGCCCTCATGGATACCCCCAGCATGACCGGAGCCTACCGCTTCGAGATCACGCCCGGCGAGTTCACGGTCATGGATACCGCCTGCACGCTGTTCACCCGCAAGGGCGCGAAGCCCGTGCAGAAAATCGGGCTGGGCGCGCTGACAAGCATGTTTCTGTTCGGTGAAACGGAAAACGGACGCTCCGGCGACTATCGGCCGGAAGTGCATGACTCCGACGGGCTCCTCTTTCTGGATGCGGATCTCAACTGGTTCTGGAGTCCGCTTGCCAACCCCCGGCGTCTGGCCGTCAATGAATTCCGTCTGGACAATCCGCGCGGCTTCGGCCTGATGCAGCGGGACGCGCTGTTCGATCACTATCAGGATCTTGAAGCGCGCTACGAGATGCGCCCTTCCCTGTGGGTGGAGCCCAGGGGGGACTGGGGAGCGGGCAGACTGGAACTCATCGAGATTCCCTCGGAAGAGGAAATTCACGACAACATGGTGGCCTTCTGGGTACCTGACAAGACAGCCGACGCGGGCGATGTTCCGGAAGGCCAGAATCCCGCGCCCAAAATCTACCCTGAAACCATGTCCTATGCCTACCGCATGATCTGGATGCCTCCCGGCGCCAATCCGCACGGGCTGGGCTGGGCGGCCGCCACCCGGATATCCCGGCAGGATGACAGGCTGCGCTTCATCATTGATTTTGAAGGCGGCATGCTGGATTTCCTGTCCGGCGACACCGGCATGAGTTCGGTTCTGGAAGTCCCGGAATCGGCGCAGATGCTCGAAAAACAGTTGATCAAGAACCCTGTGACAGGAGGCTGGCGGCTGGTGTTTCTGGTTCGCCTGCCCAAGGAGGAAGGCGTGCTGCAAAGCATACGGGCGGCCCGGGAAGGCGCGCCGAGCCTGCGCTTCAAGGCGGTGCTCAAGAAAGGGGAGAATCTGCCGGATCCGCTGACGGAAACGTGGGTCTACGATCTTCAGCTCTGATCTGCGCGCGGCGGCAGACCATACAAGGAATCCCCGATGAAGTCAGAAAAACCGGAATCCCTTCCCCCGGACACTTCTTCCATTCAGGCGGGCCTTTCCCGCGATGCCTCCGGCCCGCACAGCGCCAGTGAATCCCTGCCCGACGAACGCGGGCAGCGTACCCGCGACCGCGTGCTGCTCTATGTGCGCGGGATGGATATCCCGCCTCTGCGCAGTCTCGCCTTTGCCGCGGAGAGTCTGGGCCGTTCCGGCCCCACGGCTTCGCAGGCGGAAGCCATGCGCAGCCTGCGCGAAGTGCTGCGCGAGGAAGGCCGTCTGGAAGGGCGGAGATACGGGCTGGAAGACGGAGAGGAGGGAAAGCTCGACTCCGCTCCGCCCATGAACCGGCGCCCCATGATTGCAGAAAAACTGGATCGCAGGCCGTGGCTCACCGCTCTCGGACGTCTGTTCTCCGGCCGTCCTGCCGATCCGGAAAACGGCGCGCCCCTGCGTCAGCGGCGGGAGCGTTCCGCACAGGGAGAAAAATCTCATGACTGACAAGCTGCGCTGGGGAGGAACCGCTCTGCGGCGGCGCTTCTGCCTGCTTGCGCTGATCATCCTGCCCTCTCTGCTGGCCGCGCGTACCATGTATCTGATGCTTCCCCACAAGGGCGACGAGAATCTCGAACTGTTCATGGTCGGTCTGTTCGGCGTGCTGTTCGCGTGGATTTCCGTGGGCTTCTGGACCGCCGTGGCCGGTGTGTGGGTCACGCTCCGCGGCCATGACCGTTTCACGGTCACCCTGTCCTGCCCGGAATCTCTGACGCTGCCCGATCCGGAAGTACGCACAGCCATCCTCTTCCCCGTCTACAATGAAGACGTGAAGAGCTTCATGGCCGGCATCAGGACCGTGCTGCACTCGCTGCGTGAAACGGGGCAGGCCTCCCGCTTTGATATCTTCATCCTCAGCGATTCCACCAATCCCGAATCCTGGGTGGCGGAAGAGGAGGCCTGGCACGAGTTCTGCAAGGATGAGGAAGCCTTCGGCCAGGTCTTCTACCGGCGGAGGCGGAGCAATCTCAGCCGCAAGAGCGGGAATATCGCCGACTTCTGCCGCCGCTGGGGCGCAAACTACCGGTACATGATCGTGTACGACGCGGACAGCCTGATGCGCGGTTCCACCATGATCCGCATGGTGCAGGCCATGGAGACGCACCCCTCGGTCGGCATCCTCCAGACGCCGCCCAAGGCGGTAAACAGCCGTTCCCTCATTTCCCGCGTCCAGCAGTTCGCCAACCATCTCTACGGGCCGATCTTCGCGGCGGGTCTGCACTACTGGCAGCTCGGAGAGGCACAGTACTGGGGCCACAACGCCATCATACGCGTGGAGCCGTTCATGGCGCACTGTCAACTGCCCAGACTGCCCGGCAGAGGCCCCCTGAGCGGGGAAATCCTCAGCCATGACTTTGTCGAGTCCGCGCTGATGCGCAAGGCCGGATACGGCGTATGGCTGGCGTATGAGCTTGACGGCTCGTGGGAAGAGACGCCCCCTACCCTGATTGACGAACTTATCCGGGATCGCCGCTGGTGTCAGGGCAATCTTCAGCACAGCCGTCTCATTTTCGCGCATGGCTTTTTCCCCACACACCGGGCTCTGTTCGTCAACGGCATCATGTCGTACGGTTCGGCCCTGCTCTGGGGACTGTTCCTGATTGCCAGCTCGCTTCAGGCCGTGGTGGAAATTCTGGTGCCGCCCACCTACTTCACCAGCACACGCACGCTCTTCCCCGTGTGGCCCACATGGTATCCCCAGTGGGCGCTGACGCTGCTCAGCAGTACGGCGGTGCTGCTGTTCCTGCCCAAGCTGCTTGCGCTTCTGCTGGTCGCCGCCAAGGGCGCGGCCCGGGGCTTCGGCGGCGTGTGGGCCATGACCTGCGGCGTGCTGGGAGAAATTGTGGTCTCCACCTTTCTCGCGCCCGTCCGGATGCTGTTTCACAGCCTGTTCGTCATCACGACGCTGCTCGGCTGGCGTGTGACATGGAATGCCCAGAACCGGGGCGACACCGGCACCAGTTGGGCGGATGCCCTGCGCTTTCACTGGTGGGGCACGCTGCTGGGCCTCGCCTGGGGAGGAATGATCTGGATCGTCAACCCCGGCTTTTTCTGGTGGCTTTCCCCCATTGTAGCCGGTCTGGCGCTGTCCGTCCCCCTTTCCGTCTGGACCAGCCGCACCAGTTGGGGGAAGGCGGCAAAAAATCTGGGACTTTTTCTCACGCCTCCTGAAATATGCGCGCCGAAGGAAATTGCGGCGCTGGACGAAAACCTGCGCCGTCCCACCCCCTATTCTCCCTTTCTCCTTTCCCGCAGGCAGGGCTTCATCCGGGCCGTGGTCATTCCCAGCGTTCACGCGCTGCACATCGCTCTGACCAGGCATCGCCGCCGGCGCAGCCCCGCCCATGTGGAACGGATGCGGAAGCTGGAAGCCGAAGCTCTGGCAAAAGGCCCCCATGCTCTGGATCGCAAGGCAAAATGCGCTCTGCTCTCCGATCCGGAAAGCCTGCACCGTCTGCATGTGCAGGTATGGGAACTGGAAGACGGGCCGCAGGCCGCGCAATGGGGCCTGTGCCCCGGGGATCGGGAGTAGAGCATTCCTGTTTTGAAAATGCTCCCGGAGTCGAACAAAGCGAGACTCGTCTCCGCTCTCCTTAATCCGTAAAGCGCTTCGCGCTGACGGCCGGGGAAGCCGCGACGCCCCCCCGGCGTCGCCGCGATCACTTGCGGGGTCAAGCTCCGGCTTCAGGCATGAAACCCGCGAGACAGAGCACAGGGTCCTGGCTGACAGGCGCTTTCAGTGGCAAAATGCTCTGATGTGGAACCTGCGGGGCGCGGAATGCGGGGTCGACCGTCGGGATATCTCCAACCGCAGAACACTCTGCCACTCCGCGGCATGAAATGCTGTGCGATATCAGGGGCAATGCCCTGAGGCCCTTCAGGGATGCTCTGAAAATATCCTTGCTCCGGAGACAGGGACGCAACGGTCCCTGGGATCGACTGGAGGCGTCCAGCAGGGCCGTTCCGCTGCCGGTCAGAATGGGGCGCACGGGCATCGGGTGCAGGGATGACGCCCCGCCGGCCGGAGCCGCCATGACGGGGGAGGCTCGGAGTGCAGGCGCAGGCTCCGGCATTGAACAGTTGCCTCCGGCCCGCAGGGAACACGGGCTGCCGTCTCGCTGCCGGAGCAAAACCGTACGCCCCGCGCAGCGCCGTCGCAACATGGTTCCGCAGCAGTGCCTGCCCTGACCGCCCTTGTCACATCTGCCCGTCCCCCCTCTCCTTTTCTGCCGGATTTTTTCCATCGCGCTGTATTGCGCGAAAAATCAGAAGAAAAATAACTGCAATAACAAGCAGAACAACAACAAGAACATGCGGCCCGAGTTTCGGCAATTTCAAATGACCATGGGATACGACATAGATGCCGCCAATGATGAGGAACAGGACTGTCGCCTTTCTGTGCCATGCGGATATATGCCGCGGCGCGTCGCCAAGAAGCATCAGACACCCTGTCATGAGAACGGCAAGACATGAACACCAAAAAACAATATGCATCACATCATGTATCGGCATATATGCTCCTCATGCAATACTGCAAGTCCCTTCCATGAATGGAAAGGCTCTGCCATAAAACCGTGTTGGTAGCGTTGCGCGGAGCGCATGGTTTTGCTCCGGCGCCGCGGCGGAGTCTCGCCCTGCTCGACTCCGCAGAGCATTTCGCCATTGAAATGCTCTGCTTCCGCGCCTCACCCCCGCCTCCGGCAGTCAAGGATCTGTTCAACACTATTCTGGAACATAGCCGACAGAAAAAGTCCGCCGAACCGCTCCCAAGCCTACTCTCCGCAAAACAGGACTGATACCCTGAACCCGTCCGGCCTGTTGTCCCTCATGGAATACCTGTTATCAAGAAGGACAGAAAATCCATGAATTTCCGCGATATTGCGGATAATGGAAAACCCCAGTCCGCACCCGCCCTGTTCCTGCCCCGGAGGACGGAAAAAACGTTCACCGATCCGGGGCAGATATTGAGGCTCTACACCTTTTCCATCATTTTCAACAACCAGTCCACGCCGATCAAGCGATATATGTATGTTTCCGTCATCCATACAATACTTTACCGCATTATCAAGAATATTTCTTAACATTATTTCAATCAGATGCTCATTTCCCCGCATGTTGTCAGGGTAGACTTCGGCAGTCATACATATGGATACGTTTTTCCGTCCCGCGGAAGGAAGAGCCGCATCCACCGCCTCCCGCAGAAGAGTTTCCCAGTTGAGCGGCGCATCGCGCGCAAACCGGACGGATGCTCCCTCTTTCCTTTCTCCGGCGATCCGCTCCAGTTGGGACAGGGTCAGAAGCTGTTCGACCAGCCGCCCGCAGCGGTCAATGCTCCCAAGCATATTTCCGGCGGCCCGGTCGCGCTCCTCGGCACTCCCGGTCAGTGCGAACACTTCCGCCTGCACCCGCAATCCCGCCAGCGGAGTCCGCAGCTCATGCGCCGCGTCCGCCACAAACGCGCGTTCCCGTTCCAGCATGGCTGCCATGCGCGCGAACAGCGAGTTCATGGCCCGCAGCAGCGGACGCACTTCCGGCGGAACCTCCTTTGCATTCAGAGGACGAATGTCCGAAGGGGAACGGGCCTCCAGGCTGGCCGTCGCCTTTCTGACGGGGGCAAGTTCACGGTTGAGCAGCCAGAACAGACCCGCCAGGGGAACGGGCAACAGCAGCAGCCATGGCAGGAGCTGCTTGTTCAACATATCCATGGTCATTCTGTCGCGGTACTTCAACTCCTGCCCCACGGCAACCACCCGGGTCCCGTCCCGCGACTTCAGCCATACCAGACGCCAGGGTTCCGGGTGACGTTCAAGCGCGGCATCGACAAATCCCTCCGTCCTTCCCTCGAACGCGAAAAGCCTCCCTCTCTCCCCATCGTCCAGCAGCCTGCGGCCGGAACCGTCGAATACCGCAAAGCCGAGGGCATTCTTGTCCTGGTTTCCCCTGGCTTCCCTGAGAACGCCGCGCAGGATTTCCCCGTCCTTCGGGATGCCGGGCGGGAAGCCGGCCATCTGTCCGCCCGGCTCCATCGCCAGCAGCGTCTTGGCGAAAATCATCTGCTGAGTATCAAAAAACCTGTTGATATACTTTCGGTTTTCGTGCCAGGAGAACAGGGCTATCAGCACCCACGCGCAGGCCAGAAAAAGGGTGAAGCAAACACTCAGCCGCAGGCGCAGGCTCCAGTCGCTGAACGGCTCGCCGGTCATCTGCCTCAGCGCGGAAAAGAGGGGCTCCCGCAGCCGGGCAACAGGGGAATCCGAACTCATGCCTCATCTCCCAGCACATACCCCACGCCATAGACGGTTTTAATGAAGGAAGCCCCAAGCTTGCGCCGTATGTTGTGGACATGCACTTCCACCGCGTTGCTGCTTATCTCTTCCCCCCAGGGGTACAGTTTTTCCTCAATGAAACTCTTTGAGAGCACCTGCCGCCTGTTTCGCAGAAAAAGCTCGACAAGGCTGACAGCCCTGCCGCTCATGGCGACCGGATTGCCCGCGAGAAAAACCGTGCGCGTCACGGTGTCCATGCTGACTTTCCCGTGCGACAGCACAGGCGCGGCATATCCGCGGCCGCGGCGCGCAAGGGCGTAAAGTCTGGCTATGAGTTCTTCCAGGGCAAAGGGCTTGCCCAGGTAGTCATCCGCCCCGAGATTAAGCCCTTCCACCCGCTGCTCCAGAGTTCCCCGGGCCGTCAGAACAAGCACGGGAAGCTCCCGGCCGCCCCGCCTCCAGTGGCGCAGTATATCAAGCCCGTCCATACCCGGAAGAGACAGATCAAGAATGGCGGCGTCATATTGCGCCGTCTCCGGGGCATCCCGGCCTGCCATGCCGTCCTGAAACCAGTCCACGGCAAAATTTCGCCTTTCAAGACCCGTCTTGACGCCTTCACCAATAATACGATCATCTTCAACAAAAAGGATTCGCATGACGTCTGCCTGTTCCCGCAGGAAGGGGCTGTTCCGCCTCTTCCGCCGACATGCGGCGGAAGAGGAAACGTGAACGTCCGGAGCCGGCTGCCCTGAAATCCGGGCAGGAGCATCATGCATATCTCCCCGGAAACACTGCGCCGCAGTTCGCCTGCGGCGCGCCCGACTCCCGGCGCGGCATCAGATCGCCCCGCCCTGCCGCTTGATGAGCCTCTTTACATGAACATGGACACGCGCCGGGTCCTTGTGGACTCTGCCATGAATTTCCACCGTGTCGGCGGCGCTGACGCGCTGCCCCTTCCACTCCCGGGGGCCTATGGCAACCTCGACGCTGCCGGAGGAATCCTCGAACATGTAATCCCTGTCTCCCAGACTGCGCGTTATGACTCCCTTCAGCGCGACCCAGGCGCCGTCCTCACGCTGCGCGGCTTCCTGCGCCGAGATCAGTTCCGGACCCGGCCCGGAATAACCTCCCCTGTCCTGTCCCGGTCCTTCATAACCGCCTTCAGCATGCGGAGGAAGGGGAGGCTTCCCGGCGAAGGCGGCATCCGGAAGAAAGGCGGACATCAGCGCAAGCGGCAGAAGAAACGAGACAGTCAGCCCGCTCAGGCGGACTCTGCGCAGAAGACAATTTTTCATGATAACCTCCATCAATCGCGGCATGGTTCCTTTCATCACTGAATACTGGATGTTGGAGACGCGTCTGTCTGTACCCTGACCATACAATTCTTAAGAGAATCTTATGATCCGCCTGCAAATGGAGAAAAGCGGCATCTGTCAGACATATCCGGCAAGGCTCCGTTTCAGTGTGGAGCTGAGACCAGCCTTGACCGCCGGAGGCGCGGGCGCAGCGGGTTTTGAGCGGCGGCGCCCGCGGCATGGCAGCACGGCATGGAGGCCCGCGGGGGCCGCGCGGATTGCCCCTCCCCGAGTGGCGGAATTGCGGAAAAGGATTTCAGCGGCTGCACCGCTTTGGCAACAGAGTCCTTTCCTCCCGAAAGGAGGGGAGGTTCCGCACCACAAGGGAATGCCTGATGAAACGATGCTCCGGCATCTCCCGTCATGCTTCCCTGCACCACCAGATCACCCTTCCGATAACCCGGACGGAATCAGCCAGATCCTCCTGCAAGTTCACTTCAATGGGAGCGTAGTTCCGGTTCAGGCTGCGCAGCACCAGCCTCCCTCCGGGCAATGTCTCGATCTGCTTGATATAGATTTCCTCGTTCACACCGACCGCGTAGATGGCATGTCCGAAAATGCGCGTCTGGGCCTGGTTCACCAGCACCATGTCGCCATGCCGGATATCCGGTTCCATGCTGTCCCCGAACACCTTCATCAGCACCATCCGATCCGGATCTCCCTTGCGGCACAGCCATTCCTGCCGGAAGGCAAAATACCCTTCAACCTCGCCGCCGTTTTCCAGACTGCCCATGCCTGCGGCGAGACGCGCGCCCACAAGCGGCACGAATGCCATATCCATGCTCCCCGCCGCATGCGGCAGCTCGGCCTCTCCATACAGCGTGGATGATGAAGAGGAAAAAGGCGCAGGCTGCGCCGGGCCGCGTCCGAAATATATCCAGTCTGTGGACAGGCCGAAGCGTGACGCCAGACGCAGCACCCAGCCATCCGGAACCCGCCCCTTGCGCCGGGCCTGGCTCACCGCCTGCGGCGTGACCCCCAGCAAATCCGCAAGCTGGCTGTCCCGGCGCAGCCCTGCACCCTGAAGCAGCCTGTCCAGCACCTGACCGGAGCCGGACCCGCCTGCCGGAACGGCATCGGAAGAAGATATGTCTCTCATGACGATTCAGCCCCGGAATATGTTTTTATGTTATGGTTGAAGGCTCGACGGCAGTACCGTGGAGATGCCGCCGCGCCGGCCATGCGCTCCGCCCGGCTCCCGGAGCAATTTCAACGTGAAACCACTCTAAACATGCGTGACGGGAAAAGTCAATTTTAAATTTATTTTTCTAAATATTTTCTTGACTATTTTATTTTTTTGTTTCATTTTGCTCTCAGCAAATTGAAATTTCAAGTTTTGATTCATGTCAACCTCATGAAGTTCAAGCCCGCGGACGCCCCGGCAATCCGTCGGCACGAACCTGACCAAGCCTCATATTTCCCCCGGAGGATAACCATATGGCTATCAGCGAAGATCTGCGCAGTGTTCAGGCCATGCTCGGCTCACCGGCGATGGCTTCCCAGGATGAACGACAGGCCTCCCTTCTGCGCCTGGCCTGCGACAACCTGCGTGCGCTGGCCGAACAGGTGGAGGCACTGGAAGAACTGCCCCTGACAGCTTCTGCCGGAGCGATGCCCGGCATGTCTCCCCTGTTCGGGCAGGATTCCGCGCGATGCCCGGCCCCGCTGCAATAGAATGTTTCACGTTTGAAAATATCTGCCGGCCAGCCCCGTGTACCGGCTCGCGGGTTTCACGCCCGGCCCCGGCCGCACTGCAACCTCGCCCCCTCCTGGCCGCCGCGCCGGACGGATCCGAAAACATCCGACGCGGCGGCTGCTTCTCACTGC
>CALUUZ010000048.1 GCA_944324075.1 Candidatus Mailhella excrementigallinarum
CTGCCCGCGGCGCTCCACCTCCCGCTGTCCGCGTCCGCGCCGATGCGCGCGAAGGCGTCATCCGCGCGGGCCGTTCGTCCCGCCCCAGCGTAATACGCCATCTGCCGATGATATTCGGGAATCGACAGACCCTGTATCTTGTCCGGAACGCGCATCATGACAAGGCCCTCCTTTCCCGACCGTTCCGCCCACGGCAGATCCACGGGAGCGGAACGAGCGTTCCGGGGCAGTCCCTGCCCGGCCTGACGCCGTAGTCATCGCACGGCCTGTCCGCTTCCCGCGCGATCCGCCGCAGGTAGGCCGGACCGGGAAGGAACGCGCAGGTTCCCGCATGGATGCAGTCGCTCTCCGGAGCGACCAGCGTCACAGCCCCGGCCCCCGCGTCGCCGTAGAACTCGGCATGACGGCAGAGAAAACGCTCTTCCGCATGTCCGTCCTCCAGCGGAATCCGCACGGGAATGGCCTCGGCAAAACGGGCGCAGTTCGCGCATATGCGATCATCACGATCTGCCCATATCTCACGCAACATGGCGGCCCTCCCCGCGGAAGATTTCAAGAGCGTCCTGCGCGGCCCGCATGTCGCGCAAGGCCCGATCATACCGCGCCCGGGCGCTGAACACCCTGTCGCACGCCTCCTGCCAGCCCAGCCAGGCGAGCATGGTTTCATTGCGCGCGGACAGCAGCGCCCCTTCCAGCCTGATTTCATGGTTATCCATCCCGAACCTCCGTTTCTCTCTCCGCCGCGGGACGCCTGTTCAGCCCGGCGTCCGCGCCCCGGCATCGTGCCGCCGAGCGGGCACGACACTTTCTCATATTCGATATGCGTTTTTAGTAAATAAACTAAAAATTGTCAAACAATAATTCTTTATTCACTAATAAGAAATATCATGGATTTACGACGGAAACCCCGCCTGATGCGGCCTCGCTTCCGTGCGGGGACTGCCTTCCGGCCTGCTCCATCCGCACATCGTGAACAGGGGAAATCCGGCGATTCAGCGCGACAGGACGAAGTGTTTCGGGCAAGAGAAGGGAAAGGCGGGGTATTTCATCCGGGCATACGATGCCCGGACCCGCCGCTGTCACCGATCATCCGGGAGAAAAGGAAAGGGGAGCATTTTCAAAACGAAAATGCTCCCCGTGACGCCGGAACAGCCGCAATTCATGTTACGCCACAAGAGCGAAATGCTCCTGGAGCGTTTTGCTTTCGAAAATATCTGCCGGCCAGACCCCGTGTTCCGGCCCGCAGGTTTCACGCCGCCGCCGGAACAGCCGCAATTCACTTGCGGCGCACAGCTCCGGCGGCGCGGCTTCAGTCTCGCCCCGCCCGACCGAAGGAGAACATTTCAGTGGCGAAATGCTCCTAGAGAACGCGGCCGAACCAGCGGACACGGCCATGAACGCGGAACATGTTCAACTGGTCGTCGCCCTCGATGTCGATATATCCTCTGTCCGGATTTTCGGACCGCAGCCGCCAGCCGTTGGGAATGCGCTGAAGGCGCTTGATCATGAGAGCCTCGTCCAGAGTGACGAGATAAATGAAGCCGTCTTCGGGAAGATTTTTCGACTGATCGACAAGAACGGTATCTCCGTCCCGGATCAGCGGCTCCATGGAATCCCCGCGCACCAGAAGCATGACGCTTTTGTCCGGGTTGATGTGAACGCGGGTCAGAAAGTCGGTGCGGAAGGCGTACATGCCTTCCACATCGCTGCTGGTTTCCAGACTTTCGCCCGCCCCCGCCACAGCGGAAACCTTGGGCAACAGCGAGTAATCGCTCAGCCTTTCATCCGGCTTCACCAGCCGGACCCCCAGTTTCTCACACCACTCGAGGACGGCGGAATACTGCGTATCCGCCCCTTTCAGGAAATTATACAGCTTCGTGGCCCTGGTCTGGGGAAGACGCAGAAAATCGGCCATGGCCTTGTTTGTGGGGAACTTCTTTCCCTCACCGACAAGGCTTTGAAAATATTCCAGCAATGTTTCAGACGCGGCCCGAGTGTTCATGAGGTCAGAAGTAGCAGAAATGCCGGCGCTTGGGAAATAGTTAATCAGATAAAATTCTCTTGCCATGTAATTGCATATTCGCTAACATTTACGCGTGAACATTACTCCTTTCGCAAACATATCCGGAACTGCCGGACGGGGACGGCCCGTCCGGCATCCCGGCAGGAACTTCTTTCCCCCCCGGGGGGAAACTCAAACCACAGAGGAATTCTTGATGAAGAAAGCGTCGACAGGCACAGGTCCGTGTTCCGGCGGGGCCGGAGCAGTCCCGGAAATATCCGCCTCCGCGCGGGGAAGCCGCGCCGGAGCGTCAGCCGCACTGCGCGGCGGCTCGCCCGGCGGAAGCGTCGCACGGCGCAGGCGGCGCAAACGCCGGAAAGGGACGCATGAATCCCGCGGCGGCATGGCGGGGGCGGGAAGCATATGCGCGCGCCGCTGTCACGACTGCGGGGAACCGACATCCGATTACCGCTGTCCGGCGTGTCTCGCCGCATGGCGGACGGCACACGGGGTTCCGGAGGATGTGGACGACGCAGACGACGAACATGCGTATTTCGGCGCATGTTTCAGTCATGACGCCTTCTGGCGCGAGAGGGCATGAACATGCGCTGGTTCAAGCACATGACGGCCTCGGCCGACGATGAAAAGATAGCGCAGCTCATGTCGAAGACCGGGCTGGAAGGTTACGGCTTCTGGTGGCGTGTCGTTGAAATCGTGGCCGGGAAGGTCGGCGGGGACAATGAAACTTCCGTGACGTTTCCGGCAAGGAAGTGGGGAAATCTGCTGGAACTCCGCCCGGACAAGTTCAGAAGACTGGCGGAAACATGTCGGAACTGCGGGCTTTTCGAGCTTGTCCTTTCCGAAAACGACATCACGGTAAACATACCCAACATCCTGAAATTCCGTGATGAATGGTCGAAGCGAAAGGCCGGGGACTCCGGAGAGACTCCGCAGAGGCTCCGGATTAAAGAACCAGATGCAGAAGCAGAAAGGGGGGAAGAAAGGAAGCATACCCCCGGGGTTTCCCCGAAAAAACATTCCGGCCCCGCGCCGCTCCGGAAAATCGCCTGCGGCGAAAACCGCCGCGTCAGGCTGACTGAGGAGGAGCTGGAAAAGCTGCGGAAAAGGTACGGCGACGAGGACACCCGCGCCGCCATCCGCAAGCTCGACCTGCATATCGAGGCCAAAGGGCGCGACGCCTACAAGTCGCACTACGCGGCCCTCCAGAACTGGGTTTTCCGCGCGGTGGAGGAAGACCGGGCCAGACTGACCCGGGCCGGAGGCGGGCAGGCGGACAGGCCGAGAGCGGCGACGCAGGCGCAGAAACAGGCGCAGGAACGGGAACGCAGAGCCTTGTGGCTGCTGGAACAGCGGCGCAGGGAACGGGAGGCGGAACTTGAATATGACGGCGCACGACCCGCGGCGGATGCTGCGGCTGCTCACATGCCTGGCGGCGCATTACCCCTCGGCGGGATATGATGACGCCACGCTGGTGCTGCTGGCGGAAGACTGGGCGGAGGACCTGGCGGGATACCCGCCGGACGTGCTTGCGGAGGCGGTCAGACGCGCGCGCCGGGAAGAGCGATTCTTCCCGAATGTCGCCGTGATGCGCGACTATGCCGGGCAGGTGACGGCGGATATCCGGGCGCGGGAGCAGCGGCGCGCCCTGCCCCGGCCCGTGCCGGACGAAGAGGCCGAACGGACGCGCTGCCTGAACAGAATCGCGGGCATCCGGGCGCGGCTGGGACGGCGGGAGGCATATGGGGGCAACCCGTCTCCGTGCCGGGCATCCCGCGCGCCCCGCGGGACTGCATGAATCCGCCGGAGGCGCGGCGGAGAAGCGCCTCCGGGGGCGCATGCGGCGGCTCACGGAAATCACTTCAAAACACAGCGCATTTTCGTCTTGAACATGTTCCCGGAGCCAGGCGAAGCGAGACCGAAGCCGCGCCGCCCCCTCCTCCGGTGCAGCCGCAGTTCACCTGCGGCTACAGCTCCGGCGGCGTGAAACCTGCGGACCGGACCCTGTGTTCCGGCCCGCAGATATTTTCGGGAGCAAAAACGCTCCAAAGGATAATGCCGTGAAGGATATCGCCATTGTGTATCAACCGAAGGTTCTGCGCAGCATGAGGGAAATCTGCGAGGAAATGGGCGTGGGAGAAGCGGTCGTGAAGCGGTGGATTGCAGAAGGCGCGCCTGTCGCCGTGGAGGGACAGGGGAGACGGCGGCGCTACAGCGCGGAGATGCTCATGCTCCAGGCATGGCGTGTATCCTCCGGGGGGGCCGCCCTGCCGGAACATCAGACAGCCGTGCGGGAACGGCCCGCATCCGGCAGGGAATGACGCGGGCCGGTTCTTCCGCCTTTCGTGATCCCGGAGCATTTTCAAGCCGAAAATGCTCCGGGGTTCAGGAAGTCATATCTGATACCGGACGCATCACGTTCAACGCCGTTGATACGGGACGAGAGCATTTTGCCATTGAAATGCCCTCCTTCAGCCGGGCGGGGCGGGACTGAAGCCGCGCCGCCCCTCCTCCGGAGCAGCCGCAGTTCACTTGCGGCGCAAGGCCCCGGCGGCGGCGTGAAGCCTGCGGGCCGGGCCCATGTGTCCGGCCCGCAGATATTTTCGAAAGCAAAACGCACGAGGAACAAAACCTGTCAATCCCCCCCGCAGTTCCCCCCGTGTTCCCTTCCGGACGGTTTTCTGTCCGAAGCCGTTGAAAAGCCCGTGTTAGGCTTCCGATATATGCACATCAGGAGCCTGTCATGTTTCAATCCACAGTCGCCCCATCCGCCGACTGACTGAAGCAGCCGACGGAGAGGGGTCGTGCGGACTGCCCCTCCCTTCAAGGGAGGGAAAATTACCGCTCTGTTGCAGAATAGTGTTGAAAAATACCTTGACCGCAGGAGGCGCGGGCGCAGCGAGCCTGGAGCGACGAGTCCCCGCCGCATGGTCATGCGGCATGGAGGGGGACGAGGAGCGGAAGCAATGTTTCGCGGAGCGGAGCCCTTGTGCGGCTGTGCCGCACAAGGGCGCAAGCGAGCCGGCCGTGGA
>CALUUZ010000049.1 GCA_944324075.1 Candidatus Mailhella excrementigallinarum
CTTGCCGCCCATCGGGCGGCCACACCGCAACCTGTTGATTTCTGCACCTCTCAAAGCCGCTTTGACGGCGCACCCCCGCACCTTGCGAGGGTTGCCATCAGCCTGGGCGACGCATCCGCGTCGCCCTTTTTTTTTGCCTCCGCCCCTCCGTCCTTATTCCCGGCAATACCACACAGTCAGCCCGGGACTCTTTCGCGCATTCTGCCGAAGAAATGCTCCCGGACTCATGAGGACAGAACCTTGCCGCAAGTCCCCTATCCGATACCCTCGCAACTCTTTCGCGGCGTTGAGGCTTCAAAAATATTTTACTCTTTTCTCTCCGAGACAGAAAGAACCTCTCATGCATAATCTTCTGCCGGCATGTATATACTTTATTGTTTACATGTAAAATATTAATTTTTGCAGATTATCATGTATTTAATTTGACACATAGACAAACATGATTTTATCATGTTCATGTAATATATTTATATTACATATATTTGTTTTGATAGTAACAAATTATATGTAATAAACATATATTAAGGAGGATACAATGCTCATCCCCCAACAGCTTCCTGTCTTTCCGATGTCACAACTGCATCACCTCATTACCATAGTAACGAATCGAATCATGAAAATATCAGGCTGTCCCATCAACAGGATGCAGTTTATTATAATCCGCGAAATTCACTCTAAAAACGGTCTGAGCCAGACATCTCTGGCCCGGCTCATCGGTATGGACAGAAACAACCTTTCCCGCGTCTGTGCGGAACTGGAGACGCGGGGACTCATCCAGCGCAAGGTACGAGAAGAAGACAGAAGGCACTATACGCTTGAACTGACGGATTACGGCCGGGCCGTCTACCTGCGGGGCGACCAGGCCATGGAAAACTACCGGCAGCTTACTCGCCGTAATTACACGCCTGAAGAATGGAGCACTTTCAAGGACACCCTGCAGGGATTTTTCCTGAACCTGGTGGATATCATGGAAATGCCCGACGCTCGCCTGGTTCCCAACCCTGCGCTGAAAACCCCGCTCAAGCCCGGTCCCGCCCCGGAACGGACGGACGAACATCGGGGCAGCCCCCCGGACGGAGTACGGGGCGAACATTCCCAGCCCAAGGAGTAACACCATCATGATCAGTTCCATTGATCCCGAAAAATGCACAGGGTGCGGAACCTGCTTCAAATCCTGTCCGCTGGACGTGTTCCGGCTGGATACGGAACAGCGGGAAATTTCTCCCTGTACGCACGCCTGCCCGGCGGGCACAGATATCCGCGCATGCCATTACCTGCTTCAGCAGGGGCGCTCCGAAGATGCGCTGGACGTTTTGAAACGCACCATGCCCCTGCCTGCCGTCACCGGCAGGGTCTGCTTTCATCCCTGTGAAAGCGCCTGCACGCGCAAGGATGTGGACGAAGCGCTCAACATCAATGCGCTGGAACAATTTCTGGGCGATCTTGATCTGCGCCTGCCCGCTCCAATCTTTCCCCGGCGCCATCTTTCCCGTGTGGCCGTAGTCGGTTCGGGCCCGGCCGGCCTTGCGACAGCCTGGTATCTTGCCGAAGCCGGGTATCCCGTAACGGTATTCGAATCCATGCCGGAACCTGGCGGCATGCTGCGTTACGGCATCCCTGCCTACCGGCTTCCTGACGAGGTGATGGAACTCCAAATCCGCAAATTCAGGGATGCCGGCGTGGAATTCGTCTGTTCCGGAAAAATAGGCGGAAACGGCTGGCTGACCGGGTTGAAAGCGGAAGGATTCCGGGCTGTTGTGCTTGCGGTGGGCGCATCCAGGGGCTGCCTTCCCGGTGTGCCCGGCGAAAATGTCCCCGGAGTGATGACAGGCATGGACTTCCTGCGTGCCCTGCGCTCGGATGATGCCCCCCTTCCCGAAACAGGGCCGGGCCGCCGCGTACTCGTGGTGGGAGGCGGCGATGTAGCCATGGATGCGGCCATCAGCGCCCGACGCCTAGGCGCCGCAAGCGTGGAGATGGTCTGTCTGGAAAGTCAGGACGAGCTGCCTGCCTTTCCGCATAATGTGGCGGAAGCCGTGGGCATGGGCATCCCGGTGCATGGAGCGTGGGGACCGACCGCCGTGTGCGTGGGCCCCGACGGCAGAGCTGTCGGCCTGGAATGCCGCCGCTGCCTTTCCCTGCGGGACGACGCGGGACGCTTTGCTCCGACTTTCGATGAAAACCCGGAAAGCGCGGCTTTTTTCAAGGCGGACACCGTCATCTTCGCCATCGGGCAGCGCAGCGACCTCGACCCCTTCGCGCAGGACGTGAAAATAACACGCGGGCGTATCACCGTATCGCCGGAAACACTGGAAAGCTCATGCGAGGGAGTGTTCGCCGCAGGAGATGCGGTCAGCGGGCCGGCATCCGTTTGCGCTGCCGTGGCGGGCGGACGCCGTGCCGCCGTCTCCGTGGATCGCTTCCTGTCCGGCGCGGAACTGCGGCGGCCCGAAACGTCCCGCCCCGTGGCCGACGACATGCTCAAGCGGCTTGATCCGGAAAAACTCGTGCGACTTGCGCGTCGGAATCGGCCTCTCTCCGGCCGGGAGGGTTTTGCCGAACGTCGTGCGGGTCTGCCGCTGGATGCCGTTCTGGCCGAGGCGGGGCGTTGTCTGACGTGCGGCGGCAAAGCGGTGCCGGCCTACACCGACGACTGCATGACCTGCTACACCTGCGAAGTCCGCTGCCCTGCCGGAGCCGTTGACGTTCATCCCTTCAAGGAAAGACTGCCCCGCACGCTGGATACCGTGCGTCGGGAAACCATGCACGCAGCGGCGGCGAAGGAGGAGAAAAGAGCATGAACATGACCCCCTGGACCCTGAGCGCCGATGTGCTGATTGTGGGCGGCGGCTTTGCCGGGATGTGGGCCGCGAAGAAAGCGCGCGACCATGTACGCGATGTGCTGATTGTAGACAAGGGACCGCGTGACTGGGGCGGACTCGGCAGCATGTGCGGCGGAGACATGATCGCGCGTATGCCGGACGACGATCTTGATGCCATGCTGAAGGAGCTTGTCTACTACTACGACGGACTTGTGGAGCAGGATCTCATGGAGGAAATACTGCGCCAGTCCTCCGATCGCTTCCGTGATTATGAAGCGCTGGGGCATACCTTCCGCAAGGATGCCGAGGGAAATTACATCCCCGTTCCCCAGCGCGGACTCGCCAACATGAAGTCCTACCTTTCCGTTCCACCGGGTTCCGGCGGCGCGAATCTGCGCAGGGAACTGACAGGGGAAATGAACCGGCTCGACGTGCGGCGGATGGGCCAGATATACATAACCGATCTGCTTGTGGAAGACGGCCGCGCCACCGGCGCGGTCGGATTTCATGTCCACAGCGGCCGGCCCGTCATATGCAGAGCCGGAGCAGTCGTTCTTTCCGCCAACATGGGGGGCTGGAAAACATCCTATCACATGAGCAGCTGCGCCGGCGACGGTGTCCCCCTGGCGTTCCATGCCGGGCTTCCGCTGCGGAACTTCGAGTTCATCCGCGTATGGAACACGCCGCGCCTTTTCGCCTGGGAAGGTCAGACCAATCTGCTCCCCCACGGCGCGCGCTTCGTCAACCGACTCGGAGAGGACTTCATGAGTCGTTACGCTCCCTCTCTCGGCGCGAAAGGCGATCCCCACTACAATGTAAGGGGTATGGCGCATGAAGTTGCGGCAGGGCGGGGGCCCATCCTGTTTGACACCAGCCGCATGTCTCCGGAATCCGTCAGAGCGCTTCGCCCGGCGGCAGGGTGGGCGCGCCTGCACGACGCCAAACTCCTGGCGGCGGGCATCGACTTCTTCGGCGCGCCCCAGGAATGGATGCCGCAGGTTCTCACGTCCTACGGCGGTGTGATGTGCGGCCCCGGCTGCTCCACACCTGTGGAAGGCCTCTTCGCCGCCGGGCGCAGCTGCGGCATTGACGGCGGCGTCTATATGGGAGGTCTGTCCATGTGCCTTGTGGCGACCACCGGCCACATGGCCGGGGACAGCGCCGGACGCTTCGCCGCGCAGCATGGCCTGCCGGACCAGAACCCCGCGCTTGCGAAAGAAAAGCTGAGCATCGCCCTTGCCCCTCTGGGCAGGGAAGGCATCGCCCCCAAGGACGCCGTGCGCCGCCTCCAGGAAATTGTCAGCGCCTGCGACGTGTGCATCCTCAAAACTGCGGAAGGTCTGTCCAACGGGCTGCGCAGACTGGAAGAGCTGCGCGGAGCCGTGCTGTCCCGGATGGGAGCCGCCGATCCGCACTATCTGATGAAAGCCAGGGAAGCCCAAGCCATGGCCATGCTGACCGACTTTACCCTCAGAGCATCCCTCCTGCGTGAGGAATCGCGCGCGGGCCATTTTCGCGCGGATTTCCCCCGGCGTGACAACAGCCGCTGGCTCAAATGGATCGTCATCCGCAGGGAAGGCGGCAGAGCCGTGTTCGACACGCGCCCCGTCCCCCTGGGGAGCTACAAGGTCCAACCCGGCCCCTGTTATATGGACAACTTTCATTTTCCCACCGCGACGCAGGTCTGACGCCGCATATTTCTCCCGACTGTCGCGCGGCGCATGACGCGTCCTCCGCGATATCCCGCCAAGGAGCCTGTCATGACAGACACTTTCCGGAACAGCGCGGACACCTCCCCGCAGGAACCCGAACGACAAGCGCCGGACGCGCACGTCAGGAAACGTCCGCTCCGGCTCAGGCTGGCCTTCAGCCTCGGAGCAGTCTGGACATTGTACATCATTCTGGTGCTTTTCAAGGTATTCTTTCTGTTCGGCATAGTCATCTATCCCGTGGCGCACCGGGCGATCTGCGCCGGAGCTCTGGTCAGCCTCGCGCTGCTGACCCTGCCCCGGCGCAAGGGCGGCAGTCTCGCCCGTCTGCCATGGTACGACGCTGTCATGGCTCTCTGGGCTCTGGCCGCCTGCGGCTATGTCGTCTGGAACGCCGACACGCTCATCTACGAGTGGGGCGACGCCAACTGGTGGCAGATGATCCTGGCCGGAGGCTTCACCGCAGCCCTGATGGAAGCGGTGCGCCGCAC
>CALUUZ010000050.1 GCA_944324075.1 Candidatus Mailhella excrementigallinarum
TGAAACCGTGCCCTATCTGATCCGCTGATCCCGCGGCGGGCGGCACATGCCGCCCGCCCCCGAACAAGGGTATCGCGCATGAGGGAGGGGCAACTCCCGCACGCGCACAGGTTCTCCCGCCGTCCTGATCTCTTCCCGGAGCATACAGACGGCGGGATCGCACCGGACTCCATCGTTTTGCGACAAACGAAAACGGAGAGAGGAGCGTTCGTGCCCACACCGGTTTTTCTTCATCCGCGCCCGACGTCCCGACCGGACGGAGGGCGCACGGAACACACGGAAACAGCCGTCATCCGCCCCATGGGCGGGGGGCGGCTGTTTTGTCGTTTCGGCATGGGCAACTTAAAAAGACCTATCCAACAAAAATGAGTTTGTCCAGCCGATTCCCGGCGATTTTTCGTGAATCCGCCCTCATTTGAGAAAAAAAGGACACATGACGTTTTTCCTGTCTGCACTCCATTTCCCATCTATGCGCAACTCAACGGATTTCCGGCCTGTTCTCCACCCGACAAGGAGATTATCATGTCTGATTCCCAGGTTGTTCAGCAGTCTTCCGACCTGTCCGCCTCCTCCGTGACAGGCAAGCTTCCGCCGGAACTGAAGCCCTACAAGGAGCCGCTTTTTCCGAAAATCGCGCTCTTTGTCGGAATTGCCATCTATTTTGTCTTTCTTCTTGTCCCGTTTGCCGACAGCACCGTCACCCAGCGCGGAGGCCTGGCCATCATTCTGGTTGCGGCCTGGTTCTGGGCCACGGGCTGTATTCCTTCCGGCTACGTCATGGCCGTGCCCGTCTTCGGCACTGCCTTTCTCCCCGGCATGAAGTTCGGGGAAATCCTTCAGACTCTTATTCATCCCAGCCTGCCCATGCTGCTCGGTCCGGCTCTCATCGTCTGCATGTGGAGCCGGTGGGGGTTCACCCGCCGCATGGCCCTTTATGTATTGAGCAAGGTGGGAACCTCTGTGCGCATGCAGGCGGTGACATGGCTAATTCTGGCCACGAGCATCAGTTTTGTGGCCGCCAATGTGGTCATTGCCATCGCCCTCACGCCCATCGTGCTGGAAATGCTCAAGGCCGTCGGGTACAACTCGCCGGACAAGCTGCTGAAATCCAAATCCGCCATGCTGATCATCATCGCGGTGGGCATCGGGGCCAGCCTCGGCGGTTTTCTTACTCCCATGGCCGGCGGACAGGCAGCCATCACCTGGACGCAGCTCTGCCAGACCCTGGGCTATACCGTGCCCATGGCCCCCTTTGCCGGGCGGCTGGCTCTGCCGGTATTCCTTTCCATCATTCCCGTGGCGCTGCTGTTCGGCATATTTCTGCCCGCCGACGCCAGGCGTTTTGAAGGTTCGGAAGACTACTTCCGCGAAGAACTCGCCAAGATGGGGCCGCTTTCCCGTTCCGAAAGCTGGGGCGTGACCATTTTCCTGTTCGCCATCATTCTGCCCTTCAGCCAGCCGCTGTGGCAGCCCGCCATTCCGGAAGGCATCGACATCAATCCCAATGTCATTTTCGGCACCATCACCTGTATTCTGGCGCTTATCCCCGCTCCGGACAAGGGAGCGAAGGTGACGCCGTTCCCTTATGAAAAGAACGAGCGCCTGCTGGGCATGAACTCCATCAGGATTCTGCCCGTGCAGGCATTCCTGATCTGGCCTACGGCCATGAGCATCTCCATTCTGGTGAACAAGACCGGAGCAAGCGAACTCATGGTACCGCTGCTGGGCAGCTACTGGAATCTCCCCCCCTATGTGGGAACCGGACTGTTCGCACTGTTCTGCGTCGTCCTCGGCAACGTCGCCTCGGATACCGGCGCGGCGGGCATGCTGGCCCCTGTCGTCGCCTCCGCCACCGTGGCAGCAGGTGAAAATCCCATTCCCTGGCTGCTCATGATGGGCTATACGGTCAACTTCTCCTTCATGGTGCCCAGCGCCACAGGCACCATGGCCCTGCCCATCGCTCTGGGCGGCAAGGCATCCTGGCGTCTGCCCGTGTACGGCTTCTTCTGCGCCGCGGTCTGCGGCGCAGTGTCGTGGCTGTTCTGGGGCACCGTCCACGCATGGGATCTGACCTTCTGGTTCACGCTGTAAACTGCTCCGGTTCCGATCACGGAAGCTCCTCCCTTTTTCCGTGAGGACCAACGCCGCCTGTTTTTCCGGGCGGCGTTTCCATATCTTTGCGGCAGAACATGCCGCAGGAATATTCCGCGCGGTCCGCAACGGGCGTCATCATAAAAAATACATATAAAACAACAAGATAAATACACTTTACAGTTTTCCGCCAAAGAAAGGGGCAGATACTGAAGAAATTTCTTGACAACATAACCCGGACGAGTATTGTAAACTTGTCCGGACTGGACTCAAACAGAAACAGACTCCGGACAGACACCATCCCTTCCCGACCGGCTCTTCAGGAAAACTTTTGAAGAGCAAAAATACCACAGGAGATCGCGTACACCACACATCTTTCACATTGCTGCCCTTTCTTGTCCTCGGTTTGCACCAGTGCTGAAACTGTATCGTGTACGGCGATATTTGTCGATTTGTCTTCATTTTGTGAAGACAAGGAGATCTTTGTCACACCCTGAAAAAGCCATTGCCGTTCCGTGCGGCCAGGAGGTGCATCAGAAGCAGTTGTTCCGTTCAGGCTGTTTTCAATTTGTTGTCAGAACATATTGCGCCCGGGGTTGTCGCAGGGCGACCCCCCGGCGGGCCGGTTTTCTGAAAGACCGGCCGGACGATTCGGCATTTCCGCGCCGGATCGTTCCAGTTGAGGAGGATCATCATGAGCGTGAAAAAGATTGAAGCGGACGTCATCATCCTCGGCGGCGGCAGCGCGGGC
>CALUUZ010000051.1 GCA_944324075.1 Candidatus Mailhella excrementigallinarum
GAGCGGAAGCAATGTTTCGCGGAGCGGAGCCCTTGTGCGGCTGTGCCGCACAAGGGCGCAAGCGAGCCGGCCGTGGATACATGCTGCCTCTCGCCCGTGTGGAACACGGGCTGACCTTGTGGCAACGAATGTTGCCGCTCAAGCCGGAGCAAGGCCGCACGCCACGCACAACGCCGTCAACACTATTCTGCAACGGAGCGCGGCGCAAAAAAAAGCTTGACGCCGTTGTTCCGGCAGGCTAAATAACACTTCGCCCTTGCAAAAGGGCCAATCCCTGGACGGCAGGGAAGGGCGGGTCGAACCCGTCCTGCTGCGCCGGGAGGCTTCCGTCTCCCAGCTTTTGACATTTTGCAGGCGTCTTACATGCCGCGCTATGTCAGCCGTTCCAGCCCCCGGGCTTCGAGGGGCTGTAAGGTGTTACCGGCGTTCCCGGAAGGGTGTGCCGGGCATGTGAGACCTCTGCGGGACCACCTGTCTTGCCGGAACGCAAGTTCCGTCACCAGCCGGGCGGACGAAAACCAAGGTCGACTTCTGGAATTTTTGGAAAGTGCGAACGGTTGCGTGCCGCCTCAGGCTCCATCTCGTCCCTATCTTCCGTAAAAAAATCTCCGAAGCCGACACAATTCCGCAGGGAATTGTCTTTTTTCGTGTTTCCCGTCTCCCGTTTTCGGGCGGGTGTTGAACACGGCGTAAGGAACGAAGCGTACCCTCCCGCGAACATGCTCCGGGTACGGCGCTTCTTTAGGTTGGCCAAGGCTCTCCGACCTCTCTTTCCCTCACGGAAGCGGGGTGAGACTCCGGCGGGTTTGCCGGGGCGGGTTTGCCAAAAATGGAGATTCGCAATGACGACAGTTGGCAGTGATCGTATCCGTATCAAGCTCAAGGCTTACGATTACCGCATCCTGGACAAGGCTGTGGCGGAAATCGTGGACACGGCGCGCAATACCGGCGCCGGTGTGGCCGGGCCCATTCCCCTGCCCACCAACATTCACAAGTACACGATTCAGCGCTCGGTCCACGTGGACAAGAAGTCCCGTGAACAGTTCGAGATGAGGGTCCACAAACGCCTTATGGACATCCTCGACCCCACGCAGCAGACCGTGGACGCTCTGGGCAAGCTCTCCCTGCCCGCCGGCGTGGATGTGGAAATCAAGCTCTAGTGAGGGAGCGTCATGTCTGAAAAAATGGGTATTATTGGACGCAAGCTGGGCATGACCCGCATCTTCGCCGGCGACGGCTCCGCTGTCGCGGTGACGGTGGTCAAGGTGGGTCCCTGCCCCGTCACGCAGGTCAAGACTGTGGAAAAGGACGGCTACAATGCCATCCAGATTGCCTTCGACGAAGCCAAGGAAAAGCATCTTTCCAAGGCCATGAAGGGACATTTCGCCAAGGCCGGAACCGGCATCTTCCGCACCCTGCGGGAAGTGCGTCTGGAAGGCCCGGCCGCCGTTGAAGTGGGCCAGAGCCTCAGCGCCGACATGTTCGCCGCGGGCGACAGGGTCAAGGTGACCGGCACCAGCATCGGCAAGGGCTATCAGGGCGTCATGCGCCGCTGGAATTTCCGCGGCATCAACGACGGCCACGGCAACGAAAAGGTGCATCGCTCCGGCGGTTCCATCGGCAACAACACCTTTCCCGGGCATGTGTTCAAGGGGAAGAAGATGGCCGGCCAGTGGGGCGGCGAGCGCGTGACCGAACCGGGCCTGACGATCGTGGAAGTCCGCGCCGAGGACAACGTGATCCTGATCAAGGGTTCCGTGCCCGGCCCCAGGAACGGTCTCGTCATGGTGCGCAAGCAGTAGCGCGCAACACACAGAGAGGATCAAGACAATGGCTGATGTGAAAGTTTACGATCAGAACAGGCAGGAAGCCGGGAACGTCACCCTGGCGCCCGAAGTGTTCGAGGTCGAGGTGCGGCCGGAGATTCTGAACCTCGTGGTGCGCGCCTATCGTGCGGCTCTGCGGGCCGGCACGCACGCCGTCAAGACCCGGGCTCTCGTGTCCGGCGGCGGCAGGAAGCCCTTCAAGCAGAAGGGCACCGGCAATGCGCGCCAGGGTTCCAACCGTTCCCCCATCATGCGCGGCGGAGCCATCATCTTTGGCCCCCAGCCCCGCGAATACGGATTCAAGATCAACAAGAAGGTGCGCTCTCTCGCGCTGCGTATGGCTCTTTCTTCCCGCCTGGCCGACAATGAGCTGATGGTGGTGAAGGGCATCGAGCTGCCCGAAGCCAAGACGAAGCACTTTGTGAAAGTGGCCGGCTCGCTCGGCCTGTCCAAGGCTCTGGTGGTCGTCGCTCCCGAACAGGGCGGCGAAGGCTCCGTTCTCGCGCTTTCCGCGCGCAACATCCCCGGCATCACGCTGGTCACCCCCGACGCCGTGAATGTGTACGAAGTGCTCAATCACAAGCAGCTCGTGGTGCTCGAAGGCGCGCTGCCCCATCTGGAAGCGCGGCTGAAGTAGCCCTCCAGCCTTGAAAGAGGAATGGACATGGATTACACCAAGATTCTTCTCCGGCCCGTCGTCACCGAAAAGGCCACCATGCTGCGCGAGAGCGCCGGTCAGGTTGCCTTCTTCGTGGACCCCAGGGCCAACAAGATCGAGATCGGCAAGGCTGTTGAAGAAGCCTTCAAGGTCAAGGTCGTTGATGTCAATGTTGTTACGGTCAAGCCGCGCAATCGTGTGCGGCAGGGCCGCGTCAAGGGTCGCATTCCCGGCTACCGCAAGGCGTATGTGACCCTCGCCCCTGGCGATAAAATCGAATTCTTCGAGGGAGTCTAGGCAATGGCTGTTCGCAAGCTGAAACCGACCTCGGCCGGCCGGCGTTTCCAGACCGTGTCCGACTTCGCGGAAATCACCAGGTCCACCCCGGAAAAGTCCCTGACCGAGGGCCTGCCCAGAAAGAGCGGCCGCAACAATAACGGCCGCGTGACCAGCCGCCGCCGCGGCGGCGGCCACAAGCGTCTGTACCGCATCATCGACTTCAAGCGCGACAAGATGGACATCGCCGCCACGGTGGCGCACATCGAGTACGACCCCAACCGCACCGCCCGCATCGCGCTGCTGCACTATGCCGACGGCGAAAAGCGCTACATTCTCGCTCCCGTGGGCATCAGGCAGGGCGACCGCATCGAGGCCGGGGAAAAGGCCGACATCAAGCCCGGCAACGCGCTCAGGATGGCCCGCATTCCCGTGGGCACCAACGTGCACAATATTGAAATGCATCCGGGCCGCGGCGGCCAGCTCTGCCGCGCCGCCGGCACCTATGCCCAGCTTGTGGGCAAGGACGGCAAGTACGCCCTGCTGCGCCTGCCTTCCGGCGAAGTGCGCAAGGTGCTCGCCGCCTGCATCGCCACTGTGGGGCAGGTCGGCAACGTGCAGCATGAAAACATCAGCCTTGGCAAGGCCGGTCGCAACCGCTGGCTGAACCGCCGCCCCAAGGTGCGCGGTGTGGCCATGAACCCCGTCGACCATCCTCTGGGCGGCGGTGAGGGCCGCAGTTCCGGCGGTCGTCATCCCGTTACCCCCTGGGGTATTCCCACCAAGGGTTACAAGACCCGTGCCAAGAAAAAGCCTTCCAGCCGCCTCATCATCAAGCGGCGCGGGCAGAAGTAAGAGGAGCCGGACATGCCCAGATCTCTCAAGAAAGGTCCTTTCGTGGACGGCCACCTCATGAAGAAGGTCGACGCGGCCGTTGCCAACAATGACCACAAGGTGGTCAAAACCTGGTCCCGCCGTTCCACCGTTCTTCCTGAAATGGTCGGTTTGACTTTCGCCGTGCATAACGGCAAGAAGTTCATTCCGGTGTTCGTGACGGAAAATATGGTCGGTCACAAGCTTGGCGAATTTGCGCCCACGCGCACGTTCCACGGCCATGCCGCTGACAAGAAGACCAAAGCCAAAAAATAGCGGGTAACGTTCATGGAATCGAAAGCAATCGCCAAGTTTCAGCGCGTTTCTCCCCGCAAGACCCGTCTGGTCGCCCAGAACGTCAAAGGTCTGCCGGTGGAGGAGGCTCTGAATCAGCTCAAGTTCACGCCCAACAAGCCTGCCGGCGTTCTGTACGGCGTGGTGCGTTCGGCCCTGGCCAACGCTGCCCAGTTCCCGGGCATTGATGTGGACTCCATGTACGTCAAGGACGTGGTGGTCAACGAAGGCCCCACCTGGAAGCGCTTCATGCCCCGTTCCCAGGGGCGCGCCATGCACATCCGCAAGCGCACCAGCCACATCACCGTAATTCTCGCGGAAGGACAGGAATAGGCTATGGGTCAGAAAGTACATCCTTACGGCTTCCGGCTGGGCTACAACAAAAACTGGCAGTCCCGCTGGTTCAGCAAGAAGGAATACGCTTCCTTCGTGTTTGAAGATCACAAGATCCGCACCTTCGTGAAGAAGCTGCTCTACAGCGCGGGCATCTCCAGGATTGAAATCGAACGCTTCGGCGGCAAGATCCGGCTGATTCTCTCCACTGCCCGCCCCGGCATCGTCATCGGGCGCAAGGGCGCGGAAATCGAAAAGCTGCGCGGTGATCTCAAGAAGAAGTTCGGCCGCGAGTTCGCGCTCGAAGTGAATGAAATCCGGCGTCCGGAAATCGAATCCCAGCTTGTGGCCGAAAACATCGCCATGCAGCTGGAACGCCGCGTCGCCTTCCGCCGCGCCATGAAGCGAACCGTGACCATGGCCCGCAAGTTCGGCGCGGAAGGCATCAAGGTGACCTGCTCCGGCCGTCTTGCCGGCGCGGAAATCGCCCGCACCGAGTGGTATCGCGACGGCCGCGTGCCGCTGCAGACCCTGCGCGCCGATATCGACTTCGGTTTCGCTGAAGCCCACACCACCTACGGCCTCATCGGCATCAAGGTGTGGGTGTACAAGGGTGAAATCCTGGATAAAGAGGTGGAACAATAATGCTCGCCCCCAAGAGAGTTAAATTCCGCAAGTGGCAGAAAGGCCGCCTGCGCGGCCCCGCGACGCGCGGCGCAACTGTCGCGTTCGGCGATATCGGCCTGAAGGCCGTGGAACACGGCAAGCTTTCGAGCCAGCAGATTGAAGCGGCCCGTATCGCCATGATGCGCCACATCCGCCGCGGCGGCAAGGTGTGGATCCGTGTGTTCCCCGACAACCCCGTGACCGCCAAGCCGCTGGAAACCCGTCAGGGTTCCGGCAAGGGCGCTCCGGTGGGCTGGTGCGCTCCGGTGAAGCCCGGCCGCGTCCTGTATGAAATCAAGGGCGTCAGCCTTGAACTCGCCAAGCGCGCTCTGACCCTGGCCGCCCACAAGCTGCCCGTGAAGACCGTGATCGTGGTGAGAGAGGGAGCCTTCGAATGAAAATGAAAGAACTGCGCGGTCTGAGCAAGGATGAGCTTCAGGCCAAACTGACGGAAACCCGGCAGGAACTGTTCAATCTCCGTCTCCAGCACGCCACCGCGCAACTGGAAAAGACGGCCTCCATCCCTGCCGCCAAGAAAGATATTGCCCGGATACTCACGGCCATCAACGCCGAATCCGGCAAGACGAAGTAGGAGCGGATATGAACAGCGCAATCGAACAGCGCAAAGGCAGAACGCTCGTCGGTACGGTGATCAGCGACAAGTGCGACAAGACCATCGTCGTGCGCGTGGAAACGCTGGTCCAGCATCCGCTTCTGAAAAAGTATGTGCGGCGCCGCAAGAAGTGCACCGCCCATGACCCGAATAACGAATGCGGCATCGGCGACAAGGTGAAGATCGTGGAATTCCGGCCCATGAGCCGCAACAAGAGGTGGCATCTGGTGTCCATCCTCGAAAAGGCCGTGTAGGAGGCTGAACCATGATCCAGGTTGAATCCCGACTCCAGGTAGCCGACAACTCCGGCGCCAAGGAAGTCGCCTGCATCAAGGTGCTGGGCGGCTCCCACCGCCGCTACGCCACCGTGGGCGACATCATCATGGTTTCCGTCAAGGACGCCATGCCCCATGCCAAGGTGAAGAAGGGCGACGTCATGCAGGCCGTCATCGTGCGCACCGCCAAGGAAGTGCGCCGCGCCGACGGTTCCTATATCAAGTTCGACACCAACGCAGCCGTGCTGCTCTCCAAGCAGGGCGAACCGGTCGGCACCCGCATCTTCGGACCCGTTGCCCGCGAACTGCGCGCCCGCAACTTCATGAAGATCGTGTCCCTTGCGCCGGAAGTGCTGTAGGAGCATTGAAATGAAGCAGTTTCGCATTCACAAGGACGACAAGGTGATGGTGATCGCCGGCAAGGACGAGGGCAAAATCGGCAAGGTCCTCAAGGTTCTTCGCAAGTCCGATCGCGTGCTGGTGGAAAAGGTCAACGTGGCCAAGCGTCACGTCCGCCCCAACCCCTACAAGCGCGAACCCGGCGGCATCGTCGAAAAGGAAATGCCCATCCACGTGTCCAACCTCATGGTTGTGTGTTCCGCCTGCGGCAAGCCCACCCGCGTCGGCTACCGGTACACCGAGGACGGGAAGAAAATCCGCTTCTGCAAGAAGTGCAACGAAACCCTGTAGAAGGTGAACGACGATGACCCGTCTGGAAACGATATACCGTGAGAAAGTGATTCCGGTATTGCAGAAGGAATTTGCCTACAAATCTCCCATGCAGATTCCCGGAATCGAAAAGGTCTCCCTTAATATCGGCCTTGGTTCTGGCAGTCAGAACAACAAGCTGATGGAAGAAGCCGTGGCGGAACTCTCCGCCATTGCCGGCCAGAAGGCCGTGGTGACCCGCGCCAAGAAGTCCATCGCCGCCTTCAAGGTGCGCGAAGGCATGCCCATCGGGGCCCGCGTGACCCTGCGCAAGGCAGCCATGTGGGACTTCCTGGACAAACTGATGAACTTCGCCCTGCCGCGCGTGCGCGACTTCCGCGGCATCCCGGATCGCGGCTTCGACGGCCGCGGCAACTTTACCCTGGGCATCAAGGAGCATATGATCTTCCCCGAAATGGAGTCGGATCGTATCGAAAATCCCAAGGGCATGAACATCACCATCGTCACGTCCGCCACCACGGACAAGGAAGGCAAGCTGCTGCTCGAACAGCTCGGCATGCCCTTCCGCAAGTAAGGAGATAGGCCGTGTCCCGTACTTCCCTTGAAGTAAAGGCCCGCAGGAAAGCCAAGTTTTCCACCCGCGCCTACAACCGTTGCCCCATTTGCGGCCGCCCCCGCGCGTATCTGCGCCGCTTCGGCCTCTGCCGTATCTGCTTCCGCAAGATGGCCCTGGCGGGCGAACTGCCCGGCGTCCGTAAATCCAGCTGGTAATCCGGCTAAGCTTTCAGGAGATTCCATACCATGTTGACCGATCCCATTGCCGATATGCTGACGCGTATCCGCAACGCGCACTTGGCCCTCCACAAGGAAGTGAGTGTGCCGCGCTCGAAGATGAAGGAAGCTATGGCTACCATCCTCAAGCAGGAAGGCTATGTGGAGGATGTCCGCGTTGAAGATCGCGACATCACCATTGAGCTGAAGTATGTGAAGGGACGTCCCGCCATTACCGGCCTCAAGCGCATCAGCAGGCCCGGCCGCCGCGTCTATGTCAATCATCACGGTATTCCCCGCGTGCAGAACGGCCTCGGCATCTGCATCCTGTCCACGTCCCAGGGCGTGCTGGACGGCGTCTCGGCCCACACGCGCAAGACTGGTGGCGAACTTCTCTGTGAAGTCTGGTAAGAGCGGCGCGAAGCCGACTGTTCTTCAGCCAAGGTAGAAATAATCATGTCCAGAATAGGTAAATTGCCCCTCGAACTGCCCAAAGGGGTGGAAGTGAAGCTGGGCGCCGATGTGGTGGAAGTGAAGGGGCCCAAGGGCACCCTGAGCACTCCCAGGTGCAGCCTCCTCGACTACAAGCTGGAAGACGGGCACGTCACTCTGACCCGTCTTGAGGAAACCCGCGAAGCCCGCGCGCAGCACGGCCTGCGCCGCACCCTTCTCGCCAACTGCGTGGAAGGCGTGAGCAAGGGCTTTTCCAAGACGCTCGAAGTCAACGGCGTGGGCTTCAAGGTTGCCGTGAAAGGCAGCATCATTGAACTTTCCGTCGGGTTCTCCCACCCCGTGCTGGTGGATCTGCCCAAGGGACTCGAAGCCAAGGCGGAAGGCCAGAAGCTGACCATCTCCGGCATCGACAAGGAGCAGGTGGGCGAAATGTGCGCCCGCATCCGCCGCATCCGCAAGCCTGAGCCCTACAAGGGCAAGGGCATCAAGTACGAAACCGAAATCATCCGCCGCAAGGCCGGCAAGTCCGGCGCCAAGGGCAAGTAGCAGGGGCACAGTCATGATACTTTCCAAGAACGAAACCCGTAAGCGCCGCAAGGTCCGCATCCGGAAGAAGATTTCCGGCACGGCCGATCGTCCGCGTCTGGTTGTCTACCGTTCCAATCTGCATATTTACGCCCAGATCGTGGATGACGCCGCCGGCGTGACGCTGGCCGCCGCTTCCACCCTGGCCCTTTCCAGGGGCGGCGAAAAGGCCGGCTGCAACAAGGCCGGAGCCGACCGCGTGGGCAGGGAAATCGCCCGTCTGGCCCAGGAGAGAAACATCCGTCAGGTGGTGTTCGACCGCAACGGGTATCTGTATCACGGCCGCATCAAGGCTGTTGCCGACGGCGCCCGTGAGGGCGGCCTGGAATTCTAGCCGATAAGACAACGAGTGCAGAAATATGATGGAACAGCAGCAAACGCAGGACTCCGGTTACATTGAAAAGATCGTGCATCTGAACCGGGTTGCGAAAGTGGTGAAGGGCGGTCGCCGTTTCAGCTTCAGCGCCCTGGTGGTCGTCGGTGACGGCAAGGGCAACGTGGGGTACGGCCTGGGCAAGGCTCAGGAAGTGCCCGAAGCTCTGCGCAAGGCGACGGAACGCGCCCGCAAGACCATGGTCAGGATTCCCCTGTTGGAAGGCACCCTGCCTTACGAGGTGCTGGGCCGCTTCGGCGCCGGCCGCGTGCTCCTGAAGCCCGCCTCGCGCGGTACCGGCATCATCGCCGGCGGCGCGGTGCGCGCGGTCATGGAAGCCGCGGGCGTCACCGACGTGCTCGCCAAGGCTATCGGCACCAACAACCCGCACAACGTACTCCGCGCCGCCATTGACGGGCTTACCTCCCTGCGCAGCGCCGAGACCGTGTCCGAAGTGCGCGGCAAGAAACTGGAAGCCCCCCGCAAGTAGGGCTAAAGGCAGGAAGGCATGTCCCAGATCAAGATCAAGCTCGTCAGAAGCCGTATCGGCTGCACTCCCCACCAGAGAAAGGTTCTGGATTCCCTGGGGCTGCGCCGCCGCGAGATGGTCAAAAGCTTTGAAGACAACGCCGCCGTGCGCGGCATGGTTGCCAAGGTGTCCCACCTGGTAGAGGTCAGTGAATAATGAGACTGAACGATCTTTATCCTTTCGTGGAAGAGCGCAAGACCCGCCGCCGCGTGGGCCGCGGTTCCGGCTCCGGCCTCGGCGGCACCTCCGGCAAGGGCCACAAGGGCCAGAACGCCCGTGCCGGCGGCGGCGTGCGCCCCGGTTTCGAGGGCGGCCAGATGCCCCTTCAGCGCCGTCTGCCCAAGCGCGGTTTCAAGAACTTCCTGTTCAAGGTCAGCTTTGAAGTGATCAATCTTGATCGTCTGCAGGCCGCCTTTGAAGGCAAGAACGACATCAGCCTGGATGATATCTACGAACGCGGCCTGTGCCGCTTCGGCGCTCCGGTCAAGATTCTCGGTGAAGGCGAAGTGACCTCCGCCCTCAAGGTGGAAGCCCATCGCTTCAGCCGCAGCGCGGCGGAGAAGATCCGCAGCGCGGGCGGCGAGGTGAAGGAACTCTGCGCCGATGTTTCGTGCGACTGCGCCGTGTGCGAAGCCGCCGGCGAGGAATAGGCCGTGGCCGGTGTGAACCAGCTCGCGCAGACTCCCGAATTGCGCAACAAGCTCATGTGGACGGTGCTCATCCTGTGTGCCTACAGGGTGGGCGTCCACGTGCCTGTGCCGGGCATCAATGTTGATGCCCTTTCGCACTTTTTCGCAAGCATGCAGGGGTCGGTCTTCGCGCTGCTGGATATGTTCTCGGGCGGTGGCCTGCGCAATGTTTCCGTATTCGCTCTCGGCATCATGCCGTACATTTCCGCATCCATCATCCTGCAGCTTCTGCAGGTGGTGAGTCCGGACATCAAGCGGATGGCCAAGGAAGAGGGACAGGCCGGACGGCGCAAGATCACCCAGTACACCCGTTACCTGACGGTGCTCATCACCATCATTCAGGGCTTCGGCATCGCGGCTCTGCTGGAAGGCATGACCAGTCCGGACAACCTGCCCGTGGTGCAGAGTCCCGGATGGGAATTCAAGGTGGTGACCATCATCACCCTGACTGCCGGAACCATCCTGATCATGTGGCTGGGCGAGCAGATCACCGCCAAGGGGATCGGCAACGGGATTTCACTCATCATCTTCTCGGGCATCGTGGTCGGCACTCCCACCGCGATCGCGCGCACCTACGAGCAGATCAGGGCCGGCGACATGAATGTCGTCCTTGCGCTGGTGCTGCTGGCGGGCATGCTGGCGGTTCTGGTGGGCATCGTGTTTGTGGAGCGTTCGCAGCGCCGCATCCCGATTCACTACGCGAAGCGTCAGGTGGGCCGCAAGATGTACGGCGGGCAGACCACGCATCTTCCGCTCAGGCTGAATACCGCCGGGGTCATTCCTCCCATTTTCGCGCAGAGCCTTCTGCTCTTCCCCGCGACGGTGGCCGGGTTCTCCCAGGCGGAATGGATTCAGCGCGTGGTGGGCTGGTTCCAGCCCGGCTCGATTGTCTACAATCTGATTTTTGTCGGCCTGATTTTCTTCTTCTGCTTCTTCTATACCGCGATCATCTTCGATCCGAAGGACATCGCCGAGAATCTGAAGAAGGCCGGGGGCTTCATTCCGGGCATCCGTCCGGGCGACAAGACGCGGGAATATATCGACGCGGTGCTTTCGCGCCTTACCCTGTGGGGCGGCGTGTACATCGCGGCCATTTCCGTCATGCCCATGTTCCTGATGCAGAAGTTCAACGTGCAGTTCTACTTCGGCGGCACGAGCCTGCTCATCCTCGTGGGCGTGGCCATCGACTTCATGGGGCAGGTGGAATCGCATCTGATTTCCCGCCAGTATGAGGGACTGATGGGCAAGACCCGTATCCGGGGCAGGGCGTAATCATGAAAAAGTTCCGGGGCGTATTCATCAAGAACGAGAGGGAAATCGACCTCTTGCGCAAGGCCAACGGCATCACCGCCCGTATCCTTGACGAATTGGTGGCCAATGTCCGTCCCGGCGTTCCGACCATGCTCTTCGAGGATATCTGTCAGAAGATGTGCCGGGAGTATGGGGTGAAGCCGGCATTTCAGGGTTACGGGGGCTTTCCCTACGCCCTGTGCTGTTCGGTGAATGAAACCGTTGTGCACGGCTTTCCCTCCAGGGAGCGCATCCTGAAGGAAGGCGACATCGTCAGTTTCGACATGGGCGTGGTGTACGAGGGGTTTCACGGGGATTCGGCGCGCACCGCCCTGGTGGGCGAGGTGTCCGAAGAGGCGAAGCATCTTTCCCGGGTGACGGAGGAGTGCCTCCATCTCGGGATTGCCGCGGCGCGCCCCGGCAATGATCTGTATGCGATTTCGGCGGCGGTGCAGCGCCATGCCGAAGAAGAAGGGCTCCATATCATCCGGCGTTTCGTCGGGCATGGCGTCGGCGCCAGGCTCCATGAAAAGCCGGAGATCCCGAACTTCGTTCCGGAAGGGGCGGGGGAGGGGGTGCCGCTGAAAGCGGGGATGGTTCTGGCCATCGAGCCCATGTTGGCTGTTGGCACCCACGAGGTGGAAATTTTGTCGGACGGCTGGACGGCGAACATGAAAGACAAAAAGTTCGCCGCCCATTGGGAACATTCCGTGGTTATTCACGCTGACGGGGCCGAGATACTCAGTCTGGCCTCCAATGCGTGAGCGGCTGCCCGGATCCCTCCGCTTGACAGATTTTTGTTAACCCGATAAAGAATTCGGTTCCGGCGTGCTTTCAGCCGTCAGACTGAACAACAAACGGAGTGAGCGATGAAAGTCAGGCCTTCCGTAAAGAAAATGTGCCCGAAGTGCAAGGTTGTCCGGCGCAAGGGCGTCCTCAGAGTGATCTGCGAAAACCCCCGGCACAAGCAGCGCCAGGGATAACCTTGCAGGAGTCTTAACGTGGCCAGAATTGCAGGTATTGAATTGCCGCGAGGCAAGAGAGCGGATATCGCGCTTACCTATATCTATGGCATCGGCCGGGCTACGGCCCTGCAGATCCTTGACGCCACCGGCGTCAACTGGACCCGCAGCATTGATGACCTCAATGCCGATGAAGTGAACGAAATCCGCAAGGAAATCGAAACCAACCACAAGGTGGAGGGCGACCTTCGCCGTGAAGTCAGCTCCAACATCAAGCGTATGATGGATATCGGCTGCTATCGCGGTCTGCGTCACCGCCGCGGTCTGCCCGTGCACGGGCAGCGCACCCATACCAATGCGCGTACCCGCAAGGGCCCGCGCCGCGGCGCCGTCGGCAAGAAGAAGTAAGCCTTCGCGCCCCTTCGACGGGCGCGATGTCTTATGTCCGGCGCGCGAGACGCCGCTTGGGCATGTAGTCCGTCATGCAAGCCAAGTTCAAGGAAGTGAGAGATGGCAAGAGCGAAACGAGCTGCCAAGAAGAGAGAAAAGAAGAACGTGCCGCTTGGCGTGGCTCACATCAACGCCACGTTCAACAATACCATTATTACCTTTACCGACACCCGCGGCAATACCATCAGCTGGGCCAGCGCGGGGCAGAGCGGTTTCAAGGGATCGCGCAAGTCCACCCCCTTTGCGGCGCAGGTTGCGGCTGAAGCTGCCGCCCGCCGTGCGCAGGACAACGGCATGCGCACCGTGGGCGTGTATGTGAAAGGCCCCGGCGCGGGGCGCGAATCCGCCATGCGCGCCATCAATGCGGCCGGGTTCAAGGTTGCGTTCATCCGTGACGTGACCCCCATCCCCCATAACGGCTGCCGGCCTCCGAAGCGGCGCCGCGTCTAACGCCCTGAAGACGAGGAATATCTACCATGGCCAAATATAATGACGCCAAATGCCGCCTGTGCCGCCGCGAAGGCGCCAAGCTGTTTCTGAAAGGCGACCGCTGCTTCTCCGACAAGTGTTCCCAGGATCGCCGTCCCTATGCCCCCGGCCAGCACGGCCGCGCGCGCAAGAAGGTCAGCGAGTATGCCCTTCAGTTGCGTGAAAAGCAGAAGGTGCGCCGCATGTACGGTGTGCTGGAAAATCAGTTCCACGGCTATTTCGTCTCCGCCGACATGGCCAAGGGCGTGACCGGCGCCAATCTGCTCGCCATTCTCGAGCGCCGCCTGGACAACGTGATCTATCGCATGGGCTTTGCCAACTCCCGCAGCCAGGCCCGTCAGATGGTGCGTCACGGCATCTTTACCCTGAACGGGCACAAGGTGAACATCCCCTCGCTGCAGGTGCGCGTGGGCGATGAAATCAGCGTGCCCGAGAACAACCGCAAGATTCCCGTGATCGCCGAAGCTCAGGAAGCCATCGCGCGCCGCGGCTGCCCCGCCTGGCTTGAAGTGGACGGTTCCGCCTTCAAGGGTGTGATCAAGGCCCTTCCTCAGCGCGACGATATCCAGACTCCCATCAACGAATCGCTTATCGTCGAGCTTTACTCCAAATAAGCAGGAGTACCCATGCTCAACAAAAAAGCCAACAGACTCATCAACGCCCGCAACTGGGCGGTGCTGGTCAAGCCCGAACAGATCGTCCGTGAAGACGGCGCTGCCGACAACATGTACGGCAAGTTCGTCTGCGAGCCTCTGGAGCGCGGCTACGGCACCACCATCGGCAACGCGTTGCGTCGGGTGCTCCTGGCTTCTCTTCAGGGCGCGGCTTTCGTTTCGGTGAAGATCACCGGCGTTCAGCATGAATTCACCACCATGCCCGGCGTGCTGGAAGATGTGACGGATATCATCCTGAACATCAAGCAGGTGCGCCTTGCCATGGATACGGATGAACCCCAGACCCTTACCCTGAGCGTCAGCCGGAAGGGCGAGGTCACGGCGGGAGACATTCAGGGCAATCAGCATGTAGCCGTGCTCAACCCTGAACTGCACATCGCCACGCTTACGGAAGATGTGGAGTTCCAGCTTGAGTTTGAAGCGCGCATGGGCAAGGGGTATGTTCCGGCCGACATGCACGAGGGGCTGGCCGAGGAAATCGGCCTCATCCGTCTTGACTCGAGCTTTTCGCCGGTACGCAAGGTGGCGTACGCCGTCGAGCAGGCGCGTGTCGGTCAGATGACCAACTACGACAAGCTCATTCTGGAAGTCTGGACGGACGGCTCCGTCAGTCCGGAAGATGCCGTCGCCTACAGCGCCAAGATTATCAAGGATCAGATCTCCGTGTTCATCAACTTTGATGAACAGGTTTCCGACGAATCCGGCCTCGGCGCCAGCGACAGCGGCGAATGCAATGAAAATCTGTTCAAGAGCATCGACGAGCTTGAGCTTTCCGTGCGCGCCACCAACTGCCTGCGCAGCGCCAATGTCGCGCTGGTGGGCGAACTGGTGCAGCGTTCCGAGAATGAAATGCTCAAAACCAAGAACTTCGGCAAGAAGTCTCTGGACGAGATCAAGAATGTCCTCCTGGAAATGGGGCTTGATTTCGGCATGAAGGTCGACTCTTTCGACAAGAAATATCAGGAATGGAAGAGGAAGCAGCATCATGAGGCATAACAATTCCGGCAGAAAGCTCGGCCGTAATCCTTCCCATCGCAAGGCCCTGTTCCGCAACATGGCCAAGGCTCTGCTCATTCACGGCCGCATCCATACCACCGAAGCCAAAGCCAAGGAACTGCGCGGCGTTGTCGAGCCTCTGATTACCCTGGCTCGCCGTGACGACGTGCATGCCCGCCGTCAGGCCTACCGTGTGCTTGGCAACCATCAGCTTGTGCAGAAGCTGTTCGACGAGATTGCTCCGCGTTTCGCGGGCATTCCCGGCGGTTACACCCGTGTGCTCAAGCTGGCCATGCGCCGTCCCGGTGACAGCGCGCCCATGGCGGTTATCGAACTGACCCGCCTGGAAGAAGCTCCCAAGGCTGAAGCCGCCAAGGCCGCCGAATAAGCGCTCTTTATCATATTGTTGCCAGGGGGCCGCTCCGCAAGGAGCGGCCCCCTGGCGTTTAATTTCCTCCGGGGCATTTTCGTTTTGCAAATGCTCCCCCCGGATGTTCCGGAGCTTGAGCGAAACGGGATTCGTCTCTGCTCTCCTTGTCTGTAGAGCGTTTTGCCATTGAAAATATCTGCCGGCCGGAACCCTCTGTACTGACCCGGGGTTTCACGCCTCCATCGGAGCAGCCGCAAGTGAATTGCGGCTGCTCCGATGCCGCGGCTTCAGTCTCGCCCTGCCCGACTGAAGTAGAGCATTTCATGAGCGAAATGCTCTGACGCGCTTGACGCTGACGGCCAGGGGCGCCGCGGCGCCCCTTCCTCCGGTATCGCCGCAGTCCGTTTGCGGCGTGTGGCTCCGGTTTCAGGCGTGAAACCTGCGGGCCGGAACATGGAGTCATGGCAGATGGTTTCAGACGCAAAACGCTCTGAAAAGAATATTCATATAAAAATTTTAATGGTATTCCATTAAGTGGAAAATTATTATTTATTTTTATCTATATAAAACAGTATGTTATATAAATAATCCGCATTCGGTTCTTTTTGGGAAAACTGGAGGCTTGCCGGATGAATATTCGGCAAGGAAACATATAATTTTGATAATATATTGATTTTATATGATAAAAATTTCAATGCCCCGCTCTTGACGGGGAACGGGTGTCTCTGTATTAAGGGTATACCAATAGATAAATATTTATCTATTGGTATACCATTTTATGCCGGGCAATGACGGGGCGTCAAACCGTTCCTGAACTGCGGAATGGTTGCGGAGGAGAGCATGAAGAACAGTATTTTTGTGGAGCGGAGCTGGTGCAAGGGGTGCGGTCTGTGCGTGTCGTTCTGCGCGAAGGGCGT